>NC_017039.1:1200000-2400000 GCF_000284455.1 Synechocystis sp. PCC 6803 substr. PCC-P
CCCGCGCCAACCAGAACCATTATCTAAATTTCACGGCCAGCAGTCTATTAGGTTGCAAAGTTTTCCTGAGCTCTGTTTAAGTTTACCTGAAGGCAGTCATTATTTGACTGCAAGAATGAATTTATATGAACATTTTGGTCATGATCAGGTGTTTAAAGCTTGCATTGATTACCTAGAAAAAGCCCTAGAAAAATTGGGAATACTAGATAGCGATATTCCAGCTAGGTTATTACTAGTTTTTCCGGATCACACCCGCACCGCCATTGCGGTTCGCCTACTGTTAGACGCTATTTTTTACTTCCAGGAAACCTATAAGCATTTACAATTCAGCATCCTTTTTGGTTTAGGTACCCATCCCCCTATGACACATAAAAGTGTGAGTGAATATTTGGGGGGGGAGCGTTATCAAAAATTGATTAATCTGGGAATTACTATTCGTCAACAGACCACAATTGCCCCCCTGGAACCCCAAGTAAAAATTAAGGTGCAAGATCGATTAAAAATTGATGAAGTTTCCAATTACAGTTTTGCAAATTTGAATAGAAACACTGCCCAGTTACAAGAAGTGATCGCCGATTTAAATACGGTTAATTTATCTGATTTAGATGAAAATTTATTGATAAAAAACCAATTTGATTTTCCTAATCAAACCAATGAGTTAAATCAAAAACCTCAAATAAAAACAACAAAACTATCCGATAATTTCAATCCGTCTCAAGAATATTTTCTTTCTTTGCCTGGGGAATTGTGGCAACATCACCTTACTATTGTAGCAGGAGACACAGAGATACATCCCTACGAAAGAAGGGGCGGAAGTGGCGGCTTGAATAAAATGTTAGTGGTAGGTTTGGCCAATATTCAGGCCATTCGTCGTAGTCATAGCACCAAAGTTTTACTAAGTTCGCCAATCAGTCTAGACCTAACACAAAATGCCTTTGTTCATACCTTGGATTATTTAGTAGAGTGCTTTAATCAATCTCTATTAACTCGTACTCCTTGCCTTGCTCGCACCTATCCCCTCGGCTTTTCCGTTGTTTCCTTGGAAAATCAGCATGTTAATGGTTTTTGGTTCGGCCAAAAGGATCAAGACCGACAAGCTCTGACGGCGATCGCCAAAGAAAGTCGCACTGTTCATTTACCAGAAAAAATTCATATTCTAGTGGTGGATACAGATATCAAAAAAGGCACTGATATTTTAGCTGGCGCTAGAGCTTTACAATACGTATGCGAGTGGGATAGTCAAGAAAATTGTCTGCTAGCCGATACTCCTCGTCAAAGAGTTGCCCTCCTATTTAACCCTTGTCTGGAACAACAAAACCATGGTGGTATTGGTAACCAAGGGACTAAAAAGCAATTAGATGTCTTGCAAAAAATAGTGCACAGCAAAATAAAATTATTTAGTAGTCAGTTACAAATGTGTGAAAATTTCGATGATGTAATTGGTATTATCAAAACTTACCGTCGACAAGTTTTAACTGCTTGGTATCACCATTTACAACTCATTAGTGAATTTGATGATTTTCTTGTAATGATCAGAAATGTAGTGTTGATTATCCAAGAGTTGCCTAACTCATCTAAACACCAAATTAATACTAGGGAATTTCTGCAAGCAACCTTAGCCAATTATGCCAATGAATACAGTGAAGAGGCAAAATCTATTCAAGAATTACTTGATATTTATCTCACCCACGAAAATTTAGGAGCAGTGATTACTAAAATAGATCAACTCCAGCAATATTATCAATTATCTGAAGGTTTGGGAGAAGGTGGGCAAAGAGTTTTACGTTGTTTAAAATTACTGCATAAATTTGAAACTTTTTTGCTAGCCACGGACAATCAAACCGTACTAGATTATTTGGCTAAACTAGATCCCGATTTGAACAACTATCTTCCTCCAGCATTAAGGAAAATATTAGATAAACAAAAAATTCATCTAAATTTACTAGGAATTCGGGGCATTAATTTGACTGTTTATTCACCCCAACAATGTTTAGAATTAGCGATAAATTACGGGCAATATTACAATCACGAATCTCAAGACCTACGTATTGCTTTTCTACAAGAGCCGTTAATTGTTTACCATTAATCATGATTGACCAATGAATTCATTCTTGATTATTATTTTTCGACTGTATTTGCCTATTAGTGTGGCAATTTTAACTGGTGTTTTATTGAGTTTTTCCCTTGAAAAACTGCAGGGAAACTTTTCAAAAAACAAGCATCTGTCCCTAGTAGTTCCCAATTACTTGGGTAAGTTTCTCTTTTGGTTTGGAGTTCCCCTAGGGGTAATTAACTTTGTTCATAAAGCGAATTTATCCGGAGGAATTTGGCTCTCCCCCATCGTAGCTTGGGGCGCGGTTGTACTGGGGATTTTTCTAAGCTGGCTCTGGGTCCAAACCCTTTTTCCCAAACCATCCCTTGCTTTCCAAACTAGTTTTACTTTAGTTAGTACAGTGGGCAATACTAGTTACATCGGCTTTCCAATTATTCTATTGCTTCCCCAACTGGGGCCAGACTATTTTGGTTGGGCAATTTTGTATGATCTTTTAGGAACTTTTTTAGCCGCCTATGGCTTAGGCTCAATTTTAGCCAGTCGTAGTTTACTTACTAATCCCAACAAAATAATCAGCTTTGGTCTCGATTCACCAGTATTTCCTATTAATCAAAAGACTATTACTGACCATATTAAGTCGTCTATATTAAAAATTTTTCAATGGCTAAAAAACAACTTAGTTATCTTAGTTAAAAATCCTACTTTAATTGCTTTTATCATTGGTTTGATTTTGCGTCCTATAGTCTTTCCTCCCTGGTTAGATATTTCTTTAGGGTGGTTTGCTTGGTCGATAATCATGCTTTCCCTAATATTGATGGGCATGCGGCTACAACAACTCGACTCATGGGGCAACATTAAGATTGCTTTCAGCGCTGTCTCGATTAAAATGCTTTTAGTTCCCCTAGTTATCGCCATGGCCCTAACCACTGCTGGATTGAGTGGCCCGCCTCGCCTAGTCTTGGTACTACAATCATCCATGCCTTCTGCTTTTGCTAGCCTGATATTAGCAGAGGCCTACGATCTAGACCGAGATTTGGTGGTGACGTGCTTGGGGCTAAGCTCTTTGATGTTATTTTTCACCCTGCCTTTCTGGCTATGGGGCTTTACCACTTGGTAAATTTGGTTACACGAAACTCGCCATTAATCACTGAATGGAATCAACATTTTGCATAAAACTTTACCAAGATTTTTATCTTTTCCCATTACTATTTGTCTGGTAACCTTTGGTTCTTTCTTCTTATTTAGCTGTAATTCAGGTCAGGTTAACCAAATTTTAACACCTGCTGATGACAATGTGTTAAACATATGGTGGAGTGAAGGTTATTACCCAGAAGAAACGGAAGCGATTCAATCTTCCATTGATGCCTGGCAGGCTGAAAGTCAAGCTAATGTTCAGATAATTTTTTTTAGTGAAAAAGATTTAGTGCAACAGCTGGAAAATGCCATCAAGGCCGGTAATCCACCGGATATTATTTATAGTTATAATCTTGATTTAGTGCTTCTGCCCCGACTAGCATGGGAAGGAAAATTAGCTGATGTTTCTAGTATCATTGAGCCGATCAAACAATTTTATGATCCAGAAGCTCTTCAAAGCGTTAATTATTTTAATAATCAAACTCGCCAGCGTTCCTACTATGCTGTCCCCATTGCCCAACAAACAACCTATATTCATTATTGGCAAGATTTACTAGCCCAAGCGGAAATTAGCGACGCTCAGCTTCCTACAGAATGGGATAGTTTTTGGCGCTTCTGGGAAGTAGCTCAAACGAATTTAATTAAGCAGAATATTGATAATATTTACGCCATTGGTTTACCTATGTCTGCAATTGCAACTGATACTTTTATCGTGTTTGAACAGTTTTTAGAAGCTTATAATGTGCAGCTTTTAGATGATGAGGGCAAACTCCGTTTTGATAATCCCCAAGTCCGCCAAGGCATTATTAATGCATTGGAAGCCTATACCAATCCCTATTTGGAAAATTTTGTTCCTCCCAATGCCATCGAATGGGGAGATCCGGACAATAATATTAATTTTTTGAGTAATGGTACCTTGATGACTGCCAATGGTTCCCTCTCAATTCCGGGCTCTCAAAAGGGAGACGAAATTAATTATTTTCAAAGAATGAGGACCATCCCTTGGCCTAATAAGCCAGATAACACTCCCATGCGCTATATAACTTCTATTAAGCAAATTGCCATCCTGGCCGAGACTGATCGCCTAGAGGAAGCAAAAAATTTAGTGGCATTCTTGGTCAAGACAGAAAATTTGGAAGCATATTTAGAAGGAGCCCAGGGACGATTTTTGCCGGTTATGCCGGCGATCGCCGCCAATGAATTTTGGTCTAATGGAAAGGATCCCCACATTGCGGTAGCCATTACCCAATTTGACAATACCCGTAGTTCCTATGTCTTACTTAACCCGGCCTATAGTGAAGTTCTGGCCCAAAATGTCTGGGGAGAAGTTATTCACGCCATTGCCACCAATCAAATCACGCCTGAAAAAGGAGCCGATCAAGCCATAAAAAAAATAACTGATATTTTTAGTCAATGGAAATAATTTATTTATGCAAAGCTGGCGACACAGGTTCCTGAGTTATGTGCTTTTAGCCTGTTTATCCTGCACTAGTTTTACTGCCTTTATTATCTACGTTAATCTACGCCAAGCTGTAATTCAACCCACGTTTGAATTTTTGACAGAGATGACAGAGGTAAAAATTGAGCAATCAAATCATTGGTTTAGTCAATTAAAAACTGATTTTAAGGCAGACTTAACAGACACCCAAGTCAAAAAAAATGCCAGTATTTTGTTGACTCAAAGACTTAATACTAACCCTGAGTATCAGCAAGCCTACCACTATTTACACAAACATTTTAATCAAAAATATCAACAACGCCTAGCCACTTCATTAATCACCAATAGTGGCATGGTGATCTTTTCCACTGACCCCAATCAGGAGGGTCAATATCGTCCTCTACAAAATACTACAACCTATTTTAAGCTGGAAAATATCAATAATTTTACACCAAATTTTTATCAGTCTGCCACCAATCAACTACCGATGATAACCCTAGCAACTCCTTTGTTTGATCAATCAGAAAAAAGAATTGGGGTGCTGACCATAGATTTAAACTTGTCTGATCTTGACCAATGGATTCGTCAACCCGTGGCCCAGGAGGAAAATACAGAGCAATTAATGGGGGAGGTGGAAAGTTACCTAGTAGGAGGATTATCTTTAACCACCAACACTTTTGTGAGCCAGAATATTCATCGAGGAGAAAATAAAATCAATACCACCGAAGATGTCATTTCAATCCCCACCCTAAAAAGTAATGGCATTAATAGGGCTTTGGAGATGGAAAGTGGTCAAGGCATGTATTTAAACTATGAACAAATACCTGTTTTGGGAGTTTATCGTTGGTTGCCTGCCTATCGGTTTGCCTTACTGGTGGAAGTTCGGCAGGCCAAAGTGTTTAGCTTTGCTCGGTTTCGTGCCGGGCAATTATTTGTTGGTGGTTTGGTATTCACTCTGGCGGCATCCTTTGGTTTATTGTTGATTAAAATTTGATTGCAAATTTCCTCCTCCACAAGATAGATATCCAGGAAAATTGATCGCCACCTTAAGAGTTTTAAACAAATCCTAGACGCAAGAAATAAGCTTTTTTCTCCGTAGAATCAACGTCGAAAGTCCCCCTTTTTAAGCCGGAGCTTTAGTGAGGAGATTTGGGGGGATAAATACCTAGCCTCGCACTTTTCAAACACTTTCTAAGACGAGCAGATAATTTTGGGTCTATCCCCGTCCCTTTGACCGGGTAATGATTTCAGCATAGGTAAAATTTTTTAGGCTAAGTATGGACAATGACTGTTATTTACCTGGAAATTGGAAATTCTGTCATTCCCACGGGAAAGGCCGCCCTAACCCCGTAAAATAAGGGGCAATTAGTTTTCTCGTATTTTTTCCATTGTTGTGAATACCACGGCTTCTTCCCCTTGGCCCCCCTTTCTCCAGCAGTTGTTGGACCGGCAATCCCTCACCCGTCAGCAGGCAGTGCAGTTAATGGAGGGTTGGCTGGACGACGATATTCCACCGGCCCTTTCCGGAGCGATACTGGCGGCAATCCAAGCTAAGGGGTTAGATCCCGAAGAGTTGACGGGCATGGCCCAGGTACTCCAGGAACAGTCCCAGGGGAACCAAGGGCGGGAGATGGTGGCCCCGTTGGTAGACACCTGTGGCACTGGGGGGGATGGCTCTTCAACTTTTAATATTTCCACGGCGGTGGCTTTTGTGGTGGCCGCGGCTGGGGTGAAAGTAGCTAAACATGGTAACCGTTCTGCTTCTAGCAAAGTTGGCTCTGCTGATGTCCTAGAGGCGTTAGGGCTTAACCTCCAAGCTGGGGCAGACCAGGTGGCGGCAGCGGTGTCGGCAGTGGGCATCACATTCTTGTTTGCGCCGGGTTGGCATCCGGCCCTCAAAAGTGTGGCTCCCATTCGCAAAACCCTTAAAGTCCGCACTGTATTCAATTTGTTGGGCCCATTGGTTAATCCTCTCCGTCCCACAGGGCAAGTGATTGGGGTTTATTCACCAGATTTTCTCTCCGTCATGGCGATCGCCTTAAAAAATTTGGGCACTGCCAGGGCCATGGTGCTCCACGGTCGGGAGCAATTAGACGAAGCTGGTTTGGGGGCTCCCACGGACATAGCTAGTTTTAACCAGGGAGAAGTGACCCCCCAGGTATTGGATCCCCAGAATTTCGGTTTAGCTCCGGCGCCTTTGACGGCCTTAAAGGGAGGGGATTTAGCCGAAAATGTGACCATCCTCAGCCAAGTTTTGCAGGGAAAGGGAACCCAGGCCCAGATTGATGCAGTAGCACTCAATGCCTCCTTAGCCCTCCAGGTGGGCGATGCGGTGCCCTGGGGTGACCATGGCCAAGGCATTCATTTGGCCAAAGACATTTTGAGTCAGGGGGCGGGTTGGGACAAACTACAACAATTGGTAGCATTTCTGGGAAGCTAGGTTTAGTTAGTTTTAGTTTGGTTTGGCTAACCTTGTTCCCACAATTGTTGTTGCTGCTGAATCAATTCCACTCCCCGGGAAGTGCCCAAGCGGGTGGCGCCGGCCTCGATTAATGCTATGGCTTGCTCCACTGTGCGAATCCCTCCGGATGCTTTAATCCCCACCCGTCCTTGACTGATTTGATGTAACAACCGCACATCGGCAACGGTGGCCCCCTTGCCCCAGCCGGTGCTGGTTTTAAGGTATTGCACCCCTGCATCCAAACAAATTTCCGCTGCTAATCTTTTTTCCGATTCCGTGAGCCGGCCCATTTCCAAAATGGCTTTCACTGTTAGCCCTGTGGCTTCCACAATGGGGGCAATGTCGTTATAAACGGCTTCCGTATTACCGTCTTTTAATAATCCCAGATTAATTACCACATCCAATTCGGTGGCCCCCAATTCCGCTGCTTCCTGGGCCTCATAAAGTTTACTGCCGCTGGTGCTAGCTCCGGAGGGAAAACCAATTACCGCACAAATTTCCACTTTTTTCCCCCTCAACAATTCCACGGCTTGGGATAAAGCGCTGGGATAAACACACACCGCAACAAATTTATGGTGTAGGGCTTGGGCGCAGCAAGTGGCGATCGCCTCACGGGTGGTGGCGGGGTCTAGGGCAGCGTGGTCAATGTAGGGAGCAAGGTCAAACTGACGGGATTTTTCCATGGGATGAAATGGCAAGGACAGGGGCAATTACTCGACTTTTTCCTGGGGATTTCAATAAAAATCGCTAGTGGGTACCTCGTCATCGGCGGGAGCAATGGGTAAATTGCTAAAACCCTCTAGCAAGCCGTACACAGCCCAGATTGCCATGGCCCGCAGATAATGACTCGCCCGGAAAGTACCCACCGCAGTGATTGCCTCTGGAGTGCGGAACTGTAAACCATTGTTATACACCTGATTAACCACCGTCTCTGTCATTTTTAAAGCTTCTTCTTTCATGCCCATTTGGATCAAAAAGGCCGCTAAACCGAAGTTAATCCCCGTCCAAACTTCCAAGGGATGGGTATCGTTGGGATTTTGGGGGGAACCGTCGGGTAAAAGACCATTGGCGGCTCCCAGTTCACCATGGGCAAATTTGAGGAAACAGGTGTCGTACACCTTGGCTAAAGCCTTTTCAGCGTAATGGTGCTCCACCACATCCGGCAGATTCAATAACCGGGCATAAAATTGCCCACACAGTTGATCCGCCATCACCACCTTGGAACCGCTTTGACTATCTAGGTTGTAGTATTCCCCATTCCAAAGGGTGTCTTGGTACAAACTACGGGCTTGGGCTAACCAAGTTTCATACCTGGCGATCGCCGTTTGGATTTCCATAGCATCTAGATCCGTTTGTTGGGGGGGGTTTTCCAGCAGATATTGCCCCATCACCAAAGCCGCCTCTAGGGCCGCAATCCATAGCCCACCACAGTAGGCACTAATACCCTGCAAGCGCCAATCGTCAAAGGTTTGATCCGGTGCGCCGGAATTTTCGGGAATACCATCGTTATCAAGATCAAATCCTTTCAGATAATCCAACGCCGCCACAATGCTGGGCCAACATTCCCCCAAAAATTCCCCATCCGCATCGGGTAAAAGTAAAAAGTCTCGATAGACCAATAAAACAAAGTCACTGCCCAAATCCTTCCAGAGGTTACAGTCCTGGTAAGCAGTGTAATTACTCCTTTCCCAAGGATGCTCGTTGGGAGCCCCCAGATCGTGGGGAGTGGCATTTTTCACTTTGCGGGGAGCGAGGGAAAGGTTATAGCCAATTACCCGTTCCTTGGGATCTTCCGTGGGAATGGCTCGGGCAAACGCCAACATCACCGCCTGCTCCAACTTAGGCCAATGCATCAATAGCCCAAAGGAGCCGTAAAGCCGCACATCTAAGCTTTCATACCAGCGGTAGTCCATGCATTCACAGACCCCAAACTGCCCGACTGGGTCGTTTTCCGTCGCCGCTGTCCACAGGGTTCCCCCCTGGGTTAACAGGTATAACTCATTAAAGAGGGACATTTTGAGCCAATCCGGTAAACGGGGATTTTCCAGAATGGGAGCCTGCCAAGCTTCAATTTTTTTCCGCCAGGTATCGCTATGTTTCAACGCCGTGCGGATCATGGACCAAACATTTTTGCCATTGCGGCCGTAGAAATCCGTATAGCGGCGGTAATAGGTCACCCCCTGGGCAAATTCCGTAATGGGCAAATCCCACGCCAGTAGGAAGGGAATTTTCTTCGTTTTTCCTGGTCGCACAGTGAAGCGTAAACAGATAGCTCCCGCAATTTGTTCCCCCGGTTCCGCCGCCGTTTCATCCTGGATATCCGGTAGGGAGCCATTGCCCGCAAACCAATCCCACACATCTGCCCCATCCCCACTGGGATTCCAACGGTTATGGTAAAACACTTCTACGCTGGGATTACTAACGCTGGCGATGCACATTTGCCCTTCCCCTTCCCGGAGGGCTTCGTGGGGTTGTACCCGATTAAATAAACAACCAACCCGGAAACCATCCTGGATCCATTGGTTAAAATTCCCTGTACTGTCGCCCCAGCGGGGTTGGTATTCATACTCTGG
This sequence comes from Synechocystis sp. PCC 6803 substr. PCC-P, assembly GCF_000284455.1. Lineage (GTDB taxonomy): Bacteria > Cyanobacteriota > Cyanobacteriia > Cyanobacteriales > Microcystaceae > Synechocystis. The sequence goes on from NC_017039.1 coordinate 1,209,660, forward strand.
GCTACCATCGTCCCGCAATTTGACAGTGGGGGATTTGATGGCATTGGTGAACCAGCCAACGCTGTTCTGCCAGGTGAGCATAATGCTCAGGGTGATGGGTTTATCGGTGGGATTATGGACAGTCCAATCAAAAACCGCCAGGGGATAGCTACTTTCCTGGTAGTTGCCGCCCCACACTGGGGAAAACTGTTCACAAATTAATTCACTTTTAAAAACGTCTTTATATTCGTACCAACTGCGGGGATAGAGGGCGCTGTATTCTCCCTTTTCTTTGGGGTACCATTGCCAACGGTCCAAACTGCCATCTTCAGGGGCTTCCGTTGCCATGGCATAGGCTTTGGCTTCTTCCCCTGCCACCTGTTCGTAAACACTAAATTGACAAGCAGGCAAATTTTTAAAAATGTGGTTGCCCCCGTCCAAATGCCACAGGTTAAATTTCCCCGTTGGCGATCGCCCAATGCAACCGGCTCCAAACCCCCCTAGGGGCATACCATGGTCCGGGCCATCGTCAAGGTTACTGGCGTAGCGTACAGTGTAGGGCTTTTCCCAATCCTTACCAATGGATCGTTGCCAAGCGCAGGCAGGAATTTCAGGTTTCTGGACTAACAGGGACATTGGCGGCAGGGGCTGTGGATTGGTTAGTTAACTGTCTGCATCATGGTAATCGAACCGGGAATATGGGGGAAGGGACAGCGATTAGGATAGACTCAGTTCTTGCCATGGATAGTCGTTCAATCCCTGTTTTTGTTAGCCCGAGTCAAATAAACCACAGACCTAAACCCTAAAATGGGCTTGTTATCGAGAAATTAAGCTGTGAGCGTTATTGTCCCTGAAGATATTTTGACGGCAACCCCCATGACTGAAGCTGAAATGCGCCAGGAAATTGCCATTATGCTTTTTCAGAGAGAAAAATTGACCCTGGCCGAAGCCAGTCGCTTTGCGGAGATGCATAGAGTTCCATTCCACCATCAACTTTCTAGGTTCCCCATTGAAAAGGCGATCGCCAAAAGATCAGTCAAGTCATATTCCGGCGAATGACCATTTCAGCCCTTAATTATTTTGGTTAGCAACGAATTTATTAACCAGTTCAACATCAATATCTAACTCCTTGGCAATTTCGGCAATTGTAAGACCTAATTTCTTCAACAGGGGTATGGTTTCTAGTTTCGCCTCCAGCCTACCTTCTAGTTTGCCGGCAATTTTACCCTCCTCTAAAATTTCTTGATAGACAGCGGATTCTTTCATAATTTCACTCCTTAAAATTGTCTTGATCAGCTCAGGGGCCAACAGAATCCCTCCAAAAACAGAGGTTGCTGCCATGAGATTTGCCTTAACCCGATTATCCTCAATCTGTTCCAATGCAGTCGCCACTTCCCTCAATTTTAATGTAGGGTCAGAGGTCTGCGTCAATACCGCTAGGGGTAATAACCCTGGACTTTGGAGAAATGTCTCCGATGGTTGCTCCCAAAGCCGAATCGCTTGATAACGGTGTAAAGTCTCCCCCACCTGAAAACTATCCTGATAAACTAAATCATTGTTACTACGTTTCAGGTAGATGACAAATTGGTGCATAGTCTTCTGGGGGAAACGACGATAAACCCTTACCCGATAGTCCAACATCCGAAAGCCCATGGTGGGGTCAGGCTCCGTTTGGAATTCCAGATGCAACACCAAGTCTTCCGATTGCTCCAAAATCAGGGAGTCAGCCCGAATTGGCTCCAGGGAAAGTTCCGTCGGACTCAGCTTAGTCAATTTAATGGGTCGTCCCAGTAACCAGGCGGCATAGTCTTCGGAAAAGGATTCGGCCAGAAATTTGCACAGATTGTCAAACATACCCGAATTTTACGATCGCCAATGGTTGGAACGAATTAAACTAGCAAGTAAACAAAGTTCTTATTTTCCCCATCTTGACCAAGTCAGATAGAGGAGTTAGTTATTTAAGTCCAATTTGGATAATTGTTACTAAATTTAATGTTTAACCACCAATAATTATAGTACAAAAATGACTTGAGATGATAACTATGAATTTTAAACTGGAACAAGCGTTGGCTATGGTATTTATCATCGCCCCGCCCCTGGCGAGCACCAACCATCTATTAGCTAGTTCACCCAGTTATTATCCCCCAGCACAAACCCTGGTAGCCCAAGGTAATCAAGCAGAAATGGCCTATGCACAAATGGATCAATCCATGACCAATGCCATGGGGGAAATTGTGCCCTTTTTGACACTGCTTAGTGAGATGGAAAACGTCCAAACTGATGAGCAATTACTGGCGTTGGCCCAACAGCTATATCCCATGGCTAATCGTATTACTAATAACTTTAGCCAAGCTTATCAAGCGGGGGAAGTGCTGTTACCAATGTTGCCAGCCGGTTCCATGGAGACTCAATATTTGAGCACAGTGGTTGCCATTAACGGTTTAGGGTCTCTGGCTTTTTCCCCTTGGCAAGAAATTCTTGGCCAGATTCAACAGGCCTATCAGGCAGAAAATACCGCCATCCTACAAGCGGCGATCGCCAAAGTACCACCAGCCATTAACAAATTAGCTGAGTTTGGGGGACAGCTCCAGTCCGTATTTCAGCAGGGGCAACAAATCCAAGCATCCCAAGCTTCAGCTTCTTCTAACATGTCTCCAGAGTATTATCAGCGGATGTCTGACATCTACCGCATGGGTCATGAAACTAGCATGGGAATTTTGAACAATATACGCTCTGATGGTGAATGGCATTACAACTATAGTACCGGCAGAGATGAATACCAGTATTACTAAAGGTGGATAAACCAGTCCCCAGCAGTAAATTTTTGCCGAGCATCAAGTTTTGATAGCGCTCAGGAAATACCTTGGCCATAGAACTCGTTGGACGTCCTTCCACTAGATGAGGTCATTCCATAGAAAGTGCTTGAAGAGTTTTAGGCAAGCCTTTGAAGGATGAGATGGCGTTGCCAACATCCCACGGGGTTAGCTAGCAGAGCGTCAGAGAAAACTCACTACTTCAACACCAAAGGAAAAACCCTCAACCTTGCTTGCGGGGAATTTGGGGAATTTAATGATGGTTGCCCCTTGTGTGCCGCTTGGAGTTTATCTGTCATGGCGATCGCCAAAAGTTTTTGCCAGTTACTGGTGGGAGGCAAAGTTAAAGCCCGTCTTTCTGTGAAGTCTATATTTGATGGCACCGTGGATTACCACCGTGCATTGGGGATGTTGTAGGCGATCGCCGAATCATCGACGCATTCCGCCAGAAATACTGCCCCAAAACCACCAGTACCCAGTAAAGACTGCAGGACATACCGCCCGCCTAGGCACTTTTGCTCTAAACTTCTCCAGGACGACAAAAACATAGGCTTTCAGTGTAAACAGGCAAAGGTACTATGTAAAACTATGCCCTCCTGAAGACCATCATAGGTTCGCCCACCAAAAGCGAATATAAAGATTAGTAAAGAAAATTACTTTGCCAACCCCAACATCCGGCGATAATGCAAGCTTCAGCGAAAAGCAAGAGATTCTAGAAGAGATTAGAGCAATTTCAAGATAATTCCATTAATTGCTTGACTATTATTAGAGTTAGAATTCTTAGTTAATCGTCCCTTTTTGGAGAAGTATGCCGCAATCGGAATCAAACATTGCCCTGCTAATTGATGCGGATAATGCCCCAGCGTCCAAAATTGAGGCGATCGTATCGGAAATTGCCAAATATGGAGTAGCCAATATTCGTAAAGCCTATGGCAATTGGAAAAGCCCTAACCTAAAAGCCTGGGAAGAATGTTTACATGAGTATGCCATTCGTCCCGTGCAACAGTTTGATTACACCAAGGGTAAAAATGCCACCGATGCCGCCATGATTATTGATGCCATGGATTTGCTCTACACCCAACGGTTGGACGCCTTTGCCATTGTGTCAAGTGATTGTGACTTTACCCCTTTAGTAATGCGGATTTTGACCAATGGACTAAAAGTTTATGGCTTTGGGGAGAAAAAAACTCCCTTGCCTTTTGTCTATGCTTGTTCGACATTTTTATACTTGGAAAGTATTGATCAAATTGAAAACTCTGAAGGGGCGACCCAAAGTTCCACTAGTGTTAAGAAAACTGGGAAGGAATTGAAACAAGACGCAAAATTAATTAGTTTACTTAGGAGTGCCATTTCCAGCACCATTGACGACGATGGCTGGTCAAGCTTAGCTGAAATTGGCGGCCACATCAAAAACCAAGCATCCTTTGATTCCCGCAACTACGGCTATGCCAAGCTAAGTAGTTTATTTGAGGCGATTGATTTGTTTGAAATTGAGCGTAAAAACAGGGCAATTTACGTTAGGAATAGACAAAAAAAGTCCGCCACATCTAAGTCCTAGTTCTGGGCTGCACTATAGCTGAAAGATTTCAATACTCTACTAGAACGAAACTAGCTGCAGTTCTCAATCTAGGCCTATAAAAATTGGCCAGTATAGCCGGTATTCGGATAGCCACAATTACTTAATAGGGTACATCTTCTACTGGCAAAGTTAATTACAATAGCAGAAGATGCACCAACGAATTTAGTGGCTATGGCTTTTTATCTGTTTATCTGTCATTGATAAATTGCTAAAGTTTGGCGTGGGCACCATCACAGAAGGGGGGATTATCGGTGTGCTTACAAAGACACAGGGCTACCTTTTGTGATTTCTCTAGGGTGAACTTTTGTGGGGTAAACCCCGTACCTTTATGTTTGCCATCACAGAAAGGTTGGTTGGTGGAATTGCCGCAGGCACACCAATAATAGTCTCCGGCTTCAAGCTCCATAACCATGGGTTTTGTATCGGCAATGGTTGGTTCAGTCATTATTTTCTCCTCTCAGGATATTGGTAAAAATTGGGTAAAATCGACAACACTAAGGTAGGTCAAATAGTAGAAATTCCGTTGCTTCCCCCTGGCCGGTACAGGTGATGGCTTGCTCTTCGTTAATGCCTGCTCCGTCTCCGGTTTTCAGGGTTTTTCCATTCAATGTCAGATTGCCTCGGATAATCTGTAGCCAGGCTCTACGGTTAGATAGGCTGTAGCTGACTGTTTCCCCTTGCCCCAGAACGGAAGCATAAATGCAAGCATCTTGGTGGATAGTAACGGAACCATTCCGACCATCGGGGGATGCCACTAGCCTTAATTGTCCCTGTTTGTCTTCCGGGGAGAAAAACTTTTGCTCATAACTGGGTTCTACCCCAAATTGATTGGGAGTGATCCAAATTTGCAACAGATGAACGGGTTGATCGGGGGAGGGATTAAATTCGCTGTGGAGGATGCCGGTGCCCGCACTCATGCGTTGCACATCCCCAGGACGAATAATTGAACCATTGCCGATACTATCTTTGTGTTCCAGTTCTCCCTCCAGGACGTAGGTGACAATTTCCATATCTTTGTGACCATGGGTGGCAAAACCCTGACCAGGGGCAATGTAGTCTTCATTAATGACCCGCAGATTGGAGAAATTCATGTGGGCGGGGTCATAGTAATGGGAAAAGGAAAAGCTGAAATAACTATCTAGCCAGTCGAGTTTGCCATGACCCCGGGCTTCGGAGGGGCGGAGTGTGATCATGATGACCTCCGTTATTTTTGTCGGTTGAGGTTTGTGACCTTGGTTCCCATTCTAGTTTGCATCCCCAATAAAGACAATATAGTATTTTAAGCACAGATTGCATCCAAAATAGGGACAATAGGAATATCAATGGACAAACTTGAAAGTATTTACGCCTTTACCCAAGTTGTGCGGGAGGGCAGTTTTGCGGCGGCGGCGCGGAAAATGAATCTGGGGCGATCAACGGTGAATAAGATGGTGATTGCCCTAGAAAATGAGCTTAAAGTACAGCTTCTCCACCGCAGTACCCGTAAAGTGACCCCCACCCCCACAGGGATAGCCTTTTATGAAAAATCGGTGCAAATTTTGGCAGATTTAGAGGAAGCAGAATTGTCAGTGTCCCAACTCCATGGGGAACCGAAGGGTCTGTTGCGAGTTAATGCACCCATGACCTTTGGCACCATGTACATTGCGCCGCTGGTGGCGAAGTTTATGGCTTTACATTCCCAAGTGGAAGTGCAGTTAACTCTGGAGGATCGATTTGTGGACGCGATCGCCGAGGGTTACGATTTATTGATTCGCATTGCCCAACCGCTGGAATCGGCTAGTTTGATCTGTCAACCTTTATTTCAGACTAAGTTACTACTCTGTGCGTCACCGGAATATTTAGCTGTACGGGGAATGCCCCAAGCTCTCGAGGATTTACAGCGCCACAATTGCTTACTTTATGGTTATTCCAGTGGGGGGAGTCAGTGGCAATTTCTCGGTCAAGCAGGGGAAAAAGTTATATCTGTTAGTGGCAATTTTTGCTCCAATAATGGGGAAGCTTTGGCGATCGCCGTGGCCCAGGGTTTGGGGATTGCGTTATTGCCCCAATTTATTGTCCAACCCTATTTAGAGGCAGGAAAAATGCAAATCATCTTGCCGGACTATTGCCTACGGGAATTAACTGTTTCCCTGATTTATCCGGTTAACCGCCACCTGGCCACTAAAGTTAAACTCTTTACGGAGTTTCTCCAAGACCATTACCGCAAATAAGCAATGGTTACCCCAGCTCCCCCGTCATTTTGGGGCGCTAGGGCATAACTTTTTACCAAGGGATGGTGGGACAAATATTCCTGCACTCCTTGGCGTAATTTTCCCGTACCTTTGCCATGGATAATCCATAACACCCCGGCATCTAAAGCTTGATTAAGGGCTTTTTCCAAGCGGGATTCGGCCCGCTCTAGGCGATCGCCGCGGCAGTCCAACGTATTTTTTTCTGTCCGCACTAGCACCGGCGGGGATTTAGCTTCAGTTGCTGGAGGCTCGGCTTTAACTTTTTTCGGCACAGGTTCCGACTTAGGAGGCGGCTCCACCTTTTTGCCGTTTAGGGATTCAATGTCCGCCATGGGCACCGTCATTTTCATCAAACCTAGGGTGACGTTAACAGTTTGGGCAGTGGCATTGACCTGGGTCACTTCGGCGGTTTGGCCAAAACTAGGAATACGAATACGTTCCCCCACTGTGGGCTGGTAACCAATTGGTTTAGGGGCAACTTTTGCTTTTTGTTCAGCCTGAATCTGTCCGAGAATCTCCGTCGCCTGCTGAGCCTTTTGAGCGCTAGGTTTACCCCGTTGCAGTTGGCGGATAACTTTGGCAATTTCTTCCTTGGCGGCGGCGATCGCCTGTTGCACTTCCTGGTCTTGATAAGACTTTAATTCCCTTTCCCTCGCCTGCAGACTGGCCGCTTTTTGGGAAACCTGTTGGTAAAAAATTTCCGTTTCCTGGAGTAGCTTTTGTGCATTGGCTGCCTTTTGTTCCTGTTCCCGTCGCTGACTCTCCAACCCCGCAATGACTTGGTTAATGTCTTCGGAAAAACCGCCTAATTTATCCTTAGCCTGTTCAACTATGGCTAGGGGCAAACCTAAACGTTGGGCGATCGCCAGGGCGTTGGAACGGCCAGGAATCCCCCAAAGCAAACGGTAGGTGGGGCTGAGACTTTGGTCATCAAATTCCACTGAGGCATTTTCAAACCGGGCATCCTGGTATTTCAGCGCCTTCAATTCCCCATAATGGGTGGTGGCCACCGTTAAACAGGGCTGGTCTGCTAAATGACGCAATAGGGCGATCGCCAGGGCACTACCCTCGGTAGGATCGGTGCCGGCCCCTACTTCGTCCAGCAAGACTAAAGATGGAAAAATTGGATGGTTGGGAGAATCAATTTCCGGGTCCAATACATCCTGAACTCCAGAGGGCAAAGCCTGCAAAATGCGGATAATGCGGCAAATATGCCCCGAAAAGGTGGAAAGATTTTGTTGTAAAGACTGTTCATCGCCAATATCCGCTAATATCTGGGCAAACCAGGGCATTTCCACTGTTTCCTTAGCAGGAATGTATAACCCCACTTTGGCCATCAAGGCCACCAAACCCAGAGTTTTGAGGGTAACGGTTTTGCCGCCCGTATTGGGTCCAGTAATGGCAATGACTCGAATTTGAGAATCAATGGTTAACGTGATGGGAACCACAGCGGGCCCCCCTTCTTTTTCTGCCTGCCAATGGAGCAGGGGATGGCGCAATTGTCGTAACGTAATCGGCTTTTCATCTCCTGGGGTCAACCATTGGGGAGGATGGGCCCCCAACCAAAAGCTATAGCGTACTCTGGCCGTGGCCAAATCCAAGCGGGTGGCGATCGCCAACAGATGTTCCAAATCCAGCAGAACTTCTAAAACTTGATCACTCAGTTGTCGCAGAATCCGTTCTTCTTCCGTTTGCTCCTGACGACGGGCTTGCCGCAGTTTATTGCCCAATTCCACAATGGCTTGGGGCTCCACATACAGGGTGTTACCACTGGCGGAACTATCATGGACAATGCCGGGCATCTGTTCTTTGTAACCCGCTTTGATGGGTAAAACAAATCTGTCCCCCCGTTGGGTAATTACTGCTTCCTGGAGGGCATTGCTTTGGCGTTGAATGATTTTTTGTAGCTTTTGCTGGATTTGCTCCCGTACAGCCTTTAATTTTTGGCGAATTTCCCCCAATTTGGGGCTAGCCCGCTCGGCCACTTTGCCATCTTCCCCTAGGCAATGGTGGATGGCCTGTTCCAATTCCGGTAGGGTTCTTACTTCCGCCACCAAGGTTTGCAAAATTTCCAGGTCATCCCGTTCTTCGATGACCCGCCGCAATCTCCTTACCCCTGCTAACGTGCCGGCGATCGCCAACAGTTCCAGCCCCGTAACCAAACCGCCCCGTTCTACCCGGGCCAAAGGTTCAGTAATGTCGGCAATACCTTTAAAATGCCAATTACTTTCCGGAGAATTTTCAATCGATTCCACCGCCTGGGTTTGGGCTAGCAATTCCCGACTTTCTTCCCACTGGGAAGGGGGCAATAAGTAGCGGGCGGCGATCGCCCCTAAGGGAGTTTGGGTAAAAGTGGACAAATGCTGACAAAGCCTGGGCCACTCCAACAGGGCCAAGGTCTCTTCCGCAATGGTTAAATTGGTGGAATCACTCACTCTTTATGTCTTCGCGCATACTAAATCTATTAACTGTCCTGGTTATCCTCAGAAAAATCCACAAGCACTATGGTGATGTTGTCCGAGCCGCCGGCATTTTTGGCTTCTTCAATTAATTGGACAGCCTGATCATCACAATTCCCCTGACCAGTGAGGATTTTTTCAATTAAATTATCGGGCACTTCCTCCGTTAAGCCATCGCTACACATCATAAAGGTGTCTCCCGGTTGGGCATCTAGAGCTTCCACCTCGATAAAATTCAAATCCTGCCGCCCCAAACATTGAAACAGCACATGGCGCCAGGGGTGGACCTTAGCCTGGGCCGGGTCAATGTCCCCCATTTTCAAGGCCCTGGCCACCCAGGTATGGTCCTCCGTCACCCGCTCCAATTGCTGATTTCGTAAACGATATAGGCGAGAATCCCCCACATGGGCCCGCCAAGCACCATCTTCCCGAAAGGCGATTAACACTGCGGTGGTACCCATATCCCGCCGTTCCAGGTTAATTTTTTGATCCTCAAGAATACCTTCATTGGCATCCATTAGTGCATCCCTCAGCAATTGTTCCGAGGTAATCTCCGATTGCCAGTAGGTGTCCAGGTAATCCCGTACCCTTTCCACTGCAATCCGACTGGCCTCTTCTCCTCCGGCGTGCCCCCCCATACCATCGGCGACAATGTAAAATCGTCCCTCTGGATCAAGGTAAAAACTATCCTGATTGTACTGACGAACTAGACCGGGATCCGTCTTTCCCGTGGAACTACAACTAACAACTGATAAATTCACTTCTGTCACAGGCCTTAGAAAATTGGGTTAGTTTTTAGTGGGCAGAGAGAGAGTGCTTGTCTTTTAAAACATCCGGTCCTGTCTTTCCAAACGTTTTAATAATCGCCAGAGGGCAAAGGCTGGCACCAATGACATTAATAATACAACCGCCGCCGCCATAAAATAATTATTTACAAACAATAGCGTGGCTGATAGGACCAAAGCACAGGTAAATAAAACATAGTTGGTGCCCATTTGCATAGTACCCATCCGTCGCAAAAGTCGATCAGTTTCCGTTGATCTAACCCGAACTCGGATATCTCCCCGGTCTAAACGGTCAAGGCTGTCTTCAATGCGCCGGGGTAGCCCCAAGGCACTATTACCCACCTGCACCGCCTGGCGACCTAGTTCATCCATAATGTTACCGGCGGGGTTAAAACCATTGGAATTGTTCATAATTTGTAAAGCGAAGGGTTGGGCCACAGCCATGAAATTGAAATCCGGATCTAACCCTTTTCCCACCCCCTCCAGGGTCGAAAAAGCCCGCATCACAAAGGTAAAAGTTGCCGGAAAACGGAAAGGTTGATCGTAGGCAATCTCGTAAAGGTCGTCACTAATTTTGGTAATGGACTGTTCTTCAAAGGGTTTATCCATGAAGTTATCCAACAAAAATTGCACCGATCGCCGGATAGGGCCCATATCTTCCGTTTCCTTCAGGGCTCCCAGGGCCACCAGGGAATTGACAATGCGCTCGGCATTTTTTTCCGCTACCCCGAATAGGGTATCCATGAGTTTATTTTTCGTGTCCGGGGTAATTTCCCCCATCATGCCAAAGTCATAGAAAATTAATTCCCCTGCTTCCGGGCTGACGGCCAAATTACCAGGGTGGGGATCGGCATGGAAAAAGCCATGGTTCAGCAGTTGGAACAAGTATGCTCGGGCCCCCAGTTGGGCCAACTCTTTTCGTTCTAACCCCGCCGCTTCTAGGGCATCGTAGTGGCTGATTTTAATGCCGGGCAAATATTCCAACGTCAAAATTTGGGTGGAGGTGTAGCGCCAATAAACCCGGGGCACCTTAACCCAATCTTCCCCCCGGAAGTTACGCCGAAAGGTATCGGCACTGCGTCCTTCCCGGAGATAATCCGTTTCCTGCCAGAGGATTTTGCAACATTCCTCGTAAATGCCGTTCCAGTCCCGGCCCCGGCCCCATTTGGGATGGTTTTGGAAATATTGGGCAATTTTTTTCAGGATGGCCAGGTCAATGGTAAACAGTTTTTTTAACCCTGGCCGTTGCACTTTCACCACCACATCTTCGCCGGTGTGCAACTGAGCTTTGTGCACTTGGCCCAAGCTAGCTGCTGCTAAAGGGACGGGGTCAAAACTACGATACAGTTTGGCGATCGGTTTACCTAATTCCTCTTCAATGATGCCGGCGGCCTGTTCGTAGCTAAAGGCGGGCACCTCATCTTGAAGCTTGGACAGTTCCTCCACATATTCCGCTGGAAACAAATCGGAACGGGTGGAAAATAACTGTCCCACTTTAATGAAGGTAGGACCAAGGCTAAGCAAATTTTCTCGAATCCATTTGGCTTGACGCCGCCGCCGTTGCTGGAGTTTTTCTTCCGTGTAACCTCCGGCATAGCTCCACTTTTTGCCGTTTAACCAGAATTGGTACAGCAATGTCAACACAAAGCCCCAAATATCGATGCGCCGCCGGGTGATGGAATAGTTACCCCGATTCCAGCGATACCGACCCTCCGCTTCTAGGGGCGATCGCCGTTGGGGGGGCAGAGATTCAGAATAGGAATTTGTGGGCTCAAGCTTAGTGGATAGGGCAGACACACTGATACAAAGAAAGGACTAAAGGAAATAATACGGAATGGGAAGATAGGGAATTAAATTTATGAAGTAGGGGTTTCTTCGTGTTTTTTTTCAGGATGGACATTAGGGATTACATAGGTGCGACCGCTGATAGCCTCTCTTCTTTTTGTGTCTTCGTACATTGCCTGTAAATCGTGGTTAAAAGACTTAGAGTAAGCACGACGAAGTTTATGAATTTTTTCAACGATTTCATCCTTAAACATGGCTAGTCTCCTAAAAGTTCATAGGGCGTAAACAGTATCGGTAATTTGAATCCAAAATCAAACTCTGACTAGGTCTAGCAGTTAGATATTCAAAAATACTGGTTTTTAGGTAAACAGTTTCAGCCATGAAAGTTCGGTTAACCCTGGTTATCCCGGTAGTTTTTCAACTCGGATTTGAGGCTAGCAATTTCTGCCCGCAGTTTATCCAATGTTTCCTGCAACTCATCCGCACTAACCGGGCCATCCACCGTGGCGATCGCCGCCCCCTCCTGGGTGACATCATTGGCCGCGCGGGATTGCACCTCGGCAATGAATTGACGTAGGTTTTCCCGTTGTTCCGCATCAAACTTGCCCAACTCACTCAGGGCATTGGTTACGCCGTCTTCTACCTTTTCGCTGAGGACTTCGGCAAAGGCGCGGCCGAGAAAAAAGGCCTGGAGGACTTGGTTTTGCATGGACTTTTTTTATGGTTGCATTTGTAAAGAATTATAACGTGCCCCACCATGATTCTCATCCTCCCCCTGGGAATCTAAATTCCAGCCGGCTTGGGGAGGGAAACTTTGCTCAGAACGGAACAGACCACCACTGTCCTGGGGCTCCGTGGGCACCGACGGGTCTGCCACTACCCTGGGGGGAGCCGACCGTAGAGCCATGCCAAAGCCCATGCCCGCCGCCAACATAATGCCCGCTGTGAACACAAGAGTTTGTCCCAGGGGATGGGGAGCTAAAATGCGCATACGTATGAAGTTAACTGTTTGCTAACTGTAGAATAAAAGGCCAGCCTAGGCATCGGGGAAGGTATTTTCAAAATCTTCGATCAAGTCGTCTAATTCCGCCAGAGCTTGGGAAACGTCCAGGGAAAGGATGCCCAGGTTAGGTTGCTCCGCCAGGTCTTCGAGGAATTTACGCTTTTGTTTGATGGTCAGGATGCGTTCTTGCAACGTGGTTTTATCCAGCATGGTGATTAAGGAAAATTAGGAGTTCACTTTTGAGTTATAGCCCTTTTCAGCCGGGCTAACAATGGCACAATCTACAACGCCAGCAAAATTTTAAGGGTTTGCTTAACCGGGAGTTTGGCCATCAAGAAGGCAAATTAATGGACTCGAAGACTCAGTCCATCGAATGTCTGACCATCACCAAGGGCCTCTTCGGTAGACATAATGGGAATTTCTAATCATGGCAACGCTTCTCCATTACCAACGAATGCGGGGGTCCACCAGTTGGTAAATCAAATCCGCCAAACTACTGAAAAAGACAATTAAAACGGCATAAAGAAAAGTGACCGCCATCACCACGGGGGTGTCACTGCGATAAATGGATTCAATTAACAAAGCTCCAATGCCTGGTACTCGGAAAACCTGCTCAGTTACTAAAGCTCCGGTGAAAATGGTGGGTACATCCAGGGCAATAAGGGTGATTAGGGGCAAAGAAGCATTTTTTAAAAGATGGTTTTTCAACATTCCCCAGGTGCCTAAACCTTTGGCATAGGCGGTGCGAATGTAATTTTGGGGCAACTCTTCCAACGCGGCGGAACGGACAAAGCGTAGAATTACCGCCGATTGATAGAACACTAACACCCCCACTGGCATCAATAGTTGACGGATTTGGGTTCCCAAACTAGCCATGCTATCCACCGTCAGAGTGCTGTCGTAAATGAAGGGTAACCACCTCAACTGCACACTAAAAATTAGGATGAACAGTAACCCGGTCAAAAAAGTGGGCAGGGAAAAGCCCATTAAACTGATGCCACTGATTAACGGTTCCCACCACCGTCCCCGGTACAATGCCGCTGTCACTCCCAAAGGAATGGCGATCGCCAAACTGATCAGGTAGGCCGTGCCCATTAACCACAACGTTGTCGGTAGCCTTTGACCAATCAAATCAATTACGGGACTACGGCTGGTGAAGGAATAACCCAAATCCCCCTGCAAAAGACTCCATAACCATTTTAGGTAACGGATGGGTAACGCTTGGTCCAGCCCCAAACTGCGGCGCAAATTGTCCCGCACTTCCTGGGAAATGGAGGGGTTAGTGGCCAATTCCCCCAAAGGATTGCCCGGGGCGAGGGCTAACAAACTAAAAATCACTAAACTAATGCCCAACAAGGTGATGACGGCGATCGCCAAACGTTTACAGATCAGGCCAACGGCAGGGGGCAAGGGGGACATGGGCATAGATAACAGTGGGACGCACCAAGGCAATTAAGCACAAAAAGGGGAATTTTTTCTGTAACTGACAGCTTAAACTTTTGTGATAGGCTATGCGAGATAAACCGATCTAAGCTTAATTTTTCAGGGGATTGCCATGCGTGTGGGGCTGTTATTTGGTGGGTGTTCTGGGGAGCATGAAGTCTCGATCAAATCCGCCCAGGCGATCGCCAAAGCATTGGCCAGCGACGATAACCAAACCAAATATCAAGTAAGCCCTTTTTATATTCAAAAAAATGGCGTTTGGCTGGGGCCAGACGTTTCTCAACAGGTTTTGGACCAGGGAGTTCCCTGGGGGGATCAGCCCGTTACGGCCGGACAACGGTGGCAGTTTCCCCCCGAAGCGGCCCGAATGGAGGTGTGGTTTCCCATTTTGCACGGCCCCAACGGTGAAGATGGCACAGTGCAGGGGTTATTTAGTTTGATGCAAGTGCCCTATGTGGGCAGTGGCGTGCTGGGTTCCTGTGTGGGCATGGATAAATTGGCGATGAAAATGGTCTTTGAACGGGCAGGGTTGCCCCAGGTCAATTACATGGGGGTAGAACGGGGGGAAATTTGGTCTAATCCCTGTGTTTTTCCGGCTTTGTGCGAAAAAATTGAAGCCCAGGTGGGCTATCCCTGTTTCGTTAAACCGGCCAACTTAGGCTCCTCCGTGGGCATTGCCAAAGTGCGGAACCGTAGTGAATTGGAAGCAGCCCTAGACAACGCCGCCAGTTACGATCGCCGCATCATTGTCGAAGCGGGTTTAACGGATATTAGGGAAGTGGAATGTGCGGTGCTGGGCAACGAAAATCCCCAAGCTTCCGTGGTGGGGGAAATCACCTACGACAGCGACTTTTACGATTACGAAACCAAATACACCGATGGCCGCTCCCAAATGCATATCCCCGCCAACTTACCTAAAGCTGTGGTGAACCAGATCCAGACCATGGCCATTCAAGCTTTTAAAGCTGTGGATGCGGCGGGCTTAGGACGATTGGACTTTTTCTATCAACCGACTACGGGGCAGATTGTCATCAACGAAATTAACACCCTGCCTGGTTTCACCGCCTTTAGTATGTATCCCGAACTGTGGCGAGCTTCTGGGGTAGAATTTCCTAGCTTAGTGGATCGATTATTACAGTTGGCATTGGACTACCATGGCCGTCCCGGTCACCAATAAGTGCTTGCTGGTGATCCATCGGAATCACCGATAATCTCCGCTGAAACGCTAAATTTTTCACTCCCAAGGCTTTATTCCCTATCCATATGGCCCGTTTGTCCCAGGAATTGCAGGATTATTTCTTTAAGGAAGACCGTGGCCCGACGGTGAACCTGGCCCAGGTTTTGGCGATCGCCAAGGAGAAAATTTTTGGCATTGTTCTAGTAATTCTTTCCCTCCCTTCGGCTTTACCGATCCCGGCCCCCGGTTATTCCACCCCCTTTGGCGTACTAATTTTTCTGGTGGCAATTCAATTGATGGCTGGTCGTCAGGAGCTCTGGTTACCCCTCTCCTGGCAAAGCAAAACCATTAAAACCAGCAAGGCCCAAGGCATTGTCAAAGCTGGTTTACCCTGGTTGAAAAGACTAGAGGCGATCGCCCACCCCCGCTTCCCCCTCGTTTGTCAAAGTCGCCTGGGCAAAATTCTCATGGGTATTACCGTTGGCTCCATGGCCATTTCCATGATGATTCCCATTCCTGGCACCAACACCCTGCCGGCCATGAGTATTTTCATCACTGGTTTTGGTCTCCAGGAGGATGATGGCTTAATTACCGGAGCAGGGATGATTTTTTCCGTTTTAATTGGCGTCCTGATGGTTTCTGTGATTTACGTTTTCTTCAACGGCGGTATTACCATCATTGACATTCTTAAAGATTGGCTCAAAGTCCAGTTTGGCGGGGCTTAAATCCTTAATCTGAGAGTTTTTTGTCTAGTCTTGCTTCAAAAGAGTTGTTGTCCAAACCTTTAGTAAACCGGGTAAACTCTTGCGGGTTTTACTGGCTAAGCCTATTTTCCAGATACGTTTTAAGCCTTTTCTAGGGGAGCCATGGTCAAACCTTCCCGCCGTAGTTGTTGATGGTACAATTCCGCCTGCTCCTGGGGCCCCACCCAAACAATGGCTAAGCCGTCGAAGTGGACTTGATTAGTTAATTCCCAAGCCCGATCGCCGGTCATGCCGGGGATGTATTTAAGCAAGCAATCGGACACATGCTGAAACGTGTTGAAATCGTCGTTGAGGACAATTACTTTAAAGTTGGGATAGGTTTTGCGGACTGTGCTAGTTAGGCGATCGGGGGTGCTGGTGGCGGCGTTGCTAATCACGACAGTAATCCGGTTGCTTGAAGACTATAGCCAAATTTTATCCCGATACCCTAATCGAGTTTTAGTAGGTTTCCCCTAAATTACCCCAGCTGGTTAACGAAAATTGAATGCCAGGCCAATCCACCAAGTCCACTTTAATCATCGGTTACGGCAATACCCTGCGGGGGGACGACGGCGTGGGGCGTTACCTAGCGGAAGAAATTGCTCAGCAAAACTGGCCCCATTGTGGAGTTATTTCCACCCATCAACTCACCCCAGAATTGGCCGAGGCGATCGCCGCTGTGGACCGGGTAATTTTCATTGATGCCCAACTGCAGGAATCAGCAAACGAACCATCGGTGGAAGTTGTGGCCTTAAAAACCCTGGAACCCAACGAACTGTCAGGGGATTTGGGGCACCGGGGTAATCCCAGGGAACTCTTGACCCTGGCTAAAATTCTCTACGGCGTTGAGGTAAAGGCTTGGTGGGTGTTGATTCCGGCCTTCACCTTTGATTATGGAGAGAAATTGTCTCCCCTGACCGCCCGGGCCCAAGCCGAAGCCTTAGCCCAGATCCGCCCCTTGGTATTGGGGGAGAGATAAAGCCAAGGGAAACTCAAAATTGAAAAGTTAGGCTTCTACGGCCACAGCTTTAGCTTTTTTCTCTTTTTCAGGCTTTTCGGGGGTGAGCTTAATGCTCAAAAAGCGCATCACATTATCGTTAAGACGCATATCCCGTTCAATTAAAGCAATCTGCTGGCCTTCACCGTTGAAGTTGAACAAAACATAAATGCCATCGTTAAAGCGACGGATTTGGTAAGCTAGACGGCGTTTACCCCAAACCTTCACCGATACTTCTTCGGCGGCATTGTTGGTCAAAAATTCTTGGTATTTGGTAACTTCTTGGCTAACCCGTTCTTCATTCAGGTCGGGACGGAGAATTACCATCAGTTCGTAACTATTCACAAGCACATGACTCCTTATGGACTTTAGGGCTTAAACTCAGGCAGGCGCAGCAACCATCATCGTCTGGGCTAGTTCAGTTGCCATGGAAGACACTGTTATTCGCTAAAACCATGACTAGCTGACACCAAAGTTTGAGTAAAAGCAAGGATCTTTTATCATACTCGTTAGGGTGGCCGGGGAGCTAGGGGTTAATCCCATAGTCGAACCTTTACCAAAAGCCTGTCCATGGACTGCAATACCCCTCTGACTCTAAACTTTGGGCAATGTTGGATGGGTTACCGTCCCCTTGATCACTTTCTTTAACACCACCATGGTCCAACGTTACGTTCGTATCCAGGCTGACTCTGGCACCGTCCATTATGGTTTGTTCCAATTGGATCACAGTGTGATTTTGCTAAGTGCGGCGCCTTGGTTGGGGGGCCAAGCCCTAGATGTTGCCGTTAGTGAAGGGGATTATCGGTTACTAGCTCCCTGTGAACCTTCTAAAATCGTGGCGGTGGGACGCAATTACCGGGCCCATGCGGCGGAATTGGGTAACGATGTGCCGGCGGAACCCCTCTTATTTTTTAAACCTCCTTCGGCGATCGCCGCTGACCAGGAAGAAATTGTTTATCCGTCCCAGTCCCAACGGGTGGACTACGAAGGGGAATTGGCAGTCATTATTGGCAAACAAGTAAAAGATATTACTGAAGAAGAAGCGGCCAGCGCCATTTGGGGCTACACCATTGCCAACGATATTACGGCTAGGGATTTGCAGCGGCAGGATTCCCAATGGACGCGGGCCAAGGGCTTTGACGGTTTTTGTCCCCTGGGGCCCTGGGTAGTACGTCACATCGACCCAGAGGCCCATTTGGAAACCACCGTTAATGATGAGGAAACTCCCCGGCAAGCCACGGCCATCAGCGATATGGTTTTTACTCCCCCGGTATTAGTGAGCTACATTTCCCGAGTGATGACCCTCTACCCTGGCGATGTAATTTTGACTGGTACTCCGGAAGGCATTAGTGCCCTCCAAGTGGGAGACAAAGTGGAGGTGGAAATTGAAGGCATTGGTAATTTAACTAATACAATCATCGCGCCTCCCCTAACGGCCCCGGAGTTAGCGGAAACGGTGGAGTTGGAAGTCGAAGCAGATAATTGATCTTAATTTCCGCCTCTGCTGTGCCTTATTGACCGAGATTTTTCCCTTGCCCATGAGTGAACCTAACCTCAACCCCGCCTATACCCTCGACCAGGCGATCGCCAATTTGCAACAAACAGAAGATGCCAGTGCCCGTTACTATGCGGCCTGGTGGATTGGTCGTTTTCGCGCTGCTCAACCGGAAACCATTGCTGCTTTGTTGGTCGCCTTGGAAGATGAAACTGATCGCTCCCCGGACGGTGGTTATCCCCTGCGGCGTAATGCGGCTAAAGCGTTGGGAAAATTAGGCGATCGCCAAGTGGTGCCGGCCCTAATCAAAGCCTTGGAATGTGAAGATTACTATGTGCGAGAGTCAGCGGCCCAGGCGCTGGAAGGTTTGGGGGATGCTAGAGCGATGGCACCTCTAATGGCCAAGTTAACGGGGGGATTAGCAGCGGCCCAGCTTGTGGAGGGTAAACCCCATTTAGCCCAACCCTACGAAGCGATTATTGAAGCCCTGGGTACTCTCCAAGCTGTGGAGTCCATTGGTTTAATTGAACCGTTTCTAGAGCATTTTTCCCCGAAAGTCCAATACGCCGCCGCCAGGGCCCTATTTCAGTTAACTGGGGATAACCGTTACGGCGACCTTCTCATTACTGCTCTGGGGGGGACAGACTTACAATTACGCCGTTCCGCCATGATGGATTTGGGAGCCACTGGCTACTTGCCCGGCGCCCAGGCGATCGCCAAAGCCTTTGCAGAAAATAGCCTCAAGTTGATCGCCCTGCGAGATTTGTGGGCCACCCATCGCCAAAGGCAAGCAAGTTCTGAATCGAAGGCGCTCAGTCCAGCTAGCCGACAAATATTGGAATTAATGGATAGTTTACTCTGAAATAATTGGAAATTTACAGATTTACGGAGATTTCAAGCTAGCCCCAGGGATTCTTCCAACGCACCAATTACGACTTCCGCCACCTGTTGAATGCGAAAACGACAGGCCAGGGTTTCAGTGGAATTAAAACTGCCATTTTCCCAAAATTTATTACTGCCAGCGCCACCACCACACAAACCGAAATAATCACAGGTTTGGCGACATTTTTCCACCCCCTGGGTCATATCGTGGTAAATGCGCTGGAATTTTTCCGTTTGACAAATAGATGCAAAAGAATCCGTTAACACATTACCAAAAATAAAATCACCATACTGGGGCGTTTTAATGGCTAATAATTCTGGGTCAAAGGTGGAAAAGTTACCCTGGTGGTCGATGCTAACAATGGCAAAGGGACGATTCATATCCGTGTGATCGAGACGGTCTTCGGTGTAAATCAAATTGCATAAACATTCAAATTCCCGCACTCGAAATTCTGGTTCACTGGTGCTGGTTAATTGCCAAAATCGTTCCAAAAATTGTCGATATTTTTGTAAAGTGCCCTGTTTATTCAGGGAAGATTCTGTGTTAATTCCCTCTGTTTCTTCCATATTAAAACCCACATCCAGTAGGTTATGATCCCGGAAAAAGTGAAAAATTTCGTCGGGATAATCTAAAGATTCTTCAGTTAAAACTGCAATAACACTGTGACAAATATCATTTTTTTGTAACCATTCAATGCCTCGCATGGTGGCGGCATGGCTACCCCGGCCAGTTCTGGTTTTACGGTGTTTATCGTGGAGAAAAGCGGGGCCGTCTAAACTAATACCCACATGGACAGGATATTGTTTAAAGAGGTCACACCAAGCTTGGTTAATTAAAATGCCATTACTTTGAAAGGAATGGTCAAACCACAGTTGGCGGTGATTGTATTTTTCCCCGTAGGTTTCGATCTTGGCAAAAGCCTGACGGTAAAATTCTAGCCCAGCGGCCAATGGTTCCCCCGCATGCCAACACAGACTAAAGTTGCTAGTGGTAAAAGGGCTAGCAAAAATCGCCTGCATAATTGGTTCCAACAAATCCAGGGGCAGATGATTTTTTAAATGGCGATCGGGTAAGTAACAATAATCACAATCTAAATTGCAATAGGAAGTGGGTTGAATAATAATTAAATTGGTGGGGCCAAAATTAGTTATGTCCACATCCCTTATACTTTCATTAATGGGTTGGGTTTGGTTGACTAAAGCTTGCATAAGTGATCACCAATTGAGGCAAATGATTTGTTATTACAATTAAAGGGGAGAAGTACATACCCAGATTGACTTTTGTTCATTAACTGGATCCATAATCAGTTGTGGCGCTAACCCTAAATTAGATTCCCTTGTTTCTTCAAAGTTAGAACCAAATACTGCTTGAAGTGGTTCACGGGCAATCTCCACAGGAACCTCAAAGGTGACAGCATAAACTCCCCAGGTGCCCGCCGGAATCATAACTGCTGAAACAGGAAGACCGTAATAACTTTCCTTAATTTGATAGTAAGCAAAGTCATCCTCGATTTTATCTGGCACAAGACGCTGAAAAAATCGATGTTTTGGCCGATCAATCCCTTCCCAGGGAGCAAGATAAACTCCTTCAAATTTACATTCAGGAAAGCTCCGCATCATGTCCTCAAAATCACTGGCAAAGTTATCGGTAATGACTTTCGCCGGCTCGGCAAGAAGGGGTTGGGATGGTAATAGTTGGTAACCAACAATTGCCAGGGAGACTATCACTACCCGATAAGCAGAAACAGATGAGAAAGAAAACAGCAATTTTGTTCCCTAGGTTTCAGTGTTGGCTGTGAAATGTTAGTAAACTACCAACGATTAACAAAACCACCGCCGCCGCCCCGGTTAACAAAGCCTCCCCCGTCTCCCCAACCATTGCCCCAGGGATTATTAACATTGGCAAAGCCGCCGCCCCCACTGCCATCGGCCCAGCCGCCGCGCCCGACATTAGCAAAGCCACCGCCCCCGGCACCATCACCCCATCCTCCCCGCCGGGCATTACCAAAACCACCACCACCGCCACCATTGGCAAAACCAGCTTGTAGATTAGCTCGATTGATGGGAGTTTCCTCTGGGGACATTTGATTAGCCCTTTGCTGTAGAGCTGAGCTGATATTGTTTAACCGAGTGGAAAGGGCATTCTGAGAATTAGTTGCCAGGGCATTGCCCGGTTCTGCCACTGTTCCGATCGCCGTTAGGGCAATTACAAATGCTGTCCAGCTAGAGCGGTTATTGATAGCCATGGATATTGCTCCCAGATTAATGAGGTGATGGGGAAAGAACAGATGGATGGATCTCAATGATAAGCCTTACCAACGGTTGATGAAGCCGCCCCCATCAGGCCAACGACGGTTATAGAAACCGCCCCGATCGCCCCAGCCGTTACGCCAAGGATTGATATTGCCGAAGCCACCGCCCCCTCGGCCATTGCCCCAGCCACCTCTACCTAGGTTAACAAATGTACCGCCACCTCGCCCATTACCCCAACCGATCGCCACCTGCATAGGGGTTTCTGGAGATTGGGAAGCATTTTCTGGGGAATTAGCTTTATCAGCAGTGTTTTTAAGGCTGGAATTAATGCGAGCAATGCGGGATTCAATGGTGGTGCCTTGATCTGGGCCATGATGGTCAACAGTGGCAGCCTGAGCTGAAGCGGACGTTACCCCGGCGATCGCCACCAGGAAAGCGGTCCAGCTAAGTTGGTTAGAGTTCATGACAAATACCTAAAAATGGACAACAACAATGGGGGTAGGGATTAGCCAAGGTTGGAACAGTCCCCAAAACGTGCCAACCAAATTACTACCAATTAAAGTCAACTTCGTTTACTGGCCATTTTTGGGTTCCATCACCTGCTCATGGGTAATTACTAGGTAATTAAAAAATTGACGGAGATTGTCATTGTCCACGGGCACAATACCTTCGGTGCCGATCCATTTGTCAACGATGGCCACATCTTCCGGATCCCCTTGGACATAACCCTCCGCTAGCCGTACCAGGGCCCGATTTGCCAAACGCAAAAAGCCGGGATTGTCCTCCCGCACCATACAACCGACCCCATACCTAGTTTCTGCTGGTTGGGGAATAACTTTTGTGTCAGGCATATCCAATACTTGTCGTAGACCTGCCAATTGAATACCATCTCCGGCCACTGCGTCTACAGTTCCTTTTTTCAAAGCTTCCATCCCCGCCCGCACACTGGTAACAGGCACCACTTCGATCTCATTTTGAACAATTTTCACCGCATCTTCCACAATAGTGTTGGGTACCATGGCTACCCGGCGTCCCATTAACGTTTCGCGGGAATTGATGGGAGTATCATTGGGCACCAATAATTGAATGCCAGCCACCGCATAGCTAACTGTGAAGTCCACGTAACGGTCCCGCTCCCAGGTAAAAGCAGTATCACAAACAATGTCTAGCTCCCCGGTTTTCAGTTTGGGCAAGGCATCACTCATATCCTGCACTTCAACAATCTGCAAAACCACATCCCGGCCCAGTTCTTTACCCACTTCCTCGCGGATACGGTCGGCAATGTCGATGGAGTAGCCCACCACCTCATTGTTATCGTTGATATAGGAAAAAGGCACATTGTCCAGGTTGGCCCCGATGGTTAAATTACCGGTGCGAATAATTTTCTCCATTACGGTTTCGGCGATCGCCGCTTGGGCTCCCACCGTAGCGAGTAACAGCCCAATGAAAGTGGCGGAGAACTGCTTCAACATGGCATTAATTAACCAAAAAGTTTGCGTCCAGTCTAATATAGACCGGCTTTTGCCCCGGTAAAGTAAAGAACTATTACAAACATTGTCGCAATCACTTTCTATGACCTTTGGCATTCTCCACGGTGTTAGTGTGGGCCCCGGTGACCCGGAGTTGATCACCCTCAAGGGGTTAAAGATTTTGCAATCCTGCCCCGTGGTAGCTTTTCCCGCTGGTTTACAAGGGCGATCGGGGGTAGCAGAACAAATCATTAATTCCTATCTGAAACCAGAACAAATTCGTCTGTCCCTCAAATTTCCCTATGTGCAAAAGGAAGAAATTCTAGAGCAGGCCTGGCAGGAAGCGGCCGCAGAAGTTTGGCCCTACCTAGAAAAAGGAATGGATGTGGCCTTTGCCTGTGAAGGGGATATTAGTTTTTACAGCACCTTCACCTACCTTGCCCAAACCTTAAAAAGTAACCATCCCCAGTTAGGGATCAACTACATTGCTGGGGTAAGTTCTCCCTTTGCTGGAGCTTCAACCCTGGGTTTACCCCTAACTTGTCAGGAAGAAAAGCTCGCAATTTTACCAGCATTATATTGCCCGGAAGAATTGGAAAAAGCGTTGGATTGGGCGGAGGTAGTAGTGTTGATGAAAGTTCGTTTAGTGTATGGACAAGTGTGGAAAATTTTAGCTAAAAGAGGACTATTAGACCAGGCTTGGCTGTTGGAAAAAATTTCTACCGCCGAGGAAAAAATTTACCATCCCCTCAGCCATTATCCCCAGCTGTCCCTCTCCTATTTTTCCCTAATGTTAATCAAGCAAAATCAAAATAAGATTGGCAGAATTTAACGGAGAAAATTTTCGAGCATAATGCCTTCTTTGCGGCCGTGATCAGTTTGGCGATCGTAGTCCAGATCCCTTTGGCGGTAAAGCTGGATAATCTGTTGAGCAGTGCTTTCAGCTTTGGTTTGTAGACTCTGACAGTTGGGAAATGGGCCGAGATTTAGTAAGGCTTTTTCAATGGCCCTAGCCCCATACAGACCGGAATTTTTATGGTTTTCCTCATGCTTAAATAAAGCGGCCAAGTAGTGATTAAAAACCCTGCGAGCTTCCGGATCACTGCCGTGGTTAGGGGGAATGCGGGGTAGGGTGTAGATAACATCAAGGTTGGTGGTAACTTTAGTGATTTGACATTGTTGGGCTGTGGACCACCATTGATACTGCCAGCGCACTAGCCATTGAGTATAGCCACGGTAACGTTTACCTTGAAAAATAATCGGGCTACGTTGATTTAATTCATTATTTAAATCCCATTTAGTTTTGGGATAAATAGAATAGTATTTATACTCGATTTTAACAATTGGTTCTGCCTCTACCCTAGCCGCCCCAAGCAGTCCCAAAACTATTGTTAATGGGGCAAGCAATGCTGACTTAACATACATTTTGCTCAGCCTGTTCACTGTTGGTAGTGATTACCTCAATTTGGTAATGGTTGCGCCCTTAGTATCAATGGGCAAACAATGACTTTCCGCTTCAATGCCTGCATCATGCCAGGTTTCCACTAGGGTGGAGGCGATCTGGGGAGCCCGGACTTCATCGGCGATCGCCAATAGGGTAGGGCCAGCACCGCTAATTACTAGGTTATAGGCCCCGGCGGCGAGGGCGGCCTGGTGGAGTTGGTCATAGGCAGGAATCAAACTCTGGCGATAGGGTTGATGGATTTGATCCTGGAGGGCCAGGGCTAACCAATCTCCCCGCCCTTGGCTAAAAGCTTGTACCAACAGCGCTAGGTGAGAAGCGTTAAAAATGGCGGCACTACGGTCATATTGATGGGGAAGAACAGCCCGGGCCGCTTCGGTGGATAACTCGAAATTGGGAATGGCCAAAACCGGGACAAATTTGCTCGGCCAATCCAAAGCAACCAATTGCCAATGGTCACCATTTTTGACAGCCAGTTGACAGCCCCCCAATAGGGCCGGAGCCACATTATCGGGATGTCCTTCCATGGCGATCGCCATCTGCAAAATTTCCGAGGTTGTGCAGGGATTACCCGCCGCTTGATTGGCCGCCAATAACCCCCCCACAATGGCCGTAGCTGAACTACCCAAACCCCGGGCCAAAGGAATTTCCAAGTCAATTTCCAGCTTTAGGGGTGGTATAGCCTGCCCAGTTTGTTGATAAAAGTAGGCGATGGCTTGGTAGAGTAAATTGTCCTTGGTGGTGCTGATTTTTTCCCCGTCCCTGCCCCTGGCTTCAATCAATAGATCAACTTCCGGGTCCGTCGGATCAGTCACCGTCACATGGTTATATAACCCCAGGGCCGCCCCCAAACAATCAAAGCCTGGGCCAATATTGGCGGTGGTGGCGGGCACAGAAACGGTAAAGCTGACCATGGCAAATAGCAGGGAAAATGGGGATTAATGCTCTGGCATTATCGGGCTTGGTCTGGGCCAGAGGCAATAGTGGCTTGACCCAGAGGCGATCGCTTGGCGGATACGATTGATTTTTGCCAAGGCGAAAATAGTTTACTTAGACCATGGCTACCTGAATGAATGATTGGGCAGTAATGGAATTAATGGGAGTAAAATATCCATCTATTCATCTGGTTTATTAACATTTACCTATATTTATTTGGGAGTTAAAGCCTAGCCAATGAAATCCACTGGAGAAACACTGAACATAGAAGAAAAAGTTTTTGCGATTGCGGATCAATTTGATCACCAAGGAAAAATTGTCCAGATCAAACCCTTTGGCAACGGCAATATTAATGACACTTTTTTGGTGGATCTAGACGGTCAAACGCAAACTAGTTTTATTTTGCAAAGGATTAACCATCAAGTATTTAAAAATCCAGCGGCAGTGATGGGCAATATGGTCAGGGTAACTACCCATATTAAGCAAAAATTACAACGGCAACCCCTGGAACGCCCTTGGTTAATGCCAGAAGTAATTTTGACTAAAAATAATCAAGATCATTGGGATTCGGGCACTGGAGAATTTTGGCGGGCGATTAGCTTCATTGCCGGTTCGGAATCCTTTGATATTCTGACAGACCCAGCCCAGGCCAAGGAAGTGGGCACAGCCCTAGGCATTTTCCATCAACTGTTGAGCGACCTTTCCCCCAGCCAATTAGTCGATACTCTGCCTGGATTTCACCATACTCCCATTTATCTCCAGCAGTATCAGCGGGCCCTGGCCCAGAATCCGAAGCTAACAGGATCATTAGGCCCAGAAATTAACCATTGCCAAAGGGTCATTAAAACTTGGCTTGATCAGTGTGGAGTATTGGAAACAGCTAAAGCGCAGGGACAATTACCCCTCCGGTTAATGCATGGTGATCCCAAAGTGAATAATATTTTGTTTGATCGCCAATCGGGAAAAGCAGTCAGCGTGATTGATTTGGATACCACTAAACCAGGTTTAATCCATTACGATTTGGGGGATTGTTTGCGTTCCGGTTGCAATCTGTTGGGAGAAGAAACGGAAAACTGGTCAGCAGTGGAATTTGATCTAGATCTTTGCCGGGCTATTCTTGAGGGCTATTTACCCCAATGTCAGCATTTTCTCACCGCCGCTGATTATGATTATTTGTGCCCCGCCATTGTCCTGATTAGCTTTGAATTGGGACTACGGTTTTTTACCGATTACCTTAACGGCGATCGTTATTTCAAAGTTAAATACCCGGAGCACAATCTAATCAGAGCTTTGGTGCAATTCCAGTTAGCTAGCCATATCCAAAGCCAAGAAGATGCCATTCGTCGGATGATCGAGGATATCAGAGGTTAAAGCCTTTTTGGATAAGGAATTATCCTCGCCGCTTACTATAGTCAAGGGTAGTAAACATTGGTTTTGCAGACTCTTTTTGCCAACTGATAACTGTTAACTATCCCCCAAATGGCATTGCACAGTGCTGGTGAGTTGGTCCGACCAATGGGCCGCCGTCTCCGCACAGGCCGCCTCCACCATGACCCGAATTAATGGTTCTGTGCCCGAAGCCCGCACTAAAATTCTTCCGGTGGTGCCCATGGACTTTTCCGCCGTGGCGATCGCCTGTTGCAAAGGGGCGCATTCTTGCCAATGTAAGCGGCGCTCCCGGTCTAGTACCCTGACGTTGCGGAGAATTTGGGGATAGGGTTGGAAACTTTCCGACAGCAGTTCGCTCAAAGATAAACCGGACTTTTGCACTAGGGTGGCTAAATGCAAGGCCGCCTGCAGGCCATCCCCGGAATAACTGTGGTGGTGGCAAATAATGTGTCCTGACTGTTCTCCCCCTAGCATGGCTCCGGTTTCCCACATTTGGGCTTGGACGTTTTGGTCCCCCACCGCAGTGCGAATTAATTTACCCCCCAGTTTTTCCCAAGCTCGCTCAAAGGCTAAGTTGGCCATGACAGTGCCGACAATTAGGTTATCGGGCAGATGGTTGCTCTCCTGGAGAGTTTTGCCCCATAAAAAGAGAATGTAATCTCCGTCCACCGGGCGGCCCTGGGCATCCACCGCCATCACCCGGTCTGCATCGCCGTCAAAGGCAAAACCTAAATCCGCCCCGGTTTCCCGCACAGCCCTTTGCAAACGATGTAAATGGGTGGAGCCGCAATCAACGTTAATTTGACTGCCATCGGCCAAATCGTGCAGAGCTATGACCTCCGCTCCCAAACTGCGAAAAATATGGGGTGCCAAATTGACCGAAGCTCCCCAGGCTAGATCCAACACCACTTTTAGCCCTTGAAAATTCAAGGGTTGGGGCAAACTACCTAGCAAAAAATCTTGGTAATATTGGACACGATGGGGCTGGCCATAACTCCTTCCCCATTGACTGGCATTCAGCCCGGAGGTTTGATTTTGTCCCCGCAGTCCTGCTTCGATCGCCGTGGCTAGGGATTTGGGTAATTTTAGCCCTTGGTGATCAAAAAACTTGATGCCATTGTCTTCCGGCGGATTATGGCTAGCGGAAATCATAATGCCCCCGATTGCCGCTGTTTTTCTGGTGAGATAGGCCACACAGGGAGTCGGACAAAGTCCGAGTTGCCACACCTCTACCCCGGCACTGTTCAAACCGGCGGCCATGGCGTTGGCTAGCATGTCACTGGAAAGTCGGGAATCCTGGCCGATAATCACTGGTCCAGCAGTATCAGTTTGTTCCCGTAATACCTGCCCCGCCCAAAAGCCCAAGGATAAAGCCAAAGGAGCCGTCAACAATTCCCCAGCCTTACCCCGGATACCGTCCGTGCCAAACAATGGCGATCGGGGCAAGCTCAAGCCGAATTCTCCCATCGTTGACGGCAAAGGCAGATCTAAACCACGACTGTGGATGGGGGAAGCAACCATCTGAAAATTTTCCTCACACAATTCTTCCTCTCAGGATAACTGCTCCGGGAAATTTCAGGTAAATCACGCCCCACTGGATTGCCTCAGGGGTTGAACGTCCGCTACCCTTAGAACTGTGACGATTTGTAAAAATCCGCCCAATTTTTAAATTCTGATTCCGGCGAAATATGCCCCATACCATTGTTACGGAAACCTGCGAAGGCGTGGCCGACTGCGTTGAAGCCTGCCCCGTAGCCTGCATTCACCCCGGAGACGGGAAAAACACCATTGGCACCGATTGGTACTGGATTGACTTTGCCACCTGCATCGATTGCGGCATCTGCCTCCAAGTTTGCCCGGTGGAAGGGGCCATTCTGCCGGAGGAACGGCCTGATTTACAGAAAAGCCCTGCCTAGGGTTGGGAGGGGTCTAACTGCCCTCGACTAGCTTAAATTTTGCTGGTTGACTGATATTCACTAAGTTCCGTGGCCTGGGTCGATCAAACTTTTCCACCCTTTATCTATGTCTGACCTCCTCGTTGTTAAGGACGTATTCGCTGGCTATGTGGCTGATGTGCCCATTTTGCAGGGTATTAATTTCTCCATTGCGCCGGGGGAGTTGGTCACAGTTATCGGCCCCAACGGAGCGGGAAAGTCCACCCTAGCCAAAACTATTTTTGGCCTACTCACTCCAAGCCAGGGGGAGATTATTTTTAAAGGGGAAAATATTACCGGCCTTGGTTCTGACCAAATTGTGCGTCGGGGAATGTGCTATGTGCCCCAGGTTTGTAATGTGTTTGGCAGCCTAACAGTGGCAGAGAATTTGGATATGGGGGCCTTTCTACACCAGGGTCCTACCCAAACCCTAAAGGACCGCATCTATACCATGTTTCCCAAATTAGCCCAACGCCGCAACCAGAGGGCTGGGACTTTATCGGGGGGAGAACGGCAAATGTTGGCCATGGGTCGGGCTTTGATGTTAGACCCGGATTTGTTGTTGCTAGATGAACCGTCGGCGGCCCTATCCCCCATTTTGGTCAAGGATGTGTTCGCCCAAATTAAGGCCATTAATGCAACTGGTAAGGCAATTATTCTAGTGGAGCAAAATGCCAAACAGGCCTTGATGATGGCTGATCGGGGTTACGTGCTAGAAAATGGCCGGGATAAGTTGGAAGGATCGGGGCAAAGTCTACTCAATGATCCTTTGGTGGGAGAACTTTATTTGGGGGCAGCGTATCACAACTAAATTTTTCGAGGGCGGCGGGTTTAAGACCGGATTTTTGAATGATTGCTCAGTATCCACAAAATCTCCAAAATTTCTCAACCCCCCCTTCTAGGAATAACGATTTTTTTGCCCTGACCGATTAGTTTTTATTAATTAATTGCCAATTACCTTGCGTATTCTTTCCACCACCAACGTTCTGCAGACCCCCACGGCGATCGCCTTGGGAAACTTTGATGGAGTCCATCGGGGCCATGGGGTGGTGTTGCGTCAGGTGATGGATTTTGCCCAAGCGGTGGAACATCTCTTACATCCAGCGGTGGTTAGTTTTAATCCCCATCCCCGCAGTTTTTTCAGTGGCCGCACCCAACCTTTATTGACTCCCTTGCCAGAGAAAGCAGCGCAATTGACGGCGATCGGCATTGAACAGTTGGTCTTATTACCCTTTACGGAAAAATTGGCCAACCTTAGCCCCAAGCAATTTGTCCAATCCATTTTAGTGGAGCAATTGCAAGCCAAATTTATCAGCGTTGGCCAGGATTTTTGCTTTGGTCATCAACGGCGGGGCAATGTGCAGGATTTACAAAACCTTGGGCAAGAATTTGGCATCACCGTGGCGATCGCCCAATTGGAGCAAACGGACACGGAACGGATTAGTAGTTCCCGTATTCGCCGAGCCTTAAAAGAAGGCAAGTTGGCAATGGCCAATCATTTGTTGGGACGGCCCTATGCCCTCAGGGGGACGGTGGTGCAGGGACAGCAATTGGGGCGTAAATTGGGCTTTCCCACTGCTAACCTTTGTTTGCCAGCGGATAAACTCTGGCCGAAGTATGGAGTGTATGCGGGTTGGGTCAATCTAAATGCCTTGGACGTACCCATACCAGCGGTGATTAACCTTGGCGATCGCCCCACAGTCAACGGCCAGGAACCTTCGGCGGAAGTGCATTTACTGCAGTGGTCAGGGGATTTGTATGGCCAAGGTTTAGAGGTGGCCTTGACCCACTATCTGCGCCCCGAAACAAAATTTGCCGGCTTGGACCAATTAAAAAATCAGATCGCCCAGGACTGCCAGCAGGCAGAAAAGTTACTCAATCTGGATGGGGCGATTCCTTAATGGCTTCAATCTAGGCGAGGGGATCGGCACTGGGGGGAGTCGGGGGAGCAGAAAGCAAATTTCTCAGGCCCAAAGAACCAAAGGCGGCGAAGCCGATGGAAAGCATCAAACTGCTCAGTCCCACCCGTAAGCCTTGTTTAAGAGCTTGGTTAGAGGCTTGGCTTTCTACTTTTTGCCGTTGCTCCGTCACCTGGTTTTCTAAATTAGTTTTAATTTCTTCCATTTTTGACTTCAGGGCGGCAGGATCTTTAGACATTTCCCGTAAACCTTTGAGTTCGTTCACTTGGCGTTCAATATTAGCCAGCTGCTCTTGGTTGAGGGGATTACCATTCGCTTGACCGGAGGCCAAAAGTTGCTCCCCTTCTTGGATTTGTTGTTCCAACGCCTCTGGATTTTGGGACAGGGCATCAAATTGTCTCAGGGCCCCTTCCACCTGTTCTTGCCCCTGGCCAATCTGGGTTTCCAGTCGGGCCAACTCCGCTGTCTTAATTTGGTTCACATTGGTCAAATGTATGGGGATCAACAATAAAAAGACCAACCCCAAGGCGATCGCCAAAATATAAATCGGCATCCGCAAATCAAAGCCATTTTTAGGGGAAGCTCCGGCGGTTTTTGCCATGGTATCCACCAAGTAACCAAGGGAAATCAACCCCATGCCCAACATCGGCACTATACCCCGGTCAACAATGCCCGTGATCGTTGTCAACTGCCACTGGGGATCAGCCATTTGCAGAGGGAAGATGAGGCTAAAAAAATCCAGCAGGGCAATGAGGACGAAAATAACGCCAAACAACTTTAATGTCAGGGCGGTAAAGGCAGGGATGTTCATAAATTCCAGAGAGCAACGCAATATACTATACGCCATCTTAGCTAAGCACTTTCCCCCCATGAGGCGCAATTTCAGCTTTGGGGGTGCCTCCTATCGAAAGTGCAAACAAGATCCAAGATCAAAGTTAGATGGTCTAGATTAGATTAGGCGAATTAAGCCAACGTCTGTCAAATTATCTAAATTATTTCCATTTTGCCATTGCCCATGAGCCTCCCCGCACCGGAAACTCCCCTCTATAACCATCCCCTGCCCCAATTAGAACGCTGGCTCATGGCCCTGGGTTGTCAGCAAGACCGTGGCGATCGCCATTGTTGGCTACTCCATCAAGGGGACTGGGATGCGGAACTGAGTTTGGACACAGAAGAACTTGTGATCTGCTACTTCCCCCACCAACCCCAACGCAAAGTGGTGCGGAGCTTTAAATATTCCCTCAGTCGCCAAGACGTGGAAGCTGCGGTCCTGGAAGGTCCCTAGGTTAACCCCAGGGAAGATATCCTTTACCACCATCCCTTAAACAAAACCAGCAAAGAGCAGTAACAACCCCCAGGTAATTGTCACTGCTTCAACCAAAAACATCGTTTTGGAAATCCTGGCGATCGCCAGTTGCGGCCATTGGGTTTGCCCCATCAGCCCCTAGTCGTCGTAAATGCGGCACTCAGCAGCGTCGGGGTTTTCGTCACAGAACTTTTCCAGGGTAGTTTGGGTGGGATGTTGTTGACGTTGGTGGGCGGCTTCCGCTTCTAGCTCTTCCACCGCATCCCAGGCCGCAGCGCACTCCGCCGGAGAGGCTTCATCGGTACTGCAAACTTGTCTAGCGTTGGCTAGCTCCTGTTCGATTTTTTCTTGAATATTGCTCATAAAGTTTAACCGCCTACGATTGTCTACAGAGAGTAAGGCTCATTCATGTTAGCGAATTTGGTTGGCTTTGGGTAGAAGGAACCACAACGGGAATATGCGGTTTTCCTCACTTTGCTGACCTCAACTTGCCCCATACGGCCCTGGGGGCCACCACCGGGGATAGTATGAAGAATTGTGAAAATGATCACAGGTTCACAACAGTTTCCTCCGGGAAAGCATGGGGTCAACTACACCGATTCCCAAGTTTAATTAAGTTTAATTTCGCTCATAGGTCAACCACTGCTATGGACAAGCCACGTATCCTTTCTGGAGTTCAGCCCACCGGAAATCTGCACCTAGGCAACTATTTAGGAGCTATCCGGAGCTGGGTTGAGCAACAGCAACATTACGATAACTTTTTTTGCGTGGTGGACCTCCATGCCATCACGGTGCCCCACAACCCCCAGACCCTAGCCCAGGACACCCTCACCATTGCGGCCTTGTACCTCGCCTGTGGCATTGACCTGCAATATTCCACCATTTTTGTCCAGTCCCATGTGGCGGCCCACAGTGAATTGGCCTGGTTGCTCAACTGCGTCACCCCCCTCAATTGGCTAGAACGGATGATTCAGTTTAAAGAAAAGGCCGTTAAACAGGGGGAAAACGTCAGCGTGGGGCTATTGGACTATCCTGTGCTCATGGCGGCGGATATTTTGCTCTACGATGCGGACAAAGTGCCCGTGGGGGAAGACCAAAAGCAACATTTAGAGTTGACTCGCGACATTGTGATCCGCATTAACGATAAATTTGGCCGGGAAGATGCGCCGGTGTTGAAGTTGCCAGAACCCCTAATCCGGAAAGAGGGAGCAAGGGTGATGAGCTTGGCGGATGGCACAAAAAAAATGTCCAAATCCGATGAGTCGGAACTGAGTCGCATTAACCTGTTGGACCCACCGGAGATGATTAAGAAAAAAGTTAAAAAATGTAAGACTGACCCCCAGCGAGGTTTATGGTTCGATGATCCGGAACGCCCTGAATGTCACAATTTATTGACTTTGTACACTCTCTTGAGCAATCAAACTAAGGAAGCCGTGGCTCAGGAATGTGCCGAGATGGGTTGGGGTCAATTCAAGCCCCTGTTAACGGAAACGGCGATCGCCGCCTTGGAACCAATTCAAGCAAAATATGCAGAAATTTTGGCGGATCGGGGGGAGTTGGACCGCATCATCCAAGCGGGTAACGCAAAAGCCAGTCAAACTGCCCAACAAACCTTAGCTAGGGTGCGAGATGCCCTCGGATTTTTAGCACCGCCCTATTAGGGCCCGTCATCGGGGCACCAGGAGCCGTGTTAGGATGAAGTTTGGGATGCGCCTCCACGGCCGAATATTTCCTGTGCAAACTTCCCTTAGCACGACGACCGCAAACGGACTCAGCAGTGGTCTGTAAACTATATTTATGAGGAACAAACAATGGCAAAACGTCGTAATTTAAAGAAGGAAAAAGCTGAACGTAATCGTGCTTATGCCCGTCAGTTTCGCTCCGCCAGTCGCACCCAAAACCGCCGCTATTCCGGTGGCCAAAGACAACAAGGTGACTCCAATGGCTCCAGCAATAACGGTGCCGCCAGCGACGTTTAATCTATTTTTAGCGCTCCTAAGGGTGGCTAAAACTTTGCATAAAAAACGGCGATCGGTGGGTTTCGGCCCGCCGTTTGTTGTCTGGGGTTTTTGGAGACTGGGGCTAGTAGTAAATTTTCCTTGCCATGGTTGAGTTAGACCGGAGTCGGGTAATCCATTGGCTCCAAGAAAATGTTTCCCCCCAACGGTTAGACCATATTTTGGGAGTCGAACAGACGGCGGTGCAATGGGCTCCCCTCCATAAAGTTGACCCAATCAAAGCGGGACAGGCAGGACTACTGCACGATTTAGCTAAATTTTTCCCGCCGACTAAACTATTGGTGATCGCCAAGGAACATAATTTACCCCTCGACCCGATTTTGCAAGCCACTCCCCATTTAATCCATGCCGATGTGAGTGCGATTATTGCCGCTGAGGAATTTGGAGTTGATGATCCGGACGTTTTAAAAGCTATCCGTTGCCATACTCTGGGGGCAGTGCCCATGGACCTTTTATCCTGTTTAATTTTTGTCGCTGATGCTCTGGAACCCACTAGGGGCAATGGTTTGGAGATAGAAAAATTACGCCAGGTAGCCCAACACAATCTTTACCAAGCCGTGCGCCTTACCTGTGAGCAAACCCTGACTTATTTAATCAAGCATCACAAAGTTATCCATCCCCAGGTGATTTTGACCCGCAATTGGGCGTTACAAATGGAAAAGTAAGCACAATATTCCCAGGGGTTCTAGCTACACTAGAAAAGTAACCCTTAACCTGTCCATCGTTTTTTGGAGTTGACCGAATCCTAATATGACTGAAATTTCCCGCTTCGATGCATACCCCCCCACTTTGACCGTTAATCCCATCGTTCCCGCCGATGCCCCCGCCACTGAACATCTGGTGTGGACCATTGCCCAAGCCGCGGAAGAACGTAAAGCAGGGGATTTAGTCATTCTCAAGGTGACGGATGTGTCCTATCTGGCGGATTATTTTGTCATCTGTACCGGATTTTCCCGCACCCAGGTCCGGGCGATCGCCGACAACATTGAAAAACAAGTGGAACTGGTGCACGGTCAACTGCCTACCCATACGGAAGGGAACAGTGAAAGCATTTGGGTGTTACAGGATTTTGGTGATGTTCTCGTCCATACCTTTATGCCAGAGGAACGGGAATTTTATAAGCTGGAAGCTTTTTGGGGCCATGCCCAGGAACAAACTTTAGCTGATATTGCCACTGCGATCGGTGTTGCCTACAATGCTCCTACTTCTCCTTAGGGTGTTTAGATCCCACACTGATCCCTGCCTAGTCAGGATTTGAGCAATAAGAAAGTCACCGTACCCAGGCCGGAGATCGCCAAGTAGGGCCAACGGATCAACTTCGAGGTTGGGGCCATGGCCAGGATCGTGAGTAGAAAAAGGTCGAGAAAAACTCGGCTGTAATTGAGGTAGTAATTGAGAATATAAAAGCTGGCCACCAGTAACAAACCGCCATAGAGCCAGCCGCCGTAGGCTAAGGTTCTGTTGCTTTGACGCCGGGGCAGGGTAAGCCAAATGAGTAATGCCAGACTTAGCAAGAATAACAGCCAGAGATAGGCCTCGTAGATGTTGTTACCCGTCAGTCCTGCTTGAATCAAACTCTGAAATTTTTCCCCTATCCCCACCAATGGCCAACCGAAATTGCCGGTGCCACTGCCCCCTGGCAACTGTCGCCAACGGATATAGCCTAACCAAAGGGTCAAGGGAATAAGGCTGAGTAATAACGCGACCATCGATCGCCATTGTTGATTTTGCACCAACGTTAGAGCAATGGCCAGCCAGATAATTAACGATGTTTCCCTGGTTAATAACGCTAGGGCCAAGAGGATAGGCACCAGCCACCATTTTTTACTTTGATGGGGGGGAAATATTTGCTGACAGACCACTGCCCCCATACTGAAAGCACTGGCCAGTAAGTCCGCTGTGGAGAGAAATAGCACCATCCAAATCCCTGGAATGGCCAGCACTATTAAGACTCCAATGGTTTTCTGTTTTTGAGATTGAAAATAAACAGCAGTTAAGCCTGTACAAACGGCGATCGCCAAAATATTAATCAACACCAAAGCCCAGGGAATTAACACCGGATTGCCTAAACCAAGCAGATAGCCCAGCAGAGGATAAAGAATACGGCGATAACGATAGCTGGGATGATCAAGGGCCGCAATGGAGCCGTCATTTTGTAACCCCGGATCCAGGGCAATGGTTAAAAATTGTTGGCCGTCGTAACCCAATTCCCCTTGGTAAATTAACGTTTCCGCCGGATTCAACAATGGGGACAGGGGCAGCACCGAACCAATGCGGAAAAATCCCGTGATCTGCCCGTCAAATTTTGCCCAGTAGAAATACCCCGCCACTGCGATCGCCAGCCCCAAGGCCACCAACATCGCTTTATAAATGTCTTGACAATCAGTGTTTTGAGCAATCTTTTCCACGGCGATCGGGTTGGGATGATAACAATAGAAGCCAAGATTAGGGAGTTTCCTCCATTGCTTCACAGAAGGAAAACCAAGGCCGATAGCCTCTGATGCTATGCTAGATCGAGTCTATTTTTAACAATATTTTTTAAGTTTCATGACTGTTTCGACCTCTGCTCCCACAGTTCGGATAGGCTCACGGAAAAGCCAACTAGCCCTCGTGCAAACCTATTGGGTGCAGGAAGAATTGCAAAAACACTTCCCCGATCGCCAATTCGATGTCGAAACCATGGAAACCCAGGGGGATAAAATCCTCGATGTGGCCCTAGCAAAAATTGGGGATAAGGGACTATTCACCCAAGAACTTGAAGACGGCATGTTGGGAAAAAGAACCGACTTAGCTGTTCACTCCCTCAAAGATTTGCCCACTAATTTGCCAGCGGGCTTGATGCTGGGCTGCGTGACCAAACGGGTTAATCCCGCCGACGCTTTGGTTTTAAATGCTAAACACCAAGGCAAAGATTTGGCTTCCTTGCCGGAAGGGGCGGTGATTGGCACCTCTTCCCTCCGTCGTTTGGCCCAACTGCGCTACCACTTTCCCCATTTAACCTTTAAGGATGTGCGGGGCAACGTTAATACCCGTTTGGCCAAATTGGATAGTAATGAGTACGATGCCATCATTCTGGCCGCCGCTGGTTTGGAACGGTTAGACATGGCCAATCGCATTGACCAACTAATTCCCCCGGAAATTTCTCTCCATGCTGTGGGTCAAGGGGCTTTGGGCATCGAGTGTCGTGAAGGCGATCAAGAAATTCTCAGCCTGTTGAAAGTGTTGGAAGACGAAAATAGCCGGGATCGTTGCTTAGCGGAACGGGCCTTTTTGCGCCAACTAGAAGGGGGGTGCCAAGTGCCTATCGGTGTTAATACCCATTTAGATGGCGACAATTTAACCCTTACCGGCATGGTGGCCAGTTTGGATGGCCAAAGGTTAATTAAAGATACCCTCAGCGCTCCCCGGAAAGAAGCGGAAAAATTGGGTCAGGATCTTGCCCTCAAACTCCGGGAACAGGGAGCAGGGGAAATCCTAGCGGAAATCTTAGCGGAAGCTGGCCGGGGATAAACTGTCCGGTTCTAAGCGGAGGCTGGATTTGGCATCCGGACGTGCAAAGTTGCCTGTTTCGAGTTGAAAGAGATAATCTGGCCTTGATGGGGGAAACAGCTTCACTCATATCTTCCCCGGTCAAGAACTATGCCCAACTCTGATCGCCAGGAACAGTTAGCCCAACTACGGAGCCAATATCCCGAAAAGTTTGCGTCCTACAGTGAAATTTTTAGCCATATCCACCGGGGCGATCGCCTGTTTATCAGCACGGCCTGTGGGGAACCGCAGTACTTAGTGCAGGAGTTGGTCAACTATGTGCAAGCCCATCCTAAATCCCTATTTGATGCGGAAGTGCTCCAGGTTTGGACTCTAGGTTTAGCACCCTACACCGACAGTAAATTTGCCAAAAACTTTCGCCATAATTCCTTTTTCATTGGCCACCACACCCGTAGCGCCGTTAACGAAGGTTTAGCAGACTACACCCCCATTTTTCTTTCCCAGGTACCAGGGCTATTTGAGCAGGGATTTGTCCCTATCGATGTGGCTTTAATTCAAACTTCTTATCCCGATGACCATGGTTACGTCAACCTAGGGGTGAGTGTGGATATTGTTAAAGCGGCGGTGGAGCAGGCCTGTTTGGTAATCGCCCAAATGAATAGCCAGGTGCCCAGAATCCACGGGGATGGCTTTATTGCCTTGGAAAAATTGGACTATATCATTGCCCACGATGAACCGCTGTTGGAATATCAAATGGAGCGGGACAATATTCTCGCCAGCCGTATTGGAAAATATGTTGCTAGCTTGATCCAAGATGGGGACACGATTCAAGTGGGTTACGGTAGTATTCCCGATGCAGTATTGAGTTATTTAGGCAATAAGAAAAATTTGGGAGTGCATACGGAATTAATTTCCGATGGGCTGGTGCAATTGCTCAAAAGTGGGGCAGTGAATAACAGCCAAAAAACAAGAAATCGGGGCAAAGTAGTGGCAACTTTTTGCATGGGCAGTCGGAGTACTTATGATTATTTAAACGATAATCCCGCTGTGGAATTTCGCACCGTTGATTACACCAACAATCCCATTATCATTGCCCATCACGACAATATGGTGGCCATTAATAGTGCCTTGGAAATTGATTTGACGGGGCAGTCCACCGCCGAATCCCTGGGCAGTAATTTTTACAGTGGCATTGGCGGCCAAGCGGATTTTATGCGGGGAGCAGTGATGGCCAATGGGGGACGTACTATTTTGGCTTTGGAGTCCACCGCCGAAAATGAAACCATTTCTCGCATTGTGCCCTTTTTGCGGGAAGGGGTAGGCATTACCCTCAATCGAGGCGATATTCATTATGTAGTAACAGAGTATGGCATTGCCTATCTCCACGGTAAAAATATTCGGGAACGGGCCATGCAGTTAACGGCGATCGCCCATCCCAAATTCCGTCCCTGGTTAATTGAGCAGGCGAAAAAAAATCATTTAATTTACGCTGACCAAGCTTTCATTGCCGGGCAACATGGGGAATATCCGGAAAAGCTGGAAACCTATCGCACCACCCGCACCGGACTAGAATTGTTATTGAGACCAGTGAAATTTAACGATGAACCTAACCTAAAAAATTTTTTTTACTCCCTCTCCGATGAAAGTTTGGTAAGGCGTTTTATGTCAGTGCGTACTGATATGTCTCACCAGAGATTACAACAGTTTTCTGTGATTAACTACAACGAAGAAATAATTATTCTGGCGATCATCAAACAGCAACATCAAGAAGCCATTGTGGGGGTGGGTCAGTATGCCCTCAACGAAGATAGTCACACAGCCGATGTCGCTTTTGTGGTGCGGGATGATTACCATAACCAAGGCATTGGTGCTCTGCTGTTGAATTATTTAACCCAATTGGCCAAAAAACAAGGTTTACTGGGTTTTACCGCTGATGTTTTACTGGAAAATCGAGCCATGTTGCATCTATTTGAGAAGATGAACTTTCGCATGGAACGACGTATGAGCGAAGGGGTTTACGAATTAAAAATGTTTTTTAGTTGAGCCGTCTTCTTTCTGCTAATTTATTGAAGGAATTTTTGATGCTGGCGTTAGTAATTTTACCGCTTCTTAGATTTATTAAAATCTCGTCATAAAACTTTACTGACTAGCGGTTTATTTTCTGGCTAAAAGCGCTATCACTTAAGTAGGTGGAATTGGCAGATTTGTAGTAGTTGATACTTAACTTTTTAGGGAATATCGCTGTGGGAAAAATCGAGATCATTTTCCCAGAAAAATCATTGCTGGATACGTTGAGGTTATTTAAATTATGACGAGTTCCCTTT
This sequence comes from Synechocystis sp. PCC 6803 substr. PCC-P, assembly GCF_000284455.1. Classification (GTDB taxonomy): domain Bacteria; phylum Cyanobacteriota; class Cyanobacteriia; order Cyanobacteriales; family Microcystaceae; genus Synechocystis. The sequence continues at coordinate 1,249,530 of NC_017039.1, forward strand.
ATTTAAGCACCACCGAAGCCCGCAGCGGTAAATCTCTAGTAGTATTGGGCATTTTAGACTTAATTCTCAAAAAAACCACCCGTATTGCCTATTTTCGTCCCATTATTCAAGACCCAGTTAATGGCAAACATGATAACAACATTATTCTGGTGCTGGAAAATTTTCGTCTCCAACAAACCTATACCGATTCCTTTGGTTTGTATTTCCATGAAGCGGTGAGTTTAGCCTCCGATGGAGCTATTGATCAGGTATTAGACCGAATTTTGGCTAAATATCGCCATTTGGCAGATCAAGTAGATTTTATTCTCTGTGAAGGCTCAGACTATTTGGGGGAGGAATCGGCTTTTGAATTTGATCTCAACACCACGATCGCCAAGATGTTGAACTGCCCCATTTTGCTGTTGGGCAATGCCATGGGCAACACCATTGCCGATAGTTTGCAACCCATCGATATGGCCCTGAATAGCTATGACCAAGAGTCTTGTCAGGTGGTGGGGGTAATCATTAACCGAGTGCAGCCCGAATTAGCCACAGAAATTCAAGCCCAACTGGAACAGCGTTATGGCGATCGCCCGATGGTGTTGGGCACTATTCCCCAGGACATTATGCTCAAAAGTCTGCGCCTGAGGGAAATTGTCAGCGGGCTCAATGCCCAAGTACTCAGCGGTGCGGATTTGCTCGATAACTTGGTCTATCACCATTTAGTGGTGGCGATGCACATTGCCCACGCCCTCCATTGGTTGCACGAAAAAAATACCCTAATTATTACCCCTGGCGATCGGGGCGACATCATTCTGGGGGTGATGCAGGCCCACCGCTCCCTCAACTATCCCAGCATTGCCGGTATTTTGCTCACTGCAGATTACCATCCCGAACCGGCCATTATGAAACTAATTGAAGGGCTACCCGACGCCCCTCCCCTGTTGCTGACTAGCACCCACACCCATGAAACTTCCGCCCGTTTGGAAACTCTCCACCCTGCCCTGAGCCCTACGGATAATTATAAAATTCGCCACAGTATTGCGCTGTTTCAACAACAAATTGATGGGGAGAAATTACTCAATTACCTTAAAACCATCCGCAGTAAAGGTATTACCCCCAAACTGTTTCTCTACAATTTAGTTCAAGCCGCCACCGCCGCCCAACGACATATTGTCCTACCGGAAGGGGAAGAAATTCGTATTCTCAAGGCGGCCGCTAGCTTAATTAACCACGGCATTGTCCGTTTGACTTTACTCGGTAACATTGAGGCGATCGAGCAAACGGTAAAAATTAATCACATTGACTTAGATTTGAGCAAAGTTCGCCTCATTAATCCTAAAACTAGCCCAGACCGAGAGCGCTACGCCGAAACCTATTACCAGCTACGTAAACATAAGGGGGTAACCCTGGCCATGGCTCGGGATATCCTCACCGATATTTCCTATTTTGGAACGATGATGGTGCATTTGGGAGAGGCCGATGGCATGGTTTCTGGCTCCGTCAATACCACCCAACATACCGTGCGTCCTGCTTTACAAATTATTAAAACCCAGCCAGGTTTTTCCTTGGTTTCTTCAGTCTTTTTTATGTGTTTAGAAGACCGAGTTTTGGTCTATGGAGATTGTGCTGTTAATCCCGATCCCAATGCAGAACAGTTAGCAGAAATTGCCCTTACTTCTGCGGCTACGGCCAAGAATTTTGGCATTGAGCCCAGGGTAGCTCTATTGTCCTATTCTTCCGGTTCTTCTGGGCAAGGGGCCGATGTGGAAAAAGTGCGGCAAGCCACGGCGATCGCCAAGGAAAGAGAGCCAGATTTAGCATTGGAAGGGCCGATCCAGTATGATGCGGCGGTGGATTCCACAGTGGCGGCCCAAAAAATGCCTGGGTCAGCGGTGGCGGGTAAAGCAACGGTGTTTATTTTTCCCGATTTAAATACCGGTAACAATACTTACAAGGCAGTGCAAAGAGAAACAAAGGCGATCGCCATTGGCCCCATTTTACAAGGATTAAATAAACCAGTTAATGATCTAAGTCGGGGTTGTTTAGTGGAGGATATTATTAATACGGTGGTAATTACAGCTTTGCAAGTTAAATAATTTTACTCTTAATTAGTTAAAATGATCCCTTGAATTACCTTGATTTTGCCCTCCAAACTACCAATAGCTGGGCCGAAAATTGGCATCATTTAAAATCACCAACGTGTCCCCGGACGGAGCTAGCACAAACAGACCCTTACCATAGGCATAGCTGACCACTTCTTGGCTTAACACCATGGCTGCCACTGCACCTAAAGCTTTAACATCCCGGTAGCGGGGCATAAACTGTTTGAATTTACCCAACCGTTCCAGATGCTCATCCACATCCTTTTCCGTTAACTTACTTTTTACTTCAATTAAAATAGCTTGGGTTTCATTGACTACTAACAGGTCAATTTCTAATCCCCCATCTTCCCGTTGTACCGATACGCCAGGATGAAACTCATGGACGTCAATGCCTCTATCCTGAAACAGTCCCACCACAGCGGGTCTAACTTGCCATTCCACAAATTCCCCCAACCGATTACTGAGTTTACCCACATCCCTACTAACTCGTTTGATGTAACGCTCTGTCTCTTGGAAGCGGCGATCAGTTTCTTGAAAACGGCGATCAAGCTCTTGTCCCTGTTCCTTAAAGAGGCGCTCGGTCTCACGCAAATTTTGCTGGGTCTGTTTTTGGGAGGCGGCAAGTTCGGCTAATATTTGCCAGACGTCATCGGCGGTGGTGGCCATGGTAGTAGTAGCAGGGACTGAAACTAGGGAGATAGTCTATTTTAACTCTCCGAATAAATTGTCAAACCACTAACTCTGCCATGCCAAGGAATTTAACCCCCTCCGGATTAACCATAAATCGACAGGGCATTACCTCCACCCCAGCGGCGATCGCCTGACGGAATAGTTCTCCATAACGGCGATCGTAGGCATCTCCGGGGGAAAAATGGGTACAATCACCCCGATTGATGAAGTAAAGCATCACTGCCCGGGCTGTAGGGAGAATATCTATTAACTCCTGGAGATGTTTTTGCCCTCTGGTGGTTTCCGTATCGGGAAATAAAGCCAATTTTTCTTGGGACAAGGTAGTATTTTTTACTTCTACATAAATTGACTTTTCTTCTGGCTTAGTGAGCAAAAAGTCAATACGACTTTTTTTATCTTTACCATAGGGAACTTCGGGCTTAAAAGTATCGTAGCTGTTCGTTAAGTTAGGAAAAATCCTATCAGCCAAAGCCTGCTTGATGACCCGATTGGGCAAGGCAGTGTTTACCCCAACCCACGTACCATCAATTTGGATCATTTCCCAGGTATAGGCTAATTTACGCTGGGGATTATCACTCTTAGACAGGTAGACCTGCGCCCCAACTTGGCACACCCCTGTCATGGGGCCAGTGTTAGGACAATGAGCTGTGACTATCTCACCATTATCTAACTCCACATCAGCTAAAAAGCGTTTGTAGCGTTTTACCAAAATGCCACTAATTAGAGGCGGATAGGGATAGAGAAAGTCCATTAATTTTGTTTAACTGGGCCCACCGAGGAAATCGTCTTTAAATAGTTGAGTAACTAAATTGCTTCCAAAGCTTCAGCAGTGGGAGAAGCCTGGGTTACTAGATTATCATTCTGCTGGGCCAACCACTGTTGATAATCTGCCAATAGTTGTCCTTGGAGTCGTTGTTTGATGCGGGCCAAAACTCCCCGCAATAGACCATTGGCCGCCATTTCTAACAACGGCTTTGGAGTTAACCAAAGGGCCTGGGGCAAATCTACTCCCACTTGCAAATCTGCTTTGCCCTGGAGGAGGGTATGGCCATCTTGGCAATAGGGAGCCAAACGACCTTTTAATTGCAAACTAAAGCGATGGTTAATATAGTCGATGCCCCGGATTTCACAGCTTTCCGATTCTAAAAATACAGTGCCAGTGGCGTTGGCCCACACTTTCAGTACCACTGTGGGTTGAAAATGATAAATATCTAAAAAATTGAGCGGTCGCATTTTCAATCTAAACTGATCGCCTGGTAGCACTTCCATCAATTTAGGGTCGGCGATCGCCTGGACTAGGCGCTGGGGTTGGCGTAAATAGTGCTGCAAACTAGGCAGAGGTTCAGACTGCCGCAGTTGTAATTGTTCGGTGGCGGAAAAGGTAACTCGCATAATTTATTGTTGTTCCTTTTATTCCAGGGGTGAGGTTTGCTGAAAAGGAGAATTGTTAAATTTATTTACATTTCTTAAAAATGCTGGTAGGGATTATACGGTTTTTAGGCCATTGATCCCGTCAAAACCAGGGGTAACGTAATGAAAGTTAGCTTTTCTTTAGCTAGCTAAATATTCCTGGATCATGGACTTGCGTTTGCGTAATTTATTTAGGGCTTCCCGCTCAATCTGCCGCACCCGTTCCCGACTGATGCTGAGCATGGAGCCAATGCTCGCCAAGGTTAGGGGTTGGCCATCATTGAGGCCAAAGCGGAGAATGAGAACTTCCCGTTGTTGGGGCGTTAATTCCGCCATCAGGCTATCGAGATCCAACTGTAGGGAGGCATAGGTGGCAAAATCCTCTGGTAAAGGACCGTCGTCTTCCAACAAATCCCCTAACTCAGTATCTTGGTTGTCCCCCACCCGTAAATCCAAGGAAAGGGGATGGCGAGAGCGCTCCAAATATTCCCGCACTTGCTTGGGAGTTAATTCTAGATGTTCCGCCAATTCCGCAATGGAAGCGGCCCGACCCTTTTCCTGGGAAAGTTGTCTTTGGGCTTTTTTAATTTTGTTTAACTTTTCCGTAATGTGGATTGGTAAACGGATGGTGCGGCTCTTTTCGGCGATCGCCCTGGTGATGGCCTGGCGGATCCACCAATAGGCATAGGTGGAAAACCGATAACCCTTGGTGGGGTCAAACTTCTCTACCCCCCGTTGCATACCAATGGTGCCCTCTTGGATGAGGTCAAGTAGGTCTAGATTACGCTTGAGATATTTTTTGGCGACAGATACCACCAGCCGGAGGTTAGCCTCCACCATTTTGCGCTTGGCCCGTTCCCCTTCCTTGATGGCTTTTTCTAATTCTCGAATGGACAAATCGGCCGCCTTAGCCCACTCGCTGGGGGAAACCGGCTCGCCATCCTTGCCTTCGGCCAAAGACTTCTTGATTTCGTTGAGGCTAACAACCTGTTGGATTTGCTTAGCATAAACAATCTCTTCCTCATGGGTGAGCAGGGGCACACGACCAATTTCTCTGAGATAGGCACGGACGGAATCGGGGCTGGTTCTGGCAGTCATCTTGGATTAGGGATTTCAGTGGAAGAATCACAGTGGTAGACCAATAAACCCAGGGAACGCCATGTTAGTAATATTCGAGACGGACTGGGCTAGGTAAATGACGGATAATGCCTGTCCGATGGGGGCGTTTGGGACAACTGGAAACGGACGATTGATGGGGAATGACTGGGATCAATCCACTAATAATACTAAACAATTCTTTAAGTTTTGTAAAGTTTTTTGTGAAGCACATACTCCTCCAGAGGCTATCGTCTGGGTTAAGAAGGCAATAAAAAACGCAAAAATCCCCCATAAAGCTTGATTTCTCTAGGGTTAGGAGTTTTTAAGTTTGATTATGAGAAAACTTTACAATTCCTGAAAATAGCTCCCCAGCACTGACCGGAGACTAGCGCACGCCCAAATATTTATGAGTTTGCAGGCTCAAGCGCCATTGGGAATGGGTGAGGATATAGGCAAAGATTTTTTCATTCATTGCTTCCGTTTCCCATTCAGCTTGTAAATAGAGCGGAGTACCGGGGCTAATTTTCCTAGCTTCCATTTCCGCCCAGTCAAAATCCTCATCCTGACTGATAATCACTTTCAATTCGTTGGCCAGGGGATAAATTGCTGCCTGGGGAAGCTTATAGGGTTTGGGGGACAGGGTAATCCAGTCAAATTGACCTGTCAGTGGGTAAGCGCCGGACGTTTCCAAATGCAGACGTAAACCCTGGTTTTTCAGGGTTTTACAGAGGGGTTGTAGGTCGTGCATGAGGGGTTCTCCCCCCGTAATCACCACAAAGCTCGGTTTAGCCGTAACTGCCTGTTGCACAAGTTCTGTCACTGTTTGTCGGGGATGGTGTTGGGTAGGCCAGGTTTCCTTTTGGTCACACCAAGGGCAATGAACATCACAACCCCCAAGGCGAATAAAAAAGGCATTGCCGCCAGCCCAAGCTCCCTCCCCCTGTAGGGAATGGAAAGTTTCCGCAATGGGATAGGACACAGTTAACAATTCAGAAATGGGGCCCATACTCATACTTCACTCAAACACTAGCTGTTCACCAAACTTCCCCAAATTCCCCATGGTCGGGAATATCGCCATAACATTAGTTCGGCCGTTCCTCTAGGTAGGGTAAAGAGATTTAAAAACAAGGCCGGGTAAGCTCATCATTAACCAAATACAACTAAGCTAAACCAATCCTAAACAACAGGCACGGAAATCTTCTCCCCGTTCCTCAAAGCTATTATATTGGTCGAAACTGGCACAGGCCGGGGAAAGCAAGACTGCACTGGCATTGTTTTTACTTGCTAACTCTAATCCTCGCTGAACGGCATTGGCCATGGTTTCCACTATTTCGTAATTCTCATAACCCACTGCCTTTAACCTGGTTGCAAAGTTGGGGGCTGCATCACCAATCAGTAAAACCGCCACCGCTTTTTGCCTAATTTGGGCTAACCAAGCTTGATCATCCCCTTCTTTCGCTTCTCCCCCTGCGATCAGAATGGTGGGGCCTTTCATGGAAGATAGCCCTACTTCCGCCGCATCATAGTTGGTGGCCTTACTATCATTGATAAATTGCACTCCATTGATGGTGCAAATGGGTTCCAAACGATGGGGTACCCCGGTGAAAGTTAACAAGGTCTCTGTGATCGCTTTTTTGTCTATGCCCGCTAAACGGGCGGCGGCGATCGCCATTAGTAAATTTTGTTGGTTATGTTGCCCAGGCATTTTGAACAGGTTAATGGGGGCAATTAATTCCCCAAAGGCATTAACCCAATTATCCTGGAGGTAAACCCCCTGTTTGGGATCACAAAGACCAGCCAGATGATTAGCTCCCTGGGTACTAGTCCAATGGGCTTGGGGGTAAAGGTTGGGGCCGTGGCTGTGGAGATGGGGATCATCGCCGTTGAGCACCTGGATGGCGGAGCGGGAAAGCAAACTAGCTTTAATGTTGAAATAATTCTCTAGGGTTTTGTGACGACTGAGGTGATCCGGCGTAAAGGTTGTCCAGAGACCAATTTGGGGTGCAAGGGTGGGGGAAGACTCAATTTGATAACTGCTAATTTCCGCCACAATCCAATCGTAGTTTTGGTTTTGCAAGACCAGTTCACAGGCCGCATAGCCAATGTTGCCGCAGGCCGGAGCATTCAGCCCAGCTTTTTGAAAAATTGCTTGTACTAAAGAGGTGGTGGTGGTTTTTCCGTTGGTGCCCGTAATGCCCACCCAAGGCACCGCATGGAGGTACTGCCAAGCTAATTCCAATTCCCCTGTCACTTCCACTCCCTTTTCCCGGGCCGCCACCAACAGAGGAATATCCCAGGGCACTCCTGGGCTCACTACAATGCGTTCGGGCCAAGCTTCCTTAACTGGGTCCAGGCGATCGCCTAGTTTGAGGCTGATTCCTTCCTGGACCAAGGGTTGTCCCATATGCCGGAGTTGGTCGTTATCCGCCTGATCAAATACCGTCACCTGCCAGCCATCCCGATGCAACACTCGAGCGGCGGCAATACCGGAACGTCCTAACCCAATTACACAAGCCTGGGGCATATGGTTTGACTTTACTGTTAAAAACTATTGAAAGTTGGGGGCAAAAAGGGAACGCCCCTGGCATCGATGTCGCACCATTTTAGCTTTGAGGGGGATCACCGCCAACTAACCAAAACCCCCCCAGGGATAAAGCCGGGATATTTCGGCTCAATTTAAGATTTTTTGCCGCTTGATTGGGCATTACACCAAAGCAGAAGACACTTGGCTTTGTCCTTCCGCCACTAGGTCAAAATATTTCGCCAAACCTTCCTCTGGCCCCACCACGGAGAGATAGGGTTCGGCTAAATAGGTTTGGGCCACCCGTTGGGCATCGACCTCCGTTACCTTCTGCACCTGTTCCTGGAATTCGCTGTCAAAGGCTATACCCAAACCCAAGGTTTCGTACCAGCCAAATAAATGGGCGATTTCCCCATTGGTTTGTTTGCCCAAAGCATATTGCCCCAATAGTTTGTTCTGCGCCGCTTTAATTTCCCCTTCCTCCAATCTTTCTTCACATAATCGGTCCGTTTCTGCCCTTAATCCCGCAATGGCGATCGCCGTATTTTCTGGAGCAGTGCCCATGTAGGTGACAAATTGGGAAGAACCTAAGCGGGTGGGATAAAAAGCCGACACGTCGTAGGCTAAACCCCGTTTTTCCCTTAATTCCACAAATAAACGACTAGAGAGGCCGTTACCAAGGTAGGTACTGAGCAATTTCAAAGGCGCATAATCTTCGTGTTTAACTCCGACTCCTAAATAACCCAAAAGCACCACCGACTGCTGGGTCGCCTGGGGAGTGAGCTGTTCTTGGGGGCAGGCATTTAACGGCGTTAGGATCGGACAAACAATCGATTGTTCCGGAATAACCCAATCCCCAAAACTAGTTTCGACCCAATCCTGGGCCTGGGCTAGGGTCAACCGTCCCGCCAAGCTGATTACCAAATTATCGGGGCGAAAATAGGCCTGGTGATATTCCCACAGATCCTGGGCAGTAAAGTGGGGCACCACCTCTTCGCTACCCAAAATGGAGTAACCGTAGGGATGGTTGGGATACATGGATTGGCGCAGTTGGTGGAAGGCCACGTTAAAGGGCTGTTCCCGCTGGGACTGAATTGCCTGGACAATTAAGCGTTTTTCCAGTTCAATTTCCCCCACGTCAAACCTGGGGTAACGCAGAATTTCTGCCGCTAAATCGAGGATGACAGGAAAATCGGCGGTGACGGTCTTTAAACTCAAAGCCCAGTAATCACTGGCCGCATCTGCCCCTAAATTAGCCCCTAAGGATTCGACAAATTCGGCAATGTCCAAGGCCGATCGCCGTTTAGTGCCCTTGGTGATCACTGTGGCCATGAGATTGGAAAGCCCCACTTTTTGGGGAGAGTCCCAACAAGCCCCTGCTTGCTTTAAAAAAATCCGCCCCGCCACCAGATCCGCCGCTGGATTTTCTGCACAGATGAGGGTAATGCCGTTATCGAGAACAAGACGATGGATGGACTGATGATTACGCATAGATAGGGCTAGGATTCGGCTGCTTCTAGAAGTACCAGGGCATAGGCACCGGTGGACAGGTATCGCTGGGCTAGGGTTTGTAGGGCCTCGGGCCAATATTGTCTGACAATCTGGGGATAAGCGATCGCCAACTCAGCGGTGGCCAAGGTTTGATAGTAACCGTACAGACCCGCCAGTTGGGCCGGGGTTTCGGTGGAAAAAATAAAGTCATTACAGAGTAGCCGTTGGGCCCGGGCCAGCTCTGCTGTGCTGATGGGAGTAGTTTGCAAAGTTTGAATGGCGGCGCAAATTTCCGCTTCTACCCTTTCCGCTTGGGCTGAAGTTAGGTAGGCATTGATTGTGAACAGACTGGCTTCTTTTTGCAGGGAAAAACAACTCTGGATGTCAAACACTAGCCCCAATTCTTCCCGCAGGCGTTGCACTAACCGGGCACAATGGCTCCCTGCCAGCACCACAGCCAGTAAATCTAAACCAATATTATCTTGGAGGCGGTCAATGCCGGGGCCATTCCAACCCATGGTTAAACGACTGGGACCCAGTTCCGGTATCCGCAGGGTTTCCCGTTTAATGGTTTGGATAGGATGATTGGGCAGTCTGGTGGTAGGAGGGCATTCGGACCGCACACCAAAATGGTCAAAAATTTCTTCCATATAGGCGATCGCTGCCTTTTCCCGGATATCCCCCACCATCACCACGGTCATATTTTCTGGCTGGTAATGGGTACGGTGGAAGCAACGTAACTGGTTGGCAGTGTAGTTTTGCACCGATGGTGCATCCCCCAATACGGAGCGGCCATAGGCGTGCTGGGGATGGAGTAACTGACAAAGAGCTTGAAATCCCAACCAATCGGGGTCATCTTCACTGCCCCGGATTTCCTCCAGCACCACCTCTCGCTCGTAGAAAAGACATTCTTCGGGGACTTCTGCTTGTAAAAGAATTTCCGCTAGGTAGGGTAATGTGCGGGGTAAATAGTCCGCCGCTGTGGTGAGGTAAAAATGGGCGTAATCATGGCTGGTGGCGGCGTTGGCCATGCCTCCGTTGTATTCAATTACCTGGTCAAACGCCCCCGGGGGCACCCGCTTTGTGCCCTTAAAAATCATGTGTTCCAGCAGATGGGCCACCCCCGGCCAAGCATCCGGTTCGGCGATCGCTCCGGCCCGCACCCACACATCTACCACCGCCACAGGAACCGTGGGCACATCCTGGTGGATCAGGGTTAACCCCTGGTCAAAGGTAAAAATTTTGGCCGGAAAATCCGGTTTGGTCGGGCACAGTTGCACAGACACAAGGCGTATATCCATTGGGGTCTATGCCTTCTATCCTAGGCGATCGCCGTCTTAACCGTCGGTTAACCCCCCATCATTTTGTCTGCCTTTCGTGACAAGGTTGCCGGGAGTAAAATTTTTTGTCCCCCTACAGCTAAGGCTACCTGCACAGGCCCCTGTGGAAAAAGGGAGGAAAATCCATGCTAGGGTTGGGGACTAAGTTTAGTTGGTTCCATTGGGTAACAGCCAGTGGAGGTAACGGGGAAAAGCTGGTGCAAAGCCAATACTGTCCCGCAACTGTGATGGGCCCAGGCCCTAAGTCAGGATGCCCGCCAACGATGGCCGATTCCGTTAATCAAATCTGCGAGGTACAGGTTGTGAATGTTACAGGTTTATCTAATTTACTGACTTTCCCCCGGCTCCTAGCCCACCATCCCTTTGGGGGCCATACCCCCAGTAATTTCCTGGAAGGTTTCCTCTCCGGCCTGGGGCACCCCGTCATTGGCCTAGACCACCTTGCTTTTGTCATTGCCATTGGCCTGATTGCCGCTGGGTTACGCTACGGTTGGCTAATGCCCCTCATTTTTGTCGCCACGGCGATCACCGGCACAGGGTTGCATTTAATTGGGGCTAATCTGCCCCAGCCAGAATTGGTCATCGCCGGTTCCGTACTTTTATTCGGCATCTTCCTTGCTTTGGGTCGTCCTCTGCCATCTCCCCTAGTAATGGGATTAGCCGCTGTGGCCGGTATGTTCCATGGCTACGCCTATGGAGAAGCCATTGTCGGGGCGCAAATGAATCCCGTTGCCGCCTATTTGCTCGGTTTTTCCTTCATTCAACTAGCGATCGCCATGGGAGTCTATGCCTTAGCCAAGGGCTGGTACGAAACCAAAGAAACCTTGCTCAATCTAAGATTTATTGGCTTTCTGCTAACAGGAGTAGGACTAGCCTTCACCTCCGGCGCCTTGTTGGGGTAATTGCTTATGGGATAATAGGTTGCCTACAGTTTTTGATTAAAAACTAAACCTTCCCATGGTAACCGCTTCCCTGCCGACCCCTGTCCAGCCCGAGTTCGACACTACTATCCATCGCCGCAAAACCCGCCCTGTACCAGTAGGCGCTGTCACCGTTGGCGGTGGCCATCCTGTGGTGGTGCAATCCATGATTAATGAAGACACCCTCGATGTGGATGGTTCCGTCGCTGGCATTCGTCGCCTCCACGAAATTGGTTGTGAAATTGTCCGGGTAACGGTGCCCAGCATGGCCCACGCCAAAGCCCTAGCGGATATCAAGCAGAAATTACAAGCTACTTACCAAGCCGTGCCCCTGGTGGCAGACGTACATCACAACGGCATGAAAATTGCTCTGGAAGTAGCCAAACACGTCGATAAAGTCAGGATTAACCCAGGGCTATACGTTTTTGAAAAGCCCGATGCCCAACGGGAAGGCTACAGCGACCAGGAATTTGCTGAAATTGGCGAAAAAATTCGTGAAACCCTGGAACCATTGGTAATTTCCCTACGAGATCAAGGGAAATCGATGCGGATCGGCGTTAACCATGGTTCTCTCTCCGAAAGAATGCTTTTTACCTACGGGGATACCCCCGAGGGCATGGTGCAATCGGCCCTGGAATTCATCAAAATTTGTGAGTCCTTAGATTTCCGCAACCTAGTCGTTTCCATGAAAGCGTCCCGGGTACCGGTAATGTTGGCCGCCTATCGCCTCATGGTGAAACGTATGGACGAGTTGGGCATGGATTATCCCCTCCATCTAGGGGTTACCGAAGCCGGGGATGGGGAATATGGCCGCATTAAATCCACCGCTGGCATTGCCACCCTTTTAGCTGATGGCATTGGCGATACTATCCGGGTATCCCTCACCGAAGCCCCCGAAAAAGAAATTCCCGTTTGCTACAGCATTCTCCAGGCGCTGGGTTTGCGGAAAACCATGGTGGAATATGTGGCCTGTCCTTCCTGTGGCCGCACGTTGTTCAACTTGGAAGACGTGTTACATGAAGTCCGAGAAGCCACTAAACATCTAACGGGTTTAGACATCGCCGTCATGGGCTGTATTGTCAATGGCCCCGGGGAAATGGCCGATGCCGACTATGGCTATGTGGGTAAACAAGCCGGTTACATTGCCCTCTACCGTGGTCGGGAAGAAATTAAACGAGTACCCGAAACCGACGGCGTACAGGAATTAATTAACCTGATCAAGGCCGATGGCCGTTGGGTTGACCCTTAATCTATTCCTCAAAACTTCCCACACAAAAAACTAAGCAAGGCTCGCCAGCGGGCCCATACTTGATTTTGTTTAGCACATATCAATTGGTGGTTTTCAGGAGCAAAGGAAATAGCCAATGAAAGGTTCCAGTCTGGACTGTCCACTTGTTTTGAGTCAGAGTTCCCCTATTTTTGCCAAGATTTGGCGGACAGTAAGGCTTTCTACCCGATTGATGCGGAGTAGGTTAGCTGTTACTCGCCCGATCGCCGTTTTGGGTTGAACGAGTCCGCTTATGGATTCAAGGGTGAAGTGGTTTGTCCAGATGTCTTTTCTTGGATTGTAGAGTCTAACAGTTTCCCCTGTATGGGGGTCGATAGAAGCGATATCACTGCCTTTGGCTTGGTTACAGAGGGAAAAGGAAAAAGCTAGGTTTTCAGGGGTACTGTGGCCTCCATGTTTTTCGGCAATGATATGATCAACATGGTGGGAAGACAGAGATAGCGCTTCAGGGATGAGGCAATATTCACAGGAATGGTTAGCCCGATCACTAACGAGACGTCGTAGGGATGGGGAAATATAGCTCTTACTCATGGGGCTGGAGTTTAAGCCGGGCTTGGGCCTTTGCCAGTCGCACGAGATGTTCTATAAATTCATATTGTTGCCAAAGGCGTTGCTCTTTCTGGTTTAGACCTTGGGTTCGATTTTTCTCCAGGAGAGTTTCGATCTCAGCCTGCAGGGTGGGAGAAAGATGGAGATCAAGGATTTGTTGCGGGCTGGGGAGTTGAGCCAAAAATTCGAGGATTTCAGTAAGTCCAGACAAACCAGTGCTGGGATTGGCGTTTAGTTGCTGTATACCGAGGGCTAATATTTGCGGCAAGTCTTCCTGGAGAGGTTGAAGCTGTTGGGCAATGTCGTCGGGGATGTCTAGAGTAATTTGCATGCTTAACCTTTACTAAATAATGGTAAATCGAGCATAGACACTTTTGGCGATCGCCAATGTGAACCTTGCTTTTTTGCCTCCATTAACCAAATACTCCGATCCCTAGGCACAGTGTCAACACCATGCCTACATTGCCGGAGAAAAAAGGCTAGATATCCAAGTCAGTTAGATCCAACTTGGTGCCATAGGTTTCGATGAATTCCCGGCGGGGAGCTACCCGATCGCCCATCAACACCGTAAAAATGCGATCGGCTTCAGCGGCATCTTCAATGTGGACACGTTTCATGGTGCGGCTTTCAGGATTCATCGTGGTATCCCAGAGTTGTTGGGGCATCATTTCCCCTAAACCTTTAAAACGCTGGATGGTGTAATTAGCATTGGGGGGAAACTGACTGATTTGCTCCTGCAATTCCCGGTCGGAATAACAATAGAAATGGTTTTTACCCCGCTCCAGTTTGTACAACGGCGGACAGGCAATGTAAATGTAGCCTTGGTCCACCAAATCCCGCTGATAACGGTAGAAGAAAGTCAACAAAAGAGTGCGTATGTGCGCTCCATCTACATCAGCATCGGTCATAATTACTACTCTGTGATAGCGGAGGGAAGATATGTCAAAATCATCACCTTTAATGCCCAGACCTAATGCTGTAATTAAGGCTTGAATTTCAGTATTTTTATAAATCTTGGCATCGTCAGTTTTTTCAATATTTAAAATCTTGCCCCGTAAAGGCAAAATTGCTTGGAAACGACGGTCTCGACCTTGTTTTGCGCTGTTATGGACAAACACTCCGCTTGCCAAAGCAAAATTGTGGGTGTGGGGAACCTCAATATCATAAACATCGATTGTTTCTGACACAGCTTCAATATTTACAATTCTGTGATTGTAATTTAATACTGCTTCCCTTGCGAGGTTCTCATCATTCTCGAAATACCGTTCACAGAATCGATCAAAACGTAACAAGGATTTATCTTTAGTCGAAATTCGATAGCTATCGTAAGCAGATATGTCTAAATAACCATTTTCGATCTCAACTTGTTTTAGTGCCGCTAGAGTTTTGCGGTAATAGGTTTGGGCCAGAGCTTCTCGACGTTTTTCTCGAAATTCAGGAGTCCATTGTTCCTTTGTTTTTTTCTGTCGCCATTTCAACAATTCGGGATTATTCCATTGTTTAACCGCATTCTCTGAATATTGTTGTCGTAATCCAGGATTTTGTGCGAAATGTTGACGTACCCTTTCTGCTTGAGCAGTACGATTCTCCGCCTGCGCCCAATATTCCTGTTGAGCACGATTTAGCTGTTCTGCATTTTGCTGACGATAATCCTCATTACTGTCGTAGAAACTACGCCAACTTTCCATCATTGTTAATTTATAGGTTTCATTTTGCCATTGGGCCTGGGCCTGTTTGGACAAAATTGCCCGTGTTTCCGGTGATTGCATCCTTGCGCTCATTTTCCGTCGAAACTCAGGACTTTGGTGAATTCGACGACATTTCTCTACCACATCAGGGCGATGTAATGTTTTACTAATGTGCTTACGGTGAAGCGCTAAATGTTTTTCAGGGGATAAGCGAATTAAATTATCGGGATTATTATTCCGCTTATTAAAGTCTTTGTGATGGCAATGTTGTTTTTCTTCTGCAATATAAATTCCCTGCCAACGATTATACCAGTCTGCAACTAAATGGGTAAATAGCCAGCTATCGGAACGGGGACTCCAAACCATTTCATAGCCATCAATTGTAATACCAGAATCTTCCGTAGTCGAAATTTTTCGGTGTAACGGCATTAACGAATCATCGAGAGTTAAATCCATCGCACATTTGTAGCTCCCATCCCGCAACATGAATTTATGATCCGGGGTGCAAATAATAGACTCACCATTGTCCAACGTAACCTTGATTACCTTCGCATTAGTTTTTGTTTTGCGGGCATTGATGATTTTTTCAACCCCTATAGAACCATCATGGCGGATGGTATAACAAAAGTTTTGTTTTCCTTGTTTTTCTTCTTCAACCAATTGCTCAAAGCTAACGCTACGACCATCAGTTAAAGCGACTAATGTATCTCCAGAAAAACAGCCGCCGGCAGAGTCTCCTTCCACGATGAAAATTTCCGATTCCGAGGGATCTTTGGAGCTACAGTCTGCCAATTTACCCGGTAAAGTTGAAGACTCTAAAACTGATTTACGGCGTACTAATTCCCTGGCTCGACGGGCTGCTTCCGCTGCTTTAAAAGCCTGCACTGCTTTTTCAATGATGGCATCGGCAACCCCAGGATTAAATTCTAAAAATTCCGTTAGAGCTTCCCCCACCAAGGTATCCACAATGCCCCGGACTTCCGTGTTGCCCAATTTAGTTTTGGTTTGTCCTTCAAATTCTGGGTCCGGTACTTTAACGGAAATAACGCCGGTTAGGCCCTCACGAATATTTTCTCCCCCTAAATTACTATCGCCATCCTTTAACTTATTGCGCTTACGGGCAACGGAGTTGAGAGTACGGGTTAAAACCGCTTTTAGACCTTCTAAATGGGTGCCACCATCAATAGTGCGGATATTGTTGGCAAATCCCAAGAGAGTATCACTATACGCATCCACACACCACTGGAGGGCCACCTCCACCTGGACGTCATTTTTTTCCCCGGAAGTGTAAATAATTTCCTCGTGGAGCGGGGTTTTGTCCGTGGTCATATAGGTGACATATTCCCTAATGCCCCCTTCATAATAAAACTGCTCTTCTTTGAGGGAATCCGCCCGGCGATCGCCAAAGGTAATGCGAACCCCAGCGTTGAGGTAGGCCAACTCCTTGAGACGACTGGCCAGGGTATGGTAATCAAACTCGATGCCATCCTTAAAAATCTGGGTGTCTGGCAAAAAAGAAACCTGGGTTCCTGTGGAGTGCCCTTCGTTTGGGGTAGCTTCTAGCGTGCCAATGGGATTGCCCCGCTCAAACCGCTGGAAGTGTTCCTTCCCCTGGCGCCAAACCTTCACTTCCACCCATTCGGACAGGGCGTTAACAACGGAAACCCCTACCCCGTGCAAACCACCGGATACCTTATAGCCACCGCCCCCAAACTTGCCCCCGGCATGGAGTACCGTCAACACTGTTTCCAAGGCCGATCGCCCGGTGGTGGGGTGAATATCGGTGGGAATCCCCCGGCCATTGTCCACTACGGTGACGGAACCGTCGGCATTAATGTCAATTTCAATATGGGTACAATAGCCGGCCAAAGCCTCATCAATGGCATTGTCAACCACTTCATACACTAGGTG
This sequence comes from Synechocystis sp. PCC 6803 substr. PCC-P, assembly GCF_000284455.1. GTDB lineage: Bacteria > Cyanobacteriota > Cyanobacteriia > Cyanobacteriales > Microcystaceae > Synechocystis. Next base: position 1,266,520 of record NC_017039.1, read on the forward strand.
ATGCAGACCCTTGGGCCCCGTGGAGCCAATATACATCCCTGGGCGCTTACGGACTGGTTCCAACCCTTCCAAGACTTGAATTTGATCGGCACCGTAGTTCGTGGTCGTCATGGTCACTCCAAAATCAGGCTGAGCTTAGGCATCTTTGCTGTGGGATGGCAAAAGCCCTCAAAATCTTAGCACAAAAGGGTTAAAGGCTTTAATATCGGGGACTGAGAACTGATTTGGAGATGGGATCGATCAAGCTATTTTTCCAGACGTACCACATACCATTGCCAAGTACCGCCATCCCCCCGGTCGAGGTCGCAGTAATTGTCCCGTAAATGTTCCGCTTTTGCCGCCAAAGTGGGCAATTTATCCAGTCCCTGGGGCAGGGGAAGATCGTATTCGGCCAAAATCTCCGTCAACTTAGCAGTCATTTCCGCCGGAGTTAGGAATGTTTCTGGTTCCTGGTCCGCCAAGAACACAAACATTTCTTCTTGGTACATCAGTGGATCGACCATGGCAATTGCTAAAAACTGTTGTTGAGGTGGAGATTGGCACTGACTAGTCAAGTGGGGATTTAGTTTTCTGCGTTTCCTGATGGGGCACCAATCTAAAATTTCTCTAGAAATTTCTGCGGTGGAAAAACTTTGCAGTAACCAAGTAACCCCGAAAAGAGTAGCCCCCCCAGCCCAGAGCCAGGAAGGGCCATTGCACAATACTTTCTCGATTCATCGGCGATCGCCGAGACGTTGTGGCCTAGGCTTCGCGACCTAAAACGTCCTGTAACTGCCGGATCGCGGCGGCCCCAATATTGATAGCGGCCCAAGTTGCGGCGATCAGAAGGGGGCTAACAACTACAATTACACGCCAATCCATTGCTGTACCTCGTTTTGTTAAAAGAATATAAATTTTCCGAACACTCTTAATCTTATATCCTAATCCCGACCCCTTGGGAATGGAAACCGGGCCACAGGTCTGGGCAATGACCAAGCCGGCAAACAGGAAAAACTCTGTTAAGATCTCCTGTCAGAGAGGCAGTCACCGCTCCCAACTCAAACCACCGTTGTCCCCATTGGATGTAATGACCATTAGCCGGTTTCGTCAGGCAGCCGAAGCGAAGGAATTTTTGATCACCGCAGAAGTTACCCCCCCCAAAGGCGGTAATCCCGAGCGGATGTTGGCGGTGGCGGCAAAGTTACGGGGCCGGGTCCATGGGGTTAACGTCACCGATGGTAGTCGGGCGGTGTTGCGTATGTCTTCCATTGCGGCCTGTGTGTTGTTGCAGCAACGGGGTATTGAAGCCATTTGTCAGATGACCTGCCGGGACCGTAATTTGATTGGTTTGCAAGCTGATCTGATGGGGGCCTATGCCCTCGGTTTACGCAATGTTTTAGCTTTAACCGGCGATCCGCTCAAAGCAGGGGACCATGCCAAGGCCAGACCTGTCTACGATTTAGAGTCTGTCAGACTTTTAAGTTTAATCCGCTCCCTCAACCAGGGGTTAGATTTTAACCAAGCTCCTTTGGTGGATGGCAGGCTAGATTTATTTCCTGGGGCGGCGGTGGACCCCCAGCTCAAAAGTTGGTCTGGCCTACAAAGTCGTTTTGAAAGGAAACTAACAGCGGGAGCACAATTTTTCCAAAGTCAGTTAATTACGGATTTCGATCGCCTGGATAAATTTATGACCCAGGTGGCTGTGGGCTGTGGCAAACCAATTTTGGCGGGTATATTTCTGTTCAAATCGGCTAAAAATGCGACTTTTATCAAGCGGGTGGTACCGGGGGTAAATATTCCCGATGCGCTGATTGATCGCCTGGCCCGGGCCGAAGATCCTTTAAAAGAAGGGGTGGCGATCGCCGCCGAACAGGTAAAACTGGCCAAAGAGCTATGCCAGGGAGTGCACTTGATGGCGATTAAAAAAGAAGAATTAATTCCCGAAATCCTCGACCAGGCCGGCATTGCCCCTCTGGAAAATTAAGGTTTACCAACGGTAGGGCTAAAAAATAGGGTGAATTCTCTCGTCTGTCCCCGCTTTTGTAAATTGGCTAAAGCTAGTCTGCCTTGGGCATTTTGGTCGAGCAATAAATAATTTCCTTCCTTCGCCTTAGTTCGTAACTGGTCATCATCCACCGCAATCACCTGGCGATCACCATAGAAATCCAAACTGGGACGACTGTAGGCAAAGGAAGTGTAAATTAGGGTATTAACTGGGGTGCTTTGTTTAATTAACCGCCCCACGGGCTTAACGGCAAAGGCTTCATTCACTTCCCAATTCCAGAGGGGACTGGAAAAAAGAAATAGCAAGGTTACATACAGCCCCATCACCAGGGTTTTGGCAAATTTAGGGGAAGAGTGCAAATATTGTTTGGCACTCCAACCTACACCAACAAATAGCACTAGCCCCATGATGATAATCACCGGTTTTTGCTCGATGAAACCAGCGTACAATCCCCCCACCAGGCCCACCACAGCGGTGAGAGCAAGGAGGTAACCAATTAGCCGGGGATAACGTGGGCGACCTTCCAAATCTGCTAAATAATATCCCCCCATCAGAGCGAAAAAGGGATAACAGGGGAGTACATACCAGGGTAACTTAGTGCCCATGGCGGAAATAATCAGCAAGAAGCCGAAGCCAAAGGTAATGGCAACCTTAGCCCAGTCCTGTCGCCATTGTTGAACAGTCATTACCGCAGCGGGAATGAGGAAAAATAGCCAGGGGGCAGTGTATTTAACAATCTCCAACAGGTAATACCAAGGGGGCCCCGTATTGCCCTCTAATTCCTGGGTAACCCGCTCAAAACTATGAAACTCAAAATGAATTTGCCAAAAGGTTTCCCCGTACTCGGCAAATTGGAGTTGGTACCACCACAGCACTGGGGCAAAACCGATCAATAGCCCCAACCAGAATTGCCAGCGTTGAAAAATTCGCCCTTCCCCCAGCCAGAAAATTACAATGCCCAACAACAGTGCCAGGGCCAGCACCAGTAAACCCTTAGCCAAGGCAATTAACCCCAAACCTATACCTATGCCCCCCAACCAATGGGGATTTTTCCGCCCCCGCAGTAAGCAAAGTAATGACCAAAGCAAACAGGCGTTGATTACCCCGTCCAACATGGTTAAACGACCCAAACGGGCAGTGGGAAGCAGGGTTAACAATATCGAACTACTCCACAGGGCCGCTCTAGGGGAAGAAAAAATTTCCTTACCTAGCAGATATAACAACGGCACCGCCAGGGCTGACCCCAGGGCCAACGGTAAACGGGAGCTAAATTCACTGATGCCCAGCAGATGGTAACTGCCCATCACCAACCAGGCAATGAGGGGAGGTTTGGATAAAAAAGGTTGCCCTAAATAGGTGGGAAAACGCCAATCTCCTCTGAGGAAAGTATCCTGAGCTGTAGTAGCGTAATAACCTTCGTCAAAATCCCGCAGGGGTACATTGCCCAAACCGGCGATCGCCAGAATCAGGGCCGCTCCGGTAAGCAGCAGTAAATATTTGCGATCATCATTGAGGGCAGGAAAGTTCAAGGGCGGAATCTTGGGGCATGGTAACTGTTGGACTTGGGGGGCATTTTCCCATGTTCTTGGGGGAAGTTGAGGTTTTTGTTAAGGTATTTTGTTGATGTTTCCCCACTAATGGCTGACCCTGTGAACCTGATACCCGATCGCCAGCAATTTCCCGGCCTAGCGAATAAGACCTATTTTAATTTTGGCGGCCAGGGGATTTTACCCACCGTAGCCTTGGAAGCCATTACGGCCATGTATGGCTATTTGCAGGAAAATGGCCCTTTTTCCATTGCCGCCAACCAATACATTCAGCAATTAATTGCCCAACTGCGCCAAGCCCTGGGGGAAACCTTTAACGTTGACCCTAACACCATCACCATTACCGATAACGTCACCACGGGCTGTGACATTGTGCTTTGGGGCATAGATTGGCAGAAGGGCGATGAAATTTTGCTCACCGACTGCGAACATCCCGGCATTATTGCCATCGTCCAGGCGATCGCCGCTCGGTTTGGGGTCACGTACCGTTTTTTCCCGGTGGCGGACACATTAAACCAGGGGGATGCGGCCGCAGTATTAGTTAATCATTTGGGGCCGAAAACCCGTTTAGTTATCCTCAGCCATTTACTCTGGAATACTGGCCAGGTATTGCCCCTAGGAGAAATTATGGCCGTTTGTCGCCGCCATCAAGGGGATTATCCAGTGCGGGTGCTAGTGGATGGGGCGCAGTCTGCCGGTTCCTTACCCTTGGATTTTTCCCGGCTAGAAGTGGATTATTACGCTTTTACAGGGCATAAATGGTTTGCTGGCCCCGCTGGGGTGGGGGGATTGTATATCCATGGCGATGCCAAAGGCACGGCGAATGCCGCACGCCTGGGGGAAATTAACCCGACCTATGTGGGCTGGCGTAGTATCACCTATGGCAGTAAAGGGGAACCCACTGGCTGGGCAGAAGGGGGCAAAAGATTTGAAGTGGCCACCTCCGCCTATCCCCAATATGCTGGTCTGTTGGCCGCTCTCCAGTTGCACCAACGGCAGGGCACCGCCGAGGAACGTTACCAAGCCATTTGTCAACGCAGTGAACTGTTGTGGCAGGGTCTAAACCAATTACCCCATGTCCATTGTTTAGCCACATCGCCTCCCCAAGCAGGTTTGGTATCCTTCACCATAGATTCTCCCCTAGGCCACCGGGCGATCGTGCAGAAACTGGAGGAACAACGCATCTATCTCCGCACCATCGCTGACCCAGACTGTGTCCGGGCCTGTTGCCATTACATCACCAATGAAGAGGAAATTGAGCATTTATTAAGCAGACTAGCTGAATTTACCCCCTAAGACCTTGTTGATTCCGGGCTCGAATCAGCCCACTCAAGCAATAATGGGGAACTTTTACCGAAACTTGCAGATTAGGAACGCTTTTGGGAAAGGCCCTAAACTTGTCCAGTTTCCTGCAATAACCAAAAACCAGCAAAGGTTTCACTGTCAGGGCTGGTTTGGATGGCTAAAAAGTGAATGCCCTGGGCCAATTTTTTTGTCTGTTCAAAGCCCTGAGCTTCCTGTTCACTGGTTTTATCGGTGACGTTGGCCACAATCCAACTATCACTGGCTCCGGTTTCCAACCGCATAATAGGGCGGGGGTCAGTGTTGTATTGCAAATAGCCCAATTCCAACCCCGATAACCAAGCGGCAAAGGGTAAAGCCCTGGGGGAAAAGAGAATCAAACCAGGAATGCGACTGTCGGGGGAAAGATTGTACGAGGAGAGGGGAAAACTTTCCCCAAAGCTAATCTCCCAATCCGGTAAATCATTAAAATCAGCCGCGGCCAAACTCACCAAGGCCCACTGGTCCCCTCGATCGCCTCTCACTGCATCGGGCAAGGCAATGGCATTAAGTTCTGGATATTGTACGGATGTGGACGAAGCTAACTTCGGGTCATAGCCCGGTTGTTGGGGATAAAAATTCTCCAGGCGATCGCCTAACCATTGTTCCAGTACATAGGTGCGACGACTGGGGGCCGGGGGAATACCAGCTTCTTCACAGGCTTTGCTGATCATGTTATTCATCTGCCGCCGGAAAAAGCGGATCTTTTGAGGCATCTGACCCGCCTCGGCGATCGCCGCTTCGATGGCCTGCCGGAGCCAAACGGAATTAACGGTAGAACTGGGACAATATTGGCTGTAGCGGAACAAATCTCCTGGTAACTGCTGCACGGATTGGGGAGACTCACAAATTAGTACTTCCCACACCTTTTTTTCCTCGTCGTCCAACAACGGCCGTGAATAAAAATCCAATTCCCAGGTAACGCCCATATATTAATTAAATATTTGTCAAAGCCAGCCCAAAAGGGCTAATCGCTATCCTATCAAGCAATTGTCCTTGGGTTATCATCCTGCCCCGGCCAAGAGAAAGAACTGGCCATCGCCATTGTCAGCCAAAAGCCCCTGGGCTTAAGATATCCTGGAAACACGGTGCCATCTCCGCTAACCTCTCCATGGCTAATCCGGTCACACCGCCATCCATCTTCCACCGCCCTAAAATTTGACCAAAATATGATTTCCCAGCCCCAAGGATTTACCCGCCTTAGCCGTTCTTCTCATCGCTTCTTCCCAGCCCGTTGGTTAATGGCTTTTGGTTGGGGTGTCGGTCTAATGGCGTTGGGATCATTGCCCCTCAATGCCGCCACCATTGCCCAGGGGAATGTAACTGAACGTCAAGTGCGGGCTTTAATTGAACAATTTGATGCGGTGGCCAACCAACACAATACTGATCGCCTGGGGGAAATTTACAGCCCTGAATTTAGCAACAGTGACGGTCTGACCTTTGCCCAAATGGAAACGACTCTGCAACAGCTTTGGGAAACATATGGCAATTTGACCTACAGCACCGAACTGAAAAACTGGAAACAGGATGGGCAAGCAGTGGTGGTGGAAACTTTGACCACCATTCAGGGGGAACGGCCTTGGCTGGGTCGCACCGCCCAATTGAATGGACAAATTACCTCCCGCCAAACCTTTGTGCAAAATAAATTGGTACGCCAGGAAGTGTTAACGGAAAAAATGACCCTCACCGCCGGGGACAATCCACCGGAAGTGGACGTTAATTTGCCTCAGCAAGTGCAGGCGGGCCAAGAATTTGATTTCGATGTTGTCCTGCGTCAACCCATTGGTGATGACCTCCTGGCGGGCACAGCTTTTAGTCAAAAAATAGATCCTAATAACTACGTTGATCCTTCCCAGGTGAAATTGGAATTGTTACAGGCTGGTGGGCTATTCAAACGGGCGATCGCCGGTAATGATCCCCAGTGGTTGTCTGCCCTACTAGTTACTCCTGAAGGCATGGTATTGGTTACCCAGCGTTTGGCCGTTGTTCCCTAGGGAAACTGTAACAGCGATGAAAAAATCAGTCGGAGAATGTGAAAATTAAACAAGCTATTGCCAAACCCTTTCTGAAATGGGCTGGAGGTAAGGGAAAGTTAATTGAACAATTGGTTAATTGCTTCCCCTTAGAAATCACCACTGGTCAGTTAACTAAGTATGCTGAGCCTTTTATTGGTGGCGGGGCTTTGTACTTTCATGTTGCCCAAAATTATCCCCAGATAGAAAAATTCTTTATCTCCGACTGCAATCAGCAGTTAGTTTTGGCTTATCAGACTATTCAACAAAATGTTGATGATTTAATTGATTTTTTAAGACGGCTACAGCAGAAGTATTATTGTTTCAACCAAGATGAAAGAAAAGATTTTTTTTATCAGCAAAGACTAAAATTCAACCAGAATGTTACCGGAATAAATTTAGAAAAATTTAGTAAATTGTGGATAGAGCAAACTGGTCTGCTTATATTTTTAAATCGTACCTGTTTTAACGGCTTATTTCGAGTTAACTCTAAAGGAGAATTTAATGTACCCTTTGGGGATTATAAAAATCCTAAGATTTGCGATGCTGAGAATCTTAAGTTAGTAGCCAACTTACTTGCCAGAACAGAAATAAGATTTGGTGATTTTACTTCGAGTAATAACTTCATTGATGCATCCACCTTTGTTTATTTTGACCCGCCCTATCGTCCCTTAAATAAAACCTCCAGCTTTAACTCCTATGGTAAAGCGAACTTCAATGATAATGAGCAATTGAGGTTAGCTGAATATTACCAATCACTCAATAACAAAAACGCTAAGTTGATGTTGAGCAATTCCGATCCGAAAAATATTAATAGCGACGATAACTTTTTTGATGATTTATATCGGGGTTTTCAAATTGCTCGGATCGATGCCCTCCGTATGATTAACAGTCAGGCTGACAAAAGAGGTGCAATTAAAGAAATATTGGTTGTGAATTACCATCGCTGATTAGTACGCTGTTGGGATTTTTTTAGTAGGCTAATTGAGGGAACAAACTAAAATTATGCCAACAAAGTCTTAGAAAGTGTTTGAAAAGTTTTAAGCAAGCCTTTGAAGCATGAGATGGAGCATGGCAACATGAATCATTGTCTCACTGGTGGTAGGTAAATATTCATAATCCTTGCTTAAACGACGATAGCGTCCAAACCAAGCAAAGGTGCGCTCGACTACCCAACGGCGGGGTAAGACTTCAAAACCTTTTTGTCCCTGCTTTTTGCTGACGACATTCAAATTCCAACCAAAAGTATGCTCCACCCAATAGATAAAATCCTTTCCGCCAAAGGTGCTGTCAGTCCATATAACTTGCAGGCACTGCCAAAGGGGAGCAAACCAGGTAGCAAGTAGAATCAGACCCTGATGGTCGGAGCGATGGGCACCATGGACGACAACATCGAGAAGTAATCCCATGGTATCCACGAGGATTGTACGTTTACGACCATTGACCTTTTTTCCGCCGTCATAGCCAGTTTCTTGGCCAGTTCCAGCCTTTTTAAGTGACTGTGAATCTAAACAACCAGCACTAGGGTGAGTATTTCTTCCAGCTTTGAGTCGAACCTTCTCACGGAAGATACGGTTTAATTTTCTCCAGGTACCATCTTCGTGCCATTGCTGGAAATAACCATAGACCGTTCGCCATTTAGGGAAATCATGGGGTAGAAGTCGCCAGGCACACCCCGTTCTGAGCATGTAAAAAATGGCATTGAGTATCTCCCGCAGACTAGTTTTCCGTTTTCTTCCCCCAGTTTTTGCTTTGGGTAAATGGGGTTCTACCAATTGCCACTGGCTATCAGTGATGTCCGTGCTGTAAAATTCTCGAATTATCATTAATTATGGTGAAAATTTTATTCTTTTCACCATTTTCCATTCTTCACCCTACTTTTCAAACACGCTCTTAGGTAATAGCTAAAACTTCAAATATTCTGCTCCATCTAAACGAATGGTGGTGCCACTCAGAAAATCCTGTTGTAGCAAATATAGGGCCGCATCAGTGACTACTTTGGGATTGCCGGTCATTTTTAAAGGAATACGTCGCTCTGCATAATCCCGCATAAACTCTTCCGGGTCCGGCGCTTCCGGAGCTTCTAAAATCTGTCCTAGGGCGAGGCCATTAACGGTGATATTGGGGGCCAATTCCAGGGCTAAAATTTCCGTCATATCCCACAAACCCCGTTTGGTAAGACGGTAAACAAAATGGTCTGGCCTTGGTCGGGGAATGCGGGCATCGTTAATGTTAATAATTTTTCCTTGGCGATCGCCGGCTACTTGTTGAGCAAAGGCCTGGGACAACTGAAAGGGGGCCCGGAGATTAACGGCAAAAATCCATTCCCACAGGTCGAGATCCACTTGAAAGAATTTATCTTCTAGGGGAAAAACCGAGGCACTGTTGATCAGAATATCCACCTGGCCAAAGACTTCCTGGGCTTTGGGAATAATTCCTTGGGTGGCCTGGGCATCGCTCAAATCGGCGGAGTAGGTAAAAGCTTTCCTACCCAATGCTTCCACTTCTTGCTGAACCTCTAGGGCTCCGGTCTGGGAATTACCGTAGTGAATAAAGACGTTACAACCGGCTTCCGCCAGGGCCATAACTAGGGCCCGACCAACCCTTATGCCTCCCCCGGTGACCAGGGCTGTTTTTCCAGTTAATTCCATCGTAGTTAGTTAAATTCCTGAGCCTTGGGCGATTACAAACTTAGTCGGGTGGAGATACAATAAAACAAAATTACCATTTTTTATGGCGATGTAGTCGAAATCATTGCCCATAATTACAAAAAAATTCAGGCTTCAACCTTTACACCCCGCCAAAAAGCGATGTAGCCCTTAATATTTTCCGCCCTGGGTTTGGGATCGGGGTAATACCAAGCCGCATCCGGGTTCTCCTGGCCATCCACCACTACGGTGTAGTAACTGGCGGTGCCTTTCCAACCGCAAACGGTGTGGGTGTTACTGGGCTGGAAATACTGGGGATGGATGCTGTCGGGGGGAAAATAGTAGTTGCCCTCCACCATTTCACACTGGTCACTCTCGGCGAGGACGACCCCATTCCAGATTGCTTTGGCCATGGTTTAGGACGGGTAAAGTAAACGCCTTGGATTATAGCCCCTTCTGCAATCAAACCAAACCGGAACGGAGGGCAATGACGGCAGCTTGAACCCGGTCATCAACGGACAGCTTATTCATGATGCCCCGTACATGAGTTTTAATTGTGTTGGTGCTTAGATATAAAGTTTGGGCGATTTCTTGGTTACTTTTTCCTTCCACAATTAATTTCAGCACGTCAATTTCCCTTTCCGAAAGGCTAGACACGTCGGCTTGGCCTTCCGGCACGGGGGGCTTGAGGTTTTCCACCACCACCCGGGCAATTTGGGGGTCTAGGTAGGTGGCTCCATCCTGGGCGGCGGCGATCGCCAAAATTAAACGCTCTAGGGTGGCTCCTTTAACGCAGTAAGCATCGGCCCCACTGGATAGGGCAGCAATAATCTCGTTGGGCAGGGTGTGGGAAGTCAACACTACAATGTGGATCTGGGGGGAAGTTTGCTTGATTTGTTTGGTGGCTTCAATGCCATCAAGTCCAGGCAAGCCAATGTCCATCACGATCAAGTCCGGGTTGAGGACCGCTGCCTGTTGCACAGCACCATAGCCGTTATCCACTCGACCAATAATTTCAAAGCGCTCATGGGCCCCCAAGGCTTGCTCCAAACCTAATTGCATCAATGGATCATCTTCAACGATCAAAATTTTCATAGGCAGGCAAGGCTCGATTTTCACCCTATGGGGGGAAGTAAAATCCATTCCAGTTTAGGCAAAGTTGAGATAGTAATCTACAGTGCTTAGCAATTCTTTGTACTTCATCGGTGATTACTATCACGGTAAGGGTGCCGATGCAAAAAGGGGGTTCGCCCGCTGTTGCATTATCCCCATGGGGGGGAAAGAATATCGACCACTTTTAAGAATAAAACGGTGTGCCCCGTCGCCCATTGTCAGACTTTCCATTGATGCTGATCTACTTACCCAAGTCCTTACGCCGGAGGCTGGTCACCGCTTTGCCTTCTTTGGCATTGGCGATCGCCCTGGGCCTATGCACTGCCTTAGCCTACGGAATGTTGGGCCGTGGACAACAATGGCTTAGTTTGGGGTTGGGGCAGGGTATGGCGCTGGCGCTGTGGTGGCAGGGAACGAACATTATCGCCCTTGCTCTGGGTTTAACCATTGCCCCCATGGTAGTGCAGGGAGATCCACCTCTGGCATTGGCCCTAGGGATGATTAGCACGGCGGTGGTGCTGATGGCCGGTCGGGGACTAAAAATGCTGGAGTTTTCTCCCCAGGGTCAACGACTCCAAGATGGCATGGTCTTTTTGCTGGCGGGGGTGGGGCTGGGGGCCACTCTGACGGCGATCGCCGCGCTTTTGCTATCTCTCTGGCAGGGGGATGGTCGTATTTGGTGGACAGGATCTTTGGCCTGGTTGGGCAGTGCCACCGGAATTTTGCTGGCCGCTCCTCTGCTGTTCAAGCTTAGATATGGCCGCTGGAGTTGGCCCTGGTCAGCCCGGATGGAGCGACTCCAATTGGTGGAAGCCTTAGTTTGCGCTGGCCTTTTGTTGATGTTAGCCTGGCTAATTTTTGCTGGGGATGACCTCATTCCCTTGGCGGACCGGGGAGCTATCTATACCCAGTGGTTGGAATATTTACCCTTTCCCATTGTGGTTTGGGCCAGCATTCGTTTTCCAATCTGGGGGGGAATCCTCTCCACTTCAGGTTTGGCTCTCCTGGCGATCACCGCTACGGTGCAGGGCAATGGCTCTTTTAACGTGCAAAGTGCCGACCAAAGCGGAGCAATGATTCTCCTGCAGATGTTCTTTTTGGTTTTAGGCACCACCAGTCTATTGCTATCGGTGGCGGTGAGGGAAAGACGTCGCACCGAAGAACAATTGCGGGGCAGTTGGGAACGGGAACGGCTTTTGGCGGAGGTGGCCCTACGGGTGCGGCAATCGCTACATTTGGGCACCATTTTTCAAACTACGGTGACGGAGGTACGCCATTTGCTCCAGACCGACCGGGTTTATATCGCTCTTTTGCAGGGGAATAGTCCGTTGGCAGTGGTGGCCGAATCCTGTGGTCCCGCTTACAAAACTTCTCTCAACTCCCAGATTGCGGCTTCCCCAAACCCCGAGGAAATGATCGTTAAAACCATTCCCACCGAAGCAATGGTGGTCCATCATCCTGACCAATTGCCCAAGGGAGACCCACTGCGGCGGAGTTTTTTACGTTATCAGGTGAAAAGCTTGCTGGCCATTCCCCTCGCTACGTTGGACGGCAGGTTGGGTATGATTGTGGTCCATCATTGTCAACAGCCCCGCCATTGGCAAAAGGCCGAGGTGCGCTTACTGGAACAATTGGCCACCCAAGTGGCGATCGCCATTCAACAGGCCCAGCTTTACCAACGGGTGCAAACGCTGAATACCAATTTGGAAAAGCAAGTGGGGGAACGCACCGCCCAGCTAGAGGACAAAATGGTGGAACTCCAGGATCTCCAGCAGATGAAAGCTCTCTTTGTCCAAGCCATTTCCCACGATTTGCGTACTTCGGTGATGGGTTTATTGATGGTGCTAAAAAATTTATCAACCACAGAGGGGGAAGCCTTGACCCTGCCCCGCCATCTCCTAGACAGCCTGATCCGCAGTGGCGATCGCCAGTTAACCCTTCTCAATGCCCTCTGTGAAGAACAAACCGCCGAATGTCGTCCCCTCCAACTTGCGCCCCAAGCCTTGCCGCTCCAGCCTTTTTTGCAACAAATTTGTCACCAATGGCGATCGGCCTGTGAACAACATCAGGTAGTTTTGAACTTGAAATGTGATGAGACCCTGTCTCCTCTCCAGGGAGACCCCCACTACATCAAGCAGGTATTCGACAACCTTTTGGGCAACGCCCTCAACCACAATCCCCCTGGTATTACCCTCACTCTGGCGGCCCAACTCGAAGGTAATATGGTGCGTTTTACCCTCAGCGACAACGGTAAAGGCATGGCCAAGGACCAATGTGAGCACCTTTTCCGGCTCTATTTACGCAACCGCCACAATCAACGGCTAACCGGCATTGGTTTGGGTTGTTATCAGTCCCGGCAAATTGTTGAAGCCCACGGTGGCCACATCGGCGTTACCAGCAGTCCGGGGCAAGGATCCCATTTTTGGTTTACCCTCCCGTTAGCTGTTTAGTTATTTGGATCTTTTACTGACAAATTACCACGGCAAAATTGTGCCATCCCAACTATAGAAAGTGCCGCTGTTTTCCGGTTTTACTTGCAATAAAATCGCCATTAATTGCTTAACAGTAAGTTCCACTGTGAAAAGCTTTTCTGGGGGGACATTTTTCTGAAATGGTTGGGACAATGACGTATCAGTGGTGCCGGGGTGGAGCAAAATTACCGCACATTGGGGCGCAACTCTGCGATATTCGATCGCCGTATTTTTGAGCAACATATTCAGCGCCGCCTTAGAAGCTCGATAACCGTACCATCCTCCCAACTGGTTATCCCCAATACTGCCCACTTTAGCGGAAATGGTGGCAAAAACACTGGGGGAAGCATGGCGCAAATGGGGTAAAAAATGTTTGGCTAACAACACTGGGCCAATGCTGTTAACGGCAAAATATTGCTGTAATTGGGATGGTTGTAAATGGCGCAGACTTTTTTCCGGTGGGTTATCTTCTACATGGAGAATGCCCACACAATTAATTAGCCAATTGACTTCAGTTTTGCCTAATTGCTGGCTAAATTGTGCAATCTGGCTCTCTTCAGTGATATCCAACGGCACTAGGGTTAAACGATCAGGATTTTCCTTGGCTAAATGGTCTAACTCGGCGATCGCCTGACGGTAGGTGGCCCAAATTTTGACGGGGAAAGGTACTTGTTCTAAAAAGTAACGGACAAAGCCTAAACCAATGCCCCCGGATGCCCCCACTATGACCACCGTTTGGGGATGATTTTGGGCTGGAAAATTCTGATTTGCCATGGTTTTAGCCCACAAAAAAATGGTTAAGGATTAAGAAAATGCCAGGAAAAGGGCAAGCGGGCGTAAATGCCTTGGGGATCATTAAATTGGGCCAACTCTGCCCATTCCCGCTCCAACTGTTGCCAATTAGTTCGCAAAAATGGCGGTAGAACCACGGAGTTAGTTTCAGTGAGACCATGGATGAGATTGTTCCAGAGGAGGGAATTTAATCCCCTGGGAGTGGGGTATTCCTTTACCTGCCATTGCTCCCCTAATTCTGCTTGGGCCGCTGCTAGGTTCACAGCCGTTTGCAATCCCCCCAGTTGATCTACTAGCCCCACTTTTTGTGCTGCCAATCCTGTCCAAACCCTGCCCTGGGCCACGGAGTCCAAAGCGGTAGGAGATAAATTGCGGGCCCTACCCACCTTATCTAAAAAGATCTCGTAAACCTGATCCACCGACCGTTGAAAAATGGCCAACTCCAACTCAGTTTTAGGTTTAATGCTGGAGCCCACATTGGCTAGTTCCCCCGTGGCCACTTCGTCCCAGTTTAACCCCAGGCGATCGCCTAAATTTTCCACGTTGAAAAGAATGCTAAAAACCCCAATGGAACCGGTGACGGTGTTGGGTTGGGCAACAATTTTTTCCCCAGCGGTGGCAATCCAATAACCACCAGAAGCTGCCACATTGCCCATGGAAATAATCACTGGTTTTTGAGCCTGTAAAAGTTCCACTTCCCGCCAGATAATATCCGCCGCACTAGCACTGCCACCGGGACTATTAATTCTCAGCACCACCGCTTTAATGTCGTCATCCTGGCGAATAGTTCGCAATAGTTCCCCATAACGATCGCCACCAATGTTTTCCCAGGTGCCCCGACCATTAACAATGGAGCCTTCGAGGTAAACAATGGCGATTTTAGGGTCTTGGTCGTGGTTTTCGGTTTCCCAGTTTTGTAGGCGATGGTACTCGGCCAAACTAATTTTTCTAAACTCTTTATCTTCCTCCTGCTCTTCTATTTTCTCGGGGTCATTAATCCAAACTCCCGCCTGTTTCAACTCGGCCAAAACTTCATCCCAATAGGTCACCTTGTCTACTAATTTTTCCCTTAGGGCGATGTCAGCAAAGAGCAGCCCTTGGTCACTGGCGATCGCCTGGAGTTGGGGCACCGTTAAGGAACGATTATTAGCAACACTGGTTAAATAAATTTGCCAAATTTGATTTAGCAAAAGCTGTTGTTGTTGGCGATTTTCTGGGCTGAGATTTTCCCTGGTATAGGGTTCAACGGCTCCCTTGTAACTGCCTACCCGTAGGGTCTGCACCCCAATGCCAGCCTTGGCCAACGCCCCGGTAAAAAAGATTGGCTGGGCCCCTAGTCCATTTATTTCCACTCCCCCCATGGGGTTAATTAAAATGGTATCGGCAGTGGCAGCTAAATAGTAGCCTAGTTCGCTGTAGTTGAGACCATAGGCAACAATTTTTTTGCCCGATTGTTTGAATTTAATTAGGGCCTGTTGCACTTCACTTAAATTGGCGTAACCGTCCACTTGGTTACTGCGGCGACCATCAATTAATAGGGCCACAATGCGGTCATCTTCGGCGGCCTTTTCAATGGCATTAACCACCGTCCGCAGGGGTAATATTTCTTCCTGATTACCCAGTAAACTCTGTTGTAGACTGAGAGTAGGGCTGGTATCTTGGATGGGGATCGCTAGGTCGAGAATGAGGGCTGTTTTTTCCTCTAGCACTGGATCTGCCTCAGCCGAAACCAGTATGAACAGCAACACCAAGCCAGTGGCCCCAAGGCTAAGCAAAACCACAATGGCGGCCAATGTTCCGAAGAAACTAGCCACCATTTGTTGGAAAAAGTTCTTCATGCGGCCTGGTTGCGCTCTAATTCCCGGAGGGCTTTGCGGTCAAGTTTAATCTCAATCTGATCGTTTTCTTTGGTGCCCAGGGTGCGGTAAGCAGAGCCTAAATAGAGGGGTTTAGTTAGGCCAGGCTGGGGATGAATCAGGGTTCGGGCCCGGATCACCATTTGTTCTTTGCCGTCGGTGGAAATGCGGCCCAGGGAAAAGTAATTATTGGCGGCCTGTTTGAGGGTGGCTTCCACTTCCGTAGCGGACACTGTCACCGGCACACTGATGACAATTTGGTTAGCACCATTGTCGTACACCCGATTGAACTTCACTGAGCCTTCCACCGTGGGGCGGTCGAACATGCCCAAACCCAGGCCAAAAATGCCTATCGTTAAAACTGTCATAAAGCTCGTCACCCCCACCAGGCGAAAGCGGAACCCCCAACGAAAAACAAAGGCCAGTACCATAAAGATAAAACTGGCGATGGTAGCGTAGGCGGACCAACGGAGATAAATGGTAACGTCCATAGGTAGGGAGAGAATTACGTCAACAAATCTAACAGAAAATGCAGTTAGTTAATCTTCATCCCCCCGATCGCCGCAGGGCAAGTCTGCTTTATTTGCCGGGGTTGGATGGTACGGGCAAATTATTTTATCGGCAACGACTGGAGTTGGTTGAGCACTTTAACCTACTGGCTCTGCGCCTAACTCCGGGGCCCCTTCCGGATGATTGGTCGGCGATCGCCAAGGCCCTGCACCAATTAATTCACCAACAGCAGGGATTAACATTACCCCTGTACCTCTGTGGGGAATCCTTCGGGGGATGCCTAGCCCTGGCTTATAGTTGTCTGTACCCCCAGGAGGTAGCCAAATTAATTTTGGTTAATCCCGCCACTGCCTTTGACCGTCGCCCTTGGTTACAGTGGGGCATTCCCTTCCATCAGTGGTTACCCAATGCCCTACAAACGGTCACTACCCTCACCGGACTGCCCTTTTTAGCCGCTGTAGAACGGTTACAGCCCCAGGATCGACGTCAGTTGCTCAATGCCATGCGCTCCATTCCCCCGGCGATCGTGGCCCAACGGTTAGCCCTATTGCAAAATTTCAACCAACAGGAATTAGATTTGGGAAAAATCAGCTCCCCCAGTTTAATTCTGGCCAGTGGTCGGGATTTACTACTGCCTTCCGTGGAAGAAGCCCATAAGTTGCAGAGGCATCTTCCCAAAGCCATGGTGAAAATATTGCCCCACAGCGGCCACGCCTGTTTGCTAGAAAAAGAATTATCCCTACAAAAGATTTTGCAAGCCGCCCAATGGTTACCGGAGCTAGTTTTGCTTAACAAAAATTCATGAGCCCCGGCGGGATGGACCCTTGATTGTGGTCTGCCATTCGGACTACATTGCAAAGATTAGAGAAACTTGTTTAACAAAAAACGTCGTAATTTCTGCGACCACCACCTTATTAGAGAATCCTTTAGGAGAACCCATGAATATTGCCGTTGTGGGACTGAGCCATAAGACAGCCCCGGTGGAAATTCGCGAAAAACTCAGCATCCAAGAAGCTAAGTTGGAAGAAGCGCTAACCCATCTGCGGAGTTATCCCCACATCGAAGAAGTCACTGTCATTAGTACTTGTAACCGCCTGGAAATTTACGCGGTGGTGACGGACACAGAAAAGGGAGTGGTGGAAATTACCCAATTCCTTTCTGAAACTGGCAATATTCCCCTGGCAACCCTACGGCGTTATTTGTTTACCCTCCTCCACGAAGATGCGGTGCGCCATTTGATGCGGGTGGCCGCTGGGCTGGAAAGTTTGGTGCTCGGAGAAGGACAAATCCTGGCTCAGGTGCGTACTACCCATAAGTTGGGGCAAAAATATAAAGGGGTGGGTCGTCTGCTCGATCGCCTATTTAAACAGGCCATTACCGCCGGTCGTCGGGTCAGAACCGAAACGGATATTGGTACAGGAGCCGTGTCCATCAGTTCCGCCGCTGTGGAGTTAGTCCATCGTCAAGTGGATTTATCGAGCCAAAAAACTGTCATCATCGGGGCTGGTAAAATGGCCTGTCTGTTGGTGAAACATCTATTAGCTAAAGGAGCCACGGACATCACCATTGTTAACCGCTCCCAACGTCGTTCCCAGGATTTAGCCAACCAATTCCCCCAAGCCCAGTTAACCCTTTGTCCCCTGACGGATATGTTTACGGCGATCGCCGCTGGGGATATTGTCTTTACCAGCACTGGGGCCACGGAACCAATTTTAAACTGCGAGAATTTGACTGGCTGTGTGATCAACCGCAAAAGCTTGATGTTAGTGGATATTTCCGTCCCCCGGAACGTGGCCGCTGATGTCCACGCTATGGAACAGGTGCGGGCTTTTAATGTGGATGACCTGAAAGAAGTAGTCGCCCAAAACCAAGCCAGCCGCCGACAAATGGCACGCCAAGCTGAAGCATTACTCGAAGAAGAAATTGCCGCCTTTGACCTCTGGTGGCGATCGCTAGAAACGGTACCCACCATCAGTTCCCTCCGCAGTAAGGTGGAAGATATCCGGGAACAGGAATTGGAAAAAGCCCTTTCCCGCCTGGGCAGCGAGTTTGCCGAAAAACATCAAGAAGTAATCGAAGCCCTCACCAGGGGCATTGTCAACAAAATTCTCCACGAACCCATGGTGCAACTGCGGGCCCAGCAGGATATCGAAGCCCGTAAGCAATGCCTACGCTCCCTGAAGATGCTGTTTGACTTGGAAGTGGAAGAACAATTCGGTTAGAACTTGTTAATGAATTTCAGCTAACTGTCAATAAATGTCCCAAAACTGGCTCTGTGTTCCCCATGGAGTCGTTTTTCCCTTTGGTGCCCCTGGCAAAAGCCCCGCCAGATTCCTAAGCTAGAATTGTCGAGAAAGACATTAGCGCCGAGGACAACTAGGCCATGGCATTGGTCCACAGCGGAGTAATCGAAAACTACATCCAACGGGTGACTGAGTTAAGCCAATCCACCCAGCGCATTCCCACCACCGCTGAATTGGAGGCGATCGCCAGCGAGTTGGGCATTGAACCGGAGGAAATCCAAGCGGCCCAAAAACAAGCCGCTGACCATTTCACCCGGGCCCAGGGTTATATGCGTTTGGGCTACTGGGACGATGCCATTGCCGAATTAGATGACGCCATTGCCTTTAATCCTGGGGAATCAAAGTTTTTACTCTCTTCCGCTGAAGCCTACCTGGGGAAATGGAAACAGCACCACCGTGCCCCCGATGCTGACCAAATGCATTTGCGGGTGCGTCAGTGTTTATCGTTGGAACCCGGCTGTGAAGGGGCGTTGGATTTATTGGCGGAATTTCGGCGGCGGCAAAAGCGCTATTTCCGCACCATCGTGGGCAGTTTGATGTTTGCGGGGGCGATCCTCTGTGGTGGTGGCATTTATCTTTTATCCCAGGGCGGCTTACCGTTTGTGATTGAAGAAAAAGCCCGCTTGGAAAATTTGCAAAGCACCATTGAAGCCCAAAATGACACCATTGCCCAATTAATGGGCGAACAGGAAGCCCTGCGGCGGGAGTTCGATACATTGATTAGTCAACAACTCCAGGAAAACCGTCTCAATGGCGATCGCCTGGAAAATTTACAGGCCCGCTTAAAAGCACTGGAGGAGAAAATCAAGGAATATCAAACGCCATCAATGGGAACGCCAACTCCTACTCCCCCCCAGTCCCAGGAAAATGACGATTAGCTTGGGATGATGGCGGTGGTGGTGGATTATCGCAAAAACTGATGGAAGGCAAATTCCAGAACGCTCCCCCTAGGGCAGAATATTCAATGCCACAGAAGCGGTTCCGCACTGCTGAAAGGGAATAGGGACTTACCAAGTAGATAAAGGGCAAATATTCCTGCACTTCCAGTTGCATTTGGTCGTAAACTAGGCTCCGTTCCTGCTGGGGAATAATTTGGGAACCTTTAAGAGCTAAATCGGCAATGTTCTGCTCCCAGGGGGCCACTGTTTGTCCCTCTAAAGGTTGGGCTCCGGCCTGGGGATGCTGATTAAACATGTGTAAATTGCCCTTAACATACCAAACATTAGGTATATGGGGATCGTTGCCGCCGGTTAGGCCCAAAACCACCGCATCCCATTCCAAACTGTTGCTTAATTTGTCCACCAACACGCCAAAACTAATGGGGCTAAAGTCCACTTGAATGCCAAGTTTTCCCAAATCTTCTTGAATTTGGGTCCCCATGGCTTCCCGCACTTTATTGCCAGCATTGGTATTAAGCACAAAGCGGACACGGTTACCCCGATCATCCAATAATTGCCGTTGATTGTTGTAGGTAAAGCCCCCGGCTTTCAGTAATGCTTGCGCTTTTTCTGGGTCATAGTTATAGACTTTGACATCGGGATTAAAAAAGGGAGATTGCACAGGAATAAAGGAATTTTGTTTTTCCCCCAACCCTCGGTAAATGTTATTAACCATTCTTTCCCGGTCAATGCCATAGGCGATCGCCTGACGAAAATTGAGATTATTAAACCACCGGGATTTAATCGGATCCACTAGGGGTTTACCCTGGCGCTTACCTTGGTTGAGATTAAAGGTTAAATAGCTACTGGCGTAGGTGGGACCGCCGTTATAGATGACAAAATTACCCCTTTCTTCTTCCTGTTTGAGCAGAGAAAAGGATTCTGGTGGCACTCCGAGGGAATCCAAACTGCCAGAACGAAATTGCAACAAAGATGTGTCAGTGCTTTCCACAATGGCCCACACCACCCTGGGGATGTAGGGTAAAGACTCACCGTTGGGGCCCTTTTCCCAGTAATAGGGATTTTTACTAAAAATTACCCGTTGGCTGGTAACGTAGCGGGTTAATTTATAGGGACCATTGACCACAATTTGGTCCGGGGGGGTATTGGTGCCCCAGGTACTCAAAAATAACGGATTACCATTTTCATCGGTTTTTTCCACTGTTTCCCGCAGAATATGGGCTGGCAAAATGGGAAATTGGGCTGTTTCTAAAAAGGGAGCAAAGGGTTCGGGAATATTAAATGCCACCTGGCGATCGCCAACTTTGGTAATCTTCGGTTCTGCTTGACTTTCTCCTACCTTTAAACTGTCCCGATAATTGTTAGGAATTTTAGGGTTTAAATAAAGATCATTATAGGAAAATAGTACATCATCTACGGTAAGGGGTTTGCCGTCAGACCAACGCAGACCTTCCTTGAGGGTAAAGGTAATGGTCAAATTGTCCGGTGATATTTCCCAACTTTCCGCCAAGGCTGGCGTTCTTTCCCCGGTGAGAGGATTTTCCCTAATTAGCCCTTCGTAGATATAACCAAAAACATTGGGGGACTCTTGGGACAGAACCGCATTGAAAGTTTTGGGGTCACTGAGCACGGAAAAAACCACCTGGTCTTTCAGTTCCGGGGAAAAACAACCTCCCAATGAAAACGTCAGGGCAAGGCAACACAATAAAGCACTGATTAATTTTTGCCCCCAACTTCGACCGGATAGGTAATTTTGCTGGCCTGGATTTTTTTCCCTGGCGATCGCCGTTTTTCTTTGTCCCGCCACCCTACTCATTGCTACTTTGTTTCCCCAACGCATAAACTGCCCCTGTGAACACCGTCAATATGGCCAAGCTAATGGACCAACTTCCTCCCAATCCCCATTTCACCCCCCAATTACAGAGGGCCCCCAGGAGAAGAAACGGCAAAATACTCATTACTGAAGCATAGAAAGCATTCTGGGCTTCCCGAGCTTCCTTGGTGCGCTCATATTCCTCCACGGAAGTGTAGAGGGAACGTTCCGCAAAATTAAACCACCGTTGCAACTGTTCGATCAGCCAATTGCGCCCACTGCCCCAGGTTAGGTACAGCCCCAATGCCCAAAGGGTAGCACCAGCAATCATCGCCGTATTAATGGGAATTTCGAAAGGAATCCAGTCCATGAGCATGGGGAGCGCTATTTGAAGTTTTTAGAATCTTAACAAAACCCCTGCCCCCACCACGGCGATCGCCCCTGGTAACCAATTACAGAAAGTTCAAATTCGTCCCAAATCGAGCAGTGCATGGCAGCTTCTAAAGGACTAATAAACTCTAAAAAGAAAGCCGCCACTGAAGCAATGGGCGACCTCTAGCAATCGGAGGGTGATATTGACTTTATGTCTTATCTTCAGGTTAAGGCCGGATCGGTAGGCTTTATGTAGCCTATTTGACGAAAGTTCCCGTAACTAGGCTTTCCCCGTGTAGATATGTAAGGGTTCTTTGACAAAGCGAATGTAAAAGTGTTTGAACGTGGAACGCAACACCCTAGGCAGGCCAAAATCAATGGGCATCAACACTTCCGGTAGTTTCCAATTATCTACCACTAACTCCCGGGGATGGGATAAGGGAAAGGTCAATTCAGCCGCAGTGGGATTTAGTCCTAGGCGCTCCTGGGCCGCCATGGTGGGAATAGTAGCGGGGTCTAGTTGCAAAATATCGGTAATAACAAAATCCAAGGCAAACACGTCGGGGCTAGCGGCCAATAACCCCACTTCCCTGGGGTCGCCGTGCATGGGGCCATTGCCTTCATGGGCCATAATGCCATCCAAAATACTCAAATCCGGGGCGATCGCCTTGGCCGTTTCCACCAGCATTTCCCCAAAGCGATTCGCATCTTTGCCCGCCTCCATATGCCACCAAGCTTTCATTTTGCCGGGGACGCAACCGAATAAATTTTTAACCCCCATGGTCATGGTCAATTGGGCATGGGACTTGAGTTTGGGCAGGTTAATCACCACATCCGCATCCATGGCCTCCTTGGACAAGCGCAAATGGTTAAAACTATCACTATCGGTGGCGTAGCGTCCCCCTCGGAATTCCACAATGGGAATGTCTAACGCTTGCAACAGAGGTAAGTAACCGTTATTTTCTGCCACGCCCCGAGCCGAACCAAACGCAGGACTGTCCCCCATGAAAGGTTTACCGCCCGCTTCCTGCACCAGTTGGGCCACGGCGGCCACCACTTCGGGGCGGGTAATACATTCTCTGCCCGGCCGATTGCCAGTCAACAAATTGGGCTTCAGCAAAACCCGATCGCCTGGTTTGACGAAGTTGCCCATGCCCCCCAAGGGTTCGAGTAAAGTTCTTAGGGAAGCCAGCAAACTGCCCGCTTCGTAGGATTGGGACCGGAGCAAGCTAACGGATTTGACCATGGTGGCGGAGGTTGATTGTAAACAAATATGAATATAAACCTATTCCCGATTCTAGTCACATCCGGCTCAAGATGCCAATTTTGGGGACAATTTTTGCTAAGGCTACAATGAAGCTTAAGACAAATGATTGAGGAAGGTTGCATGGTTGCTGAACTCCGCAAAACCAATACAAATCTTTATGAGACAGACTACAATCTTTGGGTTTTAGAAACTGTCGCCAAGTTGAAAAGTCGAGACTTGGATGGTCTAGATTGGGACAATTTAATTGAGGAGGTGGAGGATTTGAGTCGGCGCGACAAAAAAAAGCTTAAAAGTCTTTTACGTCTACTGTGTGAACATCTTCTTAAACTCACATATTGGCAATCTGAGCTTCAAAGGAATGAAGGCCATTGGAGGAGAGAAATTCGTAATTTCCGGAAACAGATTAATGAAGAGTTAGAAAGTAGTCCAAGTTTACGAAACTATCTTAGTGACATCTTTGATAAATGTTATCGTGATGGGAGAGAATTGGCTGCTGACCAATCCGAACTTCCTCTCAGCATCTTTCCCGAACACCCCATTGCTACCCTTGAGCAGGTACTGGATGAAGATTGGTTGCCCTAGGCGCACCGCGTAGCGGATCTCTGCGAGATCGCCAGATAATTCATTTCGATTTATAGATGGTACTACCATTGATTGGGTAGAAGCTAGAATAAAATTTACAACTAATTAACGAGGTCAACACTATGGTTGCTGAACTCCGCAAAACAAATCAAAATCTTTATGAGACAGATTACAATCTTTGGGTTTTAGAAACTGTTGTCAAACTAAAAAATAAAGATTTAGATAATCTGGATTGGGAGAATTTAATTGAGGAGGTAGAGGATTTGAGTCGGCGGGATAAAAAAAAGCTCAAAAGTCTTTTGAGGTTATTATTTGAACATTTATTAAAATTGTCCTATTGGAAAAGTGAGGAGCAGAACAATCGTAATCATTGGGAGGCCGAGATTATTAATTTTCGTCAATTGATTGAGGATGAATTAGCAGATAGTCCTAGTCTCAAAGTTTATTTGCAAGAAATTTGGCAAGAATGTTACCAGTATGGGCGCAAGATCGCGGCTAAGCGTTCTCAACTTCCCCTCAGTACATTTCCAGAGGAACCCATTGCTACCCTTGAACAAATATTGAATGAAGATTGGTTGCCCTATGCGATCGCCAGATAATGAGGCAAATCGTGTGCCCACTCATTGAGTGGAAGCTAAAATAAGATTGACGATTAATCATTTGGGAAAACAGCATGGTTGCCGAACTCCGCAAAACTAATACAAGTCTTTATGAGACGGATTACAATCTTTGGATTCTAGAAACCGTACAAAAGTTGCAATGCCGAGATTTAGAGAATCTAGACTGGGAATATTTGATTGAGGAGGTATTAAGCTTGAGTCGGCGAGATAGGCACAAACTAGCTAGTTTGCTAACCAGACTATTCGAGCATTTATTAAAGTTGGGCTATTGGCATTCAGAAAAAGAAAGAAACCGAAACCATTGGAGGCGAGAAATTCGCAATTTTCGTCTTCAAATTGACCGATTGCTAAGTGACAGCCCAAGCCTAAAACCTTATTTGTCAGAGATTTTTGATAAATGTTACAAAAATGGCATAAGTTTAGCTTCTGATAGTTCGGGCTTATCGATTGAAAATTTTCCCGAACAACCCATTGCTACCTTTGAACAAGTACTGGATGAAGATTGGTTGCCCTAGGCGCACCGCGCAGCGGATCTCTGCGAGATCGCCAGATAATTCATTTCGATTTATAGATGGTATTACCATTGATTGGGTAGAAGCTAGAATAAAATTTACAACTAATCAACGAGGTCAACACTATGGTTGCTGAACTCCACAAAACCAATACAAATCTTTATGAGACAGATTACAATCTTTGGGTTTTAGAAACTGTTGCTAAACTTAAAAATCAAGACTTGGATGCTCTAGATTGGGAAAATTTAATTGAGGAGGTAGAAGATTTGAGTCGGCGCGATAAACATAAATTACAAAGTCTTCTCAATCATATTTTTGAACATCTCCTTTTGATTGTTTACTGGCAAGCAGAATTTATCCGGAATCAAGGGCATTGGGAAAGGAAAATCTTGAATTTCCGCCTACAGCTTCTCCAGGTGTTAGAGGATAATCCGAGTTTACGTAACTATGCAAGAGACTATTTAGTGGAGGGGTACAAAAAAGGTAGAAAATTAGCAGCTAAACATTCTCAACTTCCCCTCAGTAAATTTCCAGAGGAGCCCATTGCTACCCTTGAACAAGTACTGGATGAAGATTGGTTGCCACAGTAGTCTTTAAATGGGGTCGTCATTTGGTCAGTCTTGGAAAGAGACTCTGTTAAGGTTAAGTTTTTTTGAGGACACGTTTCGCCTAAGTAAATTTGAAGCATGATATTAGAATATATGATTTTACTCGTAATAACTAAAGATTTATGACTCAAACTGAGATTATTAAGTTACACATTGGCGGCAAAGAAGTCTCCCCTGAATGGAGGATTGTTGATGTTTTAGATCGTCCAGAGGTTGATTATGTTTGCAATGCCAGCAATTTATCAATGTTCGAGGACAATTCGGTTGATGTAATATATGCTAGCCATGTCCTTGAACATTTTTATTACAACATCGACGATGAGTTGACCAGTACATTAAAGGAATGGCACCGAGTGCTTAGGATAGGGGGTAAGTTAATGATTAGTGTCCCAGACTTGAAGACTTTGTGTTGGTTATATCTGCACCCAAATTCCCATCCACTGGAACGTCATCACATTATGAGAATGATGTTCGGTGGACAAATGGATGTTTATGATGTCCATAAAGTGGGATTAGATGAAGAAATTTTGGGGATGTATTTGGAAATGGCGGGATTTGAAAATTATGAAAGGGTTACTGAATTTGATTTATTTCAAGACTGTAGTCTGATTAGGCTTGCAGATACTTACATAAGCTTAAATGTTATTGCATTGAAGTAACTATGATGAGTGTAAAAAACATTAAATAAATTATCAAACAAATGAAAATTGAAAAGCAAGTTAATGATTTAAGAATAATTGAACTTGAAAAAGAACTGGAAAATAATCCTTTTATCCCTATTTTATATTGGGAGTTAGGATTGAATTATCTTATCTCTGTAGGGGAAGAAAAAGCGGAAGAAATTTGGTCGCTGGGTTTGTTGCAATGCTTTACATCTTTTGATGAAGGGTTGCTTTCACTAGTTGGCTTTATTGAACAACACATAGAGCTTAATAAAAATGATAAACAAACAGTGTTGATATTATGGCAACAGATAATCAAGATAGTCCCCAATTACCTGGCAGGACATCTAAATTTACTTGTTGTTGCCTGTGAGCTTAAGGTATTCTCGGCTGAGAAGCTGGCTTATTTAGGCACAGTTGCGTTAATTAATTCTATTGATTCTGGTTGTATTAGTCAACAAGAAGAAGAGCTTTTATTAAGGGCCACTCTATCAATTTTAGAGTTTCCCACTGCCCTTTCCCTTGATTTTTTAAGATCTAGTATTCCACTTTTAGTCAATTTGCCTTGGTGTGATGCTGTTATGGCTTTTGCTAATAGTATGGTTTATGATAAGCAACTTTTTAGTTATGGTGTTGAAATTGCTGAAATCTGCCTTCAATATTCTCCGAATAATCTTTTTATTCTTAATGATCTTATCCGATTTTACGGACTACGTAAAGATCAAGATGCTCTATTAAGAACAGCAAGAAATCTATTAAATATTTTCAGACAACAAGACTTTGAGCCTGATTTTGGTTTTTATTTATCATCAAGATTATTATCTGCTTTTATGACAGGCAATGATTGGGAACAAGTTCAAAGTATAGCTTCTATTTTCAAAGATTATTTTATTTTATTACAAAATGAAAAGTCTGTTGTCTTAAATAATTTTTTAAGAGACCGCTTTTGGGGACTGGGGTTTTCTCTACTTTACCTATTTGATGAACCTGAATCTAATCGTCGATGCTTAAATTTTAACGCTAGTATTTTTCAGCAAAATTTAACTGAGAATCAAAATAAGACTATTTGCCAAGAAGAAAATTTGCCTAAGAAAAAACAAGTTTCTCTAAAACGGATTGGTTATATTGCCCATACTCTCAGGCAACATTCAGTGGGATGGCTATGCCGTTGGTTATTTAAGTATCATGATAGGGAAAAATTTGAAATTTTTGTTTATTTGATCGGACAACCAGAAGATGAGTTAACCGAAAACTGGATTTATCCTAATGTCAGTAAATACTATCACTTTGGTCGGGATAAAAATGAAATTATTAAGCAAATTAAGCAAGATCAAATTCAAATTTTGGTAGATTTGGATGTGCTGACCCATAATATTACGGCCCAGGTGTTGGCCCACAAACCGGCCCCTGTTCAGGTTAGTTGGTTAGGGTCGGATGCATCAGGTTTACCGGCGATTGATTATTTCATTGTTGATCCCTATGTTGTTCCTGACGATGCCGAGGGCTATTACCGGGAAAAATTATGGCGTTTGCCCCAGACCTATCTGGCAGTGGATGGTTTTGAAATGGGAACACCAACGTTAAGTCGGGAGCAATTGGGAATTAAGCCCAATACGGTTATTTATCTTTCGGTACAGAATAAGATCAAATCGAACCCCAATATCTTAAAGTTACAACTACAAATTTTGCAGTCAGTGCCCGATAGTGTGTTTCTGATTAAGGGAGGTGGTGATAATGAGTTAATTCGGGCAATGGTGGAGCAGTTGGCCAAGGAAATGGGGCTTGATCTTCATCGGATTCGGTTTTTACCCAAGGATGGGGATGAGATGACCCATCGGGCTAACCTGAGCATTGCCGATGTGGTGTTGGATACCTACCCCTACAATGGTGCAACGACGACGTTGGAAACGTTATGGATGGAAGTACCGTTAGTAACACGGGTAGGAAAACAGTTTGCGTCCCGCAATAGTTATACTTTCTTGACTCAGTTAAATATTAGGGAGGGCCTCGCTTGGAATGATCAAGAATATGTTTATTGGGGCACTCGTTTTGGATTAGAGAAGAGTTTGAGAGAAAAAGTAAAAAATGAGTTGAACTTGGGCAAGTATAAATCTAAACTTTGGAGAGCGAAAGATTTCACTCAGGAGTTAGAACTAGCTTATGAAGGAATGTGGAATGGAGATCTAGATTAAAATTATCAATCTTTTTTTAGTCAAAATCATCGGGAACTTTAACTGATATTTGTCCACCTGGCTCAACAGTTACTTTCCCGCCAAGTCGCTCTATTTCTTTAACGACTCTTTTAAAGGTCTGAGCATCTTGACTACTGCCCAAAATGCTTAACCAGGCACCAATTTGAGCCTTTCTACTATCTGGATTTTTTTCTAAAAATTTGATGCTATCGGTGGTGACATTGATAAAGTTCTGGTTTTCGTCATTTTGGGAATGTCGTGCCCATTCAACAGCTTTTTTATAAGACTCCTTAGCCGCTTGTGGATCTGCTAAAAACAATAACTCATTAGTTCCTTTCGCTCTCCACACATAGTAAGGTGCTGTACCTGGAGAAAGGAACTGTTCGGGCATTTTTTCCAGACTCTTGCCAAGCAATTCAACACTAATTTTAGGATAACCAGCAAAAATAGAAGTGCTAGTTTCGAGTCTTAGGAGAGCGTTAACAAACAAAGGATCTTTCTCGGATACTAATTTGAAGTATTCTGGGCTTAACCCATAACCAACTAAATCTCTGGCATCACTGTCACCAAAATATTGTATGAATTGCAAATAAAGCCAATCAGCAACAAGATTATCAAATCCAAGGGCTGGTATTTTGCCTAGTATTTCTATATCTATTTTTTCATCTGCTTCAAGGGTTTTGTAATCTTCTTCAGTCAAAGACTGCCCTGGAGCTTGAAGAGCGGGTCGCTGTAGAGTAATCAACCCAATTAGACTGGCAAATGCTAAACAGGGAGAAAATAAATTTTGAAAAACAAATCGAGCGTGTAAATTCAGCTTAAATACCATATCAAAAAAGCTTAATACCGTTTACACAGTCCCCAGATGAGTTATTTGGTGCCTCTGTGCTGTTTGTCTCGGCTGGAACAGGACTTTGACACAATACTACTCTATAAGTTTGGTTCTCATAGTACACTCCCATTGCAAAATTACGGGCATTTTGCTGAACACCATTAGTTGCTGTAGCACTACTTTTGGCTACATCAGTTCCAATTAATTGAGGCTCTGAAATATCATAATAATTGCTCTGAAAACTAATTTCTAAAGCTTGGTTGCTCTCAGCGAAAGAGGCTTTTTCAAAAAAATAGGACTGCTGGGCTTGACCAATCGCACTCAGTATCTGCTTGGCCTCAGCTTCCCTCGCTTTACCTATCTGGGAGAAAAGATTCGGCAACGTCATTGCTCCCAACACTCCCAAAATAATAACCACAACAAGCAGTTCCAGCAAAGTAAATCCTCTTTGTCGGGTACCATTGAAATGCCGACAGTTAGATGAACTACCGATAGAAAATTGGGCTTTCATAACAATAGTGTGAAAATATTAACCCAAAAAAAAGAGGGTGCAGTAGGTAAGATAAGACCAGCTCATCATTCCCGCACCACTCAAAACATAATAGGGTCCTATTTAATTACTTCAGCACCACCACAATCATTAGCCCCTCCTGGGGTTGGGGGAGTATCTTCACTACCTGCTTCAGCCCGACAAACAACAGTACTGAAGGCGCGGGTGCCTGAATCGTAAAACGTTCCACCTGACATGGAGCGGGTGCCGTCAGCCTCCCAATTCAATGCCGTTGCGTCTTGGATAGCTTCTGTGTTGTCAGCAGTGTTAACTGCAAAACTAAAGAAATTACCATCAGGAGCTGGGACTTCAAGCGTTTCCGTATCGGTTGCAAACGTACCCTTCTCAGTAAAATAACCTTGTTGGGCACGGTTCAAAGCACCGATAGTGGATTTAGCTTCGGACTCCCGTGCTTTACCAACTTGACCCAAGAGGTTAGGCAGAGCAATAGCAGCCAATACACCGATAATAATTACAACAACCAGCAGTTCGATTAAGGTGAAACCACCTTCTGCCCGTTTTTTGGAGAGTTGAGAGAGGAGTTTGAATTTAAAATTACTAGCCATGATTGTCTTCTTCCTTCTGTAGGGGAAATTTAAATAACTGGTCGGAACCCTTCTAGCTGTAACTTACCCATCGCCCCTCATTTGCCTATCACCCTGCTCAAAAAATTTTGTTGTATGGACTGGCCAGCATTTTCAACCTATGCTCACCGTTCTTCTAGCATTAATAACCCCAGTTCCTCATACATCACCAATGCTCCCCCCAATGCGGATTCTTCCCGCTGGGAATCATTCGGCCCCAGAGTGACCGCATCCACCGGAGAAACCTGCAACCAGCGTTCCAAAAGGAAAGACAACGGCTTGGCCCCATCCCACAAAGATAGGAACATTGCAATGGCTGAACGGCGATCAGACCAGATACTTTCCTGCAAAAAAGGGAAAAAACGACGTAGATCCATCGGTGCCACAACTCCCGGTATGGTTAGTTGCTCGTGGAATGACTCTGATTTCAAACAAGGATGGAAATGCACCCAAAGCCTTTCACTAGCAACCTCTGACCAATCTAGAATAGGCAAAGCAGATTCTGGTTGGGGATGCCCACACCAAAAATCTAACAATCGCTTATTGGGCTGAATCAGTTCGTAAAAACAAAGCTCTTCTTCTAGGTCAGCATTTTCTAGTCCCATGGCCAAGTAAGCAGGAAGGTTATCTGGTTCCTTAAATAACTGCCGCCAATCCCAATCTTGCCAGTCCACCATGCTGATTAGCTCCAAACTAGATTGGGTGAGGCATTTTAACAACTGGGGCATAGTAAAGCCCTTGTCGTTTTGTAGTAAATGGTTGCTTAACAAGCGGTGATTATCGTTCTTATCAAAGTTATTGCCCCAAGCCCTTACCTTTAAGTCCACATTGTCCCGTAGGGCTGTAAAAAAATCTCTGACAATACCAAGCTCCATTTCCTCTGGATTATCATCCATCAACCCCATATTCCCGAACAACTCCTGACAACGATAGTAGGGTAAACGTTGATAATAGCTGTGGAGATTACCCCGAATAATGCCATCAGGCTTTAGGATTGCCCTTAACTGTTGCAGGGCCAAGGTTAAGTCCGGGAGTAAATATAAAATATCGCTAGCACTAATGTAGTCAAATTTTTGTCCCAACTGATCTAAATCTTCCAGAGCAAGCACATGGAACTCAGAATTGTCGATTTTGTGATATTGCAAACGCTCCTCAGCAATCTTAATGGACTCTGGGGAAATGTCGATGCCCACCACCTTCGCCCCCGGATTGGCCAACGCCATCGTTAACGTTGTTGCACCTGTGCCACAGGCCACATCTAGCATCACCCGGTTTTCCAGATCAGTGATCACCTTACCATCCCGTCGATAGCGAGCCGTGACCAAACTGCCCTCGTAAAGCAATTTCACATTGTCTTTTGGAGATTCCTCGATGGGAATATTGGGATAGGGATGACTCTCGAATTGCTTTAGGGACTTTTCCAAATAATCTCGCTTCATCTCAGCCATCGGGTCACTCCTTTTATTACCTAAGCCATCATCATTAATAAGCCTTTCCTCAGACTACCCAAATTTGGTATCTGGTTCTCCCTTTTGATCGCCTAATTCCACAGCTTCAACAAAACTACAATGGAAAAGCCCCCTCTTTTACTGCCAGAAGTCCATGACCACCACCCTCGACGAAGTGCTCGACCTTTTCAAACAGGTCGCCCAAGCCCAGAAAGAAACCGATCGCCTATTGCGGGAACAATCTCAAGAAACCGATCGCCAGTTACGGGAATCGGAACAACGATTTCAAAAATCCATTATTGAAAACGAAAAAGGCTTCAAACAGTTACGCAAGGAATTGGGTAACTTAGGGCAATCCTGGGGACGATTTGTTGAAAATATGGTCGCCCCTGCCTGTGAAACCCTATTTTTAGACCGGGGTATTCCCGTCCATCAAGTAAGTCAACGGGTTAAAAAACGCCTGAACAGTGACACCCTGGAAATAGATATTCTCGTGCTCAACCAAGACCACGCCCTAGTGGTAGAAGTCAAAAGTAAGCTTAGTGTGCAGGATGTCAAAGATTTTTTGACTAATCTGGCAGAATTTAGAAGATTTTTTCCCGAATATGAGCAAAAACAAGTTTACGGTGCCGTTGCCGCCATGGACATTGAAGAAGGAGCCGATAAATATGCCTACCGCCAGGGCTTATTCGTGCTGACCCAATCCGGAGAAAGCGTCAGCATTTTAAATAGCGACGAGTTCCAGCCCAAAAACTGGTGAGACCTAGGTATTGGGCCAAAAATCTGAATCTAGAATTTCTACAATGGTGAATGGACAACTATCCGGAAATTGATCATCCGGTAAATCGGTTTCCGCAATGGCCAAATCCCTCGCCTCCTGCCAACTTTCCGCCATCGCTTCGTCCAAACGGGATTTTAGTCCCGGATTCCGTCTTAACAACTTGGCTAGGGATGTTCGCTGAACTCGGATAGTTGCCCGCCAGCTATTAGTCCGTTTCCAATGTTGAACCTGCCATTTCAAAAGATGGGCGACTAAAACCATTAAGCGTGATTCAAGTTGGTCATAGTGACGATTCCCCAAATCTTGAATCTCCTCTATCAAATGCTCCAAATCTAACTGTTCAAAACGTTTTTGAGACAAAAGATCCGCTTGTTGCTGAGTCCAAGTAAAAAAATCCTCAGTATAAAGAAGACTATCCATGGCCGATTTCTCCCAACCAATCTTCCACCTCTGACAATTGTTCAAAATCCAGCAACGCCTCCCCCAAACTTTCCAACTGAATCGTCCCCAACTGTCGAACCCGCTCCACTAGACCATTAGGCAATACTCCAAACCGCCGGGTTAAAATCCGCAAGATCAAGGGTGATTCCCCCCGTTGTTCTCCCCGCTGAAGTCCTAACTTCAGACCTCGTTCCAGTCCCTGCTGTTCGCCTTTCCGCATCGACTCTGCCACAATACTTTGGTAAACCACCGATTCCCGCATAACTCCCTCCCTAAGGTATAGGTTAATCAAAGACTTTTCAAAATTGATCCCAGCTAATAACTGAAGACAGGCAGCTACATTATTTCGTTCAGCCCTGTCCTCGATTATATCCACTCGCCTTGCCACATTGGCTAGTAAACTGACTCCGACGGATTCTTCCATAACTTAAGATGATTAGAGAGTTGATTTGATTTTTCCCCTCTCAAAATTTATGGAAGCCAAGGAATTGGTCCAACGCTATCGCAACGGCGAAACTTTATTTACAGGGCTAAAATTACCGGGGATTAATCTAGAAGCCGCCGATTTGATCGGTATTGTGCTCAATGAAGCGGATTTACGGGGGGCTAACCTGCTTTTTTGTTACCTCAACCGGGCTAATCTAGGTCAGGCTAATTTGGTGGCGGCGAACCTAAGTGGGGCTAGTTTAAACCAGGCAGACCTGGCCGGAGCCGATCTACGCAGTGCCAATTTTCACGGGGCCATGCTCCAGGATACGAATTTAATTGGGGCGGATCTACGGGGAGCGGATTTAAGTGGTGCTACCCTCACCGGGGCCTGTTTGCGGGGAGCTAATATGCGTCAGGAAAAAAAGGGCTACTACACCAATCTCCAGGCCGCTATCCTCGGTCGGGCAGACCTCCAGGGGGCCAACATGAAGGGGGTAGATTTAAGCCGGGCAGATTTAAGCTACGCTAACTTGAAGGAGGCTAATCTGCGAGATGTGGATTTGCGTAAGGCAGACCTGAGCTACGCCAACTTAAAAGGGGCCCTGCTAACTGACGCTAACTTGTCGGGGGCAAAGTTAAATGGTGCCGATTTACAAAATGCCAATTTGATGCGAGCGAAGATTTCTGAGGCAGAAATGACGGCAGTGAATTGCCAGGGGGCCATTATGACCCATGTCAACCTGAATCGGACCAATCTCACGGGGTCCAATTTGAGCTTCACCCGCATGAACAGTGCCGACCTGAGTCGGGCCAACTTGACTAAAGCTAACCTACAGGAAGCAGAGCTGATTGAAGCATTTTTTGCCAGGGCCAATTTGACGGAGGCCAACTTCATCAATGCCAACTTGGTGCGGGCGGATCTAATGAGTGCCAATATGGTGGGGGCAGATTTTCAAGGGGCGACTATGCCGGATGGGCAAGTGCGTCACCACTAGAAATTTTACGGTATCTATAACCAACCTTTGAGGCGGCGGGCCACTTGGGGACGACGGAGTTTCCGCATGGCTTTGCTTTGGATTTGTCTAACCCTTTCCCGGGAAAGATTAAACATATTGCCCACTTCCTCAAGGGTGTAACTTTGGTGGCTGGCAATGCCGTAGCGCAGACAAATCACTTCCATTTCCCGTTCCGTTAGTACCTCGGCCAATACTTCGACAATTTCCCGCCGCAACATGGATTCATTCATCAAATCCTCCGGCAACTGCAGTTGTTGATCTTCTAGTAGATCTACCAACTCGGTGTCTTCCCCTTTGCCTACCCGATGGTTTAAGGACAGGGACTGACGACGCAATTGCAGTAATTGTCTTAGTTGGGCAGGGGTAATGTCCAAAGCAGCGGCCAATTCCCCTTCGTTGGGATTGCGCTTCAATTCCTGCTTGAGACTGCGTTGGGCTTTCTTGATTTTGTTGAGCTTTTCCACCACATGGATGGGCAAACGAATGGTGCGAGCGTCATTGGCAATGGTGCGGGTGATGGCCTGGCGGATCCACCAGTAGGCATAGGTGGAAAATTTATAACCTTTATCGGGATCAAACTTTTCTGCGGCTCGGTTGAGACCGATCGCCCCTTCTTGGATCAGGTCGAGGAAGGGAACACCACGGTTGAGGTAACGCTTGGCAATGGAAACCACTAGGCGGAGATTGGAGCGGATCATCCGTCGTTTGGCAGCCCGCAGTTGATAAAGCCAAATCTCAAATTGTCTGACCTGGGGAAATTCTAGGGCTTGCCCCCACTCCTG
Organism: Synechocystis sp. PCC 6803 substr. PCC-P; assembly: GCF_000284455.1. Classification (GTDB taxonomy): domain Bacteria; phylum Cyanobacteriota; class Cyanobacteriia; order Cyanobacteriales; family Microcystaceae; genus Synechocystis. The sequence continues at coordinate 1,301,487 of NC_017039.1, forward strand.
GAGGGAAGGCGTTCGTTCCAGTTGTTGGGTGAGTTGTTGTCTAACATCTTCTGCGCTGACCAACAATCGGATTTGTCTAGCCAATTCCACTTCTTCGGCGGCACTCAGGAGGGGATAGCGGGCCATTTCTTTAAAAAAAGCCCCCACAGTGTCTTCACTTACTGCTTTATTAAAACTTCCTTGTTGGCCATCTCCCAGGGTGACTTCGATCGCCGGAGGGTCATCATTGGCGATCGCCTGGCCATCAGCGAGGCCATCCAAAGCCTGCCATTGGTCAACGGCACTGGTGTTGGGGGTGGAGAGGGAAGACATATCGCTCATAGGTTGAAAAAACTAAACGGAAACAATCGAGAAAGGAAAAGATGTGGCAACAACAAGGCCACCCAAGGAAACAGAAAACAACCAGAAATTATCCAATCGGCCAGAGCATCATCCAGATAGACCACCCCAACGGTTAAGGCTCTCCACTTTCAGCTATGCGCACTGCGGTAGTGGTGTTCCAGAACCAGATACCAGTCCCCGTGGCTAGATTGTGTCATTGATTTTCCAAAAATGGCAAAACTTTAGTTTTTTTTAATATCTATCTGTCCAAAATATCGTTAAATTTTCACGGCAGTGTAATTCGTGATACAAACTTGATTTGATCGCCATTTTTGTCAGCTTTCCTTAATTTCAAGGCGATCAACGTTAAAATTGCCAAAAAAATCCGCCCTGGTGAAACCACAGCGGACAATTTCCTAAAAGGAATGATTAATGAAAATTAGTGGGAAAAATACGGCAGTTAACCAATTAAATCCAATCAAATCAGTCAATAACCCTAGTTTCCTGCTGAAATCTAGACCAAAACCTGTTGCCATTCCAAGCGTTCCAACGTGCGGGAGCGCTCCAGGGCCCGCTCAAAGCTATCCAGGTTGGCATCGATGGTGAGGGGTTCTCCCACATGGCTTTGTACCGCTTCCTGGGTTTTTAAACCATTACCAGTGATGTAGACCACCGTAGTTTCTTCGGGATCAATTTTGCCCGCTTCCACTAGTTTTTTCAGCACTGCAACGGTGGTGCCCCCAGCGGTTTCGGTAAAGATGCCTTCGGTTTCCGCCAACAGCTTGATCCCTTCGATAATTTCGGCATCGTTGACGCTTTCAATGTTGCCATTGGTTTTGCGGGCAATGTCCAGGGCATAAACTCCGTCAGCGGGGTTGCCGATGGCAATGGATTTAGCAATGGTGTTGGGTTTGACTGGCTTAACAAAGTCCCGGCCCTCTTGGAAAGCAGTGGCGATGGGGGAACAACCCTCTGCTTGGGCACCACTGAAACGCACTGGCTTATCATCCACCAAACCGACTTTGATAAATTCTTGGAAGCCCTTGTGGATTTTGGTGAACAGGGAACCGGAAGCGAGGGGAGCCACAATGTGGTCGGGCAATTTCCAACCCAATTGTTCCGCCACCTCAAAGCCCAGGGTTTTGGAGCCTTCGGAGTAGTAGGGGCGCAGGTTAATGTTCACGAAACCCCAGCCGTAGCTGTTGCCCACTTCACAGCAGAGACGATTGACCTGGTCATAGTTGCCTTTCACTGCCATTAGGGTGGGATTGTAAATCAAGGTCCCCAATACTTTGCCTGCTTCCAAATCCGCCGGGATAAACACACAGCAGTCCAAACCGGCATGGGCGGCGATCGCCGCAGTGGAGTTGGCCAAATTACCGGTGCTGGCGCAGGAAACGGTGGTGAAGCCCAATTCCCGGGCCCTGGTCAGAGCAACGGACACCACCCGGTCCTTGAAGCTCAAGGTGGGCATATTAACCGCATCGTTTTTAATGTAGAGATTTTTCAGCCCCAGGCGGCGGGCTAAACGATGGGATTTAACCAAGGGGGTCATGCCAGTGCCCACATCAATTACATCTTTACCAGTGACGGGCAGAAAGGCGCGGTAACGCCAAATGGAATTAGGACCCGCTTCAATGGTTTCCCTCGTAACGTGGCGGCGGATTAAATCGTAGTCGTAGGCCACTTCCAGAGGAGCAAAGGTTTCCTCACAGATGTGTAGTGCTTTGAGGGGATATTCGGTATTGCCTTCCTTGGAAACCAGTTTGGTACAAGCGGAAATAAATTCTGGAGCCGTGGTGGTGGCGGTGGTCATGGGGCAAAGTCCTAAATTTCATTAATCTTTCGGCATGCTAACACGGGGCAAAATGGGCGTCAATTAATCCCGACTAATTTTATCGGGTTTAGTTTTCTTGCACCAAAATGACCTTTTTTTACCCAGCATTGATGGGAAGACTCGGCAGGGAGCGAGCTAAAATAGGTCGGTTTTCCCCAAGGGAATTAAGCCCCGTAACTTTGGTTGGTTCCTAGACAACGGTTTGTTAAATGGGGTGTTTCTTCCCCACTGAACCCCCGAAAACCCTAGTGAGGCTGGGCAATTTTGAGCCTATGACCACTAAATAATGGGGCGACGAGCTTGGCAAACACACTCTAAAAACCCAGAGAAATTCGAGAAAATTCGAGAAATTAATGAAACTAACTTGGTTGAATTCCTCGCGTCGGTTGATCTCGGTCATCATTTACTTGACCATTTTCATTCGGGTTTTGACCCTTGGCCTCTACGCTGTGGCGGACAGAACTGAAGCCCGCTACGCAGAAATTGGCCGCAAAATGGCAGAAACCGGCGACTGGATTACTCCCCAAATCGACTACGGTGTACCTTTTTGGGGTAAACCCCCCCTGTCTACCTGGTTGACGGCGGCATCATTTAAGGTTTTTAGTGTTAACGAATTTGCGGCTAGATTATCTTCTTTTATTCCCATTTTATTAGCCAGTTACTTGGTTTATTTATTGGCAAAAAATAAGGGAATTAACTACGCCTTAGTTAGCACCATGATCTTGATTACTACCCTGGGCTTCTTTGTCAGCAGTGGGGCAGTAATGACAGATCCAGCTTTGGTGTTGGGGACTACCCTATCTATGGTCGGTTTTTGGCAAGCTTACCGGGGTGAATCTAATGCAGGGCGTCTCTGGGGATATCTATTTTTTGTTGGGCTGGCGATCGGTTTATTAGCCAAGGGGCCCATTGGAGTTGTATTAGTTTTTCTCCCCCTATTTATTTGGATAATTTGGCAGAGAAATTTGCCCAGGGTTTGGAGACAATTACCTTGGATTCAAGGTATTTTATTGACGGCATTAATAGCAGTGCCATGGTATCTTTTGGCGGAAGCTAAAACCCCCGGTTTTTTGGATTATTTCATTGTCGGAGAACATTGGAAGCGCTTTGTGGAAAAGGGTTGGGAGGGAGATTTATACGGCAGTGGCCACGCCCATCCCTACGGCATGATCTGGGTGTATTGGTTGCTAGCGGCATTTCCCTGGTCATTGCTAACGTTGGGATTAGTAGGCAAGATTTTTTGGCAAATTAAAGTCAAACAAACTAAGCTGACTTTACCAACATTAGACTCGGAATGGCTTAGTTATTTGCTGTTGTGGACTGTGGCCCCAATGGTTTTCTTTACCCCCTCGGCCAATATTTTATGGACTTATGTTTTACCAGGCTTACCGGCATTTGCTTTGCTGTTGACGGAATTATTATTCATGGTTTGGCACGATCAGCCAGTCAATAAATATCTCATTGCTCCTGGTCTATTAATTCCTTTAGTATTTCTCTTTGCTTTACCAATAGTCATAAATGTAGCTAATAATAATTCGCAGAAATATGTCGTCGAACAATATCAACAATCCTGTAGGGAATCGGTACAGGAACCTAACTGTCAGTTGTTTTATGTGTTTAATCGACCCTACTCGGCGGAATTTTATTCTTCTGGTAAAGCAAAAAAAGTGGAAATGCACGAAATAGCCGCTGTTCTCAACAATAATAACCGCAATTATTTTGTTATTCGCACTGATGCGATTAAAGAGTTTCCTCCAGAAATTGCATCAAAATTAAATCAAGTGACTCAATACAGTGCCTATACCCTTTTTTCCCAGACTAATTGACTGGAAAAACCTCATCCGCCATCACAACTCGATTACGGCCGGCGGCCTTGGCTTGATAGAGAGCCCTATCTGCGGCTTGGATAATGTTGACCATGGTTTCTCCATGGTTGGGATAACAGGCTACCCCTAGGGAAACGGTCAATGTGCCCAATTCCTTTCCTTTGTATTCCACTTCCATGGAGGCGATCGCCTGACGGAGGGATTCAGCCTTGACTAGGGTATCTTCCAGGGAGGTTTGGGGCAAAACAATGGTCATTTCTTCCCCACCATACCGACAAGCAATGTCAGAACCGCGAATATTGCTTTGCAGAATGCGCCCAATGGTTTTCAGTACGTGGTCGCCGGCATCGTGCCCCAGTTGGTCATTGAATTGCTTGAAATGGTCAATGTCTCCCATAATTACCCCAATGGAATGGTTATAGCGCTTGGCCCGGCCAATCTCTTGTAAGAAAAATTGTTCTAAATAACGACGGTTAAATAACCCCGTGAGGGGGTCCCGGATACTCTGATTTTCCAACCTTTCCCGCAATTTAATATTGGCGATCGCCAGACTGACCTGTTCCGCCACCGCCTTGGCTAACTGTTGTTGGTCAGAACTAATTACCCCAGCCCGATCACTGCAAAGATTAAGCAAACCAAGGGTTTCCCCCTGGGCGATGAGGGGAATGCAAAGACTTTCTTGGGGCAAACATTCCGGATTGAGGTGGCTACATAACAAATCGTGCTGTTGCACCCCGACCAAATGGGGCTGTCCCAGGCGCAGAGCCCAGCAATCTGTGCCATTGAATAATGGTTCGGAGCAGGCTAAATTTCCCCAAGTTTTGACCTGTTCAAAATAGTTGGCAGTGGAGTCAAAAATAGAAATCGTGCCAGCAATGTTGGGAAACAACGGGGGAGCCAAGGCCGCCAAGCTAGCACAGGCATCGGCCACCACCACACAGGATTGCAAATATTGATTCAGGGTGGAAAGCAATTCCATCTCTTGATTGCGCCGTTTTAACTCCTCCAACCGTTGCGCTAACTGTTCATTGACCCGATTGACCTGTTCTTGACTTTCCGCCAAAGCTTGGGTGCGTTCTAAAACCCTTTGTTCCAATTTGGCATTGAGTTTTTCTAACTCCGCTTCTATTCTGTCCCGTTGATACAGGGCTTTTTTCTGTTCCTCCATGGGCACCACCACGCAGATGGTTAAATCCGGTTCCCCTTCAAAGGGGGATGCTCCCATCAAAATGGGAACGCGGCGGCCATTTTTGTGGTAGTACTCTTTTTCCCAGGGTTTTGTGAAACCATATATCCGTAGATTTTCGATGGCTTCCAAGTCTTGGCTTTTATATTCTGGGGGCGTAATCTGATCCCAACGCATTAAACCGGCTTCCAGTTCTTTTCTGGTGTAGCCGAGCATTTTCAAGAGGCAATCATTAGCTTCAGTAATTTGGCCATTGATATTGGCAAACATCATGCCGACAACAGCGGACTCAAACACTTTACGAAAGCGAGATTCACTATCCTGAAGGGCGGTTTCGACACTTTTTTGCTCAGTAACATCCATGGCCACCCCATGGAGACCAATCATTTCTCCCGCCCCATTGACCAGAGCTTCAATTTTTGCCCAGAGCCAGCCCTGACTGCCGTCCTGGCGGAAAAAACGGTAAACCAAATCCTGGGAATTTTGGCTTTCCAGAACCGATTGCACCACTTCGTCATGGCGTTGGCGATCGCCGGGGTGAATGGATGCGGTTAATTCTTCATAGCTGGGGGGATGTTCCAGACCAAACATGCGTAAAATCTCTTCCGACCACTGAATTTCCCCGGAGCCCGACAAAAATTTCCAGGTGCCCAATTTGGCTAAGCTTTGGGCTTCCGATAGTTCTGCTTCCCGTTGCCGTAGTTGCTCCTCTGCTAATTTTCGGGAAGTAATATCTATACCCGATCCAAGTATTTCTAGAAGATTGCCTTGGCTGTCAAAAATAGGTTCATTAGTCCAAGCGACCCAAACCCGATCGCCGTTTTTGCGGACATTTTCATTTTCGTTATATTTATAATTCTCAGGATTACGGCAAATATCTGCCACCATTGCCTCCAGATTTTGACCGGAGCTGCTGGTCCTAGGCACGATGGTATCGAACACCGACTTGCCCACCATTTCCTCTTTGCTAAAACCAAAAAAGTTGTGGCAATATTCGTTCGCGAAGGTGATTTCCCCCGTCGGTAACCAGCGCACAATAATCGTGTTAATCGACTCCACTAAACTGCGATATTTTTCTTCACTTTCTTCAATAGCTTGGCGAGCTTCATAACGTTCAGTAATGTCAATACAAGAACCGATATAACCCAAAAACTCTCCGTCTGGAGCAAGCCGAGGTACGCCATTGTCTAATAACCAACGGTATTCTCCCCCTCGATTCCGCAGGCGATATTCCATCGTAAACGGTTGCCGGGCATCAAAAGCTTCAACGTAGGTTTGCCAACAACGATCAAAATCGTCGGGATGAACCCCTTCAGCCCAACCATTGCCCTGCTCTTGTTCCAGAGTGCGACCAGTAAAATTGAGCCAAGGTTGATTAAAATAAAAACAGCCTTTGTCTAAGCCAGCAATCCAGATCAAAACCGGGGCGTGGTTGGCAAGGTAATTAAACATTTCTTCCCCTTCTTGAAGGATAGCCTCTAGAAATTTGCCGACATCCTCACCACTGTTAATATGTGATGCCTCTGAGAGAAAAGCAGAACGAAGAAAGGTCTGGAGTTTTAGGTTAGCAACGACTTCCTTTGAAGTTTCCAGTTTTGCTATTACCTTGCCAATATCTTGGTGCTCATCGCCCATATAATTCTGAGAGCCGCCATTGACTAACGGATAGAGTTGATATTGATAACTGTGTAATCTGGAATTTTTGTCAGATACCCTCACCTTCTTCAGGTTAACAGAAACTTAGGGGTTTGCATGGGCCAGGGAACACGGTCTGGCGGCCGTTGGGTTAAAATCGGGGGAATTACACGTTCGGCGGGATTTCGTCCCCAGTTTTTTCCTATTTGAGAAATTTATGTCAGTTTTAGCGGCGTTGGCGGCGATCGGAGTACTTGCAGTACTAATTGCTGTGCATGAGTTGGGCCACTTTGCGGCCGCCCGTTTACAGGGCATCCATGTCACTCGCTTTGCCTTAGGATTTGGGCCACCGCTGTTGAAATACCAAGGTGCCGAAACGGAATATTCCATCCGGGCTATTCCCCTGGGGGGCTACGTGGCGTTCCCCGACGATGATCCAGACAGTGAGATCCCTGCCGACGATCCTAACTTACTAAAAAATCGCCCCATCCTCGACCGGGCCATTGTGATTAGTGCTGGGGTAATTGCCAATTTAGTTTTTGCTTACTTTCTCCTGATTGGTCAAGTTAGCACCATCGGTTTCCAGAATATTCAACCTGGTTTGGTTATTCCCCAAGTGGACAGTGCCTCCGCCGCCCAGGTGGCTGGGATGGAGCCAGGGGATATTGTACTCTCCCTCCAGGGCAACACTCTACCCGGTTTTCCCGATGCCACCACCCAGTTTATCGACATTGTGCGGCGATCGCCGTCGGTGCCTATCACAGTAGAAGTGCAACGGGGGGAAGAAACTAAAACCTTGACCATTACCCCCACCCCAGATGCGGAAGGTAAAGGAAAAATTGGCGTTGCTCTGCTACCCAACGTGGAAACCAAACGGGCTAGCAATCCCCTGGAAGCTTTAACCTACAGCGCCGAGGCTTTTGAACGCATTGTGAAACTAACGACCCAGGGCTTTTGGCAATTAATCAGTAACTTTGCCGACAATGCTTCCCAGGTGGCGGGGCCAGTGAAAATTGTTGAGTATGGTGCTAACATTGCCCGCTCCGATGCCAGTAACCTGTTCCAATTTGGAGCGCTGATTAGCATTAACCTCGCTGTGATTAATATTCTGCCCCTACCTGCTTTGGATGGTGGGCAATTGGTGTTCCTGCTCATCGAAGGACTCCTGGGCAAACCCCTACCGGAAAAATTTCAGATGGGCGTAATGCAAACGGGGTTGGTGCTTCTGCTGAGCTTAGGGGTATTTTTAATTGTGCGGGATACCCTCAATTTGACCTTTGTGCAGGAGTTTTTGCCTTCCTTTACGGGCTATGAGTAGTTTGTTACGGAAAATGGCCAGTAAAAAACAACGGGCAACGGAAATTCTGCTCATTCTCAAAAAACTTTACCCAGGGGCCACCTGTAGTCTGGATTATCAAACCCCAGTACAGCTTTTGGTGGCCACTATTCTTTCGGCCCAATGCACCGATGAACGGGTCAACAAGGTGACTCCAGCCCTGTTTCAGCGTTATCCCGATGCCAACGCCCTGGCCTACGGCGATCGCCAAGAGATTGAAGAATTAATCCACTCCACCGGCTTTTTCCGCAATAAAGCTAAAAATATTCAGGGAGCTTGCCGCAAAATTGTCGAGGAATTTGACGGGGAAGTGCCCCAAAGAATGGAAGAGTTATTGACCCTACCGGGGGTGGCCCGCAAAACGGCCAATGTGGTGCTAGCCCATGCCTTTGGCATCCTGGCCGGGGTAACGGTGGACACCCACGTCAAACGCCTGAGCCAACGGTTGGGGTTAACTAAAGCGACCGATCCCATTCGTATTGAGCGGGATTTAATGAAACTGATTCCCCAGCCGGATTGGGAAAATTTTTCTATCCATATTATTTATCACGGTCGAGCGGTGTGTGCGGCCCGCAAGCCCCTCTGTGGGGAATGTCAGTTGGCCCATCTTTGTCCCAGTGCCCAAGCGAGTTGAGATCCACTGAAGGTTTGAATTGGAATCAGTTTACCGAGCTCCCCCAACTTCTCCATAGGGAAATTAAAACCTGTAACTTGGTCAAAGATTAGAAAAAAGTGATTAGTACTGGTGGAACGGCAAAAAAAAGCGGCCAGTTTCGTCCCCATTGATTAGGTTCGGAAACTAACCCTGTGCTACATTGTGCACCCGCTTTTTTGAATCCTGCCCTCATTATCTGATTCTCACTGGGGGTCAACAAGCCAATGGGTCACTGGTGAATGGTGATTCTAATCACAGGCGATCGGTGCCAGCTTTAAAAGTCTCCCTGGCCCCCAAATTTGGGGGGAAACTGAGTGAAAGTCCCCCATTATGGCCGGAGCTTGAGTGAGGAGATTTAGGGGACGAAATAAGACTTTCCGAACACGTTCTTAGGCGATCGCCAAATTTTTACCCTGGCATGGGCCGAGAAATGAGACTTTTTGGCCCTACTCCAGATAAACCCAACTAGTATGGTTGCAGGCGGCCTAGTCTCCGGCAGGGTCAGACCCAATGAATATACTGGGGAAATACTAAGCCTCAGTCCGTTTTAAATTAATAAATTCTTCTTGTTTATGCCCATTTCTCCCACCTCCCTAGCTAGCGATGATTACTGCGTCCTTGGTTTAGCCACCTGCTTTTTGCGGGAAGATGGTGATTTCCATGCGGTGGACATCATTGAACCCATTCCCTCGGCGGCCCTAGAAGCCATTCTCAAACAGGTGCCCACTTCTTACCAATGGGCGATCGCCGTGCGGGCGGGGGAAGTTTTCCAGGGGGAGGAAATTAAAAAACCAGCTATTTTTGATCAAAGTGCCCAATTCTGTGACGATTTTGCGGAACGGTTTACAGCGGCGGCCCGTACTTACCAAGTTCGGCCTCAAGCTAAGGAACATTTAGCCATTGGGGAAAAATGGGACAAATTTAACTTTTCTTTGGAGAAAAAACGCATTCTCAACGACAGCAAAGTGGTTAAAGCTGAAGATAACGTTAAGCAACATTCCCATACCCATCAAAGGCTGTAGTTGCAAAGTCCCAACGGGGTAATACCAACCTTCAGGAAACAAGGGATTGTTGTTTTTTCCTAGCCCGATGTTGGGCAAACCAATCCTGTAACTGTTCACGGCACTGTTCTTGGCACACTCCTCCTAAGCTTTGTAAGTGATGGTTAGAGGCAGCGCTGGCGGCCAAATCGAACACGCTGTCGATGGTGCCGGTTTTCGGGTCGGGGGTGCCATAAACTAATAAACCTAAACGGGCTTGGATAATGGCGCCGGTACACATGGGACAAGGTTCCAACGTAACGTAAAGGGTGCATTCATTCAATCGCCAATGGCCTAGCCGACGGCAAGCAGTTTGGATGGCTAACATTTCCGCATGGGCGATGGGATTTTGATCCCGTTGCTTACGATTTTGGCCTGTAGCTAAAACTTCTCCCATTGCATTGACAACCACTGCTCCCACGGGAATTTCCCCCACATTGCCCGCTTCCTCCGCTAAGGCGATCGCCATTTGCATCCAATCTTCATGGGTGGGTAGGGGTTGATCCATCAACTCTATTTAAACTTGTTTGTAAAACCGTTAGTAAAATCAGGCAAAACTAATTAACTTTATTGCTTGGCTGATAATAGCATTACGGTCTACTTTTTCCGCCAAATAAGCAGCATTGTAAATTCCGCCAAAGGCTTCTAGAGAAGCGTTATCCAAAGCTCGATCATCGGCTTCAGCCAAAATTTCTTGTAAGTCCGATTGACTGACATAATAGCACCCTGCTTTCCTGCGTTTATTAATGCGTTCTATGGCGTTGATAGCATTGCGAATGGAAACTTCCCAGGAATTAGTGCTTCTTGCCTCCGCCTGTTGTTTAATCAAATGAATCAGTAAAACAACGCAATAACTGTAAATTTTATTAATTTTATCCTCTTTGCTCATGGTTTCTAATTCATCGATTAAAGCCAGAGCGGCCGTGGTTTGCCCAGATTGCACTAATTGTTTTAATTCCAATAATTCTTCCATGGCGCTAACCTAAGCAATAACACCCATCTGTTCAATTTTACGGCGGGCTTCCACTGATTGGTGAAAATTAACACAGGGGCGGGGATAATCCACTCCCAATTGCACTCCCCATTGTTTTTGTTCCGTGGCAGATAATAACCAAGGCTGATGAATTTTGTCGCCGGGTAAATTTTTTAATTCTGGTAACCAATGGCGTAAATAGGTTCCCTGGGGATCGTATTGTTGGCTTTGTTTAGGAATATTAAAATAACGAAAATCCCTAGCGTCATTACCTATGCCAGCAGTGTAATTCCAATTGCCCCAATTACTGCATACATCGTAATCAATTAGGCAAGATTCAAACCATTCTGCGCCCCAACGCCAATCAATGCCCAGATTTTTACAAAGAAAACTGGCAACATTTTGCCGTCCCCGATTGGACATAAAGCCAGTGAGATTTAATTCCCGCATATTAGCATCCACCAAAGGATAACCAGTTTGTCCCGATCGCCAGAGTTCAAACCGGACTTGATCTTCTTGCCAGGGGAAATTTTTGTTCAGCAATCCCCCTCGATTAAATAACTTGTTGCCATATTTTTGGGCCACAAAACGGAAAAAGTCCCGCCAGAGTAACTCGAAAATCAACCAATGGGTAGAATCATTACTAACCCGTTCTTGTTCGTAACGTTTCACTTCTTGGTAAATGAACCGGGGGGAAAGGCAACCCAATGCTAACCAAGGGGAAAACTTACTAGAATAATCCGCTCCCACCATACCATTGCGGGTTTCTTTATAATCTTTTAGGCGATCGCCATGCCAAAAGTAGTCTTGTAACCTCGCTAAACCAGCGGTTTCTCCTCCTTGAAAAGCCAAAACAGAACGATGATCAAAATTAATTTGAGGAAAGAATTCGGGCGGTGGTGCGGTTAACTCCAGTTTAATATTGGGGCTAGGAAGCAGTTGGGATGGGGCAAAAAAACACGGACGAATCGATATTTTTTTCTTTTCAATATCTTTGCGAAACTTAGTAAATAAATCTGGTAAATCTTGAATGGAAAAGGGTAAATCTTCGGGATGGCAAAGGGTACTTCCCCAATAACCTTTTGCTTCTATACCTAAGATTGTTAATTGTTTAACTAAATTTCTTTCTACGTCTAGCTCTTCCTGGGTAACTTCCCGATGGTAATAAATAGTCTTAGCGTTGATTTGCTTGGCTATTTGGGGAATTACTTGCTCCGGTAGACCCGTTGTCACCAGCAATTTATTGCCCACTTTCTGCAAGCTTTCAGCCAAATTTTGTACAGATTGTTGGAGAAAATTACTCCGCCATGGCCCAGTTTTCGCAAATCCTTGGTGAGTCTGGGCAAATTGTCTGGGGTCGTAACAGTACACAGCGGTAATTGCTAAACCAGATTTTAGGGCCCGATGCAGGGGTTCATGGTCATGCAAACGCAGATCATTCCGAAACCAAACCAAAACCGTGGGGGGGACGTGTTTCAAAAGCCCCCCTGCTCCCCCAAGTTTGAGGGGAAGTTAAGTAAAAGTCCTCTAGTTTTGGAGGATTTAGACGGCAAAATAAAACTTTTCAAACAAATTCCAAGAGCTATGGACATCGATAGTTAAAAACACATAAGCAAAAGGATTGAAAGCTTGGAAAGGTCTTAATCCTGGGACAGTAGGCCTTGCAACTCTTCTAATCTTTCCTGGGCTTCCGGTAGGGTAGGTTCTAAAGTTAAAGCCTTTTCATAGCTGGGAATAGCCTCTTCTTTGCGCTCCATAGCTTCGAGCAGTAAACCCCGGCTTAACCAAACCTCAGCATCGTCGGGATTTTGTGCTAAAGCTTCATCAAAATTAGCCAAGGCCTCTTCTAACTTACCCATAACTCCCAACGCACTACCCCGATTTTGCCAGGCGGAAGTCATCTGGGGATTTAAACTGATCGCCTCCCCCCAACTGGCGATCGCCGTTTCCAGTTCTCCTCTCTGGGCCTGCTGTATGCCAAGGTTTAACCAATCTTCGGCAGTATGGGGTTCTTGGTTATTTTCAAATTGGGAGTTGTCGATGGTAACCGGGTCAACAAGAGGCCACAACTCTTCTTGTGCCAGAGCGGACGCAGTCCCCTGATCTTCGACTAAACTATCCACCGGAGCCGAGCTCGATTCACCCCCATGGTTCAAGGCTTCAGTTAACATTTCCTCTGGAATGGCGAATTTTTCCATCAATGCCCGCAAAATCACCTGGGGATCGGTGCTTTCAATGCCCAAAAAGCCAGCAAAATGGGTTGCCAAAGCGGCATCCTGGGGTAACCGTTGCACCAATTCATCAAAGGTGAAGGTTTCCATTTGCCCTTGGGCCTGGTCTATGGAAACTAGATCGGGGCCATCATATTCCCACACCGTATCCATCTGGGGCGGTGACTGCCGGGCATACAGCTCCCTGCCAATGCGCTGGGATTTATCGCCAATGGGAGCAATCTGGGGAAAGGATTGGGCCAATTCCCCCAAACGCATCATCCGGGCGGCTAGAACTAAATTGGGAGAAGGGGAAGCTAGCACCGTAGTTTGAAAACGGTCTAACCAATCAAGCCATTGCTTAGGCCGACAGCGGTGGTCTAACTGTTGAAAAAATTTGAGAATACGCCCTTCGTGCCAACCGTGGGCAATGCCTTCCAGCAGTTGATTAAACAAAAACTCATAGTCAGTGTCGCTCAGGGGGGGCAGTTCCTGGAGAGATTTAGTCCCCGGCCCTGGGCCGCCCACCAGGGGGGCAAAAAGTTGTTGGATCCACTGCCAAATACGCTGGAAAAATTTCTGCATCCTAAAATGGGGTGACGGTCACTGTTGACGGATTACGGGGGCGACACTTACTGACAATTATTCTAGGCCATGGTTTACCCATCCCCGGGGATTATCAACACTGGCGGGGTTTGGCCCCGGATTTTTGGCGATCGCCGGTTGTAATTTAGAATCTGCCACTACCATGGGGGGAAAGTATCAGCGTCATTGCCCAGTCCGATTCCATTGGAGCCATTGCATGAGTACCACCCAAGCCCCTCCCCTCGTTTCCCTCCAAGCCCCCAAGGACGTTTCCCTCGAGGCGATCGAATCTGAATTAGCCCAAATTTGGCAAACCAGTGCCCAAAAGGAGGAGGGTTTAATCGCTACTAGGGCCACCACCTTCAGTTTTTTGGTCTATGAACCGGACAGAGTGCAGTCCCTCCTGGCCGCCCTAGGCTACTACACTGGCCCCATTGATGGCATTACCGGCCCCCGCATGACCGCCGCCATTAAATCAGCTCAAAAAGCTTTGGGCGTTACCGCTACCGGACTATCTAGCCCAGAGTTTAAACAAGCATTACAAACTGCCTTTGAAACGGCCCACCGGGAAGGAAATTTACTCAGCACCGCTGAACGAATCACTAAACCCTATTCCCCGGACTTAGAAGGGAGTGGCATTGCCGACACCATTGCCGCCTCTAACCCCTGCCGCATTATTACCCTTTGCCCCACAGCGGAGGATGACCAGGGGGTACAGGCCCAGCTTTCCGCCTACTGCCCGATCCAAAAGACCCACCAAAATACCCTCATTTGTTGTGAATACATCACCCTACGGGGAACTTCCGATGCGCTGGAGCGGATTGGTGGTGTGATTACGGAGTTGATGCTACCGACCCTGCCCAAATATGTGTGGTGGAAAGCAAGTCCCGAAGCGGAATATGGGCTGTTTCAACGGTTGTTGTCCCATGCGGACATGATCATTGTGGATTCCAGCATTTTTAACAATCCCGAACAGGATTTGCTCCAGTTGGCTCAATTGGTTAATAAGCCAGAGGCGATAGCCGATTTAAATTGGAGTCGCTTGGCCCCGTGGCAGGAATTGACCGCTGAAGCCTTTGACCCGCCGGAGCGTCGTTCTGCAGTGGGGGAAATTGACCAAATTTCCATTGATTATGAAAAGGGTAACCATGCCCAAGCATTGATGTATTTGGGCTGGGTAGCCAGTCGTTTGCAGTGGACCCCCGTTAGTTATAGCTATCAGCCAGGGGTGTACGAAATTCACAAAATCCAATTCTGTGCTCCCAATCAACGGCCCATTGAAGCGGAGCTGGCCGGTTTACCCTTGGCTGATACAGGGCAGGTGCTGGGGGATTTAATTAGCCTTAAACTGGGCTCCACCAATACCCAAGCCCAATGCGGCACCGTACTGTGCTCCGGCACTGTTGGTTGTATGCGCATGGAAGCTGGGGGGGGAGCGCAAAATTACCGGGTGCAACAGGTCACCGCCCTGGATGATCAAAATACGGAACAGTTACTGGGACGACAATTGCAACGCTGGGGCCGGGATGCCCTCTACGATGAGTCCATGGCGATCGTGTTGGCAATTTTACAGTTATCCCAGGCAGGATAATGGCAGAATGGAGCAACAAGCGCCCTTTGCTTAATCTGTTCTTAACCTTAGTCGGCCATGACTTCCCCCACTGCTCCGTTAATTTCCTTTGACCAGTTGCAAAAAAACTTTGGCGCCCTCCAGGTTTTGCGGGGAGTAACGGGGGAAATTTACCCCAAAGATGTGATTTCTATCATTGGCCCTTCCGGTTGCGGCAAGAGCACTTTTTTGCGTTGCCTGAATCGCCTTGAACCCATCAGCGGTGGCCGTCTCGAAGTGGCGGGGGTGGACTTATCCGGGGCTAAAATTGACCAGAAACATCTGCGGCAGTTGCGGGTGCGGGTGGGCATGGTTTTCCAGCATTTCAATCTGTTTCCCCATCTGACGGTTTTGCAAAATCTCTTGCTGGCCCCCCGTAAGGTGTTACGCATTCCCATGGCGGAAGCTAAGGACCGGGCTTTAACCTACCTGGATAAAGTGGGTTTGGGCACTAAAGCTGATAACTACCCAGACCAACTCTCCGGCGGCCAAAAGCAACGGGTGGCGATCGCCAGGGGGCTGTGCATGAAGCCGGAAATTCTTTTATTCGATGAACCCACCAGCGCCCTAGACCCGGAATTAGTGGGGGAAGTGCTGAATGTGATGAAACAGTTGGCCGAAGAAGGCATGACCATGGCGGTGGTGACCCATGAGATGCAGTTTGCCCGGGAAGTATCCAATCGGGTCTTTTTCTTTAACCAAGGAATCATTGAAGAAGAGGGCGACCCCAACGAAGTTTTTCGCAATCCCAAGAGCGATCGCCTACGGGCATTTCTCAGTCGCATTCAGTCCAGTTAATCCCTTGGGCTCACAAAAATTTCTAGAATTGTCCGTAATTTCACGGTTGTTTTTTCAATCGAATTTTCTGCTTTTCCTCCCTTTTTTCTTGGGGGATGGGGTTTTGAAACAAAACGCCTAGGACGAATGCCCCGGTGACCACCCTAGATAGCCATAAAAACAGGCCAGCGAAAGGCGATCGCCAGCCTAGGGATAGAAGTAAAAAGTTTTACCAGTGTGGTTTTTGAGCTGTTCCCGGTAATGCCGGGCTAAACTCCCTGGAAATTGCGCCAAACCCCCATTAAAATCCCCTGGATTTCAACATCGCTGGCTTTCAATTCTTGGCCAGGGCCTTTGTTGTTGGAGGCTTTGAGTACGACCTTAGTGCCATCTTGGTAATAGCGTTTGATAGCAATCTTGCCCCCCTTAATACTGGCGGCGACCAATTCCCCATCTTCGATTTCCTCTTCTCCAGTCACAGAACGGAGAATCAGCATATCACCTTCGACAATAAAATCGTCCACGAGGTCATTGCTCATGACCCTGAGGGCAAAAACCGATGATTTCTTCATCAGGGGGGCAAAGTCAATCTTTTCCACTTCCTCTGCGTCCGCTTCCACCAGTTCACCGCCTTTGAGTTCGCCAATGACGGAAACTCCTTTTGGTTTTTGGTGGAGAATTCTCAGGGTGCGGGCTTTGCCGTCAGTCCAATCAACGTAACCCTTATTGCGTAACCGTTCCAATCGACTTTGAATGGGGGCCGGAGAACGCAAATTCATGGCCCGCATCATTTGGCGGATGGAGGGGGCGTGCTGGGTTTCGTCAATGTAACTAACTAACCAGTCAAAAAGTTCTTTTTGGGCTCGGGTGAGAGGTTCCATGTAATATCTCCTATAGGAATGTATTTAGGACTCTAGGACTATTTTAAACCCAGTCATAACATTCAGGGCAATCATACTAAAAAAGATACAAAATTTTACATTTCTTCCGACGGTTCCTCATTTTCGGCCAGCAGAAGGCGATCGCCGCTGTGATTGAGGGCGAAAAAGCAAAATTGAGACTACCCCGAAAAATGTTACTGTTATCGCCGAAGATCTCAGAAATTGGCAAGTTTTTCCGCTTCTTGCACCTGTTCGATTAAGCTCCGCACTTCCTCAGTACCGGCGGAAGGTTCAAAGCCCAGGGGAAATTTGCCACTGCTAATCATCCGCAGGCCCAGGGGCAAAATACTAGCAATACCTTTGAGATCCCGGAAGAAATTACCCACTACGTAAATACCGAACTTACGCTCATCCACCCAACCACCGGCTTTAACCAAATCCACCATAACTTTGCGGTGGCGCACCGGGCGACTGTCCTGGGCTGTTTTCTGGGCCAGAAGGGCAGACTTAATTTTCCCAATCTGGTCCATGGGGGCCACTTCCATGGGGCAGACTTCGTTACAGAGGTAACAACGGGTACAGCCCCAGGCCCCGGCTGTAGCATTGTTGTAGCTTTCGAGGCGATCGGCTGTGGCTCCATCCCGGGAGTCGGTTAATAATCTTTGGGCTTTGGCCAGGGCATGGGGGCCGACAAAATCGGGATTAACAGATTTAGCGTTGCACTCGGAATAGCAAGCTCCACAGAGAATGCAATTGCCCATTTGGTTGAGTTTTTCCCTTTCCGCTGGGGTTTGGAGAAATTCCCGTTCCGGCACCTTGCGCCCCTGGGTACTAACGTAGGGCTCCACCCGTTCCAAGTCGTCCCAGAAGGGTTGCATATCCACAATTAGATCTTTGATGACGGGCAAATTACCGAGGGGAGCCACCGTCACCACAGGAATGCCTGCTTCGTTAACCTGGGTAAATAATCTGGTTTCACTGCCCACATTTTCCTTACAAGCCAAGGCCGATCGCCCATTAACCCGCATACTGCAACTGCCACAGATGGTATTGCGACAATTTTTGCGGAAGTTTAAACTGCCGTCCTGTTCCCATTTAATCTGATTTAAACACTCCAAAATGGTGGCACCGGGCTCCACTTCTAGATCAAATTTTTCTAGGTAGGGAGACTGTTGCGGTTTTTGGCGCAAAATTTGAAATTGGACTTGCATAGGAAATACCCTGGGAAAAGCAATATGGGCGGAGGCTACCTCACAGTTTAGATTAAGACCCCGTTGCTGGCTTTTTTTGTCGAGAACCCCCTAGAATTGTGCCTATTTTCCCAAGTCTTTGACACCATTGAGCAACATCACTAAGCCTGCCACTAAAATTCCCAAGGCGATCGCCCCTAAAATCCAATCTAAATTAGCCGTATTTTCCATACTTTCCATGGGTTAATGCCCAGGGGGCAGCGAATGATTTGGATGGGTAACCATGACTACTTTTCACCCAGTCCTAGAGCATACTAATTCAACTTTTGGGCCAAACTCTCTTCTATGGAATTTTTGTTAATAAAATTGACAAACTTTTCCACCATTTCTGGATTACGCCAACCCCGTCGGGCTTCTCCTTGTAAAATTTCCAAAGCCTGGGCCGTATTCACCGCTTCCTTATAGCGACGGTTACTGGTTAGGGCAGTGAAAATATCAATGATTTGAAAAACCTGAGCTAGCAGGGGAATTTCCTTACCCCGGAGAGCATCAGGGTAGCCACTGCCATCCCAGCGTTCATGGTGATAGCGCATAATTTCCCCCACAGCCCTACGCCCAGCCAGGGGTTCAAAAATGGTAGCCGCCACATGGACATGGTCCCTCACGCAGTCCAATTCTGTGGAGTTGAGGGGCCCTTGCTTGAGCATAATTTCATCGGGCACTTGGATCAGTCCCAAATCGTGTAGCCGAGCCGCAAAAACAAGGTCATCAATTTGCCCCTGTTCTAGACCGATAAATTCGCCAAAACCCTCTATTAGTTGACTACAGGTGATGCTAGCCTCCCCAACAGCGTAGCGTTCTTCAATCACCGCCGCTAAGCGAAATAAAACCTGTTCAATTTGGGCTACGGATTCGGCTAATTTCTTTTTCTGGATCAGTAAATCCACCTGATTGAGCAGTTCCACCCGCTCCAAGGGTTTGAGCAAATAGGCATCGGCCCCACTGGCCCGACTACGGAGACGGCATTGGGGGTCGTCCATGGCATTGGTGAGAATGATGGGAATATATTGCCCGACGGGGCTATGTTTGATTGCCTGACACAATTCAATGCCATTTTGGTGGGCCAAATTGACGTCCATCAACACTAAGTCCGGATCAACTTTTTCCACCTGTTCCACCACTTGGCCACAACTGAATCCTTTGGTGGTCTCCCCTTCAATAATTTGGTAATTGTTCAAACGCAAAAGGTCGGCGCTGGCGATGCGACTGTAGGGGTGGTCGTCCAACAAAAAAATACGGAGGGGAGAAATTTGGTTCACGGATAGGTGGGGTTAAACTGCGGTCTTGTTCATCATTCTTTGCTTGAGGGGTTTGGGATCTCCCTGCGCCACAATTTTGCCTTCCTCCAACAGAAAGGCTCCATCACAATAGTCTAGCTCGTCTAAGCGATGGGTTACCCACAGGGCGGTGATGCCCCTTTGTTTGACTAATTTTTGTACTTGCAATACCAATTCCTGTTGACTATCTCGGTCCAGCAAGGCAGTGGGCTCATCCAATAAAAGCACGGAACAGTGTCTGGCGATCGCCCCGGCAATGGCAATGCGTTGTTTTTGGCCGCCACTGAGGGCATAGATGGGACGGCGGGCCATCTCAGCTAGGTTAACCGCTTGCAGGGCTTCTCCTACCCGGACTTGTACTTCCTGGGGAGAAAGTTTTTCCTTGACTAAACCAAAGGCAATATCGGCCCCGACGGTGGGCATAACTAATTGATGGTCAGGATTTTGGAAAACAAAGCCCATGGGTTCGGCCAGTTTCACCAGACCGGATTGGGGGGTGAGGAGTCCCGCCAATAACCTTAATAGGGTAGATTTTCCACTACCATTGGTGCCCAACAGCATCCAAAACTGACCTTGGGGCACCGCCAGACTACAGTTTTGCAAACCGGGGCGATCGGCAGACCATTGAAAATTTAGGTCCTGGGCAATGATGGCGGGGGTGGACATGGAAATGTGATGGAATAAGGCTCTCCAATTCTAGGTTACCGAGCCAAATGTGGGTCGATGGGCAATGGACTTTGCCTTTGCTCTGGATTAGGGCAGGAAAATGGTCCGGCCTTGGTGGGTTTAGGTACACTGCAAAGAGATTTCATTTCTCAAAATTATTGCCATGGCAACTATCCAAGCTTTTTGGCGCTTCTCCCGCCCCCATACCATCATTGGTACAACTCTGAGCGTCTGGGCTGTGTATCTGTTAACTATTCTCGGGGATGGAAACTCAGTTAACTCCCCTGCTTCCCTGGATTTAGTGTTCGGCGCTTGGCTGGCCTGCCTGTTGGGTAATGTGTACATTGTCGGCCTCAACCAATTGTGGGATGTGGACATTGACCGCATCAATAAGCCGAATTTGCCCCTAGCTAACGGAGATTTTTCTATCGCCCAGGGCCGTTGGATTGTGGGACTTTGTGGCGTTGCTTCCTTGGCGATCGCCTGGGGATTAGGGCTATGGCTGGGGCTAACGGTGGGCATTAGTTTGATTATTGGCACGGCCTATTCGGTGCCGCCAGTGAGGTTAAAGCGCTTTTCCCTGCTGGCGGCCCTGTGTATTCTGACGGTGCGGGGAATTGTGGTTAACTTGGGCTTATTTTTATTTTTTAGAATTGGTTTAGGTTATCCCCCCACTTTAATAACCCCCATCTGGGTTTTGACTTTATTTATCTTAGTTTTCACCGTGGCGATCGCCATTTTTAAAGATGTGCCAGATATGGAAGGCGATCGGCAATTTAAGATTCAAACTTTAACTTTGCAAATCGGCAAACAAAACGTTTTTCGGGGAACCTTAATTTTACTCACTGGTTGTTATTTAGCCATGGCAATCTGGGGCTTATGGGCGGCTATGCCTTTAAATACTGCTTTCTTGATTGTTTCCCATTTGTGCTTATTAGCCTTACTCTGGTGGCGGAGTCGAGATGTACACTTAGAAAGCAAAACCGAAATTGCTAGTTTTTATCAGTTTATTTGGAAGCTATTTTTCTTAGAGTACTTGCTGTATCCCTTGGCTCTGTGGTTACCTAATTTTTCTAATACTATTTTTTAGGGTTTTTAGAACTATTTAGTATCTTCTTCAATTAGCATCATAAATTCTCTCAATCTCCATGAAATTTCCGCCCCACAGTGGTTACCATTGGCAAGGTCAATCACCTTTCTTTGAAGGTTGGTACGTGCGCCTGCTTTTGCCCCAATCCGGGGAAAGTTTTGCTTTTATGTACTCCATCGAAAATCCTGCTAGCGATCATCATTACGGCGGCGGTGCTGTGCAAATTTTAGGGCCGGCTACGAAAAAACAAGAAAATCAGGAAGACCAACTTGTTTGGCGGACATTTCCCTCGGTAAAAAAATTTTGGGCCAGTCCTCGCCAGTTTGCCCTAGGGCATTGGGGAAAATGTAGGGATAACAGGCAGGCGAAACCCCTACTCTCCGAAGAATTTTTTGCCACGGTCAAGGAAGGTTATCAAATCCATCAAAATCAGCACCAAGGACAAATCATTCATGGCGATCGCCATTGTCGTTGGCAGTTCACCGTAGAACCGGAAGTAACTTGGGGGAGTCCTAACCGATTTCCTCGGGCTACAGCGGGTTGGCTTTCCTTTTTACCCTTGTTTGATCCCGGTTGGCAAATTCTTTTAGCCCAAGGTAGAGCGCACGGCTGGCTGAAATGGCAGAGGGAACAGTATGAATTTGACCACGCCCTAGTTTATGCCGAAAAAAATTGGGGTCACTCCTTTCCCTCCCGCTGGTTTTGGCTCCAAGCAAATTATTTTCCTGACCATCCAGGACTGAGCGTCACTGCCGCTGGCGGGGAACGGATTGTTCTTGGTCGCCCCGAAGAGGTAGCTTTAATTGGCTTACATCACCAAGGTAATTTTTACGAATTTGGCCCGGGCCATGGCACAGTCACTTGGCAAGTAGCTCCCTGGGGCCGTTGGCAATTAAAAGCCAGCAATGATAGGTATTGGGTCAAGTTGTCCGGAAAAACAGATAAAAAAGGCAGTTTAGTCCACACTCCCACCGCCCAGGGCTTACAACTCAACTGCCGAGATACCACTAGGGGCTATTTGTATTTGCAATTGGGATCTGTGGGTCACGGCCTGATAGTGCAAGGGGAAACGGACACCGCGGGGCTAGAAGTTGGAGGTGATTGGGGTTTAACAGAGGAAAATTTGAGCAAAAAAACAGTGCCATTCTGAGGGAATAACACTGCCTTGTTTTGATTCGTTAGGTTTCAGTCAAGTAATCACATTGAAATGCTCTGACAGACTTAGCCGACAAAAGCTTTAACGGGCTCAGAAACCCCGGGCGCTTCAGCACCTTTGAGGTAGGCCAACATGGTGTCAGCGTCGGAACACTCGAAGGGATCTACGGGACAGTTGTCACCGAACTCAGGCTCAATAAACATTTTTTCGATTTTGCCATCGTTGACAAACATGGAATAGCGCCAGGAACGCATCCCGAAACCGAGGTTGGATTTTTCCACCAACATACCCATTTTGCGGGTGAATTCGCCGTTACCATCGGGTAGTAATTTCACTTTGTCGGCACCAATTTGTTTGCCCCATTGGAACATAACAAAGGCATCGTTCACAGATAGACAGATGATGTCATCTACTCCCAAGGCTTGGAATTCTTCAAACAACTGCTCGTAGCGGGGCAAGTGGTTAGAAGAACAGGTGGGGGTGAAGGCACCGGGTAGGGAGAAAAGCACAACCTTTTTGCCACCAAAGATTTGTTCAGTGGTTTTGTCTTCCCAACGGTAGGGATTGGGACCAGGTACAGATTCGTCACGGACACGGGTTTTGAACACTACACTGGGAACTCGTTCGGGGGTCATGGTTACCTCTGGCTATCTAAACGACTAAATTTTTCTGAGGGGATGGAGCATTTTTCATCAATGCTTGCCCTCTTTTCTCAGAATAGTTCTGAGATAGAAATAAGTCAAGCTTAAAAATTAATATTTTTTTTATAATTATTCTATCTAATAGTCCTTCTAGAAAATGTTAAGCTAGATAGACTATAGCCAAACAGTGCGGATCATTATCATTGGTGTGCTGGCCAGGACCCATGGTTCCTGAGGTTTGCCCAGAGGGACTTACCCATCAAAAATCAGCGAATGTTGCCGCACCGATGTTAGGAGGAACAGTATGCCCTTAAACAGAGAAGAAATTATTCAAACGCTGAAGGAGCGGGGGCTGCGGGTTACTCCCCAGCGCTATGGGGTCTATGCCAATCTACTCCAACGTCGGGATCATCCCAGCGCAGAACAGTTATTGTTTGACCTTAATCAAGCTGCCCCCACGTCTTCCCAGGCCACGGTGTACAGTTCCCTCAAGGCTTTGCAATCTGTGGGATTAATCCGGGAAGTTCTATTGGAAGAAGGGGTCTGTCGCTACGATGCCAATGTGGAGCCCCACCATCATTTTTGTTGTCGTCATTGCGGGGCGATAGAGGATGTGGATTGGGAGGAGTTACCAGCGGTGGACCTAGGCAAACTCAGGGTGGGACTCAAGGCGGAACGTTATGAAATTACCGTCCATGGGGTCTGTGAAAACTGCGGCGATTAGTTTTTGAACAATGTTCTAATTGCCTTGTTCTAGATCTGCTAGGGCCAAACGGATTTGTTCTAAACGGCGGCGGTTAACCCCCAAATCCGATTCCCCCAACCGGGATGCGGAACGGACTTCAATCACAGGGCGATCGCCAGGGAAATAAAATTCGAGGTCATCGACAAAACCCATCAAACGACTGCGGACTTCTGCCCGAATGTAATTATCTTGGGATTGCACAATGGTAGTCCCGGGCACTACCCCCAAAATTTCCGTTAACAAATTACGGGCATTGGCCAAATCTCCTTGGTAATGGAGGGGCTCAATGGCGTGGATAGAATCAGCACTAATTTGACTGTTCACACAATTGGGCATGTCGGGACAGGGGGCTAATTGTCCACTTGTGATCCCTAAGTTTTCCGGTGGGGAGCCGGCAAAGATTTGTTCAAAGCCTGGTAGGGCAGCAAACCAAACCATCCCCGATAGCAACACAGCCAATAGCGCACCCATGAGAAAATTCCGGTAATTGGTCAAGATTAAGACCCCTTCAATTTATGGCTTCCTTGGCGATCGGGCAAGGTTGGCAATGAACTATTTGTCCAAGCCCAACGGAGACATGGGCCACAGCGCAAACCCCTCCGCTCCTTGGGTAAACTCCGACCGGGGATCACAGACCTTCCACCCCTCCGGTAGTAGTTAAACTGTCCTGACCGGCTCTAGTAAAAGTTGTTAGGATCAAAGAAATCCCATTCCGGTGTGAATCATGATGACCCTCACTCCCACCATCGAATTTTTTGCTGATCTCCCCGAAGAACTCAGCAATGTCAGCCTCCGCCGCAATTCTACTACCGGCGCTCGCACTGTGGTGATGACCTTTGAACGTCTCCAGGCGATCGAAAAGTTTCAGAGTTTTACCCAAAGGTTTAACGGCCATTTACGTCTTGCTGACGAAGAGGGGGCGATGGAAATTGAACCATCGTCAGTAAAATTTATTTTTGGTGGAGACGAAGGGGATGAACTGCGGGGTGCCCAGTGCAGTTTTGACCTAGTTAAAAATGATCATTGGGAACGCTTTATCCGTTTCATGGAGCGCTATGCGGAGGCCAATGGCATGGGCTACCAAGATCGTTAGGGGAGAAAAGTTACCGGAGCTGAACCGGAATGACGGAGATCAAAGGCCAAAACTTTGCAAACAGACTCTAATCAGGGGACAATCTAGCGAAATTAAGCCTTGATTATCCCTGTTGCCTGTGTTGCTAAATCTTCCCGCCACCGTTAAGTCTCGTTCTTGCCAAAAACTAATTGGGGGGCTGTTGCCCTTATTATTGTTTGCCTGTGGTAGCCCCAATGTCGGCAATGGTAACTCTCAGCAGAATGGTCAAGAAACCCTGAAAATTCTCTCTTGGCAGGCTCCCACGATTTTAAATCCCCATTTGGCTACGGGCTTTAAGGATGCGGAAGCTAGTCGTATTGCCCTGGAACCCCTGGCAAGTTTTGACCAAGAAGGCAACCTAGTCCCGTTTTTGGCGGCGGAAATTCCCAGCGTAGAAAATGGCGGCGTGGCGGCGGATGGTTTGTCCGTCACCTGGAAGTTAAAGCCTGATGTGCTCTGGTCTGATGGGCAACCCTTCTCGGCGGAGGATGTGGCGTTCACTTACAAATTCCTCAGTGATCCCAAAACTGGGGCCACCAGCACTGGTACCTATGAGGCGATCGCCAAGGTGGAAGCGTTGGACAAAAATACAGTCAAAATAACCTTTAAGGAACCCAACCCAGCTTGGTTTTTACCCTTTGTGGGCAGTGAAGGGATGATTTTGCCCCAGCACATTTATAAAGATTTTGTCGGGGAAAAGGCGCGGCAGGCACCGGCAAATCTGTTGCCCATCGGTACTGGGCCCTATCGGGTCACCAGTTTTAAACCAGGGGATGTGGTGTTGTATGAAGTTAATCCCCATTATCGAGACCGGAAAAATATCGGTTTCCAACAGGTGGAAATTAAGGGTGGGGGAGATGCTACCTCCGCGGCCCGGGCCGTACTGCAAACTGGGGATGCGGATTTTGCCCTCAATTTACAGGTGGAGGACAATATCCTCCAGTCCTTGGCCCAAGGCGGCAAAGGGGAAATTGTGGCAGATTTAGGCAGTTTGAGTGAACGGGTAATATTTAATCTCAGCGATCCCGATCCTGCGCGCACCAATGGCGATCGCTCCTCGGTGAAGTTTCCCCATCCCTTTTTGCAGGATCCCTTGGTGAGGAAAGCTATAACTCTAGGCATTGACCGGGATTTAATTGCCAAGCAACTCTATGGTGTCACCGGACAGCCCACGGCCAACGTTCTGGTTTTACCCCAGCAGTATGCTTCCCAAAATACGAGTTTCCAATTTAATCCCACCGAAGCCCAGCAATTACTCGACCAAGCGGGTTGGAAGGACAGCAACGGCAACGGTATTCGGGACAAGGATGGCATTGAGTTGCAAATGGTATTCCAAACCAGCGTTAATCCCCTGCGGCAAAAGACCCAACAGGTAATTAAACAAACTCTCCAGGCGATCGGCGTGGGGGTAGAACTGAAAAGCATTGACCCCAGTGTGTTCTTTTCCGGTGATCCGGCCAACCCCGATACTTTGGAACGATTTCAGGGGGATTTGTCTATGTTCACCACGGGCAACACTAACCCGGATCCGAGCAAATATATGCAAACCTTCACCTGTGGGGCCATTCCCACCGCCGAGAATCAATGGAGTGGGGACAATTATGGGCGTTACTGTAGTGCCGAATACGACCAACTCTGGCAAAAAGCAGTGGCTGAACTGGACCCGGAAAAGCGCCAACAACTATTCATTCAAATGAACGATTTGTTAGTGGATGATTATATTTTGGTACCCGTGGTGCATCGAGCCAGTGTGGTGGGAGTAGGCGATCGCCTGGATGGGGTGGCGTTAACTCCCTGGGATCGTCCCACTTGGAATATCAAAGATTGGCAGCCGAAAGCAAAATAGTGGAAAGACTCAGGGGGGCTCGTTGAAGGATTATTGCTCTCTTTTAACGGGTCTGACGGGGCTCGAACCCGCAACTTCCGCCGTGACAGGGCGGTGCTCTAACCAATTGAACTACAGACCCAGGTTTTTCAGACTTTTACCATTACATCAGTTGTGCCGGGGATTGTCAACCCCTGACGAAAAATTTTCCCTTTTTTTCCAATCAGACAAATGGGCCGGAGCGGATAACTTGCCGTAGTCCTAACCCTCGGCCTCAATCCATTTTGGGGTAACTATTTAACCTGGGCGATCGCCTGGCGAATGGCTTCCCGCTGCTCTTGGTCATAGTTCCACCGTTGCAAAAAGGCTTCGTAGGGCCCGGGGCCGTCTAAACTCTGTTCCAACTCGGTCAATTTTTCTGGTAAGCCGGGTAGGGATAGCTCGTTGATTAAGGTCTGAGTCCGTTGGGCCACCTGCTGGGAACCCTGGGCCGCCTCCCCGTCCCCCGCTCTTTGGTGGAGAATTGCTGTGGCGGTGGCCATGGCCAGATTTTTTACCAAAAGTTCTCCTACGATCGCCGGAGAGGAACCTAGAGCGGTCATTAAGGCCGGGTTTGGTTGATCCGCCAGGGAAAAATTCTGGGCAGTGAGAAAAGTAACAAAAAATCCCCGGGCCCCGTTTTCAGTGGCGACCAAATTGGCGATCGCCGTGGTCATTTCCTGGTCAGTAAGATTATTTGCCGCAATTTCTAGCAATAATGCCTGGCTATGGGCAATGGCCTGTTCAAAGCTGAGGTCAGTGTAATTTATGGAAGCAACCATGGCATTGGGGTGAGGATTCAAGGGATGGGCGGCGGGGGAGAGGGAAAGGAGAGCGGGTAAAATCAACGGCAACATGGAAAATGCCTAGGGAAAATGGGAAGATTTTCTCGACTATTGTAGTCAGTGGTGCCAAGATTTACATCCGAACCGTGTCTTGCTCCCAGGGATTAATCTCTCCCCAATGAAAATAAAGTATGGAATTAACAATCGGCTGGCTTTATCCCAAACTCATGAGCACCTACGGCGATCGGGGCAATGTCATTTGCATCCAACGTCGTTGTCAATGGCGGGATATCCCTGTGAAAATTCTGCCCCTGGAACAGACCAGCGAGGCGGCACTGTTTCTCCAAGCCGACTTAATTGTGGGGGGCGGGGCCCAGGATCGCCAACAGGAAATTGTCATGCGGGATTTGCAAGGATCCAAAGCAGAGGCGCTGAAAAATCAGTTAGACGATGGCATTCCCGGAGTATTCACCTGTGGTTCTCCCCAACTGCTGGGGCATTATTACGAGCCTGCCTTAGGGCAACGCATTCAGGGTTTGGGACTGCTGGATATGGTCAGTAAACATCCAGGACCAGAAGCAAAACGCTGCATTGGTAACGTAGTGTTTGAAATTACCGCTGAACCCCTCCGGCAAGAATTACAGGCTATGACCGGGGAAACTCCCATTGTCATTGGCTTTGAAAACCATGGCGGCCGCACCTATCTCCAAACCGTTTCTCCCCTGGGTAAGGTTAAAACCGGCTATGGCAACAACGGCGAAGATGGCTTTGAGGGGGCTTTCCACCAAAAGGCGATCGCCACTTACTCCCATGGCCCTCTGTTGCCCAAAAATCCCTTTTTAGCTGATTGGTTAATCCGCACGGCGTTGGAGAAGAAGTATCAGGATTCGGTGCAGTTAACTCCCTTGGATGACTGCCTCGCCCAACAAGCCCGCGCCGCCATGCTCAAACGGCTAGAATAGGAGCAATTTGATTACAAAATGTAACAAGCCCTCACCACTGGCAGAGATTATGACGGACGCTCGACCACGGATTTGTATTTTAGGGGGAGGATTTGGCGGACTTTACACCGCTCTACGCCTCGGTCAACTATCCTGGGAGGGCCATACCCCACCGGAAATTGTCCTCGTCGACCAACGGGATCGGTTTTTATTTGCCCCTTTCCTCTACGAACTGGTAACAGAGGAAATGCAAACTTGGGAAATTGCCCCTCCTTTTGTAGAACTTTTAGCGGAATCGGGGGTAATTTTTCGTCAGGCGGAAGTGACCGCCATTGATTTTGACCACCAAAAAGTGTTGTTAAATGACCAGGACAAGGGCACCGAAAGTTTAGCGTTTGATCAGTTAGTCATTGCCCTGGGGGGCCAAACTCCCCTGCCAAATCTGCCGGGGCTAAAGGATTATGGTTTGGGATTCCGCACCCTGGAAGATGCCTATAAACTCAAGCAAAAATTAAAATCACTGGAACAAGCCGACGCAGAGAAAATTCGTATTGCTATTGTTGGTGGGGGCTACAGCGGGGTGGAATTAGCGGCCAAACTCGGCGATCGCCTAGGGGAACGGGGCCGCATCCGCATTATTGAGCGGGGCAAAGAAATTTTAGCCATGTCCCCGGAGTTCAATCGTCAACAGGCCCAGGCCAGTCTTTCCGCCAAGGGAATTTGGGTGGATACGGAAACCACCGTTACCGCCATCACCGCCACCGATGTCACCCTCCAGTTCCGAGAGCAGGAAGATGTAATTCCAGTGGACTTGGTGCTTTGGACTGTGGGCACCACCGTTTCTCCTTTGATTCGTAATTTAGCCCTGCCCCATAACGACCAAGGCCAGCTTAGAACCAATGCCCAACTACAGGTGGAAGGAAAAACTAACATTTTTGCCTTGGGGGACGGAGCCGAAGGTCGGGATGCTAGTGGACAATTAATTCCCACCACGGCCCAAGGAGCCTTCCAACAGACGGACTATTGTGCCTGGAACATTTGGGCTAACTTAACCGGCCGTCCCCTGCTGCCCTGTCGTTATCAACCCCTAGGGGAAATGTTGGCCCTGGGCACCGATGGCGCTGTGCTGAGTGGTTTGGGCATTAAATTAAGTGGCCCCGCCGCCTTGTTGGCTCGTCGTTTGGTCTATCTCTACCGTTTTCCCACTTGGCAACATCAACTGACTGTGGGCTTGAATTGGCTGACCCGCCCCCTGGGGGATTGGCTCAAAAATGAACCTTCCTGAGGGAAACGTCGTCTAAAAAACCTGCCTTCCCTGGCGATCGCCGAAATGGTGGCTGGGGGGAAAGGGCTGCTCGGGGCCCGAAAGGCTCTGCTTGCTTGCTTTGGGAACTGTATTGCGGTTACTATCTCCCAAGACTATACGCCACACCGTTTTGATTAATGTTCCCGTTGGCGGCGGCCCCTAACAATCCGCTGAATGGCCTATTACCACCCCCATGCCCTAGACGGGTCATCCGGGGGAAGGCAACAGGTTGGTTTAGCGGTTTATTGAGTTGAGAAGTCCCTATGTCAAGATTGCCTGGTTTTGCTCTTACCTTTCTGTCGGTCTTGTTAACCAGTCTGCCAGCCATGGCGGGGCAGTTAGTTAACTGGAATTTCAATGCGTCCCAGAATCGGCTGACTTTCTACACCGATTCCCGGGTTCAGCCCACAGCCCAACTGATCCCCAATCCCACCCGCATTGTGGTGGATTTGCCCGGTACAACCTTGAGGGGCCCCACCGTCAGGCAAGCTGGAGGGGGAAGGGTAAGGGAAATTCGCATCGGTGAACCGGATAGTTTTACCACCAGGGTGGTGATTGAACTGGATGCGGGCTACACCGTTGATCCCCAACAGGTTAAAGTCCGGGGCATTACCCCGACTCAATGGGTGGTGGAATTACCTACCCCAGAATTGGCTCCCGCCAGCAACAATAATGCCCCTGGTCCCAATCCCGACGGATCTTCTCTGCCTACTCAGAATTTGAGTGCCGCTAACCCCCCCAGCACCGGTCAGCAGTACTTACAGGTCACTGGCAACGGACTTTTTGTGCGTCTGGATAAAAATGGCGATAACAGTGGTATCCGCATCCAACCCAATGCTCGCCAATCCACGGTTAACTTTGAGCTCAATGGGGCGGTGCTGCCAGAAAGTTTGGTGGGGCAGTCTTTGCCCGTGGGACAATACGGTGTTGAAGAAATTAAGTTTTCCGATAATCCCAATAATCCCCGCCTTTCCCTGGCCCTGGCGGACAGTGGGGGCGGCTGGAATGCTTACTATAGTCGGGTTGGGGGAGGCGTAGTGCTGCTCCCAAAGCAGATTAGCCGGTCTGGGGGGGCTAACCCAGCGCCTGGATCGGCGGCCGTTCCGGTCAGTAACAACACTTCCAATTCTTCCCCTAGTTCTTCTGGTAATAGAAGCCCTAATGATCGCCTAGTAAGTCAGGCTTCCAACCGCAATCTCGCCAATATCACTGCCATTGAAGTGACCAGGGATGATAGCCAATTGATCATCCGGGGCGATCGCCAAATTAATGCTAGGGGGAATTTCAATCGTTTAACCGGTAACTACGAAATTCGTTTAGACCGGGCCCAACTGTCTCCCCAGTTCCAAAGTCCAGAGTTGGCCACTGGGGGCCCCCTTTATCAGCTTAATATTAGTCAGGAAACGAACGATTCAGTTTTAATTCTGGTCCGGCCCAACACTGGCCGTCGCTTTGGCCGTCTGTTCCGTTCTGGGGGCAGTCTTTATGCCCTGGAATTGATCTCCGATACCACTGCCAGTCGTCCTACGGGAAATTTACCTGCTAACAATCCACCCAGAGGGAATAGCGGGGATCAAATCTCCATTGCTGTCCAGCCCCCGCCGGCCAATGCCACCCCCAGTTTTCCCCCGGAGTGGAGCAATCCCCCTGCCGGTAATTTACCATCCGTTCCTCGGGGAGGCCGTTTGGTGGTGGTGGATCCCGGCCATGGAGGTAAGGATCCCGGGGCGATAGGTATCCGAGGCGTGCAAGAAAAAGATGTAGTCCTGGCTGTTTCCCAATACTTGCAACGATATTTGGAGCAACAGGGGGTCCGGGTGTTGATGACCCGCACGGGGGATTATTTCATTAGCCTCCAGGGCCGTACCGACATGGCCAACCGAGCCGGAGCGGATTTATTTGTCAGTATTCACGCCAACTCCATGGGCATGGGCCGTCCCGATGTGAATGGTTTTGAGATTTATTACCATGGTAATGCAGGTCTATCCCAAGCAATCCATCGCAATGTGGTTAATTCCCTGAATGTGCGGGACCGCCGGGTACGCCAGGCTCGATTCTACGTTCTACGGAATTCCCGCATGCCCTCCACCCTAGTGGAAATGGGCTTTGTCACCGGCAATGAAGACAATTACAAACTTACGGATCCCAATTTTCAGCAACAGATGGCCCAGGCGATCGCCAGGGGAGTTTTGGAGTATCTGCAACAAAGGTAGGACTTATTCGTCCATAGAATTCAAATTCAGAGAAACTTGACTTATATGAAGGATATGGTGACCAAAACCTATTTACTTCATCTATTATTCGTGTTTCAATGACAAGCATCTTTCCTTAATTAACAGGTATAGTTCCATACAAAATGCGTGAGCCCCAGCGTAGCCGAATTGGCGTTTTTGATAGTGGTGTGGGTGGGTTAACCGTTCTACGTGAGCTGTATCGACAATTACCTAAAGAGTCAATTCTTTATTTTGGCGATACGGCACGGCTACCTTACGGCAAAAGATCCCCGCAAGTAATCCTCCAATATGTCCGGGAAATCCTTACTTGGATGGCAGCAGAGGAAGTGAAAATGGTAATCATGGCCTGCAACACCAGTTCTGCTCTGGCCCTGGAAACCGTGCAACAGGAATTCAATATGCCAATTTTGGGAGTGATTCTCCCCGGGGCCCGGGCGGCAGTGCGTCAAGGTCGGCGCATCGGTGTTATTTCTACCCCCGCCACTGCGGCCAGCAACGCCTATCGCCATGCCATCCACGAGATCACCCCTGATGCATTGGTCTGGCAAATGGCCTGCCCAGAATTTGTGCCCCTAATTGAGCAAAACCGCCTCCATGACCCCTACACCCTAGAGGTGGCCAAGGGCTATTTACAACCCCTTCTGGATGCAGACATTGACACCCTGGTATTTGGTTGTACCCACTATCGTCATTTAACCCCCGTCTTTCAGCAGATTTTGCCTTCCCATATCCGCCTAGTAGACCCGGCCAGCCATGTGGTCAAAGCGGCCCGTCAGGAATTGGAAGTGATGGGACTGCGGAATTCGGAAATGTCCATTGCCACCCGTTTCACTGTCAGTGGCTGCCCCCAACAGTTTGCGGAGCTTTCCCACCAATGGCTCGGTTTTACCCCCATGGTGGAAAAAATTTCCTTGCCCTGCTTGAGTTCAATTTGCCCCCAACCCTTGGAAATACGAGAGTAGAATACTAGTCAGATTCCGGTATTCCTGCTTGCCCGATGGCTCGGGATTCCTGAACTAATAACTCCAATAACGGCGATCGCCATGCTCAACTTTTTGCGAGAGGCGGTCGTTTTTTAATGGAGCCAAAGACTGGAAATAATCGTTACAATTCTTAATAATTCACCAATGGTTATGGCTGTGCCCTGACTGAGAATCCACTAATTCTTCCTATGACCAGTTTGTTAACCTCCTCTGCCCAAGCTCCAGTTGCCAACGCTCCCTTTCCAGCAGGGGGACTAGACCAAAGCAAATTTGATTGTCGGGCCGTGTGGTATCCCCTGGCTTACGAGGAGGATTTGGACAAACGCAAACCAACTCGTTTTACCCTGCTGGGAGAAGATTTGGTGATCTGGTGGGAAGCGAATAGTCAACAATGGCGGGTTTACGCCGATCAATGTCCCCACCGTTTGGCCCCCCTTTCGGAAGGTAGGATTAACAAGGCTGGCCAGTTGGAATGTCCTTACCACGGTTGGACTTTTGCGGGATCAGGGCAATGTCAAGCGATTCCTCAACAACATACCGGAGGCCAAGCCCACACCAGTAAACGGGCCTGTGTGCGTTCCCTGCCAACCCAAGTGGCTCAAGGTTTGCTCTTTGCTTTTCCTGGGGAAACTGATCAAGCAGAAAAAGTTGCCCTCCCCTTGGTGGATGTGTTGGATGGGGATCAGTCTGAATGGGTTTGTCTCAATACTTTTCGGGATTTGCCCTACGACGCCTTTACCCTGATGGAAAATGTGTTGGATTCGAGCCATATTCCCTACACCCACCATAAAACCGTTGGTAAACGCAGTAACGTTAGTCCGGTGGATTTGGAGATTATCCATGGCGATCGTCAGGGATTTACCGGCATTTGGGAAGAGGGACCAAGAAAAGGTACGTTGGGCAAGCAAACCACCACTTTCATTGCGCCGGGGTTGATGTGGCATGATTTAACTTCAAAGCAATTTGGTCGAACTTTAACGGTGGTTTACGCTACTCCGATTCGCCCAGGGGAGTGTCGTTTATTCGCCCGTTTTCCTTTTAAATTTCCTAGTAAGTTTCCCCGGTTAGTAATTGGTTTCACGCCCCGTTGGTATTCCCATTTAGGACAAAACCGGGTGTTGGAAGATGACCAAATTTTTCTCCATTTCCAAGAAAGATTTGTGCAGGGCAAAGGCGGATCGCCCAATTATGAAAAAGATTGTTACTTACCCACTAAAGCAGATTTGTTTGTGGCGGAATTTCACCGTTGGATTGAGCAATATCAAGTCAAACCCTTTGGGGATAGTCCGTTACCTGATCGCCAATCGGTAGAGCAATTAATGGATCGTTACCATTCCCACACTGAACATTGCCACAGTTGCCGCAATGCCCTTGCTAACATTGAAAAAATTCAAACCGGGAGCCTCGCGATCGCCATTATCTGCTTGGTTTGCTTGCCAGTGGCTAGTTTAGGCTTAGCTCCTAATTTCGCTCTGGGATTGGGCTTGACAGTGTTGACTGGCTTAGGTTTTGCACTCTGGGCTGGTTTGGGCAAATTTAAACAATCTTTTTACCAAGGCAACCCCATTCCCCCAAGAAATATTCTTGATAAAGGCTAACTGCTTTTTTCTGTGATTAAAAACCTTTGCAATGGAGTATTGAGCATAATTTTATTGCCGAAAGTAAGACCATTAAACTGAATCTAAGAGCCTGTTTAAAAGCCCCCTTGACCCCCAAATTTGGGGGGACACTGACTGAAAGTCCCCCAGTATTGCCGGAGCCTTAGTGAGTTAATTTAGAGGATGGAATAAAACTTTCCAAACACGTTCCAACGTCAGGGTTTGGCCAAGAATAATCGATATCTTTGTAACAACCATTACCGGTAATCCCCAAGGAAATGATTACCATTAACAAATCGTAATATTTTCGCCGTTGCTATGAATTCCCCCACCTCTCCCCGTCGTCCCCATGTGGTTATTGTCGGGGGCGGCTTTGCCGGTCTTTACACTGCAAAAAATTTACGGCGATCGCCGGTGGATATTACCCTGATTGACAAACGGAATTTCCATCTTTTCCAACCTTTGTTGTACCAGGTGGCCACGGGTAGTCTTTCCCCAGCGGATATTGCTTCACCGTTGCGGGGAGTACTAAAGGGACAAAAAAATATTCGAGTGTTGATGGATAAGGTCATTGACATCGACCCCGATAAGCAAAAAGTGGTGTTGGAGGACCATGCCCCTATTGCCTACGACTGGCTGGTGGTGGCCACTGGGGTTAGTCATCATTACTTTGGCAATGACCATTGGGCTGCCCTGGCTCCGGGTTTAAAAACCATTGAAGATGCTTTGACCATACGCCAACGAATTTTTGCGGCTTTTGAAGCGGCGGAAAAGGAAAGTAATCCAGAAAGACAACAGGCTTGGTTAACCTTTGTCATTGTCGGGGCGGGGCCCACCGGGGTGGAATTGGCAGGGGCGATCGCCGAAATTGCCCATAGTTCCCTCAAGGATAATTTTCATCGCATAGACACTAGGCAGGCAAAAATTTTGCTCATTGAAGGGGTTGATCGAGTACTGCCTCCCTACAAACCCCAATTATCGGCCAGGGCCCAACGGGATTTGGAAGACCTAGGGGTAACGGTGTTGACTGAAAGAATGGTGACTGACATTAACCCGGAACAGGTGACGGTGCATAACAACGGCCAAACTGAAACCATTGTGACAAAAACGGTGCTCTGGGGCGCTGGGGTCAGGGCTTCTAGCCTCGGTAAAATCATTGGCGATCGCACTGGGGCCGAGTTAGACCGGGCCGGTCGGGTAGTGGTCAACCCGGATTTGAGTGTGGCCAGTTTTGATAATATATTTGTCCTGGGGGATTTGGCTAATTATTCCCACCAAGGTGATCAACCCCTACCCGGTGTGGCCCCCGTGGCTATGCAGGAAGCAGCTTATTTATCCAAACTCATTCCTGCCCGGTTAGCGGAAAAAGAACAAATCATGGTTCCTTTTCGCTACATTGACTACGGTAGTCTAGCGGTGATTGGTCAGAATAAAGCGGTGGTTGACCTTGGTTTTGCCCAATTTACCGGCTTGGTGGCTTGGATGATCTGGGTTTGGGCCCACGTTTATTACCTGATTGAATTCGACAATAAACTAATTGTCATGTTGCAATGGGGTTGGAATTATTTCACCAGAGGCCGGGGGGCCCGACTCATCACCGATACCCCCAATCCCCAGAGCACTTCCACCGTGCAGAAGGAACTAGTGCGCCCCTAGAGTTTAATTTCGGTAAACCCCACCATAGCTTGAGCAAACAATGGCTTAAACTGTGGAAAATAAGGCTATGGGCCCGAGCCTGGGAAAATAATGTTACACTTCGCCCAAATTACCATTGACCAGCAGGGAAATTGTCATCAACTAACGGTTTTGGCCAGTTGCCAGAATCATCAGTGTTGGCAAAGGAGCAACTTTACCCTGCCCCTGGGCAACCCAGACCATTGGACTGAGGGGTCTTTGGTGTTGGTTCAAACCGATGCCGACCAGCAAGTAGAACAAATTCGGGATGGGCTGGACTGGCTACTGGAAATTTTGGAAATTGTCCCCAATGCCAATGGTTTTTCCTCGGATCAAGCTCTTTCCTCTTTGGTAAAACAGGAAAAGAGGAGGGTAGAAGCTTGGCGTCAGGAAATGGCCGCTAAAAATCTAGATTTGACTAAGCGACAAATTGAGCTGGAAACCCAACGGCAACAACTGAAAGAATTGGAATTAAAACTGCAAGAGCAGGTAAAAACTTGATGGTTTCGCTTCTTGGCCCCAAATATGATCTTTTTTGGCCCCACAGGGAAGAACTGCCCCAGTTTGCCCAGTTAGACCAGCAATGTTTGGGGGGCATGTGGACGTTAGCGGGTTACGAGCGGGAATGGGACAGTGACCACAGTGTTCTGTTGGGAATTCGTTTAATAGCCAGGGGGAACTTGGTGGCCATGGGGGCATTTTGGCAAATTTTAGAAGAAGCCCACATCACTTTGTTAGCTGTGGCCCAGGCCCATCGCCGGCAGGGATTGGGAAAAATCCTTCTTCAGAACCTCTTAGCAACGGCGGAACACCGACAATTGGAAAGGGCTACTTTGGAAGTGAGGGCATCCAATCAGGCTGCCATGGA
This sequence comes from Synechocystis sp. PCC 6803 substr. PCC-P, assembly GCF_000284455.1. GTDB lineage: Bacteria > Cyanobacteriota > Cyanobacteriia > Cyanobacteriales > Microcystaceae > Synechocystis. The sequence goes on from NC_017039.1 coordinate 1,338,550, forward strand.
CCTTTACCATCAATTTGGGTTTCAGTTGGCGGGGTGCAGAAAACGTTATTACCCCGATGGGGAGGATGCCCTAATTCTCTGGAAAAACCATTTGAGCTCCCCTGCCTAGTAACAAGCTAGGGAAAACGGCACAATGGGGAGGCAGTTGATTTTGTTTCCCATGTCTGACCAGTCTGACCATCCCCTAATTTTGCTGTGGCACCGCCGGGATTTACGCCTTAATGATCATTTAGCTTTGGCCAAGGCCCGTCAAAAAACTGCCAAAATTGTCGGTGTCTTTTGTCTGGATAACAAAATTCTGCAAGCGGAAGATATGGCTCCGGCCCGGGTGGCTTACCTGCTCGGTTGCCTACAATCTTTACAGGATCATTACCAGCGCCTCGGTAGTGAGTTGTTGGTTTTCCAAGCAGATCCGGTGCAGTTGTTGCCCAAATTGGCCAATACCTTAGGTGCCCACGGTGTTACTTGGACTTTAGACACGGAACCCTACGCCCAAAAGCGAGATTTAGCAGTGGCCCAGGCTCTACGGGAAAGGGGTTTGGCGATCGCCACGGAATGGGATCAACTCATGCACCATCCAGGGGAAGTGCTGACCCAAGCGGGCAGCCCCTACACGGTTTACACTCCCTTTTGGAAAAATTGGTCCCAACTGCCCAAAACAAGTCCGGTACCCACGCCCAAGGATTTACAGGGTTTAACTCCAGCAGAAAAGGAAAAATTAGCTCCTTTAGAGCCCCTGGCCATACCCCAGTTAGCGGATTTAGGTTTTATCTGGGATCAACCTCTCCCATTAACACCGGGGGAAGAAGCAGCTGAGCAAAGATTGGACTGGTTTGTGGCCCATGGGTTGGAGGAATATCAGCAAAATCGTAATTTCCCAGCCCTAGATGGCACTTCTCAACTGAGTGCCGCTCTCAAATTTGGTGTGATTTCCCCACGAACCCTGTGGCAGACTACCCTAGAAGCGTGGGAGCAAAGCCGCAGTGAGGAAGCCCGGGCTAGCATTGAAACTTGGCAACAGGAATTGGCCTGGAGGGAATTTTACCAACATTGCCTTTACAGCTTTCCTGCATTGGCCCAGGGACCTTACCGATCGCCGTTTCAGGAATTTCCCTGGGAGGAAAACCAAGACCATTTCCAAGCCTGGTGCGAAGGCAGAACTGGTTACCCGATCATTGATGCAGCGATGGCTCAGTTGAATCAAACGGGCTGGATGCACAATCGTTGCCGCATGATTGTGGCTAGTTTTTTGATTAAGGATCTGATTCTTAATTGGCAATGGGGAGAGCTGTATTTTATGCAGACCCTCTACGACGGAGACCTAGCGGCCAACAATGGAGGCTGGCAGTGGAGTGCTTCCAGCGGCATGGACCCCAAACCCCTACGGATTTTTAACCCCCATACCCAAGCCCAAAAGTTTGACCCAGAGGGGGAATATATCCGCACGTGGTTGCCCCAGTTGGCCCGGTTCGACACGGGGGACTTGTTAACCGGCAAACTTACCCCCGGGTCACGGCGATCGGTCAATTATCCAGAACCCATAGTGGACCACAATCAGCAACAACGGGAATTTAAACGGCGTTATCAATTGGTCAAATAATCGCTGATTTATTGTTGGTTGCCCATGCCCCGGCGACCTTGACGACTATTGCGACGCTCCTGCATTAATTGGGAAAATTTTTGCCGTTGTTCCGGGGTCAATACTTGACGGCTTTCCAGCATACTGTTGAAGCGCAGTTCCCCCAGTTGTTGCCTCAAATTAGCCACCTGGTTGTGTTTGGCGCGGATTTCGCTGTCACTGCCATTGCCAGACATCAGAGTGCGTAATTCATTTTGGCTAGTACGCATTTGCTCCGACAGAGATTGCATTTGGCCTTGATATTTTTGGCGAATGGCTTCCAGTTGTTGTTTTTGACTATCAGTTAAATCAAGGGATTCCATCCACTGGCCCTGGCCACCTTTTTTGTTGCCCCAGCCCCATTGGGCTAGCATTTGCTCGCTGGTATCGCCACTTTGCCAATGTAAATCCAGATTTTGATTTTGGGCCATGGCGGGCATGGTGCTGACAGTACAAGCTAAACCGCTAAGCAAACCGGCGATAATAATGTTTTTCATGATGAGCAAGTTCCTCAGAAAATTAACTGAAAAGTGATTGAAAAGTACAAATTGTCTTATTCCCGTGGGGGATCGCTTAGTAACCACCAATCCTGGTTAGCTCCGTTGACGCTGTCGGGGTAGATGGAGCCAGACCAAGTTTCCTGGAGGAAAGCTTCCAGTTCCGCCATGTTCGGTTCTTCGGCCGTTTGCATCGGCGATCGCCAACCGAAAAGCCCTGCCCCCACTAGGCCGAAGAGTAGAACTCCTCCCCCCAGCCATTGCCAAGACAAACTAGGGGTCAAGGAACGGCGGGGACATTGCTTGATCCGTTGCAAAATCTGCTCCTCTAGTGCCGGCGAGGGAGCGGGAACCCCTGGGCGATGGGCCTGCAAAAAGTGCTTCAGTTTTGTCTCTTGATCGGTATTAAAAGGGTTAAAAGACATCTTGAACTCCCTGTTGCTGCAAGAATTCCCGCATGGCCCGCCGAGCATAGAATAAACGGGATTTGATAGTACCCCCAGGCAAATTTAGTACCTCCGCAATGGTCTTTTGGGGCAAATCCTCCAGATCGTGGAGCACCAACACCGTGCGATGCTCAAAGCTGAGGGTAGCCAAGCCTTGCTGCACCAAATCCTGGTAATGGAGTTGCAACAGATCGGGACTGTCCTCGGGCCGAGACAATTGCAGGGATATTTCCCCTTCGTTGTCGGCTAAGGCAGTACTGGGTTGATGAATCCGTTGGCGCGATCGCCCCAATTGTTTACGGGCATCCTGGGCCACATTCCAAGTAATGCGATAAAGCCAGGTGGCAAAAAAATTGTGATTGCGGAGTTTGGGCAATCCTTTCCACACTTTGAAAAAGACCTCCTGAACTAGATCATCGAGTTGATGCTGTCCACAAAGTTGATAAAGGGTAGAACGTACTTTAGCCTGGTACCGACGATAAAGTTGACGAAAGGCCTCAGCATCACCCTGCTGACTTCGCTGGATCATGCTAGCTTCGTTTTCTTCTACCGCTGGATTGACTAAGGGCTTAACCAACAAAACCTACCTCTTTGGCGGTTACGGGGGTTTAGACCCCACGGGTTTACCCAAGGTTCAAAGGGGAGGCCAGATTTTCCTTCGCTAAAAGAATCGGGGTCAAGACAATAAATCTTAGCCACGGTTTTGTTTAGCTAAAGTTCTTTCTAGCAAGACTGTATAAATGGGTTTACCCCCCAATGCTTCCGCCACCACACTGGCCACTAGGCAGGTAACTAACAAAGGCAAAATCACAAAATAGTTGTCCGTCATTTCTATGGTTAACAGAATTGCAGTTAATGGGGCTCGCACCGTTGCCGCTACTAAAGCTCCCATGCCGGCGATCGCCATTACAGCGGGTTCAGGAATTTGACTGGGAAAGAGTAAATGGAAATGTCTCGCCATGGCTACACTGACAATGGAAGCAATGCCCAACATGGGGGCAAAAATACCGCCAATTGCCCCGGAGCCGTAGCAGATCAGGGTTAACAAAAATCTGCCACAAAACACCAGTATGAGTGTAGAAAAATGGGATTGACTGTTAAAAGCCCAGAGCACTGCATTGTCTCCCCCGTCGGTGAGGGGTAGGGGAAATAGGGACAAAATGCCAATGATGGAACCGAGCAAAAACCCTTTCCATTTAGTTGCTAGGGGCGGCAGGCGATCGAACCAGTCTAGTACTTTGAATAGACCCCGGTTGAAGGTGTAACCCATCACCCCAAATAAAATCCCCAAAATAATGAACATCCAGAGGGAATCCAGGGGAACCCGTTTAAACTCAGTCAAGCTGATGATGGCGGACTGCCCTCGAATCATTCTGAGAATAATAGTGGCCATCACACAGCCAAATAGTAGGCTATGGTACGCCAAGGTTTGACTACGAAAACGAGGATGCATTTCTTCCCCAATCAGAGCTACCCCTGCCAGGGGCGCATTAAAAGCGGTGGCCAAACCGGCCCCGGCTCCCACTGCAATTAAAATTCGTTGATTCTCTTGAGTTGCCTTGAACCACCCCCCAGTCATCTGGCCAATGCTTCCCCCCATTTGAATCGTTGGCCCTTCAAATCCCGCCAACATACCAGCTCCCAAGGATAAAAATCCCCCCACTAATTTGATAGGCAAGACCCTCTGCCAGACCAGGGGAAGTTTCCCTTCCAAATGCCCTTCAATTTGGGGAATACCACTGCCGCTGGTGTCCGGGGCAAAACGTTTCATTAACCAAAAGCTGAGGGCTACCATGCCACCACTGATCAGAGCGGTGACCAGCCAAGCCAAGGGCGGTATGGGGGCAAGTATTTGTGCTAATTGCGATCGCCACTGGAGCATATTGTTCACAGCGGATTTAAAACCGGCCCCCAATACACCGGTAATCAGCCCCACCACAATGGCCGCCACAAGGGTACGGGGATGGAGAGAACGGGCGCTATCGGTTAAATTCCTGGGAAGTTTATCTAACCAGCGTCGATTAGAGGTTTCAAAATCGGCAGCCATGGCTCTGATTTAGTGGGCATTGGCAAAGGCTTGGGAAATAAACGGCAATAGGCGGCGATTGCCAGCGAGGGCAGAATTTTCCGTGAACACCACCAAAAGATAGGGACTCTGGTGGGGAATTTCAATGTAGGCACAATCATGGCGCACCTGGCTGGTCCAACCGGCCTTAGACCACATTTGGGCATCTTTAGGCAATGGTTCACCGAGAAAACCGGTAATTTGGTTATCTTCCCCCAAAGGAGCCGGAGCGGCCGTTAAATCTCGTTTAAGTAATTGCATCATTTGTTGGGAACGGGTTGAGGACACCGCCACCCCGCCAATGATACTGTGTAATAACCTGGCCACAGCATTGGTGGTTAACATGTTGCGCTGTTCGTAAAGTTCCCCCACAAAGGCCCTTTCCCGGCCATAGTAACCATCACCCCAGGTCTTTTGGTTGACATTAATATTCTGCAACTCCTCCCAGCCCAAGGATTGAAAATAACGGTTCACAATATTGCGTTGTTGCTGCCAAGTTTCAAAGGGTCCGGGGGGTAACATGGGCCCACTGCTGGTGCCAGTGAGTATATCTACCACTAAGCTAGTGGCATCGTTGCTGGAGTCCACAATCATATCCCGCACGGCCCGGTCCAACTCCGGGGAATCATTCACCATGCCTCCTTCCAACCATTCCGCCATGGCCACCAGGTAAAACAATTTCACCACACTGGCGGGATAAATACGTTCAATGCCCCGATAACTAAAACCCCGCACCGGATATTGCCAAAACTCATTGGCGGCGATCGCCCCCCCGGTATTAACCACCACTGGAGCGTCATAAACCAACCAAGTCAAGGCAATTTGATCCCGCTGAAGTTGGGGGAAAGTTTGCCAAGTAGTTTCGAGAATAGCCTGGGCCATATCCCCCAAAGCCGGGTCTTCTTTAAAAAATGCCATGGAATAATCGGTTCGGGTTGAGGATAATTATTACTTGTACTTGATAACTGTTACTCTGCCGGAGGCAAACGACGAATATCAGAATAGAAGGCACTATGACTATAACCTTCTCCCTGCTGGATCAAACTGGTGCGGAGTCGGAGATTAGGACTAGCATACCAATGCCTTTCCGTTAAACTAGTCTCCCCATCCCCTAGATTTAGGGTCAAACATTCATCAGAACCTAAATGATAATCACCCCTTAGGAAAGCCAAGTTGGAATTCGTTGTGCCCCGCCATAGTTGACCCCGATCTCCATGGTCAGCATCGGGTAAAAAGCCATAATAGATGGTGCCCTTTTGTTTGGACTTGCCCCAGTCTACGGAATTATCCCAACTCAGTTGTAGCAGGATTAACTCCCCTTGATTTTTTAACCCGGCCCGCTCCAGGAGCGATCGCCCAAGCTCAGTTTGACTATCCCACCTTTGCACCGTCACATCGGATTTGGCATTGCCCGCTTCATTTTGCTCAAAACTATAATTAGTACGTTGGGAAAGCCATTTTCCTTCCCAGGCGGTGATAAATTCCAAAAAATCCATAGCGAAAAAGCTTCTTGGGGCAACAGGCTTCATTTTAGGCTATTGGGGGTGAATCGATGGCAGGGGATCTGCGGAAATTGGCGTTAACAACCTAGCAATTAGTCTAAATGAACTACTTGATCGCACTCGCCTAGAGACCAGTACCATTCAGCATTCGCATTACCACGTCAATAAATTTTTCACCCCAAACAATTGACAGTAAGCCACATAATGTAACTAGCAATGATGCAACACCTACCTGAACAAGTCCAAAATTGTCAAATGTCGAATATGTCACAGGAATTAGCAGTACAAGAGCACCAACTGTAGCCCCTCCCAAAAAACGATAGATAACTTTTAAAGATGAATGTTGTTTGGGATCGGTGTTGTCATAGGTCATCAGAAATTCCTTCAATACTTTAAAACAATGGGTAACGCTGCTACGCTTTTGCTACCTAAACAGAGTATCTAACGATCGGGTAAAGGAGCAAGTTTTAGTTATAGTCATTTCAATTAGCGATGAGAGAATTTAATGTAAAATCATGGGGTGTACAAGATGAACAGGTTTAAACAATGGCTTACAGTTTAGATTTGAGGCAAAGAGTAGTAGCTTATATAGAAGCTGGAGGAAAAATAACTGAGGCTTCCAAGATATATAAAATAGGAAAAGTCTCGATATACAGATGGTTAAATAGAGTAGATTTAAGCCCAACAAAAGTAGAGCGTCGCCATAGGAAATTAGACTGGGAAGCTCTAAAAAAAGACGTAGAAGAAAATCCCGATGCAAGATTGATAGACAGAGCCAAGAAATTTGGAGTGAGGCCGAGTGCCGTATATTACGCATTAAAGAAAATGAAAATAAACAGAAAAAAAAAGAACTATGTTATCGAGAAAGAAACCGGGAGGAACGAGTTAAGTACTATAGAATGTTAAGAGAACTAATCAAGCTCTATGGTAGTCAAGCTATAGTTTACATAGATGAATCTGGATTCGAAGCAATCCAGGCTTGTATTTATGCCTGGTCAAAAAAAGGAAAAAAAGTTTATGGAGATAGACAAGGAAAAAGGGGAGTCAGAGAAAATCTAGTAGCAGGGAGAAGAAAGGGAAAAAAAGATTTGATTGCACCGATGGTTTTTACTGGGAGTTTGAATGCAGAAGGCTTTGAAGGATGGTTAAAATTATATTTACTACCCTCCCTCGACATTCCATCAATATTAATAATGGATAATGCTCCTATTCATCGTAAAACTGCCATTAAAGAATTGGCTAAAGAAGCAGGTCATGAAGTTCTTTTTTTGCCAAAGTATTCTCCTGATTTAAATGATATTGAGCATGACTTTAGTGCCTTGAAACGAGCTAGAATGTACGCTCCTATTGACACGTCTCTTGATGAAATTATCCGCTCTTACTGTGGCGTTTAGCATCTCAGTCTTATTTGAATCTACTATATATTCCGATCCCTATCCTCAGAGCCGTACATACAACCTTTACTGTATACGGCTCAAGCAGCGTCTTGAAATATGGATTCCGGTTAACTTTCGGTCGGTAGCATTCGCTTATTGAGACATCCTGTTTTCGCTAAAGGGGTCGGCATTGGTTACCCTCCCATTAGTGTTTGAACATTCCAAAGGGGCCATCCCCATCCAGTTAAACACCAGCGGGGAAAGGTTTTTGGAAGCCGTTCCAACTCCCCTGAACGACTTTCGAGTCGCGCGTCTAATAGGTAACTGGCCTCACTCCAAAAAATAGGATTATCTTAAAAATAATAATCCCCCACCAAATGGGCAGGGGACACTAATCAATTGGGTTTAACTAAAGCAAAACCTTTGCAAAATCAGAAAAGTCTCAATCTAGTCGAGGTCAGGCATGAACAACGTGGGTTCCGTTTCCCGGTCAATACCTTTTTCAAACCCAGCGGCCGCCGCCCGAGCACGACCAGCATGCCAGAGGTGACCAACTAAGAAGAAGAAGCCAAGGACAAAGTGGGAAGTAGCCAACCAAGCCCGGGGAGATACGTAGTTAAAGGAGTTAACGTCGGTAATAACCCCACCCACAGAGTTCAAGGAACCAAGGGGAGCATGGGTCATGTATTCAGCGGCCCGACGTACTTGCCAGGGCTGAATGTCATTGCGGAGTTTGTCCAAATCCAAACCGTTGGGTCCACGGAGGGGCTCCAACCAAGGACCACGGAAGTCCCAGAAACGCATGGTTTCACCGCCGAAGATGATTTCCCCAGAAGGAGAACGCATCAGGTATTTACCCAAACCAGTGGGGCCTTGGGCAGAAGCAATGTTGGCACCTAACCGTTGGTCCCGCACCAGGAAGGTGAAGGCTTGGGATTGGGAGGCTTCCATGCCGGTGGGGCCATAGAATTCACTGGGATAGGCAGTGTTGTTAAACCAAACAAATACGGAGGCAATGAAGCCCATTAAAGACAAAGCACCCAAGCTGTAGGAAAGATAAGCTTCCCCAGACCAAATCAGAGCCCGGCGAGCCCAGCCAAAGGGTTTGGTCAGAATGTGCCAGATACCACCGGAAATACAGATCAAACCGATCCAGATGTGACCACCGATGATGTCTTCCATGTTGTTGACACTGATGATCCAACCTTCTCCCCCAAAGGGCGCTTTCAGCAGATAGCCGAAGATAATCGCCGGGTTGAGGGTGGGGTTAGTGATCACCCGTACGTCCCCACCACCGGGGGCCCAGGTGTCGTATACACCGCCAAAGAACATGGCTTTAAAGACCAGTAACAGAGCACCACAACCCAACAGGATCAAGTGGTAGCCAATGATGTTGGTCATCTGGTTTTTATCTTTCCAGTCATAGCCAAAGAAGCTGGAATACTCTTCCAATACTTCCGGGCCACGGAGGGCATGGTAAATACCCCCAAGACCTAAAACTGCGGAAGAAATTAAGTGCAGCACCCCTACTACGAAGAAGGGGAAAATATCAGTCACTTCTCCAGCGGGACCAACGCCCCAGCCCAGGGTCGCAATATGGGGCAGGAGGATTAAACCCTGCTCATACATGGGTTTTTCGGGAATGAAGTGGGCAACTTCAAATAGGGTCATGGCCCCAGCCCAGAAAACGATCAAACCGGCGTGGGCCACGTGGGCACCAAGTAATTTACCGGAAAGATTAATCAGCCGGGCATTTCCCGACCACCAAGCAAAACCGGTAGAGGGAAGGTCACGTCCCCCCACCATCGAAGTATTAGAGAGCGTTACCACGGGGGAGAACCTCCTCAGGGAAGATAAAGTTTTCATGGGGTTGATCTTGGGGAGCCATCCAGGCGCGCATCCCTTCGTTCAACAAAATGTTTTTCGTATAGAAAGTTTCAAATTCCGGGTCTTCCGCCGCCCGTAGCTCCTGGGAGACAAAGTCATAGGCCCGTAGGTTCAAGGCTAAACCGACGATACCGACGGAACTCATCCACAGACCAGTTACCGGCACGAACAACATGAAGAAGTGCAACCACCGCTTGTTGGAGAAAGCAATACCGAAAATCTGAGACCAGAAACGGTTAGCGGTCACCATGGAATAGGTTTCTTCTGCTTGGGTGGGTTCAAATGCCCGGAAAGTATTGGAATCTTCCCCATCTTCAAACAGGGTGTTTTCCACCGTGGCACCGTGGATAGCACAGAGGAGGGCGCCGCCCAAAATCCCTGCCACTCCCATCATGTGGAAGGGGTTCAAAGTCCAGTTGTGGAACCCTTGCAGGAACAAAATGAACCGGAAGATTCCCGCTACCCCAAAGCTGGGGGCAAAGAACCAACTGGATTGTCCCAAGGGGTACATCAAAAAGACACTGACAAACACCGCAATGGGACCAGAGAAGGCGATGGCGTTGTAGGGACGAATGCCAACCAGACGGGAAATTTCGAACTGACGCAGCATAAAGCCAATCAGACCGAAGGCACCGTGGAGGGCAACGAAGGGCCACAAACCACCGATTTGGAACCAGCGGGTCAGGTTACCTTGGGCTTCGGGTCCCCAGAGGAACAGGAGGGAATGGCCGAAGGCATCGGCGGGGGAAGAGACCGCCACGGTCAAAAAGTTAGCTCCTTCTAGATAGGAACTGGCTAGACCGTGGGTGTACCAGGAAGTAACGAAGGTGGTGCCGGTTAGCCATCCCCCCAGGGCCATGAAGGCACAGGGGAAGAGCAGCAAACCAGACCAACCAATAAATACGAAACGATCACGCTTTAGCCAATCGTCGAGGACATCAAACCATCCTCTTTCGACTGGGGCGCGTCCGACTGCAATAGTCATAAATGCAAATCCTCTTGCGTAGCTAGCATCAAAGGCAAGAATTTCTAAAGGAGGCTTTTGTAATTTGGGTTATGCCATTTAGACTCCATTCTCTAATAAGACGAGACGATTGGAAACTACACCGCCGGGGTATAGCGGTTGGCCAAAACCCAAATGCGGCCTGTCGGTGGAACAATATTTGTTCTCCTGATGCCATTTTCTTATGGGTAGCAAGCCAGGCCACAGGGGCCAAACCTGCACTTATGTTGGCGTTCCTTGCCGAAACGCATCTACATATTATTAGCAAATATTTTACATTCTGACATATTCACTCTCATAATCGCCGATCGCCAGGGGTCTAGGATTCCGGGGCTTGGCCGGCAATATTGATGCGATGACTGAGGCTAGTGAGGGTCTGACTGGTCTCCCAATCTTTTTGCTGGAGCTGGGTTATTTTGTCGCAACTGTACATCACGGTGGTGTGGTCTTTCCCGCCAAAGGCTTCCCCAATGCGAGGCAAACTCAGGTCTGTGTGCTGACGCATTAAATACATCCCCACTTGACGCGCCAGGCTAACTTCCCGACGGCGGGAGTTACTGAGTAGTTCTTCAACCTTTAACTGATAATGCTGGGCCACAATGGTGATGATGGTCTCCGGGGCGGCGGCCACCTTTTCCACCGGGGGATTGAGCACCGGCGCAATGTTTTCCACTGTCATGGCCACGTTCGATAGGGACGTGTAGGCGATCGCCCGGATCAGGGCTCCTTCCAGTTCCCGGATGTTGGAAGTGTAATGGGAAGCAATATACTCAATGACCTCCTTGGGCAGACGAATCCTGTCGTACTCAGCCTTTTTTTGCAGAATGGCCATGCGGGTTTCCAAATCTGGCACCTGGATATCGGCAATTAAGCCCATGGAAAAACGGGAAATGAGCCGGTCCTGTAAGCCAGGAATCCTTTGGGGAGCACGGTCGGAGGCTACAACCACTTGTTTGCCCGCTTCGTGGAGACTGTTGAAGGTGTGGAAAAACTCCTCTTGGGTGTACTCCTTGCCCTTAATAAATTGAATGTCGTCAATGAGTAGAAAGTCTGCACTGCGGTAATAGCTTCGGAAATCCTCCATATTGTCCTGGCGGATGGCCGTGATCAGATCATTGGTAAATCTTTCTGTGGAAACGTAATAAACCTTGGCGTTAGGGTACATTTCCAGTCGGTAATGGGCGATCGCCTGCATGAGGTGGGTTTTGCCTAGACCAACGCCGCCACAGAGAAAAAGAGGATTAAATTCCCGTCCGGGGGATTCTGCTACAGCCAAAGATGCCGCATGGGCCATGCGATTGGTGGGCCCCACCACAAAACGAGAAAAAGTATATTTACCATTGAGCGCTGTGGCATTTTTAGGGGTGGTCTCCATGGGCAGAGAAGACTCCTGGCCAATTAAGCTATGGGGTTCCAAGCCATCGGTAATGAGCTTCACCGTGATCTCCTGGCCTGTTAAATCCGTCAGTACCTCCATCAGCAGTGGTCCATAGCTTTTTTGCAGATGGTTCAGGACAAAACCATTCTCCACCTGAATGGTGGCCACCCCATCCCCCAAGGAAATTAGGACTGATGCTTTGATCCAAGTGTCAAAGGCCGGTTTGGTTAACTGGGTTGCCAGGATTGCTAGGGCCTGTTGCCAAAGATTTTCGCAGGAGACCATCAAAAATATACAAATATACTTAGTAGGAAAACTCTATTGGTGAGCGTGAACGGCCTAAAACGATTGGAACATGATTGCTAAAAAAGCAAAGGTTCCCACCACCACCAAGGCGATCGCCACCACAAAACTAATGGAAAGACGGGACTGGTAAGTGAAACGTCCCCGTTCAATGTGCTTTAAATCCTGACGGTGATTAATGGCCGCCGCCAGTAGGGCTAAGGTGCCAATGATAATAAAGGATAAACCCAAAGTCCGGGATAGGTGAAAACCATTTCTGCCCCCCGGAAACGCGCCATGGATGGCAGCGACAATACGGTCAATGCCCACGCCAAAACTGATCAAAGAAAGGCTGGTGCGAATCCAAGCCATTAATGTCCTTTCTGCGGCGGCCCGATTCCGTTCCTTGGCCAATTCATTGGCTAAGTTATAGGGCTCTGGAGTTGGGGGATAATTATCCATACATTTCGCTAGCAAGTAAATTTGCTGTTTATCAAAAAAATGGACGCTAAAATCCCCTATTAAAGCCAAACCCAAGCAAAAGGCCCAAAGCCCAGAGACTTTGGACAATATGACCAGGTATTTGTCCCAGAGCTGAGGGGGCAATAGGCAATAACTGTGGGAAACTGAGAAAAACCAGATCCCTAGCCGGTTAACCCCCACCCTCTAACATTTAACCATGGCCAATCCTGTCACTTTGCCCCAAACTTTTCTGTTACTCGGCTCTGGGGAATTGGGCAAGGAATTTACCATTGCCGCCCAGAGATTGGGCAATCGGGTCATTGCGGTGGACCGTTATCCGGATGCGCCAGCCATGCAGGTGGCCCAGGTTGCCGAAGTCATTTCTATGTTGGATGGGAATGCCCTGGAAGCAGTGGTAAAAAAATATCAGCCGGATTGGATTGTGCCAGAAGTGGAGGCCATCCGCACGGAAAAATTGTTGGAGCTGGAAGCCGGGGGCTATCGGGTCATTCCCACCGCCCAAGCCACCAATCTGACCATGAACCGGGACCGGATTCGGGAGTTGGCCGCCCAACAGTTGGGGGTACGTACTGCCCGTTACAATTACGCCACCAGTTTGGCCGAGTTAGAGGAGGTAAGCCAGGCCATTGGTTTTCCCAATGTGGTCAAGCCGGTCATGTCTTCTTCGGGTAAGGGGCAATCTGTAGTTAACAATGCAGGAGAGGTGCAACAGGCCTGGTCAGCGGCGATCGCCGGAGCGAGGGGGGATCAGACCAAGGTGATTGTGGAGGAATTTATTCCCTTCGAGTTGGAAATTACGCTCTTAACTATCCGCCAATGGCAGGGAGAAACTCTGTTTTGTGATCCCATTGGCCACCGCCAAGAACGGGGAGACTATCAAGAATCATGGCAACCAGCCCCCTTAACCCAAAGGCAACTAGCCCAGGCCCAGGCGATCGCCAAAACCGTTACCGATGCTCTGGGGGGGGCGGGTATTTTTGGAGTGGAATTTTTCATTACCCCGGAGGAAGTGATTTTTTCCGAATTGTCCCCCCGGCCCCATGACACTGGCATGGTTACCCTCATTTCCCAAAACTTGAACGAATTTGAGCTACATTTGCGGGCCATTTTAGGTTTACCCATTCCTCAAATTAAACAAACGGGGCCCGCCGCCAGCGCAGTTATCCTCGCTCTAGAAGCTGGGGAAAAGCTTAGTTACGCCGGATTAGCAGAAGCTTTAACAGAATCCGGCACCGATGTGCGTTTATTTGGTAAGCCCAATGCCAGACCCCATAGGCGTTTAGGAGTTGCCCTAGCCCAGGCAGAATCGGTCGATGCAGCCCGACGTTTAGCCCAAACTGTGGCGGAAAAGGTAATAGTGCAAACAGAATAACAGACAAACAAAAACTTCCCTAAGGAGAGATTCCCTGGGGGAAGTTAAAAAGCTCTGGGTTTTGGTCACTGTATTCCGTTGTCGAAATCCTCAGGATCTGAAAATTTTCCGCAGTTAGGGAATCAGGGGAAATTTAAGAACATTTCAGGTTTGACCCGACCGAATTAACTGTGGGCCACGTCCTGTCCCACCACATCCACCACATCCACCACCACGGTTTCCTGGGGGGCATCCTTTTCCTGCTTGGTTGTCTTGTTTTTTAAGCCAGTGAGAACCATTTGGGAAATTTCCGATACCAGCAAAGTGGCAATTAAACCATCGTCAATCCAACCAAGTACGGGGAAAACGTCGGGCAGAAAATCGATGGGACTGAGGAGATACACCAAGGAGCCGAGGACAATCCACCAACGGTACCGGGGATGGTTCAGCATTTGACGGTACCAACCATAGAGAGACTCGAGGGAAAATTTCATGGGGTGCGGGGGGAAAGAACAATTTAATTTTGGCAGATCCAATGGGGGCTCCGGGGGGGAAAACTCCCAGGCTTGGGGACGGATTTCCCTCTAGCCTTGGGTTTAGCCAGCAGTTTCTCTTTTGAGCGCTGACATTGCCCCCCAGTCGGCAATAATGTATCTGTCGTTAACCTTGTCTTTGCCAGGCCCATGCTGATTTCCCGTGCCCCTGTCCGCATTAGTTTTTTTGGTGGGGGAACCGATTATCCTGAGTATTTTCTCCAGCATGGTGGTGCGGTTCTAGCTACGGCAATCGACAAATTTTCCTACGTTACTGCTAGTCCTTTTCTGAGTCATTTATTTGACTATTCCATTCGCGTTTCCTACCGCAAAGTGGAATTGGTTAAAAATCCTAGCGAAATGGAGCACGTGGTTTTTCGGGAATGCTTGAAATTCTGTGGTTTAGAAAAAGATATTGAGCTTCATAACGTGGCGGATTTACCAGCTTTTACCGGTCTGGGGTCTTCCTCTGCTTTTACGGTTTCCTTGCTCCAGGCTCTGCACTCTTTTAAAGGGGAATTTATCCGTCCTTTGGATTTAGCCTATGAAGCCATTTATGTCGAAAGGCATTTGGTCAAAGACAAGGTGGGTTGTCAGGATCAACTAATGGCCGCCATGGGGGGATTTAACTTGGTGGAATTTCGCAAGGAAGACGATATTGTGGTCAGTCGGGTCACCATGGCCCCGGAAAGGATGGCGGAGTTTGAAGAACATATTTTTATTGTTTTTACCGGCATTAAACGGCGGGCAGCCAATGTGGTGGAAAAGCAATTAAAAAGGGTGGGTGATAATCGAGAAACCCTGAAACTGATGCGTGCCATGGTGGACAAAGGTTGGGACATTTTAACTAGTAACCAATGTTTGTCAGCCTTCGGAGAATTATTGGATCAAGCCTGGCAGGCAAAGCGAAGTTTAGATGTGGGCATTTCCAATGGCGACATTGACCGCATTTACCAACAGGGAAGGGAAGCCGGGGCCTGGGGCGGTAAATTGCTGGGGGCTGGAGCAGGGGGTTTTATGTTATTTTTTGCCCCCCCATCAGTGCATCCCCGTTTGGCGGAAACTTTTAAGGATCATCAAGTCTTGTCGGTAAAAATTAATGCCCCTGGTTCCCAGATCATCTTCTCTTAGGTTGAAAGCTGTTTATTTCCATGGACCCTGACGGTCAAGCAAGGGCAGGAAAAGTATCATGGATGATGACGCCCTAATTCTTTGCCCATGAACTTAGCCACCATTAAAGTCACCTTGCCGGAACTAATTGGCCGTTACCAGTCCCAGGCAGACTTTATCAGTATTCGTTTGGAACAGTCCGAAGGAACCCAAATTAGCTTGCGGAGTGACCAGGTGGAAACCCTCAGTGAGGGTATTGCCATGGGTGGCCAGGTGCGGGTTTGTCATCAAGGGGGTTGGGGTTTTGCCAGTTTTAACCGTTGGGAACAGTTACGCCAAAGACTAGAAGAGGCGATCGCCGCCGCGCGATTAATTGGGGATGATGAAACCCTGTTGGCTCCCATTGATCCGGTTCAACAAACCTTTATCAATCCTTTAACGGGCAAAGATCCCCGCCAGATTAGTTTGGCTGATAAAAAAGCTCTGTGTGACCACTACAATGATTTGCTCCGGGGCACCAGCGATAAGATTACCACCACCCATGTGCGCTACAGCGACAGCCAACAAACGGTGTTGCTAGCTACTTCGGAAGGGACTCTGTTGGAGCAATGTTGGTGGGATTTGGAAATGCGTTTTGCGGCCACCGCCAAAGATGGCAACGGCGTTCAAGTAGGTAGAGAAACCACAGGCTCCCGCCGGGGCTACGGGGATTTGGAAAATTTAGACCAGGTGGTGCAGGGGGCGGCCCAACGGGCAGTGAAAGCGTTAACTTTGCCCACAGTGCAGGGAAAAACTTATCCGGTGGTGATTGACCCAATTTTGACTGGGTTATTTGTCCACGAAGCCTTTGGCCATCTGTCCGAAGCGGATATGCTCTACGAAAATCCCGACTTTTTGGAAGTGATGAGTTTGGGTCGGCGCTTTGGCCCGCCGGAATTACAAATTTTTGATGGAGCGGCTCCACCAGGGCACCGGGGTAGTTATGGTTTTGACGATGAAGGGGTGCCCGCCAGTACCACCCAGTTGATTAAAGATGGGGAATTGGTGGGTAGGCTCCATTCCAGGGAAACGGCGGGGAAATTGGGGGAAAAACCCACTGGCAATGCCCGCTGTTTGAACTACCACTATCCCCCCATTGTGCGGATGACTAATACGTGGATTGGCCGGGGCGAAACTCCTGTGGCTAATTTGTTAGACGGCATTGAGGAAGGGATCTATGCCCAAAATTGGCTGGGGGGTATGACCAACGGGGAAATGTTCACCTTTAGCGCTGGAGAGGCCTGGATGATCCGCCATGGTCAGCTAGCGGAACCGGTTAAAGATGTGACCCTGTCCGGCAATGTGTTTAAAACCCTGGCTAACATCGAGGCGATCGCCGACGACTTTTATTGGGATGAGTCTGGGGGCTGTGGCAAAGGGGGCCAAAATGGTTTGGCGGTGGGTTGCGGTGGCCCCAGTTTACGCATCCGGGATGTGGTGGTGGGGGGCGATGCCGCCTAGACCCCTGCTGTTTCGGACTTTTGGGGGCAAATAATACCTCCCCCTAACACCCGATCGCCGTCATAGAGCACTGCGGCTTGCCCTGGAGTGATGCCAAATTGAGGTTCGTCAAAGACCAGTTTGATTTGTTGATCGTGCCAGGGAATGGCATTGACGGTCACTGGAGCGGAACGGTAGCGCACCTGCACTTCACAGCGGATGGGGGCTGTTGGCTCTGGAATGGAAACCCAGTTGAGCCGTTGTACGTAGCATTCCCCACTGCCCGCACTCTGGCGATCGCCGACAATGACCCGATTCATCACCGGATCGAGCTTAACCACGTATAACGGTTCCGCCGCCGCAATACCTAACCCTTTCCGTTGGCCAATGGTGTAGTGATGAATGCCTTCATGGTGGCCCAACACCGCCCCGGACAGATCAACAATTTCCCCCGCTTTCGGGGCGATGTATTTGTCCAAAAAGTCCCGCATGGAGCCATGGGCTTCAATCAGGCATAAATCCTGACTATCTTTTTTTTCCGCTGTGCTCAAGTCAAATTCCGCTGCCAACTGTCGGGTCACAGTTTTGGTTTGCTCCCCCAGGGGAAACAGGGTGGCCGCCAAAATTTCCTGGGATAGGTCATAAAGGAAATAGGATTGGTCCTTCTGGCGATCGACCGCCCGCAACAACTCGTAGCGTTGACTGGCTTCATTAAAGCGAATGCGTGCATAGTGCCCCGTGGCAATTTTATCGATACCGAGGGACTGCTGAGCATATTGCAGCATAGGGCCAAATTTGACCGCCTTATTGCATTGGGAACAGGGTAATGGGGTCACGCCCTCGCCGTAGCCCTGCACCAGATAATCAATGATGTGATTTTGGAATAAATCTCTGGTGTCCACAATTTCGTGGGGCACCCCCAACTGCTCACAAATGGAAGCGGCATCCACTAGCCCTTCCGAACAGCATTGACCCTTACCCTTCATTAACCAGAGGGTAACTCCCACCACGGCATAACCTTGACGGTGCAACAGGGCCGCCGCCACCGAACTATCTACTCCGCCGGATAGTCCCACCACTACTTTTTGCGTCATTGCTGGTTTACTCTGCGCTCCAAATTGACAGGGGTTGCTTTAACAAATAGGCCCTAACCCAGCTTAACCTAGAAAAACTACCGCCAGAAAATGAGCATGAATAAAACCTTGATTCAATAATTTTCCTGATATTCAAAGCGGGTGTGGGGAGTGAAGTCTGCTAAACCATCACAGGCCATAATGCCCTGGGTCGTCAAACCTTTTGCTGGATAAGGATGGTAAATATTTAAAAAATCGTCCAACACCATTGTCAGATCTTCATAGGCTACCGTCTGCTTCCTTAGGGCTTGGTCTAGAAAAGGAACTAGGGATGCTAAAAAATCCTGACTAACTATGGTGCCCAATTGGGCTTGATCCGTTAGACAGTTAAAACTTTTCTCGACCATGCCATTACTTTGAATTTGACAATGGTCTTGGCTCCGCTGCCAAATTTGATCATCTTCCAGGATAGATCCCCCACCAAAGTCACGTTCGTGAGCAAATACGGTATGGACACAACCAACGGAATACACTGATGCTTGGTTACGACCGAAATAAGGATAACGAAAACTACAAACGTCCGTTAATAAATGGGTCTGGGGATGACGTTTAACATGGGCTGGGGCAAAAGAATCCTGGACGGTATGGAGCGATGCTCCAATAAATTTTAAACCCAATTGTTTGCGTTGATAGCGGTCCAAGTTTTGGTTGACTATTTGTTGGCCCGCCATTACCTCAGTGCCATAAATTACTGCATTTTTGATAAAATTTTGAGACAGAATACAAGACTCTTTGGCACTAAGAGCCTGTTGTTGATGCGGGTCAAGATAATTACGGGTAAAATGCATTACCTGGGAATGGGATTCGCTGTGTTCGATCATCCCAGTCAGTATTTTTTTCTGTTCTTGGGCGGTAAAATGTTCCCATTCCTGTCCCAGCAAAATTCCGATTAAACTTGTGGCAAATGCCGGATCAAGTTGAGGAAAATCATTAACCACATTGCCATAGGCCAAAGGATGGGATAAATAATTTACGCCGCCGACATAATCACCATAAAAAACCCTAGTTAATTTATCATCACTGGATTGGAGTCTTGTGAGCGCAAATTTAGTCAGATATTCATGGCCTGGCACAATGTAACAAGAAAAAGCCTGAACAGGTGGAGCTTCCCAGGATAGCAACCAAATAAACCCCAGAAAAGATAGACATTTTTGAAAAAATGCTAGCTTCATGACCAAAATCAAATGATGGCGAAAGCTGCTCCTGATTGAGGGGCCATGGTCAAAAGTAACCCTGCGGTGTTCCGGTCAATTACGGTCTCACCATTAGCGCTAAATACAGGTTCAGCTATGTCTATTTTATCCAAATTTATTATGTCTGGAGATAATATAATTTCTATTATGTTGTCACCACTATTAACGGCAACCATTAGGGTTTCATCGCCGTATTGCCGTTGAAAAACATAGCCCATACCTGCCGTGGCGATAATTTTGTAATCCCCCAATTGCAAACATTGATAGCGATGGCGCAGGGCAATCAATTGGCGGTAGAATTCCCAACAATCCAAGTCCCAGTCAGTTTTAGCAGGAAAAACTCGGCGACAATCGGGGTCGGCCTCCCCAGGCAAACCCACTTCGTCTCCGTAGTAAACACAGGGAGCACCGGGGAAAGTAAACATCAGTAAAAGAGCGAGGTTAACGCTGGGCCGATCGCCATTGGCTAGGGTTAATAAGCGGGCGGTGTCGTGGCTGTTGAGTAAATTTAATTGGGTTAACTGAATTTCCCAGGGATGTTGTTGCAGCAGTTGGCTAATTCTTTCCCCATAGGCTTCTGCAGTTAGGGCTGGGTAAGGACGATATTCTTCCCCCCGTAGATGTTCTTTTTGCAGGCGATCGCCAATGGCAAAAGCTACGGTAGGTTCGGTAAAGCGATAGTTCATCACCCCATCGAATTGATCTCCGGCTAACCAGGGGCTAGCATCACACCAAATTTCCCCCACAATGTAGGCTTCTGGATTAATGGCCTTGACCCTGCAGCGGAATTCTTGCCAAAAACCTTCCGCTTTGACACAATCGGGCACATCCAAACGCCAACCATCAATGCCCTGGGCAATCCAATACTCCCCCACCCGCATCAAATATTCCCGTACGTCGGGATGGTCATGGTTAAACTGGGGCAGGGCCCGCAAATCTACCCAGCCCCGATAGTTAGCTGGCAGAGAACCGTCATAGGCTGATAGGGGCCAATCTTCAATGTGAAACCAATCTAACCAAGGAGAATGGGGGCCATTTTCCAAAATGTCGTTGAAAAAGTAGAAACCCCTGCTGGCATGGTTAAACACTCCATCCAAGACTACTTTCATCTCCCGGCGGTGGGCCTGGGTTAGTAAAGCCTGCAACGCCTCGTTGCCCCCCAGTAGAGGATCCACTTGGTAATAGTCATGGGTGTGATAACGGTGATTACAGGCGGACTGGAAAATGGGGGTCAAGTATAAAGCGGTAATGCCCGAATCCTGGAGATAATCCAAATGTTCGATCACTCCCCACAGGTTGCCCCCCTTATAACCCTGCACCGTTGGCGGGGCCTCCCATGGTTCTAGCTTTGGTTGTTGAGCGACGGCGATCGCCTGTTGTTGGCCGATGGCAAAACGGTCAGGAAAAATTTGATAGAAAACGGCTTTTTTCACCCAATCTGGGGTTGTAACCATGGTGATTCTAGTCCTTGTTAATAATTTGTTAATATTTACCCTGTCGTAATGGTGGGGCACAGGTTTTTAAAGGCAATTTTTCGATACACTGGAAGCTCAGTTTCCCCCCAGCCCTATTCCTATGCTCCGACTCGAACACATCCGCAAAATTTATCCCACCGGCGAAGTTCTTAAAGATGTGAACTGGGAAGTTAAACCAGAAGAACGGGTAGGCCTGGTGGGGGTCAACGGGGCCGGAAAATCCACCCAACTCAAGATCATTATGGGGGAAGTGGAGGCCACTGCGGGGGAAATTATTCGCCCAGCGGCGCTGAAAATTGCCCATTTAACCCAAGAATTTGACGTTACTCCCAGCCGTACTTTGCGGGAGGAAATGTGGACGGTATTCACCGAGGCGAACCAGGTTCAGGATGCCATGCACCACGTCCATCAGGAAATGGAAGTAGCCGATCCCGATACCCTAGAAAATTTAATTCACAAATTAGATAAATTACAGCGGCAATTTGAAGGCCTAGACGGTTATCGTTTGGAGTCGCAAATTGAGCGGATTTTGCCAGAAATTGGTTTTGAGCCGGAGGATGGCGATCGCCTGGTGAGTTCCTTTAGTGGCGGCTGGCAGATGCGGATCAGTTTAGGCAAAATTTTACTCCAGGAGCCGGATTTACTGCTGTTGGACGAGCCCACCAACCATTTAGATTTAGAAACCATTGAATGGCTAGAAACTTACCTCAAGGGCTTAAAAACTCCCATGGTGATTATTTCCCATGACCGGGAATTTCTCGACCGGCTTTGCACCAAAATTGTCGAAACGGAACGGGGAATTTCCACCACCTATCTGGGCAATTATTCCAGTTATCTAGTGCAGAAAGAAGAAGGCAATCTTGCCCTGGCCAGTGCCTATGAACATCAACAAAAGGCCTTGGCTAAACAACAAGCTTTTGTGGATAAATTCCGGGCCAGTGCCACCCGCAGTACCCAAGCGAAAAGCCGAGAAAAGCAACTAGAAAAAATTGAACGGGTAGAAGCTCCTGTGGGTGGAGTAAGAACCCTAAAATTCCATTTCCCCCCTGCCCCCCGCAGTGGCCGGCAAGTGGCGCTTATTGAAGATATTTCCCATTCCTTTAACGATAAATTGCTCTTCCTGGGGGCTAATTTGGAAATTGAACGGGGCGATCGTATTGCTTTTTTGGGGCCCAACGGTTGCGGTAAATCCACCCTCCTGCGGATGATTATGGGTATGGAATTGCCAGACGAAGGGCAAATAAAATTAGGGGAACACAATATTTTGCCCGGCTATTTTGAGCAAAACCAAGCGGAAGCTTTGGATTTAGAAAAAACCGTTATGGAGACCATCCATGATGAAGTGCCCGACTGGAAAAATGAAGAAGTGCGGACCCTGTTAGGAAGATTTCTCTTTTCTGGGGAAACGGTGTTTAAAAAAGTGGCCGCCCTCAGTGGGGGGGAAAAAGCCCGTTTAGCCTTGGCGAAAATGTTGCTCACCCCGGCCAACTTTTTAATCCTTGATGAACCGACCAACCATTTGGATATTCCCGCCAAAGAAATGCTGGAAGAAGCTTTGCAGGAATATGAAGGCACCGTGGTACTAGTTTCCCATGACCGTTATTTTATTTCTCGAGTAGCTAATAAAATAGTGGAAGTTCGGGACGGGGAACTGGTGGCTTACAGCGGTGATTACCACTACTATTTAGAAAAGTTAGAAGTGGAAAAAGCCGAAGAAAAGCGTCGTCTGGCCGCTGAACAAGCTGCTAAAAAACAAGCCGAAAAACGGGCTAAACAAGCGGCGAAAAAGGCAGAACAGAAGAGCAAAAAAGTGATTGCTCCTTAGATACGGCCAGGGTAAAAATTCTGAATCTATCCCTGGTCTGTCGATCTGGAGGGACAGTTCAGGTTATGGTGCGAGGATGTGTTAGTTTTTGCACCTCACCATGGTCTCCGTTCAAAATTCCCTCCGCCTGCAGATAGAAAACCGGCTCCTCAGCCATCCCCAGAGCTATGTCAACCATGGCCAGGATGTTATTGCTGGTTTACAGCAATCCCCTAAAACTTTGCCGCCCCACTATTTTTACGACGACCGGGGTTCCCTGCTGTTTGAGCAAATTTGCTTACTGCCGGAATATTATCCCACCCGCACCGAAGCGAGCATTCTCCAGGCGATCGCCAAGGAATTGGTGCAAATTACGGGGCCCTGTGACTTCATTGAATTGGGTAGCGGCAGTTCCACTAAAACCCGGATTTTATTAGATGCCTTTGCGGAAGAAAATATTGCCCTACGCTATATTCCCGTTGATATCAGTGAAGCGATTTTAAGAGAAAATGCGGAGGCTATTTTAGCTACCTATCTCCACTTAACGGTGCAAGGTTTAGTAAGTACTTATCAGTTGGCGTTGGCATCATTGCCCGATCATAATTATCCCCATCGTTTGATGGCATTTTTAGGCAGTTCTCTCGGTAATTTTTCCCCTGAAGATTGTCAAGTATTCTTTGAACAAGTAGGTCAAGCGTTAGACCCAGGGGATTACTTTTTATTAGGGGTGGATTTATGCAAACCTGCTGATATTTTAGAAGCCGCCTATAACGATGCCCAAGGGGTAACGGCGGAATTTAATTTAAATATGTTGCGCCATTTAAATTGGCGTTTTCAAGGTAATTTTGCGTTGGATAACTTTTCCCATCGGGCTGTATTTAATCAGCAAAAATCCCAAATTGAAATGTATTTACGCAGTGGCACGAAGCAAACGGTGCGGTTGGAAAATCTTGATTTAACGGTGGATCTGCAAGCTGGAGAAACCATTCTGACGGAAATATCCCGCAAATTTTCCCTCCATGCTAACAATCCCAACGCCATTCCCCGGCAATTGGCGGACCATGGCCTAGAGCCACTCCAAGTGTGGACCGATGACCAACAATGGTTTGCTGTGATTTTAAGCCGGGTCAACTAGCAGCAAATACCCCTGCCTGACAATCCCTCAACCATAAACGAATGCCTTGGGCGATCGCCCCGGTGCTGGCATCCCGTCGGGGAGAAGGGGGCTGATCCGGGGAGCTTCCCCCTAATTGTTGGTACAGTAAGGCCAATTGCCAACCCTGCTCCGTTTGCACAAAAAATGCCCAGTAAAAATTCTGGCTGGCGATCGCCCGTTGGTCGGTGTAGCTTCTTTCCAGGGTGGTGAAAAAAACCTGTTTAGTGGTATCCGGTACTTCCGTTTGCCACTGTTGTTGAGCTAGGGGCAGGGGATCAAAATCCGCATTGCCAGCAATCAAAATGTAAGTTCTCAAAGGAACGCCACCAATTTGACTCCGTTGCATGACCCGATTGGTATAACTGGGCAGTGCGTCCAGTAGGGGGGGCATCAATTCCGCTAACGGTTGTTGGCAGTGGCCTCCGTTGGGGGAGCGGCTATTTCTGGCTTGGGCGGAGCTTAAACCCAGGCCTGTGACCAATATCAAGGCAAAGCCAGTGACAGATAGGCCAAATTTGACTACCGAGGAGAAGCCCAACAATTTTAAACAGCAAGGTCTTGGCATAATCTTTCCCAAGCGGCTTCGGGACTAGGATCAGCAGTGATGGGTCGACCAATGACCACATAATTGGCCCCAGCGGCGATCGCCTGGGCGGGAATCATGACCCGTTGTTGATCGCCTGGGGCCGACCAGAGAGGCCGCACGCCGGGGGTAACCAGTAAAAATTCAGGGCCGCAGGTTTGCCTCAGTTTAGCCACTTCCTGGGGGGAACACACCGCTCCATCAATGCCAGCATTTCGGGCCAACCGGGCCATGGCGTTGACGTAATCATCCACGGCTAAGGGTTGTTGTAACTCTTCCCGTAACTGGCGATCGCCAATGCTAGTGAGCAGGGTAATGGCCAACAGTTTGGGAGGATGGGGCAATGGGGCCATGGCTTGGGCGGCTAAGGTTAAAGCTTGACTTCCCGCAGTGGCATGGAGAGTGAGTAAATCCACTTCGTACCGACTGGCAGACAGGCAGGCCCCCAACATCGTATTGGGAATGTCATGGAATTTCAGATCCAAAAAAATCCTTTTACCCCGGTCTTTTAACTCCGCCAAAATGACCGGCCCCGCCCCCACAAATAATTCCAGCCCCACCTTCCAAAAACCTACCCCTGGCAAACGATCCACTAAGGCGATCGCCTTGGGTAAATCCGGCACATCTAGGGCAACAATTACTTGGTCTGGGGTCATGGCAAAGTTGAGGAGTTATGGCAGAGGAATGGGAAAATTCGAGCTTTTACAGGTCGTCACTGGGGGGCGGCAAAGTACGCAATACTTCCACCATGGTAGGGGTAGCAAATAGGGCTTTCGTATCTGCAATTAACTGCTCTCCCCAAAGATTTTTGACCAGGAAATCAATTTCCCCATAGCGACTATCTAAATTGAGGGCATCCTGGGCCTTCCGCAATCCTTCCTCCGTTTTGCCCTGTTTATACAACGCCACGGCGATCGCCAATTGGGGTTCCGGTTGTTCGGAGTCAATTTTGATCACTTCTTGCCAACGTTTGAGGGCGGTGTCAATTTTTCCCTGTTCGTATTCAATCAAACCAATATTGTTGAGGGCCGGCCAGAACTGCTCTTCTGCTTTCAATGCTTTTTGGTAGGCAGTGACCGCATCGGGATATTTGACCAACTTGAGGTAGGCATTCCCCAAATCAAACAAAGCGGCGGGGGTATCGGGGCGCTGGGCCAAACCTGCTAGCAACACCTCCACAGCTTGGTCATACTGACCTTTTTGGAAATAGGCATTACCCAAAGTAAACTTAATGCCTGCTTCCTCTGGAGCCAAGGCCTCGGCTTTTTTCAGCACTGTGATGCCCGGCTCCACTTCCTCCTGCTGTAGATAAAGAGTGCCGAGAATGAACCAGGTTTGAAACTGTTCCGGGGCCAGTTGGGTTGCCAGTTTAGCCCGGGGAAAGGCCAGGTCGTACTGCTGAAAGCGCACCAATTGCACCACATCTTCTGTGAGCGCCAGGCCCTGATCTTCCAACTGCTGTTGGTCTAAATTGGGGGTGTAGGGCAGAACCGCCTGGGAAAACACCGGAGCCGCCCCACCGGCCAAGCCCAGTTGTAGTCCCCATAAAAGCAACCAATGACGTTTTGACACAGTAAATTTTTCCATCGATCAATGTTTTGAGCCGTCGTGGGGGAACGTTACAGTCTCCCAGCTTACCCAAAGCAAAACCTAATCATTAGGTTAAATAGGGTAGGGCCCAACACCTTGGTGGTGTGCGTTTATTGTATCTAGCCCGACGTTGTTTTGGCCATCCATCTTCATCCTTAGGAGCCGGAAACAATTTTGTTCCATGCCCCATTCCCCCCTCAGCCAGGCTAACTTCACCGATGAATTTTTCCCCAGCATCTTTCTTTTCTTTCCTTATCCCTATGCAGCTTGGGCGGGAATTAATCATGCCGCTGGGCTTAGCTGTGACTTTTGGGTTAACGTTTTCCCCTGCCGCTAAGGTTATGGCCCAAACGCCCTCCACAGATCCAGACTTTGCCAGTGTGAAGCAACAATTGGAAGCCAAGCAATTCAAAGTTTTGTTGTCGCCCCCTCCCCAGCGGGGAGCCTATGGATTAATCAATGCTGAAAGCCGCACTATTTGGATTCATCCCCTCACCTTTGAACTGGGTATTGCGGTGCCGGTCATTATCCATGAGGCAGTCCATGCCGCCCAAGTATGTAAGGGTAAAGGTCAATTAGCCCCCCTGGGGGTAACGGCCGAACCATTGGTCTATGCCCAACCTTTCTGGCTCAGGTATGGCAATATTCACCGCCAAGACTTGGAGCGGGAAGCATTCACCATACAGACCCAACCCAATCGCATGGCCTTAGTTTCTGGTTACCTTAATCAATTTTGCCCATCTCGATAACTCATTTCCGCCAGGGCCAACGGGTACCCATTTCGGTTTTGGCGGACCAAATTAGGTAAAGCACCAACAGGCCAACGCCTGCAAGAAAGGGCAATAGATCTTCTTTCATAACTTCCCACGTCGTAATTTTGCTTAGGCTACAGCAAAAAAAGGCGATCGCCACAGTCAATGACGACAGACAGGTCCAAACTCAAAATAAAATTTCAATACTAAACAACTTTATTAATCTTTACAGTTTTCCTGAGTTGGTGGAACTATCATTGTTTTACCAAGATCCCAACTTGATTATAGAGTTTATGTTTTTACAGTCCTGGAAAAGCTTAGAGGGAACCCATTTGAAGGACAAGTACTTACTTGAAACCTTGCTTGGGATTGGTGGGTTCGGCGCAGTGTTTCTGTCAAAAACAGTCGGCCACGATGGGGCGATCGCCAAGGTTGCGGTGAAATTAATGGTCTGGGATAGCAAAAGGGAAAAAGAACAAACCCAAGAACTGGAGTTGGCAACTACGCTCAAGCACGACAGGCTAATCAATTTTGTCGATCTTGATCATTGATGCTTAGCAATGGCGACGACGAAAGCGGGGATCAAACTTAGCTCCTTTACTGCCATTACAACTCTGACAAAGAGTTTGCAGATTACTCATGTCATTACTACCGCCCCTTGCCAAAGGAATAATGTGATCTACCTGTAAAGCCGTTTCATTGTGACTACAACCACAAGCTCGACAACGGTAATTATCCCTTCGGAAAACATACTCACGAACGACGGCAGGGATGGGAATACGGGGCGTTTTTTCCATGGGAGTGGCACAAGAAACAAGGAAAATATCAATTTTTGTAAAGTCGAAGTCAACGGCCAATTAGTTTGAGCATAGCCTTGTATTAGAGCGATTTTTCCACTAACGAGGCTTCCATGTCCAAGATTGCGCCCCAATGTCAGAATCTCCGTGAGCAAGTTAATCAGTTAATCGAGCTTCTGCGCCAGGAACCCACACTCCGCAGTCAGCAGGACACCAGCATTGTGGAAACGGCCTTAGGAAAGGCACTGTCCCCCCGGTTTGAAATTGTTTTTGCCGGGGCTTTTAGTGCCGGTAAGTCCATGCTGATCAATGCGTTGTTGGAGCGGGAATTGCTTTATAGTGCAGAAGGTCACGCCACGGGGACAGAATGTCATATTGAATATGCTAACGCCAATGAAGAAAGGGTAGTGTTAACTTTTTTGAGTGAAGCGGAAATTCGTCAGCAGGCTTTGATTTTAGCAAAATATCTCAATGTCAATGTGGGGGATTTAAATATTAATCAACCTGAAGCAGTGAAGGTGGTTAGTCAATATTGTCAGAAAATAATTGCAGAAGAAGGGGGAGAAAATAAGTCAGAACGAGCCAAACAAGCCAATGCTCTACACTTACTACTAATAGGATTTGAGCAAAATCGAGAAAGGATTAATACTGTACAAAATTCCACGTATTCTATGGATCAGTTAAATTTTTCTAGTTTAGCTGAAGCGGCAGGTTATGCGAGGCGGGGAGCTAATAGTGCGGTGCTTAAACGATTGGATTATTTTTGTAATCACTCATTATTAAAAGATGGCAATGTCTTGGTGGATTTGCCAGGGATTGATGCCCCAGTTAAAGAAGATGCGGAAAGAGCTTACCGTAAAATTGAAAGCCCGGATACCTCAGCAGTGATCTGTGTGCTTAAACCAGCGGCAGCAGGAGATATGAGTGCAGAAGAAACACAATTATTAGAACGCATCAGCAAAAATCATGGCATCCGAGATCGGGTATTTTATGTGTTTAATCGCATTGACGATACTTGGTACAATACTCAACTGCGACAACGGCTAGAGGGTTTAATTCAGTCGCAATTTCGGGATAATTCTAGGGTCTATAAAACCAGTGGTTTACTTGGTTTCTACGGCAGTCAAGTTAAGCAGACTAATAGTAGTACTCGTTTTGGCTTGGACTCAATTTTTGCCACCACCATCAAAGGTTTTGACGGAGAGGAAGAAACACCACAATTTGTTAGCGAGTTTAATAACTACTGTGCTAATTCTGGTAAGTTATTGTCCACTGCTTTCCGGGTCTCGGTCAATGGTTATGAAACATCTAATGAAAATTATGTCAGAATTTTAAGTGAATGGGGAATACCATTAGTTGATCAACTAATCCATGACAGCGGAATTGAATCTTTTCGTTCTGGCATTGGTCTTTATTTAGCAGAGGAAAAATATCCTGAACTATTTGCAACTCTAGCTAATGATTTGCAACCGTTATGTATTGCTCTACGGCAATTTTATCTAGAAAATTATCGGCAGTTAGATAGTCAGCCCCGGGAAATTGCGGCGATGAAAGCTCAGGAATTAACTTTGCTTAATCAAGAAATGCAAAATCTGGGTATTGAGTTCAAAAAATATATGAGTGCTCAAATTAATGATGTGGTTATCGGCAATGATCGGGAATTTGACCAAGATTTTACTAAGTTAAAAGCAAGAATGGTGGCTCGATTAGATGAGTTGTTAAAAACTTTTTCGGTAATGAATGCCTATAAGCGAGCAACGGAAAGTCATCCTCGTAATTCCACAGCTCCTTTTATTGCAGTTTTGGTGGAGGCTTTATATTATCTTGCTAATGAATTGGAAGATGCTTTCATAGAAGCTATTCATGAGCTAGTTAAAAATTTCTTTCAACGATTAGGCGATCGCCTACGAAAAGTGGATTGTTACCATCAAGTTTATCGTTTGGTTGGCAATGATGGCGGTATTGAGCAACTATTACGACGGGCGGAAGAAGATATAACTAAAGCCTTGGTTAATGAAGCTCGAACGGAATGTGATCGTTATGTGCGGGAAAGTCCCCGATTTTATGATGAAGGTACTTTTTCCATTTATCAATTCCGGCAAACTCTCCAGCAAACTTCCCAGGGTTATGATGCCCAGGCGATCGTGGAAGCGGAACCAGCTATTAAGGAGTTGCTAAAACTAGATTTTGAACCTAAAGTTTTCAATACTGTACGGAAAAATTTCCGACAAACCGTCAATAATACCCTAAAAACCCATCTGCTACCAATGGCAGAAGAACAAGCCCAAATAATTTTAGAACAGTATGATGTGGCAAGGAAATATCGTGAGCAAACGTTGGAACAGGATGCCGAAGAAAAAATTGCTCGCAATTCCCGTTTACAATCGGAGATTAAACAGAAAATCGATCTTTACCAAACGAGTATTGTTAGCATTAATGAATGTTTAAAAGCCATGCAAATTTTTGAGCAGTTACCTGTTATTACAGAATCAGACATTACTAAGCAAGCAGAAATAGTTGCAGATGCAGATTTTGTGGAAATAGTAGAATAATCAACCATGAATTAAAATCTACATTGAGACCAGCAAATAGCTGAATAATTTTTCTTTTGATTTAAGTAACCTTTCTGACATACAAGCAATGCAAATTATCTACGACGAATTCCTAGAATCCCTAAATGCTGATGACGTCCTACAGTTATTAGACAAACAGTTTCCCGGCAAATTGTTTTCAGTATCTCGTATTAAACATACCTTAGAATATTCTTTTCAGCAGCCACCACAAGAGAAATTTATTGAGCAATTAGAACTTGGATCTAGAGCAAGCATTTACTTGGGTCAAGGTGTTGATTGTCGAATTTTAAAAGCTGGATCCAGTGGCTGGAAAAAAGGAAGGATTGCAGTTAATGTGTCTGTAGAGTTCATTCCCGATGAGCCTGAGGCAAATGAATATCAATCTCCGTTAGATGAAATTCGTCGAGAAATACAATCTGATCTTCAATGATTTATCAATTGAAATATTAAAAATATGAAAACCGACAAAATTGGCTACCTTAATTCACTCAGTGAAGACACTGTTATTGATTGTGGTAATAACCATTCCTTTTACAAAATTAAAACTTTAATCGGTGAGTTTGTTAATTTCTTTAAAACTGTACCCTGGTGTAATAAAGATTATTTTTATAAAGCTTTTCAAGTTAGTCTGAAAGACCATAAATCAATCGATATTAAACCAGAAATTTTTACAGAAGAAGGTATAATTGCTGAAATTATTGATCCTAAATTGGACAAACCGCTAAAGGGAAAATTTAGAATAATCTTTGCCCTGGAGTTTATCCCGGATGAGGTTCAAGATTCAGTTTCGGATTCTCCCCTCGATGAGATTCGTCGAGAAATAGAGCAAAGTAGCTGAGGACATTACCATGGACAAAAGACAATTACTTAACCCTGAAGATGTAGTTTCAGTAACTGACTCCGACAAAATATGTATTAATCATAAAACTTTTACTGTTCAAGAATTACTAGGAGCCTTTTTGACAAAATGGTTCAATAGTGATATAGGCAAAAGGTGGTTATTTGAAGGTACAGAGTGCCAATATCTTGCCCCCGGTAAGCTATGGAAAAAAGGAAAAATTAAAATAAGCCTTGAATTTATTCCCGATGAAGCGGAATCACCTCTCGATGAAATTCGTCGAGAAATGACCGAAAATCAATCTTAAAAAATTTAGGGATAAAATCAGGGAGCTGAAATATTAAATATTAACAAGTTGAGTTTAGAAATAGAGGTAACAGGCGTTTTTAAACTCTCAATTATGATTCACCATACTCCTGTAAAAAGCTGAGGAACTCGGCCGGGGCTAATCGGGCATCTGGGCCAGGGAGTCGGGCAATAAAGCCAGGATGGTTACCATGGCATTATTCTGGCTAACCCACAACAACCCTAATTATGGCGATCGCCTAGAATAGAAAACTGAAAGCGGTAATGGAGCCTGAAAATCCCTGATAGTTTTTCTCTGGGGATTGGTTTGCTGAAAAGAGCCTAATTTAATCATTTATTTTCAAATAATCTCGTTAAACTTTGCTAACTTCACTTTTTTTGCCCCTACGTCGTTGCTCCTCCGTTTTATGGGGGGGATTACTCCTCAGCACATTAATGTTAAGCAGTTGTGCACCGCCCGATCCCCTAGAACAAAAAAGTCAGCCCCCACCGCCCAAGGAAGAAAGTAGCCTCACCCTCAACAATGCCACCCTAGAGCAAGCCAATGCTAAAGGGCAAACTGTCTGGAAAATTCAGGTGGAGGAAGCTCGGTATAGCGTTGATGGGAAGAATGCCACCCTAGTGAACGTGAAAGGGGATTTTTACGAAAATGGCAAAGTGGTGCTCCAGGTGAAGGCGGATAAGGGAGAAATTATTGAAGACGGCAAAGCATTATTTCTACGGGAAAATATTGTTGCCCTTGACCCCCGTAATAAGGCAGTGTTGCGGGCCCAGGAAGTGGAGTGGCAAACGGAATCTAGCATTCTCACTGCTCGGCAAAATTTGAAAGGGGAACACCCTGATTTGACCGTGACCGCCAAGGAAGGACGCTATGAAACCAAGGAAGAAAAGCTGATTGTGTCCGGCGATGTGGTGGCGGTGACAGAACACAATACCAAAGACCAAAATCAACCCAAGGACCCCCGTCGCTTGGAACTCAAAACCGACAGAATTACCTGGGAAATTAAAAACAACCGGGTTTTTGGCGATCGCCCGTTGACCCTAGTGCGCTTTGTGGATAAAACTGCCACCGACGAAGTGAAAAGTAACCAAGCAGAATTGTTGCTGAAACAACAGTTGGTACATTTAGCAGGCTTAAATCAATTTAAATCCGTTGAACCGCCGTTGCAAATTGCCGCCGAACCCATTAGTTGGTCTTACCTAAACCGCTTTGTCTCCACCGATAATCCCATCACTATTGTGGATTATAAACAACAAATTACTGTGCGGGGTAACCGGGGAGCAGTCAATCTAGCCGACGGGATAGCTAAACTAGAGCAGGGCACTAATACTACGAGCCAGGAGCAACAATCCCAACTGTATGCCGATGAGTTAACTTACAATTTTGGTCCCCAAACGTTGCAGGCAAAAGGAAATATTATCTATGAACAACAAAAAGGAGTGAAATTTAACCTCACAGGGGATTTAGCCCAGGGATCTTTACCGGATAATAATGTGGTGGTAACTAGTACTAGCCCCGAAAGGGTAGTGACAGAGATTTTCCCCAATCAATAAAGCTAGTTATTAACTAAGCAAATTCGTAACGTTTACAACTCTAAGAGTCTGTTTTAAAAGCCCCTCTGGACGCCTAAATTTGGAAGAAAACTGAGTTAAAGTCCCCCATTATTGCCGGAGCTTTAGTGAGGAGATTTAGGGGGCAGAATGAAACTTTTCAAACACGTTCTAAAAGCCAAAAATATCTAACTGTTTAGCTTGATCTTCCGCTGCTTCAGCAGCCGCTTGACTAGCCATAACTTTACCCCGATTACCCTTACGTAAACCGACAGCAATTTTACTATGCTTTTCAATCTGGGCCATTACCTGGCGGGCCCTGGTAATCACTGAACTAGGCAATCCCGCTAAACGTCCCGCTTCAATGCCATAGGATTTATCGGCTCCCCCCGGTGTTACTTGGTGTAAAAAGATAATTTCCTCTGGCAATTCTTTCACCGTAACTTGAAAGTTAGCCACATTTTCCAGTAAAGAAGCCAACTCGTTTAACTCATGGTAATGGGTAGCAAAAATTGTCCGGGCTTGGATTTCCCCCGCTAGATACTCCGCCACCGACCAGGCGATCGCCAAACCGTCAAAGGTGGCCGTGCCCCGGCCAATTTCATCCAGTAATACCAGGGATTTAGCCGTGGCATGGTTAAGAATATTGGCAGTTTCATTCATTTCCACCATAAAAGTAGACTGCCCCGTAGCTAGATCATCCACGGCCCCTACTCTGGTAAAAATACGGTCACAAATGCTCAGGGTCGCGGTTTTAGCAGGAATAAAGCTGCCGGTTTGGGCCATTAACTGTATTAAGCCAACTTGACGCAAATAACAACTTTTGCCACTGGCGTTGGGCCCCGTCAAAATTACTAAATCAGGATGCCAATGGTCGTGGCCCAATTGGGTGTCGTTAGCAACAAAAAAACCTGCCCCAAGGGATTGTTCCACCACTGGATGGCGACCTGCTTCAATGTCAATTAAGCCTGGTTCCATTTGCATAATGGGACGGCAATAACCCTGATAAACTGCCACTTCCGCTAGACCTGCCAACACATCGATCGCCGCTACGGCCTTGGCCACGTCCCGAATTGGTTGGGCTTTTTCTGCTACTGTGGCCCGCACTTCGGTAAAAATTTCATACTCCAATTGATTCAAGTCAGCTTGGGCGGTGAGAATACGGGTTTCCCGCTCTTTTAATTCCGGTGTAATGTATCTTTCTTCATTGACTAAAGTTTGTTTGCGAATGTAATTGTCTGGGGCCTGTTCCGATTTACTGCGGGGTAGACTTAAATAATAACCAAAGGCTTTGTTATAACCAACTTTTAAATTAGCAATACCAGTTTTTTCCCGCTCCGTTACTTCCAAATTAGCTAACCATTGATTATCATCTTCCAAACTTTGACGCATTTCATCCAACGTCGGGTTAACACCACTACGAATTAAATTGCCTTCCCGAATATGTAAGGGGGGATTTTCCACAATGTGGGCTAACACATATTTGCCCAATTCTTCCAACTCCGGCGGCACTGTCTGTAAGGCTTTTAAATAGGGGCTATGGCCTTCCTGAGCTAACTCAGCTAAATCCGTCAACCGCACCAAAGAAGATGCTAAGCCATACACATCCCTAGCACTGGCGGTGTTGGCCCCAATTCGCCCCGTTAACCGTTCCAAATCGTAAATTTGCCGGAGCAATTGCCGCAAATCCTGACGCAAAGCGGGATGATGGTACAACTCTTGGATGGTGTCCTGGCGAGCTTGGATACCTTTGAGATCCAATAAAGGCTGCAATAACCAACGCCGCAAAGCCCGACTACCCATGGTGGTGCTGGTGCGATCTAAAGCCCACAGTAGGGAACCATGGAAACTACCATCCCGCACGGTTTGGTTAATTTCCAAGTTGCGTCGGGTTTGGTGATCCAAAACCAGAAAATCGGTTAAGCCATAGGTTTTTAATGGTTGAATGGGCACCACATGGGCTTTTTGGGTATCTTCGATATATTCCAATAATCCCCCCGCCGCCCGGATTGCTAGGGGTAAACCTTCACAGCCCATGCCCTCCAAAGATTTAACTCGAAAAGTGGTTAGTAATCTCTGTTTTGCTTCCACCAAGGAAAAGGGCGCTTGGGAACGGAGAGAATAACAAAAACTGGTGGGTAACTGTTTAGGAATATGCTCTGAAGGTTCCCCAGGGCGCAAAATATTGCGAATATCGGGGGCAGAGGTGGGTATCAATACTTCCGACGGTTGGAGTCGAAGTAATTCCACTGCTAGGTCATCCAAATTACTGGATTGGCACGTAAAAAATTCCCCAGTGGAGATATCCGCATGGGCCAGGCCCCATTTATCCTCCACCATGGCGATCGCCGCCAGGAAATTATTCCGCTTGGCCGGAAGCATACTGTCATCGGTCAAAGTGCCGGGGGTGAGTAACTTGGTCACCTGCCGTTCCACCATGCGTTTTTCTGCCTGGGCTTCCGCTGCATCCTCCACCTGGTCACAGATGGCCACCGCATAACCCTTTTCCACCAACTGCCGCGCATAGCGATCCAAGGCGTGGTGGGGTACCCCAGTCATGGCCACCCGGCCGATTTCCTTGCCCCCCTCTTTGCTAGTTAAAATCAGTTCCAATTCCCTAGCAATGATCACCGCATCCTGGAAAAAACACTCAAAAAAGTCCCCCACCCGGTAAAGCAACAAAGCCCCTTGATACTGTTCCTTAACCTCCGTGTAGTGCTGGAACATCGGCGTCAACTTCTGGCGATCGAGGGTGCGATAGTCCCGTTGGGGTTCTTTAACAGTGCCGAGGATCGGAGTATCAGTCATGGAAAGGGAAAATTCTGTGGAGCAGCCTTTAATTGTATGAGATTTATCGAAAGCCATCATCAAACTAGTGCATTGATTAGTGCACTTAAGTCGGCAATCCATAGGAAAAAATATAGTAAATTTTTAGTAAAGTCTTGCCGTCATTGCAAAAGCACGTATTAGTATCGACGGGCGGTTTTATCGCCTTTTATTCTGTTACCATTACCATAAGAGTGTCTTCCTACGCAAATTTTATAGGATAAAAAAACACATAAGGCTTATGGATTTTACTAAAATAAAGAGAATTGAAGAGAATTTAAACAGGCTTGAGGACTGTTCTGTTGATGAGTTAAAAGTTTTAACTGATGAACTGTTAGCTTCCATTTGTGAAACCTTAAATATTTCTCAGAGTTCTAACCTTATTTCAGCTTTATTTAATGAGCGAACAAGTACCAACCAAAAAAAACTAATAGCCGTATCTATGCTAAGAGCCTTATGCAGGAATCAAA
This sequence comes from Synechocystis sp. PCC 6803 substr. PCC-P, assembly GCF_000284455.1. GTDB lineage: Bacteria > Cyanobacteriota > Cyanobacteriia > Cyanobacteriales > Microcystaceae > Synechocystis. Next base: position 1,374,607 of record NC_017039.1, read on the forward strand.
GCGTAGTTTGGAATCACAATAGTGTCACACTACGCAATAAAACATTTGATTTATTCGATGAGATTTTAGTGGATATTTATAAGCAGTTTCAGATAGATATTAAATCAGATAAAGAAGAAAAAACATCAAAACTTCAAGAAATTGAAGGAAATTTAAATCGCAAGTTCTTTAATCTTGAACAATCAATTTGTGACTTGAAGGATTTGGATAAATTCAAAAGCGACTTTATGCAATTTTTGTTTGCTGATAAAGTTAATAGCTTTATTTTTAGACAGTTTTCAGATGAAGATATCTTAAGTAAACCTAAAATACAATCACTATTTAAAATTCTTCAAGATTATCAAAAAAGCAATTCTGTTGAATCAAAAATCAACTATTATGACAATATAAAAAATAGTTATCAGGAATTTATTGATCAATGTTCCAAACAATCAGAATTAGTTGAAACTTGTATTGGTAATTTTTTCAAGAGGCTACTTAATTTAGTTGATGAAGATTATACAAAGAGAGATGATATTGTTCCAACAATAATACGTGTAGAACTCATAAAGAAAAAATATCCTCTCCACATAAAAGACCAACTATTAAATATAGAAATTCAAGTGAATAATATAGGCAAAGGAAAAGCTTTTGATATTGAAGTTACTCTTGATGTAGATGATAGTTTATTGATGCTTTATGACCCTAAAATATATATTGGAAATCTCGAGCCATTAGAATCTACACATCGGATATTTGAAGCCAAAATTCTTGTGCAGAAAAACAAAGAAAAACTAGAAGAAATTATCTTGGGTAGAGTTGATTGGTATAACTGCGACAAGACCAGGTGCCATGAAGAATTTAGTGGTGAGTTGCTTCCACAAAATACAGAACTAAACTGGGAAAAATTAAGTAAGGAAAAACCCTACAGTTTAGAGGCTATTTCTAAAGAAAACGATTTAATTGGTCGTTCAGAACAAATTAGACAGCTTGAAAATAAAATTTTCTCTGACGAATTAGAATCTTCAATCATCTTTGGACAAAAGAGAGTTGGAAAAACATCAATTGCCAAAATCATTGAAAATAAGCTAAAAAAACATTCACTCTATACTGCAATTTATATTTCAGTAGGTTCCCTTGATAAAAGTTCTCCCGAAAAATTCTTAAAATCTTTAGGGGAATATATTTATGAAGAAATCATTGATGATCAACCATTCAATGAATATAAACTTCCAGGGTTTGAGTTTGAAGATTCAATTACACCTTTAGATAAATTATTTAGAAAAATACGAAAAATTGAACCCAATCACAAATTTGTGATTATTCTTGATGAGTTCGATGAAATTCCTTCTCAATTATACAAGCTGACGGATATCGGAGACAATTTTTTTCATAATATTAGAAGTTTAAGCAGTAACAATAATATTGGATTTATTTTAGTTGGCGGAGAGAATATGACGACAATCAATCAATCAACTGATAAATTAAATAAATTTGAATCCTTTCCAGTTGATTATTTTGATAAAGGAAGATTTTGGAAAGACTTTCAAGACTTAGTATGCAAACCTGTTGAAGGAATAATAGAATTTACTGATAATGCAATATTAGAACTCTATAAAATGACAGAAGGAAATCCATTTTTTACAAAATTAATATGTGGAAATATTTATAATATGGCTTGTGAAACCAGAAACGCTTATGTTTCTTATGAAGAAGTTACTAAAGCAATCTCAAAGAGTTTATCTTCCATTAATAGTAATAATGTTAATCATTTCTGGAAAGATGGAATTAAAGAAAGCGATCCAGTAGAAGTAGACAAAATTGAAACTCAGAGACGAAAATTTTTAATTTCTTATGCTAGAGAAATTCGCTCAGGCAAGAACAGCTTCACAAAAGAAGTCGTTCTGAATAATAGCATATTAGACAAGACTGTAACAACAAAGGTATTTGAAAGTTTCGTCAATCGCAAAATTTTGATTGAGGAATCTGAAAACTATAGATTTAAGCCTTTATTCTTTGATAAATGGCTAACAAATGAAGGTTTTAACATCATTACATCTGAAGCTCTTGATGAGCAAGCTATTGAAGAATTAGAAAAAGAAGAGGACAGGGCTTATGTTGAAGACACAGAAATTGTTGATTTATGTAAATCATGGGGAGAGATCGCAACATACAGAGCACAACAAATTACACCTCAACACATTCGCAGTTGGCTTGATCAATTTTCAAACAATATTGAAAAACGTCTTATGTTCATTCTATTGTTAAATTTAAAGTTTTATACACAAATAGAAGTTAGAGAAAAACTAGGAATCATTCATAATGAGGTAAAAAAAGGATTGGTATACAAGCTTCCCAAAAATGCAAAAGGGGAAACAAAAACAAGAGAAGTTTTATTAAGTGCTTTTGGGAGTCCAACAAAAAGCGGTTCTACCTACTTAAGATTATATGCGACGGTAAATAATTTTTATCGTAGTAGTTCACATAATGTGTCTTTGTCTAAAATCAAAGAAGCTATTATCCAAGATAAAGAAATTCAAAGAATTGTTTTTATAGAAGATATAATTGGTTCTGGTCAATCAATCATTAGAGGGCTTGATACATTGAGTAATTTATGTGGATCTCTGATAAAAGAACATAAAATTACAGTCTTTGTTGGTGCTATCTGTGGCTTTGAATCGGGCATAGAAAATATTGAAATAAAAGGAAATGAATTACCTTTTAATGTCAAGGTATTTGTCTGCGATCATCTCACCGAACAAGATCAGTGTTTCAGTGAGAGTTCATCAATGTTTAATTCTTCTCAGGAAAGGAATAAAGCAAAAGAAATTGCTTATACTTATGGCAGTAAACTTGTTAAAACAATGCCTTTAGGATACAAAGATAATCAGCTCCTAGTTTCTTTTTTTGAAACCTGTCCCAATAATAGCCTTCCCATATTATGGGCAGAGAAAAGTGATTGGAAAGCTATCTTTAGAAGAGACTGATTTTTTATGATTATCGTTTTATCAAAAATTGGGAATTATTGTTAATCATGTGCGTTTGTCGTGCGAGTATTTTACCAGCTATTTGCTAACCAAACCGCAAAAATCTAGATGATTGTCTAAACTCCCCTAAAGCCCACATTTGTATCCATTGCTTCCCGGGAATTTAAAGGCTTTGAAGCTTGCTTATCTTTTGCTGTTTTCAGATTATCAATAAAACTTAGTATTGCCCCCAACAACAACAAGATTCCGCCTAAATACTGAGCGTTTGTGGGCGTTTCCAGCAAGATTAGATAGGCAAAAATAATCGCCAAAATAGGAGTTACTAGACTTGCTAAGTTAATTTGAATAAAACTTGCATTTTTGAGACCGGCTAACCAAGCCACTTGACCAACAACGACAATAATAGCACCATAAATTAACATCCATCGCCATAAAATGGGAGAAGAAACATCCATAAAATGGTCAAATCCGTAAATAATAACTGCTATCCAAAAAAACACAAAAGTTCCCAGCAAACTACGATAAACAGTAAAAATACCTACGGGAATAGATTGTAATTGTTGCTTACTCAAAATTGTTGTGATTGCTGAAATAAAAGCGGCGATCGCCACAAAGCTTTCCCCCAAGCCAAAATCGAAATTTATCACCATATCAAGGGGATCAGCAACCCCCCAAAAAACCGTAACAGCGACTCCGACAAAGGAAATCAAGGTCGCCACCATGCTTAACCAATTAACTGATATTTTCAGTAATAAAATACTTAAAATTAAGGTAAAAACTGGTTCCAGCCGTCCAATTAAAACCACATTTGTTACATTAGTTTTTTCCAAAGCACTGAACATTAATCCAGGGGCGATCGCCCTTGACAAAATGGCTGTAACAGTCAAAAGGAACCAATCTTTTCGGGTTAATTTTCTTAATTTATGAAGTTGCCAATCAGGGTGAAAAATTAAGATCATCAAACCCAAGGCGCATAAATTACCAACAAAGAGGACATTACAGAAGGAAATAGGATTCCGACCGTTGATCTCATACGTTTTACCCAATTCAATAATACGACTAGTTACAGGATTGGCAGCCGAAAAAATAACAACGGCAAGGGCAAGATAAATTGGACTATGAACTTGTTTGAGAAAAGTCTGAAAGCCAGAAAAAACATGTTTCATTTACTATGCTGATTCCTTTTGATAGCCAATGTGGGGAGCCGAATAGATAGAAACAAAAACTGCATTTTCCCGACCATGGTTAATTGCTCCGTGGACTTGATTTTTCTCGGCGATCGCCACTTCTCCTTGGTGCAAAATTTGACTTTGCCCATCCCCCAAACAGTAAGTTAAAGTACCTTTGAGCATCACCCAAGTGTCCTGACCATCGGGATGGGAATGGGGCTGAACAATCTGCTGAGGTTGAACGCCCCAAACCGCAATACTAGAGTTTTCTGTCTCGATTACCGACGTTACCGTTGCCCCTTGCTCAGAAAAACAAGCAATTTGCTCTAGGTCAAAAATTCGTTGGCTATCCATTGCAATAATCCTCTCTTTATTTGAACTGAGGACAGGTTTTACCGACGGAATCACATTGATAAATATAAGGCTTTTGCCAATGAAGTGGAATTTCCAGCAAATCCCTTGCCCCAGTTATGCCCTGACCAATAAAGAGCAATAAAGCGAAACTATTAATAATAATGTGGGCATTACGCCAACGATTTCGACGATCTTGATAAATATCTTGAATCGTAGCCACTGAAAAAATCATTAACAGCGCGGCTAAAATTCCATAATAAAAATGGGAGACAAGCCATTCATGGTCTCGACGATAAATTTCGGGCTGACAACCTAAGAGCACTAGTCCCATTCCCGTTAAGGTGGCAAAGATCCCCCGCCAAATTCTTGTTTTAGCTTGAAAAAGAAAGATGAAAGAAGTAATACTTAAAATGAACAGCGCAATGATAAATAAAACCCGAAAAGGCTCTTCAGAAATTAGATTTTTATTAATAAACTTAGAAAAAATAGGATAGGCTAACCCTAGAAAAGTAACGCCCACCACCGCCATACTAAGATATCTTCCGATCGCCACGTGTTCGGTGCCAACGATGGGAGGAATTTTACTTTTCTCGCCCACCTTCATCGCCAAACGCCGTTCCCGGGTGAGTAAAGCACGGTTAAGCACAATGCCCAACAGAGGGAAAACCACAACCACGGCGATCGCCGGATGTAACAAAGCCCAGGTATCTTGAAAATCCATCATAAAAATTAATCCCCGAGTTTATTAAACAATTTTTAAATAATTTAAGACTAAATATTTAAATTCTCTTTTTCCAGCAGAAAAAGGGATATTTTAAGAAGATTTTAGCCAAGAACCTGCAAATTTTTTAACAAATGTCAGAAGCCGTTGACGACGTGGAACAACCTCAACATCTTCGATAATGGGGGGAGTGCCTTGCATTGCCAAAATTTCATAGGCTTGCAGAGTAGTTTCTTTTTCTTTGAGGATGATTTGATTGCCGACCCTTGCCTGGTTCTTAATTACCTGATAAACATCTTGGGAAACTAATAGTTGTGTTCCTTTTAGTTTGTTTGCTGATTCGAGAAGATTGACAATGGCGGCCACCTCACCTAGGGGCGTTAATAGGGTAGATTGCGCCGCCACCAATGGAACAAAAACAACACTTCCAGAATGAATCCCCATACTTAAATTCAAGGGGCGATAGCGCATTTGATTTAATAAGGTATTTAATTCTTGAACTGATTTAAACATTTCCAAGGCTGCCCAAGTTGCCCTTTCTGCAGCAGAAACATCAAACTCCTTGAGACCAAAAGCAACCAACATTTTTCGTCCCATGACGTTGGAAATTGTCCCTCCATATTTTTCAATAATTTTTTGCATTTGACTGAAATAGCGTCCCATAACATAGACAATATCGTAGGGAAAATTAACTTCATCAAAATTAGTTGCCCCACGAATATTAGCCATTAATAGGGCAACATTGCGCTCGGTATTGATTGCCCCCGTAGTTAATTGATGATCAATTAAATCTATATCGCCCTCATCCAACACTAAACGACGGATAGTTGCTGAATTTGATAGTTTTGTTTGACACGCTAGACGGACGTGAAAGGGAAAATCTAATTTTTTAGCAAGGGCTTGTTCGATACTGGTAGGAGGACTACAATTTTTTATACCATCTAGAACCATAATGCGGCAGGTTGAGCAATTGGCTTTCCCGCCGCACACACTTATGTGGGCAATATCACCCTTTAAAAGGGCATCCAAAATAGTCTCGTTTGAGTCAATTTCCAGTAATCGATTGTCGGGCAAACAGATAAGAGTCGGCACTTTATTCACGTTTAAATCTCTTAAATTTCCAGCAAGTCAGTGCTTTTTAATTACTTAAGTTAACTTATTAATCGCGTTTTGCTAATCAATCAGTTAGGTTAATTAATAGGCATTGCAGATCGAAGAAATAAAAACAAAATTGGTTATAAGTTTTGCTGGTTATATCCTAATTTTGCAACGCCTAAGATTAAATTATTACTAATCTTAACCTTGCTCTTTCAAGCGAACCATTGCCGAACCAATGGGAATATCTCCATCGACACCCTCTAGCTTAGTGGTGACACGATAAAGAACCCGTCCCCCCATTCGTGACATATCAATCCCCGATAATTGCAGTCTTACATAAGTATTAGCCTCAACCGGTTGGTTAAAGTCGATGGTTACTCCCCCAGGGGACACTTTTGTAGTGGTGGGAATTTCCTTGCCATTAGGATCAAAAGCTTTGACATCAATGGAACGCCCCATGTCAATGGGTAAACTAATGGTGGCCGATTCTAAGGAAAATCCGGTAACGGCTAGGGTGATGTAGTGCATATTGCCGGCGGCTCCCACAAAACCAGAATCCGTGACAAAGGGAGTGGTAAAACGCATTACCATTTGGGCTTGGGCTGGGAAATTAGCCAAGGGCAACAGAGCTACAGAAATAGCTAAAGCAGACAAAGAACTAACAAGGGGACGAATATTCATAGCGTTAAATTCCTTAAATTAGGAAAAAAATTAGTCAATTGCCAACAAAAAGAGACAGTAAAATGGCAATGGCATCCTCAGGTTCGTAGCGAACACGAAAGTCCACATTGGCGTAAGCTAGGGCGATATGGCCGCGGCGATCAATTACAAATGTGGCCGGCACGGGTAATAACCATTCTTCGGTGCCATTGTGCTCAGGAATAACACAGCCTGATTGTAAATAAATTTGCTTAACAGCATCGGGAACGGTAAAAACTAATCCATAATCCTGAGCTGTTTGAAAACCACTGTCGCTGAGGAGATCGTAAGTCAAATCATGACGATCAATGGTTTTTTGAGAAGCAACTAGAGTTTGGGGAGAAATAGCCAGAATTGTCCCTCCCAATGCCCTAATTTTATTAACAACCTTTTGATAAGCGCGCAATTCTAAACCACAATAGGGACACCAGTAACCTCGAAAAAACTTAAGTAATATGGGACCAGTCTTTAATTGTTCGGAGAGAATGATCGTTTCTCCTTTGGTATTCTTCAGGGTAAAGTCTGGGGCAAAATCTCCTATTCTTAATAGTCTTCGATTTCTAAATTCCTCACTCAGACCTTGAATAAAATCAGAAAAAATAGCAGCTCTTTCAGGTGAAGACCTTTTCAAAGATTCTTGCTGGAACTTGTATAATTCAATTTGTAAATTCACAATCTTTCCGGAGATAGCTGGAGGCTATAACCCATCATATCCCCTAAAGATTGCCCTAATTGAACAAATTCCCGGAGATCTACTTGACTTCACTGGCGGGAAACATGGCGACCCGGCCTCCTTTTACTGCCACAACTACGTCGTAGGTTGCACAATAGGAAAAGGTAACATCGTTCTTTTTACTGTACAGATTGACAACCATTCCAGCGCCCCCCGGTTGCACTCCTAATGGTTCTAGATCACCGTAAAAAAATCGCCTCAATTGGTCTCCACTGCCTGTTTTTCCTTTACTGGCGATAATAAGTTCGATCTGTTCTTGGCTTGCCGAAGGGGGAGCGGCGATCGCCGTACTTTGAGTTTGGGGTAGAAAACTGTGAAGGGCGACATCTCCTAGGCCAATCATGCCAGCCAGAATAAGGGGGGTTAGCAAAGAACTAACGGTTTTTAGTCTTAACATCGAGTTTTTAGGAATGGGAATTATTGATTGAGATATCATTGCCTGTTTTTTTTTCGATGGGAAGCCGGCAAAATAGAATATGCCATATGCCAGATTGGAATAGGTATTGCGATGGATCGTCTTGCTTGTATGCAGAGCTTTGTTCGAGCAATTGAAATGAATAGCTTTTCCGCCGCCGCGAGGGAGCAACAAACAACTCAACCAACTATCAGTAAACAAATTGCCGCCTTGGAAAAATATCTGGGGGTACGGTTAATCACTCGCTCCACTACCAAACTAAATTTGACAGAGGAAGGGAAACAATATTATCAATACTGTCAACAAATTTTAGAAACAGTTGCTGAAGCTGAAGCAAGTTTAGAAGGTAAAGAAAAAGCCGTTGGCACCTTACGGCTGGGTTGTTCAGTCCTATTCGGCGAAATGCAAATTGTGCCCCGCTTAAGTCTGTTTATCGCCCGTTATCCCCAGGTCAAAATAGATTTAATGATGGCCGACTATTTTGTTGATATGGTGCAGGAAGGACTAGATCTTGCTATTCGTATTGGAAATCATCAAGATAAGGCTCTAATTAGTGAAAGAATTGGTATTACTCGTCGTGTAACAGTCGCCAGTACCAGTTATTTTGAAAAATCAGGAGAACCGAAAACACCAGAGGAATTGACCAGACACAACTGTATTGTATACACATCCTTGTCCACCATTAATGAATGGCATTTTCATGGAAAAAATGGAGTCATTGCAATCAATGTTAAAGGTAGTTTTCAAACCAATAGCTCCGTTGCTGTGCGAGCCGCAGTTTTATCAGATTTAGGCATTGCAATTGCTCCCATCTGGATGTTTGGTGACGATATTTACCAGGGGAATCTTAAAGTTGTTTTACAGGATTATCAACCCGTCCCTTTTCCCATTTATGCGGTCTATCGTCGCAGTCGCTTTTATCCTGCCAAAGTTCATTGCTTTATTGATTTTTTGCGGGAAGAATTTAAGCTAGATCCCTGGGTTTCTGATTATGGTGTTTAGAGCCCATTTATAAAGTCTTATAATGGATAGCAAGTAAGAGAAGAAAAAAAGGAAAACTAAGAGTAAGAGCAGAAGGAGACAAAGAGTATGAAAAGTCTGACAGCCTATGAAACAGACCTGAGCGATGCAGAATGGGCAATAGTTGAACCAATGATTCCTCCCGCAAAGCCCGGAGGACACCCACGAACCACAGATATGCGAGCGGTTTGTAATGGTATTTACTACCAACTAAAAACGGGTTGTCAATGGGCAGGGCAATGTTACCCCATGACTTTCCTCCTAGTAGCACGGTCTATAGCTATTATCGTAAATGGCAACGTCATGGCGTGTGGGAAAGGCTCAATCTAAGGCTGCTGGAGCAATGCCGCCTCTAGAGTGGCAAGAGCCTTCAACCTAGCGTAATAGCGGCAGATAGCCAATCGGTAAAAACCACCGAAAAAAGGGGGAAGTCTACGGTTTTGACGGAGGTAAGAAGGTGAAAGGGCGAAAGCGTCATCTAATCGTCGATAGTCTGGGCTTAGTCTTAAAAGTGATAGTGACCGAAGCAAATGCAAGTGAACGTATCGTCACAGCTTATGCTCTGATGAGTTTGCTTAAAGAAGGAACTCAACTCCTCGAGTCTGTCAAGAGCATGTTAGTAGACCAGGGTTATCGAGGTGATACCTTTGGGTTAGCCATCTGGCTCTTAACTCAAGCCAAAGTCCAGGTGATTAGTCGTTCAGGGAAGTCTTTTGAGGTCTTACCAAAAAGATGGATTGTCGATAGGACGTTCAGTTGGCAGCGCTTTTGTTGCCCCCTCTGTCGAAGCGGTGACAATGGACAAAACTACACGGTGGAGACTTTTAAAGGAAGTTACAGTGACAATGAGAGCCTTTTAACAAGCCAACCTTGGTGGGGTAATAGTGATTTAGCATTTGGGGCTCTGAGTCAAGTAGAAGGAGAACTTGGTTTTCCTAATAACACCTTGGATGGAATAGCCGGGCCACTCTTCGCCTTTGACTTTTCTGCTTGAGAGTCTCAAGAAAGTAATGAAAGGCGCCAGTTGCGTAATAGTTCTATGTTACCATTGACCCTGAATTTGGCAAATATTGCCATGGTGATATTAACCATGTGGGCTGACCTGGAGATAACTTTCGTGGGGCGATGAAATCTAGCAAGCCAATGGCGATTATCTGAGTTGTTTCTCTCAATTCCTACTGTTTCTCTTTTGCTAATCCCATGAAACGCATCAGGATGTTCATCCAGCAGTTGTTGATAGGGCCTCCAGTCATCGGTACAGGACACTGTCACTTTCCACTTTGCCAGTCTCTCCAGCAAACGACTCAGGGTTTGACTATCACGATTTCCCAGTTCCCAGTCGATGAGTCTCCCAGTAACACGGTCATATGCCTTCCAGAGCCATAACTTGTTTTTTTGGCCTGAAGAAAATGCCACAGTTCGTCTAATTCCACTACGATCGCTGAGTCTGGAGCCGGTTTCTCGTAGTTTGCTTCGCCAAAATCCCTAATCCAGTTGAGCAGTGACTGAGTGGAAACTCCCAAGAGTTTTGCTGTGGCATTCATTGACATACCACCCATGTACAATAAGACCGCTTCTAGTTTCATCCAGAGAAGTTTACCCCGTTCCTTGGAGAGATTGGTAAATTTATATTGGCACCTCTTACATTTGAATCGTTGCTTCCCCTTGACAAAGCCATTTTTGACGACATTCCCATGACCACATTGAGGACAGTGACAGTGTGTAGACATCTTTGCAAAAGCTCATTACCCAATATTCCCTATCATCCTACGTCATTATCTATTTGAAATTCTCGAAAATTTTATTGCTGATTCTTGACAGGATTATTTTTCCTCTTCGCCTTCTTGGAAAGTCACACTAGGGGAAGCATCAAAAATGGCGTTCAACTTTTCCCTGGCATCGTCAACATTGACGGAGCGCATCACCAATAAGGGCTCACTGATGGGGCGACCCTGGTCATCGAACAACTCCGGGTGACTGCTCTGGCCAAAGCGACGGGAAAAACTGTTGGGTGGAGTGCGCTGGCTGCCCATGCTGACGGAAATTAAGCTCCGAATTAGGTTGCTAACAGCAAGGAAGGCAATCACGGTGAAGGCCAAAATATAAATAAGATGCAGCACTGAAATTTTCCCCAATTGTTCAATGGCGACCCCGCTGAGCGCCATGGTAGAAAAATTTTTTCAGCATGGAACCGGGCAGGAAAAATTTAGGAACGATCGCCTGAGTCTTGTTCTAGCTTAACAAGATTTTCCGCCGTTGACAGGAATTATCTAGGTCCAGGAGGTCTATTGGGGAGTGGCGTAGAGGTCCCTACTGCGGCCAATGCAAAACCTGAGGGAACGGCCGATGGTGGGGTTGGAAAAAATGCCAAAAACCATGATTGCCGCCAGGGCTAATCCGCCGCTGAGCCAAAATACATGGCGGTAACCAAATATCTCGTTCAGTACGCCCATAATGGGAGCGGCAATGGCAATGCCTCCATCAAAACCGCTCATGCACACGGAGAAAACCCTTCCCCTTTCCTCCAGGGAGGAACGATCGGAAATTAGGGCGATGGTGGTGGGTAATAAAATGCCACTACCTGCTCCTTCGAGGGCGGCTGCGGTCAATAATTCCCAAGAGTTATCCGCTTGGGCAAGGCACACCATAGACAGCAAATAGCAAATCAGGCTACCGACAATGAATAGCCCCCGACCATAGGTATCCGCCAAGGAACCAAGGAAGAGGCGGGGCACAAAACTGGCGATCGCCGCCACACTGTAAAAAACTCCCGCATAGGTAGCTAGGTCAATTTCCCGCACAAACAGGGGCAAAAAAGTGGCCAAGTTACCGAACAAAAGCCCAATCAGCAGTAACACCAAGGTGGGTACGGCCATGGAGCGACTGGTGAGGAGTTTGCCGATGGAACGGGGTCGGGGGCGATCGCCGAAAACATCCTCTGCTGACGATTGATCTGGGGGACGGTTTTCCCGCACCTGTAGGGCCAAAACCAGGGAAATAAAGCCCAACAGGGAAGAGGCAATGAATAGGAATTCGTAGCCAATGCTTTGGGAAATGTAAGCCCCCACAGCCGGCCCAAATCCCATACCAATAGGCACCGCTAAACTCATATAGCCAATAATTTCCCCCCGTTGTTGGGGTGGGGATAAATCCACCACTAGGGAGTTATAGCCGGTGGTATAGGCAGCCAAGCAAATGCCGTGAAAAGCTCGAATGGCCATTAAAGCTCCCACAGTGGCGGTGAGTAGGTATCCCAAGGGGGCCAGAGCCACAACCAATGCACCAATGACAATGGCAATTTTTCTCCCCCGGCGATCAACCAACTGACCAATCCAAATTCTGGACCCCAACAGGCCAAGGGCGAAACTCCCCATAATCCAACCCACTTGTTGTTTCGTTGCTCCCACATCCTGGGCATACATGGGCAGAGTGGGAAGAAGGGCAGTGAGGCTGAGCCAAAACATCAGCACTGAAGCAAACAACAGAGCAAAAGTTTTCTGGGTGGAGGGAGATAGTTGACGGAGGGTCTGGAAAGAACTCACGGAATAATCTGCTGGGGAGGAAATGAGGCAAAGGGCAACTGCTTAAGGTTTCTTTACAGTTTGCTTTTCCATGATAGACCCAAAATTCCTTACCAGGGTGAGCGGGGCGTGGGGAAGCCAAATCGGTCTGCGATGGTGAAATTGAACATTTTGTAGATCAATCTGGGGAGGGTTGACAGGGTTAACCCCCCACTCTCAACAGGCAATAACTTTCAGTTTTTTTCAAGGGATAACCACAAAAAAACAAGAATATTTCGACCAATTACTTGCCGGCTTAATCTTTTCTTAATTCTATCTTAATTTCGACTTAATCAACTGATTAACTCCCCTTAAAATAAGTCAAAAAACGGCTATGGTTAACCAAAAGTTAATCGACTTTTTTGGGAAATTATGCATTGAAAATAAAAAAAATTTCGTGTTTTAAATTAACAAAATGCAACTAATATTGTTAGCTAGAACGGACCAGTAAGGTTTCTGGCTTTATTGACAGCAAACGGCCCGTCTTACCCTAGGGTTTTGCCGTTTTTTTAGGTCGATAATTATGCCAATGGAAACCCCATCAGCGAACAAGGGCTGACTGTTTCAACTGCACTACAATTTAGATTGCAAATTCCTATGCTTAGTTCACTGCAAAAAGTTGCTACCTTCTCCGTAGTCAGCGTTATCGTCGGTTTTGGTGGCATTGGCCAGGCCATTGCCGGTACCCTCAATGGTGCGGGAGCGAGTTTTCCGGCCCCACTCTACCAACGTTATTTTGCTGAGTATAAAAAAGCTACCGGTAATACTGTCAATTACAACTCCGTCGGTAGTGGCGCTGGTATTCGTCAATTTATCGGTGAAACCGTTGATTTTGGTGCCACCGATGCTGTGCCCACTTCCGCCCAACGTCAACAGATGAAACGGGGTGTGGTTATGGTGCCCACCGCTGGTGGCGCTGTGGCGGTAGTTTACAATTTACCAGGCAAAAAAGTACAACTTTCTCGCATTGCCTTGGGTAAAATTTTCACCGGGGAACTAAAAACCTGGAACCAGGTGGATTCCAAACTGCCCAACACTCCCATTCGAGTTGTGGTACGGGCCGATGGTAGTGGCACCACGGATATTTTTACTAGCCACCTCAGCGCTATTAGTAGCACCTTTAGAAGCAAGATTGGTGCTAGCCAAGATCCCAACTGGGGTTTCCAAGTACTGAAAGGTCCGAAAAATGACGGGGTAGCGGCAACGGTTAAGCAAACCCCCGGGGCGATCGGTTATGTCCAGGACACCTTTGCCCGCCGTAACGAGGGTCCCAATCTGCAAACCGCCAAGGTACAAAATAAGGCCGGTCAGTATGTAGAACCCAGCTTGGCAGAGGCCAATAAAGCCATCAGTGGAGCCAAGTTTGACGCGAACTTTGTTGCTGAAATAAGTGATCCTGCCTCCGGTTATCCCATTGTGGGTTTGACCTGGTTGTTGGTGTATCAAAACAATAAAAATGCCAACGTTGCCAAGGACGTCAAAGCTTTGGTGCGCTGGATTTTGACCACTGGCCAAAACCATAATACCCAGTTGGAGTACACCAAAATTCCTCCCGCCGTTGCCCAACGGGTAATTGCAGCAGTTAACAAGATCAAATAAACCAAATATCAAGTCAATCTGCGGTTTTTCAAGCTCCCCTAGTCTCCTCAGTTCGGGAAGAAACTGGATAAAGATCCCCCGGTATTGGGAGATTTAGGGGGCAAATTAAAACTTGGCAAACAGGCTCTAGGAAAAGGCAATAGGTATGGTGGAAGGTTTTTCACGTCGTTCAGAATTCACTCTGGCCCGGGGAGGGGATATTACCCAAGGGAATTCCCTCACCAATGGTTTGGACTGGGGCTTTAAACAGTTGACCCGTCTCTGTTCCCTCGGAGTAGTGGTGATTCTCGGCTGGATCGCCTGGGTGGTTTTTACCGATGCCCGACCGGCGATCGCCAAGTTTGGTTGGGAATTCATCGTCAGTCAACAATGGGACAGCAGTGGGCAACTGTTTGGCGGCTTACCCTATATTTTCGGCTCGGTGGTTAGTTCCTTCATCGCCCTAATTTTTGCCCTGCCCTTGGGGCTGGCCGTGGCGGTTATGACCAGCGAAAACCTTCTACCTGCTCCGGTGCGGGTGCCCATTGCCTTTCTGGTGGAACTGATTGCTTCCATTCCCAGCGTGATCATTGGTCTATGGGGCATTTTTGTCTTCATTCCAGTGTTAATGCCTGTGCAGGGGGCACTGTTTAAATATCTGGGTTGGTTACCAATTTTTGGTACGGAACCCTTTGGCCCCAGCATGCTGGTGGCGGGATTGGTGCTGACCGTGATGATTATTCCCACCATTGCTTCCATCAGCCGGGACATTTTACTCTCTGTTTCCCCCAGCCTCCGTAGCGCTTCCATGGCCCTGGGGGCAACCCGATGGGAAACTATCTGCTCGGTGATTTTGCCCTCTGCTAGTTCTGGCATTATTGGTGCCACTATTTTGGCCCTAGGTAGGGCCCTCGGAGAAACCATGGCAGTAACAATGGTGATCGGTAACTCAAATATTATCTCGGCTTCCCTACTGGCACCGGGATATACCATTCCCTCAGTGCTAGCTAACCAATTTGCCGAAGCAGTGGATGAGCTGCACATCGGCGCTTTGATGTATTTAGCTTTAATCCTTTTCGTTATTACCCTCGGTATTAATAGTCTGGCGGTGTTGATGGTGGCAACCATTCGTCGTCAAGGGGAGAGCAATTAAAGCGATGAAAAGTTCTGCCCCTAGTAGTTTACTTGCGCCCCTATCCTTTTTCCGTAATGGTTTTGCCTGGGTGATGGGGGGGTTGTCCTTTACCCTCACCCTTGTGGCTCTGCTGCCTTTGTTGGCTATCTTAGCTGCCATTATTCAACGAGGTTTGCCCACTCTTTCCTGGGAAGTGTTTATCCATCTACCAGCTCCAGTGGGGGTGGAAGGGGAACCCAACGGTTTTGCCAATGCCATTGTGGGTACTCTGACCATGGTCGGACTGGGCGCTCTTTTTAGTGTGCCCCTGGGGGTGATGACTGGGGTATTTTTGGCGGAGTTTGCGGCCGGCTCGGCGATCGCCAATGGGGTACGTTTTGTCACCGTGATTCTGAGCAGTGTGCCCTCGGTAATTGTGGGGGTATTTGCCTATGGAGTACTGGTTATTACCACCAAGCAATTTTCGGCCTACGCCGGGGGTCTAGCTTTAGGGGTAATTATGACTCCCATTATTGCTTTGACTACAGAAGAAGCGCTGAAATTAGTGCCTCTCCATTACCGCCTGGGTTCCGCTGCCCTGGGGGCTAGTAAATGGGAAACCACAGTCAAAACGGTAATTCCCTGTGCCATTCCCGCCATTACCACTGGGGTATTGTTAGCAGTGGCGAGGGCCGCCGGGGAAACGGCTCCTTTGATGTTCACTGCGCTCTTCAGTCAATTCTGGCAAGAGGGGTTAATGGCCCCCACCCCTTCCCTGCCCGTACTGATTTACAACTATGCCAGTTCTCCTTTTGAAGAACAGAACGCCATTGCCTGGACCGCTTCTCTTGTACTATTAATGCTGGTTTTGACCATTAATCTATCCTCCCGTCTGCTGATCCGTCGGCGTTTTTAGCTCTGCCATCAATACCTAATCGTTAATTTTCCCGTTTTCTCCGTTTACCAGCTATGACTAATTTGTCCGGTTCAATGCCCAGCTCCACAGCAGCGGATTTACAGCCTGCCCTCAGGGTTGAAGGTTTGGGATTTTATTACGGCACCAAAAAAGTGTTAGAGGGGGTAACCATGGCAATCCCCGTTGGTAAGGTCACTGCCATGATTGGCCCTTCTGGTTGTGGTAAATCAACTTTGCTCAAAGCTTTTAACCGCATTGCCGAACTGGAGGGACGGGTGAAAGTAACCGGGAAAATCGAATTTTTCGGACAAAATATTTACGATCAAAAGGTCAATATTAATAGCCTGCGTCGGGAAATTGGCATGGTCTTTCAGCGCCCCAATCCTTTCCCCACCAGCATTTACGACAACATTGTCTATGGGGTTAAACTTTGTTGCAATGTGAGCCGGGCCGAATTGGATGAAATTGTCGAACGTTCCCTCACTAGGGCAGTGTTGTGGGATGAAGTCAAGGATAGTTTGAAAAAATCTGCTTTGGGTTTATCGGGGGGACAACAGCAACGCCTATGTATTGCCAGGGCGTTAGCGGTCAATCCCAAGGTGTTGTTAATGGATGAACCCTGTTCTGCTCTCGATCCTATTTCTACTCTGAAAATTGAGGAATTAATCAATAGTCTGCGGGAAAATGTGACCATCACCATTGTGACCCACAATATGCAACAGGCCCTGAGGGTGTCTGACTACACAGCGTTTTTCAATACCGATGAAAGCCGTATCGGTCAGTTAGTAGAATTCGACACCACCCAGAATATTTTCTCTAGTCCCCAGGAAACCCAAACCAGGGATTATGTGGCTGGTCGCTTTGGCTAGATACTCCTGTTTATGGTGCCCTCCTTCATATAACGTTTGCTTGTATTACCTCTTAATTTTTACTTTAGAAACTAGTCTTCAGTAAGCATTCAATCTGCTCAATTTTGCCTGGGCTAAAACTGGCTCGCCACCTATTGCCATTCAGAAATCTGGTAAAATGGGTTGCCCAATGAAATTTGTATGATGAGCAAAGTTTTTTTTGATATTACCATCGGCAGCGATACCGCAGGTCGCATTGTGATGGAATTGTTTGACGAAGTTACCCCCAAAACCGCTGAAAATTTCCGGGCCCTTTGCACTGGAGAAAAAGGTGTGGGTAAAGCTGGTAAACCCCTACACTTCAAAGGTTCCCATTTCCATCGAGTCATCACCGATTTCATGGCCCAAGGGGGAGATTTTACCCGGGGCAACGGTACCGGCGGTGAGTCTATTTATGGAGAAAAATTTGCCGATGAAAATTTCCAGTTAAAGCACGATCGCCCTGGGCTATTGTCCATGGCCAATGCCGGGCCCAATACCAACGGTTCCCAATTCTTCTTAACCTTTGTACCTTGCCCTTGGCTTGATGGTAAGCACGTCGTTTTTGGTGAAGTGGTGGAAGGTTTAGAAATTCTAGAGCAACTTGAAGCTAACGGTTCCCAAAGTGGTCAAACTAAACAGGCGATCGTTATCAGCGATTGTGGTGAAATTAAATAAGCCTGATTGACACTAGTGTGTATAGACTCTGTTAAAAACCTTGTTGGAAAAATAAAGTAAGACAGTCCCCTTGATTAGTTTTGAATTGATAATCGAGGGGGTTTTTATTGGTCAAATTTGAGTGAAAATCAATCAGCAAAACTATTAGCCTTGGTGGCAAACTTAACATCCAATTCTGTAATGCCGCCTGCATCATGGGTGGTTAAATCAATGGTGACCCGATTATATACATTGGACCATTCTGGATGATGGTTCAGGGTTTCCGCCACCAACGCTAACCGAGTCATAAAACCGAAAGCTTGATTAAAATTGGCAAACTTAAATTGACGATGGAGTTTATTGCCCTGCAAGCTCCAACCGCCGAGTTCTCCCAGGGCAGTTTGGATTTCTGGGTCAGTTAAACGTTGGGGGGTGGCCATGGTGCAATTTATCTAGATTTTTAACTATTGGTTAGGGATTGTTCCTGCCATCCGTTATATCATCTCCCAGAAAAAGATTGAAGGAAACCTGGGTTGGTTCGCCCACGTTGGTGGTTTCCTGCACCCGGCTATCGGGAATTTGCCAGTTATCACTCAAATAAGTTCTAATCTGCTCTGTTTGGGAAAAAAGACTGGCGGGATTACTATCTGGAGGACGTTGAATGGTGAGTCGCAAATACAGAGAGGGATGGGACCGGAGAATTTGTCCCACATTGTCGAGTACTGCTTGATCTTGGTTGGAAAGATTCAGGGGAGCACTGGCGATCGCCGCAGTTTCATCGAGAACGGTGAGGGGAATAAGCCCTTGATCTGTGGCGAGGCGTTGGTATTCCACCATGGCATCATTAACCTGTAACGATCGCCGAATTTGATTGGAAAGAATAACTTGGGCGTCCTCCTGTAAATCTCGATCACCAAGGTAGATGACCACTAACTTAAAAGCGGAATTATCGCTCCGGAGTACGACTTGATAATCCACCAATTGCAGGGCATCAGGAAGGCTCACCAGGGCGAGGGAACGACTAATTTCCCCCATCAATTCCCCCTGTAGGTCTGGCAAATAACTAACTTGGGTGATGACTGGAATAGATTCCGTGTTAACCGCTTGGCTGGTGGGAATTTGCACAAACCGCAAGGTAATGTCACTGGGGCTAAGGTCCAGGGCAGTGGCTAACTTGTCCACAAAGCGGTCTTCATCTTCCTGGCTGTAGAGCTTGTCGGTCACCACCTGGAGTTGTATCGATACTTGGTTGTTATCCCGTTTCGCTTTTACCTGGTCGATGTAGGAACGAAATTCATCATCGCCCCCGTCGAAATTATCCTGCCAGATCTGCTTAATGGTGGAATTAAGTTGGTTTTCTTCCCGTTGCTGGGTCACTTGGCGTCGCACCTGTTCCAGGGATTTGGTCAGAGGAAACGAAATGATCCCCAGGGTAACCAGGATCAAGAAAAAGCGACTGGGCAAACCTCCTACCCGTTGAAAAGTGGTGTAGGCCGGCAATCTTCTCAACCAAGAACTGACCACTTGGCTTTCAGCATTTTCTTGTTTCCATTCCCCAATGGCTTCCCGCACTGCCCGCACATCAAAGTGGACGAAAAAGAACACAATCATGGCGGTGAAAATAATCGCCACTAGGTTGGTGATGAATAGCAGTCCTCCCCCCTTGGCCACGGTCAAACCCTGGGAAGAAGCCAAGCTGAAATAGATACCAATGCCGTAACCCACCACGCACAATGGCGGCATCAAGGCCACGGCGATCGCCACCCCTGGTAAAGAAGCCGCTACCCCCTTCGCTTGTTTGCAGGTAGCCACCGATCCCACCGCCCCGGAAAACAAAGCCACAATTAAATCCAAAAGGGTAGGATTGGTTCTAGCCAAAATTTCGGGGGTAATTTCCTTAAAAGGGACTATGACCACCAGAATGGCTGCAAAAACGATGGCTAAACTACAGCTCAGTAATAAGTTAAACGCCGCCCGCAACCAGAGCACCACGTCTCCCGCCGCCAAACCCATGCCATTGGCCAAAATTGGCCCCATCAAAGGGGAAATCAACATTGCTCCAATGATTACCGCTGGACTGTTCAGTACCAACCCCAGGGTGGCAATGCCCGCCGCAAACAAAACCTCAATCCAGTAGCTTATGTCCCTGAGGCTAACGGACTCACATAACTGGGTGTAGATTTGCACCTTATGTTCATCGGTCAAATCTAAATTATTCGTAAAGCCACGGCGTAGACGCAGTAACATCAGCAGGGAAAAACGATGCCCGGAGGACTTGGACTTTGACATAGGGGGGGATGGGATTAATCGTCTCCATTGTGCTTGACCAATACTATACTCTGGGGAGAGTTTGCTGAATTATTGCCATCCACCTTTTCGGGGTTGGGCTATCCCAGGTTATATTGCCTTACATTATCCCCATATCATTCATTATTTCCCATCGAGCGAGTTGTTTATGTTTGGCGTTCTGCTGTTCCTTATTTTCTTCTGTGCCGTCAGTCTAGCCTTTTTTGCCAACCGTAAATGGTGGATTCGTGTTTCCACCCAGTCTCCCCGCTGTACCTATTATTTTGGCCCCTTTACTTCCCAAGAAGAGGCGATCGCCCACCACCAAGGTTATCTCCAGGATTTGGAGATGGAGGGAGCCCAGGGCATTGAATACAAAATAGAACGCTCCTATAAGCCAAGAAAATTAACCATCGAAGACTGAGAAAACCGCCAGCAATGGGGAAGCTTGTTGGCTAATTTCTCCCCAAAGCACAAATCCCCCAGTTATTTGGTTAACTAGGGGATCCAGCTTATCTTTACAGCTAAAATTCTGAGCAACGAGATCTTACTAAAAATTTAGTCTCGACCGTTGAGGGCAATCAGTAGACGCAGAATGAAGATAAACAGGTTGATATAGGTCAAATACATGGACAGGGATGCAGCCAAATATTGATCATCCCGGTAGGTGCGGGGGAGAACAAAAAAGTCCACCACCGACACGCCGGCAAATAGCAACACCCCGAAGCCAGAAATGGCCACTTCCAAAAAGGTAGGGGTAATGACCCCAAAAAAGCCGAGCACCACTTGGAGAAGCATCACCACCACTAGTCCAATCAAGGCTAAGCTGACGGTTTTGCTCAGGGCAATGCCATCTTCTTCCGATAAATTGGAGCCAATACTACGGGCCACCACAAAAGTTACACCACAGCCCAGGGCCGCCACACCAATGCCTTGGATACCCACTCCACTGGTTTGCAGGGCCAGGTAAATAATGCCACTCAGGGTATAACCAGATAGCAGACTATACAGGGTTAGCAAGGGCAAAGCCGTTGCGTTATTGCCACTTTGCGCCACCCGCATGGCGACAAAAAAGAGAATAAAATTACCGATTAAAGCGACCCAAAAGGTGGTCATGAATAGACCGGGATTGCCCTGCATGACGCTGAGACCACCAAAGGTTCCCGCCGCTGTCAGCACCAAGCCTCCGCCAAGATAGGGGAGGGCGTTTTTGATCACGTTTGGCCCGATCAGACTTTGGCCTTTTGCCTCCGCCATGATCTGACGAAAATTGCTGGTATTGCTCATAAAAAGTGGATTTTTGACTAGGATAATCACAGGGGGGAAATTATTTTTCCCTTACCTTTAATATACTATCGACAACCATGGCCTTGCTTTAAGTGCTGGTAAGTCCTTATAAGCCCTTATTTGTGGGCTATTTCTGCCCCTGGATCCCGCCGGCTGAGCTAAGCATGAACTGTGTATTGTTCCATTGTCAGACCAGGAGGCCTTAGTCCTATGAATTATCGTGTTATTGTCTTGAGTGGGGTGATGACTGCCCTCCTCGGCACCGTGTTTGGTTGGGGCATGGGGCAGATTGCCCTGCGTCAACGGCCTAGCCAAGTACAGGTCACCATGAGTCAGCCCTATCGTACTTTCTATGGGCGGCGCTTAATCTGGTTCGGGGCGATCGCCGGCTTTGTGTTGGGGGCAGGACAGGCCTGTGTACTGGCGGAGAGGAAAAAGGAAAAAGAAGCCATGGAGAAAGCGGAAACTGAAGAAGACTATTCCTGATCCCCTGCCGCTGCAGTGACCTGGTTTTCCGTTACCGATGGAGGGAATTTGGTTGCTATTTCTGGCGGTCCAAGGGACGCGAAAAAGTTCGCCGCCACTGTTTGCATCGCCGTGGCCTAAGGCGGTCAAATACTCCCATCCCCTGACCAGGCTAGTTTTCTCCCTTGGCGATCGCCCTGGTAGCATTTAATACAAATTGGCTATCTTGGCAAAGTCCCCCGAAATATTACGAAACGTAAAGTATAATAACAATCAACCTGTAAACCCCAAATGCCTTAGCGAGACAGTAACCCATGCGCGTTGTGATCGCCGGAGCCGGATTAGCCGGCCTAGCCTGTGCCAAATACTTAGCCGATGCGGGCTTTACCCCCGTCGTCTTGGAACGTAGGGATGTATTAGGCGGGAAGATCGCCGCGTGGAAAGATGAGGACGGAGATTGGTACGAAACCGGCCTACACATTTTTTTTGGGGCCTATCCCAACATGTTGCAGTTATTTAAGGAATTGGATATCGAAGATCGTCTGCAATGGAAAGAGCACAGCATGATCTTCAACCAACCAGAGAAACCAGGTACCTACTCTCGGTTCGATTTTCCGGATATTCCGGCCCCCATCAATGGTTTGGTAGCCATTCTTCGCAACAACGATATGCTTACCTGGCCGGAGAAAATTCGCTTTGGCTTGGGACTCTTGCCGGCCATTGTCCAGGGCCAGAGCTATGTGGAAGAAATGGATAAATACACTTGGTCAGAGTGGATGGCCAAACAAAATATTCCCCCCCGCATCGAAAAAGAAGTTTTCATTGCCATGAGTAAGGCGTTGAACTTTATTGATCCCGATGAAATTTCCGCCACCATTTTACTTACTGCCCTCAATCGCTTTTTACAGGAAAAAAATGGCTCTAAGATGGCATTCCTGGATGGGGCACCACCGGAGCGTCTTTGCCAACCTTTGGTCGACTATATTACGGAACGGGGAGGGGAAGTACACATTAATAAACCTCTCAAAGAAATTTTGCTTAATGAAGATGGTTCCGTTAAGGGTTACTTAATCCGGGGCCTAGATGGAGCCCCCGACGAAGTGATCACAGCGGATTTATATGTGTCTGCCATGCCGGTGGATCCCCTGAAAACCATGGTGCCAGCGCCCTGGAGAGAATATCCTGAGTTTAAGCAAATCCAAGGTTTGGAAGGAGTCCCGGTCATTAACCTCCACCTGTGGTTTGACCGTAAGTTAACCGACATTGATCATTTGTTATTCTCCCGATCGCCGTTGTTGAGTGTTTACGCCGACATGAGCAACACCTGCCGAGAATACAGTGATCCAGACAAATCCATGTTGGAATTGGTGCTGGCTCCGGCCCAGGATTGGATCGGCAAATCCGACGAAGAGATTGTGGCGGCCACCATGGCGGAGATCAAGCAACTCTTTCCCCAACACTTCAACGGGGATAATCCAGCCCGACTGCTTAAATCCCACGTGGTCAAAACCCCCCGCTCAGTCTACAAAGCTACCCCCGGAAGGCAGGCTTGTCGCCCCGATCAACGGACATCGGTGCCCAACTTTTACCTAGCAGGGGACTTCACCATGCAAAAATACTTGGGCAGTATGGAAGGGGCGGTGCTTTCCGGCAAACAATGCGCCCAGGCGATCGCCGCCGATTTCAACCCCCAAACCGTTCCCCCCACCAGGGAAATAGTCACCGTGGGTTAAGCCGCCTGGACTCCCTGGTAATCTTCCTGACAAATGGCAACCCTAATGCGACAATGCTAAATGGCTAACGGTCAAATTTCTCCCCAGCGTGCAGTTAC
Source organism: Synechocystis sp. PCC 6803 substr. PCC-P (assembly GCF_000284455.1). Classification (GTDB taxonomy): domain Bacteria; phylum Cyanobacteriota; class Cyanobacteriia; order Cyanobacteriales; family Microcystaceae; genus Synechocystis. Next base: position 1,398,363 of record NC_017039.1, read on the forward strand.
CAAACCCCAATCCTGGTGGCTGACTTCCGAACCCCGTCCGTCCTTAATGTTACAACTGCCCAAACCGTCTCCATCTGCAAAGCCCTGTGCTTCTGTTGAGGAAGCTTACGAAATTTGTCGTCAAGTAACGGCCCAGTACGCAAAAACTTTTTACCTGGGAACTTTGCTGATGCCCCCTGCCAAAAGGAGGGCCATTTGGGCGATCTATCTTTGGTGTCGTAGGACTGATGAACTAGTGGATGGGCCCCAGGCGGCCACCACCACCCCGGAAACTTTGGACCATTGGGAGCGGCGTTTAGAAGGGATTTTTGCTGGCCAACCCCAGGACGATGCCGATGTGGCCCTGGTGGATACCTTGGAAACATTTCCGCTCGATATTCAGCCCTTTCGGGACATGATAGCCGGTCAGCGGATGGACCTTTACCGTTCCCGTTACCAAACCTTTGAAGAACTAGACTTGTACTGTTATCGAGTGGCGGGCACCGTCGGTCTGATGTCCAGTGCTGTGTTGGGAGTCGATACGGGCAATGGCCAGGCCCCTTGGCAACCCGATGCCGTGTACATTCCCCAGGAAGAGGCGATCGCCTTGGGGGTGGCGAACCAATTGACCAATATTCTGCGGGACGTTGGGGAAGACGTGGAGCGGGGTCGAATTTATTTACCCCTGGAAGATTTAGAACGATTTAATTACAGCGAACAGGATTTACTCAATGGGGTAAACGATGATCGTTGGCGCAGTTTAATGAAGTTTGAAATTGACCGGGCCCGCCATTATTTTGAAGATGCGGAACGGGGTATTCGGGCTTTAAATCGGGATGCCCGTTGGCCGGTGTGGACAGCGTTGATGTTGTACAAAGGCATTTTGGATGTGATTGAGGCCAATAATTACAATGTGTTTAATCGTCGTGCCTATGTACCCACTCCGAAGAAATTACTATATTTACCCGTGGCCTGGTTGCGGGCCCAGGTGCTTTAAGGTTTTTTCCGACCACTGATCGATGGTTGATCTGATCCTGACTTCCCGCTGAAAAAAAGCCCCCAACCGTTGTAGGCTAAGGACTCACTTTATGAAGGGTTCAAACTATCAGTGTAGCGAACAAAGGCGATCGCCCCGATGTTTCCCCTTAGGTGAAGAGAAATCACAAAGTTTGTTCAAAACTGGGACAGTTGCCGCAACTGCCAAAGGATGGACAGCAGTGCCCCCACCACTAAAATCATGGAACTAAGGGAACCAAGGGCAAAACCTACCATTCTTTTCTCCGCCGCTTGGTAATAGCCCCAGGCGTAAAGAATGCGCCCCAGTAACCAGACGGCCCCCAAAATGGCAGCAATGGTTGGATCTCGGTAAATGGCAAATAGCCATAGCCCCGGCAGAAAAAAGGCTAACTGCTCCAGGGTGTTGTACTGTACCCTCAGCACCCGCTCAAAGTCTTCATTGCCGGTGGTGGCCGGTGGCATCACCCCATATTTAGCCCGAGCCCGCCCCACATTAATCACCAGCACCAGGTAAAGCATCGTCGCCAAAGCAGTGATCAAAGCTGGCCAGAGTAACTCGGTTTTTGTCATCGGTCATGGTGAAAGAAAGTATATTTTCAGACTAGCCCAAAAAGTTACTCTGCCTCCAAATCATTAATATTGCTCGGACTAATCGCTATACTTACGGTCAGGGTATTACCCAACTTTTTATTTTTCTCAGTCAAGTTCCTTTTGTATTTTTTATCCCATGCAGCTAAGCCCCCAGGAAAAAGATAAATTGTTGATTTTTACCGCCAGCCTAGTGGCAGAACGCCGTAAGGCCCGAGGGCTCAAACTCAACTATCCCGAAGCCGTGGCCTATATTTCCGCCGCTATCCTGGAAGGGGCCAGGGATGGTCGTACCGTAGCCGAGTTGATGAACTATGGCGCTACCCTATTGAGTCGGGACGAAGTCATGGAAGGGGTGCCGGAAATGTTACCGGAGGTACAGGTGGAAGCAACTTTTCCCGATGGCACTAAACTGGTGACGGTCCACGAACCCATTCGCTAGTAATGAGCTGGCCGGTCAGGGCGGACTGTTTTTTACCGTTAAACCCCAGGCCTGTTGACCGTAGAAAAAATTCATTGTCTAGGGTTGACAGTGATCAATCTTTATCGCTATATTTAAAAACGTCTGAAATAACGAACTGTTATCGAGACTGCCTAGCCCCCATCGTCTAGAGGCCTAGGACACCTCCCTTTCACGGAGGCGACAGGGATTCGAATTCCCTTGGGGGTATTAAAAAAAAAGAAAAAACGAAAAGAAGTTCTTCGGGGCTTCTTTTTTGTTGCTCACCCAAACAATTCCCCAAGAAGTTTAAAACCCTCTTTCGGTTTATGGAACAGAAGAAGAAGCGGGGAGCTTGTCGAGGGAAACAGCGCAGAAATGGCAAGACCCAAACTCCATCTATGGCAGTATAGGGGCGTAGTTCTTTGTCCTTGAGGCTCTGTCTGGCAAATGTTAATCCTGCGTCGCCTAATACTAGTTGTTTCCCTTAGTTTTGCCACGATCGCCATTGACATTACTACGAGACCAGGGCTGGAACCAGTGCAAGGCCAGGGGGTGGAGACAGTAGACTCGCAAACACTAAAAGTGGGGGTGGTGGGCAATCCTCCCTTTGTCTTTTATGGAGAAGGAAAAAACGCAGCATTTACCGGTATTAGCCTAGATGTGTGGAGAGCAGTGGCCGAGTCCCAGAAGTGGAATTCAGAATATGTAAGGCAAAATTCCATCTCCGCAGGCATCACAGCGGTGGCGGAAGGGGAATTGGATATTTTAATTGGTCCCATTAGTGTTACCCCAGAGCGGGCCGCCATAGAGGGCATTACCTTCACCCAGCCCTATTTCAGTAGTGGCATTGGCCTGTTAATTCCAGGCAAACCGGTGAGTTTATGGGAAAGATTTTCGCCTTTTTTTGGCATAGCCGCTTTGTCTTCAGCGGGGGTACTTACTCTACTTTTATTTTTGGTGGGGAATTTAATTTGGTTAGCAGAACATCGCAAAAATCCTGAGCAGTTTTCCCCCCATTACCCAGAAGGAGTCCAAAATGGCATGTGGTTTGCCTTAGTTACCCTAACAACAGTGGGCTATGGCGATCGATCGCCGAGGACTAAGTTAGGGCAACTGGTGGCGGGGGTATGGATGTTGGTGGCCTTATTAAGTTTTTCTTCCATTACGGCGGGGTTAGCTTCGGCTTTTTCCACGGCTCTTTCCGAAGCTAGTGCAACACCTTTGTTTAGAAGTGTGGGGGATTTGAAAAATAAAGAGGTGGCAGTGGTGCGGGATACCACAGCGGTGGATTGGGCTAATTTTTATCAGGCTGACGTTAGGGAAACTAATAATTTGACAGCAGCCATTACCCTACTACAAAAAAAACAGGTGGAGGCGGTAATGTTCGACCGGCCAGCCTTAATTTACTACACCAGACAGAATCCTAATCTTAACTTGGAGGTGACAGAAATTCGAGTTTCCCTGGAGCCCTATGGCTTTGTGCTCAAGGAAAATAGTCCTTTGCAAAAGACTATCAATGTGGAGATGCTCAATTTGCTTTACAGCAGGGTAATTGCGGAATTTACCGAACGCTGGTTAGGGCCTGGGATTGAGGAAAATCAAGACCTTTTGCCCCAAAACATAGGAGAAAGCCCTAGCTAAACCCTGGTAAAACTTATAATACCGTTCTGGCTCTGCAACCCTACTAATTACTGTCAGGAACAGCCAAAGTATTTTTTGGACTGGGAGCGCAAACAATGCCTTTTATTGATGTTAGCCTTGGACTAGCTGTGTTCCTGGGGTTTATTTTCTCGGTAATGGCAGCTAGGTTCTTTTTGAAAATTTGGCTGCACTATCTATGAGTACCATCAAGGCCCTGTTACCGCCAAAATTCCCCCAATTACTGACTGGTTTAGCTTTACTTTCCCTGTCTTTGGTGGTCAGCACGGCGATCGCCGCCAAGGCCTTACTGGAAGTAAAAAATGCTAATGATGTATTAATAGTTACGGGGTCAGCCAAACGACCCATCACTTCTGACTACATTGTTTGGGGATTATCTGTCTCTAGTCAGCAGCCCACCGCCCAGGCAGCTTACCAGGATTTACAAAGTCAAACTGAACGGGTGCAAGCCTATCTCCAAGCAAAAAATGTGCCCACGGCAGCCATTAGTATGGGGGCGATGGAAACCTATGCCATTCCCGAAGTTACTGAAAATGGGCAGGAAACCGGGAGAACCTTGGCCTATCGTCTTACGCAACGGTTTGAAATTAGTGCCGATGACGTGGATCGTTACAGCAAATTGTCCCAGGAAGCCACCGAATTGATTAATGAAGGCATTAATTTAACGGTAGAACCGCCCCAGTATCTTTATACTCAGTTAGCCCCCCTCCGCATTGAAATGGTGGCCGAAGCAACCAAGGATGCCAAAGCTCGGGCCGAGGCGATCGCCAGTAGCACCAATAGCAAAGTGGGGGCAGTGCGGAGTGCCCAAACCGGAGTTTTTCAAATTACCTCCCGCAATTCCACCGATGTCAACGACATGGGAATCTATGACACCTCTTCCATCGAGAAAGACATCACCGCAGTGGTTTCCATCACTTTTAGTATGAAATAATTATCTGAAAATTTTACCAAGGCTGTTACTCTGTCCGTATTTTCCCTGATAATTAAAAGATCTAACCGATGAATGATTGATCTTTGTTGGTTTTCGTTCCACGATGTAAAGATTAGAGTCGATAAAAGCCATGCTGTTTCGTCAATTGTTTGATCCGGAAACCTCCACTTACACCTACGTAATTGCTGACCCCAAGGGTCGGTCTGCGGCCTTGGTAGATTCTGTTTTAGAACAAGTGGATAGGGATCTAAACTTGCTCAAAGAATTGGATCTCAAGTTAACTTTTTGTCTGGAAACCCACGTCCATGCCGACCATATCACCGGAGCGGGAAAACTACGGCAATTAACAGGTTGTCAAAACCTCGTACCCCAGTATGCTGAGGTGGACTGTGCTGACCGCCATTTGCAGGACGGGGAAATTGTTCATGTTGGCTCCATACCCATCCAGGCGATCGCCACTCCGGGGCACACCGATAGCCATTTAGCTTTTTTGGTCAATCAAACCCATGTGTTGACGGGGGATGCTCTGCTCATCCGGGGCTGTGGCCGGACGGATTTCCAAAGTGGAGATGCCGGTACGTTGTATGACGCTATCCACGGTAAATTATTCACCCTGCCGGAGGATGTTTTTGTCTATCCGGGCCATGACTACCGGGGCCACACCGTTTCCACTATTGGGGAAGAAAAACGTTTTAACCCCCGCTTATTAGGGCGCGATCGCCAGAACTTTATCGAATTTATGGATAGTTTAAATCTGCCTGATCCAAAGAAAATTATGGAAGCGGTGCCCGCCAATCAACTCTGTGGTCAAAGGACTGTTGCGGTTTAAAGACTTGCTCCAAGACTAATCAAGATCCATTTCCCGGAAAAATCCGTTCACAATTATGGTCAGTTGGTGTCAGTCCCTTTTCCTTCGCTGGGGTAAGGTTTTAACCCTAACAGTGCTTAGCTTTGGGCTTTGCTGTGCCTGTTTAACTCTTTGGCCGGTGGCAACTCCAGCCCTAGTACGGGAGACTACGGAACAGCCGGGGCAAACCCTGATCCAGTCTCGTCAATCCCTACGGGACCAGGAAGGGAATACCTGGCAAGTGGTGTTATTTAAAAGGACGAAAGCCAACGGTGATAGAGAAACCAATTTACGTTTAGTTGGTTTTCCTGGAGTCACATCCTTTCGCCATCCAGCCCCTTTGGTGGTTCGGGACAATGGTGGTAATACCGTTAACCTAACCGATCTTTTAGCAGAGAAAAGCCCCGGTGAAAATGTTGGTCAATTTTTGGTTACAACGGATTTTACCAATTTACAAATTAATGGCATTTGGGAATTGAATTTACCGTTGGCAGGGGGAGAACAACAAATCAAAGTTCCCTATTTTGTCCTCCAAGAATGGCAAAGTTTGTTGGCCAAGGCATCGGATTAATTGGCAACAGCTTAGCCACTAAATTTAAAATTATTAAAAACAAACTTAAGCGGAGATTAAACTATGGCTAGCTCAACCCAAACCAATGTCACCATTGCCCCCAAAACTTTGCAACAATTGCGTCAACAGGATGCGGTAATTCTGGTTGATGTGCGGGAGCCCCTGGAATTTGTTGGGGAACACATTACCGATGCCTATTCTTTGCCTTTATCCCGATTGAATCCTAGCCAATTGCCCCAAGCGGAAGGAAAAACGACGGTACTCTATTGTCAAAGTAGTAACCGTTCCGGCAATGCCCTGCAACAATTGAGATCTGCTGGGGTGGAAGGAATCATTCATTTGGAAGGGGGATTATTAGCTTGGAAACAGGCTGGGTTGCCGACGGTAAAAACAAAAAATGCCCCCATCAGCATTATGCGTCAGGTGCAAATTATTGCCGGTAGTTTGGTTTTGACCGGGGTTTTGCTGGGCAGTTTTGTCGCCCCTGGATTTTATTTTCTCAGTGGTTTTGTCGGCGCAGGATTATTATTTGCCGGACTTTCTGGCACCTGTATGATGGCTAATCTTTTGGGCAAATTACCCTACAACCAAATTAAGGACTAATAACCATGGCACTCCAAGTGGTGGGCTATTTTTTGGCAAGTTGCATTGGCCTAAGTTTGGGGCTTTTGGGAGGTGGCGGCTCGGTGTTAGCCCTGCCCATTTTGGTCTATGTCATGCAGGTTCCCCCCAAGGCGGCGATCGCCATGACGTTAGTGATTGTGGGGGCCGTGAGCTTGATTGGGGTCATTCCCCATTGGCATCGGGGTAATGTTAATCTCCCCAAGGCCCTGATTTTTGGTTCAGCCACCATGGTGGGAGCTTTTGGCGGGGCTAAGCTAGCCGCTCTTCCTTTAGTGACAGAAACGTTTCAGTTGATTTTATTTGCGGTGCTGATGCTGGTGGCGGCTATTTTTATGATCCGCAAAGCCCAACAACGACCCCAGTTATCCTCCACAGAGGATCCTGATTTAGCCACCTATCCCGCCCCCATTTGTAAATATTGTTGGCTGTGGCTACTGACGGAAGGCATTGCCATTGGCGTTTTAACCGGGCTGGTGGGAGTGGGGGGAGGATTTGCCATTGTACCCGCCCTAGTGTTGCTGGGAAAATTGCCCATGAAAGAGGCGATCGGGACTTCCCTGTTGATTATTGCCTTTAACTCTGTGGCCGGCTTTTTAGGTTATTTTGGCCAAGTTAGTTTGGATTATCATCTGATGGTGAGTTTTACGTTCTTCGCCGCCCTGGGAATTTTATTGGGTTCCTATCTATCCAGTTTTGTTGACGCCAAAAATCTCCAAAAAGGTTTTGCTTATTTCCTCATGGCGATCGCCGCCTTTATTTTGTTCCAACAACGGGATACTTTCCGAAGCTCCAAAGTTAATAGCTATCTGCCCGAAATAAGCTCCCAAGTATTGCTGCAAAAAGCACAGTAGATCCAAAAGAATGAATTAACAGAATTGATACTTACCATTGATTAACAGATTGATGGGTAGGGCAAATTAGCTAACTGTCCCCGGCAATTTTGCCAAAGTAACCGAAGAACTACAATCAATGGGGAAATCGACACTTTTTAACCCATCTGGCCGTCTCGGGTTCCATTGCCCGTTCTTTGCCCTGCTTCATCATCCATGCTTTCCCTGCTCACACCTCTAGTTCTGGCCCAAGCTAATCCGATCGCCATTCCCATCACGCCACCACCGGTAATTACCCAGCCCGCCCCCACCATCGGTGACACTCCCCAAGAACTAAAAGTTGTGCAGCCAGTGCGCCCTTTGCCAGGGCAACTAGACCAAATTCCCGTTTTTAACAGTAACAGTCCTGAACTGATTTTTAACGAAGGCATTATCCTCTCCACTTTGCCTTCCATTGGCATGGGCCATCCCTATGCCCACCTAAATCATCCTTTCCGAGGTCGGTTTGATGTCTTTGCCCACCACGTTGTCCAGGCTTCCCCTGAAGGGAAAACTTTATATTTAGGGGTGTTACTGTTCAATGGCAGTCGGCAGGATGCCACGGTGGAAATTCTGCAGGGGGCCAGTTCCCTCACTTCCCCCGACGCTCTATTTATCGATCTTCCGCCGGTGGTGGAAAACAATGACGGGAATGTATTTGCTGGCCCCGGCAGTCGGGTGACCAATGACGTACTACGGGGCAAAAGACAAACGGATTACCCAGACAAATTCGTCATTCCTGCCGGCCAAAGCCGCATGTTAATTAATCAGCCTTTGCCGGTGAACTATACCCCAGTGCCTGGGCAACCACCGCCGATTCGACTACCCCGCAACGGTTTTTCCGCTTACTTACGACTTAATACCAACGTCCCCATTCATGCCGCCAGCATGGCCATGTATGCTCCCCAGAATAGCCTTGGTGTAGAACAGGCTCCCCGTTTGGCCGATTGGGAAAATTTGCTCAAAACTGCCAACCTGATGCAACCCAGGGACCGCATTCCCCGTAATAGCCAACGCCGCATTTATAGCCGGGTGGCGGGGGTTTCCATTGGCTCCCAGTGGCAAGCCACCATCACTGATGACAACAGCCAAAAGCTAACCATTCCCGAACCGGGACAGGGTTTTTCCTATCCCATTAGCGCTTTGGAAGGGGGCCGCATGGGCACCGGGCAAAATCAGTCTGCCCCCATGGCGGTGCGTTACCCTGACACAGCCTATGAGTCCCACGGTAATTATGGAGTGCAATATAGTTTGACCTTGCCCTTGGTGAACAATACCAATCGCAATCAGACCGTGGACCTGACGGTGGAAACTCCCCTCAAATTCAACGATGCCCCCAATGATCAGCTAACTTTTTTGGTACCTCCTGCGGTCAATGTCTTTTTCCGAGGCACAGTAAGATTCAGCTATACCGATCGCCGGGGGCAAACCAATAACCGTTACTACCATCTGGTGCAACGGCGGGGCCAAAAGGGAGAAAATTTGGTCAGCCTCGACCTCAAACCAGGGGAGGCAAGAACTGTGCAGGTGGATCTGCTTTATCCCCCCGACGCGACTCCGCCCCAACTGTTAACAGTGAGAACTCGCTAGATTTGGCTTAGCGGTTTTTCGTTGAGTTTAAGCCGTGGCCACTTTTGTCGACTTCCCTTCCTCCTCCGTTTCCTCTTCCCCCAACCCCAATTCCCGTTTGAGGATGGCAATGGATTTTTCGCCAATGTAATGTTCAGAGCAAATAATTTCCGGCATCCGGATTAAATCATGGCGTTCCGCTTCGATCGCCTGACGCACAATGGGTTCACTGGCGGGATCGGTGATAATGGTGCGGGCAGTGCGGACTAGGGAGCGTAATTTCTGGGGATCGCTCACCAGAGCCGATTTCAAAAAGAGGGATTCTCCCCGCAGGCTGTGGATAAGAATTTCGGCAATGGTGAGAATGCCGGGGCTAAGGCTCACAATGCCTAAGCAGGAATTCTCTGGCAGAGCTTTGACCAACTCTAGCTCTTTGCTGTAATCGTAAATATCAACGGGAATCACCCGCACATCATAGGGAGTAGCAATGGACTCCGCCTCGGCCAAAAAATAACGACTGGTGACCACCGTGCCAGAAGGCAATTCGGACAAGGTTTGTTTGAGGGTTTCCATGGGCACCAACTGCACCGGAATTACTAAAGCTTGTTCTAATTCATTAAGAATTAACTGCCCCGCCCCGATGTCCCGCTGGGGCACAGTGACCAACACCCTAGCCGTACTACGCAGCCGCCAATCAATGGTTTCCAAACAAAGCTCTTTCACTTGGGAGAGGTTTAACCCCTGACCCAGCAGTTCATCAATGGTTTTTTGGATTAGTTGACTGGCTTCGGGATATTCCCGGAATAGGGGGCCATCGAGGATCATGCCCTCCTCGGTGCTGGGGGCTTTGACATAAATGCCTGAACCAGCAATGGATTCCACCAGGCCCGCATCTTCCAGATTTTGGTAAACCTTACTGATGGTGTTGCGGTGCAAGCCCGTCATCATGGCCAGTTGTCTAGTACTGGGCAAACGGTGCCCCGGATGATACTGGCGGGAGGCGATCGCAAAACGAATTTGGTCAAATAACTGCTTGGAAGCGGGAATTTCGCTGTCGTTTTGAATTTGGAACTGTAGCATTTTAGGGAATGGTAAACGAGGAGTAGGCAGATTCAGTCCGGATTTCATCCCAGGGCTTAAGACGGCCCTAACTGGGGAAAGGTTCATTGACGGTTTGGTTTTGATCGCCACTGGTAACCTTGCCCAAGCCATCACTTATTGCCGATATTGCCGACAAAATTTTCCAACACCTTCCCAATTAATTTTCACCGATTATAAAATTCTCAAAATTTCCATCAACTTTTAAAGGGCCGGAGCCAATCCCTAGCCATGGCCCAATCGAGGCTGGAACGAACTACAGCAAAACCAATCAGACTTTCCCCCATCAAAATGGCGATCGCCAGGGGGTCTTCAGTGGTGGGTAACGCGATCAGTCCGCTGCTCCGCACCAAAGTGAAAGCTAAAACCGCCCCGTCCCGGAGATGGGCATTGTCATCCTGGCGAATGATGTAACGATAGGTGACAGCAAATAAAAAGCCACTCAGCAAACCACTACCAAAGTTCAAACCCAGGTTAATCCAGTCCGAATTGAGTGTGCTTGTCAGTAGGTTGAAATAGGTGTTGCCCAGCAAGGTCAATCCATAAACCAACCCAAAGGCGGTCGCCCCGAGGCAACCGGCCTTAATGGACTCCAAACGTTCTTGAAAGCTTAATTGCACCCGTCATCACCCCCCAGAACGAACCATCGATCAATTATTGCAGGAAAGCTAAAATTTCACTGTGCAATTTTGGGTTAGGACTGGCCACAACTTCCGTGGACTCTGGGGTTAACTCTTTGCCCTGCCAATCGGTAAAACAGTAATTTGCCCCGGTCAAAATGGGGATCAATGCACAAAAGTCATAAAAATTTAAATCCGCTTCCACTATTACTAAGGGCATGGCTGTCCAACCGCTAGCGGCACTGAGGTAATTGAAACAATCTCCCCCAAAGGCGGTGCGCTGACATTGGCGGTAAATATCAGCCATTTTCTGTTGCTGAACCGGGGTGGTGAACATTAGTGGTGTGGTGGAGACAATACAGGCGGCAGTTAAATTAATTTCGCTTGCTTTATAGGGATTAACCAAGGGAATGCCATTAACGTTACTTTGCTCTCCCTGTACCCCCTGCCATCGATCACCGCTGATGGGTTGGTGGGCAATGCCCAGCACTGGCCGCATATCTGCATCTACTAAGCCAATGAGGGTGGCAAAAATTGGCAAGCCCCGCACAAAGGAGGAAGTGCCGTCAATGGGGTCTAACACCCAGGTATAGCCAGACTTTCCCGCAATATTTTTGCCTTCCTCCCGAATTACGCCATCCTGGGGGAATTGTGCCTGGATTAAATCCACCATGGCCTGTTCTGCTTCTTCATCGGCTTGGGTAACAATGGCGGAAACCTGGTCTATTTTTGTTCCACCCTGTAAATGGGAACGGCGAAAGTATTGAATAAGGATCTCCCCGGAAACGGCGGCCAACTGCTGGGCAATGAATAGTCTTTGTTCAACCTCTGGTAACATCTCCCTATCCCAAAGACCCTTTCAAACTGGCGATCGCCAACAGTAGTTGATCAATTTCCCCGTCAGTACCCACGGTAATGCGGAGATAATCGGTAATGCGGGGATGGTTAAAGTAACGCACCAGAATTTTCTTTTCCTTTAAGGCTTGGTACAGGTCAGCGGCGGCCATCCAACGGGGAGCGGCAAACACAAAATTGGCATCCGAGGGACATACCTGGAAATCTAACTCCGCCAATTGCTCCATTAAACGGGTGCGAGTGTGGCGTACCTTTTCCCAGAGGGGCACAAATTCAGCCTGGTTCCGTAAAGCGGCGGTGCCCAATACCTGGGCCAAACGATCCAAGTTGTAGGAATCCCGCACCTTATCCATTTCTTCAATCAAGGCCGGAGCGGCGATCGCCAAACCCACCCGCATCCCCGCCAGGCTATAACTCTTGGAAAGGGTACGGGAAATAATCACATTGTCAAACTCTTGCAGAAAGTCCCAATGGTCCTCGTCGGAAAAATCCCCGTAGGCTTCGTCAATGACCACTACTCCCTCCGCCTGGGCGCAGGTCTGCCAAAGGAATTCTCGATTTAAATGCTTGCCTTTGGGGGGATTGGGGGAAGCGAGGAAAATCAGTTTTGCCTCTGGACAAATCACCGGCCCGGTTAAATCAAAATTGGCATCGGTGGCAATTTTTTGTACCTTAGCCCCATGGACTGAGGCGATCGTTTCATATAGGGAGTAAGTAAGATCTAAAAAGGCAACAGTTTCCCCTGGATCGACAAAGGTACGCACCACAATATTGAGAATATCGTCGGAGCCATTGCCTGCTAAAACCTGATTTAAATCCACTCCATACAAATCCGCCGCTGCTTGACGTAACTGGGTCGAAACGGGATCAGGGTAAAGCCTTACTTTTGGTAACTCCGCTGCCACCGCTGCCAACACCTGGGCGGGAGGATCGTAGGGATTTTCGTTGGTGTTGAGCTTGATAAAATCGTTGGTTTGGGGCTGTTCCCCAGGCACATAGGCGGGGGTATGACGGACGGACGGACGGATAGACACCATTGCGCAATTACGATCAAAGGGGCAATAAATCCCTTTGTTTAAAGCTTCTCCCATTACAGACCATACCCCGACACCGTTGCCGCTGTAAAGGCGACGTCTAGGAAAAAACAGGGGAAAGAATGCCCTTTGTTTGGGCTATTTTTTAGGGATGGATTGGGACGACATGGAGATATGCCATGGCCAAACTGCCAATCAGTCACAGCAATGGCGGGGAACATAGGCTTGGGTTACTTGGCCATAGGATTCCAGGTAATGCCGTAGATGGTGAAATTGTTCGGGATTGAGACGGTAATAAATCCAGCGGCCGTCCTGGCGAGTGTGCACCAATTCCGCATCCCGCAGGCGTTTGAGGTGAAAAGATAACTTGGATTGACTAATATTCAGTTGGTCGCAAAGGTCACAGACGCACTGTTCTTGATTTTCCAGCAGAGTTAGCACCTGGAGGCGAATAGGGTCAGACAAAGCTTGAAACCCGACACTGATTAGGTCTTTTTCCGTTGTTTTCACGACAATATAGAAAAATATGAGGATATTAAAAATAATTTATGCGATTTTCTTGCGGATAACCACCGAAAAGCTCTGGATGTATTATGGTGTGAATTGATCCCATTCACCCCCCATCTAGCTACGACATTACCCCACTGTGCAGGCTGATTGGGCAAAGATTCCGTTCAAAACTAGGGAGTGGGTTAGATGCTGGGGAAATGTAGCCAAATTCTTGCCCCCAAAAAGTAAAATTTTCGTTGATTTTGTACAAAATTTGACAAAACAGTGCTACCTTTCGTGGTGGATATTTTTGATCCAAACTAGTTGGCTAAACCTAGGCCTAAATTGAGCCTAACAAGAAATAAACTCTTTTTCCCTTTTTGAAGACGCAAATGAAAAAGTACATTGCTGAATTTATTGGCACTTTTTGGTTAGTGCTTGGTGGTTGTGGCAGCGCTGTTTTTGCCGCTTTTATCGCCGCCCCTGGTGGTGGCAATACCAACGAATTTGGCTTGGGCTACCTGGGCGTTGCCTTAGCTTTTGGTTTAACGGTTTTTACTGGGGCCTATGCCCTTGGTCATATTTCCGGTGGTCATTTCAACCCCGCTGTTTCCTTTGGACTCTGGATGGGTAAGAGATTCCCCGGTTCCCAGTTAGCCCCCTATATCGGTGCCCAAGTTCTAGGGGCGATCGTGGCGAGCTTATTTATTTTCATTGTTGCCCAGGGTGGCCCTAACTTTTCCCTTGACGGCAGCAACCCCCTCGCTACTAACGGTTTTGGTGACCATTCCCCCCAGGGTTACGGCTTTTTGGCTGCCCTGTTAATTGAATTTGTTCTCACCTTCATTTTCCTAATTGTCATTTTGGGCGTTACGGATAAAACTGCCCCCGCTGGTTTTGCCCCCGCCGCCATCGGTTTAGCTTTGACTCTGATCCACCTGATTAGTATTCCCATTACCAACACTTCCGTGAATCCAGCCCGCAGCACTGGGGTTGCTCTTTTCTGTGGCAATCCTGCTTTGATTGGACAATTGTGGTTATTTTGGTTAGCCCCGATCGCCGGAGCGCTATTGGCAGGTTTTGTTTATCACAATGTGCTGGAAGACCTGGGCCGTCCCGAACCCGAAGCAGAGTGAAGCAAATGCTGACACTATCGGGGTTACGTTATCCTGACCCTGTTGATGTTTTTACTCCCCAGATACCTGATGGTTCAGGTTAAGCTTGGGGAGATTTTTTTGGCTTTAACCCAACTCCCCTTAAAAAGCGTCTGAAAAATTGACTTTTGGCTGTTTAATCCCCCCTAGCCCCCCTTGGGATGGGGGAAACTGTGACAAAAGTCCCCTTTTTAAGCCGGAGCTTTAGTGAGGAGATTTAGGGGGATAAATACTTAGCCTTGCGCTTTTCAAATAGGTTCTTAGCGGAAACAGAACTTGCCAAAAATCAACTTTTGGTCTTTATCATTCAGTAAGGCGGGGTTTGATTTTCCGGAAAGATTAAGATAAGTATTGGTTATATGGTTATTAGCCAGGATTATCAAATCTGTCTGACCTCCGTCGCCCTCCTTTTTTCGTTTCTTCCCCCGTTTCCCCTTCCCTATGTCCAAACTCGTTATCGTTGAATCCCCCACTAAAGCCCGCACTATCCGCAACTATCTGCCCCAGGATTATCGGGTGGAAGCTTCCATGGGCCATGTCCGGGATTTACCGGCTTCGGCGGAGGAAGTACCCGCGGCTTACAAAGATAAAAGTTGGGCTAATTTGGGAGTCAATGTGGAAGACCATTTCAGTCCCCTTTATGTGATTCCCAAAAGCAAAAAGAAAGTAGTTAAGGAATTGCAAACTGCCCTGAAAAATGCCGACGAAGTAATTCTGGCCACGGACGAAGACCGGGAAGGAGAAAGTATTAGCTGGCATTTGTTGCAACTGCTCCAGCCCAAAGTGCCCATTAAACGGATGGTGTTCCACGAAATTACCCAGGAAGCCATTCGCAGTGCGCTGGAGAATTGCCGCGATATTGACGAGAATTTAGTCCATGCCCAGGAAACCCGCCGCATTTTAGACCGTTTGGTGGGCTATACCCTTTCCCCTTTGCTCTGGAAAAAAATTGCTTGGGGACTATCCGCTGGCCGGGTGCAGTCGGTGGCGGTGCGGTTGATTGTGCAGCGGGAACGGGCCCGCCGGGCCTTTAAGACCGCTGGTTACTGGGACTTAAAAGCAGAACTGGAACAGAATAAAAATCCTTTTCAGGCCAAGTTGATGACCTTGGGGGGCACTAAATTAGCCAATGGTAGCGATTTTGATCCCAATACTGGTGCGTTGTTGCCCGATAAACAGGTGGTGGTGCTGGATGAAGCCCAGGCGATCGCCCTGAAGGAGCGTTTAACCGGCAAGCCCTGGGCAGTGGTCAATACCGAAGAAAAGCCCGGTGTCCGTAAACCGTCTCCCCCCTTTACCACTTCCACCCTGCAACAGGAAGCCAACCGCAAGTTAGGCATTTCCGCCCGGGATACGATGCGAGTGGCCCAAAAACTCTACGAAGAGGGTTACATCACCTATATGCGGACGGATTCGGTGCATCTTTCTGACCAAGCGGTGACGGCGGCCCGCAATTGCGTGCAACAAATGTACGGCAAAGAATACCTGAGTCCCCAGCCCAAGCAGTACACCACCAAAAGTAAAGGGGCCCAGGAAGCCCACGAAGCCATTCGCCCCGCTGGGACAGAGTTTCGCATTCCCAATCAAACAGGGTTAAAAGACCGGGAATTGGCCTTATATGAGTTGATCTGGAAACGGACGGTGGCCTGCCAGATGGCCGATGCCCGCATTACCCAACTGAGTGTGCTGTTAAAAGTGGAAGATGCGGAATTTCGCGCGGCGGGTAAACGCATTGATTTCCCCGGTTATTTCCGGGCCTACGTGGAAGGGTCTGATGATCCCGATGCCGCTCTGGAAAACCAAGAAGTGATTCTGCCCCCCCTCAAAGTTGGCGATCGCCCGAATTGCCGAGAAATTGATACCGTGGGCCACGAAACCCAACCCCCCGCCCGCTATACGGAAGCTTCGTTGGTGAAAACGCTGGAAAGTGAAGGGGTAGGCCGCCCTAGTACCTATGCCAGCATTATTGGCACCATTATCGACCGGGGTTATGTGCAAATGCGGAGCAAAGCTTTGACCCCCACCTTCACTGCCTTTGCGGTGGTGAGTTTACTGGAATCCCATTTCCCCGACTTAGTGGATACGGGTTTCACTTCCCGCATGGAGCAGAAGTTAGACGAAATTGCCATCGGTAAAACCCAGTGGCTCCCCTATTTACAGGGCTTTTTCCTGGGGGAATCGGGGCTAGAAAACCAAGTCAAAGTGCGCCAAGACCAGATCGACCCGGCGATCGCCAAGGCCATTGAGCTGGAAAACCTGGCCGCTAAGGTGAAAATTGGCAAGTTTGGCCCCTATATCGAAATTCCCCAGGGGGAAGAAATTATTACCGCTTCCATTCCTCAGGATCTAACTCCGGCAGACCTCAACCCCGAACAGGTGGCCGTGTTGCTCAAGCAAAAAACGGAGGGCCCCGATAAAGTCGGTATCCATCCTGAAACCGGGGAACCAATTTTCATCCTCATTGGAGCCTATGGCCCCTACGTCCAGCTAGGGGAAGCAACGGAGGAAAATAAGAAACCGAAACGCACTTCCCTG
Organism: Synechocystis sp. PCC 6803 substr. PCC-P; assembly: GCF_000284455.1. GTDB lineage: Bacteria > Cyanobacteriota > Cyanobacteriia > Cyanobacteriales > Microcystaceae > Synechocystis. Next base: position 1,415,247 of record NC_017039.1, read on the forward strand.
CCCAAGGGGGTTAAACCGGAGGATGTCACCCTGGAAATGGCAGTGGGATTGTTGGCCCTGCCCCGTAATTTGGGAGAACATCCGGAATCGGGCAAAAATATTAAAGCCAGTCTGGGTCGGTTTGGCCCCTACGTAGTCCATGACCAAGGTAAGGATGGCAAGGATTATCGTTCCCTCAAAGGGGATGATGATGTGTTGACCATCACCCTGGAACGGGCTTTGGAGTTGTTGGCGGAACCAAAACGGGGCCGGGGCAGCCGCACTCCCCTCAAACAATTGGGCTTACATCCCGAAGACCAGGAGCCGGTTAATTTGTTCAAAGGCCCCTATGGGGTTTACATCAAACATGGCAAAGTTAATGCCAGCTTGCCGGAGGGGGAAACGGAAGAAACCATTACCCTAGAAAAAGCTTTACCCCTGTTGGCGGAAAAGGCCGGCAGCGGTAAAAAAACTAGCCGTAAAAAAGCCACCACCACAGCGAAGGGCACTAAGAAAACCACTTCTAAAAAAGCTAGTGCCACTGGTACGGCCAAGAAGACCACCACTAAACGCACCACCCGGAAAAAAGCTGCCAGTCCAGACCAGTCCAGCGAGGCTGGTTAAACAACTAGTTAAATAGAAGGATGAAGAAGCGTGTGACCCTGACTTTTCCCCGTAGTGCGGTGCAAATGCCCGTCACTTATCGGCTGGCCAAGGATTTTAATATTGCCGCCAATATTATCCGAGCCCAGGTGGCCCCCAATCAGGTAGGCAAAGTAGTACTGGAATTGTCCGGGGACATTGACCAACTGGAAGCGTCTTTGGAGTGGATGCGCTCCCAGAGTATTGAAGTTTCCTTGGCTAGTCGGGAAATTGTCATTGATGACCAAAGTTGTGTAGATTGTGGCCTCTGTACCGGGGTTTGCCCTACGGAGGCTCTGAGTTTAGATCCGGATAGTTTTCGCTTGATGTTCCGTCGTTCCCGTTGTGTGGTCTGTGAGCAATGTATTCCTTCCTGCCCCGTCCAGGCGATCGCCACTAATTTCTAACATCTTTGCCGACTCCGCCAACGGTGAGTTATCCCCATGGAATCCCCCATCCAAGCCCAACCCCCCCTGGACTTTTTAGCGCCCAATCTCCAGCCCTGGTTACTCCGGCTCGGGCCGCTGATTTTGCCCTGGTGGATCCGTTCTCAAACGGCGATCGCCAAAATTGAAGCCGAAAATTTGCAGGTTCTAGCTCAGGCCTACGGGGACTTTAGCCAAGGCAAAAACCGTTTACTCCTGGCTTTTCGTCACCCCAGCATCAACGATCCGTTATGTATGGGGTATTTATTTTGGAATTTATTACCGCCAGCTCTGAAAAAAGGTGCTCTCCAACCGCCACCGGTGAGCCACTCCCACTTTATGTATGACCGGGGCATTCCCCTCTGGGGAGGAGATTTTCTACAGTGGCTATTTCCCCGTTTAGGGGGCACTTCCATTCAGCGGGGGAAATTAGACCGCCCTGGCTTACGGTCTGCTCGGGATTTAATGCTCAACGGCCAATATCCCCTGGCCGCCGCCCCAGAAGGAGCCACCAACGGCCATAACGAACTCATTTCTCCCCTGGAACCGGGCATTGCCCAACTGGGATTTTGGTGTGCGGAGGATTTACGCAAAGCCCAAAGACCGGAGCAAACACTAATTCTACCGGTGGGTATTCAATATTTTTACCTCACCCCTCCTTGGCGAGAGATTGAAAATTTACTTTCCCAACTGGAAAACGACTGCGGCATTGGCCCCACCACTGACCATAGTTTGGGCGAAGCCAGATTATACGAACGCCTTTATAGCTTGGGGGAGGTAATGTTGGATCTGATGGAGAATTTTTACCGTCAGTTTTACCAACAAAACTTGCCAGCGGTGGAGGATTTAGCCCAAAGCCTGCAAGAGAATTTTAATAACCTTGAAACCGATCCCAATCAATTACTTGCTTCCCGCCTCCAAAATTTGCTCCATGCGGCATTAACGGTGGGGGAAGAATATTTTCAAATTACCCCGAAAGGAACGTTACCGGATCGTTGTCGACGCTTAGAACAAGCTGGTTGGGATTGTATTTATCGTGAAGATTTGCGGGACGAACAGACTTTATTCCCAGTTAAAAAGGGTCTAGCGGATCGCATTGCAGAAGAGGCAGATTTAAGAATGTGGCATATGCGCTTGGTGGAAAATTTTGTCGCAGTGACGGGGCATTACGTCAAAGAAAAACCGACGGTGGAACGGTTTGCCGACACTCTTTTATTACTTTGGAATGTCATTACCCGCATGAAGGGGGGCAACTTGAACAATCGTCCCATCCTAGGTCGTCAGCGGGTTCAATTAACCATTGGTGAGCCGATTTTGGTGGATGATCATTATGAAGATTACAAAGGTAATCGCAAACTGGCGATCGCCAAGGTAACTGAAGTTTTGCAGGAAAAGTTATCCGCACTAATTATTTAATTATTGCTAATGGTTTCTCCGGTATAAATAAACTGAACAACTTATACCAAGTCGATAAAAAGATGGCATAAATAGAGGAAGAAGAATGCACTGTAAGAATAGAGGATTGAGATAGCCCCGAAAAACTAACTGGACAGGAGAGAAAGTAAGCCCAGGGAAGCTGAATTCGGCCCATTGGGGGATAGAGATTTCGTAGTTTCGGAGGTAGATGGTGTCATACTTTAATCCTACTCCAGTCAAAAAGACTAGCAGGGTGGTAACAATGGCAACGAAGGTTTGAAAGTTCGGCATTGTTGCTGAGGAATCAACGTCCCTATTTTAATCGTTCAAAACTCAGCCAGCCAAAAATTATCTCTGGAGTGATGAACCATTCTTGCAGTTCGGCTAATACAGCTAGGGGATCTTTACCCATTTTTGTTTCTGGTAGTTGGTTCCCTTGGAAAACCATAACGATATTCTCACTAGGAGAAACAAGCCAACCTAGTTGACAGCCATTCCTAAGGGCAAAACTTATTTTTTCGATAACTTTTAGGGGAGATTGATCTGGGGAGAGGATTTCAATGATCCAATCTGGGGGGATATCGATTCTGTCAACAATTTGCCCCCTACTATCTAGGGGAATGTTGTTCCATTTGAAAACAGTAATGTCTGGAACAAGAGATCTTTCCCCGAAGGTGCAGCGCAGTTCTGTGAAGGCATAGGCGAGCTGGTGGGATTCTGCCCGTTGATTAATTTCGCTAGCCAAGGTGGTTTGCAGTTTACTGTGTTTACCCTGGGGCATTGGCTTCTGGATAATTTTTCCGTTTTGATATTCTTGGGCAGGTTTGGTTTCCGGTAAGTTTAAGAATTCTTCTAGGGAAATGCTAGACGTTGTCTCAATAGCATGAATCATAGTTTTTCACTAGGGAAGAGTAACATTTTAGCCCGGGGCCATGACCAGTAGGAATTTTTCCTAGCTGATTCCATTAGGGCTTGATTATAGGGAAGAAAAATTTGCTTTCTTTCCGTTAATTCATTGTTACCCTGGTAGCAAAGGGTGAGAAGTTGCCTGTGTTTATTATCCCTCCTAGCCCTTCTTCGCAAAGGCAGGGACAAGAGCACTGTTTTAATATTCTTGTTTTGGTTTCTGGATGAGGGCAGAAATAATTCACATTTCTTGAACTATTCTTTCCACAGAAAAATAAATCCAATTACCCTTTTTTAAGGGAGATTAAATCACCATTCTCATAGCGTATCCCCATACTCATCCAACAAAGCAAGAATATTTTCTAGTTGTCGTCGATGGGGGGAGTTGGGCTCAAGTTGGTAGCGGATGAGTGCAAGACGGTATTGATTTTCGATTCTAGTTCGGCGAGCTTCTTGTCCAACTCGGCGAGCCTCTCGTTCTCTTGCCTCAGCTCTTCGGTCTCTTGCCTCAGCTCTTTCATTCTCTGCTCGTGCAAGCTCTTCTTCTCGTTCTCGATCCTGTTTTGCTTCTCGAGCCACTGTTCGTGCGCGATCCTCGCTTCTTCGTTGCTCTTCCTCAGCTCTTCGGTTTCTTGCCTCAGTTGTTTGTTGTATTTCCTCAAGTCGGACAAACCCCCGTAGGAGTTGATCCAAGACCACAAACGAGAAAGTAAGCCCGGCGAAGCTGAGTCCTGCCCATTGGGGGATGGAGATTTCGTAGTTTCGGAAGTAGATGGTGTCATACTTTAATGCTACTCCAGTCAAAAAGACTAGCAACGTGGTAACAATGGCAACGAAGGTTTGAAAGTCCGGTATTGTTGCTGAGAAATGGATACTCCTATTATCCCTCTTAGCCTCCCTTAGTAAAGGGGGGAAATTGGTCATAGAACCTCGGGAAGGCAACAAGAAGACCAGCAGGATATCTAACTCATCAAGCCATCGTTGATAGTGGAGGGAAAAGCAATCTTTGCGTAACGCTCTAGGCCAGTGGGAGATAGGTCTTCCCCTTCTGGCCAGGCAATGCCCCCCAGGGGATCTATCTGGGCTTGGCGGAAATAACGGGGATTTTTTAAGCGCCAGTAATTGTCATTGGTTTCAATGATTGTTTGAAGATCCAGAATCAATTCTTGACCATTTTCTAGTTTGATTTGCAGTTGAAAGTTATCCAGAGGAAATACACTGATTGCCTTCAACCAAGGAGTTTTAACCTGAGAGTTCATTCCATTTCTCCATTGACTCTGCTTGATTATCAGAAAAATGGGTTTAAAACCCCCTCCTTTAGGAGGGCTTTAATTTTCTTGTAGAATAACAGCATGAAGCTAAGGTATCAGTACCGATTTTACCCCACAAACCAACAGCGACAGGGCTTAGCCCAGTTGTTCGGATGTGTGCGGGTAGTGTGGAACGATGCTTTAGCTTTTTGCAAAGATTCGGAAAAATTGCCTTCCTACAATGCCCTGTCTAAACGGTTGACGGAATGCAAACAAACAGAGGAGAAAATTTGGCTTACTGATGTTTCGGCAGTTCCATTACAGCAATCGATCAGAAATCTTAGTGCGGCTTACAAAAACTTTTTTGATTCAGTCAACGGGAAACGCAAGGGAAAAAAGGTTAATCCTCCTAAATTCAAAAGTCGAAGATCCAAACAGTCTGCTACTTTTACCAGTGCCGGATTTGTCTTAAAAGATAACGACAGAATTTACCTAGCGAAAATTGGATTTCTCGATGTGGTCTGGAGTCGCCCCTTACCGTCAATACCTAGTTCAGTGACGGTGATTAAGGATAGGGCTAATCGGTACTTTTTAAGCTTTGTTGTCGAAGTTGACCCACAACAATTAGCCGACAATGGGCAGTCCGTAGGGATTGATCTTGGCATCATCGACTTTGCCACTTTGAGTACTGGAGAGAAAATCAAATCTCCCAAACCCTTAAAGGCAAAGCTAAAGCGACTGAGGAAGTGCCAGCGCAATCTTGCTCGTAAACAAAAGGGCAGTAAGCGACGGGAAAAAGCTCGTTTAAGAGTGGCTAAAGTCCATGCCAAGGTAAAAGATACCCGCACTGACTTTTTGCATAAACTGTCCACCAGATTGATCCGTGAGAACCAAACGGTGATTTTGGAGGATTTAAACACCGCCGGGATGATGAAAAATCGTCGTCTCTCCCGTGCCATTTCTGACCTTGGTTGGCGTAGTTTTCGGACGATACTAGAAGCTAAGGCAGTCATGTACGGCAGGGAATTTCGGACGATTTCCCGTTGGGAACCCACTTCTCAACGTTGCTCCTGTTGTGGTGAAATTGGCGGCAAAAAAGAACTCTCTGTTAGAGAATGGACTTGCCTTTTTTGTGGGGCAAACCACGACAGAGATATAAATGCCGCAACAAACATACTGGTCGCCGGAGGGCATTCGGAGACTAAAAACGGACGTGGAGGAAAGCGTCAGACTACTTCGGTAGCGGCATCCGGTGAAGCGTCAACCCACCGAAAAGCTATTCAGTTAACTCTGTTTGCTTCGTAGGAATCCCCCGGCTTTAGCCGGGTTGGAGGATGTCAAAATGCCGTAACTTTAGTGAGCAGATTTAGAGATTAAATCCTAACCTATTGATCGCGTCTAGTTCCTGTTTGTAAAGTTGGGTTGAATCCCCCCCTAGCCCCCCTTAGCAAAGGGGGGGGACTGTTTTATCCCCTTAAGGAAAGAGGGAATGAAAAGCAGAAAAAACCGCCCCCGGAGGGACGGCCATAAATCAGTTAGTTCGATTTATCTGAGGTGGAATAGCCACCCTAGATATAGTTCAGAGAGTTTAGGCGTAGAACTCACGAACCTCGAAGTTAGGAGTCAAGTCCAGACCAAAGGTACCGCTAATACCTGTAAGTTCTACGAGGAAGTCGTCTTGGGAGCTGACAGCCGCAACACCGTTGTTGATGAACAGGAATTCGCGACCAGCCAGAGCACCAGAAGAGACATTGATCTGTTGCATCTCAACCAGAGAAGGCAAGCCGGGTAGCAAGGAGAAGGAGAGAGACGCACCGACACTGTTGTCTGCATTTACAGCTAAGAACACATCGTTGATGTTATTAGCAGAGGCATTAAGGATCGGATCGTTTAGATTGAAGACCGTATTCCCCGCCTGTAAATTAAGGACACGTTGGACGGCAAGGCCGGATGTAGCATCACCAGACAAGAAGTTATTGGCTCCAGCCGCGAAGACAAATTTGTCGTTGTTTACGTTGAAACCAGTAATGTTATCGACGTTGGCTCCATTGACCGCTGCGTTTTCAAAGGCACCATTCATGTACCAGATTTCATTGGCACCGTTAACGCCAACACCGCCGACAGTGACATCATTACCGATATCAATAGTGTCTGCACCAAGACCACCATAGAAAGTATCGTTGCCACGACCACCCACGAGCTCGTCATCGCCGCCAACGGCACGGAACTCAAGGCGGAGTTGAGCCAAATTGATAGCAGCTTGAGCAGCTTGAGCTTTACTATCACCCGCCTGGCCTTGGAGAGTGGCGTAGGGATTGACAAATGTCCAATCGTTGGGATCCAAGGGATCAAATGGCGCTGACAATTGGTCTACCAGGACAAAGTCACCGGCTAAGAAATCATTGCCGTCGCCACCAGAAATAGAATCGTCACCACCGATGAAACTGGTAGTACCGTCTTTGCCAAGCTGGAATCCTTTACCACCATCGATGATGATGCCGTTAGTTATTAATAACACCGACAAACAAGTCACCAACCAGGATGTCATTGCCACCCTCACCGGTAATGGAATCATCGCCCGCACTAACGGTGGAACCATTGACCTGACCTAACTTGAAGTTGGTCAAGTTAATTTCACTGTCGTTGAACTCGAAACCAAACAGTCCGACATCACCAACGATGACATCTAGTCCATCGGCACCAGTCATGGTGTCATCACCACCAATGACGGTCAGAGTCTCAGTCAAGAATATGTCGTTACCAACCCCGTCAACGGCTGCAGCTAAATCGCCAACCAAGAAGTTATCTATGGCAACCTGACCAATAGGAAAGACAATCCCGTTATCACCCTGCTTGGTTGTGATGGTGTCATCGCCACCGATAGCGGTTCTTTCGAGGGATGCATTAAGGTCGATGTCTCCGAATGCGCCAATACTCCAGTCACCAACGGTAATATCACTCCCCAAACCGGCTTCAATGGTATCTTTACCACCATTAAATAAGTTCAGGTCAATATCATCGCCAGTAACCACTAAAAGATCACCGGCAATTACATCGTTACCACTACCGGCGTCGATGTCATCGTTGCCAAATGGTAATATTTCTTCTAGTGGTAATAAGGGTAATAACAGACTATCACCGGAAATGAAATCATCATCGTCGTTACCTTCAATGATGTCATCACCACCTAAACCGGCAATGGAATCCTCGCCACGGCCACCAAAGATGCTGTCATCGTCACGGCTACCGATGATCTCGTCGTCACCGATGTTGCCAATGACGGTGTAGCCATTGGTGTTAGGAGGGACGTTGGAAGCAGATAGGTCAACAGAACCACCGCCAGGATTTTCGATGGTGAGGGTAGCAATACCCAGGTTGAAGGTCAAGCCAGTAGCTTCCCAGTCTTGAACGACCCGAATTTCTGCTTCTGCATCTTCAGACACCTGGAATTGGTCGCCAGTTTCAGAGTTAGCATCGCCGAGGTCTTCGATGACATCAAAGCCAGCATCAACAAAGAAGAAATCGTCTCCTTCACCACCGGACATAATGTCATCACCTTCACCACCCTGGAGGTTGTCATTGCCTTTGCCACCAAAGAGGAAGTCATTTCCTTCATCCCCATTGAGGATGTCATTGCCGAAGCCAAGGATCGGATCCCCGTCACCGCCGACGAGGGTATCATCACCGGCACCGCCATTGAATTCGACACTGCCAATACCAGTCATTTCAATGAAATCGTCACCCTCATCGCCAAAGGCCAGATGCTGACCATCACCGTTACCGGGTTCCCCCGCAATGGGACCGAACAGAATTACGTCGTTGCCTTCACCGCCACGAACGGTGTGGGCACCAGAGATGGCAGCAACCCCCCTAATGAAATTCCTGGGGTTGTAATCAGCAGGTAAACCTAACTGGGCCAAAAGAACTTGATACTGTTCTTCCGTAGTCGGAATTGGCTGATCTGCCGCAATAAAGAGATCAAGGTCAGAAGGCTCAGAATCGTCAAAGAACGGATTGGCTATAGTCTCACTGTCTGGGTCGGCGGTTAGAGCGTCACCGCTGATTTCGATCAAGTCATCACCGGTACCACCTTCAACACTATGACCAGAGCCATTGGCGCTATCACTGGTAAAAGAATCACCGGTAATCCGGACAGTGTCGTCGTCGTCACCAGCAAATACAACATGACCAGCGAGATCGACACCTAGAGCCGCACCATTGCCCGAAACTGCTAAGGTTTTGTCGAATCCGATGAAGATGTCATCTTCACCTGCACCACCGAAGACCACATGGCCAGCAGAGTCACCAATGGCGTCGCCACTGATATTAATGTCGTCATCACCTGCGCCACCAACCTCGTTGATTAAGTCGAAGCTGTTGACCACATGACCAGCAATGGGACCTTCAGCAACACCAGTGAGAAGAATGCTGTCGTTACCTTCGCCACCAATGACAGTGTGACCAGCATCTGTATCACTGAAAGCATCACCGGTAATGGTTAACTCGTCATTGCCAGCACCACCATCCAGGATATGACCTTTGGAGATTACGTCTTTCAGATCTTCGCTGAGGGTAAAGGCATCCCGAGCGATGGAAATTTCGTCGTTACCGGAACCACTGAGGAAAGTAATGTCACCACCGGGGCGGTCATCAAAGAAAGCTTTCAAATCACCGGTAAAGACTTCCCGGCCTTCAAATTCAGGAATGAGGGCAGAACCAGTGGCATCAACCTTAACAACAGAGCCAATCAGGGAAGTGGACAAGGTGAGGTTTTCAATGCCAGTGATGCCAATGCTCTCAACTGCCACAATGCCTTCAATGTCTACCGTGTTGGTATTACCTTTGGACGAGGTGGTAACCCCGGAGGTGAGGCCAAGGGTTTCGTAGCCACCGTTGCCGGAGAAGTCGCTGATCTTGATACTGGTGACATCAGGACCGTCCTCGGTGACTTGGTCTACTGTGAGTAGCAAGAGATCATTGTCCCCGGCTAATTCGGGGTCAGCAATGCTGAAGCTAACATCATCACCGAAGAAGTAGTTGGTAACGGAGACGGTTTCCAAAGCAGTTTGGAGGTTGATGAGCTCTAGGTCACCACCTTTGGTACCGCTCGCTGCAACGTTTTTCAGACCAGTGATGAAACCTTGACCAACCACGTCGAAATCATTCGACACCAAAGTCAGGTCGTTTTCGATTAGGGTGGCTACGAGGGTTTCGATTCCATCCAGCACCGGGAAAATGGTATTGATGTTACCAAAGGTGGCTTCTTGCCAGGTCAAGCTCAAAGTTGGATCTTCGCCGGTACCAGTCAGGCGATCATTACTGTTGAGGGTATTAAAGATGGAGCCACCTTCAACCACAGCCACCGACAGGAAGGAGTTGCCAGAACGAATGTCAGCTTGAGGCGTCAGGATAACGTCAGCCACAAGGAAGTTGAAATCAGACGCATTGGTGGCACCATTGACGATAACAGCCTCGGCTTCGGTGATAACACCAAGATCGGGGTTGGTGTTGGTGAGGGAGTAGCTAACCGCACCGTCAAGAAGAGTAGAGGGCGCAGCGCTGAGATTGTCTAGGGTATCCGCAATGATGTAGGTGAACCCTGCATTAAGGTTAGGCAGACTCAAGAGGTCCTCCGCCTGGGCAACGCTTAAAGGTACATCGGTGTTGTTTACGATTACCTCAGCGGCATTAACAATGGCCGGGGTGGAGAGGGCCGCCAAGATATTGGCAGAAGTATCTTCCACAATGTAGGAAGGACCAACGGGAATACCCAGACCTTGTAAAAACGTCGCAGAAGCAACGCTTACGGGAACGTCAGGATCGGACAAAGTGATGGCAGTGGCGCCACCGGAAACTCCTGGGTCAGCAACAATATTCGCGGAGGTGTCTGCGATGGCATACACACCATCAAAATTACCGAGGGCGAGGAGTTGGGACGCAGTGGCAACATCTACGATGTCGGTGATACCAACGCTAGCGGCACCAGATACGGCGGCACCACCAGCCAACACATCAGCGGCGGTGTCAAGGATATCCCAGGTCACACCGGCGGCCAGTTCGTCAGCGGTGGCTAGCAGTATATTTGCATCTTCCACGCTCAGGGGGGCAGCGGGGGACTGATTCGCAATGACATTATTTGCCCCAGTCACAACGGGGTCGTCAGCACCAGCGATCAAGTTATCAGCAGTATCGCTAATGGTGTAAGCGGGGGGTAGGTTGGGGGTGGCTTGGGCCTGGGCAATGGTGAAGACGCTCAGGGAAGCCGCAATTTCCACAATCTGGGCTTCTGCCGCAAGCACACTCGCATTGGTATCATCAACCGTAGCAATGATGCCCGCAGCCTCGGCATACTGGGCTTCTGTAAATGTATTAACCCCTGCAGTGGACAGAGCTTCGGTGTAGGACAGGGAAACATCAGCTTTGTTGGTCAGCGCCTCGAGGCGATCGGTCAGACCAGCAGCGGCGGAAGCATTGTTCAGCGCGTTGGGGAAATCTAGATAGTTGTCGGGGGACAGGGACAACCAGTTAATCCAGTAGTCCAATTCCTCCGTGGGGACCAGGGAGGTATCGTTAATGTCAATGTTGTAGAGATTGGCAAAAACCTGGGCTACATACTGGCGTTTGTCAGCGGTTTGGGGCGCTTGGAAAAAGGGATACTTAATAGCTGCATCGGGGCTGCTGGCAAACAGGGCAACTGCTTCTGCATAGGTGATGTTTGCCCCATCTGTGGCCCACCAATTCAGATCACTGGCGGATACACCACGGCCGGTGTACATGATCTGTAGAGCCGCAATTACGTTAGGACTTAGTGCCATAGGACTTCTTAAAACTCCTCAGTTTTTACGGTAAAAAATATACAAAACAGGGTTCATCTATGTGTGTCTCGGAGTTGCTTAGGGTAATCATAGCAAGAATCGCCTTGCTGTCAAGACTAGAAGCATACCGCTGTTAACACGATGAATCCTCGCACTTTTTCGACATTGTCTACTTGGCGAACAGTAGGACTTGTTCTAGTCCACCCAACGAGGCAAGCCCATGGGGATCGTCTAGAATCGCTACTCCAGGCAAATTATAGCCTACGAATAAGAAAATGCAGAGATATTTTCCCCAGCATCGCTCAAAAATCCAGAATGACTATATTAAGCGGGGCAAGAATTCACCTTTGTTAAGCTCCCTTACTTTCGTAATTAAGGCTCCGGCTAGGTAAAGTTGAGTTTTGACTGTTTAATCCCCCCTAGCCCCCCTTGGGAAGGGGGGAACTGTCACAAAAGCCCTCCGCCAGAGCTTTAGTGGGTTGATTTAGGGGGATGAACACCTAGCTTTGCACTTTTCAGACACTTTCTAGAGGAAAGGGAAAAGCTAGTAGTACCAGTTTGGAACTAGGCCGGCGGCGGTGTTAATGAAAATGCAATCCAGAGTGGTCAACTCCCCCTGGGGACCACGGTAGGGCTCAGAAACGTCCCAAAGGCGAAAGTTGAATGGCAACAACCAATGGGCAATCTCCGTTAACAGGGGGGTTTTGGGACCGTAACCCCGATAGAGCCAGCACTCCAGAAATAAAACATCAACTTTGGCTAATGTTTGGGCTGCTCCCCGGAGGATGGACAATTCATTGCCCTGGGTGTCGATTTTAATCACCTGGGGTTGGGGCAAGCCAAGCTTGACCAGGGCCGAATCCAACGTGAGCAGGGGAACTTGAACAGCATTGATGGAGGGACCACCTTCCGTCATGGGTAAAGTGGTGCTACTGGCGGGGTCGTCAAAAACATTAACCGTTATGGTGCCATCCCGATCGCCGAGGGCGTATTTGTATAGATGGAAGGAAGGATAAACCCGTAACGTTTCCTCCATCAGACCTTGATAATCCGGCACATGGTCCACCAAGGGCTCGAACAAATAGAAGTCTGCCTCCGTTACCACCTGCTTTATATAGTAAGACCAACCACTGTTGGAAGCGCCCACATCGAAAATCACCTGGGGTTGGTAGCCCAATCGGGCCAAGCGTCGGAACACCTGACGGTCTAGCTGGAGAACCTGGCCATCTAGATCGTCGAGCATTTTTTGGTAATGGGGGGAAAGGCTGGGGGAAGACATTATTCAACTGTAGGCGAAGGGAGCAAGCTGGCCCAGGGCCCCATGACAATTAAAACCAATCTTTCCACTATGGAGCAGGCAAAGTGCTACTCCCAGATCACCTAGAACGTGGCGTGATTGTTCCGAGAAGGTTGATAAAAACCGATCTCAACAGCGCAGGGAAATGGACTAGTAAAAATTATGTGTCTACAAATTGCCCCGGCTTTTATGTTTAGCTTTGCTGACCACCAACTCAGTTTTTAGAGCCTGTTTGGAAAGTTGAGTTTTGGCTGTTTAATCCCTCCTAGCCTCCCTTGGGAGGGGGGGAACTGTCACAAAAGTCCCCTTTTTTAAGCCGGAGCTCTAGTGAGGAGATTCAAGGGGATAAATATCTAGCCTTGCATTTTTCAAATACTTTCTTAGGAGTCAGATGGGGGAATCGGCAATACTGGCGGTGTAAGGGGGGGTAAAGCTGGAGCGCCGACATCACGGGTTACGGACTCGCCATACTGTTCCAGCACAATGTTTGAATTTTCCCCCATGACGTTGATGGATTGCACCCTAACATTGCCACCGGACAGGCGATCGCCAACGGTTACGTTACGGGCTACGGGTTCCCCAGGGGCTTGGACAATGGCATAGGGACGACTGCCGATTTCGATAACACCGGAAACCACCACAGCCCTAGCATCATCGGGATAAAGTCTGGGCGGCTCCGAATTTGGAAAGATTGAGCTGCCATTTTGTTGCCCAGGCTCACCTGTGATGCCATTGACTCCTGTTTGTCCATCACTGCTGGCAACGTTGCCGCTATTTTCTCCTCCATTCGACGCCCCATCTGTTGCTTTGCTCCCATCAGCGGTAGATCCCGGGCTTGTAACCTTTGCTTCAACTGGGATCAAGGCGAAAGGATTTGGCCGACCAGCCTGGATTTCCCTCAAACGTTGATCCGGCAATACGGGGGGAATTAACCCCAGGGCGGCGATATCCACCGGGGGCAGGGGCCGAACGGCGGTCAGGGGCACTTCCGGGGGAGCTGTTTCTTGATTCTCGACGGAAACATCGGTTTCTTCACCACTGCCACCGCCGGGGAGAAATCCACATCCACCGCTGAACATCAGCAGGGAGACAGTTAAAAGGGAGAACAGAGATCGCTTCTTCATTATTGGAATCGCTGCAACACAGCCGAAAATACGAAGGGAGGCGGAGGAGTGGAAGTCTAAATTCGGGGAAATCTGGATTTAACCATTACTTTCCCCTCTAATCTTACAGCCTCCCCCAAAAATGCCAAGGGATTAAAGTAAATTCTGCTGGCGATCGTCAAGAAATATTACAAACTGTTACGGGGGCAGTGTAATCAGGAACGCAATGCCTGAGAATGGTTTGGGCAGGTTGCTCGCTGGAGTCCGCTGGTTAACGGCATTGTCCAGTTCGTGACTGCGCCTCGGTTGATAAAATCAGCTTAAAGCCTTTTTTTAACGTTTTAAATCTTTACGGAGGAATCCATCCATGAGTATCGTCACGAAATCAATCGTGAATGCTGATGCAGAAGCCCGCTACCTGAGCCCCGGCGAACTGGATCGTATTAAAGCTTTTGTTACCGGCGGTGCCGCCCGTCTTCGCATTGCTGAAACCCTAACTGGTTCTCGGGAAACCATCGTTAAACAAGCTGGCGATCGCCTTTTCCAAAAACGTCCTGACATCGTTTCCCCCGGCGGCAATGCCTACGGTGAAGAAATGACCGCCACCTGCTTGCGCGACATGGACTACTACCTCCGTCTCGTCACCTACGGTGTGGTTTCCGGTGACGTTACCCCCATCGAAGAAATCGGTCTAGTGGGCGTACGGGAAATGTATCGTTCCCTCGGCACCCCCATCGAAGCCGTTGCTCAAAGTGTCCGGGAAATGAAAGAAGTTGCTTCCGGTTTGATGTCCTCCGATGATGCCGCCGAAGCCTCTGCCTACTTTGACTTCGTTATCGGAAAAATGAGCTAGGTCTGTGTACCCAAGCTTATTAAAGTGTTGAGCTTAATTATTCAACCCTTTTAGCAAATTTTCCCCATTGAGTAAGATTTAAGGAAACCAAAACTATGCAAGACGCAATTACGGCTGTAATCAACTCTGCTGACGTTCAAGGTAAGTACCTCGACGGTGCTGCCATGGACAAACTGAAAAGCTACTTCGCCAGCGGTGAACTGCGGGTGCGGGCTGCCAGTGTAATCAGCGCCAACGCCGCCACCATCGTTAAAGAAGCTGTGGCCAAATCCCTGTTGTACTCCGACGTCACCCGTCCCGGCGGCAACATGTACACCACCCGTCGCTATGCGGCTTGTATCCGTGACTTGGACTACTACCTCCGCTATGCCACCTATGCCATGTTGGCCGGTGATGCTTCCATTCTCGATGAGCGCGTACTCAACGGTTTGAAAGAAACCTACAACTCCCTCGGTGTACCCATCTCTTCCACCGTTCAAGCTATCCAAGCCATCAAAGAAGTTACCGCTAGCTTGGTTGGTGCTGATGCCGGCAAAGAAATGGGCGTTTACCTCGACTACATCTGCTCTGGCTTGAGCTAGTCCTGGATTCCCGTGGGTGATGCTGCCTTGGTTGATTTGCAACTTAGCCAGTAGCCCCTCTGTTGGAACGGGAAGTCGAAAGTGAGTGCTGGGGCCGTTAAAGCCACCACCGGGATAGCCGGGGTTTTAGCTGACCGGTATTGACTTCTGACTCCCGTTCTGTCGCATATGCCAACTTTTTAAGAGAAAACGTTTTAGGAGAGCCACACCCCATGCGGATGTTTAGAATTACGGCTTGTGTTCCTAGCCAAACCCGGATTCGGACACAACGGGAATTACAAAATACCTATTTTACGAAGTTGGTGCCCTATGACAATTGGTTTCGTGAGCAACAGCGCATCATGAAAATGGGCGGCAAAATTGTGAAAGTCGAATTAGCCACTGGCCGTCCCGGCACCAATGCTGGTCTAGCCTAAGCTTGAGACTAGTTGTTGCTAATTTAGCAATGTTGAATGGCAATTTTATGAATCAATTTTTTCGAGGTCAGCAATGGCCTCTTTTTTTGTTTGGTTAATCTCCCTCTTCCCTTCTGGCCTGAAAGCAACACCATTCCTGCCGTTTCCATATAGCGACCACCGTCCAACCGTTTTGCTCCAGCGCATCGGCGATCGCCTGACTTTGTTCCACCATAATACCGCTGAGAATAGCCCAGCCATGGGGTTTGACTAGAGGGGTGAATTGGGGCAGTAAATCCACAATTACCTCCGCCAAAATATTGCAAATAATGCCGTCCACCGGCTCAGCAATTAACTGTTCCAATTCCGGCACACTGCCCTCATTGATGACCAAATTATCGGGGTGAATTTGGTTCAGATGACGATTATGACGGGCTGATTCCACCGTTAGGGGATCATTATCCACTCCATAAACCTTGGCTGCCCCTAATAAAACCGCTCCAATGCCTAAAATACCGGAACCACAACCTAGATCCGCCAGAACTTGATGTTTGTCTGGCTCCACCCGCATTTCCAAGGATTCTAAACAAAGCTGGGTGGTGGCATGGGTGCCGGTGCCAAAGGCCACACCAGGATCTAGGCGGAGAATCAGCCGATCCGAATTTTCCGGAGGATCAATCCAGGCCGGATAGATGATAAACCGATCGCCAACGGGGGTGGGTTGCCAATGCTCTTTCCAGCTAATGGACCAATCTTCTTCGTCAATTAATTGCCAATGGAAGCGGGGCTTGGGCACCTGGAACAGTAATGCGTCCTGCTCACACCAGAGGGCTAGGGCGGCCAAGTCGAGAATTTCAGCCTTTTCCTGGGGTAAATAGCCACGGACAAGCAGGGAGTGGGCCTTTTTTTCGGTGGAGGTGCCTAAACAACCGAACTTTTCCAGCCGCCAAAAAGCAGTTTCTTCCAGGGAAGGATGGCAAAGTATTCTAATTTCCCACCAACTATTAGCCGCAGCCATCGATTTCTCCCTTATGTGCGCCAACGGTAGGGAAGATTAATTCCTCCCCCCATTGACTTGGACCCTTGGTGAGCTAATTAGAGCTTAACGGTGTAGGCATCCCGGATACCGGCCACCTTGGTGATTTCCGACAGCAGACCATCGGGCAGAGGATCATCCAAGCTCAGGGCCATAATTGCATCGCCCCGGACAATTTTGCGCCCCACCTGCATGCTGGCGATGTTGACGTTAAAGCTACCCAGCAGGGAACCAATTTTACCAATGATACCCGGCATATCCCGGTGCAAGGTGAACAACATATAGTTGTTGGGGGGAACGTTAATGGGAAACTCATCCACGTCGGTAATGCGAATTTCACCATTACTCAACAGGGCCCCGGTGGCGGAATGTTCTCCCATGGTGCCGGTGGCTTTGAGGTGCAAAGAGCCAGAATAGTCCCGCACGGAAGCATCTTTAGTTTCAATGACCCGGATGCCCCGTTCCTTGGCTTCGATCGCCGCATTGACGTAATTAACCCGTTCCCGCAGAGCTTGGGAGAGCAAACCTTTAATGGCCGCCACCACCAGGGGTTGACTATTGGTATATTCCGCCAAATCTCCCTGTAAGCAAACCGTTAGGCGATCGATGCGGCCGCCGGCCAATTGACCCACTAAAGTACCGAGGGTTTCCGCCAGCTTCAGGTAGGGACGCAATTTTTCCATTACATCGGGGGTTAAACCGGGAATATTCACCGCTGAACGGGCCGGCAAACCAAGCAACACATCCCGAATTTGTTCCGCCACATCCACCGCCACATTTACCTGGGCTTCTTCAGTGGAAGCACCCAAATGGGGGGTTAAAATCACATTGCTAAATTCCCGCAGCCGAGATTCCCCTAGGGGTTCCTGGGCAAACACATCCAGGGCAGCCCCACCAATCTGGGCCGTTTCAATGGCTGTTACCAAAGCTTCTTCATCAATAATGCCTCCCCGGGAACAGTTGATAATCCGGGCAGTGGGCTTCATTTTAGCCAGGGTTTCAGCATTGATTAGGTTGGCGGTTTCCGGTGTTTTGGGAATGTGTAGAGTGATAAAGTCGGCTTCACTGAAGAGCAGATCTAAGTCCACCAAAGTGCAACCAATTTGGTCGGCCCGTTCCTGGGAAATAAACGGATCGTAAGCTAACAATTTCATCCCCATGGCTTTGGCCACACCGGCCACGTGGGAACCAATTTTCCCCAGCCCCACTACACCTAAAGTTTTCTTATAAACTTCCGTACCAATAAATTGTTTCCGTTCCCACTTACTTTCCTTAACGGATTTGTTGGCATCGGGGATGTGGCGGGCCAGGGCCATCATCATCGCTAGAGCATGTTCCGCCGCCGCAATGGTGTTACCCTCGGGGGAATTGACCACCACAATGCCCTGACGGGTGGCCGCCGGCACATCAATGTTATCCACCCCAACCCCAGCCCGACCAATGATTTTTAACTGGCTACCCGCTTGGATAATTTTCTCCGTCACCTTGGTGGCAGAGCGCAACATAATGGCATCGTACTCAGGAACAATGTCTATAATTTCTGCTTCCGATAGCCCAGTTTTGACGTCAACTTGGGCCACTTGTTTGAGAATATCAATGCCGACTTGGTCAATGGAGTCAGAAACTAAAACTTTAGCCATGGTGAATGATCGAAAAATTAATAGCGCTGGGGCCGGCGGGGACAAAAGGCCAAGAGACAGTCCCTGGAGCCAGGCTAGATTCACTAGATGGAGTTAGTATCCTGGGCCGATCTCCGTAGCCCATTCTAGCGGCTTGGGGGATAACCGTTAGCAATATTTCTGATTCCCTGGGACTGGGGGGGCCAAACCATAGGGAGTTTTCCCTAGAAAGCCTAGAAGTTTTTGGATATAATAAGCAAGATTAATTTAAAGTAACAAAACTTAAAATTGCCCTGGTTACTGTTCCCCCAGAGCAAAATCTTTTTTTTTAAACCCCCTTTAGCCAACTTTACTCAGCCCCCGTAGTGATTCCCCTTTTAACCACCGCCTTAGCCCAGCCAGGGCTGAATTTTTTGCGCCGCTTACACCGTTGGCGTTCTGGCTTATCCATTAACCCCGCGACCACTGGCATGCAATTAGCAGCTGGCTTCCTTGTGTCGGTGCCGGTGTTTATCCAAGCTCCCCTGGTACGACAGTTTCCCTGGATTTCGCTCGCTTTAACTTTGCCCTGGGTGGCGATCGCCGTTTGGTTAATGAAGCGACCGGAACAGGCCATGTGGGGGGATTTGTTGTTGGGCTTTAGCTGGAGTTGGTTGGCGGGAGCGATTTATTGGGGCTGGTTTCGTTGGGAGCCCCTCTGGCATTTACCCATCGAGGCGATCGGTTTACCCTTTGCCCTCTGGGGATTGAAACGGGGCTGGGGAGTGATCGGCCATTTATTCTATCTAGGCTCCCTGATGGGGACAGCGGTCACGGACCTTTACTTTTACCTCACCGGATTGATGGACCATTGGCGGCAGGTGATGGTGGTGGACCCGGAATTTGCCCGGTTTGTGTTTCAGGCGGCCCTGGCTAAAATCCACACTCCCTGGGGTGCTGCCTGGGCTTGGCTACTACTGGCCCTATTGTTGGGGCTGGGGGGTTGGGCATTGCAACGGCCTTCCCCCGGTTGGCAAGCCTTTGGGGGGGCAGTGTTGAGTACGATTGTCGTAGATGCCCTTTTCTGGCTTGGGGCTATGATGGCCTAAGTCAACTCTTGTCATTATTCTGTGGATAAGCCTGCCCTACCCATTTACCTAGTAGTACATTTTTCTTATGGAGATGTAACCTTTCCTCTCCAGGGGCGGAGCTATTGGACTGTGGGCCGGAGTCAGGACAATGATTTGGTCATCCGAGACAATTGTATTTCCCGCAACCATGCCATTCTACAGGCGACGGAAGAGGATACCTTTTTGCTAATTGATTTGGGTAGTCGCAATGGCACCTTTGTTAATGGTCGACGGGTGAGTGTGCCGATCGCCATTCAAGACCAAGACAAAATTACCTTTGGCAAAACGGAAGCGCAATTCTACTCCGATCAAAACGGCACCCCGTCGGGGCTACTGCGAAATCCGGCGGAATGGGATACCCAGACCAATGTGCTCCATGAACGGCGGTTAATTACGGTGTTGGTGGCGGATATGCGTAACTTCACCGGCATGGCCCAACAGGTGGAAGAGGAGTTGCTATCTATGCTGATTGGCAATTGGTTTCGCCAGGCTGGGCATATTCTGCGGGAAGCGGGCAGTTGGGTGGATAAGTACATCGGTGATGCGGTGATGGCCATCTGGTTCCACGGTTACAACGAAGCTACTCCCGCGGAAATTATTCAAATTCTCCATGCTGTCAACCGACTCCAAGCTATGACTGCCAAGTTGAATCAGAAATATGAGCTACCCTTTCCCCTCCGCATTGGTACAGGGATAAACACTGGTTACGCCATGGTGGGCAATACCGGCAGTGGGGACCATCCTGACTACACGGCGATCGGGGACACGGTCAATGCGGCTTTTCGGCTGGAATCGGCCACTAAACAGGCCCATTTCGACTTAGCCATGAGCGAAAAAACCTTCAGTTACTTACAGGACTTGCCCCAATGGTCCGCAACTGTTCAGCAGCACACCATTGAGTTGAAAGGCTACACTAACCCGATCACCATTTACGGACTGCCCTTTGCTACCTTGGGAACCCTGTTGGATCACACCTCCTTGGAAGATACTACCCCCGCCTCGGAAGGGCCCTAATCGTCCATAATGGAAACCGTTGTAACATTTCTTAACACCTATGCCATTACCCACTTCCCTGACCACCCTGGATGGAACGCCCCTGGCCCCGGAGGTCATTGCCGATAAAGTTGTCCTTTTTGTTAACGTTGCCAGTAAGTGCGGCTTAACCCCCCAATACAGCGGCCTAGTGGCTTTGGACAAGGCCTATGGAGAAAAGGGCTTAGTAATTATCGGTGTGCCCTGCAACCAATTTGGGGCCCAGGAACCAGGCTCCCCAGAGGAAATCAAAGATTTCACCAAAACCAAGTACGACGTTGATTTCACCTTGTTGGAAAAGCAGGACGTCAATGGTCCCAACCGCAGTCCCCTCTACCAATTCCTTGTGGGGGATGGGGAAGATATTAGCTGGAACTTTGGCAAATTTTTAATTGGTCGGGATGGACAGGTGGTGGCTCGCTTTGACCCCCAAACTAAACCCGATGACACTAATCTCAAAGCGGCGATCGAAAAAGCCTTGGGCTAAGTTATTGAGCGTAAATAGCACAAACATTGTCTGCTATTGAGCTTGTTGCAATCTTCACCCCGGCCCTGGGCACGGGGTATTTTATTGGTAAAAATCCGATCCTCATAGGCGATCGCCGGGGGGGATTTGTTTATTTGTTGTCAAAGCTTGAAATTTCCAATGCCCCGCTTGCCAAATTAATCCCCATAATTGAGCTGGAGGCGGAGTTAATGGCCGCCCATCCCAGCCCATGGCATTGGAAAACAATTATGCGTGATGTTTTTATTGTTGCCGCTAAACGAACTCCCCTGGGACGTTTTGGTGGCTCCCTGACCAATTTTTCGGCGGCGGATTTGGGAGCCCATGTGATGAAAAGCGTCCTAGCCCAGGCCGGGGTGGGGGGAGACCAGCTTGACCTGTACATTATGGGCAACGTGTTAAGGGCTGGCCATGGGCAATTGATTCCCCGGCAAGCGGCCTTGAAGGCGGAGATTCCCGATACGGTGGACGGTTATGCAGTGGATATGGTCTGCTCTTCCGCCATGATGAGTGTGATTAATGCAGCTTTAACCATCCGGGCTGGGGAGGGGGATTTAATTTTAGCTGGAGGGACGGAATCCATGTCCCAAACTGGTTTTTACCTTTCCCACCGGGCCCGCTGGGGCTACAAGTTCCTCATGGGAGCACCGGAAAATTTAACCGATCTCCTGCTCCATGATGGTTTGACGGACAGCACCAATGGGGAGGGCATGGGGGAACAGACGGAAAAATTGGCCGCAGAGCATGGTTTCAGCCGGATAGAATTGGACGAAGTGGCCTGCTTATCGCAACAAAGGGCGGCCCACGCCACGGAATCTGGTTATTTTGACTCAGAAATTGCCCCGATTGAAATCACCAGTCGGAAAGGAACCCAGGTGTTAGCCAGTGATGAAGGTATTCGCAGTGACACCACCGTGGAAAGTCTAGGCAAATTGCGCTCGGCCTTTGCCAAGGACGGAGTGTTAACAGCGGGCAACTGTAGTCAGATTACCGATGGGGCGGCAGCTTTGCTCCTGGCCAGTGGGGAAGCGGTGGAAAAATATCAACTCAAACCCTTGGCAAAAATTTTGGGAGGCAGTTGGGCGGCGGGTACTCCCAGTCGTTTTCCTGAGTTGCCTATTACCGCTAGCCAGAAACTGTTAGCAAAGCTAGATAAAACCCTGGCAGATTTTGACTTGTTTGAAAATAATGAAGCCTTCTCCGTCAGCAATCTTTTATTTGAGCGGCGGTTGGGGGTGGATCGGGACAAGTTGAATGTGAACGGTGGGGCGATCGCCCTGGGGCATCCCATTGGAGCGTCGGGGGCCAGGATCATGGTTACCCTACTCTATGCCTTGCAACAACGGGATAAAACTCTGGGGTTAGCAGCCCTTTGCCATGGCACGGGGGGCGGTACGGCGATCGCCTTAGAGCGGGTGTGAACAGTGGCAAGATCTCCACAATTAGTCCCTTTAGTTCACAAATTTCTCAACATTTCGATTTCAACATTTTCAACATTTAACCTATTTACCCAGGAGTCACCATGTTAAGTCTTGGTTTGGAAGATAAAGTAATCGTGGTCACCGGCGGCAATCGGGGCATCGGCGCGGCGATCGTGAAATTACTCCAGGAAATGGGGGCCAAAGTAGCTTTTACCGATTTAGCTACGGACGGGGGTAATACTGAAGCCCTGGGGGTGGTGGCCAACGTCACCGATTTGGAATCCATGACGGCGGCGGCAGCGGAAATCACCGATAAGCTGGGCCCCGTTTACGGTGTGGTGGCCAATGCCGGTATCACCAAAGACAACTTTTTCCCAAAATTAACCCCCGCCGATTGGGATGCAGTGTTGAACGTTAACTTGAAAGGGGTAGCCTACAGCATTAAGCCTTTCATCGAAGGCATGTATGAACGGAAAGCCGGCTCCATTGTGGCCATTAGTTCCATCTCCGGGGAGCGGGGTAACGTCGGTCAAACTAACTATTCCGCCACTAAAGCTGGGGTAATTGGCATGATGAAATCCCTGGCTCGGGAAGGGGCCCGGTATGGAGTGCGGGCCAATGCAGTAGCCCCTGGTTTCATTGACACCGAAATGACTTTGGCGATCCGGGAAGATATTCGGGAAAAAATTACCAAGGAAATCCCCTTCCGCCGTTTTGGTAAACCGGAGGAAATTGCCTGGGCGGTGGCCTTTTTACTTTCCCCCGTAGCCAGTAGCTATGTCACCGGCGAAGTATTACGGGTAAATGGGGCCCACCACACCTAACTTTTGCGGTACTGTGCAAGAATCCTAATTTTCTCCTCCCTAATTCTGGGGAGATTTTTTTTAGCCGTCTAAATCCCCCGCCATCACCGTGGCGATCGCCGTTTTGGCATTGTCCTGAAATTCCCGCACATTGACTTTGTTGAGCAGGAAAATGGAGAGAATTAACCCCAGGGCCTGGAGGGCAAACACCAAACCGTAGGCCAATACCGCATTGGCAAATAAAGCTTTGCCGATGTTCAACACCGTTCCCCCAGCCACCGTGGCTAAGCCTCTGGAAATGGATTGGGCCAAACCCCAAGCTCCAATAAAAGTGCCAGCGGTTTCCACAGCGGTGAGGTCCAACATTAAACTGGTGGCTCCAGCGGTGATCATGCCCGATGCTAAGCCGAAGAAAAGTAAACCGGATTTTAACAGGGTCACATTTTGCTGAAATCCCGCCAGAATTAACAGGGAAAAACACAGGGCGGCCAGGGCACAGCCCAGGGAAGTGGTGCGTTGTTTGCCTAAACGGGGGACGACAAAAAAGCCAGTGGAGCCAATGCCCAGCAGGGTTCCCATGCCAAAAAAGGCGTTTAACTGGGTGGTTTCGGAAATGCAAAGATTAAAGACTTCCCCACCGTAGGGTTCCAGTACTGCATCCTGCATAAATAGGCTCAGGGTTAGTAGCAACAAAAAGCCGAAGAAGATGGCCGTTTGTCGGCTGGCGGTCAACACCTTCAGCGCTTGCCCCAAAGTAATTTCATCCTCTCGCCCCCCGGAACGATCGCCAAAGCGGGAATATTTCTTTTCCACCCCCACCGTGGCGAGCCAGGCCAGGAATACCACGATCGCCGGCATGATGATGAAGACGGGATTAATTCCCCGTTGCAGTTGGGCAATATCGACGGTTTTTTTCACTAGCAGGGCATCGGCATTCAACAGGGCCGGGCCACAAATTTCAGGGGTGTTTAACAGCCGGGAACTGACAATGGCCCCCACCACGATACCCACCATCAACATGGACCAGACAATGCCCACCAGTTTGGAGCGATTATCTTCATCGGATACGTCCACCAACAGGGCGGCAAAGGGAGTGGAGCTTAAACTCAGAGTGACCCCGTAGGCGGCGAAAACTGCCCCCAGCACAATGCTCCAAAAAATGGTTAGGGCTCCCCAGCCGTTATTTTGCAAACTTAGCCCCAATTGCCACACCACCTGGAGGGCGATAAAGGACAATATGGTAAAACCCAGGGCTCCCAGCCACACATAGCCAGTGCGATGGTAACCCCACAGCCGCTGACTGTCGGACAGTTGACCGCACCACACCTTAAAGGGACTAACAAATTGATACATGGCGATCGCCGTAGCGGCCACCCAGGGTAACACTGCTAGCTCGTCAATCAGCACCCGGTTGAGTACCCCCAGGGTAAGTAGGGACATAATGCCCAGCCCCATCTGGAATAACCCCAGACGGAACATAGTCACCAGGGGCAATTTGGGCAACGGGGATCCGGCCATCGATTCGCTAACGGTCATTACTACCTTGTCACAGAAAACATCCCGTATTCTAACCAACTAAGGCCTAGCAAGACTTTTCTAGAGGCGATCAAGCATAGTTTTCAGTTCTCCCTGCACCCTTTCGTAGCTGGCCGCTAAGGTCGGGAAATGCCCTGGGTCCATGGCCCGGGAGTCCCGTTGGCGGGTCAGATTTTCCAAAGTTTTAGCCTGTTGTGCCAGGAGTACCGCCCCTAAATTAGCACTGCTAGAACCCAATGTATGGGCGGCCGAACTCAAATTTCCCCAATCTTGATTGGCGATCGCCAGTTTGATCCGTTGCAATAGTTCCGGCGCCGTTTGGCAATAGATATCGATAATCTCCCGAAGAATTAACTGACCATTCTCTCGATCCAAGTCCCGTAGAGAACAGATTATGTCTTGGTCAATGGGGGGTAAAGTTGTGCCAGCCGGATCTTCTGGGCAGGGACTAGAAGGGGATGGTTTAGCCTCAAAAGCACTAACACAGGAAACAGTAGCCATCCGATCTTGGCTGGTGGACTGGAGCGCAGTGGCGGCCACTTGTAGGGCCTGTTGTAAGGCTTCTAGGCGAATGGGCTTACTGACATAATCATTCATGCCGCTGGCCAAACACCTTTCCCGATCGCCTTCCATGGAATAGGCTGTCACCGCAATGATCCAAGGCCTTTCACTCCGGCCCTGGGACCGTCGAATATGCTCCGTGGCGGTTAAACCGTCCATTTCTGGCATTTCCACATCCATCAACACCACGTCATAATCACCTTTTGCCAAAGCCGATAAAGCTTCTTGACCGTTATTGACCACATCCACTGGGTACCCCAACTTTTTCAGTAAAAGCTTAGCTACCTGCTGATTGATTAGGTTATCCTCCGCCAACAAAATAGTTAAATTAGAGGAGGAATAGGGAAACAAAGGCCCGCTAATTGCCTCCGTAGACACCAGGGTCGGGGGCTCAGTTTGCCCCAACACGTCCACCAAGGTATTTTCAAGCTCATCGGGGTTAATGGGACTCTTGATCCAGGCTTGCACCGGTGGTTTGTCGCCGCTGTAGCGCTCCCCTGGGGATAGATAAATATCCGTGGCTACTAACACTGGAATGTCCTGTTCCGTAGGGGCCCAGGTTGTAATTTTCCCTAAGTCAAAATCGGTGAACTGCTTTCCCCGGCCCTCTGGATAGGGGCAATGGAGGATGAGGGCACCATAGTTTTTTTGAGTTAATCTGCTTTTGAGATCTTCCCCTAGTTTAGCGGGGGAGGAAAAGGTAATTTGCTCCGCTTGGAGACGCCAACTGGCCAAAAGATTTCGCATTCTGGTGCCCCGGCCCTCATCGTAATCTGCCACTAACACTGATCGCCCAATGAAGAGGGAGTGGCGCAAATTATGGACAGAATAGGCACAACTGGGCAGCACCGTTAAATTGACTGTGAAATAGAAAGTCGAACCCTCGATCGTCGGTTGCCCTATCTGCCAAAGTTCAGGGGGATTTCCCACCACACAGCCATTACTTTCAGCCCAGATGGTGCCCCCCATCAAAGCAGTCAACCGCACACAAATGGCCAAGCCTAACCCAGTGCCGCCAAAGCGACGGGTAATGGAAGAATTGCCCTGGCTAAAGGCCTGGAACAAAGCCTGTTGTTGGTTAGGAGCAATGCCAATGCCCGTATCCTGCACCGCAAAACAGATTTGATATTCCCCCTTAGCTGCGTCGTGGTCCACCACTTCCACCGTCACCTTGACCTGTCCTGCCTCGGTGAATTTGACCGCATTGCTGAGGAGATTAACCAAAATTTGCCTGAGGCGAGTCACATCCCCCTGGAGGTTGGGGGGAATGGGGGTGAGAAAACGTCGGATCAGAGTGAGGGATTTTTGCCGGGCGCTCGGCACCACCACGTCCAAGGCTTCCTCCAGGCATTGCCCCAAATCAAAGGGATACACTTCCAGGTCTAATTTGCCGGCCTCAATCTTGGAAAAATCTAAAATATCGTTAATTAAGGTGAGCAGGGTTTCCCCGCTGTTGCGGATGGTTTGGGCGAAATATTTTTGTTGAGTGGTTAGGTCCGTGTCTAGTAATAATCCGGTCATGCCGATGATGGCATTCATGGGGGTGCGAATTTCGTGGCTCATGGTGGCCAAAAATTCACTTTTAGACCGATTAGCTGCCTCCGCCGCCGTGGTGGCCGCCACCAATTCCTGATTTTGTTCGGCCAATTGTTGCCGCATGCGCCGTTCCATTTCCAGGGACTGTCCCTGAATCATTTCCACCTGTTTACGTTGGCTGATGTCCCGGTAAAGCCAAAAATGACCCTGGGAGCTATCCCCCAACATGATCGGCACATAATCTCGCTCAAAAAAGCGCCCATCCTCTAGGGCAAGTTCCACTTTTAGCAGGGGTTCCGGGGACTCGATCGCCAAAAAGTTGTGGGTTACCCCCTGGCCATGGGATATCAAGCCATTAATGCGGGGGGCGATCGCCGTTAAATTTTTGCCCAGCAGAAGGTCGGCGGGAAAACCCAGATTAAACAGCCGGGCAAATTCGGGATTGACCACCACAATGGTGCCCTGGGCGTCGGTCATCAACACCCCTGCTTGCATATTTTGCACCAGGATACCCAGGCGGGTGGAAGTACAGGCCAGGGCTTCGGCGGTCCTGGCCTGTTCCAGGAGAGTGTGGTGTAGATTATCCCTGGTTTGTTTCAGTTCCAGGTGGGTTTTTACCCTAGCCAACAGTTCCGGCGGGCTAAAGGGTTTGGTGACATAGTCCACTGCCCCCTTGGCAAAGGCTTGCAGCAAATCTTGTTTTTCGTTGCTAGCAGTGAGAAAAATTACCGGAATATCCCTGGTTTGGGGATCTTGTTTAAGGCGATCGCACACCTCCAGCCCATCCATGCCGGGCATCATCAAATCCAGCAGAATGAGATCCGGTTGGGCCTGGGTCACCCGTTGCAAAGCTTCCGGCCCGGAGGTCACAAAAGTAGTGCTGTAACCTTCCCCTTCCAACAGTTCCGAAATCACATAAATATTCTCTTTTACGTCATCCACCACCAGAATGAGAAAACTCTCCGGCTCAAAAGTAGCAATGGGTGGGTGGGGCTGGGATGGGGACATTACAAATTGGCCCGTTGGTGTTTTGATGATGTTTTGACTGTGTTGATGAGGAGCCAACTGAGGAAAGGATGGAAGAGTTTGCAGTGGTGATAATTGGGGCGGGGCCGGCCGGGGGCCAATGTGCCCGACAGTTGGCCCAACAAGGTGTCCGAGTCCTGCTAGTGGAGCAACATTCAAATTTTAGCCAAAATAATTACTCCAGCGCGGCTAGTCCTTTGGAAACCATGGCATTGTTCGATCTGCCCCCGGGGGTGGTGGCCCGTTATTGGCGCAATTTGGCGATCGCCGCCACGGAAAAGGAACAAATATGGTACAGCGATCAACCCCGGGGTGTGGTGTTCGATTTTGCTAAATTGCGACAATTTTTAGCGGATACGGTCACGAAAGCAGGGGGGCAAGTGTGGTTGGGGCACCGCTTTTGGGGTTACCAGCAAGTTGGTGATGGTTTGGAGGTTACCCTGCGGCGATCTAGTAAAAATTCCCTAAGTAGTGACTCAGTGGAGAAAGTCGAAAAAGTTACAGTAAAAACTCAGGTACTCATTGATGCAACGGGGTCAAAACGGGCAGTGATTAATTGTGGGCAACCCAAAGCGACGGATAACAACCAATATTATCGGGGCATTGGTACGGAATATTTGATTACAGTAGATGAAACCACCCACCAACGTTTTGCGGATACCCTAGTTTTTTTCCTCGGTTACCGTTGGAGTCCCCAGGGTTATTCCTGGATTTTTCCCATGGATAATCACCAGTTAAAGGTAGGGACAGCAATTTTTGCCGGGCAACACCGTTATTTGGGCGAATTGAAGCCGCTCCGTTCCTACACTGAAGCTATTATCCGGGATTATTTAAAACTGGAAAAATCCCAATACCATCTGGAGGAAATTCACGGCTCTGTGCTGGACTATGCCGTTAACCAGGGGGATACATACCATCGGGGCTCCGTGCTGGCGATCGGTGATGCGGTATCAACGGTGAACTTTTTAGGGGGGGAAGGCATCCGCCATGGTATGCAGGGAGCCAATATTGCCGTTCCTTTTGTGGCGGATTATCTCCGGGGTCATGTACAAGCTTTTGAAAAATATGAACAGGCCATGAAAGCCCATTTTGCTGAACCCTGGCAACGGACAGAAAAATTAAGCCAACGGGTTTACCTCGAATTCGGCGATCGCCAGATTGATTTGGGGGTGACCTACTTGAGTTACCTCCGCTATGATGACGTGCTGGATCTCCTTTTCCATTACCGATTTGATAGGATCTATGGGGGCATTACTCCCCTGTTGCTCAAAAAAGTTGCCCAATTTAGCCAGCAGTGCCGCCAATGGCTCAGAAAACTCTCACCATGATTAGAGCCAATAAAACCAATTATCCCTAAACGATGAAGGTTAAAGTAATCCTCAAAATCTTAGAACGGGATGGTTGGTACGTAGCTCGAATACGGGGAAGTCATCGGCAATTGAAGCACCCCCACAAGGCAGGTTTGGTAACTGTACTGGGCAAACCCAGTGACGAATTAGCCCCTGGGACACTAGCCAGTATTCTCAAGCAATCTTCTCAAGCAATCAGGTATTACTTTATGAAGTATTTAGTCATCATTGAAACGACAACAACGGGATTTTCCGCCTATTCTCCCGATTTACCAGGATGTGTGGCAACAGGAAAAACGAAGCAAGAAGTTGAACAAAATATGTCGGAGGCGATCGCCTTTCACTTGGAGGGAATGCGTTTAGAAGGATTAACTATCCCAGAGCCAACTTCCTTTTCTGCCTACGTAACAGTTGCGGCTTAATTTTCCCCTCTTCACACCAAAATCATTCCCTGTTGTCAATGGCTCAAAAATCTTCGTCGTTTTTTCCCTATTTAATTGCCGGACTTTGCGCCCTGTTGGGGGCCTGTAGCGGCAACCAAGCATTGCAGGATCGTTTTGCCGCCAATCCTTCCCTGGGTAGTTCCCCCAGTCCCACCACCACTGTTTCCCCCACTCCGACCCCAGAAACTACGGAGCCGGATACCCCCACCACACCGGAACCTACCCCCACGGCCACCTTTTCCACTGGCACTTTTAGCGATCTAGACAAAGTAGGCGATCGCCAAAGGGAAGAAATTGAGGATTTAGCTCAACTAGACATTGTGCAAGCCAAAACAAGTCAGGAATTTGCGCCCCAAAGTAACATCAGTCGGGGAGAATTTGCCCGTTGGTTATTTCAGGCCAATAACGTCTTTTTTGCTAACCAGCCCAGTAAACAAATCCGCCCCGCTCCCAGTAACGCCACCCCTCTTTTCACCGACGTTCCCCCCACCCATCCCGACTTTGCTCAAATTCAAGGTTTAGCCGACGCCGGCTTAATCCCCTCTAGCCTCACCAACGACCCCACTGCTAGTCAGTTTCGCCCCGATGCGCCCCTAACCAGGGAAGATTTAGTCCGTTGGAAAGTGCCCCTAGATCAACGCCGAGCCCTGCCCAATGCGAGCCTGGAAAATATCAAAGAAACCTGGGGTTTTCAGGACGCGGCCAAAATCAATCCCAACATTTGGCCCGCCCTAGCCGCCGACTTCCAAAACGGCGATCAAGCCAACCTGAAAAGAGTGTTTGGTTACATCACTATCTTTCAACCCCAGCGTCCCGTAACTAGGGGAGAAGCGGCCTCTGCCCTCTGGTTTTTAGGAGTCCAAACCGACGGCTTAAGTGCGAAAGATGTAATCAATGCTCCCGCATCCCCATCCCCCGGAGTTGAGCCCACTGTTACTCCAGATACTGTTAATCCGGATACTCAAGGTAATTCACCTAATTAATTAAGAGCTAAAATCGCTCACACTGGTTAATTGAACTTAAATTTGACTAAATTTAACTAGCTTTGACCATGGCAGTAACCATGGGTTAAACCTATCCAACTAATAATTGTAATTTCGTCGGGGCATTCAACGCCGATTAAGTCGCCCCAATAGTTGTCAAACTGCCCACAAAAACTCTTGGCATGGACTTTTTTTCTTTGTCCGGTCAAGATAATATTAGTCTGCTGATCAGAGAACTGAACCCCTAAGAGTTGACAATGCCCCTATCCTCCCAACCGGCCATCTTAATTATTGGTGGTGCAGAAGATAAAGTTCACGGCCGTGAAATTTTGCAAACCTTTTGGTCGCGTTCCGGTGGCAACGACGCCATTATTGGCATCATTCCATCTGCATCTCGGGAGCCCCTACTGATTGGGGAGAGATATCAAACCATCTTTAGCGACATGGGGGTCAAGGAGTTAAAAGTCTTGGACATCCGTGACCGTGCCCAGGGGGATGACAGTGGCTACCGATTGTTTGTGGAACAGTGTACAGGTATTTTCATGACCGGGGGGGATCAATTGCGTCTCTGTGGCCTGTTGGCGGACACTCCCCTAATGGACCGCATTCGTCAGCGGGTACATAACGGGGAAATAAGCTTAGCGGGCACCAGTGCGGGGGCGGCAGTAATGGGGCATCACATGATCGCCGGGGGCAGTAGCGGTGAATGGCCCAATCGAGCGCTGGTGGATATGGCGGTGGGGCTGGGCATTGTGCCGGAAATTGTGGTGGATCAGCACTTTCACAATCGTAATCGCATGGCCCGGCTGTTGAGTGCCATCTCTACCCATCCTGAGCTGCTGGGTTTGGGTATTGATGAAGATACCTGCGCCATGTTTGAGCGGGACGGTTCCGTTAAGGTAATTGGCCAAGGCACAGTCTCCTTTGTCGATGCCAGGGACATGAGCTACACTAACGCCGCTTTGGTGGGGGCCAATGCCCCATTGAGTCTCCATAATTTGCGGCTCAATATCCTTGTCCATGGGGAGGTTTATCATCAGGTAAAACAGCGGGCCTTTCCCCGGGTAACCTAGCCATGACCCAAGGCAGGTAAGGTTCCCTGACCCTGGGGGCTGACTCGGATCAATTGTTCACAGCGAACAGTTTCAGTCAGAGGCCTAGCTTGAGAATGATAGTCGGCGTGTTGCGCTTCTTGCATTGGTTCTTGACTGACACAGATCATGAAAATTCTTAAAACCCTTACCCTCCGCGGCCCTAACTACTGGAGCATTCGACGCAAGAAGTTAATTGTAATGCGCCTCGACCTGGAGGATTTGGCGGAGCGACCCTCCAACAGTATTCCTGGTTTTTATGAAGGGTTGATCAGGGTGTTGCCTTCTCTTGTAGAACATTTTTGCTCCCCAGGACACCGGGGCGGCTTTTTGGCAAGGGTGCGGGAGGGAACCTATATGGGCCATATAGTCGAGCATGTGGCCCTGGAATTACAGGAGTTGGTGGGGATGACGGCGGGGTTTGGTCGCACCAGAGAAACCTCCACCCCAGGCATTTATAACGTTGTTTATGAATACGTAGATGAACAGGCAGGACGTTACGCTGGCCGAGCCGCGGTGCGCTTGTGTCGTTCCTTGGTGGATACGGGGGATTATTCCCTGACAGAATTGGAAAAGGATCTGGAAGATTTACGGGATTTGGGCGCTAACTCAGCCCTGGGGCCCAGCACAGAAACCATTGTCACTGAAGCCGATGCCCGTAAAATTCCCTGGATGCTGCTCAGTGCCAGGGCCATGGTGCAATTGGGTTATGGGGTTCACCAACAGAGAATTCAGGCCACCCTTAGTTCCCATTCCGGCATTCTGGGGGTTGAACTGGCCTGTGATAAGGAAGGTACAAAAACCATTCTCCAAGATGCGGGCATTCCCGTTCCCCGGGGCACCACTATCCAATATTTTGATGATTTGGAAGAAGCCATCAATGATGTCGGGGGTTATCCAGTGGTAATTAAACCCCTGGACGGTAACCATGGTCGGGGGATCACCATCAATGTGCGCCATTGGGAAGAGGCGATCGCCGCCTATGATCTGGCCGCTGAGGAGTCCAAAAGTCGTTCCATTATTGTGGAGCGTTACTACGAGGGCAGTGACCACCGGGTCTTGGTAGTCAATGGCAAGCTAGTGGCGGTGGCGGAAAGAATTCCAGCCCATGTAACCGGGGATGGCACTTCCACCATCACTGAATTAATTGATAAAACTAATCAGGATCCCAATCGCGGCGATGGCCATGCCAACATCCTCACTAAAATCGTGGTCAATAAAACGGCGATCGATGTGATGGAACGCCAGGGTTATAACCTAGACAGTGTTTTACCTAAGGATGAAGTGGTTTACCTGCGGGCCACCGCTAACCTCAGCACGGGAGGCATAGCCATTGACCGCACCGATGATATTCACCCGGAAAATATCTGGTTGATGGAAAGGGTAGCCAAGGTCATTGGCTTGGACATTGCCGGCATTGACGTGGTGACCTCCGACATCAGCAAGCCCCTACGGGAAACCAACGGAGTAATTGTGGAAGTTAACGCCGCTCCAGGTTTTCGTATGCATGTGGCCCCCAGCCAGGGTCTGCCCCGTAACGTGGCCGCACCAGTATTGGATATGCTCTTTCCCTCCGGTACCCCCAGCCGCATTCCCATTTTGGCCGTGACGGGGACTAATGGTAAAACCACCACCACCCGCCTCTTGGCTCACATTTATCGGCAAACGGGCAAAACGGTGGGTTACACCAGCACCGATGCCATTTATATCAACGAATACTGCGTGGAAAAAGGCGATAATACGGGGCCCCAGAGTGCCGCAGTAATTTTGCGGGATCCTACGGTGGAGGTGGCAGTGTTAGAAACGGCCCGGGGAGGCATTTTACGGGCAGGTCTTGCTTTTGATACCTGTGACGTGGGGGTAGTGCTCAACGTGGCGGCGGATCACCTCGGTTTGGGAGACATCGACACCATCGAACAAATGGCCAAAGTTAAGTCCGTCATTGCAGAGGTGGTGGACCCCAGTGGTTATGCGGTGCTCAATGCGGATGATCCTTTAGTAGCGGCTATGGCAGACAAAGTGAAAGCCAAAGTGGCCTATTTCTCCATGAACCCCGATAATCCTGTTATCCAAAACCACATACGGCGGAATGGCATTGCGGCGGTGTATGAGTCTGGTTATGTGTCCATTTTGGAAGGCTCTTGGACTCTGCGGGTGGAAGAGGCCACATTGATTCCCATGACCATGGGGGGGATGGCACCGTTTATGATTGCCAATGCCCTGGCAGCCTGTCTGGCGGCTTTTGTTAATGGCTTAGATGTTGAAGTTATTCGCCAAGGAGTAAGGACTTTCACCACCTCAGCGGAACAGACCCCTGGAAGGATGAATTTGTTCAATCTGGGTCGGTACCATGCACTGGTGGATTACGCCCATAACCCGGCGGGCTATCGGGCCGTGGGGGATTTTGTCAAAAACTGGCACGGTCAACGCTTTGGTGTGGTGGGAGGCCCTGGCGATCGCCGAGATAGTGATCTAATTGAACTGGGACAAATTGCGGCCCAGGTATTTGACCGGATCATTGTCAAAGAAGATGATGATAAACGGGGCCGGAGTGGGGGAGAAACAGCGGATTTAATTGTTAAAGGCATTTTGCAGGAGAATCCCGGCGCGGCCTATGAGGTAATTTTGGACGAAACTGTAGCGTTGAATAAGGCTTTAGATCAGGTAGAGGAAAAGGGTTTGGTGGTAGTGTTCCCCGAAAGTGTGAGCAAAGCCATTGAGTTAATTAAAGCCCGTAAACCCATTGGTTAAAGGTTTTCTTCCCCCTTGCTGGAGTCATTGCTATGGACACCACCTACCAAAAAAGTAACCTTGCCTGGGAATTGCAACAGTTAACCCAAAATGGACGGGAATGGCTGGCTTGGCAGACCGATCGCCTGTGGCAGGGAGTGCCGCCGATACCAGGGCTGGACATTCCCAATTGGGAGTGGTGGGAAGAGTTAATTTTCCACGGCTTACTCTGGTTAATTATTGCCTTGGTGATCGCCGCTATTTGGTTTAACCGCAAAACTTGGCAGAGATATTGGCAGAATCTGAGCAACGTTGATCTCAATCCCCATTTTTCGCCCCCAAATCCCGGAGTTAACCATTGGCTCAAAGCTGCTCAGCAGGCCGCCCGCCAAGGAGATTATTACCAAGCCTGCCGATATTTGTACTTGGCCACGTTGCAAATGTTGCAGGAGCAAAGAGGTTTAGAACCGACACCGGGGAGAACTGACCGGGAATATCAACAGTTAACGGAACAATTTCCCCAGGCCGGCGCCTACGACACCATTTTCACCGTCCATCAGGAACTCTGTTTTGGCCAGCAACAGGCTTCCCTAGAGTTATTTGAAGATTGCCAAGGGGCGATCGCATCTTTGGAACGGGCTCCGAAAACAAGGACGGATCAGCGAAAATTTGCTGGGTCTTGATCCCGGCGGTGGCGCACTGGAATGGGTTCTCCTTCGCTGTCCCCCACTAAACTGGCGGTGGTTTCCAAAGCTTGACGAAGATGTTTAGCTGCATAAATGGACATATCCCTGGGCACATTAATCCGATCCCGCAGATAACGCAATGCTTGGTCTGTACCCTGGGGTGCCGCACATTTTTCCCCCGTGGCCAGTAGGGTCAACGCACAGCGCAGAGCTTGATCAAACTTTTCCCCCTGGTTATGGGCATTGACCTTAATAATATTTTCGTGGTGTTTCACCACCCTGGCGATCGCCTCTTGCTTAACATTTTCCGGTTCCGGGCAGGTGGCATCGGGTAAACCAAACCAAGGGCCGTTGTCCACCCGCTGTTGATTCTGCTGGGCCTGGACACTACCGTTGGAGTAACAACCACCCATTTGGGGCGGCAAATCATGGGCATGGGTATGGAAATCACTCTGGGTACCCCTATAGGTCATCCGGGTTTCCAGCGCCGCAAACCAGTCTTTTAAGCGGGGATTATCCTCCCTTAGGGAATAACCTTTGTAATAAAACAAGCTCGCATTCATGCGCTCCACGTAGGGAACAAAAACGATGTCAGCAGTGCTAAATTCTGGTAAGAAATACGGGCCAGGTAATTTTTCCAATGCTTTTTCCACTTGATTCACCACCTGTTGAAACTGTTGTTGATTCCGTTGATCAGCACCGGGAAACATGGCAGGGTAGCAGAGCCAATTACACCAGGCTCGAAACAGTAACCTTTCTAGTTTTCTAAGGGGTAATACCAATGGATCTTCCATCGCCCAAAGCAATGGTCCAAAAGCTTTTTCTAAGGCTATTAAAATATCATCGCTTTCAGTGTAAAATCTACCATCCAGTTCCAAGGCAGGCAACATTCCCGATGGCACTAATTTTTTATACCAATCCTCCTTTTCCCCATAGCAAAACATGGTCACCTTTTTGATTCGGTAAGGAATTTGCTTTTCTTCTAACCATAACCAAACTTTTTGACAATAGGGGCACCAGGCATGGTTATCGCGATAAAGAGTAACTTGTAAAGACTCCTTTGATTGTCCAAATAATCTCAGAGTTGCCTGGGCATTGGTGGGACCATTAACCGTATCCACCTGATAGTCGGATAGTTCAGCTAAAGCTTGCCAAGAAAGGGGAGTAATCATAAAAATTATTATCTTAATAATGGTGGAACAAAATAAGAAATTTGGGAGAAATATTTTGTGTTTTAACTATAGCAAAAAGTGAGTTATTCGAGACACTTTCAACTTCAAAACGTTTATTCCGAGAAGGTTTCAGTGACTGTTGGTTCTAACCGTCTCGATCTTCGCTATAGTTTCTAATTCAACCAAAATGATCGGAGTGGTTCTAGGACAGCGTTCACATCTTTAATTCTAACTATTAGTATGATCAAAAAATCAGCCAAGTAATGAAATCGGGCTCTTTTCGCGAAATTGTATTATTTTTACGACTGGTAGGTTTTGATGTAAGGTGAAGCGAAAGCATCGGTAGCAACAATATGAAGCAAATTATTCCCGCACTGATTACTTTATCTTTTTCTCCAATGGCGATCGCCGCTTTGCCCCCTCAATATCAGAACGTCAAAGATTTGGAGGCAATGGTCAACTATGTTAAAGAGAATCCTGACGTGGCGGCAACGTTGAAATCCATAGACCTAGAAAATCAAACCATCAACTACGGTCAAGACTGTCAGGTAACGTTTGAGCGAAAACCTTCCCCCAAGCCCCTTGGCTGGGCTGGCCCCGCCGAACTGCTTCAATTCAAAGCCATTAATTGTCCAAGGGAATAATTCATTGCCAAACGGCGATCGCCCGTAAAATTTGGATATATTTTACCTAAGCACTCCACAAGTATTTATGCACCAAATATCAATGAAGCAAACTCGTTTTGTCCAAGTTCTCATAGTGTCAATATTCCTAGTTTTCGGAATGGCGATCGGACTGCAGCAGTTATCTGCACAGCCAAAGATGACGCTTTCAAGAATCCCTCTAGAAGACAAGTTGTATGAGCCTGCAGGAATGGCATTTAGACCTAATCAATCCAATCAACTGTGGGTAGTCAATCATGGCAATGACTCAATCGCAACTTTAACAAATCTTGGAGAGTCTAACCTAGAAGTATCAGTTAAAAGTGATGCCTACGCTGAGCATTTTCTAGCCAAACCAACCGGCATTGCATTTGGTTATGATGACACGTTCGCAGTCTCAAATGACTCGATCAACGAGTTACGGGGAATGAATTTCATCAAAAATCCTGAGCGAAATAAAAATTTTGTTAATAACCATTTCATGGGTCCTACTTTGTTCTCGGCAAGCACCTATGCTTTGGCTGGACAAACTAAGAAATATCTAGAAGATTGGCCGCAACCTGGGAACGGACATGATCCAGACCGTGATTTGACTCTTTCACAAGGATGTCCTTTAACTTATTGGAATTCTAGCGTTCAGCAATGTTACTGGCCGCGTGAAGGGAGCCACTTGGATATGTTGCATGAAAGTCCGTTAGCCATGGGAATTGCCCATGACAAGGGTAATGCCTATTTCTTGCTAGATGGCTGTGGTAGTCGAGACAGCAATAAGCAGTGCTTGGGTAATGGGCATTTAATGCGCTATGACTTTAACCGAGATCACCAGGAAGGTAATGGTTTTCATGGCGATGGCATTGTTTGGCGTTACCCAGAAATTGATTTCAAACGTGACAAAGATATACCTAGCGGAATGTTGGTGCTAGATGATTGGCTCTACTTTTCCAATACTGGTATGGGCAAAGTTGAGAGAATAGCTACTACGGAGGGAAATGTACAAACCATTGTCAAAAGTTGGTCAGATCAATACGATAAAGAACAAGTTGGCACTGGAATAATTAGCTGGGAAGATGTTAAAAGTGTCTCAATGGATGGAGATGAACCAGAGGCTATTAGTAACTGGGTAAGAACTCATGGAGATCTTGCTAAGATAGCGGAACTTGGCCAAGCTTGGATTCCTCCTATGGAAGTTCTTGCAGAATATTCTTATGTTTACAATGTGCCTCAGGAAACTTTTATTTCAGAAAATTGGCTAGACAAACCTTCGGGACTTGCTAGCGATGGAAAATCTCTTTTCGTTGCCGACTACAGCTCTGGGTGGATTGCCGCTTTCGATTTGAAAACTGCAAAATTGGAATGGAGATATCAGTCAAAGCTTAATAGTATTTCAGGGCTGGCATTTAATCCTAATAAATCTCATGAACTGTATATTTCGGATCGTGATACTAATTCTCTTTACCAGTTGAAGTGGAACTAAAATCACAAGAGATAGAAAGCTCTTGGCGATACGGATGCCTGATCGTAAGCACTCCAAACTCAAACAGTTTGCGAAGTCTAGGGGAATCAGTGTGAATAAGTTGGTTGAGGAGCTTTCAACCATTACTTTGACTGAATTTGATGCTTATAATCATTTTCGGTTAATGGCAGCCTGGGGTAACATCACAGAAGGTTTAAGGCTTTTGGGTAATTTTAGATGGATTCGATTAGACCCTTAGAATTTGGGTATGTTTGACAATCTGTGCAAATTTCTGGCCGAATCATTTTCCGAAGACTATGCTGCCTGGTTGCTGGGACGACCAATCAAATTGACCAAGCTCAGTCCAACGGAATTATCCCTGGAGCCAATTCGGGCTGACTCCCTAATTTTGGAGCAATCGGAAGACTTGGTTTTACATTTGGAATTCCAAACGGAACCTGACCCCACCATGGGTTTTCGGATGTTGGACTATCGGGTAAGGGTTTATCGCCGTTTCCCCCAGAAAACGATGCACCAATTCGTTATCTACCTGAAACGTAGTAACAATGATTTAGTTTATCAGGATAGTTTTCAGGTGGGGGAGACTTTGCACCGTTACCAAGCGATTCGGCTTTGGGAGCAACCATCGGAAGCATTTCTCCAAAGTCCAGGGTTGTTGCCCCTAGCGGTATTGACGCAGACCTCTGACCCTACATTAAAATTGAGGGAAGTGGCGACTGTATTGGAACAGATTGAGGATAATCGAGTTAAAGCAAATCTCATGGCAGCAACTTCTGTTTTTGGAGGAATCCTGCTGGCCCCTGAGCTGATCAAAACGATTTTAAGGAGTGAAATTATGAAGGAATCCGCTGTCTATCAAGAAATTTTACGGGAAGGGGAACAACGAGGTTTACTTAAGGGCAAACTGGAAGGGAAACTAGAGGGTCGGCTCGAGGGAAAACTGGAAACTATACCTCTGTTGAAAAAATTAGGTCTTACGATCGCCGAAATTGCCAAGGAGTTAGATATTGATGTTGAACTAGTTAATCAGTTTGTCGCTAACCAAAATAATTAAGGATTTATAGTGATTATCCTTTGGCATATAGGCTGACCCGCCCATCACTTGCCGATGCAAAAGCGGCTAAAAATACGGTCTAAGACTGATTCTGTTACCGTTTCCCCTGTCACTTGCCCAAGGGCATTGATAGCCAAACGTAAATCAATAGTCCAAAAATCTAGGGGTAACTGTTCCGCCATGGTTTGTTGCAATTGCTTGAGCGCCAGTTGAGCTTCCGTTAAAACAGCCTCTTGCCTTTGGTTAATGGCAAAGTCCAAATTTTGCGGTGATAAATTGGTTTGATTTACTTGCTCAATAATGGCATTTTCCAAAGCTTCAATGCCTAGATTAGCGGCGGCTGCAGTTAACACTGTGTTGGTGATTTCTGGTGGATAACTGACCAAATCAGCCCGGCCTAAATCAATTTTGTTAATGACTAAAATCAAAGGGCGGTCTTTGACTTGCTCATAAATCAATTGATCCGCTTCTGTCCAACCCTGGTGGGCATCCACCGTCAGCAAAACTAAATCCGCCTGTTGGGCCGCTTTGCGAGAGCGTTCCACTCCGATTTGCTCCACCTGATCCGCTGTTTCCCGTATTCCTGCCGTATCCAATACCTGGATGGGAATGCCCTCTACTACAAGTTGGGATTCCACCACGTCCCTCGTCGTGCCCGGTAGATCTGTGACGATCGCCCGGTCGGTGCGGCTCCAGGCATTGAGCAGACTAGATTTTCCCACGTTGGGCTGTCCGACAATGGCCACTTTTAAACCCGTGCGCAATAATTCCCCCCGCTGGGCTGTGTTTAAAATGTCCTCCAATTGTTGGTACAAATTCTGCAATTGCTGACGAATTGAATCTTCATCCAGGGGCGGTAAATCGTCTTCAAAATCAATGCGTGCTTCCACTTCCGCCAAAATATCTAAACAGGTGTTGCGCAAATCCCGAATCGGTTGGGCTAATTTGCCCTGTAATCCCGCCAAGGCGATCGCCGCTGCCTGGGGAGATTGGGCCCCCACCAATTCACTAATGCTTTCCGCTTGGGTTAAATCCAACCGACCATTGAGAAAGGCCCGGAAACTAAATTCCCCCGGCTGGGCTAGCCTGGCCCCCTGTTGCAAACACAGTTGTAAAACCTGTTGCACGGGCATAATGCCGCCATGGCACTGGAATTCCACCACGTCTTCTTTCGTGTAGGAACGGGGCGCTAGCATCAATAGGAGTAGGGCTTCATCGATCGCCGCTTTGGTTTGGGGATGGCGCACATGGCCGTACAAAATGCGATGACTTTCCCAAGTTTGGTTGCCCGGTGCATCGAATAAAGTTTTGGCAATGGTGAGGGATTGTGGCCCCGATAGTCGCACCACCCCGATGCTTCCCTGCTGGGGCACAATGGC
Source organism: Synechocystis sp. PCC 6803 substr. PCC-P (assembly GCF_000284455.1). Taxonomy (GTDB): domain Bacteria; phylum Cyanobacteriota; class Cyanobacteriia; order Cyanobacteriales; family Microcystaceae; genus Synechocystis. Next base: position 1,456,116 of record NC_017039.1, read on the forward strand.
CGTGGCGATCGCCGCAATAGTATCTTCTAATTGCATTGCCTAGTGTCAAACAAAATTTTGGATTCCATCGGCTTAATTTTAAGGTTTTCGTTACTACGGCAGGTACTACAAATCCCCAACAGTGGTTAAGGATCAAGGCGGTTAGCCAGAATGGCCACGGGCACCATGGGAATCATAGGTAGTAAACAGATTGCCCACTGTTGCCAGTCCATGGGAGCAGTTTTGAACAATACATTCATAAATGGCAGTTGACTGAAACCAATTTGTAAGGCGATCGCCACCGCAATGCCCAGTAACAGTATGGAGGCTTTGGTAATGGTTTGACGTTTACCCGTCACATAGCCCAGAAAACTACGCCCTAACTGGCTAATGCTGAGTAGATAAATCACCCTAGCGGCCACCAGGGCTTGGATGGCCATAGTACGAGCTAGGGCTAAGTCGTCATAGGTGCGATTAACCCACTCGAACATGCCAAAAATTAGAATCCAATTGAACAGGGATACCAGTAAAATGCGGTGCAGTAACTTTTTGGTAATTAGGGGTTCGTTGGGATTGCGGGGAGCCTGTTGCATAATGCCCGGTGATTTGGCTTCAAAGGCTAGGGGCACAGTCATGGTGATGGAGTTGATCATGTTTAACCACAACACCTGCAGGGAAAGAATGGGCAAATTCAACGCCAGTAAAACGCTGATCAAAATGGTCATGGACTCCCCGCCATTAACCGGCAGCAAAAAGGCGATCGCCTTACGGAGATTTTGGTAAACGGTGCGTCCTTCTTCCACCGCCGCTTCAATGGAGGCAAAATTATCGTCCGTGAGCAACATATCGGAGGATTCCCTAGCCACCTCTGTGCCCCCTTTACCCATGGCAATGCCAATGTCAGCCCGTTTTAAAGCTGGGGCATCGTTCACCCCATCCCCCGTCATGGCGACAATGTGACCCTTCTCCTGTAGAGCTTCCACCAGTTGTAATTTTTGTGCTGGAGCTACCCTGGCAAACACGCAACTATCTTCAGCGGCTTGGGCCAATTCTGCCGGACCCATGGTTGCCAACTGTCGTCCTTCAAAAGCAATGCCATCCCCTTCAGCGGCAATACCCATCCGTTTGGCGATCGCCTGAGCGGTGCTGATGTGGTCGCCGGTGATCATTTTCACTTCAATGCCAGCGTCATGGCAGGCGTGGACTGCGGCAATGGCCTCCGGTCGTGGCGGGTCGATCATGCCCTGTAAACCTAAAAATATTAGCCCTGTTTCAATATCCCCGTGGTCAATCGCATGGTGATGGGGCTCCACGGTTTTTTTAGCAAAGGCCAACACTCTTAGACCCTGTTGGGCCATATCCTCAACATTTTCCTCAATTTCCCCTCGGTCGATGCTAACCATTTGACCATCATCGAGGAGCATGGATTCACACCGTTGTAGTAAGGACTCCACTGAACCTTTGACGTAAATTGTTCTGCCGTCCCCATCGTGGAGAGTTGCCATGTATTGATAATCCGATTCAAAGGGAATGGAATCTAAACGGGGTTTTTGACTTGCCAAACCGGCTTGACTGAAACCAGCCTTGGCCGCCGAAGCTAGCAGTGCTCCCTCCGTGGGATCCCCCACCACCGCCCAATCATCCCCCCGATGTTCCAGTTGGGAATCGTTACAGAGCATGCCCGTCAGCAAACATTCTTCCAACACTGGGGGTAAACCATCCAACAAAACGTTATCCACTTCTTCTCCCATCACTTGCCAAAATTCTCCTTTGGGACTGTAACCACCGCCGCTAACTTCGTAATGTTTGCCCCCCGCATACACCGCTTGCACTGTCATCTGATTCTCCGTTAGGGTCCCAGTTTTATCGGAGCAAACCACCGTGGCACTACCCAACGCCTCCACAGCGGGCAGTTTACGGATAATGGCGTTACGTTTAGCCATGCGATTCACCCCGATCGCCAAGGTGACGGTCACCACAGCAGGCAAACCTTCGGGAATGGCACTAACGGCCAAGGCCACCGCCGCTTCAAACATTTCCAAAGGGGAACCACCCCGTCCCCAACCCACCGCAAAGGTGAAGGCCGCCAGGGTAACAATTACGTAGAGCAGTGTGTGGCTAAATTTGGCAAACTTACGGGTCAAAGGGGTCATGAGGCTGACCTGCTTTTCCATGGATTGGGAAATTTGCCCCATTTCCGTGGCATTGGCAGTAGCTACTACCACCCCGGTTCCCTGACCAAAGGTGACAAAGCTCCCCGCATAGGCCATGTTTAACCTTTCGGCCAGGGGCGTTTCCTCCGGTAAAAGTTCCACCGCCTTTTCCACCGGCACTGCTTCCCCCGTCAAAGCCGACTCATCCACCTGGAGATTACGCACTTTTAACAGCCTTAGATCCGCTGGCACCTTATCCCCCGAAGCGAGGGAAACAATGTCACCGATGACTAAATCCTGGGAAGGAATCCGTAGATTTTGCCCATCTCTCAACACTGTGGCTTCTGTTGTTACTGCCTTGGCCAAGGAGGCGATCGCCCCTTCTGCTTTCGCTTCTTGGATGTAACCAATGATGGCGTTGACTAGGGTAACTCCCCAAATAACCCAGGCGTTGGTCCAGGAGCCGAGAAAAGCCTTAACCGTACCAGCAATGAGCAGAATGTAGAGCAGAGGTTGGTGAAATTGCAGCAGAAAACGCAACCAAGCTGGTTTGCCCGGTTTAAATTTCAATTCGTTGCGGCCATATTGTTCGTAACGCTGGGCCACCGCCTCCGCTGTCAGACCTAAACCTGGATCGGTGTGCAAATCTGCAAGAATGTCTTCCCCTGGTCGATGGTGATGGAGGTAAGAACTTAAGGTGGGGAAATCCATACTGATTTGGGGGCAAAGGAAACGCCCCCATGGTATCAACTGGGCCGAAAAGAACCAAAATTACTGCACGAAAAATCCCCCACTAGGCAGGGAGGACCTAAAAAAACTGTCATGATCAGGCAACGCACTAACATCAGGCGATCGCCACTACAAACCGACATCAATCCCGGCAAATTTAAACTCTGCCATGGTGATTAATCAATCCTCTCCTATTTCTTCTCCAATGCAGGTTCCACTACCAAATAATAAATATTGATGAATTGAATTGGAAGCAATTACACTGCCACTGGCTTTTGCTAGAAATGTTCTACCTTCAACGTATTCGTCAATGGTTGTTTCTTCTCCATAAACATCAAAAGTTACAACTTTTTTAGCTCCTGAATAACAACTTAAGTTGTCCGTTAATTTTGGCTGTTTTTTGTTGAAAACTTCCCCTTGATCAATCACACACATACCCCCACTAAAATTAACCCAGTGTTGTCCTTCACTGTCGGAAACTTTTATTTCATGGGCGAATTTATATTCATCAGCAAAGGGGCCTTCCACCACATTTTTACGAAAAATTTCTTCTCCCCCGGAAAAGCATACTAAAACCGGCAGGGTCTGATCTGGGGAGTTAGTATTGGCCACTGCCATCGCGGGCTGATTTCCCAGCAGGAAAATAGCAATGGGAAGAATAACAAAATAAATAAGTAATTTAATCAATTTATTTATCCTATAAACTAATAAAAGCTTGGCAACAATTGGTTTCCCTGCATTATCCTTGACGCAGGGGCGATATGGCTCAGCGAAATGCCCACGGGGACCAGGGGAGTTAAGCGGAATAAACCGATGATAGCAATAATATGAATCGGATTAAATTAGGGCAGAATTTCTAGAAATAATTAGTGGGAAGACTGTAATCTTTTTAAAAAGTAGCCCACTAAATAAAGGGAACCACAGAGAACAGTCAATTGTTCAGAATTTTCGTTGGTTTTCTCTAAACTTTCCAAGGCTGTAAAACAATCATCAAACAGTGTAACCTCTTTTAAATCCGGCATAATCTGCCAGGCTAACTGCTCCAACGTTGGTAAATCCCCGCTGTCATGGTCCGGCACTGGCACTAATAACAGGCGATCGCCGGGACGAAGTAAATGCTGAAAAATTTGGTCATGTTCCTTGGTGCTGAGCATACCCATCACCCAGGTAATGGTGGGCAGGTAATTATCCGATTGATCAACTAACCCATGGGTATAGTTTGCCAGAGCTTTGGCCGCCGCCGGATTGTGGGCCCCGTCTAAAAGGATTTTTTGTCCGTTGTAGTCCACCCACTGCAATCGTCCAGGCCAGACAGCTTTACCCATGCCCCGTTGGATAACCTCCGGTGTTAATTTATCCCAACCCTGGTGTTTTAATTCCTGCAAAGCGGCGATCGCCAGGGCCGAGTTTTGTAGCTGAAAATCTCCCAATAGGACCAGGGGATATTCAAAACCTTGCCAACTAGCCCAGGGTTGACCATTTTTTTCCGTGGCAATGGCGGGGGTAACCCAATAATCGGGGCAATGTAATTCGGCAATGCGTTCTTGAAAAACTGCCTGCGCTTCTGGGGGAATGTTGCCTAAAAATACTGGCCTCTGGGCTTTGAGAATGCCAGCTTTTTCCCTGGCAATGTGAGCTACGGTTGGCCCCAAAACCTGCCAATGTTCCCGACTTAAAGAGGTAATAATGCTAAGCAAACAAGGTTCTGGGACGTTGGTAGCATCCAGTCTGCCCCCCAGCCCCACTTCCATCACCGCGATGTCCACCTCTGCCTGGGCAAAATAAAGCCACACCGCCGCAGTAAACACCTCAAACAAAGTCGGGCGATCAGAACTATCCGCCGGGGCGATCGCCGTTACTTGTTGCAATGCCCCGATTAAACTAGCGTCATCAATGAAACGGTTATCAAGCCAAACCCTTTCCCGCCAATCAATTAAATGGGGAGAAGTGTAGCGGCCCACCTTATAGCCCGCTTCCGCCAACACACTGGACAGATAGGCACACACCGATCCCTTGCCATTGGTGCCCCCCACATGGACATAGGGCACTTTTGCCTGGGGATTGCCCAACTTGGCCAGTAGGCCATGGATGCGCTCCAGACCCAGATTAACGCCGGCGGTTTTATAGGGTTCCAGTAGGGTGTTGATATCCATGGCAATTATTGTTGGCAAAATTCAGTTGATGCATTTAAACCGATGCGGTTACTTTGGTCTCGGTTAAATCGGGGACATTTTTCGGCAATGGACAGGCGATCGTCTCACCACCGTTGTAGCCCACTAGGGTTGTTTCCCCTTGGTAATGGCGGGGAGTTTCCAGTAACATTTTCCAGGCTTCTTTGGCAGTCAACAAATTCATCTGCCCAGGATAATGGGTTTGTAGCAAATCCTGCACTAAAGGATAATAATCGGAATTTACGTCGGGAAATAAGTGGTGCTCTGTGTGGTAAGAAAAATTAAAATGTAAGCAATCAAATAACTTGGGCATCCGCAAAGAAACACTATTAACCAAAGGATCATTAATATCCGTCATCGGGCAAGCCAAATGGTTGGTGTAGATATAAAACATGCCCATAGCATGACCCAGGAAAATCGGCAAAAAGTAGCCTAAAATAATGGGAATCAATTGGAATTGCAGGTAAAACAAAATGCTTAAATGCACTGCCCCTATGGCTGCTAATTCCAACCAAATTCTTTGGCGGTCTTGGGCTTTAACCGTAAAAGCAGCCGGAACAAAATCGGCGTTACCACCAGTGAAGAAAAGTACGGAAATCAGGTTACGAAAATTATGTACACCCCAGGCAGTACCCATGCCAAAAATTAACCAAAGGGTATTAACTTCTCCCGAGGGAGCAAACAGGTGATGAATCCATTTTCCCCAAGTTTTCGGCTGTTCGTGCAGATAATTTCGGTCAGGGTCCCGCAAACTATTGGTGTTATTATGATGAACTTGATTATGGAGCGATCGCCATTGACTAGGGGGCATCCACCAGAGGGAAAGACCTAATAAACTAATCAGGTAAGAAATTTTAGAACGTTTTTTGAGCACACTACCGTGCATCAGGTCGTGGCTACCGAATAAAAATACGGTGACGCTATTACCCATTAATAGGGCCATGGGCAAAAATAACCAAAGCCATTGCCCAGGCCACTGATGGAGATGACGAGCGATGGTTAGTCCCGCAACATAAATACCTAGGTTTAAACCTAAAATAACTAATTTCTTGGGATCGGCTTGGAATGCTTCCGGTGGCAAAAGAGGACGGAGTTTTTTAACGTATTCAGATTGAGCAGTGAGCACCAGGAATAATCCCTAAAAGTTAAACAAAGCAATTTCAGTGTAAATGATTTTACCTGTTTTGGGAAAATTCCGAGCTGATGCAAAGTGTTAAGAAAATCTTAACTGCTTCCTTTGGTATATGAAAATAGTCAAATCTATAGTCATTTCAATTAACGATGAGAGAATTTAATGTAAAATTATGGAGTGTACAAAATGAACAGGTTTAAACAATGGCTTACAGTTTAGATTTAAGGCAAAGGGTAGTAGCTTATATAGAAGCTGGAGGAAAAATAACTGAGGCTTCCAAGATATATAAAATAGGAAAAGCCTCGATATACAGATGGTTAAATAGAGTAGATTTAAGCCCAACAAAAGTAGAGCGTCGCCATAGGAAATTAGACTGGGAAGCTCTAAAAAAAGACGTAGAAGAAAATCCCGATGCAAGATTGATAGACAGAGCCAAGAAATTTGGAGTGAGGCCGAGTGCCGTATATTACGCATTAAAGAAAATGAAAATAAACAGAAAAAAAAAGAACTACGTTATCGAGAAAGAAACCGGGAGGAACGAGTTAAGTACTATAGAATGTTAAGAGAACTAATTAAGCTCTATGGTAGTCAAGCTATAGTTTACATAGATGAATCTGGATTCGAAGCAATCCAGGCTTGTATTTATGCCTGGTCAAAAAAAGGAAAAAAAGTTTATGGAGATAGACAAGGAAAAAGGGGAGTCAGAGAAAATCTAGTAGCAGGGAGAAGAAAAGGAAAAAAAGATTTGATTGCGCCGATGGTTTTTACCGGGAGTTTGAATGCAGAAGGCTTTGAAGGATGGTTAAAATTATATTTGCTACCCTCCCTCGACATTCCATCAATATTAATAATGGATAATGCTCCTATTCATCGTAAAACTGCCATTAAAGAATTGGCTAAAGAAGCAGGTCATGAAGTTCTTTTTTTGCCGAAATATTCTCCTGATTTAAATGATATTGAGCATGACTTTAGTGCCTTGAAACGAGCTAGAATGTACGCTCCTATTGACACGTCTCTTGATGAAATTATCCGTTCTTACTGTGGCGTTTAGCGTCTCAGCTTTATTTGAAACTACTATATTTTCATAAAACTAAATTCAATTTCGGCATTTTCTCCCATCAGTTCCGTTAATAACCATTGGCGATCACCAACTTTTTGGTAATGTTCTACACGATAACAGAATTGATCAATTAATAAGTATTCTTGTAATTTAGGGATAGTCCGGTAAAAGCCAAATTTCTGATTTTTATCAAAGCCCGCTGCTGAAGTGGAGAGGACTTCGGCAATCAAAGAGGGATTGGTCACCGCCATCTGACTATTATCAGTAAACTTTGGCTCTTCCGCAATTACCATCACATCGGGGTAAAAATAACTTTCAGACTCAGCAATCCATAACCTCATATCGCTGACAAAAATTTCATATTGGCGATCGCCAATTTCTAGAGGTAATAAGCGGCTTAAATTAAAGGTTAAGCGATTATGGTTGGCGGAGGCTCCGGCAATGGGAATAATTTCTCCTTGGATAAACTCACTTTTTTCAGTGGCCTGTTCTTCCCGTTGCAGATACTCAGCCGCTGTTAGGATTTTAGTTGTAGCAACGACCATCATTGATCCCCTGTTTTATTTGGCTGATTCAAGTTTAGCTTTAACTTTTTGTTACTGTTTAATTTCAAAAAATTGTCCATTTAAGCACAGGCATATTTTAGGGTAACTTCGTTTTTGCCTTGCTCCGCCAACTGTGTTCTAGAAGTTTAAACTGCTGACCCAGATAATCTAGGTGGGGTTGTTGCTCTCCATAACGCCAAGCCACATAGGCTGTGGAAATTTCCACAATTATTTCTACCTGCTCTGGAGTTAGATGTTCCCGCAGGGATTGGGCAAATTCCCCTGGGGTTTGGGCTCGACTTTTGCGAAAACCCCTTTGCTCCAAGTCATACAGCAAAGTTTGATAAAGCCTAGCCATAGGATGGAGTTGGGCTAAGCGACGATATTGTAACCAACGTTTAGCCTGGGTCCAACCAAGCCAACCCAGAAAACCAGCGGCGATCGCCAAAATGAGTCCGAGTAAAGCGCCGCCCAAACTAGTGGAAATTAAATTCCAGAACCACCGTAAAACAGTGACCAGGAATCCGGTAACAGCAGCCCAGACATTAGCCAGAAAGCCGCTCACCGGAGAAGGCAACCAACCGGCCACCCAACGCCAGATTTGCTGAAGCACGCTAAAGGTTTCGTTATCTTCGATGGAGGGAGGATAGAGTTCGTGGCCAGGAATGGGGTCGAACATAAACCAACCCAGCCGGGGGAAAAGTACCTCCGTCAAGGCGTAGGCATCGGTATTATGGACCAAATAATAACCAGTGAAAGGGTTAAACTGTCCGGGAGCAAAGCCCACGGTTAATCGAGCGGGAATGTCTAAACTCCGCAACATAATGGTCAACACTGTAGCAAAGTGGTCCGGCAACCCCCCTTCGTATTCAAACAAAAAGGCGCTGACCAAATCTTCATCGTCTTCAAAAAATGGTAAATCAGTGCGAATGCGGTAATTTTGCTTGAGAGCTTGGGTTAGGTAGAGGGAAATTTCATAGGGGGTTTCTAGGGGCCGTTCTGATTTAGCTAACAGTTCTTGCGCTTTAACCCGCACCGCCGATTTGATATCGGGGGGAACTTGGAGCAATTGGGGGTCAATTTTCACTTCCGGGGGAATGCGGTACTCCTGCAACCTAGTGCGATCTCGCACCGGCACTTCTGAAATCACTGTGTAGGTAATGTCTTTTAGCAAACCCACCGGCGATCGTAAACTGCCATTGCTGTCTATGCCAACTTCCCTGGTGGGAAAGTATAAAAACCGGGGATGGTAAAGACTGGGAATTACGTTGGGTAAATCCTCCACAGCGGTATAGGTTTGCACCACATTTTCCGTTTCCAGGAAGGAGTCAATGTTATCCAGCACAAAACGATAGGACCACGGCGATCGTTCCACTGTGGTGATCTTCTCGTTATCACTAATTTCCCAACCCTGGCCCGTATAGCGGTCAAAAGATAACGCTTTCCAAAAACCTGGCGCTTGGGAACGTACCCGCAGAACTAACTGTTTGGTCATTTCCCCCCGTAAATTTTGATTCATACGGCTGTTGAAACCGTAGTAGAAGGTGTCGTCCACCTGGCCGGGTTCTGAACCATCTCCCTCTCCGCCGGTACCAGTGCCATTTCCTCGACGGTAACCAGGGTTGTTGATATCTTGGTTTTGCCCCTCAAAAGTTTGTTGTTGCATTTCCCCAGGACTAGAGACGGGAAAACTTTGCAGTCTATAACCGGGAAAGCGAGGCATCAGAGCAAAGAGTAACAAACCGAAGGCCAGGGTGACCGCTAACAGAGCGAATAACTTTTTCGGTACTAAGGGGGAATATTCCGTCCGCTCCGATCGCCTAGCTTTCTCTGCACTTTTCCAGAACGGTAGGGAAAATGGAATTTCTTCTAGCCCCAAACGAGAACGGTAATCCAACACCAAAGTGGGAATAGCTACGGCGAGAAAAAGCAATAACCAGGGGGCAAAAGCGAGAGTTTGGGATAAAGTCCCCGCCACTCCTAAAAGGATGAGCCCAATCACCATGGAATAGCCTAAATCTTTCCGCTGAGGCAAATCAAAACTGTGCAATACCTGTAGTTGCACCAATAATCCCGCTAGGGCCACCTGGCTAGCATTGAGATTTTCCACCAAGTTGCCCAAAAAGACAAACAACATGGCCACCATGGCGATCGCCAGCAGAAATTTGAGGGCAATATTCTTCTTTTTTCTTTGACGCCAACTCCACCAAGAGCCAATGACACTGAGGGGAATGGCCCATAAACTCCAGGTGGTTTGGGCCGCTACGTCTGTGGCCACAATGCCCACAATCACCATTAACTGCACCAAAATGCGGAAAACAATCGATTCCTCCGTTTTAGACTCGGGCAAGTTTTGCAGACGGGCTTGCCATTGCTCTAGCCAACGGGCCATGGGGAAGGAGAAAGTCATGGATGGATAGAAAGGAGTTTGATGTTAACGAAATTGCGTTTTGTGAGACACAAACGAGAGTGATCAAGATTTTGTGTAAAGAGGAGAATTAAAGTGAAAAGCGTTCAGGAAAAAGAACAGCAAAATGGGAAGCAGCGGCTCGCCAATCTCGTATAGGGCGCTGCCATTTTTTAGTGATGTTTATCATTGCTGAATATGATAGCTTAAAAACAGAATCTTCACCGGGAAAAACGGATTTTATTTTGATAATCTTGCAAAAAGGGCTATTTAAGGATTCAATCGCATTGGTAGTGTAAATAACGCGGCTTATCTCCTTAGGATAGTCAAAAATGGAAATGACATGGTCCCAATGACGTAACCAGATTTGACTGATGGCTGGGTAGAAGTTATCCCATTTCTGAGAAAAAGCATCCAGAGCCGTTTCTGATCCTGACTAAAAAAAATGGACATTAGAGAAGAGCCAAAAATCAAGGAGAATGTCCCAATGAGTCAAAAACGAAGACGAACATTTACAGACGAGAAGATGTGGCAACTCCGGCGACAGTGCCAGCGGCAATTGATGCGCCCCCCATAGCAGTGTCGGTCAAATCACTCAATTCATCCTTTTTCGACTGATGATTATGAGCTTTTTGTCTTTTCAACTTCTCTATTTCAAGCTCCAGTATTCTTTTTTGCCAAATGAGACGTTCTTTTTCCCTATTACTACCCATGACATTTTCCCCGGTAAATCTATGAGCATTATAATCGCTTAAAGGTCTTTAGTATGCCAAGTAAAAAAAGATGTTTTTCGGTCTTTGGGCCGATGACTTTTACCTGCCAAAGATTTTGTTACCGTTAGAAGTGAATTTGATCAACAATCGACAAATAAGGACGATCGCCAAAGGCTATGTTAGAAAGCAAACTTGAAAATCTGCGGCAATTCTTTGGGGAACTAGACCGGGCTTTAATTGCCTATTCCGGTGGAGTGGATAGTACCCTAGTGGCCAAGGTAGCCTACGACGTGTTGGGGCAAAATGCCGTGGCTATCACCGCCGTTTCACCCTCCCTGTTACCGGAAGAATTGGAAGATGCCCAGGCCCAAGCTCAATGGATTGGCATTGCCCATGAACTGGTGCAAACCAACGAAATGGCTAACCCTAATTACACTGCCAACCCGGAAAATCGTTGTTATTTTTGCAAAAGTGAACTCCACGACACCCTTCAGCCCTTAGCTTTGGCCCTGGGTTACAACTACGTTATCGATGGAGTCAATGGAGATGATCTACGGGATTATCGCCCCGGTATCCAAGCAGCTAAGGAACGGGGTGGGCGATCGCCATTGGCCGAATTGCAAATTAGCAAGTTGGAAGTGCGGCAAATTTCCCAGTTATTGGGGTTGCCCTGGTGGGATAAACCAGCCCAACCTTGTTTAAGCTCCCGCTTTCCCTACGGCGAAGAAATCACAGTGGAGAAATTACAGCGGGTCGGCCGGGCAGAAATTTATCTGCGTCGTCTCGGCTATAACCAAGTCCGGGTGCGATCGGAACAAAATTTGGCCCGCATTGAATTGCCCCCGGAACAGATCCAACAGTTTGTACAGGATGTGTCCCTGGGGGAATTAGTGCAAACTTTTCAAAACTTTGGTTTCCTTTACGTCACCCTAGACCTAGAAGGTTACCAAAGCGGCAAGCTAAATCGGGTTTTGACCAAATAACCAAAACCAACGGCATCCCAGCCTAGTTCTTTGGAACAGGGGAAAGCCCAAGGCTAAACCCAGCCCTGCAGTTTATAAATAACCAGCCCTAAATATTCCTTCAGGGCCATGGTGGTCATTTGCAGACTTTTGGCATCGGGCATCAGACCAAGGATGACGTTGGCAAGGTTGAAATTATTTCTGCCCAAAGGTTGACTCAAAAAGTCGGTGGCGGCGGGAATGACAATGATACCCAGTTTTTCAAATACTCTTTTGGCCCTGGGCATATGGTAACCAGACGTGACCAAAATAATCGTGTTTATACCCCGTTGCTGGAGAATTTTCTGGGTAAAAACCGCATTTTGCCTGGTATTAAGGGATTTCTCTTCTTTGATGATAGCTTCCCTAGGCACGTCCAACCGTTGCAACAATAGGGCCATATCCTCCGCTTCCGAGGTGGCCACTGTGCCCAACCAAGGAATCCTTCCCCCCGTGGTAATAATGTAGGGAGCTTTGCCCTCTTGGTAGATTTGTGCGCCGTAGATAACCCGATCGCCAGCTTCGGCCACTTCGGGAAATTGCCGGGGATAGGTGGCCTGGTAAAGACCGCCCCCCAAAACAACAATAACTGGGGCTTGGGGGAAATCTTCCATAGGCAGATATTGATACTCCAAAGTCCGTAGCAGGGCATCGCTAACCCAGCTATTAGCACTGACTAGTAAAATAGCCAGCGCCACCAGGGCCAGCCACTGCAAACCCAACTGCTGTCGCCAACTCCAAAAAATAATTCCCAACAGCAGTAAGGAAATTAGCCCCAGGGGATAGAGGAATAGGGGTAAAAGTTTGGAGAGAAAAACGAACATAACTGGGCAAAATGCCAACTAAATGACAATTTCTATCGATTTTGCCTAATCAATTAGGGAAAAGAGCATTTCCCCCCCACAAACCAGTTGTCCATCGACCCTAGCTTCCCCTTGCATTTTGGCAATGCGTTGCAGTTTAAAGGATTGTAATTCCACTGTCATAATTAGCTGATCCCCAGGCACCACTGGCCGCCGGAACCGCACCCCATCAATGCCAGCAAAGGCGAAGAATTTACCCCGCATCCCCGGCAGTTGGGTCAAAATCACTCCCCCCACCTGGGCCATGGATTCCACAATTAACACCCCCGGCATAATCGGGCGATCGGGAATATGGCCGGGAAAAAACGGTTCGTTGATGGTGACATTCTTTAGGCCAACGGCGCATTTACCCGGTTGAAAATCAATGATGCGGTCCACCAAGGCGAAGGGGTAACGGTGGGGCAGTAAATCACTAATTTCCTGGATAGTAAATTGGGTTTGGACACCGGCTTCATTGCCATTACTATCGCTTAAAGTGGGAGTCACCTCCGGAGTTGACATTGCCATGGGAAAACTTTTGCTAAAAATCTAGGACAAACGAAAATTTTTGAAAAACTTTGGCAAACCAGGTTATTCCCAGCAACGCTTAGTTAAGGTCCAGCACTTTGGCCAGGTTCTAGGCCCGATCGCCACCGAAAACCAGTTTAAAGCCCATTGGGATCCCCCCTGGGCCATGAGCCCAGAAAAATTGGCCAATTCTTCTTCCGGGTTGGCCCACTACCGATAAGATGGGAGGGTTGTTCATTCCCCAAACAATCCGCCAAATCCTGTGGAAATCTTTGTTTATCACACGCCGGAATTAACACCAGATCAATCCTTGCCTGACTGTGCCGTGGTTATTGATGTCCTACGGGCTACGACCACGATCGCCACTGCCTTAAAAGTTGGCGCAGAAGCGGTTCAGGTTTTTAGCTCCCTTGATGATTTGATGGCCACCAGTGAATCCTGGCCGGGGGAAAAACGTCTCCGGGCGGGGGAAAGGGGCGGGGCCGCCGTGGCGGGCTACGATTTGGGTAATTCTCCCTTAGATTGTACGTCGGAGTTGATGGCGGGGAAAAGATTGTTTCTTTCCACCACCAATGGCACTAGGGCTTTGCAGAGGGTGAAGGATTGTCCTCAGTTGGTCACAGCTTCTTTGGTTAACCGGGGAGCGGCGGTGGATTACCTAGCCCAAACCCAGCCCAAAACAGTGTGGCTATTGGGTTCCGGTTGGGAAGGGGGTTATTCCCTAGAAGATACGGTCTGTGCTGGGGCGATCGCCAGCTTGCTCCGGGAAAAAGGCATTGATTTCACCGTGGGCAATGATGAAGTGGTGGCGGCCCAAAGTTTGTACCGCCAATGGCGGAGTGATTTACTGAATTTGTTTAAACAAGCCAGCCATGGCCAACGGCTACTCAAGCTTGACCGCCTAGAGGATTTGCGCTACTGCGCCACAGAGGATTTAATTGATATTCTGCCCAAACAAGTGTCGCCAGGGGTGTTGACCGCTGCTTAAATTCGAGAATTGTCTTTATATTTAAGTTTTGAGTTCTCTTCTCCTAATCATTTTCCTAGCTATCATTGCTAAAACACTATGGACACCTTTGACGCTATTTACCAACGGCGATCGGTTAAGCATTTTGACCCTGACCATCGTTTAACGGCCGAAGAAGAAAGAAAGTTGCTCGAAGCGGCCATCCAAGCTCCCACTAGTTTTAACATCCAACATTGGCGATTCTTGATCATTCGGGATCCCCAACTGCGGCAAACCATCCGGGAAAAATATGGCAATCAGGCCCAAATGACCGACGCTTCCCTGTTAATTTTGGTAGCGGCGGATGTTAACGCTTGGGATAAAGACCCCGCCCGTTACTGGCGCAATGCCCCCCGGGAAGTGGCCAATTATCTTGTTGGGGCGATCGCCTCTTTCTATGGTGGCAAACCACAGTTGCAACGGGATGAAGCCCAACGGTCCATTGGCATGGCCATGCAAAATTTGATGTTGGCGGCCAAGGCCATGGGCTATGATAGCTGTCCCATGATCGGCTTTGACCTCCAAAAGGTAGCCGAGTTGGTCAAATTACCCGCTGACTATGCCATTGGCCCCATGGTGGCGATCGGTAAACGCACCGAAGATGCCCGGGCAAAAGGCGGTCAAACTCCCCTGGAAGAATTGGTCTGGGAAAACTCCTTTGCCTAACTAAGGTTTGGTGTTTAGCAATTTAGTGTTGAGTGGCTAATTGCTGAACCCGCTCCGACTCCCATTTAACGCTTACTTCTCACCCCTAACTCCTGCTGTTCAACGAAATTTTGCTTGATTAACACCTCTATGCGTACTCATTATTGCGGCGACCTACGGACAACCCATCTGGGGGAGACAGTGACCCTCTACGGTTGGGTCGATCGCCGTCGGGATCATGGTGGCGTAATTTTCCTTGACCTGCGCGATCGCCAGGGCATAGTGCAAATCGCCAGTAGTCCTGACCAAACCCCCGCTTCCTATCCAGTGGCGGAAGGATTACGTAATGAATACGTGGTGCAAGTTACCGGTGTGGTCAGTAAACGTCCCCCGGAATCATTGAACGAAAAAATTCCCACCGGGGAAATTGAGATCTATGCCGACAGCATTATCTTGCTCAACGGCGTCAATCAACAATTACCTTTTGTGGTGTCTAGTCACGAAGCAGAACAGGTGCGGGAAGATGTGCGCCTTAAATACCGTTATCTAGATCTGCGGCGGGCTAGGTTGAGTCAAAATCTACAACTGCGGCATCAAGTGGTCAAAGCTATGCGCCGTTTCCTGGAAGATCAAGAGAATTTTCTGGAAATTGAAACCCCCATTCTCACCCGTTCCACCCCCGAAGGGGCCAGGGATTATCTTGTTCCCTCCCGAGTTAACCCAGGGGAATGGTACGCTCTGCCCCAATCGCCCCAACTGTTTAAGCAATTATTGATGGTGGCGGGGATGGATCGTTATTATCAAATTGCCCGTTGTTTTCGGGATGAAGATTTAAGAGCCGATCGCCAACCGGAATTTACCCAGTTGGATATGGAAATGAGCTTTATGGGCCAGGAGGAAATTCTTGACCTCAACGAAGCGTTAATTTGCCACATTTTCAAAGTTGTTAAAAATATCGATTTGCCCCGGCCATTTCCCCGATTGACCTATCAAGAATCAATGGCTAAGTATGGCAATGATCGCCCGGATACCCGTTTTGGTTTGGAATTGGTGGACGTTTCCGACCTGCTGGGTAACACAGGTTTTAAGGTTTTTTCCGCTGCCGTCAGTAGTGGGGGGTCCATCAAAGCTATCCGGGTGCCGGGGGGCAATGAGACTATTTCCAATGTGCGGATTAAACCCGGCGGAGATTTGTTCAAAGAAGCCACGGAAGCGGGCGCTAAGGGCATTGCCTACATTCGGGTGCGGGATAACGGAGAAATCGACACCATTGGGGCTATTAAAGAGAACCTAGATGAGGCCCAGGTAAAAACGTTACTGCAATTAACCCAAGCTGAAGCCGGAGACTTACTCCTGTTTGGTGCCGGAGACACTGCCACGGTGGATAAATCCCTTTCCCGCCTCCGGTTGGTGCTGGGAGAACAGTTGGGTTTGATCGATCCCGATGCCATTAACCTGCTTTGGATCACCGACTTCCCCATGTTCGAGTGGAATAGTGATGAAAAACGCTTTGAAGCTCTGCACCATCCTTTCACTGCGCCCCACCCCGATGATTTAGGCGATCTGAAAACTGCCCGGGCCCAGGCCTACGATTTGGTCATGAACGGCGTGGAAATTGGCGGCGGTAGTTTGCGGATTTACCAACGGGAAGTACAGGAAAAAGTTTTTGCCACCATCGGTTTATCCCCCGAAGAAGCCCACGAAAAATTTGGTTTCCTATTGGATGCGTTCGAGTATGGCACCCCTCCCCACGGCGGCATTGCCTACGGTTTAGACCGGTTAGTGATGTTGTTGGCTAAAGAAGATTCCATTCGGGATGTGATTGCTTTCCCCAAAACCCAACAGGCCAGTTGTCTGCTCACGGAAGCACCAGCGGCGGTGGATAAAAAACAACTCAAGGAATTGTCCGTGGCTTCTACTTACGTCCCTAAAGTTAAAGTGGACGACTAGGTAGCCCTGTTTTTTATTGGCCCCCATGATGGAACGTTTTTCCCCTACTACGGCTTTATGGAAAAAATTGAGCCTCTTTGACCGCACCGTGGGGGCGATCGCCATCGTTTTGGTTCTTCTAATTGCGGTGGTGCTATTACGGGGCAATCAAAGTCCCCTGATGGTAACGCAATACAGTTGGCGCAACACCAACATCGGGGCCCAAACCCAGGCCCTGACCATGACTTTTAACCATCCCGTTGACCCGGACGTAATGGAGTCAGGCTTGGTAATTGACCCACCCCTGGCGGGCAAAACCATTTGGCAGGGGCGGCGTTGGTTCTACACCCTAACGGACATCCCCCGTTATGGCACTAACTATCAATTGACCTTACCTTTACCTGCCATGGTGCGGGGTCCAAGGGGACAGGATTTCACCAGTCTGATCACCAGTCGGGCCCGGGCTTTGGCCTATATTGGTGTGGCCGGCGAAGAAAGGGGAAGGTTAATTCTCTACAACATCACCAACCCCCAACAACCCCAAAAAATTATCCTCACCCCTAAGGACCTCACCGTTCGACAGTTTCAAATTTATCCCCAAGGCGATCGCCTGATTTTCACCGCCACCGATCCGACCCGTCGGGGGGGACAACAGAATATTTTCACTGTCGCCACCGGTATTAATAACCTCAACACCCAAACTAAAGTTCTACCAGGCAAATTGGAAAGGCTTTGGGAAGACCAGGATTATGATAACCAGCGCATTGCCCTGGCTGCTAACGGCAGTATGTTAGTTATTGCTAGAGAAAATGCTCAAAATTCTGCTGACTCTGGTTTGTGGGTAGCCCCCAGTGGAGAAAATCCCAGACCTCTAGGTATTAGGGCCGAAAAATTTATTGTTGGACCCAATGGTAATTTCCTTGCAGTGGGCCAGGAGGGGGGAGTGGGTTTAATTCCCCTAATTCCGGAGGCCGGGGCGCCCCATTTTTTGGAAGCAATGGAGCAAGCCTTGGATTTTTCTGCTGATGGCAAACAATTGCTATTAAGCCAACAAAACCCAGACTTTAGCCATTCCCTAATTGTTTACGACCTGCAGGAACGCACTCAAAGGGAAGTTTTACGGGGTCCCTACCCCCTAATAAGCTGTCGTTTTGACCCCCGCTCCCAACCCAGGGCCTATTGCTTGCAGGCGGATTTTATCCAACGGGAAGGCGAGCCTGTGCAACCAGAACCCTACCTGGCGGTGATTAATTTAACCGACGGTCAAGCCCGCCCCCTCTTAGCTTTACCCAATTACCCCGAAGTTGATCTCACCGTTGCTCCCGATGGTCTGGGGTTAATGTTTGACCAGGTAGCCACAGGACCTACTCTTGGTTCCCATGATCTTCTCACCAATTCTCAAAGATCCATTGTGGATGGACGAGTTTGGTTGTTGCCCCTACCCGGAGATTTGGCCACGGAAACCGATGCGGATCCCGATCCCCAAGAATTGACCGCTGGTTTTGCTCCCCGTTGGATGCCATAGGCTCTGATCCCCACTGGATTAGGGTTATTAGGCTGTGCTGACGTCCAAAGGGTCAGATTATTTGGTACGCTAATTTAAACAGTTTGGGAATAGTAAGTAAGCGTGAACATTACGATTGGACGGGGAAAAACAGCCCGTCGAGCCTATGGTATCGACGAAATTGCACTGGTTCCCGGAGTGCGGACCTTAGACCCAGCCCTGGCCGATACCCGCTGGAAAGTGGGCGCCATTGAGCGGGAAATCCCCATTATTGCCAGCGCCATGGATGGGGTTGTGGACAGCCGCATGGCAGTACTACTATCCGAACTAGGCGCTTTGGGGGTAGTCAATTTAGAGGGCATTCAAACCCGCTACGAAGATCCCAATCCGATTTTGGACCGCATCGCTTCGGTGGGCAAAACGGAATTTGTGGGGTTAATGCAGGAACTCTACGCCGAACCCATCAAGCCGGAGTTAATTACCAAGCGCATTCAAGAAATCCAAGCCGCTGGGGGCATTGCCGCAGTTAGTCTGACTCCGGTGGGGGCATCTAAATATGCCAGTACGGTGGCCGAAGCTGGGGCGGATTTGTTATTTATCCAGGCCACAGTGGTCTCCACGGCCCACCTATCCCCCGAATCGGTGGAGAGTTTGGACCTGGTCAAGCTTTGTCAGGAAATGCCCATGCCGGTGGTGTTGGGCAATTGCGTTACCTACGAAGTCAGCCTGGAGTTGATGCGGGCCGGTGCAGCGGCGGTGCTGGTGGGTATTGGCCCCGGTGCGGCCTGTACTTCCCGGGGAGTTTTGGGAGTAGGGGTACCTCAACCGACGGCGATCGCCGATTGTGCAGCAGCCAGAGATGACTATTTGCAAGAAACGGGTCGTTACGTGCCTGTCATTGCCGATGGGGGCATCATTACTGGTGGGGACATCTGTAAATGTATTGCCTGCGGTGCTGATGCAGTGATGATTGGTTCCCCCATTGCCAGGGCGGCGGAAGCTCCCGGCCGTGGTTTCCATTGGGGTATGGCCACCCCCAGTCCCGTATTACCCCGGGGTACTCGCATCAACGTCGGTACCACTGGCACCATTCGGGAAATTTTAGTAGGGCCCGCCAAATTGGATGACGGCACCCATAATCTACTGGGGGCAATAAAAACTAGCATGGGCACCCTAGGAGCCAAAGATATGAAAGAGATGCAACAGGTGGATGTGGTCATTGCCCCTTCCCTGCTCACGGAGGGTAAGGTTTACCAAAAAGCCCAACAGTTGGGTATGGGTAAGTAATTCTTGCCATTGCAACTATCAACCCCCTGGGATTATTCTGGGGGGATTTTTATTGGGTTTATTTGTTACCCTGGTCTGGGCCTTGTTGACCAATGCCCCACCACTACCCGCTATTACCCCGCCGCTGTGAAACACTGGAAAACTTACCTAGTTTTAGTCCTATTGGCGATCGCCATGTTGTTACCGTTGCTGTGGTTGGTAGCTACGGCGTTGAAGGCCCCGACGGAGGATGTCTTTGGGGGTTTGGGACAATTGTTACCCCGGCAACCCAACCTGGGGAATTTTATCAAGGTTTGGCAAGACTATCCCTTTGGCCGTTACCTATTCAACAGCGTGGTGGTGTCCAGCATCACTGTGGCCCTTAACTTGTTTTTTTGCGCCCTGGCCGCCTATCCCCTGGCCCGTTTAAACTTTGTCGGTCGGGACATGACCCTAGCGGCGATCGTGGCCACGTTGATGATTCCTTTCCAGTTAATCATGATTCCCCTCTACATTCTGGCAGTGAATTTAGGGCTCAGGAATAGCTACGTGGGCATTATCTTCCCCAGCCTTGCTTCTGCCTTTGGTATTTTTCTGCTCCGGCAAGCTTTCCAAGGGGTGCCCAAGGAATTGGAAGAAGCGGGCCGCATCGATGGTTGTCGAGAACTGGGTATTTGGTGGCACATTATGATTCCGGCCATTCGCCCTGCCCTGGTAACCCTAGCTATTTTTGTTTTTATCGGTGCCTGGAGCGATTTTCTCTGGCCACTGATTGTGCTCGATCAACCAGAATATTACACATTGCCTTTGGGCGTTGCTCAATTATCTAGTGCTTTGGATTTTGACTGGCGGCTCATTGCAGCGGCTTCCGTGATTGCTATTGCTCCCATTATCGTACTATTTCTGTTTGTGCAACGTTATATCATCCCCTCCGAGGCCAGCAGTGGAGTCAAAGGGTAGAGCCATTTTCTTCGGTAAAAGTTAGTCCAGCATAGTCAATTAACCGGTGAATTAAATCCTGACCAAAGCTAGCCGCAGGGGTCCAGAAACCGCCTTGGAGAGATGATTTGGGTCTGTCTTTGGCTAAACATAATGCGGCTTGGGCTAATATTTTTGCCGTGGAACCATAGCCGGGGTCTTGATCCCCTGTAACTTTGACCATGGTGGATTGGCCAGAGGCAGTTTCTCCCCAAAAGCGTAAATCATAAAAGCCCTGCTGTTGAGCTTCTTCAGTGGGGCCTTCCCCTGGTTTAGGTAGGATTTGGAGTAACAACCATCGACTGGGGCCGATCGCCAAAGCCAAGGCCATAAGATCCAAACTCCATTTAATGCCCTGGGCTGCTAACCAACCGATTATCCCTGGCCCCGTTAAGATGCCTTCCTCATATTGGAACCCTTCACCATAGACTTCGTTTTGGAGGGTATTGGAACGTAAAACAATGGGAGTGTTGATCCCTGCCATGACAAAGGGGGCAGTCCATCCGGAAAAGATGGGGTCATTTTGCACGGGGATGAGGCTGGGGGGATGGTCAGACCGGTGATCAGGTTTAAAGCAAAGGATGTAAGGATTGCGGAGGGCCTGGCGGGTGGAAGGATCGGCGATCGCCTCTTGAATCAGGTTGATGCCACTGGCGATCGTGCCTCCGGAAATGCCACCTTGGCAAGCTTTAACCCCCATTTTGACCCGGATGCAAGGTTCCCCCCAACGCCGTTGACTTTGTTGTTGTAAGTAATACACCCCGAGGTCAGAAGGAATGGAATCGAAGCCGCAACAATGGACAATGCGAGCCCCTGATTGCTTGGCGATCGCCTCATATTTTTGGATCATTTGTTGTACCCATTGGACTTCCCCAGTCAGATCGCAGTAATCTGTGCCGGTAATGGCACAAACCCGGACTAGGGTTTCTCCATAAAGGGCATAGGGGCCGACTGTGGAAACCACAACTTTGGTTTGGGAGCACAGTGTAGTGACAGCGGCTTCGTCTTTGATATCAACCACAAAGGTGGGCAAATGGGCAGCTTGAGGGCCAAGGGATTGAACCAAACGGTCAAGTTTAGCTTGGGAACGGCCGGCGATCGCCCAGTTTTTTGCTGCTGCAGTTTCCCAGTGGGACAACAAATAGCGGCAAACAATCCCACCGACAAATCCCGTCGCACCCACAATTATCAGGTCATATGGCAATGGCTTCGTCATAGAGTTTAACGGTAGTTGAAAGGTTGAATGGGATACAAAGCTGACTATGGGATAGTCTGGATTGATATACTGACGGTCGAGTCTTAAATTTGCCTAATGTTATTTGCCCATGAGGCTTCCAGGATGATGTGCCCCCAGAAATGGTTTAAACGATTATTACCCATGGTTTTGGGTGTTTGCTGTTTGCTAACCGGCTGTGTGGATTATGACGTGGGCATTCGTTTTCCAGAGCAACATTATGGGGAAATTGTCCAACACATTACCCTGGGGGAACAACTAACTACCCTGAGCCAAGCAGAAGCCGATCGTTGGCTCAAAAGTTTAGACCAGCGGGCTAAGGACTTAAACGGTCACACGGATCGCCCGTCGGAGGAAACCCTTGTGATAACCATTCCTTTTGGTAGCGGCCAGGAGTTGGTGGAAAAGTTCAATCGCTTTTTTAATCCCCAACCCCCCAAAGGAAGGCGATCGCCAGAGCCAGACCAGTTGGATTTGCTTAATTTGAAAGCGGAACTCGCACTAGAGCAAAGTAATTGGTTATTAGCAGACCGCAATCATCTCAAGTTAACCGTTGACCTGCGGGCCCTAGGGGTTTTATCCAACCAAGGCAACATTATCCTTAGTCCCGGCTCCCTAATTAACCTCAATTTTGATTTGCAAACTCCCTTAACTCTCCAAACTCCCAATGCTCCGGGGGAAGAATTAGGCACAGAAGTGCCTGGGCAATGGCAGTTAAAACCTGGACAAATTAACGTTATTGAAACGACCTTTTTTGTGCCTAGTTATTTGGCGATCGGGACAATTTTAATTATCATCCTTTGTTTAGGGGGTTTTTATCTCAAATATGGCCGTTGGCCCGGAGTGCTTGATAGCAAAGTTGAGGGAGTTTAAGAACGTGTTTGAAAAGTCCCCCTAATCCCCCCAAAATTTGGAGAGAAACTGAGTAAAAGTTACCCTCGTACCGCCGGAGCGTTAGTAAGGAGATTTAGGGGGCGGAATAAAATTTTCCAAATACGTTCTAAATCCTTAAACTTTAATCAAAAATTGTCAGGTTGCCATTAGCGCCCTAGGGTTAACTCCTCTTTTTTAACCAAAATGCCCCGGGGTCGCCATACCATTAACACCATTAAAATTAGCCCGATGACCATAACCCGTAAAGCTCCAGCTTGACTCTGGTCTAAAAAAGCAATTTGGGGCAATAAAAACCTGGTGAGGGAATCATAGGCCCAAAAAATAATGGTGCCTAACACCGTGCCTACATTACTGTCAGCTCCCCCCAGCACCACAATAATTCAAGCGTTAAAAATCAACAACGTGTCAAAATTACCCGGGTAAATACTGGTCAAATGCCAAGCAAATAATGCCCCCACCAAACTGGCGATCGCCATAATAGTTGTCTCCCAAGGAGAACTGTTTTTGACAGAAGATCCAACCCGATGGAGATGATAGTTTCGTAAATATGTTTTAGGTCTGATGTCGCAAATCACTCTTTCCAGATAAGGTTAGTTGCTCCTCTGATCCCAATGAGTTGATAGCAAGGAAGTTTTCATTATTGTGGCGATACAAACCAACTAGACTTGATCTACCACCACAGTCTGATTTTCATCGTCTTCCGGATTTGGCCCCGAGCGTTTGCGCCATTCCTGGGCCAAAATGCCATACTTGGGTGCACCAATCATGGCTATTACGAATAGCGTTGTCAGGATAACCACAATCATGCCCCCGGTCGAAACATCAAAGTGATAGCTCAAATAGGTGCCAAGCACACAGGACAGTACACTGCTGACGACCGAGTACCAAAGCATATGATCAAAGCGATCGCTGAGCAGATAGCCAATGGATCCTGGAGTGACCAGCATGGAAATTACTAAAATAATGCCCGCTGTTTGTAAAGCCGCCACAATGGTGAGGGCCAGAACCGACAACAGCGTGTAATACATCACTTGGGTGCGTAGACCGATCGCCTTGGCATGGTTTGGATCAAAACAAAACAAGAGCAGGTCCTTGCGGCGCAACAAAATCACGATTAGGGTAATGGAGCCAGCAATCAAGGTTTGGATGATGTCTTGTTGAGAAATGCCCAGCACATTGCCAAACAGAATATGGAATAGGTCAACATTACTAGGAATTTTGGTCACCAACACTAATCCAAGGGCAAAAAATCCCGTAAAGACAATGCCAATGACTGCATCCTCCTTTAACCGGGTTTTAGACTTGACGTAACCGATCGCCACCGTTGCCCCAAAGCCAAAGGTAAAAGCTCCAATGGCAAAGGGAATATTCAAGGCATAGGCCAGCACTACACCGGGGACCACTGCATGGGAAATGGCATCCCCCATTAAGGACCAACCTTTGAGAGTGATGTAGCAAGAGAGCACCGCACACACTAGTCCCACAAAGGCGCTCACCCAAATTGCCCGGATTAAAAATTCATATTGCAAAGGCTCCACTAACCAATGCCAAAAGGGAAAGGCCACCACTAACTGATTCACGCATCTACCTCTGTCGATTCAAACATCTGATTCAGACTCAGCATTGGTAGCCCACCAAAAGTCAGTTCCAAATTTTCTTTGGTGAAGGTTTCTTCAGTTTTACCCTGGGCCAAAATAGTGCGGTTGAGCAGAATGGTGTGGTCACAAAAGGTGGAAATGGAGGCCAAATCATGGGTAGAAATCAGAATGGTGTGCCCCTCATCCCGCAGTTCCATGAGTAAATCAATCATGCCTTTTTCTGTTTTCACATCAACCCCGGTAAAAGGCTCATCTAACAGAATTACCTTGCCTTCCTGGGCCAAGGCCCGGGCCAAAAATGCCCGCTTCTTTTGACCGCCGGAAAGTTCCCCAATTTGGCGATCGCGGTATTTCACCATGCCCACCCGCTCTAGACTTTCCATCACCAAACGACGGTCTTTGGCGCTAGGAATACGCAACACATTCATATAGCCATAGCGCCCCATCATCACCACATCAAACACACTGACCGGAAAGTTCCAGTCCACCTCATCAGCTTGGGGAACGTAGGCCATCAACTGTTGCTTTTGGGCCTTTTGTACGGAAAAGCCACCAATGCGTACCCGTCCCTGACTCGGTTGCAAAAACCCCATGATGGATTTGAACAGAGTCGATTTACCACTGCCATTGGGCCCCACCAGGGCGGTAATGGTGCCGGGTTCAACGGTGCAGGTAGCGTTATAAAGGGCCAAACGGGCGTTGTTATAGGTAACGCTGACACCATCGACGGATATATCAAGACGAGATAGGGTGGCTGCCATGGCAAAAGAGGGGTTCAGATTTTAGGTAGTGGTAAATCGTCAAGATTAAGTCCAGTTGATTACAGAAAAACTCAACGTGTCAAAACACAAAGTTGTTTTCATTGCTGGGCATTGGTACCGGCCAAAAGACCGTTGGTAATCACCCGGGCATCATATTCCAGCAAATCTAAAAAGGTGGGCACAGGGCCTTCCTCTGTGGAAAGGGAGTCAACATAGAGATTGCCGCCAAAGCGAGCGCCGGTGGCCTGGGCTACCTGTTTTTGCCCCTTATCGCTGACGGTACTTTCACAAAAGATTGTTGGTACATTATTGGTTTTCACCTCCTCAATCACGGTTTGCACTTGCTTGGGGGTAAACTGCTGTTCGGCATTAATTGGCCACATGTAAATCTCCTCCATACCGTAATCTCTGGCCAAATAGGAAAACGCTCCTTCGCAACTCACCAAAAACCGCTGGTTGGCGGGCACTTGTTCCAAATCCGCTCCCAGTTGGCGATCGATCGCCTTTAACTGCTCGCTGTAGACTGCTGCATTGGCGTTGTAATATTTGGCATTGTCCGGGTCAAGTTCGACGAAGGCTTGGCGGATATTTTCCACATAGACCAGGGCATTACGGGGCGACATCCAGGCGTGGGGATTGGGCTTATCGGTATAGGGGCCGTCGGCGATCGGAATCGGTTCGATGCCTTCCGTTAGCACCACAGAGGGCACATCCTTCACGTTGCCCAAAAATTGCTCGAACCAACGCTCTAGGTTCATGCCGTTGTAAAGGATTAAGTCTGCGTCCTGAGCCTTGACAATGTCACTGGGAGTCGGCTCATAACCGTGGATCTCTGCACCAATGCGAGTGATGGATTCCACCACTAACTTGTCTCCGGCAACATTCTGGACCATGTCGGCCAATACGGTGAAGGTGGTTAAAACCTTCTTTTTCTCCTCTGTTTCCCCCTGGACTTCTGTGGTTACGGCTGTCACTTCTTCGCTGGGAGCATTGGATGTCGTGACTTCCGCCGTGCCACAACCGGTCAGCCAAAAGGCGATCGCCAAACCAGACGCCAGCAGTCCTCCCCGGGAAGCAAATGATGTTGCCATAGTGATAATGGTCTTTCATGATCATCTCATTTTTCATTATCTTCTCATAATTGCAGTGAAAACGGGGAGTTAAAATTTCTTAACTTTTACCAACTGGTAAGCTCGTGGGCTTTTTCTGACCACTAAAACTTTCTGCTTTTTACATGCTCAGAACGGGGTGTGCCTGGCGACTTGTACCCCACGATTTTCCTAAATGGCGAACGGTCTATGGTTATTTCCAGCCATGGCACGAAGATGGTACCTGGAAAAAATTAAACCGTATCTTCCGTGAGAAAGTTCGGCTCAAAGCTGGAAGAAATACTCACCCTAGTGCCGGTTGTTTAGATTCACAGTCACTCAAAAGGGCTTGAACTGGCCAAGAACCTGGCTATGACGGTGGAAAAAAGGTCAATGGTCGTAAACGTACAATCCTTGTGGATACCATGGGATTAATTCTCGATGTTGTCGTCCATGGTGCCCATCGCTCCGACCATCAGGGTCTGATTCTACTTGGCACCTGGTTTGCTCCCCTTTGGCAGTGCCTGCAAGTTATATGGACTGACAGTACCTTTGGCGGAAAGGATTTTATCCATTGGGCGGAGCATACTTTTGGTTGGACCTTGAATGTGGTCAGCAAAAAGTAGGGACAAAAAGGCTTTGAAGTCCTACCCCGCCGTTGGGCAGTCGAGCGCACCTTTGCTTGGTTTGGACGTTATCGTCGTTTAAGTAAGGATTATGAATATTTACCTACCACCAGTGAGACAATGCTCTATGTTGCCATGGTTCATCTTATGCCTCAAAGGCTTGCTTAAAACTTTTCAAACACTTTCCTAGGCTTGCAAAGACTAGAATTTGCTCCCTGCAATGCAAAGCCGCAGTACGTAATACTGTTCTTTGGATTTTGTAAGAAGGTGCTCAAATATTTCTGTAATTGCGGGTTTTAAATCCTCCGGAACATTCATTGCGACAACCTAAAATGCTAGATTTTCCAATCCATAGAGGGTAAAATTTGTAAGCCCACTAATACCTTTTCTGTATTGGACAAATCACCAATAATTTTTTTGATTGGTTCGGGTAATTTTCTTACTAAAGTAGGCAATGCCAAAATACTATCTTCAATCGCCAATTCAGGTTGTTGGGTCAAATCGATGATTTCAATTTGGTATTGACCGTTTAGATATTCTTCACAAATCTTTTTTAAATTTATAAAAGCTGTGACGGATTTAGGAGTTTGTCCCGCTACATACAGACGCAGTTGCCAAACTTCCAAGTTTTGATTGCCAGATAGAGCGTTTAAATTTTCCATAATAGAAGACTCTTCAGTACTTAGGGGTTTTGATAAATGTGGCGAGACTTTTTAATCAGATTACGGTTGGCCAACATTGTTTGTTTGAATTCTTTCTCCTCTAACATTAGTACTTCTAATTCCTCATCTTGACTGGCTAGTTTCATTTGGAGGGCATCAATCTTCGCCTGCAGTAAGTACTTTTTTCGCTCAAAATTCCGTTTGCTGAGTTCTAGGGCCTGTTGCCGCCTTTTGGCGATCGCCTCTTCTTCTAAAATTTGATTAATCCTTTGGGTACCTGTTAGTACTTGCCCTTCACCAATATAAGCTTCAATCAAATCTACCCCATCATTACTAAGGATGAATTCCCGCACTTGGTTGGAGTGGGCCATGCCCCTAGATTTCAAAATATAGAGAATACGATTTCTTTCTCCATTTATTCTCAGGGTCTGTAACTCCAGCCATGTATCCATTAAGGAAGAAACACCAACTTCTGTTTGTTCATTATCATATCCCACATTGCCGCCGGTCAAATCCGTCAAAAATACGGTAATCTTTTGGCTTTTTAGATAATCAATTAGACGCATGAAAAAGTTTTTTGTTTGATTTAAATTGCCACTAGTAATTAGGTTACTCATTGGATCAACTACCACCAAGCTTGGCTTAAAATTCCTGACCCAACTATGAATCTTAAACAGACGCATCTCTAAATTATAATTAGTAGGACGAGTGGCATCAAATTGTAGTAATTGGCTGTCTAAATAGGGCGATAAATCTAGACCAATGGAATTTAAATTGCGGCAAATTTGTTGGGGCGATTCTTCGGTAGCAAGATATAA
Source organism: Synechocystis sp. PCC 6803 substr. PCC-P (assembly GCF_000284455.1). Lineage (GTDB taxonomy): Bacteria > Cyanobacteriota > Cyanobacteriia > Cyanobacteriales > Microcystaceae > Synechocystis. Next base: position 1,484,385 of record NC_017039.1, read on the forward strand.
ACATCGTTCTCCCCGTAAGCAAGTTGCCTGGGCAAAAAAGGCCGCCAGGGTAGTTTTGCCAGTGCCAGCTCTCCCGGTTACTAAAATGCTACTGCCACGGTAATAACCCTGCCCGCCAAACATATCATCCAATTGGGGAATGCCAGTGGAAATTCGCTCCTGGGAGACGCTGTGATTGAGAATCAGGGAAGTGATAGGCAACACGGAAATGCCATTTTCTTCGATCAAAAAAGGATATTCATTATTGCTATGGCGTGAGCCTCGATATTTAACGACCTGAATAGTTCTGGTGGCAACCTCTTCCACAGTTTTTTGATCGAGTTTAATAACACAATCAGACACGTATTCTTCCAGGCCTTGCCTAGTTAAATTTTTGTCGCCCCGTTCCCCTGTGATCACTGCGGTAACGCCTTTTTGCTTTAACCAATGGAATAAACGACGTAATTCTGCTCGGACAATATTGGTATTCTCTAAGCCAGAAAAAAGAACTTCAATTGTATCTAAAAGGATTCGCTTTGCACCAATTTTATTAATGGCATAGCCTAAGCGAATAAATAGGGCTTCGAGGTCATATTCTCCTGTTTCTTGAATTTCGCTAGCTTCAACATAAATATGATCAATTAAAATTTTTTCTTCGGCAACTAAATCTTGTAAATTCCACCCTAAGGACGCCACATTTTGAATGATCTCTTTGGCGCTTTCTTCAAAGGAAACTAAAACCCCTGGCTCTCCATATTCCACTGCCCCCCGCACTAAAAATTCCACCCCAAATAGAGTTTTACCACAACCGGCTGAACCACAAATGAGGGTTGGTCGGCCCTGGGGTAAACCACCGTTGGTAATTTCATCAAAACCTTGAATCCCGGTGGGGCATTTAATTAGAGAGAGACTTTGGCTGTTATCTGTCATGATTTTTACGGATTCAATTTACTTGCCAGCATTGCCAATGGTGTTTAAATTTATGTTTGAGTTTTTGTCGTAATTATGTTCGCACAATATTCCCACTATTAATTTGCCGAGATTGAGCAATGATCACACCGTAGGCATGGGCTACTCCGATCGCCATTGTTGTCAACTGCCCGACCAAGGCCAACCCCATGACTTCAGTAATAACTTTTTGTCACATTAGCGGACCCAGACCCCAGCAACAGAAAGTGCCTTAGTCGGGTATGGTGAAATTTACCTAATTTTCCGCCTGAGTTCCATTTAGAAGCTAGTTGACCATGGAATTGGCCCCATGGACCCATACAGTCACGGCAATAGTATCCATTAAAACTGCGATCCCCGGCTACTACAATCAAGTTATTCCCCCCTCAACCATTGCTTAAACCATGGCAGAAAAACTATCTTCCTCACCACCAGCCCGGAACATTTTTCAGCGACTACCGCTTCTGGGGACTGGGGGCGTAGTTCTAACCATGGCGATCGCCGTTATGGGCATTGTCCAGGGTCTACGTACCATCAGCCCTTGGCTCCGCATCGGCAATAATCAGGCCAAGGCGGAAATTTCTACCCTCGTGGTGCAGCAAATCCGGGCAGTGAGTGAACTAACCACCACCATTTTTGCCATGGAAACCGTAGTGCCCACTAGTCAGGAACGGCAATGGGGTAATTTCACCCTGGGGCGCACCGACTTACTCTACATTGGCTACGGGGAAGTGCGGGCCGGCATTGATCTAGCCGAGATAAATGAACAAAGTATTCAACAACAGGGAGAAACGCTAATTGTCACCCTGCCGCCGCCGCAAATTCTTGACCAAAAAATTGATGTGGAACGCTCCCGCATTTACCACTATGACCGGGGATTTTTAAACCTAGGACCCGACACTGTTCCGGAGCTACAAACTTTGGCCCAACGGCAGACCCTAGCCAAAATCACCGCCGCCGCCTGTGACCAAGGCATTTTGAACCAGGCTAACCAGAAGGCCGAAGTGGCCCTAGCGAGTTTATTGAAAAACACAGGGCACCGGCAGGTGGAAATTAAAACCACTAACCCCACCGTTTGCGCCATCCCCTCCGCCCAGGGTTTATCCAGGGACAAAATCAATGGTTAAAGCAGATAAAATTGTTAAAAATCAATCAAGGTGATTAAAGAACTAACTTCACAGGGGTTTGTTGGGTCGTTAATTGCTCTGCAAACGGAGCCGGCATATTTTTGGTAACGGCCATGAGATAGTCCAAAAAGGTTTGGGTAATCACCGACAGTTGTTTACCCGCTAGGTTAGCCACGTACCAACGCCGCTTGATAGGAAATTCGTCAATGTCCAAAATTGTCAGCTCACTGCGGGCTCCCTCCGATACCAGGGTATGTTGGGACAACACAGAAATGCCCATGCCACCGGCGATCGCCTGTTTAATCGCTTCATTACTACCCAATTCCAACCGCACCCGCACATCCACATAATGGCGGTGGAACAAATTTTGTACTGCTAAACGAGTACCGGAGCCTTTTTCCCGCATAATAAACGCTTCATCATTTAACGCCGTGATGGGGATATTGCTTTTCCCAGCTAGGGGGTGGTCCCGACGGGCAATGACCACTAAAGGATTGTCGAGGAAAGGCTGGTAATTGAGATCAATTTCCTCCGGCGGCTCACTAACAATGTACAAATCATCTTCATTGTTTTGCATCCGGTGACGAATCTGCTCATGGTTAGTCACCTTGAGGGATACTTCAATGCCGGGATACTTTTGGATAAATTCCCCCAGTAAACGAGGAATGAAATATTTGGCTGTGGTAATCACTGCCAAGCGTAAACGCCCCTGTTTTGTGCCCTTAATATCCGCCACTTTCATGGCAAAATTGTCCAGTCGCTGAAAAATATCTTGGCAAGTTACCAACAATTCTTGCCCCGCCTCGGTGAGGTAAAGCCGTTTGCCAATCTGCTCAAACAGAGGAAGTCCGACAGTTTTAGATAACTGTTTAATTTGACTAGAAACGGTCGGCTGGGTAATGTAAAGTTCTTCTGCTGCCCTGGTGAAACTGCCATGTCTAGCGGTGGCTTCAAAAACTTTTAATTGGTGTAAGGTTGCTTGCATGTCCTTGACGAAGATGGTGATTTAGATGGGGGGACAATTTGAAGGGGCAGATTAATTTTTTTCAAGCCCGCACTGAACAGGAACCTAAACTAAGTTTCGGTAATTTTCAGTTGTCGGTCCTGGCTGGGCTTGGGTCTAGGATGTGCTGAAGTCAATAACTAAAATAGACCTATGGCTATTACACTCACTTTCATAGACCTGGGATTGTTGTTAGATAACCAATGATAGAATAAAGCCAATGATTTTGACAAGCTTAGTCCGGGGAGTTGGCATTGATAAACCGCCACCTGGGGCCGAGGCCCGATTCTCAGTCCCATGACAGAACTGTTGACTAACGCAAATCAGCTTAGGCGGCCATGAACTGACCCGGACCCAAAGGTTTATTTTGCCCTCAGAGCGGAGTGGCCCCATAATGGGGGAGATTTCAGTCAGAAAGGAGCCTACACCGTGGATACAGCGGTCAACGAATCCCTCTCGATTTCCTATAACTTAGAACAGTTCTTGATTGTGCTCTCGGTCTCCCTGAGCATTGCGACCCTGTCCAAGACGGTGCCAATTCTGCGGAAAATTCCCTACACCCTGCTGTTGGTAATTGTGGGCATGGCCCTGGCCTTTGTCGATGTGAAATTGATCAATCTGTCGCCGGAATTGATCATGGAAATTTTTCTGCCTCCCCTACTGTTTGAGGCTGCGTGGAATTTACAGTGGCGCAATCTCAAAGAAAATTGGTTTCCGATTACTCTCTTTGCCACTTTGGGAGTGGTCATCTGTGTGGTGGGCATTGCCTTTCCCCTTTCCTATTGGGGGGGGATGGAGTTGGCGATCGCCTTTTTGGCCGCGGCGGCCTTGTCTGCTACAGATCCAGTGTCGGTGATTGCCCTATTTAAAGAGTTGGGGGCGAGCAAAAAACTAAATACGTTAATGGAAGGGGAGAGCCTATTTAACGATGGGGTGGCGGTGGTGGTCTTCCTCATTTTGGTGGGCATTCCCCTAGGCACCAGCACTTTTGACTTGTCCGTTACCCTCGCTCGATTTGTCACCGTGATCGGCATTGGGGTGGGCTGTGGCCTGGTGATTGGCTTTAGTTTGTCCCTGTTGACCCAACGATTTGACCTACCTTTTGTGGAACAGTCCCTCACCCTGGTGTCGGCCTACGGTGCCTATATTCTGGCGGAAAACCTGGGGGGATCGGGAGTAATTGGGGTGGTGGTAGTGGGCATGGTGTTGGGCAACTATGGTTCCCGCATTGGCATGAATCCCCGCACCAGACTGATTGTCAGCATTTTTTGGGAATTTGTGGCCTTCTTTGTCAATTCCATTATCTTCTTACTGATTGGGGATCAAATTGGCTTGAGCAGTCTTTCGGACCACCTCAACCTGATTTTGATTGCCATTGCTGCGGTGGTGGTGACTCGCTTAGTGAGTGTTTTTGGTCTGAGCTTGATCAGCAACAAGGTGAGTGACCAGATTAGTAGTACCCACATTACTCTCCAGGAACAAACCGTACTCTGGTGGGGCGGATTGCGGGGTTCCGTCGCCATTGCCGTGGCCCTGAGTGTGCCCCAGGCGATCGCCGAGAGACAGGCCATCATCGACATTGTCTTTGGTGTGGTGCTATTCACCCTACTGGTGCAAGGACTGACTACCCAATTTGTGCTCAAAGGCCTAGATTTAATTGGCGATCAACCCCAACGGTTGGAATATGCAGAGCTAGTATCCCGACAAATTGCCCTACGGCGGGTGTTGGCGGAACTGGAAAAAACCGATGAGTTTCCCGACATTAACCCAGAGCGGTTGCGTTATAAGCAGGAATTAGTCCAAGGACAACTGCAAAGCGTCACCGACAAACTCAAACTGCTCCTGCAGGAATATCCCCTATTGCAGGAAGTGGCCAACAAAAAATTCGACCAGACGGTACTAGATATAGAGGCGGAAACCTATGCCGATTTAATTCGTATGGGTCGCTTGGAGGAGAATATTATGCCTTTACTGGTCACCCTGGAAGGGGAAAATGTGGCCGAACCATCCTAGAGCGTGTTTTAAAAGTCCCCTCCTAGCCCCAAACTTTGGGGGGATTTAAGTAAAAGTTCCCCAGTATTGCCGGAGCTTTAGTAGGTCGATTTAGGGAGAAAAAGAAAACTTTTCAAACATATTCTTGGATATGATTCGATTCTGTTTGGCCTAAACCAGTTTTTGGATCACTAAAATTTCTCCCATGGTCAGGAAAATTTCAGCGTTTCCCAGTTCCTGGAGAGCCTGGATAAAACTGGGCATATGCTAGCGGTAGTCACAAGGAAACCAATCTTCTTTCAATGGCTAAAAGGGCGGCTTGGGTACGATCTCGCACCTCCAACTTACGCAAAATAGTGTGTACATGGACCCGCACTGTGCCCGGCGCAATGTAAAGTTCGTCGGCAATTTCTTGGTTACTTTTACCCTTGGCCACCAAAGATAAAATTTCTAGTTCACGCTTAGTGAGTGGGTTCTCTCCATCTGCATCCGCCAATGGCAGCACCGCCCCCGTGGACGAACTGTGTTGAAACGCGGTCTGAATTTCCTGAGAAGCAATGGCATCCCACCAGAATGCACCAGCCGCCACTGAGCGAATCGCCAGCACTAATGTTTCTGCGGCCACCCCTTTAACGCAATAGCCCTGGGCTTGGGCTTCAATCAGGCGGTTAATTAAGGCAGGCTGGGAATGGGAAGTAAGAATTAGGACTGGTAATTGTGGATGAATTTTTTTGATTTGATGGCAGGCTTCAATGCCGCCGATACCGGGTAATCCCACATCTAAAATCACCACATCAAAAAGCTGTTGATTGACGTAGGCGATCGCCGTTTCTCCATCTTCCGCCTCCCCGGCCACGTCCAACCCTGGTTCCTGGCTGAGACGGGTCACCAATCCCAAACGGAAGAGTTCATCGTCCTCCACCAAAAGAATCCGGATTGAAGTTGGGGAAATTGCCATAAATGGTTTTGATTAACAAAGGTAGTCTGGATAATTGGCCTAAATTGGGGGTCAAAACTAGCCGATCCAATGCCTGCTATCTATCCCAAAATTATGCTTTCTGAACCCTATCATTTTCCTTTAAAACGTGTTTGGAAAGTTTTATTCCGCCCCCTAAATCCCCCAACACTGGGGGACTTTCACTCAGTTTTCCCTAAATTGAGGGGGCCAGGGGGGCTTTTAAAACAGTTTTAAAGATGAATAGCAATAAACTAAAGAGAACGTTAAACCCTAGGATTCTATGGGTACGGAAAAAGCAAAAATAGCCCCTTGGGGAGAGCGGGGTTCCGCCCAGATTTTACCACCGTGGGCTTCAATAATTTGGCGGCTAAGATATAACCCCAGTCCGGCTCCCTTTGCTTGGCGATCGCCATGGCCTTGATAAAATTGCTCGAAGAGATTGGGCAATTCATAGTCGGGAATTCCCCGCCCTTCATCGACAATTTGCACCTGGAAATGATTATTTTTGGAAGTAAGGGAAATTTCCACTTTACGGCCCCGGGGGGAGTGATTAATGGCATTGGTAATGAGGTTATTAAAAACCCGTTGCAGTTGCAAAGCATCGGCCTGTAACCAATAGGCTTGGCGAAAGTCGGAGTTACCTTGACGCAGACATAAATGGATTTGGCGGGACGTGGCCAGGGGGGTGAGTTGCAGAATTACTTCCTCCGCCAGACTAGTGAGATTGACCGGTTCCTGGTGCAGATATAAACCCTCTGTGTCATTGCGGTAAACATCCATCAGGGTTTCCACCAGTTGCAGGGTCATGCGGTGGCTACGCATCATAATGGCGATCGCCCGTTGTTGGTTATGGGTAACAGCCCCAAACTGTCCTGCTTGGAAGGCATTAAGGGTTTCAATTGCCCCCAAAAGGGGAGTTTTCAGGTCATGGGTCAGGGTTGAGACAAAATCCTCCCGCACCTTAGCCAGTTGAATTTGGGTTTCCAGTTGCACCTGTTGTTTCACCATGGCCGCTTCGTATTGTTGCAGGCGATCGCTCAGCCAAGCGGTGACTAGCAGTGCCAGTACGGTGATTATCCGATTGGCCACGGTGATGGGGGTGATGGGTTCAATGCCCGGAATCCACAAATTGAGCAGGGTTAAAACCACCGCAGTACCTGTTACCCAGAGGGTTGCCCGATGCCCCAGCCGCACACTAGCCAATAGTACTGCCCCAATGTACAGATAGCCGAGCACGTAGGGAGGGGGAGTGCTGTAATCCAAACTGATCACGATTAAAAAAAGAATTGCCAACAACCAGTGGGTACGGGTCCAAATACGCACTGTTTGGTCGGCCAATGATTGAACAGAAATGGCTTTCAAGGGGAAAAGTTGCAGGGGTCTTCCCGCCCATACTAAAACAAAAAAGATAGATCTATTCGTTTAATTACTTCTATATCATTTGGTATAGGCAAAAGCTAAACAACTTTAATATAGGTAAGGAAATTGCTTAGGCATAATCTATAAATACCTTTTAAATGCCCTTCTATACCTTGTGAAAGTTCATTTATCACAGCAAACTGATGATATGGATAAATTAGGGGCGGAATTTGATTTTTTTCCCATAGCCAGTAACCCCCACTTATCCTGTTTTGATGATGGTTTGGAGATGACAAAATTTTATGTTGCAAGGTTTTGTACAAATTGCATTAATTTTAGCTATCCTTGTGGCCACGGCCCCCTTGCTTGGGCGTTATATGGCACGGGTTTTTCTTGGTCAGTCCACTTGGCTCGATAAAATTGCCCGTCCTCTAGAGTCGTTGATTTTTGCCGGTTCCGGGATTACAAAACATCCCTCCATGGGAGCAACCCAATATGTTAGTGCTGCGCTGATCAGCAATCTGGTTATGGGGGTTTTTGTCTTCCTAATCTTGATGTTCCAGGGCAGTTTACCCCTCAATCCCACGGGTTTAGCTGCTCCGTCTTGGGATTTGGCCCTACACACTGCCATTTCCTTTGTGACCAATACCAATCAACAACACTATTCCGGAGAAACGACCTACACCTACTTTAGTCAGGCTGGAGCCCTAGGGTTTTTGATGTTCACTTCTGCGGCCACCGGCATTGCAGTGGCGATCGCCTTTATTCGGGGCCTAACCGGCCAGGCGATCGGTAATTTTTACCAGGATTTAGTGCTATCAATTACTAGAATTTTATTGCCAATTTCCCTCGTGGGAGCAATACTCCTCCTGGTGGCGGGGGTACCGGAAACCCTTGCGGGGCCAGCCCAGGTAACCACCCTGGAAGGGGCCACCCAATGGATTGCCCGGGGTCCGGTGGCCCATTTTGAAATCATCAAAGAACTAGGGGAAAATGGTGGCGGTTTTTTTGGTATAAACTCTGCCCATCCCTTCGAAAATCCCAATAATTTTGCCAACCTCTTGGAAACGGTAATTATGATGGTGATTCCCGCCGGCCTCATCATTACTTACGGCATCATGGCAGGCAACCCCGAGCAAGGGTGGTTAATTTTTTGGATGGTGTTTATTCTTTATGGAATTCTGATTGCCATTGCCGCTGTGGGGGAATTTCAAGGTAATCCTCTGATCAATCAAATTCTGGGGGAAACCCAACCCAATTTAGAAGGTAAAGAAGTGCGCTTTGGTTGGGTATTAACGGCCCTGTGGGCTGTGTCCACAACGGGAACCATGTGTGGAGCAGTCAACGGCATGCATGACTCCCTCATGCCCCCTGGGGGTTTTGTTACCCTATCGGACCTATTCCTGCAAATTATTTGGGGAGGCCAGGGCACGGGCACAGCCTATCTGTTTGTGTTTCTCATCCTGACGGTTTTTCTCACTGGATTGATGGTGGGAAGGACACCGGAATTTTTGGGTCGCAAAATTGAGAAACGGGAAATTGTCCTCGCTAGCTTAATTCTTCTAATCCACCCCATTGCCATTTTAATTCCCACCGCTATCACCCTCGCCTTTCCTGACACCCTAGCGGGCATTAGTAATCCGGGCTTCCATGGCATTTCCCAGGTGGCCTACGAATATGCTTCCGCCGCCGCCAACAATGGTTCTGGCTTTGAAGGTTTGGCGGATAACACTCTTTGGTGGAATTTAAGCGCCAGTTTCTCGTTAATTGCCGGACGCTATGTACCAATTGTTGCCCTAATTTTCTTGGCAGATGGCATGGCCCGCAAACAACCCGTTCCGGAAACCAGCGGTACTCTCCACACCGATACAACCCTATTCACCGGGATTACCGCCGGAGCCATCATCATCCTCGGTGCCCTGACCTTTTTGCCCATTTTGGTACTCGGTCCAGTGGCGGAAGCTTTCAATTTGGTTTAGCAGATCCTTGGTTGCTACCTTTTCTCTACCCTTAAATCCGATTTTTACCTAAGATTATGAACTCCACTTCCACTGTGCGACAACCGGGGGGGCCACGGCAGCAGCGGCGACACACCCCAAAAGCCAATCTTTCCGATCTCTATCAAAGGGCTTTCAAGGAAGCCTGGGTGAAGCTCAATCCCAAAATCATGGTCAAAAATCCGGTCATGTTTATGGTTTGGGTCGGCACCTTGATCACTGGGATGTTGACTCTCAATCCCAACCTATTTGGGGTTACTGGCACCTCAGCCATGTTTAACGGGTTAGTGACGGTTATTTTGTTATTTACGGTTTTATTTGCCAACTTTGCCGAAGCCGTGGCCGAGGGTAGGGGAAAGGCCCAGGCCGATGCCCTGCGTTCAACCCAGACTCAGACCTATGCCCAGCGAATTTTAGCCGATGGTTCCCTAGAAATGGTCAGCTCCACCCATCTACGGAAAGGCGATCGTATTGTCGTTTCGGTCGGCGATATTATCCCTGCCGACGGGGAAGTGTTGGAGGGGGTGGCCTCGGTGGATGAATCCGCCATTACGGGGGAATCGGCTCCGGTACTGAAGGAACCAGGTTCCGATGTGGCCAGTTCCGTGACGGGGGGCACCCGCATCATTTCCGATGAACTGATCATCCGGGTGACAGCAGATCCCGGTAAGGGCTTTATTGACCGCATGATTGACCTGGTGGAAGGGGCAGAACGCAGTAAAACCCCCAATGAAATTGCCCTAACGGTATTGTTGGCGGTGTTGACCTTGGTGTTCCTAATTGTGGTGGCAACTCTGCCTCCCCCGGCTAATTACATCGATAGCCCGGTGAGCATTACCCTACTTATTGCCCTCTTGGTGGCGTTGATTCCCACCACCATTGGCGGTTTGCTGAGTGCCATTGGCATTGCTGGCATGGACCGGGTAGCCCAGTTTAATGTGGTGGCCACTTCCGGGCGGGCCGTGGAGGCCTGCGGCGACATCAACACCTTGGTGTTAGATAAGACGGGCACTATCACTTTGGGGAACCGTTTAGCGGAGACCTTTCTGCCAGTGAATGGTCATTCTTTGAAAGAAGTGGCGGCGATCGCCTTGGCGGCAAGTATTTTTGACACTACCCCAGAGGGAAAATCCATTGTGCGCCTAGCGGAAAAGATGGGAGCTACTTTGGACTTCGATCGCCAGCAGGCGGAGGGGGTGGAATTTTCTGCTCGGACTCGCATGAGCGGCACCGATTTACCCGATGGCAGTGAAGTGCGGAAAGGGGCGGTGGATGCCATCCGGGGCTTTGTGCGGTCAAGGGGGGGCAAGTCTCCCACCGGCCTTGACGAAGCCTACGGAAAGGTTTCCCATCTAGGGGGCACCCCCTTAGCGGTCTGTCGTAACGATGAGATTTACGGTGTAATTTATCTTAAGGACATCATCAAACCAGGTATTCAAGAACGATTTAATCAACTGCGACGCATGGGGGTCCGCACCGTTATGCTCACGGGGGACAATCGCATTACTGCTTCGGTAATTGCCAAGGAAGCGGGGGTTGATGACTTCATTGCCGAAGCTACTCCGGAAGACAAAATCCAGGTTATTCAACAGGAACAAGCCGCTGGTAAGTTGGTGGCCATGACCGGAGACGGTACCAACGATGCCCCGGCCCTCGCCCAGGCCAATGTGGGTTTAGCGATGAATTCCGGCACCCAAGCGGCTAAGGAAGCGGCCAATATGGTGGACCTCGATTCTGACCCCACTAAACTGATTGACCTGGTCACCATTGGCAAACAACTTCTAATCACTAGGGGGGCATTGACCACTTTTTCCCTGGCCAACGACATTGCCAAATATTTCGCCATTATTCCTGCCATGTTCGCCGGTATTGGCATTGGTGCCCTCAACATCATGGATTTGAAGAGTCCCCAATCCGCCGTACTTTCGGCCCTGATTTACAACGCTCTGATCATCCCTGCCCTCATTCCTCTGGCCCTACGGGGGGTGAAGTTTCGTCCTTTAAGTGCCGATCAATTACTCCAGCGCAACATTTTGGTTTATGGGCTGGGGGGCATCATTGTGCCCTTTGTGGCCATCAAGCTCATAGACCTCGGTATTTCGTTGCTTTGATGTCCGATGACTGCAAGGTTTTGCCATTGTGCCCTTTCCCCAGAGATTTTTCCCTACTTTCTCCTTTACTCCAACTCCGATGTTTTCTACTTCTAAAACCTCCGTCATTGGCCGCATCATCTTGCTGGCGACTTTATGCAATTTGGCGATCGCCTCCCCCATTTATGCTGCTGGTAACGGCGCCATTGACCGGGGAACGGCCTATGCCCTTGGCCTCCTAGTAATCATTGTTCTGGGATTGGCTGTTTACCTGGCCATGGTAATTATTGAGCCGGAACGTTTTTAAGGTTACTTTTTCAAACTAGTTTGGTTAATTTTTATGCTCCATTACTAACCTGATATTTTGCCTAAAAGCATCTTTCAAACGCCCCCTGCCCCCCCAAAAAAATTAGGGGGAAGTTAAGTAAAAATCCTCCATTATTGGGAAATTTAGGGGGCAAAATAAAACCTTTCAAAAAAACTCTAAAACTTTGCCATGATTCGCAATTTTGTGATTAGTTTACGCAGTACTGCCCTGCTTTGGATTTTAACAGCCCTCATTTACCCGGCGATCGTATTAGTGATTGGTCAACTGGTCTTTCCCTACCAGGCCAATGGTAGCCTGATCACTGATTCCCAGGGGCAAGTTGTGGGTTCGGCTTTGATCGGACAAACCTTCACCGAGGAGGGCTATTTTTGGAGTCGCCCCAGTGCCATTAACTACAGTGAAGGGGCAGATGCTTCCCCCACGGGCATTTCCGGTGCAAGCAACCTAGCTCCCAGTAATCCTGACCTTTTATCCCGCATTGAAGCAGAGGCCCAACGCTTAGAGGACAATGCCGTGCAACCCACTGCCGATTTGCTTTACAGCTCTGGGTCAGGGCTTGATCCCCACATTAGCCCAGCGGCGGCCCAAGCCCAGTTCGACCGGGTGGCCAAGGCCAGATCTATTCCTCCCCAGGAGTTGCAAAGCCTGATAACTAAACACACTGAGGGGCGCTTCCTTGGCATTTTTGGTGAGCCTGGGGTCAATGTCCTCACCCTCAACCTGGCCCTCGATAACCGTTAAACCCTTGCCTCTGATGTTTCAAGCAAAAATTCTTGTGGTTCACCACGGCGATCGCCTACGGGCCATGGTTAGCCAGAGTTTGCATTCAACTTCCCTTACCTATGAGCTACACCGGGTTGGGAATTGAAACCTTGATCCGACCTATCGTCCTGCCCATGAAAACTTAGACCGTTCAACGACGGACCGAGGCAGGCCCCTCTGCTTTCTGCAAATCCCCTCTGCCCCATCACCATGATCCATGCCGGTCAATCCAGTTCCTTGACTCCAGCGGCGTCCCCCCCTCACCGGCGGGGTAAACACAAAATTTTCATTGGCATGGCCCCGGGGGTTGGCAAAACCTATCGCATGTTGGAGGAGGGGCAACAGCTCAAGCAGGAAGGCTTTGACGTGGTGATTGGCCTGTTGGAAACCCACGGCCGGGAGGAAACGGCCCAAAAAGCCATTGGTCTGGAGCAAGTCCCCCTCAGAACCATGATTTGGCAAGGGCGATCGTTGCTGGAAATGGATACCGGAGCCATTCTGGCCCGATCGCCGCAGTTGGCGTTAGTGGATGAGTTGGCCCATACTAACATCCCCGGTGCGGAGCGGGAAAAACGCTATCAAGATGTGGAACTTATTTTGGCCGCAGGCATTGACGTCTATTCCACCATCAACATTCAACATCTAGAAAGCCTCAATGATTTGGTGTATAAAATTTCCGGGGTGGTGGTGCGGGAACGGGTGCCCGATCGCCTTTTGGATGAAGCTGACGAAGTGGTAGTGGTTGATGTTACCCCAGAAACCTTGCAAGAGCGTTTGCAGGAAGGCAAAATTTACGCCCAGGACAAAATCAACCAAGCCCTGCAAAACTTTTTCAAGCGCCAGAATTTGGTGGCCCTGAGGGAACTGGCTTTGCGGGAAGTGGCCAACAATATTGAGGAAAATAGTCGCCATGATCAACAGACTAATCACTGTGCTGTCCACGAACGGATTTTGGTGTGTATTTCCACCTACCCCAATTCCATTCAATTATTGCGACGGGGGGGGCGCATTGCCAGTCAAATGAATGGTCGTCTATTTGTCTTGTTTGTGGCTCCCACCAATCAGTTTCTCTCCAAGGTGGAGGCACTCCATGTGGAAACTTGTCAACATCTGACCCAGGAGTTTGAAGGGGAATTTATTCGCCAGGAATCCGACAACGTGGTGGGGGCCATTGCCCAGGTGGCCACAACCTATCGCATCACCCAAATTGTGTTGGGGGAAAGTCGGCGATCGCGGTGGCATTTACTGATCAAGGGTTCCATTATTCAACGGTTAATGCGCTGTTTGCCCACTGTTGATCTGCACATCATTGCCAATGGCTAAATCATTTTTACCTAGGAACTGACTACCGTCACTAACATGCTCCCCCCATAAAGTTGAGACCTCCGGCTAGCAAAGGCTAAAACCTTTTTTGAAATTCCACTATGCCCCGGCTGTCGTCTTGGAAATTGCTAGACCCCCGGATCACAGTGCTGTCGTTAACCCGGTATTCCAAGCCCCACTGGGGTAGGCGATCAGAGTTGATGATTTTTTGCACCGACACTCCTATTTGGGGGGTAATATCAATTCCAGCTTCCGCCGCTACTCCAATTTGATTTCCCTGGAGGCGATCGCCTTCGTTCATTAAGGGAGTGGAAAAAATGCGAAATTCACTTAGTCCTAAAGCTTCCCCAATGCGCCCCTGGACTGGGCCCAACACTGCGGACCCGGCCAAATTAGCTAGCCCCACTGTGGTTTGAGTACTATCCTGACCAAGGGTACTGAGCACACCGCCCCCTAACAACGTAATAATTTCCTGCGGCGATCGCCGGGGGGTACTGGTGAGCTGAATATTTTGGTTAATCTCACTGCCATAGCCATTAATGTGGGCTTGGATACGCACCGTTTGTAGGCTGTCTTGGTTAGCACTAAAGGGTTCTGGAATCTCGGAGGATTGGGAAGGACGATTAGCAATATTGCGGCTTGTTTCACTGACGGAACTGAGCAAATATAAATCGAGATAGGGGTCCAAACCCCGCTGGGGCAGAAAATAAACGCTGTTATTTTGGTTATTATCCAACCTTAATTGGCTGGCAAATAGATTCACCTGGCCCCCTTTGAGCTTAATTTCCCCCTCAGGACGTAAATTTTGTGGGGTACCATTCAGGGTCACTTGGCCAGCGGCGGCAAAATCGAGAAAAGGTAAATTTTGCACCCGGATATTTTCCGCCAACACCAAGTTTAAGTTGTTGAACGTTAAGCCCCGCTGGGAAGAAGCACCGGAACCCAAGGTAGGTAGGGTTTGCCCCACGGAGATATTGCCATTGCCCAGGGCTAATTGACCTCCTATTTGGGGGGCGATCGCCGTGCCGGTAATCTGCACCAATCCCCCCAAAGCCCCTTGGTACAAATTGGGAATATCCACCGCCAAATTATTTAAGCTTAGTTGTAAACCCTGGTCCACATCGGGTAAGGCATTTTGCAGGGGTAGACTGCCCACCATCGCTAATCTCCCGCCACTAATCTGCCCAGTTAAATTGGTGACCTGGAGCGTATTTAAGTCCGCCGTAATTTGGGCATTGACCTGGGTTAAGGGCTTATCTGGTAACATCTGAGCGGCGATCGCCCCATTGTGGATGGTAATTTCCCCCAGCCCCTGGAGTTGGTACAGGGTTTGTTTATAGGGATCAAGGCAACCCAACAAAGCTAAATCCACTTCTCCCTGACCGCCTAGCCAACTTAATTGTCCACGGCTGAGTAGGTTGATCAACTTCAAACTGTCATTTTTTAACTTTAACGCTACGGAAAAATGATCACTGTTGGGGGCTTGGCTAGCAAAAGGAAAGACGTAGGGCACACTACCCTGTAATTGCAGGGGTTCCGTGAGGGAATTAACCAGACTTTGTAACTGAAAATCTAAGCGACCAGCCTGGTAACTAAAATCCCCCTCAGTTTTTTCCAGCGCTAAAGGACCAAAGCGATTCTCTTTAATTTGCACTTTGCCCTGGAATTGAGGGTCCCGCCGGCTACCCCGGAGGCGAAAATCAGCAAATACATCCCCCTCTGGAGCAAAGTGGGCCGGGAGACGTAAAATTTTGGCTAAGGGACCAAGGGGTAGTTGATGGAGTTGAATTTCTCCCTGTTGGCCCTGGGGTCCCAGTGACCCTGTTACCCGCAAAAATCGATCGCCACTTCGTAGTTCCAGGGGAGCAAAGCTAAGATTATCCCCCTGCCAGCGCCCCGCCAATTGCAATTGCCCCAGCCCATGGTCGCCCCACTGCCAATCTTGGCCCCAAAGGTTAAAGTTGGCCGCCAGGGGAGAGTCTTCCCGTTTCTCCACGGTAATTTTGCCCTGCAGTTGTCCCCGCAGTTGGTCTAAATCTGGTACAGGTTCATGATTGGTCTCCGTTGGGGCCAAGCTAGCTTCACTCTGGGCCAGTTGATTAAATTGAGTGGCCAGATCATCCAAGGCATTGCCCACACTAACCAGCGGTGGCAAATTTTCTTGGTCTAAATCTTTGCCTATTTCACCGTATAAATCCTTAGCAGTACCGTAAATGGGGGGCTGAAAACCCCGGCCAAAATCTTCCCAGGTGAACAGTTGCAGAGCCGTTAAAACATCTTCAATCCGGCTTTGACGGAAACTAATTTCCCCGCCCCACTGGGGTTGATCGCCTTGGAAATTGGCTTGCCCCTGCACTAAAACTGTACTCTGGCCATGGCGCAAACGACCATTGTCCACCGTTAGTTGCCCCTGGCCGTAGCGAAAATTGCCGGTTAAATCCTGGGCGCTAAAATTACCCCAACGGGGTTGCTTGATATTAACCCTAGTGGCGATCGCCGTTTTTTGGGCCAGGTCAAGCTGAAAATGCCCCGACAATTGTCCTCCCCAAGGTTGGCTCTGGAGTTTGGCCAAGGAATCCGTTAAAGATTTGTCGCCATTGGGAACAAGGGTAAGGGCTAAGGGCAGACTATTTTGCAAAGCCTCTAGGGGTAAGGAATGGGCTGTTAAAGACCATTGGTCAGCCTGTTTTTGCCCTGCCAGTTGCCATGGTCCCCGCTTAAATAACACCGCCGTTGGTTGGTGCTTGGGGTCTAAACTGAGGCGAATTTGTTCCCCTTCTCCCTGGAGAGCCAACTGTAATCCCTGCGGATCTTTTTCCGCCTCACCCCTTAAACGGGAGGCAAATTTAAATTCCCCTAACTGCAAATGGTTCACTGCCAATTGCCCTTGCCATAAAGGTTGCCCACCGGAGCCAGTCACATCTCCCTTGAAATCTAAATTTCCCGCCAACGGAGCCCCTGGGGGAGTGGGAATAATTTTGGCTAGGGGTAACCCAGTAGCCTCCACCTGGAGGTCCATAGCCTTGATTGCCGCTTGGAAATCAAAACCGGTTTTAACCCCAGCAATGGCAATTTGTAGATTTCCCCGGGCGTTTAAACCCTTGCTACGGAGTTGGCTTAACTTAAGCTGGGAGCCTTGCCAGTCAAAGGCGATCGCCACGGGGTCGGATAATAATTGCCAACCCTGGGAGCTAATTAAATTTCCTGTTAAGTTCGTCAACTGAGCCGTTTCCCCAGTCCACCGCCCGGTTAGACTCAATTTTCCCGCCACCTGCCCCGGTTGACCAATGCGCAAAGCCTGCCAATCTATGCCCTCCGAGTTGAGTTGGGCAGTGAAGTTTTCCTCCCCTACACTGAATTTTTCAATGTTTACTGTCCCCTGGGGGGAATGCCATTGCCCAGCCCCGGCTAAATCCCATTGCGGCAGAGGTTGGTCTAGTTCTCCCTTGCCAGTCCAGTTCCCAGCCAAAGTTCCCGACCAGGATTGATCCATACCGGGCAGGGTTGCCAGGGAAATATTTTTCGCCACAAAAACCCCTTGCCATTGTTTACCCTGGAGTTGAAATTGGTCGATCGCCACGGTGCCCTGGGGTAGAGTTACTTGCCCTTGACCCTGTAGCTGCAATGGTGACTGGTCTTGCTGATTGCCCTCAGCCCACACCTGGGCTTGCAATTTGCCCTGCTTGAAACTGTCTGGGATTGATGCCGTGTCGAAAGTGCTAAGGGATAAATTCTGCAGTTGAAAATTGCCTTGCCATTGCCCTCCCTGGTAGGCAAAATCGTTGGTTTTAACCAATCCCCCTGCGAGGGCAACATCAGCTTGGGCCTGGGCCTGCCAAGTAGGAGGTTCAGATAATTTTCCTGTGATTTGGGCTTGCCCTGATAGGGGTAAAACGGGTGGTAATTGGGCACTTAAATCCCCCTCTAACCAGGGTTGCACATCAACTTTGTCAGCCTGAATATGCAGTTGGAACGGTTGCCAATCCAGTTTATTTCCTTGTCTGTGGGCTTGAATTTGCCCCGATCCGGTTAGGTTACCGCCGCTGTGGGGTGAAGCCTGAAAATGTTTCACCACCACCCGATCGCCTTCTAGGTTGACGTTGGCTTGGAAATCATCTAGGGCTAAGTTTTCAATCTGGAGGGAATTTTTACCTGCTTTTTGTAGGGCGACGTTAATTTGCGGATTTTCGAGAGGCCCTTGAATGGTGACCGTGGAACTTAATTGACCACTGATGGGCATGGTGGCCGGGGGAAACTGTAGCCCCTGGAAAATTTTGTTGACTTCCAACGGTGCGGTGGCGATCGCCAGGTTAAAGCCATCCTGCCAGTCAATGTGACCCTTGCTTTGGGCTTGAATTTCTCCCAATTGTCCTTTCACTTGTCCCAGTTGAATTTTGCGACCTTGGAAAGTTAGAGGGCCATTAATGGCAGTTAAGGGGCGGGCCAGTTGGGGCAGTTGCAAACTAGCTTGGTGTAAATCCACCTCCCCATCCAGGGAAGCCAGTTGTTGATCCTCAACGGCGATCGCCAAGTCACTGTCTAGGGTACCCCTTTGAAAATTCAGCGGTAGGGGCAAAATTTGCTTGAGGGCGGTGAGGGGTAAATGGCGACTTTTGACCTGGAGTTGCCAGCGTTCCTGGGCTGGGTCAATCGTTCCCTCCAAATTTAGGTAACTGTGGCGCTCCACCAGGGGTAACAGTTGACCTTGGAGACGAAAACGGAAAAGCTCTTGGTTCGACCCTTGCCAAAATTGGGCATCATTTAACCGTAATTGAATGGGTTGATTGAGAGCTTGGTGACCGTTGCGACTAACCACCGTGCCCCGACCCCGACGAACAATTAATTTTTCCAGTTGGAAGGGAAAATCTTCCGCTAATTGCCCCATCTCTGTATGCCACCACTGCCCTGATCGCCCCTGTTCAAAATAGGCTTGGGGTTCCATGGCGGTGATGGTCAGCCCGAGATGTTCATCTTGGAGATATTGCCAGGGGTTATAGCTAATCTTTAAACTTTGGAGTTGTACCCAGTTGGGGTCGGTGGCTGTAGCCGGAATGCTAGTGGCACCAAATTCTAGATGGGTGAGGGAAACACTGGTTAATGGCCCCAACTCCACCGGACGATTCAAGAAATGTTCCACCGCTTGCCCCACCAAGGGAGACACATTTCGTTGCACCCAATAATGACCGTAGGTCACCCCCCCGGCGATCGCCACTACCACGCCACTGCTAAAGCCCACCACCATTGCCCAGGGGAAAACCGCCCTGGAATGCTCTGCTAACCGGGGCACCCCCAAGGGGGACTCAGACTTTTGGCGATCGGTGACCATAATTTCAGGCGCTATTCATTCCCCACAACCACCCTGTTAGGCTAACACTAGCCAGCAAAATCCTGGGCAAACCAGATCCAATTCATCTTAGTCATACCATCACCACCAGGGAGACGGAGTAGAACCTTGCTCTTGTTCCTTTTACCCTAGTTTTTCTGCGCCGATATTGGCGCGGGAGAGTTGATCAATCCTGCTGATCAATCTGAATCAACAATGATTTCCCACCATAAATAGTCCAGCACTGTTCTAGACCGAAGGCTAAACTAGGGCTAAATTTGCAAAATTCCCTCGGGCATCACCGTTAACAATTCCCGCCGTTGCAAACCCTCTTGATGACAAATGGCGTTGGCTGATAATAGCCCACTGCTGATGGCCCGCTCCATCAAACCGCAGGGAAAGGGCATTTTCACCCAATCCCCAGCGAACAAAAGATTGGCCACCGGAGTTTCCGTCTCCGGGCGATCGCCGTAGCTGTTGGGGGGAAAACCGGAGAAATTTTTCTGGTTAACCAATTCCCGGTGTAGGAGTTTTGCCGTAGCTAACGAGGGGACAATTTCGTACAATTCCTGCTCAAAGGTGGCTAACAAATCCCCCTGGGTGGGGAACTCTTTTTCTTTGTAGCAATAGGCGTGTAACTCCACCACACTGCCCCCGGTGCGTTCCGCCCAGGCAATAAATTGATTTTGGATTCGGTGATAAAGGGTAATGCTATCGGTTAAACGGTAACCGGATAGGGAGGCGAAGTTACTGTGGGGCCATTCAAAATCTTGATCAAACCAAAACCGGGCCACTGCAAAGGGATCCGCCACCGCTAGGTTTTTCACCTGTTGGACAAATTGGGGATTAACATCTCCCCCCAGGCGATCGGCCAGGTTTTTCATGCCCACTACATCCGCCGCCAGCACATAATAATCTGCTTTGAGGGTTTGCGCCGGTGGTTTGTCCTTGGTGCGGGACACCAACTGTACTTCCGTGGCACTACTTCCCGGTTTAACCGCAAACTTGGCTAAATTTCGCTTAGCTGGCCCTTGGATAACTTGACCATCCGCATCATACACAGCGCCATGGCAAGGACAGATAAATTGACCATTCTCCTGTTTGGCAACGGTGCAACCTTGATGGCTACAGGTGAGGGATAGAGCTTCTTTTCCTTCTGGCTTAGCCCAATAAACCCGATCGCCAGCGCCATAGTAAACATTCCCCCCTGGGTTTGCCTGGGTAAGCAGATCATTGCGGGGCACAGTAAACGGCACATCGCTGACCGGATCATCCCCCTGCACATACTGGAGGGATTGGATTAAACCTTGGTCACAGTTAATCGCACTAACGGTGGCTTCGGTGATGATTTGTCCGCCGTGGGCTTTGATGGATTCCACCATAGGCATGACCAAACTAGTCACCATATCGTCCTTGGTGCCATTAAAAGCTAGGCCTTCGGGATTACCGAAAAAGTAAAAATGGAAAAACTGCATCAATTCCCCCGCACTCAACACATCGGGGGCGTTCAAGCTAGATTTGGCAAAGGGTAGGAAGTAAAGATCGTACAAACCTTTGGGGAAACCCTTCGCCACCCAATCACTGACGGTGATGCTATCTAGTTGGTCATAGCTTTTGGGAATTTGAAAACCTGTAATGGCTCGAAAAACTTGCCAATGGGCAGGCTTGGTTAAATTAATGCCCCAGCGCAATCGGTTCGGGGAAGAAATGGTCAGATCGACAATATTCCAGGGAAAGGCGGAATGGCTAGGGCGAAACACCTCCGGCTCATAGCCCTCTTTAAAGACTAAAGAATAGAAATCAAGGGAACGAAAATTGTCGGCGATCGCCAATTCATTAACAATGCTTTTGAGGTTGTAATACTGGGGGAAAAAGCCGTGGAAACCGTGCTCCATCTGGAAAGTTTCTTCCCCCACCTGGATGGGCCAGCCCGCCACCTTGCCCCCTAAATTTGGCGATTTTTCCAAAAGGGTAACCTTAAAGCCCCGCTTGCTCAGTTCATAGGCTGAAGCTAAACCAGCTAAACCAGCTCCCACCACCACCACCGACTTTAGTTGGGACAAATATTGCGGCAAATCTAGGCGATCAGTATCGTACCGGGCCGGCTGGGGCTTAGCTAAACGGGAATAACCAATGGCGCCCCCCAGGGTACCCACCCCTAAAAGCTTGAGCGCAGTACGACGGGAAACAACGGTGGAATTAGGATTGGGGGGTAATTCAGTCATGCAAAAGGCAGACGGTAAAAATAAGAGCTAGGGGGGCAGTAAATAGTTCAGCCCTGATTCTAATCGCTCTATCCCAAAACTTTCTACCCAAAACTCAATTTGAATTTAGTCTTCGTCCTGGGGATTTTGATGGTCTTCGGCGGAATCGGGATCCAACTCCCAACGACGTTCATCCCTAGCCCCAAAGTTTCTCACTGTGGCCACCGGCCTACCGTCCACACTGGCAATGCCCATGGATTGCAGTAATCCTTCCGTCACATTCTGATCGGGAGTAGGATTGTCGCCCCCCACGGCTTCTTCCCCTACCACTTCCGCTTGATACCAATTGTCATCGGGATCACCACCGCTGAGGTTGCCATTGTCCAGGTGGGGCATTCTCATTAATCTAACCACATGACCAAAACCCGTATCTCGGTCAGTTAAACCATCAAAAAAAATGCCATCCTCTTCTGATCCTGTTAGATCTGCCAGCAAAAGTTGCTCAGAATTATCTTGTTCAGAATCGAGATAATCATCACTACAATTGGCAAAATATTGATTGATATCCATTTTCATCTCTCCTCTATTGCTAGAAGTTTTTCTAAAATATTGATTTTTTAATCTATTGTTATCGTAAATAAAAATGGGGATCATCGCAGTTTTCACAACAAATTCTTAACATTTGTCCCCCGTAAGAGTTACAATTTTTGCAGAAATTCTTAACAGTTACCATGGTCAATTCCCTGTCCGACGAGCAGTACAAAATTAAGATGCAAAAGCGCAAAGCTTTACAGGATGAGCGCATTGCCTCTGCTAAGGCAGAGAAAGGTCTGGTAATTGTTCACACCGGCAACGGCAAAGGAAAAACCACCGCCGCCCTGGGCATGGTGTTGCGGTCCCTGGGTCATGGTTATCGGGTAGGAATTATTCAATTCATCAAAGGGGCCTGGGAACCGGCGGAAAAAGCGGCCTTTACCCCTTGGCAAGACCAATTAACTTTTTTGGCCCTGGGAGAAGGTTTTACCTGGGAAACTCAAGACCGGCAACGGGACCAGGCGATCGCCCATGCAGCGTGGCAAAAAGCCCTGGAGTATATCCGCAATCCCGATTACCAACTAGTCCTACTGGATGAGGTAAATGT
The DNA here is from genome assembly GCF_000284455.1 of Synechocystis sp. PCC 6803 substr. PCC-P. Taxonomy (GTDB): domain Bacteria; phylum Cyanobacteriota; class Cyanobacteriia; order Cyanobacteriales; family Microcystaceae; genus Synechocystis. Next base: position 1,506,919 of record NC_017039.1, read on the forward strand.
GGCGTTAAAGCTGGGCTATCTGGACGTGGAAACAGTACTAGCCGGCCTGCAAGGGAAGCCGGAATCTAATCACGTTATTTTGACAGGCCGGGGAGCACCCCAACCATTGATTGACCGGGCCGATTTAGTCACAGAAATGACCCTGATCAAACATCCTTTCCGGGAGCAAAATGTTAAGGCCCAACCCGGCATTGAGTTTTAGTCCCTGTACAGGAAGAATAGCGCCCTAACCCCTAGGGTAACCACTGAAAAAACTATTGAGGCAAGGGTTTAGGAAAAACTAACTCAACTCTTCGGTGGAGCGACTAAGCATTGTTTCTTCCACATGCTTTTCCTGTTGCCGTTCCTCTGCTAACAATTCCCTGGCTTTCTCATCCAAGTCTTCCGCTACGGTTAGTTCGGTTTCCGCCGCCCGAGCCGCCATATTTTCATGAAGTTGCTGTTCGTTTTGACGCTCTTTGGCCAGAAGTTCACGGGCTTTATCTTGGGTGCTCATAGTTTTGCTGGGGGTGAGAAAACTGGAATAAGAAAATTGATTAGTAACTGCCTATACTTTATCGCCAAAACGGAAGCATCCGGGAAAGTAATCGCTCAGTTTTTTAACACTACCCGAGCCACTTCCACCCCAGGATAGTAACGATTGAGAATTTGCTGATAGTTATAACCCTGACGGGCTAGGTCGTAGGCTCCATACTGGCTCATGCCCCTCCCCTTATGTACCCGGGCCACAATTTCATCCGTAGAAGCATAGAGGGATTCCACCACACCACCGTTATGGCTCAACACCTGGCCGAGGGTGGAAGTAACAGCATTGTGGGAAGGGCCCTGCTCACTGCCGATGCCCTTATAAACTTGCCATCTTTGGGTATCCCCCAGGTCAAACCACTGGCTGGCGGGGCGTACCATATGGACCAGGGCATAGGAACGGGCGGCGATCGCCTGGGCTTTGAGGGCTTCGGTGGGGGCGGTGGAGTGCATTTCGCTACCGACTACACTGGTTAGATAATGTTCTAAGTTGACGTAGTTGACTGCCAAAACCTTGTCGCCCCTGGGCACTAACAACACCCGTCCCCGGTACCAACGATCGCCTACGGCCAGGTAACCATTGGCGTCGGCCGTAAACCAGACTACGCCGGGAACAGAACGACCGTTAATCAGGAGACTGTTACCTTGGGCAGTGACGTTAATTCCTTGGCCAGCATTGAGACTCATCAGCCCTTGGCCTTGGCGGTCCTGGAGATATCCTTGACTGGAAACGGCGATCGCCACACTGGGTACATCTCTTTGAATGCCGACCCGAATTTCCAACGGTGGGGGAGTGTAGTCCACTGGACTGGCCATGGGGGGCGGTGCTGGAGCTGTTTGGGGACTACCGGAGGCTGGGGATTGCGGGGCAGATGGAACCGAAGCGGTATTGGTATTTTGAACAGGGGCGCTGTTCCCAAGTGCCGGGAATGTAACAGCACGATTTGAAATATTACCCGCTGGCCCAGTGGGGGTTGCCGGGGCACTTTTCGCTAAATTTTCGGCAGTGATGGGACGGGGACTTTTTAAGCCCGAAGCCGGAGAACCAGGAGGGGAGGGAATTTGGCTCAGGGGCGGCAGGGTTTTAATCAATTCTTCCCCGGCCATGTCGGCCATTACTTCGGTACCGCTATTAGTTTTGCCATTGGCGATGGCATTGGGGTCTTCCCCATAACCACTCCAAGCCAACAACAGAGGAATAGTACCAATGGAAGCGAGGGGAATTAGCATTAATGCCCATTTACGGGACATCGGCCAACGGCCGGCGATCGCCTGAAAAGAAAAACTTTTAGAAGACTTAAGAGATTTGAATAACTTGAATAAAGGGAAGGGAAAGGACGTTAATTTTTTCATGCCACCAGAAAAATTTTTCAAACCACACCCCGCTCCAGCCCATTGGAAGCAAAACAACAAAACTTTGAATATTGTAGGCCGGTTTCCCCCAAAAGGCCGGCGGGGATCACCAAAGAGCAGTAATGCCGCCTTGCCTCCCCAATGGCCATGCCATATGATTTGCTAAAGAGATTTTCTCATTAAAACCACACCACATCTCTGCCGATAGCAGTTAACCGGGTATGACCAAGATTGAAACCAGAACCGAACCAATGGTGCTCAACATGGGGCCCCATCACCCGTCTATGCACGGGGTGTTACGTTTGATTGTGACCCTGGATGGGGAGGACGTGGTGGACTGTGAACCGGTGATTGGTTATCTGCATCGGGGCATGGAAAAGATCGCTGAAAGTCGTACCAATATTATGTACGTTCCCTACGTTAGTCGTTGGGACTACGCCGCCGGTATGTTCAACGAAGCTATTACCGTCAATGCTCCAGAAAAGCTAGCCGACATTGAAGTTCCTAAGCGGGCCCAGTATATCCGGGTGATCATGCTGGAACTGAACCGCATCGCCAACCATTTACTTTGGCTTGGTCCCTTTATGGCGGACGTGGGGGCCCAAACTCCCTTCTTTTATATTTTCCGGGAACGGGAAATGATTTATGATCTGTGGGAAGCTGCTTCTGGCATGCGGTTGATCAACAATAATTATTTCCGCGTTGGTGGGGTAGCTGTGGATTTGCCCTACGGTTGGAATGATAAATGCGAGGACTTTTGTGACTACTTTTTGCCCAAGGTTGACGAGTACGAAAAACTAATTACCAACAACCCCATTTTCCGTCGCCGGGTGGAGGGGGTGGGCACTGTGACCAGGGAAGAAGCCATTAACTGGGGATTATCGGGCCCCATGCTCCGAGGTTCCGGGGTGAAATGGGACCTGCGTAAGGTGGATCATTACGAGTGCTACGACGAGCTTGATTGGGAAGTGCAGTACGAAACCGCTGGGGACTGTTTTGCCCGTTACCTAGTCAGAATTCGGGAAATGCGGGAGTCGGTTAAGATCATTCGTCAGGCCCTCAAAGCCATGCCTGGTGGCCCCTACGAAAATCTGGAAGCTAAACGACTCCAAGAAGGCAAAAAATCCGAATGGAATGATTTCCAATACCAGTATATTGCCAAAAAAGTTGCTCCCACCTTTAAGATTCCTGCCGGCGAACATTACGTGCGCTTGGAAAGCGGTAAGGGAGAATTGGGTATTTTCATTCAAGGCAATGACGATGTGTTCCCCTGGCGTTGGAAAATCCGTTCTGCGGACTTCAACAACCTGCAAATTCTGCCCCACATCCTCAAGGGGGTGAAGGTGGCAGACATCATGGCGATCCTCGGTAGTATCGATATTATCATGGGATCGGTGGACCGCTAGGTGACGTTGCCCAGTTCTAATTAAATTTTTCTCCCTTTTCCCATGGCTAATGAGGTCGTTAAAGCTAAGCGTCGCTCTAAATTCAATTTTGGTGATTTTGTCTTCAGTCCCCTAGCCCTTTTCCTAGCGGTGTTGGCTGGCATGGGGGCTACGGCCTTTATTAGCTATAAATTGGGGGATGCGGCCCTGGAGGGGGTTGTGCAACCGCCCAGTAACCCCATGGAGCAGTTCATTATTCCGCCTGGGGATGAGCCAGGGGAAAAACCCACAGATGGGTCGGAATCCGGTGCCAAGTTTGAGCCCGTCAATATTCAACAGGTGGCGAAAGAAACTAGGGCATATATTAAGAAACAACAGAAACTACCCAAGGGGGAAACCAACTCTGCCAACGCAGACCAGGGACAAGAAAAGTCTGAAGTGGAGACGGAGACGGAAAAAAAGTCTTAGATTCTAATGCTGCAAGCCCCCTAGTCAGCGACGAAAATCAAGGGGTCTTGATGCGGGTAGAGAATATTACCCAAGATCGCCGTACACTGCAGTTGGCGGTGAGCTTACAAAATAATGGCTCGGAGGAAGTGGAGTTTTTGTATAGTTTTTTGGAAGTCAGGGACCAGGATAATAATTTATTGAGTTCCTTTACTGATTCTTTGCCTCCTTCCTTACCCGGCGATCGCCAAGCGTATAAAGGCACCATCGAGTTATTTGGCCCGCTGCCGGATTCGGTGCGCAGTGTGTCGATCCGTTTAGCCAGCTATCCCGACGAAAAGGTTAAATTACAGATTGATGCCATTCCCATTCCTTAGCGGGTTGGATTGCATAGCCCTTAACTAAACTTCAATTTATGCGATCGCCTTTGTTGGCCCCGTCCGAAAAGTGTCAAGCTTGGCCCCGGTTTACTCCCCCTTGGTATCTATCATCGGGCTTGGCCATGACTCTCTACACTGCCTTTGTGGCCAATCAACGTTGCTTAAACTCAGCCCGGACGAGGGAACCTGAATACATCAGCCAGGTAATGACCGGCTCCCAAGGAGTGCCCCTCCATGTTTGGCGATCGCCCATTCCTTCCCAAGCTAAGGGGACATTAATTGCCACCTATGGCATCACTGGCTCCCTGGAAGATCAAGGCTTTTTGCGACAATGGGGACGCTGGGCCTATGAACGGCACTATGACGTAATTTTGTTTGACTGGCGCGCCCACGGTAAAACGGCGGAACTCTCCCCTACCCTCACCTCCGACGGTTTATATGAAGGGGAAGATTTTGTTTATTTAGCCGCCCAAGCAAAGGCTTTGGGTTACCCCGGCCCCTTTTGGTTTGGGGGTTATTCCCTGGGGGGTCAGCTTTCTCTCTGGGGGGTTTATAAGGGTCAAACTTTGGCAGATTGGGGTAACAACGACGCAATGCTAACTTCCTTTTCTCCCACAGACATTGGGGGAGCCATGGCCATTTGCCCTAGCCTTGATTCCCAGCGCTCCCTCAATTATTTAACCAGCCATCCAGTGGGACGATATTTGGAAAAGGCGATCGCCAACAAGCTGAAGGAATTGGCTTGGCAATTGCATCGTCACCATCCGGGGGAATTTGATTCCCAAGCCATTGAACGGGCTAATACTATTTGGGGCTTTGACCACAATTTGGTGATCGATCGCCTCGGATTGGCCTCTGTGGAAGATTATTACGAAGTCAGCAGTGCCTTGCCCCTGTTGAGCAAAATTGTTAAACCAACCCTATTGCTCTACGCCGCCGATGATCCCATGTTCCATCCCGCCATAGTAGAAGAATTACCCGGCTTGCAAAACCAACTTACCGGTGTGGATTTACAGATAACCCCCAAGGGTGGCCATGTGGGCTACATTGCCAATGGTCCCTGTCAGCAGGCTAGCAACGACCCGGACGAAAATTGGGCGATTCACCGCACCCTAGATTGGTTAGATCAAAAATCTTTGGCCTAATGGATCATTCACAATTTTCAAATCCGTTCTAAGAGCGTGTTTGAAAAGTAGGGTGAAGAATGGAAAATGGTGAAAAGAATAAAATTTTCACCATAATTAATGATAATTCGAGAATTTTACAGCACGGACATCACAGATAGCCAGTGGCAATTGGTAGAACCCCATTTACCCAAAGCAAAAACTGGGGGAAGAAAACGGAAAACTAGTCTGCGGGAGATACTCAATGCTATTTTTTACATGCTCAGAACGGGGTGTGCCTGGCGACTTCTGCCCCATGATTTTCCTAAATGGCGAACGGTCTATGGTTATTTCCAGCAATGGCACGAAGATGGTACCTGGAAAAAATTAAACCGTATCTTCCGTGAGAAAGTTCGGCTCAAAGCTGGAAGAAATACTCACCCTAGTGCCGGTTGTTTAGATTCACAGTCACTTAAAAAGGCTGGAACTGGCCAAGAAACTGGCTATGACGGCGGAAAAAAGGTCAATGGTCGTAAACGCACAATCCTCGTGGATACCATGGGATTACTTCTCGATGTTGTGGTTCACAGCGCTCATCGCTCTGACCATCAGGGTCTGATTCTACTTGCTACCTGGTTTGCTCCCCTTTGGCAGTGCCTGCAAGTTATATGGACTGACAGCACCTTTGGCGGAAAGGATTTTATTTTCTGGGTGGAGCATACTTTTGGTTGGACCTTGAATGTGGTCAGCAAAAAGCAGGGACAAAAAGGCTTTGAAGTCCTACCCCGCCGTTGGGTAGTCGAGCGCACTTTTGCTTGGTTTGGTCGTTATCGTCGTTTAAGCAAGGATTATGAATATTTACCTACCACCAGTGAGACCATGCTCTATGGTGCCATGGTTCATCTCATCCTTCAAAGGCTTGCTTAAAACTTTTCAAACACTTTCTAAGAGCCTGTTTGCAAAGTCTTATTTTGCCCCCTAAATCCCTCAATACTGGGGGACTTTGACTGTGTTTCCCCCCAAATTTGGGGGGTCAGGGGGGCTTTTCAAATCCGTTCCAACAGATATTGCCAAATGCGGTGGGCCATGGCCAGCTTTGAACAAGGGGCGATCGCCGTTTGGGAACCGTGGCGGTCAATAATTACCGCTTGATTACTGTCGGTGCCAAAGCCTGATTGGGGCTGATCAATGGGATTGGCAACAATTACATCTAGATTTTTCCTCTGCAACTTTTCTTTGGCTGGGGTAACAATATCTCCCGCTTGGGCAGCAAAACCTACTAGCAATTGATGGGGCCGTTTTTGTTTGCTCACCTGGGCAATTAAATCCGGTACCGGAGCCAACGGCAAACTGTCGGGTAAATCCTGTTTAGCTATTTTGCCTGTCCATGTTTGAGCCGGTTTAACATCGGCCACAGCGGCGGCCATCACAATCCAATCCGCCAAGGGAGCTTGTTGGGCCAAGGCTTGCTCCATTTGCTCGGCGTTGACCACCGCCATACTGATTACTCCCATGGGTATGGGCAAATCCCCTATGGGGCCATGGATGAGAGTCACCCTTGCCCCCCGATCGCCGGCCGACTGGGCCAGAGCTAAACCCATTTTTCCGGTGGACGGATTACCAATAAACCGCACTGCATCGAGATATTCCTGGGTGCCCCCAGCGGTGATAAGAATCCTTTTACCCCGTAAATCTTCCTGACCTCCGGTGAACAGCAGTGCTTGCAGTCGATGCATAATTTGCGCCGGTTCCGCCAAACGCCCCACTCCCCGCCGGTCACAGGCCAACAGTCCCCCATTGGGGGCTAACAGATGATAACGGCGATCGCCCAGCAATTGTTGTAAATTCCTTTGCACCGCTTCCTGCTCCCACATATCCGTATTCATGGCGGGGGCTAAAAGGATCGGACAACTGGAGGCTAACACCGTATTGCTGAGTAGATCATCGGCAAAACCATGGCCTAGTTTCGCCAAAGTGTGGGCCGTGAGGGGAGCAATCAGGAAAATATCCGCCCATTCCCCCAGGTCAATATGGAGGGGACGGTGATGTATGGGCTGCCAAAAATCTGCGTCGCCGTAAGCGGGATGGCGAGCCAGGGTGGTAAAGGTCAAGGGAGTAACAAATTTTTCGGCTTCGGCAGTGAGGATTACCCGCACCTCCGCCCCTTGCTGGAATAGTTGGGACACCACCTCACAGATTTTATAGGCCGCAATGCCGCCACCCACCCCGATTAGGATGCGTTTCCCCTTTACCATGGGCGATTAAATTTAAGCTTCGTCATAGGTCTCATTATCCAGCAGGTAAAGATAGGGTTCCGCCAAGTCTTCCCGCTGAAAGGCGATCGCCCGTAGGAGATGCCAATCCCTCAGCCCTTCAAAAGCATCGGTGTAATCATCGTTTTCCAGCCGTTGGGCCAATTGGGCCACATCCTCGGCAGTGAGTGCAGCTACATCTTGTTTGCTCAGGTTTTGGACGGACATGGACAATACTCCTGAAGTTGACAACCGTCGGCAACTCACATTTTATAGTCTCTGCGTTGGTTGCAACCAAGAGAATAGAGCAAACCGGGGCTAAACTGGGCCAACCTAAGCCAGCAAAGAAGTGGAAGAAGAGGCTTCCTGCCCTTGGAGCGATCGCCAAAATTGTTGTAGTTGAAATGCGGTTATCTCTGGATGCTCAAACTGAAAAAAGTATTTTCCTTCAGGACATAACCAAAGGCGATCGCCAGGCTTTTTCCAGCGTTGCCAACCATTAAATAAACTGGTGTCAATGATGCCATCTGTTTCTCCCACCGCCACCAAGAGGGGCACAGCAATGTGGTTGGGCAAAATAATTAATTGCTTATACAAACTATGGGGAGAAATGGAAGTTAATAGATCATTTTCCAAAATATTAACAATGGTTTGGGTTTGACGTAGGGAACGACAATTAAATAGATGGTGGGCCATTTGACCAAGGAGCAAATGACGGCTGTAACGCATGGCATCAAATTGGCTGTAATAATGGGCTTGCCAGTCGAGGGCAGGATATACACCAACGGAGAGTAGGGAGAGGGAACGGACTTTTTCGGGACATTGTCGGGCGTACAATAAAGCTAACAATCCACTGGTGCTATGACCAATTAAATGGACAGGTTGGTGAAAATTTTCCAGGTATTCTCCGATTAAATCTAATCCCACTGTTAGACAATTGGGTTCGTCAGCAGTTTGATGATAATCCCATTGCAAAATAGCCTGACTTTTGCCTAATTGTCGTAGTAGAGGACGATCAAAACGCCGCAGAGCAGGACTAAAATTAAGCCAAATGATAGGTGTTTCCGGGGGCATATTCTGGTTTGTCATGGTAGGAGTCCGGCTGGGGGGAGATTCTTAGACAAAAAATTAAATGAAGTGAGGAGTAGCAAGTAAATTATTCGAGTCAGCATTATTTGCAGGTTGATCAAAACCGGGCAGAGCTAGAAACAACCCTGACAAAAGATCAGATTTTCAAGATAAGTTCAAGCAACATTAATTATTGCCAGTGTCAATGAACTATTGGGATCTTGGTAGTGATCAGCCGGCAAAAGCTTAGGTTACCTAGGATTGCAAAATTGGTTTAATTTCACTTACCCATGTCTTTACTCTTAATTCTGTTAACTCTGGCTGATTATCTTCGTCCAAAGCTAAACCAACAAATTTCCCATTTTTCACCGCTTTTGATTCGTCAAAATCATAGCCAGCGGTGGGCCAAAACCCCACTGTTTTACCGCCTAATCCACTGATTTTTTCTTCTAAAATGCCCATGGCGTCTTGAAAATTATCTGCATAACCAACCTGATCGCCAGCACCAAAATAGGCTACTTTTTTGCCATTAAAATCAATTTCGTCTAATTGGTCATAAAAGCCTTCCCAATCACTCTGGAGTTCCCCCACATTCCAGGTGGGACAACCGATAATCAGGCAACTATATTGCCTAAAATCATCAACATCAGCCTGGGATATATCCATCATATCGACCACACTATCGCCGCCCATTTCTTTTTGAATCAGTTCAGCAATGGTTTCAGTGTTGCCGGTTTGAGTACCGTAAAAAAGTCCAATTTTTGTCATGATTACTGGAAAGTTACTAAGCTTAATTTGTTTTCGTGGAAATAATTTTGGGAAACCCTTAACCGTTAAGTAGGGCTTGGTTTAGTAGTTCCGAAGTGTTGAAGGAAAGGGGACTGATGCCATCGTTGGCGATCGCCTGCATCTGGCGACACTGACAGCAATACCAAACTAAATTTCCTTGGTGTAAATGCCGCAAAAGACAATGGCAACAGCACAAACAAGTGTGAGGATGATCCATAATTTTTTAGGCAATGGGAGAGTGAAAATTCATTAACTTAGGCAAGGTAATAAAAAGAAAAGAGGTTTACCGTTACTTAGCAATGGAGTCTTAATTTCAGGCTGGCAGAGCTAGGCAAAGTAAACCCCGATGCTTGCTTAAGAGAGGAAAAGCTGATGGCTAATGACTAGGTTTGCAAGGAATCAAACGCTTGTTCGACCCGTTTGAAGTCAAAACCCAAAGCCCGCAGTGCGTGCCAGAGGTGGCCTTGGAGGAAGAAAAAGGCCAGGAAGAAGTGAGCGTTGGCTAACCAAGCCCGGCTGGTGTGGGCATGCATGGGCAGTTCCACCGTATCGGCAAAATAGGGAAAAATGCCCAATTTAATTGCCAAAGGCGGGCCGTAAAATTCTGGCGGATAGGCCAGGGTGTTGACTGCACAGAAATAGGCCGCCACAAATCCAGCTAGGGCAATGCCCCCCAGGGAATAGGACAAAATGGCTTCCCCGGAAAAGAGCAGAACTTTTTTAGCCCAACCCAGAGGGGGCACCAGAATGTGCCAAATGCCTCCACCGATGAGCAGAAAACCGACAAAAATATGTCCCCCCACCAGATCTTCTAGGCTACTGATGCTGGCAAAATGGGTTTGATAACCATAAATAACCAAAGGATCTAATGTTGGCTGACTGACTAGGCGCACCGTTTGGGTGGTGGCGTCGTACAATCCCCCCCAATACATGGCTTTGCCTGCCAACAGTAGAGCTCCGGCCCCCAGGAACAGGAGATGATGACCCAAAATTATCCCTAGTTGCTGGGGGTTTTCCCACGTGAAATGGAATTTTTTGCCCTGGCCCTTAAGGGTACTGAGGTCAGCGGGGGCCCGCAGGGTATGAAACAAAGCCCCAGCCCCCAGTACCGCTGAAGCAATCAGGTGAATACTACCAATGACAAAGTAGGGATAGGTATCCACAATTTGTCCGCCATCGCCCACACCCCAACCGAGGGTAGCCAAATGGGGCAGTAGAATTAATCCCTGGTCTCCCATGGCCTGGGTGGGATCAAATCGGGAAATTTCAAACAGGGTAAAGGCTCCGGCCCAAAATGCTGTTAAAGCCGCCTGGGCCACATGGGCCGCAATAAAAAGCCCAGACTGATCAGCGAAACGGGCATTGCCGGCCCACCATTCGTACTGAACGGTGTCGTTGCCATAGGTTTGCACAGAATTGCCTCCTTAATTGAGACGACAAATAATAAATTATGGCAATAAGTGCCGAGAAACCTAGGTGGGATGCCGCCATGGAGGCAAAGAATAAAGCGTTCTCTGTCCACCCGAGACCTATTCTGGCTTAACCACAACGGCGATCGCCAATCTTTCCCTAGGACTAAGCTCAAACCACTGATGGAGCAGTTGAGAATCTTTAGCACTTACTCCCGAATTATTATAGGGGCATAAATGAGAATTTATAGCAACTAAAATTATTAAGAAATGTTAAGCAGGGTTGAACCCATGGCCAGGTGAGGATTTGCCTCCAGGGATGCTAGAGGGGAATTTTGTTGATGAGGTTGATTGCAGTAGCGGTGTAAAAGATCTTATTTAGAATTGGTGTATATATGCTGATTTTTGGCGATCGCCCAAGGGTAACGTAACTTCCGACGGGGATGTGGCAAGCTGTTATGGGTGGGAGCGTGGCCTCCGGAAGCCCTCGTCAGTAAAAAAGTGAACAACTCATGGCTTTAATCCAATGGTATCCCGGGCACATTGCCAAAGCGGAAAGACAACTCCGGGAGCAGTTAAACAAAGTTGACGTGGTGCTGGAAGTAATTGATGCCCGCATTCCACTAGCGTCCCAGCATCCCGATGTGCCCCTCTGGGTGGGAGAAAAGCCCAAATTAATCATTCTCAACCGGGTGGACATGATCACGCCGGAGTTGCAAGAGCAGTGGTTAACGTGGTTCCGCCAGCAAAATCAAACGGTGTATTACGCCAATGCCAAGCAGGGCACCGGGGTTAAGGCCATTAGTAAAGCGGCCCAGCAAGCTGGTAAGGCGGTTAATGAAAGAAGGCAACGACGGGGTATGCAACCACGGCCAGTGCGAGCAGTGGTGATGGGCTTCCCTAACGTAGGTAAATCTGCATTAATTAACCGACTTTTAGGGCGTAAGGTGGTAGAGAGTGCCCGACGGGCGGGGGTGACCAGACAGTTACGGTGGATTCGCATTTCCGACAGTTTGGAATTGCTTGATTCCCCTGGGGTCATTCCCCTCAAGCTGGAAAATCAGGCCAATGCCCTCAAGCTGGCCATTTGTGAAGATATTGGTGAGGCGGCCTACGAAAATCAGGCGGTGGCGATCGCCATGGTGGATCTGTTGCTAGATTTATCCCTGGGGGAGGCGTTGACGCAACGTTACCAAGTGCCGCCGGAAGCTATGAATGGGGATTTATATTTAATCGCCCTAGCTGATGCCCGTCATAACGGCGATCGGGAAAGGGCCGCAGTACAATTGCTGAACGATTTCCGCAAAGGACTACTGGGCCCCCTGCCATTGGAATTGCCCCCAGAGGTTTAGACCAGAATCGGCCTAGGGATAGGATTAATGTTTTCCTCGGATAACCTTCACTACTTTAAACGTTGAAGCGGAAGAGCAGCACATCCCCCTCCTGTACCACATATTCTTTGCCTTCACTGCGGACTAATCCCTTTTCCTTGGCTCCCTGCATACTGCCACAGCTAATTAAATCTTCATAGGCCACGGTTTCCGCTCGGATAAAACCCCGTTCAAAATCGGTGTGAATTACCCCGGCCGCTTGGGGAGCTTTCATGCCGCTGATGATGGTCCAGGCTCGGGTTTCCTGGGGGCCCGTGGTCAGGTAAGTGCGTAGCCCCAGTAATTCATAGGTAGCTCGAATAAGGGATTTCAATCCCCCTTCCGTCACGCCTAAGCTAGCCAAAAAGTCCTGCCGCTCCTCCTCCGGTAATTCAACCAGTTCCGATTCCACCTGGGCCGAAATCACCACCACTTTGGCTTCATCCTTAGCGGCGATCGCCTTGACCTGTTCCACCCAATCATTGCCCCCGGCCAAATCATCCTCTGTGACATTGGTGGCATAGATAATCGGTTTAAGGGTCAGTAAACCCAGGGACTTGATTAATTCCTGTTCTTCGGCTGTTAATCCTACCCGTCGGGCTGGAATACCCTCATTGAGGGCGGCGACCAATCTTTCCAAAATGGCCACTTCTTCCAACAAATCCTTATTGCCCCGGGCTTGCTTGCGACTGCGTTCTAAACGTTTTTCCACCTGGGCTAAATCCGCCAGCACCAACTCCAAATCAATTACTTCCACATCCCGCACCGGGTCGACAGAACCTGACACATGGATAATGTCATCGTCATCAAAACAGCGCACCACATGGACAATGGCATCCACTTCCCGGATATTGGCCAAGAATTGGTTTCCCAGGCCTTCCCCTTTGCTGGCCCCTGCCACCAAACCGGCAATATCGACAAATTCCATCCGGGTGGGCACTACCTTGACCGATTGGGAAATCTCCGCCAATTTCCCTAGGCGATCGTCCGGCACAGACACCACCCCCACATTGGGTTCAATGGTGCAGAAGGGAAAGTTGGCCGCTTCAGCCTTGGCATTGGCCACCAGGGCGTTAAAGAGGGTAGATTTTCCCACATTGGGCAGACCAACAATTCCAGCTCTAAGCATAATGTCTAACTATTTTGAGGATGATTAGGGGGGCAAAACAGTCTCCCATCGTACCAAAATCAGGTGGGCACCACATCACACTGGCTTTATCCTGCGGTTTTCAAACTCTTCAAATTTTATTGCTTTTTTTGTAATCTCCATGGCGCCTTTGGTGCCACTGCCAGGCATGGTCAATGATGGTATGTAAGTCAGGGTACTGGGGATTCCAGCCAAGGATTTCCCGCGCTTTAGCACTACTACCGACCAGGATGGGGGCATCACCGGGACGGCGGGGACATAGCTGATAGGGAATATCTAATCCCGTCACCGCTTTGGCAACTTCAATTACTTGACGCACGGAAAAGCCGTTGCCATTACCGAGGTTAAAGATATTGCTTTCCCCTCCTTCTAGCAGGTATTGCAAGCCTAATACATGGGCGATCGCCAGGTCACAGACATGGATGTAATCCCGTAAGGCGGTGCCGTCGAGGGTGTCATAATCAGTACCAAAAACGGAAAGTTGGGGACGTTGTTTCAAAGCTGTCAACAGGGCCAGGGGAATTAGATGGGTTTCGGGGTTATGGTCTTCTCCTAAGCGTCCTTGGGGGTCTGCGCCGGAAGCATTAAAGTAGCGAAAAATAACTGATTTGAAGCCGTAAGCTTGGTCAAAGTCAGCCAAAATTTGTTCCACCATGCGTTTGCTGGCGGCATAGGGACTGAGGGGATCAATGGGATGGCTTTCCGTCATGGGAATTTCCTTCGGCATGCCATAGACCGCACAGGTGGAGGAAAAGACAAATTTCTTAATGCCCGCCGCTAGCATGGCTTCCAGGAGGGTGAGAGTACCCACTACGTTGTTTTGGTAATAAATGTCCGGCTTTTGCACCGATTCTCCCACGGCGATGAAGGCGGCAAAATGCATGACAGCAGCAATATTCCTAGTGGCAAAAAGTTGGTCTAGTTTTTGGCGATCGCCAGTATGGCCGACTACCAATTCCACCCCCAGGGGTTGCACTAGTTCCTTGTGACCGTAGCTGAGGTTATCGTAGATAAGGACGTCAAAGCCCGCCTGTTGTAGGGCAAGCACCCCATGGGAGCCGATGTAACCCGCCCCTCCGGTGACCAAAATTGTTTGTTGCGTGGCCATTGTCGACTATTAACCCAAGCTGTTGCCTCGCCTAGAGCATACCATTCTTAACCTTGCTTGACCTTAGCTTTTTATGCCATCTACTTTTTCCCAACCATCCCCCTCTAATGCCCTTGTTAATGACCGCCGGGACGTATTTCCCCTTTCTCCCCTGATTAAAATCACCCTGGTCAATCTCTACCTAGCTCTGACAGTTCCCCTGCCCATTTTGGCCCAACTCACCCAAGGAAATGCATTACTTACCCTATTGTTAACCGTTGGACTGATGGGAGGCTTAGTTGCTTTAGTAGCTGCCTTGGCGGAACAGGTGGTGCTGAATGGAGAGGGAATTGCGGTGCGTTATCCCCGCTGGGTACCCAAATTTTTTCGGTCCGGTTGGCAATTATCTTGGGCAGATGTCACCGCATTGAAATGTCGCACCACAGGCCAGGGGGGCTTGGTTTACTATTTCCTCACAGAGTCGAAAGATAGGGCCTATCTGCTACCCATGCGGGTGGCGGGCTTTAATCGGCTAACTCAACTGGTGAGCGACCATACGGGCATTGACACCCAGGATGTGCGCCCCCTTTCCCAACCCTGGATGTATTTATTACTACTCCTATTTACCTTCTTACTTTGGGGCAGTCAGTTGGCGATCGTCCTATTGCTTTGGAGTAGCCCTCCCCTGGCATAATCTGAACAATTCCGGTTAAAATATAAACAAATGTAAAGAATATTCTCAGAAAACTTTATTTAACATTTGACTAAGACTAGTTTCACTACCATGATCAATCCCCAACCAGACGAAAAAGAACTGCTCAAAACTATCTTAGAGCCCCTGTTGGGAGATTTTGAGCACTGGTTTAGCCGCTCCTGCCAGCTACTAGAAAGCCAGCGTTTAGTCTTTTTCACCCCAGAGCAACAACAAGAGTTACTGGACCGGGTACGACAGGCACGGGATGAAGTAAAGTGTACTAAATTAATGTTCCAAGCCACCGGGGAACAGGTGGGGGTTGAGTTTAGTGTCCTGGTCCCCTGGCACAATTTGGTGACGGAATGTTGGCAGGTAGCCCAGCGCCATCGCCAGATGCAGGCTGCCCGCTAGAAAGGAAAGAGAGAGGAAAGCAATAAAAACGAATGACAGTGGGTAACAACATACAATCAACTGTGAGGAGTAGGGGTTGTTGATTTTCGATAATTGTTGACAGTCATCGTCAATGATTAAGATGCTCTCTGGCCGGTCAAGCAAGGTGGTCAGATCGTTTAATTTTGTCGAAGGTTTCCGTTAGAGCCTTGCTTGATGCCTAAACCTAGAGTTGTGCTAGGGGAGGAGTGAATTTTTCATCAAATCCCGGATCAGGTTATCCCGCACCATGATTTGTTGCATGGTTTCTAGTAAATAGTTAACGGTCTGCTCCCGGTCTAGTTCTTGATATTCCTGTTGCAAACACTGCAGTTGAAATTTCTGCTCTAAGGATAGGTTAAAGGCTTCGTTGTTGATCATGGCGATCGCACTCCTGAAAAAATGGGGCGGTCAAAAATTGTAACTAATGGCTAAGACAGCAAGCTAATTTTTTTGCCTGCCTGTGCTTAACCTAGGGGCTCCAGGGGAGCCTGGCGCATTAAGTCCCGGATGACGTTGGATTTAATCATCAACAGTCGAGAGGCTTGGACCAAAAGTTCCAGGGCTTGCTCCTGGCTGATGTTGGCGGTGGCATCCTGCATGCGACGGAACTCAAACATTTGTTCAATGGTGAGATCGAAGGATTCAGGTTTCATAGCTGTTGCCCTCCAAGGCGACTACCTTTCAATTGTAAACAATCAATTGTAAATAAATGTAACAAAAAGTTGACCCAATTAACAGTATCTGCTTATACAAGCTTGCCCAAAACGGGGGGCAAACCTAGCAACCCAGGGAAAAAATAGGTTTTAAGTCCGCTGAATTTAGTCAACATCGGGGACACCCTGCACATGTGGTTTGTTTTAGCAAGGGCTTTTAGAAAAAAATGCTCAATCTGAACATCTCCCATGACATTTCGCTTGGCGATCGCCGAGGAGGAGGAGGCTAAACTGTTCGTCTTTTTGGCTTTCACCACGTAGATAACAGTACGAGTTATTGGGTCATTGAATTATTAACAATATAACTATTTGCTGATTTTTATACTTGCAAATTTTAGATCTAATTGTATTAGTCTTCTATAGTAGAAATATAAGGAAATCAAATTTTCAAATTTTCATCTTGAAAAACATAAAATTTATTCATTATTTGTTAATCGTTGCCCCATCAATTTGTCGTTAAAATGGTTAATAGGGCTAGAAGAGCGAAGTATTTGTATTTGCCGAAAATTTCAGGAGCAAAACAATGCGAATCAACCATAAGCCTCTATTAATTGCCACTGCCTTACTAACTCTCGTGCCCAATGTTGTTTGGTCTTCTCCCTTTGATGAAGATCAGGAGATTTGTCCCCAGTGGGAATGCGATCAGGCGGGAAATTGCCGCAAACTTGATCTTACCTGCGGTTCTTCCCCAGATTCTTCTGGTGCTCAGGGCTATCAATTATATTTTGATGGGGAATTAGTGTCTGGCCCCGACGCCCAGGGTTATACATCCCAACAAGCGAAAGAAAATTGTACTTGGAATATGCAAACTAAACCGCAAATGCATATCCGCTGTCTCTACAATGGCCAGGTCTTCGGTGATCGCCCTCCTAGTAACTCTCCTGGGTATGAACTATATTTTGATGGGGAATTAGTGTCTGGCGCCGACGCCCAAGGTTATACGTTCCAACAAGCGGAAGAAAATTGCATTTGGAATATGCAAACCAAACCGCAAATTCACATTCGCTGTCTTTACAATGGCCAGGTCTTTAGGGAGCGGTGACCAACGACCAAATAATTTAATTTTTCCAATTATTTTGATAGTTATTTGGGGAACATGGACGAATAAAATTCGGATAAAAAGTTAAATTTTTCTAATTCTATAGTCGGGGTTTTCACCTATGACTACTCCCGTTTTTTGTACTAATTGTGGCAACCGCCTTAGCCCCCAGGTTCGTTTCTGTGAATCCTGTGGATGTCCCGTTGCCTTGACGTCGGAGCCACCTTCCTTTTCTGGACCACCATTGTCCCCATTGCCTCCTCCCCCTCCCACCTTTAATGTCGATGAAGTTCCATCCCATAAAAGAGGGGTAACTCCTTGGATTCCTTTTTTCCTGTTATTTAGTTCTGTCGTTGTATTAGGGGGACTTTGGTGGTTGGGAGCGTTCAATCTGCCCCAATGGAATCAATGGCTAGTAAAAATTTTGCCCACCAATACCAGTTCCCCCGTTGTTACTTCCCCTACTCCGACGGTGGCTCCCGTTGATGCCAATGCCGTAAGTTTAGAAGATTTTGTTGGCGTCTGGATGGTCATGGAAGGGGCGCCGGGGGAAGGCGGGGAAGCTATTTTTACCATGAGCTTGGAAGGAAATGTCATTGTTGTTGAGGCTGAAGGCGATCGCGTGGAATTCCCTACACTCAATGGCCGAAAACTAGAGGGCAGTGTAGTTGAAGACGGTGTAACTATCCCGATAACAGTGGAACTAAATCAGAATAAAGACCAGATTATTGTTACTGTTCTTCCCCCCAACAGTGAACTACAAGTGGGAGTGGGGCAGAGGGTAAAAGGAATTGATGATTTGGATAGTCCATCTAACTCAAGGGATAATTCCCTTAACATAGATGAAAATGTTTTAACGGAACGGCAAGCCTTAGAGCTTTTGATTGCTTGGCCGGAGATTGCGGATTGGATGCAGAGAGTTCAACAGGAAGCCCCACAGAATCAGACTCTTCTAGAAATTGTGGAAACCACCCCGCAACAATACCTAATTCGGGCTTATGAATCTGTTAATAACCCTGGAGAACCGGGTCATACAGCTACGTTTGGTTGGTATAACGTCGATCGCCAAACCGGGGAGGTGACTCAAAGTATTCCCTAGGGGAAGCTTAGGGTTAGGAGCCGAAAGTAAGGAGAGAGAGCATGCCCAAAAATATGTCACCAATCTGTCCCGTTTGCGGACAAGAAAATGATGCCGCAAATCGCTATTGTTCCTTTTGCGGTACTCGGTTTAATTCATCCTTGCCATCGATGGATCTTTTTCAGGCTCAAACAGTGCAAGCCCCAGCCCCAGAGCAAATGGTCTTCTCTGGCAATGGGCAAGATTTACCCAGTTTGACCAATCATCCTTTTTGGGGCGCAATTCCTGTGCTTGGATTGCTGACGGTTCTGCCCCTGGGACTTTTTATCTTCGGCATGGCCATTGATGCCAACGATTGGCCCTATGCGGCCCTACTGGTTTTTCTGCTATTTTTATTCACATTGCTAATTTTTCTTGGACAGCTTTGGGGCAATGTATCCCAGGCGAGGGAATTTATCCTTAGTGAGCGGCCATTGATCCTTTGGCGTTATAGCCCCGATGAATGGCAACAGCTTCGACAGGCTCAATTCAGTGAATCCGCCGAGGATATGCAAGAAATGGCCGGCTGTGCAGTCCCCTTTTTTGCTGGGGTGGGAACTTTGCTCGGTACTGTCCTTGGTTCTGTGGAAGGCTTTGTGGGGGCCGTGCCAGGGGCGGCGATCGGTGCCATGGCCGGATACATTTTTGGCAAAATATTGGTTCCCATAGCCACTGGTTTGAACCAATCTACCAACCGGGAATTGTATCGAACCGATTTGCCTGTTTGGGTGGTGCTAGCTCCAGGGGAAATTTATTATAACCGTCAATATTTTCGAGCTGATACCATTGGCGATCGCCTTGAAGGGATTACCCTAGATGAAGGTGCTCTGACCTGGTTGCGTATCGAAACCTTCGCCCCCCGGGGTAGCATCACAGCTAGTTTTGACGGCAACATTTTAGTCCCCCATCGTATGTTAGCAACCGTTAAAGCAGTTTTACCGCAATTGCAGCAATTCATCTCCGGGGAAGATTAGGATTTGACCCCCAAAACAAAGCCACAATTGCCACAGAACTTCGCTCCGGCGGTAGGAGTATGGCCACATTGGGGACAGATTTGGGGTTTTGGCGGTTCCATTACCGCAACGGACGTACCGCAATGGGTACAGAATTTATCTCCTTCCTGTAAAGATTGATGACAAGCTTGGCAATAGTTGGGGGTTGAGGCTCCAGGCAAAGGCTCGAGAGATGAAGATGTAGTCTGTGTTCCTAATGATTGAGAATAAGAATCTATTTGTGGTTTTCCTACAGGAGTAAAAATCTCATCTAAAAGCTCATAGGCTTTATCAAGGCTAATACTGACTACAGAGACTAAACCATTGGGAGAAGGATCAATATCAAAAAACCATAATGAGTTTTCGGCACGAATTAACAAAGCCCCTTGCCTACCAAGTAGATTTGTTTCATTATACCCAAGAAGATCGATGGCCAGTATACAAAGACGTCGATGTAAAGATGAAATGAGAAATAGCCCACTTTCTGTCCAAGCTATTTTGTCGCCATCACTTTCAATTAATTGACGTTGAGTCAATCTTTTGATTGTATTTAAAAAAGTGCTTTGGTCAATTGTTTGTAGTTCTTGAGGAAGGAAATGAATAATTGACCAAAATAAATAGCGCTGATCTTCATACTCTGTTACGTTGTCATAAGCCTGCAGTAAATCCTCAATTGAAATTGACAAGGGAACTGGTTGATGCAGGATCAATGAAGCGTACTGAATACGACTATATATATCAACTAAAGCAACCAATACAGAAAACTCAGTGAGAGTACACTGAAACGAAACATCCGTCTCCCATATGGGTGATCCAGGCTCAATATAAGCGAAGAGTGAGTTAACGAGAACATCACGCCCCTCAACGGGTTGAATTTTGTAATCTTGGCCGTCATTGACTGGGGCAATAAATAACCAAGGGGCATCATCCTCAATTTTTCCTGTCAATGCCCAAGTCCGCAGTTGACTTATCTGATGGTAATAAATGCGAATATCAGCTAATAACAATGGATTGGCAAGAAAAGAAATCCAGTTGATGATTTCTTGATCTAATGGGGATGAAGAATTGATCCACTGATCAACACTTGTGTCGTCTTGATTTATATTTTCTTCAGTCTCTACAAATACCTTGCCAAGGATACTTAAAGGTAGACGAAAATGTGATATTAAAAGATTTATAGATTTTCTTGGTATAAGTAATGATTCTTTTTTTTTAATAAAATCAATCATAATTTATAGCTCCCAATAAATAGGTTAAATCCGTAAAAACAACAAAGAGCTCAAGTCAATCGCCCAGCTTGAAGATCAACAAGTATTCTATTTTTCATTGCTGCAATTTGTTCTGGTTTTAAGATTTTATCTCCTGCCGAATAAATAACAATATCTTGCGCAACAATATCATTTGGAGATTTATTTTTAGGGTAGGTGAACAAAGTTTCTTTTTTGCCAATTTTGTCCCAAGCTCCTGCCTCATTAAAGTTAATTTCAGCATGGTTACCATTGGGTCGGTACTTACAAACATTTATTTGCTCTTTACGACTAAGCTCCTCCATTGAAGTCATAGCAACATCATCATGACCACCTTGACCTTCAACTGGTCTGCCTTCTAACTGTGGTTTAACTTTGTTCTTGATTGCATTGTATTCAGCCTCAGTTATTTTGTTTGCTTTTTTTAAATTGCTAGCAATCTCTAAACGTTGCTCAGGACTCAAATTTTCTGTTTCATTGAGAATTTTATTGACTACATTCTGCCGAATTTGATATTTCGGAATAGTTGAGTTAGTTTGCTGGGGCGTAGTTGCTGTTTTAGTAGGGGTTTGCTGAGGGGGAGGCGTTGATTTAGCTGGAGTTTGCTGGGGCGTGGTTGCTGTTTTAGTAGGGGTTTGCTGAGGGGGAGGCGTTGATTTAGCTGGAGTTCGCTGGGGCGTAGTTGCTGTTTTAGTAGGGGTTTGCTTGGGCGTGATTATTGATTTAGCCGGAGTTCGCTGGGGCGTGATTGTTGGTTTAGTGGGAGCTTGTTGAGGAGGATGAGCCAGCTTACCAGAAATAATTGGTTTTATAGCTCTTATGGTTCGATTCAAAATTTCCCCCATATACAATGATGTGGCGGCGGTTTCCATTGCTCTACGACTTCCTTCTATGATGCTGTCTCCTCCTTGAGCCACATATTCTTTGGAGCTAATAATTGCCTGAGTTGGAATCAAAATAGCTTCTGAAGCTCCACCTGTTAAGTAAGCAGCGCCAATTCTACCGGCCAGTCTTAACCAAGAAAATTGTCCGTCTTCTCCCCTAACAGTGGCAAGCTGTTTTGTTGTTTCCATCGCCGCATCAACTGTAGAGTCAAACCAAATATCAGGTTGTGGTATTTGATTGGCAGTGAGTATTCGACCAGAAATTTTATCTGAATAAAGTTTTCCCAAAGCCTGTAATTTTTGCCTATCAATTGGATCACCAGAGGCAATTTGCTCTCCTAATCGAGATAGTTGTGCCATAACGTCTCCTGGTTGTCCAGGATTCATCAAATCTCCTAATCCCATTTTTCCTTCGAATATATCCTTTTCCATCTGGCTGATTCTATTGAGTAGGTGTTGTCGTTCTTCATAGTCAGCTTTAATCGCCTGCAATGCTTGACTTTGAGCATCTTGGCCCGTTGTTTCTAGGTATTCGTTGCGGCGACGCCAATCTTCAGTTTGCTGATGGGTGCTCAGATTATTTTGATGCCAAGCATTGATTTCATTTGGGTCAATTAATCCTCCGGTGAGGATGTTGATGTAGCCTCCCTTTTCGGGATCATAGACAAGGGTGGTGTGCCGTCCATCGGGATAGGTATATTCAATGTCTTGGGGAAACGTTGTTGCACCAGGAGTGGTGGAAATAACACCAGAGCTTGCCATGGAAGCTGAGGGAATTTGTAAACCCCCTAAAATCCATCCGAGCCAAATTGCCAAACCAGCTAAACCACTATTTAAAATAGCTTGGTCAGTTCCTCCACATTGAATCCAAGTTTGCAGGCTCTGACCACATTCAGCCCAACCGCCGTCATCGGCCCAGACCGGTTCCATTTGCCCTAATGTCAAACTCCCCGCAGTGAAGATAATAAATAGGGAGAGAGCAGAAGTTGTTGACCGCTT
The DNA here is from genome assembly GCF_000284455.1 of Synechocystis sp. PCC 6803 substr. PCC-P. Lineage (GTDB taxonomy): Bacteria > Cyanobacteriota > Cyanobacteriia > Cyanobacteriales > Microcystaceae > Synechocystis. The sequence goes on from NC_017039.1 coordinate 1,529,351, forward strand.
TCCGCTAAAGAATTGCCACAACGTAACGGCGATCGCCGCGATGAAGAATAGTCGCAGTAGGGAGGGAGCCAGCCAGAGAAGGAGAGCCGCTAGGCCAAAACCCACAGCCATACCAGAGAGAAGTTGTTGGCACTGGTCAGAGGTCAGAGGGTGGAGAGATTTACCCTTGCGGATCAGTTTTTGGGCATCTTGCCAACTAAGTTTGAGCACTAAGCGGAGAAAGTGAGTGGATTCCTGGAGTGCCACTAGGGTAAATAACAGAATCTGGAGACTGACCAGAAGATTGCCAAACAACAAAGCAAATACCAACGCCCCGGAAAAGCCCAACCATAGAATAGGAGCTTTGAACTGGCTACTCTGTTGGCAAAAACTGACGACTGTAGCAGGGAAAGACGTGATCGCTTTAAGATATTGCCCCAGGGTACCGTGTATTAATTGGGACAATAGTATTCCCGTGAAAATCCAGAATAAACTACCTGCAATCACCTCACCGCCTAATACTAAAACGGAATCGAACCAGGGATTGGTACCAGTGAGATTAAACCCGTCATTGACGACAACGAGTAGAAAAAGATGAAGCAGCCAAACAATAACAATGAGAAAAATTCCTAAAACTATTTGCTTGGGAATTCCTTTGAGTACCGAACCGGCGAGCCAGCCGAGGAGTTGTCCCAAGTTTTGGGGTTCTTTCATTTGTTGGGTTAATGCTGTTCCTGGCGGTGAATCGGTTGCTTCTTTAGGTGGATTCTTGCGTTCCCAAGCTTGGCCATTCCAACAGAGCCACATACCACCGGGATGTTCAATGTGCCACCAGTTCCCCTGGGCATCCTGCACCCGAAGACGGTCTAACCAAGCAGTAAATTCTGTTGCTGAAATATGACGCTCATGCAACTGCTGACACCAATCATAATACATTTGCTCGGCTTCGACAAAGTCCATGGTTACTTGTCTCCTAATTTCAGCAGTTGTTCAGCAGGAATATAGTTAACGCCGTCCTTGGTACCAATCCAAAAGTTGCCCGCCTGATCTTCCAGCATGACTTTTACCTCTTGGTTGGCTAACCCATCTGCTTCCGTCAGGGTTAACCAGTTTTCTCCTGCTAAACGAGCTAGGCCGTCATTTTCTGAGCCGAGCCAAAGCACCCCTTGGCGGTCTTGGTAAATGGAGCGTACTTTGGCCCCGGCCAATCCGTTTGCCGCTGTTAAGGTTTTTCGGACTACCCAGCCAGAGTTATTGGCTTCCAGTTGGGCCGCTCCGCCTCGGTCAAAGAAACCAGTTCCGACCCAAACCTTATTGCTGTCCTTGATCCAGAGGCTCGTAATATTATTATGGGGCAGTCCATTGCTGGTAGAGAATTTTTGACAGGTTTTCTTAAGACAATAATTGAGGCCACCCCGGGGAGCCACAGAGGAACCGAACCACATCCCCCCCTGAGAGTCTTGGGCAATGAGATTAATCATTAAATCTGGTAAACCATCAGCCATTCCTAACCAACGCCATCCCGCTTTTTCTTTCACCGCCGCCCCCTGCCAAGTGCCAATCCACAACTGCCCCTGGCGATCGAGATAGAGGGTATTGATGGGTTCACGGAAGCGGGAATCATCCGATTGATAAGCTTGGCAACGTTGACCGTCGTAATAGCTCAGTCCTTTGTTATGGGCAATCCAGAGCCAGTTTTGTCGATCAAGAACTAAAGCCTGGACAAAATTAACCGGGGGATCGCAGGTGATGGTTTTAACAATTTCTCGCTTTTGGATATCAATACCCACCACGCCATCTTTTCCCCCAGACCAAAGTATTTGATTCTGTAAAACCAGAGCTGACACTTCGTGGGGGGGACGAATTATTTGCCAACCAGGGCGTCTTTTGGATTGGAAATTGCGCCGCATTAAACCCAATAACTCCACAGAGAGGATCACAAAAATGCCCAATAGCAACAGAAAACGCCATGGTTTCATTTTCACAAAGCCTCCTGGGCTCAGGGATTGGAATGGGGGACTAATTGACCGTCCCGGAGAAGCTGAATATCCGAGGTTAGAAATTGGGCTTCAGCTAAATCATGGGTGACGTAGAGGGTACAAGCCTGGGTGAAGTCTAAGTAATCCTGAAGATAGGTTAGTAGCTCTTCTTTTAAACCTTGATCAAGGTTGGAAAGGGGTTCATCCAACAGTAAAAAAGGCGGCCGGGGAGCTAGGGTACGGGCAAAGGCTACCCGTTTAGCTTCTCCTCCCGATAGTTGGTGGGGATAGCGATCTATCAGGGGGGCAATAGCTAATCGTGCTAACAATGGCTCAATGCGTTCTTGTTGCTCTGTTTTGCTAAGGTGGGCGAGGCCAAAAGCGATGTTTTGCTGGACAGTGAGATGGGGCCAGAGAGCCGGAGATTGAAAAACAAAACCAATACCCCTTTGGTGGGGCGGTAGATAATGCTGGGGACAACTAACCTGGCGATCGCCAAGGTAAATTTCTCCTCCATCCAGGCGATCGAGACCAGCAATCAGTCGCAGGAGGGTGGTTTTACCGCTACCGGAACGGCCAAGAATGGCAGTTTTTCCCCCTGGAGGAATAGTTAGACATAGTTGCCGTAACACCGCCACGGAACCATAGGTTTTGCTCACCTGTTCAACTCTGATCATACTTTTTCCCCCGGCTCAGCAAAGATGAACCCATCAGCAGAACGATGGATAGGAATCCCCCGACAATGGCCGCTCCCCCCACCATGAACAAACAAAGAAGGGCCACTTCCCCGGAAGCACCGTAGTGTAGATAGTTATAAATCCGCAGGGTCAAGGTGGAATAGCCGGGAGGAATAACAATCAATGTTGCTCCCAACTCCCCCGCACTGAAGGCAAAGACGACCCCAGCAGCAGCCAACAGACCAGGAAGTAAAAGGGGAAAACGCAGATAAAGCCAAATACGCCAACGGGGCCCGGGCACTAAAAAAGTACTGTCCCAGAGGCCAGGGTCTAATTGTCGTTGTTGGGCAAAAAGTATCAGGGCGGCCATGGGGGTAAAGCGGGCTAGGTGGGCAAGGATAGGCATGGCCAGGCCGCCGTAAAAAGGATTACCCCAAGGGGCATACCCCAGGGCAATTAAGCCTACCCCCACCAGGGGCGCAGGTAAAACTAGGGCACCAATGAGTAGTGTCCACACAAACCATTGCCAAGGACTTTCCCTTTGTAATGAGACATTGATGACCAGGGCCAAAGGCAGGGAAAGAATGGCTGTTGAACTGGCTAATCCGAGGGTGACCCCCGCTTCTGGTAAGGCTGACTCCAGGATGCTGAGGGGATATCCTCCCTCTTGGAAATTGATCAACGCCAAACTGCCGACGGGGACAATGATCTGGAACAGGCCTAAACCCATGGCGATCGCCTGGAAGGCCAGTAACCACCGGGGCCATTGCCAGGGAATTTGCCAAGCTGGGCATTGGATGCGTTTTTGTAGAGTTTGTTGTAGGGGAGTTTGGAGAGAAATAATTCCTAGGGCAGATATTAGGAGCAGGGGAATGGCAAGGAAAAAAGCCCGTATTGGTTCGTTGCTGGCGCTGTATTCAGCAAAAATTTCCAGGGCGTAGGAACTGACGCCAAACAGGGAGGGGATGCTGTAGTCAGTGAGGCTCAATAAAAATAGCAATGCACCACTGGCCCAAAAACTAGGCATGGCTAAGGGCAGCACCACTTTCTGCAAAACCTGTTCATCCTGGGCTAGTAACCGAGCGGCTTCTATGGTGTCTAAGGGGACAGCTAGAAAACCAATCAGGGTCAGACCCACCGCCAGAGGTAACCAAGCCATTAATTCAATGCCAGCACCCCCCCACCAAGGGGGCAGAATATCCCCATTAATACCCACCAGGGTTAGAGTTTTTCCCAATACTGTCCCTAACTTAGACCAGGCCAAGGCATGGATATAGGGCGGTATGAATAATAAGGGCAATAGACACCAGCGCCAACGTCTGACGGCCTGGTATTGCCAACCTAAACAAGCAATCATAGCCCCCACTACGGTGCCGGCGATCGCCACGACTGCGGCCAATTTAACGCTTTGCCAAAGCAGATGTCCCCGTCGCCCCCAGGGTAATGCTAGCGCCAACCAATCCAGGTGACCTGCCATTATGCCCATGAAAGCCCCAATGACCAGGGCCAACAGTGGGCTAAAAATAACCAGGGCCGAAACCACCAACCCCAATTTTTCCCAGTACCCCCCAAAGCTAGTTGGCGATCGCATCAGCGCACAAAAATAGTTTGTAAATCACGCTTAGAAGTCTCCAACTGTTCAAATACCTGGGTAGGATTGACTGCCATCGGTTTGACCACGAAATTTTCCAGGCAGGTGGAAACTGGAGAACTGGAATGGAGGGGTAACTGACTCCCCCCAAGTTGAATTAATTCAGCTTCCGTACTGGGAGCGATTAAAAAATCCACCAGAGCTTGGCCCGCTTCCGGGTGGGGAGCGTTGGCAATTAATGCCACAGAGCCAGTCAACACAAAGGCTCCCATTTGTCCTGGCCCTTGATCGGGGAAAATTATCTCCACTGGTTCTCCCTTGGCCACTGCGCTACAAGCATCATCGGTATCCGTCAGCCCGATCGCCAATTGACCGTTAACAACCAAATCCCTAACCACCGAATTACCGTCCACCACCCCCACTCCCTTTTCCTGGAGAGAACGATAAAATTGCTCGGCCTGGGCATTTCCCCAATGGGCATAGAGAGCCGCGGCATGGGTTGCGGAGGTACCAAAAATGGGATAAGCAATGCCCACAGGTTGGCCTCCAGTGGCCAGGGACACCAGATCGGTTAATGATTGGGGATATTGATTTTCCGCTAGCTTTTCGGTGTTAGCCAGTAAAATCCTCGCTCGTCCCCCAACTCCGTACCAATAACCTTGGGGATCTCGATATTGGGCTGGCAACTGTTCACCACTGGCGGAGGTATAGGGCACAAGTACATTTTGTTGTTTAAGCATTAGGGTTTGCACAAACTCCCCACTCCAAAAGACATCCGCCTGGGGACGATTTTTTTCCAGTAACAGACGATTGGCCAGCCCTGTGGTTTTAGTTGCTTCCACGTCATAAACCGGCAATACCTTGATGCCAGTTGCCTGAGAAAACTTTTCTAAAATTGGTTCCGCATAAATGCGATCAACGGAGACGTAGACCACTACTTCCCGAGGAGATGTTCGATCACAGCCATTAACGGCGATCGCCAGTAAAGAAATTAGAGTGAGTAGCCATTGTTTCCTCGTTGATAAAAGCATAATCAAAACAATTTCCTTTAACGGTTCTGCTAGGTTAAGTAGATAAGCCTAGAGTGATGGGTATTTGATGAGAATCAGAAAGTTTCCAGCAGCTTTTTTACTGTGTCTTTAGCTTCTTTTAGCCCACAACCAGTTAGGGAACGGCAGACTTTGATCGCTTCAATTTTCTTGCCTTGCCTTAGCAGTACCATGATTTGTTCTTTTTCACTGGCAGATAATTGCTGAATAATTTCCTTGGTATAGGTAATATCTCGAGGAGCAGTGGGTGTTCCTGTCTGAAGGAAAATTACTAGTAGAAATATCACTACTAACGCTACCAATATCAAAATTATAGTCATGCCCATTTCTTTTTTTTGTTTATTAAGTTAGTTAAAAAATGTGCTATTGCTCACGTTCTAGGAGTTTGTTGGAAAACTCAAAATCAAACGATTTATCTCCCTAAACCTCTCTTAAAAAGAGTGATTTTTCAATTATTTTCCCCTTGTGAATGAGGGCAGAGGGAATTTCAACTCCAAAACACAGCTTTCCAAACAAGATCTAGGGTAAAGTCAATTCTACTTTAACCGTGCCAGCCCGCTCAGCCTGGGCAGTAATGGTTAACTTTTCTCCGGGGTTACCCCTAATTACCCAAATCAAGTGACGGCGATAATCAATGCCATTGGCTAAGGAAGATTTCGCTTTGTTGGAACGCCCTTCCAAGTGAGGTAATTCCTGGTGAATTTTGCCGGTGATTAAAGTGACGCTATCTGTTTTTTTCAAAGTAACTTGAATGGGGCGCACCGCCTTCCTTTCTAGGGCTTTTTGACTGGTGTAGGTGGGCAAGAAACCCTGATTTTCCCATTGCACTGTGATTTGGTAAATATTTTCTCCTTGGGCAGTAATTTCGGCTTTAGCCACTGCCAAACGGGGAGCCATGAGGGCATGGGTAATGGCAAAGCGAAACTGTTGCTCACAGAGTTCGGGTAAAAACTGAGCTGGAGCATTTTGCCACATGGTTTTAAAACTCCAACCGCCAATTTCCACCTTGCCTAGTTGGGGATGGTCAAAGGGTTGCCAATGGACAAAACCCTCGCCGCTCAACGCTTGGTCATTCCATTGCATCAGTTTGTAATCGTCTTCTGGGGGATGCCAACGGAACCATTCAATTAAATCTTCTTTTTCAATGCCGGCCGCAGTGGGAGCGTCCCAAAGTTCCACTGTAAAACCAAACCAACCGTAGTGGTCATAGGCATAATCATCCATCACCCCGTAGATGACTTCCTTGGGATGGTAGCGAAAATCGTGGTAAGCGGAAATGCAATTGTAACCAGTCAATTCTTTGCCTTTTTGCCCAAGAATTTTGTACACCTCTAGGTCTTCTACGGGTAAATTTTCATCTGCTTGGGAAGCGTAGGGGCGCAGAATCACCGCTGAATAGGTGTGGTAGCTAATAAAACCGTTAATATTGCGATGCTGTTGCCAAAATTCTGCCTCTGCTCTGGTTTCCGGTTCAGAAAAGGGGAAATCTCCGGCACCCTGTTGTTGTCCTTCTGGGGCCCATTGGTGGGGATAGTTGCGGTTAAAATCTAGTCCTTCCTGGGTGGGGGCGAGGTCAAATTCGTAGCCGTCATAGTTACGGACCAGACCCTCTGGCAACAAAGTGTAATATTCACCACCAAATTCCTCTGGCGATCGCCCGATCATTACCCTGGGATCTTGATCAGAAATTTTCCAGGCACCGCAGGGATCGAGAAGGCGCATTTGTAAAATTAAACCGTCACCGTTGACATCCTCAGGGTAAAGACCATCTCTTTCTTCGGGGTAGGGATAGGGTCGCACACTGGAGCGCAATAGGTAGGGGGTGGTTAAATATTTCTCCGCTCCATCCATGGCTAGCCGGGGCAGGACGTAAACGGTGTAGTGGTCGAGTAAATGGGTAATTTGGGCATCTTCCCCATACTTGGTCATCAGTTGATGCAGGCAATACAAGGCCACGGCCGATCCTGTTACTTCCCCAGCGTGGGTGTTGGCATCGATCCAGTAACCAGGTTTATTGCGATAATCCCCCGTAGCTTGATTGGTGGCGATCGCCACCCAAATGTCCCGGCCGGCATAGCTTTGGCCAATGGTTTGCACCGTTAGCAGGGAACCATAGCTAGTTTGTAGTTGTTGTAAAAACTGGTCTATTTCCTGGTAGGTGAAATAGTGACTGAAATCAAAGGGAGAAACGGTCATGGAGGACGCAACGAATCACAAAGGGTGAATAACGATGGGGATTGGCGTAAACTCAGATCCCAAAGTCGTACATCATCAATCTATACCTAAACCTAATGCCATGGCGATCGCCAATTACAGAGCCATTACAACCAAACAATGGCAAACATGGGTAGAAGCTGCCCGTCTTCAGGCCCTCAACGGTAAGTTACCCCAATACATTCCTCAGTTGAGCTTGGTCGATCCAGGTAATTTTGCCCTAGACATTGGCGACCAAAACGGCATTATTTACGAAGCAGGAGATACAGACTTAACGTTTAGTTTGATGAGTGTGGTCAAACCCTTTCTGTGGCTTTACATACTCCATCACCGGGGTTGGCAGTGGGCCGAGCAAAAAGTTGGCGATCGCCCTTCCCATTTACCTTTTAATTCCGTGGAGCAATTGGAGCAGGATGGGGGTTATCCCCGCAACACCATGGTCAACAGTGGCGCCATCTGCCTAGCGGGTCATATTCCGGGGGCAACGATAGAGCAACGGTGTGAAAATTTTCTCACTTGGTTAAACCACACCGCCCAATGTCAACTCTGGCTTGATCAGGAACTATTGGCTTCAGTCCATTCCCTACCCAATCCCCGCAATCTGGCGATCGCCCATTTGTTGGCAGCAAAAGGTTATGTGGAAGATGCGACCCTGGCTCTAGAAACCTATAACCAACTTTGTTGTTTGAGTGGTTGCCTCAAGGATTTATTCAAGCTAGGCCTAATGTTGCAATGTCCCCAGCCGCCGTTACAACCGGACACCACTGCCAGGGTCAAAGCCACCATGGCCAAAGCAGGACTGTATGAAATGTCAGAAGCGTTTTTTCGGCGCACCGGCTTTATTTGCAAATCGGGGGTCAGTGGCCTAATTTTGGCTTGTTTGCCGGCCCCGTCACCGACCATTTTTGCCTGCTATAGTCCGCCTTTGAATGAAGAAGGAAACCCTGTGGCTCCCCTGGCACTATTAGAGTTTTTGGCAGAGTTCACCTCTAGAAATTAAAGAAACAGTCATGTCTGATTTAGCCTTGTTTGATATTGGAAACGTTATAATTTGGCTAATTAAAACAATAATAATTTGCCAAACAAATGCTCGTGAGGTTTTAAATGGTTACAACTTTTAGCAAACCATCTTCTCTAGTTCATGAAATTCATCTAGAAAAGGTCGGTAGCTGGAATTTATTCAAGTTTAATGAATCCTTACAATTACGAATGGAAGATCTTTTACAAAAGAAAAAATCCGACAAAATTACCATCGAAGAAATTGCTGAATTGGATGCTATTGGTGAATTAGACCGTATTTTTACACACATTAACGCAATGCTAGCAGCCCAAGATGCCAATCAGTGAAGATCTCAAACAAGCTATTCGGCAACGGGCAAGATATATCTGTGAATATTGTCATTCCCCAGAACGATTGAGTGCAAACAGATTCACCATTGATCATGTAATTCCGAAATCTTTAGGTGGTTCTGACGCATTTAATAACCTTGCCCTTGCTTGTCGTCGTTGTAACGAGAGGCGCTACAACTTTGTCGCCAGTATAGATCCACAAACTAAGACTATTGTTGCCATTTTTAACCCCCGCCAACAGAATTGGGCAGAACATTTCATTTGGACAAATAGAGGGATAATAATACAAGGAACCACGACAACCGGTCGTGCGACGTGTATCCGACTTGATTTAAATGATACCCGTTATCCAGAGGAAGATTCTATCCAGGAAACACGACGATTTTGGTTGAAAACGGGACTGCATCCCCCCATAGATGATCCTTGCAAAAATTGAATCAATTCGGTGATTTTCTTAACCATTTGAACTTCTCAATGGAATTTGATAAAAATCAATGAAGATGACTTGAAATTAAATGAAAATTGGTGTTGTTGGTTTGGGTTTAATTGGGGCTTCCTTGGCGGGAGACTTGCGTCGTCGGGGCCATTATTTGATTGGGGTTTCTCGGCAACAAAGCACCTGTGAAAAAGCAGTGGAAAGACAATTGGTGGATGAAGCGGGTCAAGATTTATCTCTTCTCCAAACAGCAAAAATAATTTTTCTTTGTACTCCTATACAATTAATTTTGCCTACCCTAGAGAAGCTTATTCCCCATCTATCGCCCACAGCCATTGTCACTGATGTGGCCTCTGTAAAAACGGCGATCGCCGAGCCGGCCAGTCAACTTTGGTCTGGGTTCATTGGTGGTCACCCCATGGCCGGCACAGCGGCCCAGGGCATCGACGGGGCGGAAGAAAATTTATTTGTCAACGCTCCCTATGTGCTCACTCCCACCGAATATACTGACCCAGAGCAATTGGCTTGTTTACGTTCAGTGTTGGAACCCCTGGGGGTAAAAATTTACCTCTGCACTCCCGCAGACCATGACCAAGCAGTAGCCTGGATTTCCCATTTACCTGTAATGGTGAGTGCTGCTTTAATCCAAGCCTGTGCCGGTGAAAAAGATGGGGATATTCTCAAACTAGCCCAAAATTTGGCCAGTTCGGGTTTTCGGGATACCAGTCGGGTGGGAGGCGGCAACCCGGAGTTGGGCACCATGATGGCCACCTATAACCAACGGGCTTTGCTAAAAAGTTTGCAAGACTATCGTCAGCACCTGGATCAGCTAATTACCCTAATTAGTAACCAACAATGGCCTGAACTCCATCGTCTTTTACAACAAACCAACGGCGATCGGGACAAGTATGTTGAATAAACCAATGGCGATCGCCTGGAGAATAAATTTAGGAGACTAGACATTGATCCAGAACAAATTTAGGAACAATGGGGCCCACGGCATGGCTTTCTGTTAAAAATAAACAAGCACTGCCCTTTCCCGCTCAGAGCGCATGACTAACCAGCCCACCGCATCGGTTCCCTTTCAACGCCCCTGGCACGACTATCTCAAATTCAGCACCGATCACAAAGTCATTGGCATTCAATATTTACTGATGTCCTTCTGCTTCTTCTTAGTGGCGGGATTATTGGCCATGATTATCCGGGCAGAATTACTCACCCCCCAATTGGACGTGGTGGACCGTAGCCTCTACAACGGTCTATTTACCCTCCACGGCACCATCATGATTTTCCTCTGGATTTTTCCAGCCAATGTGGGGTTAGCCAATTACTTAATTCCCCTGATGATTGGTGCCAGGGACGTAGCCTTTCCGGTATTGAATGCGATCGCCTTTTGGCTAATGCCAGTGGTGGGAGTGTTATTGATTGGTAGCTTTTTTCTACCCACAGGGACGGCCCAGGCGGGCTGGTGGTCCTATCCTCCAGTAAGCATTCAAAATCCGTCGGGTAATTTCATCAATGGCGAATTTCTTTGGCTTTTGGCAGTGGCCACTTCCGGCATTTCTTCCATTATGGGGGGGGTTAACTTTGTCACCACCGTTTGGAAATTGCGGGCACCGGGGCTAACCCTGTTAAAAATGCCCGTTTACGTCTGGACAATTTTAAGCGCCCAAATTTTGCAACTCTTTTGTCTGCCAGCGTTGACCGGCGGGGCGGTGATGTTGCTGTTTGACCTTTCCTTTGGCACCACCTTTTTTGACCCCTTTAATCAGGGCAACCCAATTATTTACCAACATTTATTTTGGTTCTATTCCCACCCGGCCGTCTACGTCATGGCTTTGCCTGCCTTTGGCGTATTTTCGGAAATATTGCCGGTTTTTGCCCGTAAACCGCTTTTTGGCTACAAAACTGTCGCTATTTCTTCTTTTCTCATTGCTATCCAAGGCACCTTCGTCTGGGTACACCATATGTTTACCAGTGCTACCCCCAACTGGATGCGAATGTTTTTCATGGCTAGCACCATGCTCATCGCTGTGCCTACGGGCATCAAAGTTTTAGCCTGGACAGCAACGGTGTGGCGGGGTAGTTTGCGACTGAAAACCCCCATGTTGTTTTGCCTGGGGGGAATTTTAATGTTTCTATTTGCCGGCATCACGGGCATTATGTTAGCTTCTGCCCCCTTCGATTTGCACGTCAATAACACCTATTTTGTGGTGGGGCATTTCCATTACGTGGTCTTTGGCACCGTGACCATGGCCATTTACGGGGCAATTTATTTCTGGTTTCCGAAAATGACTGGGCGCATGTATAACGAAGCCTGGGGCAAACTCCATTTTGCGTTGACTTTTATTGGCGCTAATTTAAACTTTTTCCCCATGCATCCCATTGGGCTACAGGGCATGTTGCGGCGCATTTCTTCCTACGACCCGGAATACACGGCCTGGAATGTGGTGGCCAGTTTGGGGGCGTTCCTGCTGGGCATGTCTACTTTACCGTTCATTGCCAATATGGTGGCCTCGGCTTTCCAAGGCCGTCGGGTGGGTAATAATCCCTGGAATTCTTTGGGCTTGGAGTGGACCACACCTTCACCGCCACCGGAGGAAAATTTTGAAGTTATTCCTACCATTACAGTGGAACCCTATGGCTATGATCGCCCGGTGGATTTGACCACCGAAGTAACCACATAGTATGGGCTTTTTCCGCCGTTGAACCCGCTAACCGAGCAAGCACACGAGGAAATTTTATGGAATCAGGTAATCATCTCCCCCATGTTGAGCCGACGGAAGAACAGGAACCGGATAATTTAGGCTTTGGTTTTCCTGTCTTTTTGATGTCGGAAAGTGTGGTGTTTATCAGCTTTTTTGTTACCTACACCATTCTGCGGCTGACTAATAAACCCTGGTTTCCCCCTGGGGTAGACGGTTTGGATGTGACAAGAGGAGCCATTAATACCATGGTGCTAGTTACCAGTAGCGGGGCCATTATTTTGGCCGAAAAAGCCCTGCACCGAGGAGAAATGAAATTATTTCGCCTACTGTGGTTAGCCACCATCAGTCTCGGCATTGTTTTCTTGTTTGGCCAGGCGGCGGAGTGGGCCGGTATGCCCTTTGGCCTGGATGCGGGATCCGCAGGGGGAACTTTCTTTTTACTAACTGGTTTTCACGGATTGCACGTTTTCACTGGGGTCTGTCTTTTGCTTTATATGTATTGGCGCTCCCTCCAGCCCCACAATTTTGATCGGGGCCATGAAGGGGTGACGGCGATCGCCTTGTTTTGGCATTTTGTCGATGTAATTTGGATTATTTTATTTATTTTGCTTTATCTTTGGCCAGCGAATTAAATCTTTGGCATTGTTGAGACCGAGTATCCCAAAGTATGATCTAGGTAGAAAGATAACTTTTTGGGCAAGATATAGAATCTCCAGGGAGAGGTGATGCAATGGCCGTTAATCTAGAAACTCGCAAACAGGAAAGTGTAACTAAACCCAAAGCAGAGCATCTGATTTTGCTCAATCCAGTTAGTTGGAATACGTTCAATCAGTTACTAGAAGAATTAGGAGAAAAACGAGGTCAAAGATTTGCCTATGACTGTGGAATTCTAGAAATTATGAGTCCTTTGGGTGTTCACGAAAACAACAATCGCTTTATTGATGACCTCATTCGAGCAATCACCGACGAATTGGGATTAAATCTTAAAAAATTTGGTTCATTAACGTTAAGAATTGATCGAACTAAACAGGGAGTGGAGCCAGATTCCTGCTATTACATAGCAAACGAACCCCAGGTGCGGGGCAAGCAACACATTGACCTCACGGTGGATCCTCCCCCCGATTTGGTATTAGAGATTGATATTACCAGTGGCTCCTTGAACAAGTTCCCAATCTACAGCAATTTAGGCATACCGGAGATTTGGTGCTATGACGGCGATCGCCTGGCAGTATTTGTGCTCCAACCGGAGTCGGGGCAGTATGAACCTGTTGACCAAAGTCCCACTTTTCCATTTTTATCTCTAGAACAGGTGCCCTTGGTAATTGAACGCAGTTTGGCGATCGGGGAGACGGCGGCCCTGAAGGAGTTTCGCCAATGGCTAAAGGCCAACCGTTGAATGTATTCCACCTTCCCCACTACATGGTTGGCTGGCCATTTCTGGGTAGATGAATTTAAAGCTTTTCGGCTTTTTCCCGTTGGATTTCCCCAATTAACTGGGCCAGATGATGGCGATCGGCCTGGTAGACTTCACCGCAAAAATCGCAGGTGGCTTCGGCTCCATTGTCTTTTTCGATCATATCTTCCAGTTCATCTTGTCCCAGTATTTTTAGGGCTCCCAAAACCCGGGGAAAGGAACAGCGACAATCAAAGCGTAAAAGTTGCACTTCCGGCAGAATGGCCAGACCAAAATCCCCCAATAATTCTTGAAAGATATCTTTGAGGGATTTGCCTGAACGCAAAAGGGGCGTGAAGCCGGTCAAGTGCCCCAATCGGGATTCCAAAGCGGCAACCAATGCTTCGTCCCGGGCAGCCTTGGGCATTACCTGTAAAAGTAGCCCCCCGGCAGCAGTTACCCCATCTTTGCCCACAAAGACCCCCAACAACAGGGCGGAGGGAGTCTGTTCGGAGGTGACTAAATAATGGGTGACATCCTCACCAATTTCCCCGGAAACTAACTCCACTGTGCTGGAGTAGGGATAGCCAAAGCCCACATCCCGCACCACATAGAGAAAGCCATCCTGGCCCACTGCGCCCCCCACGTCCAACTTCCCTTGGGCATTGGGAGCGAGTTCCACCGAAGGATTTTGTACGTACCCCCGCACGGTACCGTCTAAACCGGCATCTACCAACAGACCCCCGAGGGGGCCATTACCACGGATGCGGATATTTACCCGGGATTTTTCCTGCTTCATGCTAGAAGCCAGCAGTAACCCGGCGGCCATGGTGCGGCCGAGGGCCGCGGTGGCAACGTAGGAAAGGCGATGGCGTTGGCGGGCTTCCTCAGTTAGGTTGGTGGTAATTACCCCCACTGCGCGAATACCCCCATCGGCGGCGGTGGCGCGGATCAATTGGTCTGCCATGGATTGCTGAAATGTTGCCTGAATTTTGTGATGCTTCTATTGTGCCAACTAGCCCCTAGGGAGATCAAACCGGTCGGCATTCATCACTTTAGTCCAGGCGGCCACAAAATCACGGACAAATTTTTCCCGATTGTCGTCCTGGGCATACACTTCTGCGTAGGAGCGTAGGATGGAGTTGGAACCAAACACCAGGTCTACTTTGGTGGCAGTCCATTTCACTTCCCCTGTTTGGCGATCGCCAATTTCGTAGAGATTGTTGCCCGCTGGCCGCCATTGGTAGGCCATATCAGTCAAATTAACAAAGAAGTCGTTACTGAGTACTCCCACCCGATCGGTAAAGACTCCATGCTTAGTCCCGCCATGGTTAGTACCCAACACCCGCATACCACCGATTAAAACAGTCATTTCCGGTGCCGTTAGTCCCATTAATTGGGTTCGCTCCAACAGCAATTCCTCCGGGGACACAGCGTAATCCTGTTTTAGCCAGTTACGATAACCATCGTGGATCGGTTCCAACGGAGTAAAGGATTCTGCATCGGTCATGGCTTGGGTGGCATCCCCTCGACCGGGCAGAAAAGGTACATTAACCTCGATCCCCCCATCAAGGGCCGCTTTGGCGATCGCCGCTCCCCCTCCTAGCACAATTAAGTCCGCTAGACTGACCGGCTTAGCAAAATTAGCTTGGATATTTTCCAGCACCGCCAAGACTTTTGCCAATCGAGTTGGTTCATTACCGGGCCAATTCTTTTGGGGTTCTAAACGAATCCGGGCTCCATTGGCTCCCCCTCGATAGTCGGAGCTACGGAAGGTGCGGGCACTATCCCAGGCAGTGCAGACTAGTTCGGAAACGGTGAGGCCGGAGGCTAAAATTTGTTGTTCAAGCTCCTTAATTTCCCCTTCAGAAAGGGTGTAATCCACTGGGGGAATGGGGTCTTGCCAAATTAAATCTTCCTGGGGCACATCGGGGCCAAGGTAACGGCTCTTTGGTCCTAGATCCCTGTGAGTTAGTTTAAACCAGGCCTTGGCAAATACTTCCGCAAAATAATCCGGCTCCCGATAGAAACGCTCGGAAATTTGTCGGTAGATGGGGTCCTTAATCATGGCCATATCGGCATCGGTCATGATGGGATTGTGGCGAATATTCGGGTCCTCCACATCGACGGGTTTATCTTCCTCTTTAATATTGACCGGTTCCCATTGCCAAGCCCCGGCAGGACTTTTCTTCAGTTCCCATTCGTGGTTGAACAACATATAAAAATAACCGTTGTCCCACTGGGTAGGGTGGGTGGTCCAAGCCCCTTCAATGCCACTGGACATAGTTTCCCGCCCCACACCTTTGCCGTTTTGGTTGTGCCAACCCAAGCCCTGCTCCACCACATCAGCTCCCTCTGGTTCTGGCCCTATAAGCTCAGCTTTACTGTTGCCATGGCATTTCCCTACGGTGTGCCCCCCAGCGGTAAGGGCAACGGTTTCCTCGTCATTCATGGCCATGCGGGCAAAGGTAGTGCGGACGTCCTGGGCTGTGCATAAAGGATCCGGGTGCCCATCCACCCCCTCAGGGTTAACGTAAATTAATCCCATTTGTACGGCGGCCAAGGGATTTTCTAAGCTTTCCCGGTCTTCACTGCCGTAGCGATGGTCACTGGAAGCAAGCCATTCCTTTTCTGCTCCCCAGTAAATGTCCTTTTCCGGGTGCCAAATGTCTTCCCGACCACCGGCAAAACCGTAAACCTTGAGCCCCATCGACTCATAGGCCATGGTGCCAGCCAAAATGATCAAATCTCCCCAGGAAAGTTTATTGCCATATTTCTTTTTGATCGGCCAGAGTAGGCGGCGGGCTTTGTCTAAATTGACGTTATCTGGCCAGCTATTCAGGGGGGCGAAGCGTTGGTTGCCAGTGGCGGCCCCACCCCGACCATCGGCAATGCGATAAGTGCCAGCAGCGTGCCAGGCCATACGAATCATTAATCCACCATAATGACCCCAGTCGGCGGGCCACCAACTTTGGCTATCGGTCATCAAATGGTGTAGGTCTTGTTTAACAGCAGCTAAATCCAGTTGTTGAAACGCTTCGGCATAGTTAAACCCATCGTCCATAGGATTTGTTTTACGGTCATGCTGATGCAATATGTCTAGATTCAGCGCATTGGGCCACCAGTTGAGATTGCCGTTCTGCCCGGTTGTATTTGCTCCGTGCATTACAGGACATTTACTGGCCGGTACCTGATCATTAGCCATGGGTTTTTCCTTACGATGGTTGTGTGGGTGGGGGAAAACTCTGTTTCTTAATTTCCTGGCGGGTTGGGTGCCCATTAATCACATCAATATTGACTTAACCACAACTTGCCGGGGCCCTAGTGCCATGCTGCCCCGGGGTCGCAGATTAGTCAATGGGTAGAATTTCCCACAGGATTAGAGTCTAGAAGCAACTGTTGATCATCGGCCAAATTCCATTGCCATGGGGCCGGCGATCGGGGCACAATGATAGGGCTATCTTTAACGCTGTCACCTCTTTCATGACCATTGCCAATCCTTCCCCTAGTAACTTTTTTCAGCAGTTAGGTCGGCAGTGCCTCAAAACCCTGGCAGATCTCCGTCTGGCGATCGCCCTTTTACTATTAATTGCTGTTTTTAGTATCAGTGGTACGGTAATTGAGCAGGGGGAAAGTTTAAGTTTTTACCAACAGAATTATCCTGAAGATCCAGCTCTATTTGGATTCTTAAGTTGGCAAGTAATTTTACAACTAGGTTTAAATCAGGTCTATCGAACTTGGTGGTTTTTGGGGCTCCTAATACTTTTCGGTTCTAGCTTGACTGCCTGTACCTTTAATCGTCAATTTCCTGCTTTAAAAGCAGCCCGCAGTTGGCAGTTTTATCACCAACCAAGGCAGTTTAAAAAACTAGCTTTAAGTTTTTCGTTACCCGATGGAGATATAAATAAAATTGAGAGCTTACTCCGGGATAGGGGTTACAAAATCTTCCAAGAAGGTGACAGTGTTTATGCCCGTAAAGGTCTGATGGGAAAAGTCGGTCCTATCATTGTCCATGGCGCCATGCTAATCATTTTAGGGGGGGCAATTTGGGGAGCATTGACGGGATTTTTTGCCCAACATATGATTCCCAGTGGTGAAACATTCCAGGTAAGTAATATTATCGAGAAAGGCCCCCTTGCCGACAGTCAAATTCCCAAGGATTGGGGCATTAAAGTCAATCGATTCTGGATTAATTACACGGAAAATGGCGCCATTGATCAGTTCTATTCTGATTTGTCCGTGGTTAATAATCAAGGGGAAGAATTGGACCGGCAAACCATCTCCGTTAACCATCCCCTACGTCATCGAGGCGTTACTTTTTATCAAACTAACTGGGGCATTGCGGGGGTAAAAGTACAACTCAACAATAGTCCTGTGTTGCAACTTCCCATGGCCCCTTTACAAACCGCCAATGGTGGCCAGTTGTGGGGAGCCTACATTCCCACTAAAACTGACTTTAGCGAAGGTGCCGCCCTATTAGTTAAAGACCTCCAAGGTACAATGATCATTTATGACCAAGAGGGCAATTTGACCGATGCAGTGCGGGCTGGTTCTACGGTGGAAATTAATGGAGTGAATATAACAATTAAAGAGTTGGTGGGTAGCACCGGTTTACAGATTAAAGCTGATCCCGGTATTCCTTTTGTTTATCTTGGTTTTGGCTTGTTGATGGTGGGAGTAATGATGAGTTATGTTTCCCATTCCCAGGTCTGGTTATTGAGCGTTGATGGGGATGGTCAACGGGAAATTTATTTAGGGGGAAGAACCAACCGGGCCCAGGTGGCTTTTGAGCGAGAAATATTGGCGATCGCCGAAGAGGCGGAGGTAAGTTCTAAAACAGAAGCTAAAGTTAATGCTTAAGTAAACAAATTCGGTGCAGGCTACCCGCCAAAGTTCCTCCGGTAGGGGTGATATATTTCCTAATGGCGGTATCGTTTTTTGGGCTAGTTAATAAATTGAAATCCTCCCTGAAGAAGGTCAACTTAATCTTGTTCGGTAGTCATCCTATGTTCATCTATCTAAACCCAGGTCCCAGTAAATACTAGTCTTTATTTACTTCAGTTGACCTAAATGATGTAAGTTTGTTAACTTTTCCTCTTTTGCCATAGGGAGCCCATCGCCGATTGAGTTAAAATTAGAAGACTTAGCCTACGCTTCCTAAAGCGATTTGTCCAGTGGTTGCATCAATTCCTAATCCCAAAACAAATTTCCTGAAAACTGTTCCTAGCCAACGGCAAACCGGGGCTTATATCCTGATGGATAGCCTGAAACGCCATGGGGTCAAACACATTTTTGGCTATCCCGGCGGGGCAATTTTGCCCATCTATGATGAACTGTACCGCTTTGAAGCGGCGGGGGAAATTGAGCATATTTTGGTGCGCCATGAACAAGGAGCTTCCCATGCGGCGGATGGGTATGCCAGAGCCACAGGTAAAGTGGGAGTTTGTTTCGGTACATCTGGACCAGGGGCGACTAACTTGGTGACCGGCATTGCCAATGCCCATTTGGACTCGGTGCCCATGGTGGTGATTACTGGACAGGTGGGCCGTGCCATGATTGGTAGCGATGCTTTCCAGGAAATTGACATTTTTGGCATCACCTTACCGATCGTTAAGCACTCCTATGTGGTACGTAGTGCGGCGGATATGGCTCGCATTGTTACTGAGGCTTTCCATCTTGCTAGCACCGGTCGTCCCGGGCCGGTTTTGATCGATATTCCCAAGGATGTGGGCTTAGAAGAATGTGAGTACATTCCCCTCGACCCCGGTGACGTTAATCTACCGGGTTATCGCCCCACGGTTAAAGGTAATCCCCGACAAATTAATGCGGCATTGCAATTGTTGGAGCAGGCCAGAAATCCCTTGCTCTACGTAGGGGGAGGGGCGATCGCCGCCAATGCCCATGCCCAGGTGCAGGAATTTGCGGAAAGGTTCCAGTTGCCGGTAACAACCACCCTGATGGGAATTGGGGCTTTTGACGAAAACCATCCCCTTTCGGTGGGTATGTTGGGTATGCATGGCACCGCCTATGCCAACTTTGCCGTCAGCGAATGTGATTTGTTGATTGCGGTGGGGGCCCGTTTCGACGACCGGGTAACTGGCAAACTAGACGAATTTGCTAGCCGCGCCAAAGTAATTCACATTGACATCGACCCGGCGGAGGTGGGAAAAAACAGGGCTCCCGATGTGCCCATTGTGGGGGATGTACGCCATGTTTTAGAACAGCTTTTGCAGCGGGCCCGGGAATTGGATTACCCCACCCATCCCCATACCACCCAGGCATGGTTAAATCGCATTGATCATTGGCGGACCGATTACCCCCTCCAGGTGCCCCACTATGAGGATACTATTGCCCCCCAGGAGGTAGTACACGAAATTGGTCGCCAGGCCCCCGATGCCTACTACACCACCGATGTGGGACAACACCAAATGTGGGCGGCCCAGTTTTTGAACAATGGCCCCCGCCGATGGATTTCCAGTGCTGGCTTGGGTACGATGGGCTTTGGTTTACCTGCCGCCATGGGAGCCAAAGTGGGAGTGGGGGACGAAGCGGTCATTTGCATCAGTGGAGATGCCAGCTTCCAAATGAATCTTCAGGAACTGGGAACCCTAGCCCAGTACGACATCCAGGTTAAAACTATTATTCTCAATAACGGTTGGCAGGGGATGGTGCGTCAGTGGCAACAAACTTTCTACGAAGAACGTTATTCTGCTTCTAACATGTCCCAGGGCATGCCAGACATTAATCTCCTCTGTGAAGCCTATGGCATCAAGGGTATTACTGTGCGCAAGCGGGAAGATTTGGCCCCGGCGATCGCCGAAATGCTAGCCCACAATGGTCCTGTGGTGATGGATGTGGTGGTCAAAAAAGATGAAAACTGTTACCCTATGATTGCCCCCGGCATGAGTAATGCCCAAATGCTAGGTTTACCGGAAGTGCCGGTACGGGACAATGGTCCCCGGATGGTGGAGTGCAACCATTGCCAAACCCAAAATTTCATCACCCATCGTTTCTGTTCTGGTTGTGGAGCCAAACTCTAACCCATAAGCCAAAATTGAATTCATCCTCCCAGCGGTGGGGTCAGACTTCAGAATACTTTTTTCCTCGGTTTTTCTTGACCATATTTAAAGTTCCACCAAAGGTCTGCTCCACCTATTGGGAAGAATTTTTTTTGCAAACCCCTAACCAAGGCAAGATGCGGCGTTCCCTAATCCATCTGTTATCTTTGTAAAGAAAAATTTACAACTTTGTCCATGGTTATTGCCGCCTCTCCCTCCGTTCCTTGTCCTAGCACCGAGCAGGTGCGCCAGGCGATCGCCGCTAGTCGGGACTTCCTGCTATCGGAACAATATGCCGATGGCTACTGGTGGTCTGAGTTGGAATCCAATGTCACCATCACTGCCGAAGTGGTCATACTGCACAAAATTTGGGGCACAGCGGCCCAAAGACCCCTGGAGAAGGCGAAGAATTACCTGTTGCAACAACAACGGGACCATGGCGGTTGGGAACTGTACTATGGTGATGGCGGTGAACTAAGTACCAGTGTGGAAGCCTACACTGCCCTGCGAATTTTGGGGGTTCCAGCCACCGATCCTGCCTTGGTCAAAGCGAAAAATTTCATTGTCGGCCGGGGGGGCATTAGCAAATCCCGCATTTTTACCAAAATGCATCTGGCGTTAATCGGTTGCTACGACTGGCGGGGTACTCCTTCCATTCCCCCCTGGGTGATGCTTTTGCCCAACAATTTTTTCTTTAACATTTACGAAATGTCCAGTTGGGCCCGTTCTAGTACGGTCCCCCTGATGATTGTTTGTGACCAAAAGCCCGTTTACGACATTGCCCAGGGTCTGCGGGTGGACGAACTCTATGCGGAAGGGATGGAAAATGTCCAGTATAAATTGCCGGAGAGTGGCACTATTTGGGATATTTTCATCGGTTTGGATAGCCTATTTAAGCTACAGGAACAAGCCAAGGTAGTACCTTTCCGAGAACAGGGTTTGGCCCTGGCGGAAAAGTGGATTTTAGAACGACAAGAAGTCAGTGGCGATTGGGGCGGCATTATTCCCGCTATGCTGAATTCCCTGCTGGCGTTGAAAGTGTTGGGCTATGACGTTAACGATCTCTATGTGCAAAGGGGCCTAGCGGCGATCGATAATTTCGCGGTGGAAACGGAAGATAGCTATGCCATTCAAGCCTGTGTTTCCCCTGTGTGGGATACGGCCTGGGTTGTGCGGGCTTTGGCGGAAGCGGATCTAGGTAAGGATCATCCCGCCTTGGTTAAAGCGGGGCAATGGTTGTTGGATAAACAAATTCTCACCTACGGCGATTGGCAGATCAAAAATCCCCACGGTGAACCGGGAGCTTGGGCGTTTGAATTTGATAATAATTTCTACCCTGACATTGACGACACCTGCGTGGTGATGATGGCGTTACAGGGCATTACCCTCCCCGATGAGGAACGTAAACAGGGGGCCATTAATAAGGCCTTGCAGTGGATAGCCACCATGCAATGTAAAACCGGAGGCTGGGCCGCCTTTGACATTGACAATGACCAAGATTGGCTTAACCAGTTACCCTACGGTGATTTGAAAGCCATGATTGACCCCAGCACCGCCGATATTACCGCCCGGGTGGTTGAAATGCTGGGAGCCTGTGGTTTGACCATGGATTCCCCACGAGTGGAACGGGGTTTGACCTATTTACTCCAAGAACAGGAACAGGATGGTAGTTGGTTCGGCCGCTGGGGCGTGAATTATCTCTATGGCACCAGCGGGGCCCTTTCTGCCCTAGCCATTTACGATGCCCAACGTTTTGCCCCCCAAATCAAAACGGCGATCGCCTGGTTGTTGAGCTGTCAAAATGCGGATGGGGGTTGGGGAGAAACCTGTGAAAGTTATAAAAACAAGCAGTTAAAGGGTCAAGGTAACAGCACTGCTTCCCAAACAGCCTGGGCCCTAATTGGTTTGTTAGATGCCCTCAAATATTTACCCAGCCTGGGACAAGATGCCAAACTAACCACGGCGATCGAGGGGGGCGTGGCTTTTCTTGTCCAGGGACAAACCCCCAAGGGCACCTGGGAAGAAGCAGAATATACCGGCACCGGTTTTCCCTGTCACTTTTATATCCGCTATCACTACTACCGCCAATATTTTCCCCTCATTGCCCTAGCTCGTTATAGCCATTTACAAGCATCTTAATGAACCTTGGGGAACCTTGGGGTAATATTCGTCCGGTCAACCCCTGGCGATCGGGGGAAATGTGTCCTAAGATTGAGGGGGTTGCACCACGGGATGTAGCGCAGCTTGGTAGCGCGCCTGCTTTGGGAGCAGGATGTCGCAGGTTCAAATCCTGTCATCCCGATACTTTCCACCTACTGTTGCGCCCCTGCGATAGTACTATGTTAGCCCATTTGATAGGGTTAATTCCTATCGGGGTCGAATGGGAGTTTAGGGTTCAACTCAAGCACCCAACGGTAGTGTTGTTCCTCGACACATCCGCCACCAAACTCAATGGTGTAGTACTCTATTATGGTGTAGTACTCTATTATGTCGTCTGGGTCAATGTGACCAGCAAAAGCTATTTTCCGTACAAGATCATTGATAGCAAAGCATAGAACACGTTGCTTAAGTTCATCAACGTCGATGACTTCTGCACCGATACTTTCAAGGTACTCTTTAGAAGTGATTTCTAAAGAAAATATAAAGAAAAGATGATATCGCTCTTCTATCAGTGTAGGTGGGAAGGTAAAATAATTGGAGCAATAATAAGGTCTCCTAAGGCCATTACTGCCTTCTTCAATTTGTCAAATAAGCAATGGAAGTTTCTCAATAACTGAGGTGTATAAATCACCGTCATCCACGGCTTTAATAAATTAAAGTAACATAATGGCTGAATTATTAATCTCATGTTGTTAAGTATGTTTTTCCATCCACTTTTTGATTCCACCAAGGACGTTTTTGTATATTCTGATAAGCTATCTTCCTAGTCTGTTTTGATTTGTTTAAGAAGTTATCATGCGGAGGCAAATTTTCTATCTGAAGACTTACCATTAAATATACGCTCATCACTATTTCCCGCCATTTTTCTATTCTGGAATAGTCCATCATTCTAAAATCTGCCCACCCCAGTTCATTCTTTATTTGCTTTAATCCATACTCTATCCAGTTCCTTGCTCCATATAAGTTACCCACCTCTTTATATTTTATAGTAGTTTCGAATAAAGCTGAGACGCTAAACGCCACAGTAAGAACGGATAATTTCATCAAGAGACGTGTCAATAGGAGCGTACATTCTAGCTCGTTTCAAGGCACTAAAGTCATGCTCAATATCATTTAAATCAGGAGAATATTTCGGCAAAAAAAGAACTTCATGACCTGCTTCTTTAGCCAATTCTTTAATGGCAGTTTTACGATGAATAGGAGCATTATCCATTATTAATATTGATGGAATGTCGAGGGAGGGTAGCAAATATAATTTTAACCATCCTTCAAAGCCTTCTGCATTCAAACTCCCGGTAAAAACCATCGGCGCAATCAAATCTTTTTTTCCTTTTCTTCTCCCTGCTACTAGATTTTCTCTGACTCCCCTTTTTCCTTGTCTATCTCCATAAACTTTTTTTCCTTTTTTTGACCAGGCATAAATACAAGCCTGGATTGCTTCGAATCCAGATTCATCTATGTAAACTATAGCTTGACTACCATAGAGCTTAATTAGTTCTCTTAACATTCTATAGTACTTAACTCGTTCCTCCCGGTTTCTTTCTCGATAACGTAGTTCTTTTTTTTTCTGTTTATTTTCATTTTCTTTAATGCGTAATATACGGCACTCGGCCTCACTCCAAATTTCTTGGCTCTGTCTATCAATCTTGCATCGGGATTTTCTTCTACGTCTTTTTTTAGAGCTTCCCAGTCTAATTTCCTATGGCGACGCTCTACTTTTGTTGGGCTTAAATCTACTCTATTTAACCATCTGTATATCGAGGCTTTTCCTATTTTATATATCTTGGAAGCCTCAGTTATTTTTCCTCCAGCTTCTATATAAGCTACTACCCTTTGCCTTAAATCTAAACTGTAAGCCATTGTTTAAACCTGTTCATTTTGTACACTCCATAATTTTACATTAAATTCTCTCATCGTTAATTGAAATGACTATACTCCTGATACTTTTGTCATAATACAATACGTTGAATTTGATGGCATTTTTTCCTTGTTATCCGTTACTTGCTAATATCTTTTTTCCCCTCTCTTTCCATAAATAATTTCTCTCACGTATCTTATTCGTATCTTACTTCCGACTTTCCACTTGCAAATTCTCTCTCAAATTTTCTCCATTTGTTCGCTCTTACTCTTTCCTCTTTCCCAAGCTAGACTCCATGATTACTCCTTATAGCTAGTACATATTCTAGATTTTCTTTTTCTAATACTCTTACAAAGTTCTCGCTGCTCTCTCCATATTCACTATCTGCTAATACTACCTTTATATTGAAATCAAGCTCTTTTATTTCTTTGATAATTTCCCCTGCTGTCTCTGGTTTGCTTTTGTATTTATCCCCCTCTTTTAGTCTTGCCTCTGGTTTATATACTTTGCTGATTAATGGTACTGTCATTCCCTTTATAATTCCATAACACATCACCTCTACTATTCCATTTTCTATTTTTCCTAGATTGCCAATATACTGACGCGCAACATAATCTGTCTTTCTTCCTTTTTTCCTATCCCCTGTTTCGTCTATGAGCATTGTTATTGCTTCTCCTTCCGCAAAACTCAGAATTTTATTAATTCTTCTTTCCCTTACCTCCTCTAACGACCAAGGGCTGTTACCGAAGAAATAGTCAAATCCTTGTCCATTTTCTAGTCCTACTACCTTAGCTATTTCTGGGAAGGTTTTTCTCTTGATATTCGCAATTAATCCTAGATACAAGTATTTAAAGTATTCAAAGCTTCTCACTTCTGGAAATAAGTCTCTGTATCCTTCGCAGTATTTGTCAATGAATTGTACTGTTTCTTTTGCTTCACGTGGGGCAACCATATACCACCTCTGCATTTCAGCCTTTTTCCTCCATTCTATCCTACCCACAATGATAGAAGAGCGATAGGTATTCTGTCACCGTAAACATCACTTAGAATGGGAGCCAATGCCACATCAATGCCTTTGGGGTAAAGCCAATGCCCGCCGCCATAACCGTCAAACTTGACAGCCTATCCCTTTCCGATGAGCAGTTTTATCAACTCTGTTTGAACAATCGAGAGTTGCGTTTTGAGCGTAATTGCCAGGGAGATTTAGTGATCATGTCACCCACCGGAGGCGAAACCAGTAACCGTAAGGGCATTTTGATACTATGGCTAGGTCTTTGGGCAGAACGCGATGGCACCGGAATTTTTTCGATTCTTCTGGGGGCTTCAAATTACCCAATGGAGCCGACCGATCGCCAGATGCGGCCTGGTTGAAACGGGAACGATGGGAAAGTTTAACCCCGGAACAAAAACAGAGATTTGTGCCCCTCTGCCCGGATTTTGTGATCGAATTAAGATCGCCCAGTGATGAACTAAAACCCCTGCGGAAAAAAATGCAAGAGTATCAAGAAAATGGGGCTCAATTGGGTTGGTTAATCGATCGCCAAACTCGCACTGTGGAAATCTATCGTCCTGGTCAGGCTGTGGAAGTTTTAGAAAATCCTGAAAGCCTCAGTGGTGAGGCTGTATTGCCAGAATTTGTTTTGGAGTTAGCGTCGATTTGGTAGATTTTTGTAGATCTTTATGGTGTCGCTAAAGGTTAGTTATTCCCAAATTTCACAGGCCAATTCCCCTGCTTTTTGCGAGAAACGAATATTCTCCCGATAATCCACAGGACAATCAATCACTGTGGGCACAGGTTGAGCTAAAGCTTCTTTGAGGATAGGAATTAAATCCGCCGCCGCTTCCACCCGATAACCTTTGAGACCCATACTTTCAGCAAACTTAACAAAGTCTGGATTGCCAAATTTAATAAAGCTGGATTCGCCAAATTGGTTGATCTGTTTCCACTCAATTAGGCCGTAACCGTTGTCGTTAAAAATCAACGTGACAAAGGGAGTGCCCACCCGCATGGCCGTTTCCAACTCCTGACAGTTCATCATAAAACCGCCGTCCCCCGTCACTGCAACAATGTTGCGCTCAGGATAAACCAGCTTAGCGGCGATCGCCCCTGGAATGGCAATGCCCATGGCCGCAAAACCATTGGAAATTAAACAGGTGTTGGGGCTGTCACAGTGGTAATGGCGGGCCATCCACATTTTATGGGCCCCCACATCGGAAATCACCACATCATCGGGGCCCATCACTTGGCGCAGGTCATAAATAATTTTTTGTGGCTTAACGGGAAAACCTGTGTCATTGGCATAACATTCATACTCGGCCCGAATTTCCGCCCGGAGAGAAGCCCCGTAGGGAGTGGGTTTACCTTGGCGATCGCACCGTTTGAGCAAATCCATCAGGGAATCGGTAATGTCCCCCACCACCTCCACCTGGGGAATATAACTGCTATCAATTTCCGCCGGAGTAGCGCCAATGTGAATGATGGGCAAATCTCCAGTGGGATTCCATTTTTTCGGAGAATATTCAATTAAGTCATAGCCCACCGCAATGACCAAATCGCTTTTTTCAAAGGCACAGGTAATGTGATCCCGTTGTTGTAAGCCCACTGTCCAAAGGGAAAGGGGATGGGTGTAGGGCATGGTGCCTTTACCCATGAAGGTGTTGGCCACGGGAATATTCAAACTGGTGGCAAATTCCGTCAGGGCTTCGCTGGCTTCGGCTCGGATGGTGCCATTGCCGGCCAGAATAATGGGGTTTTTGGCCTTGGAAATGGCGTTGGCCGCTGTGCCCAAAGTACGAAAAGCTGCATAAACCTTTTCCCGACTGTCCCGCCGTAGGGGTTTCCCATCCACCGGCATAGCGGCAATATTTTCTGGTAAATCAATGTGGGTGGCCCCTGGTTTTTCGCTCTGAGCCAATTTGAACGCTTTACGAACCACTTCCGGGGTAATGCTGGGGCGGACAATTTGCCTGGTCCATTTAGTCACCGGGTCGAACATGGCCACCAAGTCCAGGTATTGGTGGGATTCGATGTGCATCCGATCTGTGCCCACCTGTCCAGTGATGGCCACCAGGGGCGCTCCGTCCAAGTTAGCATCCGCTACCCCGGTCATCAGGTTGGTGGCTCCAGGCCCCAGGGTGGAAAGACAAACCCCCGCTTTGCCCGTTAAACGGCCGTAAACGTCGGCCATAAAGGCTGCTCCCTGTTCGTGGCGGGTGGTAATAAAGCGGATGGGCGAGTTTTTCAGCGCTTCGAGGATGTGGAGGTTTTCCTCTCCGGGTACGCCAAAAATGTATTCAACGTCCTCATTTTCCAGACATTGAACCAATAGGTCTGCGGTGTTCATTTGCCCCATGGTGGTGCCTAGTTCCCCTAGCTGTGTGAGCTATTTGAAAAATTTGAAATAAAACTATTTTCAAAATCCCCCTCTAGCCTAACGAATCCGGAAGGATTTTGGCATGGAAGTTTGGGGGGATATGATTTAGGTCGGGGAGACAATGGCTAATCGGCGATCGGGGCAATCATCTGCTCTGGGACCACCCAAGCGTCGAACTGGGCCAGTTTCAGGGATCTACTTCGGGTGGATAAACAAACAGGTTCCTAACTCCGGCAAAGGCAAAGTTAGTTATGGGCAAAGTTGCAAATTATGGGCTGTCAATCCATGGGGGCATTTTGATTGAGGCGATAAAACCGCTCTAAACCGAAGGGAACCGCCATTAAAGTCAGTTTTAACGCCCAGGGAGCAAAAAAGAGAGTGACCAAAATCGACAATACGGCCACACAACCTAACGAAGCCCTGACCACATCTTCCTGCACAGTGAAGCACAGGATGGCAGAAAACGAGGCTAAGGCCAAAGATAGGACGGAAAGTACCAACATAAAGCAGTAAGTTCGAGGATGGAGAGGGGAGAATCCAGTCAAAAGCTAAGTTAGGCGATCGGATTGGGGCTAGGCAAATAAACCCTCGGGGCGGCAGACACTTCTATGGAGAAATATCAATCTTTCACCGCTGTATCTAAATATACCATAAAGTTTTGTTAACGAGTGGATAGACTACGGTCAATCCCTCATCTTCGCCTTTCCTGAGACTTGCTGGGGCGGGTATTACCGAAAAAATAGGCAAAAAAATAAGGAAGTCCGCAAGGAGTCTTGCCATGTTTCGACCCTCCGGCTGCTTCCTTATTAATCTTACTCCTCACACACAAATAAATGTTAGCCGATCGCCTAAGGGCGGGATAGCCGAACCTGTAGCAGTTTAATGATTGGCATAGTTTCTGGCTATGGTTGCTCAAGCTCCTAGCTGGGGCGGGGATTACCGTGACTGCGGGGAGAGGTGGGGTCAGCTTCAATGGTTCGGTTTTCCACCACTGAAGTTTGGCCAGTTACATTGGCGTAGGGGATGGGTTCGTGGGCTACCAGGGCAGTGATATTTTGCTCCAACACCCTCAACGGTTGCTCTCCAATGCTCTCGGCGATCGCCGTGCCGGTGTCATCTAGGTAAACAAAATGGGGAATGCCATCCACCCGATAGCGCAACACTTCCGGCAACCATTTATTGTTGTCCACATTGAGCATGGCAAAGTTCACCGAACCGCCATAGTTTTTCTTCAACTCTGCTAAGTCCGGAGCCATGGCTTGGCAGCTAGTACACCAGTCAGCATAGAATTCCACCAAGGTGGGACGACCATTGTCCAAGGCAGTGGCCAGGGGAATGGCCCGCTGGGCTTGGGCTTCTAGGGATATACCCTGGGTTTGGGTTTGGAAACCGAGATAAACGGCCGCACTCAAGGCGATCGCCACTACGGCTAATAAGGCGTTACGAATTTTGGCCGGGGTCATGGTCTAGGGATATTTGTACGAAGTTAGGAATTCTATCCAAGGTAACAAACGAACACTAGGGACTGAACTGATTGCCTGAATTTGCCTAAAGTTAAAACCGATTAGTCAAACTATTCTGTCAGCCATTTCTTAATCCGTTCAATGTCTCGCCAATCGGGCTTACGCTCGAGACCATCATCCAAACTTTCCATCACTCCCGCAGCGATTTCCTGATCAAAGGACATCATTTGCGCCGCTAACTCCACCTGTTCCCGTACACCGGTTTTTTTATTAGCCAACATGGCCAAGGCATAGTTAATCCTTGCCTGGGGATGATAACCGTCAATTTTCACCGACCTTTGGGCCGCTTTGAAGGCCAAAGTTGGCTTGTCGTCCAGGAGATACAGCCAAGCTAGGCAAGCCCACACCGTCGCATTTTTCGGGGAGCTATCGGCAATGTCCTTAAACACCGGGATCAGGGTTTCGGGGCCTTCCCCCCCGTTATATCTGGCGATCGCCTGGTTGAAGGCATCTTCTGGGGAGATTACGGACTCAGTCATGGTCAAAATTAGCTGAATTTGGCAGTGGAATGGTTCAACGCAGTCAAAAAGCAGGCAGATAATCCGCCCAACTCTTAATCTTAGAGGATCTTTGGTGCCCGCCGTGGTCAGCGCCCAAGCCTAATTACCCCCCTCAACAATGCTGTACGCTGATCCCCCCCTCTGATAGACTTTTGACTATTAACACTTAATCACAAGCTAGGGAAACCTAATCAGCAGTTGGGAGGATTCAATTCGTGGACAGCACCCTCGGTTTAGAAATTATTGAAGTCGTAGAACAAGCGGCGATCGCCTCGGCAAAATGGATGGGCAAAGGTGAAAAAAACACCGCTGACCAAGTAGCCGTAGAAGCCATGCGGGAACGGATGAATAAAATCCACATGCGGGGCCGCATCGTCATTGGCGAGGGGGAAAGGGATGATGCACCCATGCTCTACATCGGCGAAGAAGTAGGCATTTGCACCAGAGAAGATGCCAAATCCTTCTGCAATCCCGACGAATTGGTAGAAATTGACATTGCTGTTGACCCCTGTGAAGGTACCAACCTAGTAGCCTATGGTCAAAACGGTTCCATGGCCGTGTTGGCAATTTCTGAAAAAGGTGGTTTGTTTGCCGCTCCCGACTTCTACATGAAAAAACTGGCGGCTCCCCCAGCGGCCAAAGGTCATGTGGACATCGACAAATCGGCCACCGAAAACCTGAAAATCCTCTCCGATTGCCTCAACCGCAGCATTGAAGAATTGGTGGTAGTGGTCATGGATCGTCCCCGCCACAAAGAATTGATCCAAGAAATCCGCAATGCCGGTGCTCGGGTACGTCTAATCAGTGATGGAGACGTTTCCGCCGCCATTTCCTGTGCTTTTTCCGGCACCAACATCCACGCTCTGATGGGCATCGGGGCTGCTCCTGAAGGGGTAATTTCCGCTGCTGCCATGCGCTGTCTGGGGGGTCACTTCCAAGGTCAGTTAATCTACGATCCCGAAGTGGTTAAAACCGGCCTAATCGGTGAAAGTCGGGAAGGCAACCTAGAGCGTCTCGCTTCCATGGGCATCAAAAATCCTGACCAGGTTTATAACTGCGAAGAATTGGCCTGTGGCGAAACCGTATTATTTGCCGCCTGTGGTATCACCCCTGGCACTTTGATGGAAGGAGTCCGCTTCTTCCATGGTGGGGTACGGACCCAAAGCTTGGTTATTTCTAGCCAGTCCAGCACCGCCCGCTTTGTAGACACTGTCCATATGAAGGAAAGCCCCAAAGTAATCCAACTGCATTAATTTCCCTCTCGGCAACTATCCCCAGAAGGTTAAAACCTGGGGAAATACATCGCCGTTTCCCTTGTCCCCTGAAGTTCAGACTTTGGGGGACTTATGTTTTGGTTGGGTCATAGTAACTGGGGTTTGATTACCCGCTACTGATTATCCATATCATTGGTATCGGGTAGGCGCTGATCACGTAACAAGGCTATCATTAAAATTACGGAGAGTTTCAAATAGATAATGATGTAGGATGATAGAGAATATTGGGTAATGAGCTTTTGGAAAAATGTCTACACACTGTCACTGTCCTCAATGTGGTCATGGGAATGTCGTCAAAAATGGCTTTGTCAAGGATAAGCAACGATTCAAATGTAAGAGTTGCCAATATCAATTCACCAATCTCTCCAAAGAACGGGGTAAACCTCTCTGGATGAAACTAGAAGCGGTCTTACTGTATATGAGTGGTATGTCAATGAATGCCACGGCGAAACTATTGGGAGTTTCTACTCAATCAGTGCTCAACTGGATTAGGGATTTTGGCGAAGCAAACTACGAGAAACCGGCTCCAGACTCAGCAATCGTAGTGGAATTAGACGAACTGTGGCATTTTCTTCAGGCAAAAAAAACAAGTTATGGCTCTGGAAGGCATATGACCGTGTTACTGGGAGACTCATCGACTGGGAACTGGGAAATCGTGATAGTCAAACCCTGAGTCGTTTGCTGGAGAGACTGGCAAAGTGGAAAGTGACAGTGTACTGCACCGATGACTGGAGGCCCTATCAACAACTGCTGGATGAACATCCTGATGCGTTTCATGGGATTAGCAAAAGAGAAACAGTAGGAATTGAGAGCAAAAACTCAGATAACCGTCATTGGTTTGCTAGATTTCATCGCCCCACGAAAGTTGTCTTCAGGTCACCCTACATGGTTGATATCACCATGGCAATATTTGCCGAATTTAGGGTCA
This sequence comes from Synechocystis sp. PCC 6803 substr. PCC-P, assembly GCF_000284455.1. Classification (GTDB taxonomy): domain Bacteria; phylum Cyanobacteriota; class Cyanobacteriia; order Cyanobacteriales; family Microcystaceae; genus Synechocystis. The sequence continues at coordinate 1,561,402 of NC_017039.1, forward strand.
ATGGTAACATAGAACTACTACGCAACTGGCGCCTCTCATTACTTTCTTGAAACTCTCAAAATTTCCAATTCTTAATCCTTGTAGGAGAAAATTGATGTCAACTTTGTATGAAAAATTAGGTGGAACCACCGCTGTCGATCTAGCTGTGGACAAATTTTACGAGCGGGTGTTGCAGGATGACCGCATCAAACATTTTTTCGCCGACGTGGATATGGCTAAACAACGGGCCCACCAAAAAGCCTTTTTAACCTATGCCTTTGGCGGTACGGATAAATATGATGGTCGCTATATGCGGGAAGCCCACAAAGAGTTGGTGGAAAACCATGGTTTGAACGGTGAACACTTCGACGCAGTGGCGGAGGATTTGCTGGCAACCTTGAAGGAAATGGGTGTTCCCGAAGATTTAATTGCAGAAGTGGCCGCCGTGGCCGGGGCTCCAGCCCATAAACGGGACGTGCTTAATCAGTGAAGTTGAGAATTTATTTTATGGAGGCGATCGTTGCATCCTAAAAATTTGCACCCTTTGCCCAAATTGCCAATGGCAGGCCAAAAACTCCCGACTTTATTTGATGCTCTCCTGACTGTTGAGCAGGATATGGGCCAAAGCGTCCACATGCTCTACCTTTAACATTGTCCTGGAGTTTGTCTAAAAAAGTTTAACGTTTTCGGCGACGCTGTTCGTCATTATTGGGGCAGGAATAAGACTAGGTGGATTAGCATAGTCATATCTATGGGCAACCTATGTTTTGGCAACCTGTTAGTCCCCTCAACGCTGACCAGCTTAATTATCAGGGTTCCTATGACCCTAAATTAGTTCTGCTCTCTGTGGCGATCGCCATTTTTACGGCCTATATGGCTTTCTTGATGGCCAGTTCCGCCCTATCGTTGCCGGGGCGTTGGTCACGGAAAATTGCCTTAGCCCTCAGTGGGACTGTTATGGGGTTAGGTATTTGGGCCATGCACTTCATTGGCATGCTGGGGTTTGAGTTGCCCTGCCCCATCAGCTACGATCCCTTGATCACGTTTATTTCTGTTATACCGGCGATCGCCGCTAGCATTTACGCTCTGAACTTTTTGAGTTTCCAGGCCCCGACGGCGAAAAACCTCATGGTGGGGGCTATCTGGTTTGGTTTGGGCATTGGCACTATGCACTATAGCGGCATGGCGGCTCTGGAGTTACACGGCAATATTTACTACGAACTGCCCCTATTTGTCCTCTCCCTGGTCATTGCGGTCATGTTGGCCTTTGTGGCCCTATTATTCCGCTTCCATTCCGCCAAAATTTTCCACACGACCCATGGGCCAGCTTTGGGGAGTTCCGCCCTGGTGATGGGTCTGTCCACGTCGGGTATGCACTACACCGCCATGACGGCCACCCACTTTATCTGCCGCCCCTGGGGAGAATTTTTTATCCAAGGTATTGATATTCAGGAAGTGGCGATCGCCGTCACCATTTCCATCACCCTTTTGACTGGCGGGGTAATGCTGTTTGTTTTGCGGGAAATCAGCATCCAAAATCAACAGCAGAAAATCCTAGTGGCGACGGAATCTTGGTATCGGCAAATTATCGAGTATGCTCCGGAAGGCATTATGGTGCTGGATGCCCAGGGAAATATCATTTTGGCCAATACTTCCATAGAAAAGTTGTTTGGCTATTCCCAAACAGAACTGATTGGCCAATCCATTGCCCTACTGGGCCTGGCAGAACTGTTGCAACAATCCCTCCATCTGCTTCAGGAAGGGGAGGACGTGGGCCCCACCTGCCCCCTAGATCAAGAAGAATTTGAAATCCTCGGCACCCGTTACGATGGCTCGGAGTTTCCCATTGAAGTTAGTTTGACCAGCTTGCCTTCCCTGAGCCAAAGGGAAATGAATATTTTTGCCTCTGTGCGGGATATTTCCGCCCGTCAAGAAGCCCAGCAACAAATTTTGCGGCAACGGGAACATCTGCAGTCAGTGCTCGATTCCGCCCCCGTCGGGGTGGCCATTACCGTCAATGGCATTACCCAATTTGCCAATCCCCACATCGGTGAACTGGTGGATTTAAAAGTAGGGGATTCGCCCCAAAAGATCTATGTGGACCTAGGCGATCGCCAGCAAATGTTAGAAGAACTGACCCAGTTTGGCCGCAGTCAAAGCCGGGTGTACAAAATGTATAATCCCAGAGGTGAAATCCGGGACATTTTGGCTACCTTTTTAGCCACGGACTACGAGGGGCAAAAGGGCATCTTAGGCTGGTTAGCAGATATTACCCCCATTAAGGCCGCCGAAGCAGAAATGAAACGGGCCAAGGAACTGGCGGAGGAAGCCAGCCGCATCAAAGCTGATTTTTTGGCCAATATGAGCCACGAAATCCGTACCCCCATGAATGCGGTCATCGGCATGACCCATCTGGCTTTGAAAACTGACCTGACCCCCCGTCAACGGGAATATTTGCATAAAATTCGGTTTTCTGGTCAGCATCTGCTGGGGGTAATTAACGATATTCTCGATTTTTCTAAAATTGAAGCGGGCAAATTGCCCATGGAAAGCATTGATTTTGACCTGGATAAGGTGCTGGATAACGTTGCCACTTTGATCAGTGAAAAGGCCACCAATAAGGGTTTAGAACTGCTGTTTGACATTGACCGTAACCTACCCCGCCACTTCATCGGCGATCCCCTCCGTCTGGGGCAAATTCTGATTAACTATGCCAATAATGCAGTCAAATTCACCGAGCAGGGGGATATTACCATTGTGGTCAGGCTCCAGGAATACCGTGACCAGGACGTGGTGCTGTACCTAGCGGTGAAAGATACGGGCATTGGCATTAAACCAGAGCACATTGCCAATCTCTTTAACAGTTTTCAACAGGCGGATTCCTCCACTACCCGGAATTTTGGCGGCACAGGGTTGGGTTTGGCCATCTGCAAACGCATTGCGGAACTGATGGGGGGAGAAGTGGGGGTTGAAAGCGAATACGGCCAAGGCAGTACTTTCTGGGCCAAGGTCTGTTTGCAGAAAAGTAATGTCATACCCCACCGATTGGTTTTGAGCAAAGATCTGGAAGGTAAACGGGTGCTGGTGGTGGACGATAACGACCATGCCCGCCTGGTGATGAAAGATTTGTTGGAGCAGATGAAGTTTGTGGTAGAAACGGTGGAGAGCGGGCCGGAAGCCCTTAATTTTTTAGCAGAAGCTGATCGGGAGAACCATCCCCACAGCATTGTTTTCATTGATTGGCAAATGCCCAATATGGATGGCTTGGAAGTAGCCCGTCGTTTGAAAGCCATGGGGTTAAACCATCAGCCGTCGATTTTTATTGTCACTGCCTACGGTCGGGAAGAATTGTTTGTTAAAGCCAAAAGCCTCGGCATTGATGATGTTTTGGTCAAGCCCATTAGTCCCTCTGTTTTATTCGACAGTTTGGCGAGGGTGCTGGGGGATCCCACGGCCCTGGCCCAGGAAATGCGACAATCTTCGGGCATTGGGGCGGAAGACTTGGCCTTGGAAAAATTACGGCGTATTCGCGGGGCCCGCATTTTGTTGGTGGAGGACAATGAAATTAACCAGGAAGTGGCGGCGGAATTATTACGGGATGTGGGTTTCAACGTCGATGTGGCGGCCAATGGTTTAATTGCTCTGGAAAGACTGAACAATAATGCTTACGCCTTGGTTTTAATGGATATGCAAATGCCGGAAATGGATGGCATCGAGGCAACGATCGCCATTCGTCAGAATCCCCGTTACGCTCAGTTACCCATTGTGGCCATGACGGCCAATGTGATGCAGGGCGATCGGGAACGGTGTTTGCAAGCAGGCATGAATGACCATTTAGGCAAACCCATTGAACCAGAAGAATTGTGGAATAAGCTACTCCACTGGATTCCGGTGGACTCCCCCCTAGCCCCAGAAACGATAGAAGAATCGGCCATCAATACTAGCGATCCAGAAATATCCATTCCCCATATCCCTGGACTGAACAGCGATGATGGTTTGCGGCGGGTTTTGGGCAAAAAAAGTTTGTATCTGAAAATGCTCCATAAGTTTGTGGCCAGTCAAAGTTCTTTTCTGCCGGAAATTACTCAGGCTTTAGGGGAAAAAGACTATGGCTTCGCCGAACGGTTGGCCCATACCTTGAAAGGAGTTGCCGGGAACATTGGGGCCCAGGAGCTACAACAGGAAGCGGCGGAGTTGGAAAAAGCGATTAAAGAGCAGTGGCCCCAGCCAGAGGTTGAAAATTTACTTACCAACCTAGGCGATCGCCTGGATAATCTAATTGCCCAATTGACCAGTAATCTACCGCCGGAACCCGCAACTGTGGCCATAACCTTAGACCAGGGCCAATTAGAAGAAATTTGTGACCATTTAGCCCAACTTTTGGGGGAAGATGATGCAGAAGCCGCCGACCTCCTCCAAAACCATGGGGATCTTTTACGCCAAGCATTTCCAGACCATTACTCGGCGATCGCCGCTGGCATCAATAATTTCGACTTTGAAGCCGCCCTCGCCGCCCTCACCACCGCCCGCCAATTTTCCCAACCCTAGGGGATCAGAAAAACGGATTACACTAAACCCAGTCACCCCTTTTAAGCCCCAGCGGCTTAGGCCACTAACTTTTTCTCTCGCCATCACCCATGGATACAGCAACAACCAAGGGCAACAAAGCAACCGTGCTGATTGTGGATGACTCCCCCGATACTTTGACCATGCTCAGTGGTTTGCTCAAGGATCATTACCGCATCAAAATTGCCAGCAAAGGGGAACAGGCCTTGGCGATCGCCGCATCTATGCCGCCACCGGACTTAATCTTGTTGGATATTATGATGCCGGAAATAGACGGCTACGAAGTTTGCACCAAGCTCAAAGCTGATACCCAAACTAAGAATATTCCAGTTATTTTCCTCACCGCCAAAACCGACGTAGCAGACGAACAACATGGTTTTTCCCTCGGCGCAGTGGACTACATCACCAAACCCATCAGTCCCCCCATTCTCCTGGCCAGGGTACGCACCCATCTCAATCTCAAAGCCGCCTACGATCGCCTCACCCGCCTGCTCAAATTTCGGGAAGACATGGTGAACATGATTGTCCATGACCTCCGCAATCCCCTCTCCAGCATTAGCCTGGCCACCGAGCTGTTATTGAACAAGCCTGACTTGCCCCTAGATCGTCAACAAAAAAAGCTCAAGTCCATTCAAACAAGCACCCAACAACTACAAAATCTGGTGGAAGACCTGTTGCTTAAAGCCCAACTGGAATCCCATGCTCTGACATTGAACTATCAATCCACCGAACTTTGTGCCCTGTGTGAAATTGCCATTGCTACCCTAAGGGAAAGTATTGCCCAGAAACAGATTAACCTCATCACCCAATATCCCCCCGCTCCCCATCGTCCAGTTAATGTAGATGCCCAACTGTTCCGTCGAGCCATCGAAAATCTGATTAGCAATGCCATTAAGTTTTCCCCCTCCCAGAGTGAAGTCATAGTTTCAGTGGCCTATCCAGATGATGCCGTCGCAGTGGTGGCCATTGCCGACCAAGGGCCAGGCATAGACCTAAAACTGCGGGAACGGATTTTTGGCAAATACGAAATTGGCCCCATGCTAGAAGGGGTTGCCCAAATTGGACTGGGCTTAGCCTTTTGCAAAGTTATTGTCGAAGCCCATGGAAGCACAATAAGTGTTGTGGATAATTATCCCAAGGGTTCAATTTTTAGAATTGAACTTCGTCAGTGATTTGGGCAGGGCAACAAGCGGGTTTACCCTATTTAAATTCCGCTGAACATGTATCTAAAAAGTAAAAAAGACCGTATCACAATTTATGGCTGGTGGAAATAAAATTCAGACAGTAGCGATAGCGACTTCTATCAAGCTTGTATTAAAAGTACTTTAGCCGTTTATGTTGCCCTATTTTTGATTGAATTAGCTATACATACTCATTATTTATCTTTGACTATTGAAAATGAACACTCCCCCCGATCCCAACTCAAAAGCCACCATTTTGGTTGTGGATGACACCCCGGATAATCTAGCTTTGATGAGTGGATTATTGAAAGATTACTACCGGGTCAAAATTGCCAATAACGGGGAAAAAGCCCTCAAGGTTGCCCAAACTTTACCCCCACCGGATTTAATTCTGCTGGACATTATGATGCCGGGCATAGATGGCTATGAAGTTTGTGCCCATTTAAAAGCAAATCCGGCCACCCAGAGGATTCCCGTAATTTTTCTCACGGCCAAGTCAGAAATTGAGGATGAACGCAAAGGGCTGGCACTAGGGGCAGTGGATTATATTACTAAGCCCGTTAGTCCACCAATTCTGATGGCCAGGGTTAATACCCAGTTGACGATCAAAGCGGCGGCGGATTTTTTGCTTGATAAAAATGCTTTCCTAGAGCAGGAAGTGGCCAGACGTACCCAGGAGATGATGGCGATTCAGGATGTAACTATTCAGGTGATGGCTTCCCTGGCGGAAACTAGGGATCATGAAACGGGTAATCATATCCGCCGTACCCAAAATTATGTCCGGGCTTTGGCTGAGCAATTAAAAAACCATCCCCGCTTCCAGAAATTTTTAACCGATCACACCATCAATTTGCTCTATAAATCGGCTCCCCTCCATGACATTGGCAAAGTGGGAGTGCCGGACCACATTCTGCTTAAGCCCGGTCCCTTAACAGCAGAAGAATTTGAAATTATGAAAACCCACACCACTTTGGGGCGGGATGCCATTGTCCAAGCGGAAAAAAGTTTGGGAATGAAGGTGGATTTTTTGCAACTAGCCAAGGAAATTGCCTATTCTCACCAGGAAAAATGGGATGGAACCGGTTATCCCCAAGGGCTATCGGGGGATGATATTCCCATTGCGGCCCGTTTGATGGCGATCGCCGATGTTTATGACGCTTTAATTAGTAGTCGGGTTTATAAAGAAGCGATGCCCCACGAAGAGGCGGTGGCCATTATCGAAGCCGGCTACGGCCAACACTTTGATCCCGATGTGGTTGATGCGTTTATGGCTATTCATCCCACTTTTAAAACGATCGCCGCTGAGTTCGCCGATAAGGGGTAATGGCCATGGCGTATTAAAGAAGTACAGGTTTTGTGACTGTATGGCGATCGCCGTAATATTCCGGCAAAAAGCCTAGCCAAGGGAAAAGTTTGGGGTTAACGGGCTGAAATTAAGATTTATGGCGCAGAATTGGTTAAGACTAGCAACATTAGACCCTGAGCACCATGAAATTTATCTCCAGCTTCTTTGCCCTAGCCACAGTTCTTGCTTGCCAACCCACGGTTTTTGCTTTCGAGCCAGCGGAAGCAATTAAGGTAGAAACCATCCTCAAAACCGAAACTAGTTGGGATGGTCAACCTCTGGCTTACCCAGAAGGCCAAGCAGAAATCACTGGCATGATGATCGAAATTGCCCCCGGTGCCGAAACGGGTTGGCATTCCCATCCAGTGCCCTCCTTTGGCATTTTGCTGGAAGGGGAATTGGAGGTCACCCTCCTAAATGGGCAGAAAAAGCTCATCAAAACCGGGGACGCCATCGCTGAAGTGGTGAATACAGTACACAATGGCCGCAACGTGGGGGAGGGCCCTGTGAAAATTTTGGTGTTTTATGCCGGAGCGAAGGATTTGCCCGTAACCGTTAAGGATCAGCCCAATTAAACTGCCTAAGAAAACTGAAGCGCTCATCCCTAGGTGGCAAAAGGAAAAATTGCCCTGGTTTTTAGCCCCTGCCTCCCCGGTGTGGGAAAAACCGATAAACTAGGCACAATGGTCATTTGAAAACAGTGGGATTTCCATCCCAGGGCGATCGCCTAGAATTTTGGCCGGCTTCGTATTTTTCGCAAACGTATGTTTAATTGGTTCCGTCGTCAGTTTGGTAAAGATAACACTGCCCCCGAGTCTGCTCCCCCGGAAGGGGCGGAGGTTAGTCCTGAATTGGCACCGGAGGTAATCCAGGCAGAAACCGAATCCCCCAGCGAGGAAGATTCTCAAACAACGGAATTAGCTGCTCCCCCCCCCGAGGAACCAAGCTCAGACACTGCCAACCCGGACGATTATCTCCAATGGGCGAAAGCGGCGTACCAAAATATTCAGGCCCGTAAAGCGGAAACTGTTAGCCCGCCAGAGTCTGCCGCAGCGATCACGGTTGAAGCAGGAATAGAAGAAACCGCAGAAGAAATAGTTGTTGCCCCCGAATCTGACCAAGCAACAGCTACAGAGGCAGATCTCCCTTCTCCTGAAACCGAAATAACAACCGGCCCCGCTTGGTTACAAAAGTCCGATCGCCTAGAAGCCTTAAAAGAAACGGCGGTGGAAGAAGCCACAGTGGCGGGCACCCTAACTGCTGAATCCATGGCCATGGACGATGACTTCATGTGGTCAGCCAAGGTCCTAGCGGCCCAAGGGCGATCGGCAGCGGATGTGTCGGCGGAAGAAATTGATTGGCTGAGGAAACTGCGGCAGGGACTGAGTAAAACCAGGGTTAACCTAGTCAACCAACTTAAATCCATCGTGGGCCAGGGGCCCCTCAACGAGGCGGCGGTAGAGGAGATTGAAGCGATTCTGCTCCAGGCCGATGTGGGCGTTGAAGCCACCGATTACATCATTACCACCCTTCAGGACAAATTGCGAGAGGAAGCATTGCCCCCGGAACAGGCCATTGAATTCCTCAAAGAAATTTTGCGTTCCATCCTCGATCGCCCTTTGTTATCCCTGCCCAGTGCTGAATTTGCCCCGGAAGCGGAAGGGCTGAATGTCTGGTTATTGACGGGGGTTAATGGAGCCGGCAAAACCACCACCATCGGTAAGTTGGCCTTTATGGCCAAACAATCCGGTTATGACTGTGTGATTGCGGCGGCGGATACTTTTCGGGCGGCGGCGGTGGAACAGGTGAAAGTTTGGGGGGAAAGGAGTGGCGTTCCCGTCATTGCTAACCCTGGGCAAAATACTGACCCGGCGGCGGTGGTCTATGACGGCATTAGTGCAGCCCAGTCCCGTAACGTTAATTTGCTGTTGGTGGATACGGCGGGAAGGTTACAAAATAAGAAAAATTTGATGGACGAGCTAGCCAAAATCCGGCGCATTATCGACAAAAAAGCCCCCAACGCCACGGTGGAATCTTTACTAGTATTGGATGCCACCCTGGGGCAAAACGGTTTACGCCAAGCGGAAGTATTTGCCGAGGCCGCCAAATTGAGCGGAGTGGTGCTGACCAAATTGGATGGCAGCGCTAAGGGAGGGGTGGCCCTGGCGGTGGCCCAGCAGTTGAATCTGCCCATTCGTTTTATCGGTGCAGGGGAAGGCATTGAGGATTTGCGTCCCTTTTCCAGCTATGAATTTGTTGAAGCCCTACTAAACGGTTAATATTTTTGTGCTAAGAGCGACCAGTGATCGATCGCCGTTGTTTGAGTGTAATCCTGCCCTGGACGGTTGGTCTTTGGGGGGGCGGGATCCGGAAACCATCAAACGGTTAATGCCTTTTTGGGAATGGTTTTACAAATACTATTTCCGGGTGCAGACTAGTGGCTGGGAAAATTTACCGCCGGGACAGGTATTGCTGGTGGGTTCCCATAATGGCGGCCTTTCTTCACCGGATATGGTGATGATGATTTACGACTGGTTTCGTTGCCAGGGTTTACATCGCCCTGTGTACGGTTTAATGCATCCCACGGTTTGGAAAATGAGCCGTCCCCTGGCAGAGTTGGCCGTTAAGGTGGGGGCAGTCCAAGCTCATCCCAAAATGGCGATCGCCGCTCTGCAATCCGGGGCCAGTGTGTTGGTTTACCCCGGTGGAGCCCAGGATGTATTTCGTCCCTTTAGCCAACGACATGAAATTTATTTTGCCGGTCGTAAAGGTTTTATTAAATTGGCCCTGCGGCAAGGGGTACCCATCGTCCCGGCGATCGCCGTCGGTTCCCACGAAACTCTGTTGGTTATGGGGGATTGCTACGACCAAGTTAAATATCTCCATGACCTTGGTATGCCTTGGCTATTGGACGTGGACCCGGTGGTTTTTCCCATTTATCTGGGTTTGCCCTGGGGTCTAGCGTTAGGCCCCCTGCCCCATGTGCCTTTACCGTTGACTATGCACACTCGCATCTGTCCACCGATCTACTTTGAGCGTTACGGCAACGACGCCGCCAAAGATAAGGATTATGTCGAGCAGTGTTATCAACTGGTGAAAACGGAGATGCAACGGGAGCTAGATCAACTGGCTGAAACTGCCAATATTTTGCCTCAATTAAATTTTCTCTGAACAGGGTTTGGCCCGTAAAAACACTTTTGTCGTAACTGGCTTGATAAAAATATTTGAAGCAGAGTAATAGGTAAATGTCGACTTCATCTATAGCGGTGAATCTATAGTTTTGCTGGAAAATATCATTGTGCGGATGGGCGCAAAAATCCGCTGATGTTTGTTGGAATAAATTAAAATCAAACTAGTCTGGTCTATATCAGCCGGGACATTAGCAATCATCTGTCTCCCCCAGAATGAAGTCTTTTTTCCTCAACACATTTTCTCCGTTGCGTAGTACGGCCAGATTCTGGGTGTTAGTGGCCTTACTCACTTCCATGGAGTTATCTGCCAGCCAGTTGAGGGATACGGAACAAGCGGTGGCCATAGAGGAGTCAAAATGCACCGATTGCGTTGAAGGTAGGGGGACAGGAATTGTTCGGGGGGAAAGTTTTGCCCAGGTTGAAACGGTTCCCACCGAGGCCAAGGTGGAGCAGATAAAGCCAATGATCGAAAGAATAAGTCCACATCTAGGATTGGTGGGGTTCGGACTGGCGTTTATCGGGGTATTATGGCTGACTTATTTGCTCAAAAAAGATCGGCAAACCAAGGCGCAATTAGCTTTTCAAGCACGGCGGTCCGATGTTTTGTTGGAATTACCCCAGTACGCCGATCGCCTGAGTGAAGTGGAATTTTTACAACGGGGTCAGGAGTTTGCAGAGGAACTGACGAAAAGTAAGATCGCCTTTATTCATTTTGTCAATGATGACGAACAGACCATTGAATTGGTGGCTTGGTCCCGGGCCACCTTGGCCAACTATTGTCGTGTTGTAGCCGCTAGCCATTATCCCGTGGAAGAAGCAGGCATTTGGGCCGATGCGTTGAGACTCCGTCGCCCGGTGTTGATCAATGATTACGCCACCCACCAAGGGAAAAAAGGTTTGCCGGAGGGCCATGCCTATTTAGCCCGGTTGATCAGCGTCCCTGTTATCGACGATGGCAAAGTGGTGATGCTCACCGGGGTTGGTAATAAGGACGTTTTTTACACTGACCAGGATGTGGAAACCGTGCAATTAATTTCTAATGAAATCTGGCGCATTGCCCGTTCCCGTCGCCTAGTCAAAAAATTAACGGAAAGTGAAAACCGTTACCGCCTGGCCCAGGCGATCGCCAAAATTGGTAACTGGGAACTGGACTATGCCACCAACGTGCTTTTTTGGTCGCCGGAAGTGTTCAATCTGTTTGAGATTGCCCCCCAGGATTTTGCTGGAACCTATGAAGCCTTTCTCAATCTCATTCATCCCGGCGATCGAGAGTTGGTTGATGAAGCCTATCAGTGCCATCTGCAAAAATATCAACCCTACGATATTGTCCATCGCCTCCTAATGCCTGATGGTCGGATTAAGTATGTTCAGGAGCAATGTAATACCGTTTTTGATAAAAATAATCTGCCCCTTTTATCGAGGGGAACTATCCAAGATGTTACGGAGTTACAGGAAGCACAAATTTCCCTAGAACACCTCAATGAAAAATTAGAGCAACGGATTCAGGAGCGAACTCAAGAGCTAGAAAACAGTCAAGAAAGCTTATTGGAAGCAAAGCTGGTGGCGGAGGGGGCCACCAAAGCCAAAAGTGAGTTTCTCGCCAATATGAGCCATGAAATCCGCACCCCCATGAACGCCATCATTGGCATGAGCGAGTTGGTTTTGCAAACGGATTTGACCAGTCAACAACGGAACTATCTCCAAAAAGTCCAGTATGCGGGGGAGTTATTGTTGGGAATTATCAACAATATTTTAGATTTTTCCAAAATGGAAGCGGGCAAATTAGAGCTTGAGCAAAAGCCTTTTTCCGTGGAAGAAGTGATGGGTAATCTCCACAGTATTTTAGGCATCCAAGCGGAAGCCAAAGGTTTAACCCTTAACTTTCATCTTGATCCTAGAATTCCCCCGATTTTAGTTGGCGATCGCCTCCGTCTCAGCCAGATTTTGATCAACCTGGGCAATAATGCAGTCAAATTCACCAACCAAGGCGAAATTACCATTCGGGGCCAGTTGTTAAAAACCGAAAACGAGCAAACCAAACTACAATTTTCGGTCACAGATACGGGCATTGGTTTGACCCCCGACCAACAAAGCAAACTGTTTCAATGGTTTAACCAGGGGGAAACCTCCACCTCCCGCCAGTACGGGGGCACGGGTTTGGGTTTAGCCATCAGTAAATCCCTAACGGAGTTGATGGGAGGAGATATTTGGCTGGAGAGCGTGGTGGGCCAAGGAAGCACCTTTCATTTCACGGTTTGTTTGGGAACAGCTTCCCCAGCGGTGGCCCAAGATTATCTGGTTAGTCGGGTCTCCATTCTGGAGGCGAAACCATCGGTAACCCAGGCGATCACCCAACTGGAGGGGGCCAGCATTTTACTGGTGGAAGACAATGAGATTAACCGGGAATTTGCCCATGATCTACTGACTTCTAAAGGGTTGCGGGTACAAGTGGCCAATAACGGCCAAGAAGCTTTAACTTTGTTGACCAGTAATACCTACGATGCCATTTTAATGGACATTCAAATGCCGATGCTCAATGGTTATGATGCCACCCGGGCCATCCGGCAACAGGAATATCACCGCAATCTGCCCATTATTGCCATGACCGCCAATGCTATGGCCGGCGATCAGGAAAAAGCCCTAGATGCAGGCATGAATGACCATTTAACCAAGCCAATTAAGCCTGATCTACTTTTCCAAACCCTAGCCCATTGGATTCCGCCCAATTCTGCCAGGGAGAAAAAAAATCCAAGCAGCAATCTAAAAGCAGATTTGTCATTTTCCTCCATGACGGGCATTAATCAACAGATTGGCATGCAATATATCGAAAATGTGGAGCTTTACCACCGGCTTTTGGTTAAATTCGGCGATCGCTACTCCAACTTTGCAGATCAATTTAGAACAGAGCAAGCCAGCGACGACCCCACAGCGGCAACTCGCTATGCCCACAGCATCAAGGGTGCAGCGGCACTGCTGGGAATAGAAAATGTGCACCATACAGCTCAGCAGTTGGAAGATAGTTGCCGTGAACATGAGTCACCGGAGATGATTGACCGCCATCTCTAGGCCGTTCAAGCCGCGCTAGAACCTGTGCTGTCTGCATTAAAAATGCTCTGAAATGGGCGTTCGAGACCTAAAAAGTGGGCAGTGGGAGGGTACTGAGTTCATACTGTGGAATGCCTAAGGAGGGCTTGCTTGGGTCATCCTCAGCCTTTTTCACCATTTCTTTCTTTTTGAACTCAGGTTAAACTAATCCGATTTCGCTAAAGCGAGGGAATCCGGCCATGGCTAGGCAACCCCTTTTCTGTCCGGTACTGAAGAGACTTTTTCCCCTAACTTGGGCTCTGTACCCTGTAATATGCGTTCAATATTGGTCCGGTGACGAACAATCACATACATCCCTGCAAGAAAGGTAAAGGCAAGATAGGGCGGGGGCAATTGGAGAGCTAGGGCAATGCCATTAACGGCGATCGCCGCCACAATGGAACTCAGGGAAACAATGCGGGTGAAGAAAATTACGGTCAAAAAGGTGGCTAAAGTGCCCAGGGCCAACCAGATGTTGAGCATAAATAACACCCCCAGGCTGGTGGCAACGGATTTCCCACCGGAAAACTTGAGAAAAATGGATTTGCTGTGACCCAGCACCACCGCAATGGCCACCCCCAAAGTTAACCAGTTTTGCCAGGCCGCTGGTAAGGCCGGCAACCAATCTCCGCTGTAAATGGCCCGCACCAAGGCCACAGCCATTACCCCCTTACTGATATCAATGGCTAAAACGGCGATCGCCGCCGGTTTCCCCAGGGTGCGAAACACATTGGTGGCGCCGGTGGATTTGGAACCATGCTCCCGAATATCAATGCCCAATAACAGTTTGCCTGCTAGGTAACCAGTGGGGATAGACCCCATCAAATAGGTAATCAAGAGCAGACACAGGCAGAGTAAAAGAGCGGTGGTCATGGCGGCAGGGGACAATAATCAGCATGGCAGGGCTAACACCAATTATTTGCTGATCCGTGCCCAATGTCACCCAGTTTAAAAATTTTGGTTAAGCCAGCTAGAACTATCGCTCCATGTATGGCCAGCCCGTTTCGGTAAGATACGATACAGAGGATTTCGCATCACATCACCTATGGCTCGGCTTACTGCTCTATTTCGGACTTACGGGAAATATGCCTTCTTACCGGCGATCGCCTTTGGCTTGGCGGGGGGCATTGCCCTAGGGGTAACCGGGGTAATGAGTAAGTTATATCTAGGTTTGATGGCCATAGCAGTGATTTTTTTCTTCCTCTGGTGGACCTGGCTTTGGCAAAGATCCCAAGGTTTTCTCGGCCGGCGATCGACCCAATCTAGCGCTAACGTGATTGCCTCCACCCTAGCGGTGTTGGCGATTTTAACCCTCATTAACTACATTGCTTTTCGTTATCCTGTCGCCTGGGATTTGACCGAAAATCAACGGTTTACCCTCGCCCCCCAAAGTCAGAGCTTAGTGGCAGAGCTGGAACAACCCCTCAAAGTCTGGATTTTCGACGATGCCCCTAGTGAAAAAGATCGGAGGCTACTGCAAAATTACCAACGTTTCAGTGATCAATTTAGTTTTGAATTTGTGCACCCCGATCGCCGCCCTAAATTGGTACAGGACTTTAATGTGCAAAATAAGGGAGATGTATTCATCGAGTATGGCGACAAGAAACAATTAGTTCAAAATCTACTCAGCTTCCAGCAACGGGAAGACCTTTCTGAAATTCAACTCACCAATGCCATTGCCAAAGCCCAACGCCAGGAAATACCACAGGTTTACCTCGTCCAGGGCCATGGGGAATTGCCCCTCAATAACGAACCAAGGGGGATCTCCACCGCAGTGACCGCCCTCGAAAATCTTGGTGTGACAGTCCAACCCCTCAACGTGGTTACCGATGGAGGTATTCCAGAAGATGCCGATGCAGTGGTCATTGCCGGGCCGACCCGCAAGTTTTTAGCGCCGGAAATTGCTACTTTAAAACAGTACACCGACCAAGGGGGTAACCTATTAGTGATGGTATCCCCGGAAGCTGATGCCGGCTTGGAAGACCTTCTGGAGCCTTGGGGCGTAAGTTTTGATCCCAGACTGGTAATCGATCTTTCCGGAGCTGGTGGTGTGTTTGGCCTTGACCCCACCGTGCCCATTTTCAATCGTTACGGCAACCATCCCATCACCCAGAAACTCCAAGGGGCGATCGCCATTTTTCCCCTAGTACGCCCCGTGGCCACCAAGGAACAACCCCATATTCAAGCCACCACCCTAGTGGAAGCTTCGGATTTGATGTATGCCACCCAACTAATCAGTGAAGACCTGCAACCAAACCCGGAAACGGACTTGTTGGGCCCCTTTGATGTGGCTGTGGCTTTGACCAGGGAAGGGAAAGAAGTCAGTTCAGCCAAGGAAATGGAGACAGGCAATAATACTGAACCCGAAGAAATTAACCCCTCCCCTAGTCCCCCAGTTTCCCCCAGTCCTAGTCCCACCGGCAATGGCACCAATCAACCAGAGGCAATGCCAGAAAATGACAGCAATCAAGCTGGCGATCGGGAAGAATCACCGGCCGGTGAAAACGAAGACAGTGGCAATGATCAGGCCCAAACAGCTCAACAAAATGGCGACCCAGAGCTTCCCCCTGCCAAGATGGTGGTGGTGGGTAGTGCTGCCTTTGCCACCAATGCGTGGTTTAACGAAGCTGTCAACGGTGATATTTTTCTCAACAGTGTGCAATGGTTAGCAGAAAACGTTGACCAACCCCTTAATGTGCGGGCCAAAGACCCCACCGATCGCCGTATTAATCTAGGAGTGCGACGAGCTACGGTTTTAGGGTGGTTAACCTGGGTGATTGTCCCCCTAATCGGCCTAGGGCTAGCGGTGTTTACCTGGTGGCGACAAAGGTAAGGGTAATTAGAATTTTTTTAAAAAGTACCCCCGGAACCCCAAGTTTGGAGAAGAATCGGATTAAATTCTCCCGATATTGCCCAATCTTTAATGGGTCAATTCTGGTGAACAAATGATGCCAATAGGTCCTTAAAACCTCTTGAATACAAGGTTTTGAACACCATGGGAGCCCTTAATATTCCACCAGGGAAATAATTGGTAAATCCGGTAAACATTGACGGCCATTGAGGGCCGCAAGCTCAATGATAAAAGCAAAACCTAACACCTCACAGCCAAGCTTAGTTAACAATTCAGCAGTGGCCTTGGCGGTTCCCCCCGTAGCGATTAAGTCGTCCACAATTAACACCCGATGGTGGGGAGCTACCGCATCCTGATGGATTTCTAAAGAGTCTTTACCGTACTCTAAATCATACTCAACTCGGTGGACTGGGGCTGGTAATTTGCCTGGTTTTCGTACAGGGATAAAACCGGCATTCATTTGATAGGCAAGGGGCATGCCAAATAAAAACCCCCGGGATTCCATGCCCACCACATGGTCCGGCACAAGTTCCTGGCTTTCACATTGTTCCACCAGGGAGTCGATGGTGTAGCGCAGTCCCTCCGGACTATTGAGCAGGGTGGTTATATCCCTAAACATAATGCCTGGCTTGGGGAAGTCCGGTATATCCCGAATTAAAGCTTTTAAATCCATAATGCGATGGTTTAAGGTCGTTACGGCAACAGGTTCAGGCTACAGTGTACCTTTAACTGATGATTAGCGATAAATTCCCAACTCTACGGATAGGTGAGCGGTGGGGTACAGGGGAATTCTCTACAAGCATTATGCTGTGACGTTGCTAGATATCAGTAAACGTGTTTATCTCAACCACCCTTAATGAAGTTATTTCCCCTCCATTTACTGATGCCCTTACACTTGCAATAGGCTGTAAGGGTTTGTTCTACGGAAATAGTGCTATCTTAAGTAAATTCTCTAGCACCATAAGTAAAAACACTATGGGGTGAAGTATTAAACGGTTTAGGTTTTGCCATAGTCTAACCAAAAACGCCGTAGTTACAATAACTAAATTAAATTCATATTTTTCGTGATTCTAATATAAATTCAATTAGTTTATCTCTATCCCAAAGCTCCACTTTATTTCTGTATGCTAACTCTTTAGCATTTTCGGTATAACTATTATTAGTTACAACAATAGCAATATCAGCATCATAATATCCCTTAGCACCAAGAATTTCTTGAATAGCTTTTACACTAACAGCACTGGCACTTCTCTTTGCCTGAATAACATATTTTTTACGATCTTTCATCAAAATTAGATCAGCACCAAAATCTTGAGTTTGTTGAGTCAAAGATCCCCTGTAGCCCATCCTAGTAAAATGCGTTAGTAATACTTTTTCAAAATCAACTCCATCCATTTTATCAATACTATCCATACCGGACTCAATAAGTTTTTGCTGTTCTTTGCATTCTTTTTTTAAGTCTAAAGTATCATATAAAAATATGATATGAGAATTAATATAATTGGACGATTCTTCCCATTTTTTCATTTTATTTCTTTTTTCATTATTTTCCTCTTTCATTTCTTTACAAATTCTTGTGTCATAATAATGATCTTCTATTAATCTTGATTGGCTATCTACTGTTTCCCAAACAGAATAAATAGTTTTTGATTGCTCAATATATTTTTCTATATGTTCTATATCTTCTTCTAAATTTTTTGTATTTTTTCTGTCTTCACTCAAAATATTTTTGCTGACTTGATTCCATTCCTGGCTTATTCTCTCTTTTTCAAAAACTAACATTTCTCCGTATCTTTCAACAGCATCCCATATTGCTTTAGCTTCAGTATTTCTAGCTTCCCTTTTTTTCCTTTTTTCTTCTTCCTTTTTTTTATCTTCTTCATCCCAAGCATTTTTAATTTTATTAAATCCCCAAACAAATGTAGCAGTAGCACCAGCACCTATTAACCAAGGAAGAACTAATATCATTTACCATTTCCTCTAAACGTATAAATTTATTATGAAATTAAGGAGAGCTAAGCGCTACATAAGTTAATTATTCTATACACACTAGCCTGACTAATCCCCAACTCCCTTGCTACATAAGCTTTAGACCTACCATGACGTACAAGAGTTACAACCTGTTCCGGTACACCGTCACTGATAGGTTTTCTAGCCTCATACTTCTCTTCAGCCTTAGCTACCCCTTCACGCTGACGCTCTAGCATCATCTCTCTTTCAAACTGCCCCACACCACCAAGCAAGGTAATCGTCAATCTTCCCAACTTCTGGTAGTTTGCTAGTAAGTTACAGTGCCAAACTTAACGGCCAGAATATTTTTTGCATAAAAGCTTTGACCATGGGTTTGTTACGGAAAAGTTTTTATGTAGATTTGAGCCCCCTAAATATTTTGGCTTTCAGTAAACCAGCAAAAATGCCACTGGTCAAGAACATAACAACGGAATAAATTGCAGCAGGAATGGCCATAATAGGAGCATTTAAAAGAGTTGTGGCAATGGCGATCGCCAAAGTGCCGTTTTGGATACCCACTTCAATGGTGATAGATTTTCTTTCAGCAAGCCCTAGCCCCGCCAAGATAGCAATGCCATAACCCAGCCCCATAGTGAGAAGATTGAGCGTTACAGTTACTCCCCCCACTTGGAGGAAAAAGTCTGCCAAGTTTTCCCGCTCTTTGACTAGAATAGCAACGATAATAATACCAAGAAAAAATAGGGAAAGCCATTTAACATTTTTCTCCATTACCATGGCAATTTTAGGCAAGAAATGGTAAAAAATCATACCTAAGCTAACCGGAATAATGGTAATTACGGCAATTTGTAAAACGGTTTTGAGAAAAGGAAGTTGGAGAGCAAATTGTTCCCCCATAAAATAATTTGCCGCCAGATTAACCACCAGGGGAATGGTGATGATCGTGACCAAACTACTGATGGCAGTTAGGGTAATGGAAAGGGCCACGTTGCCTTTGAGCAAATAGGTAATTACATTGGAAGTGGAGCCACCGGGACAGGCGGCCAAAATCATTAACCCCACTGCTAACTCTGGGGACAAAGAAAACAAAGATGATAGCCCGAATCCCACCATGGGCAACATAACTAATTGGGCGATTAAACCAATTGCAACGGCTTTGGGTTCTAGCCAAATGCGATTAAAGTCTTTAATGGTAAGCCCAAGCCCCATGCCAAACATAATCAAAAAAAGAGCCAAGGGCAAGAAAATAGTTGTTAAAAAATTGGACTCCATGGGAGCAAATGATAAAAATTAATTTGATTTGAAATGGAAGTGTTGAATGATATTTGAAATAAAATCAAAAACTCTTTAAAATTGTAAAATGCGGGGTAAATTCTTTGCAAATAAACAAAGTGAGTGTATCATAATTTTGCTAAATTGCGAAAGAGCATTTGTTTTGTCTACCTGAAAATGGCCACCCAAAATTAGACATATTTTAAGACGTATCTAAGTTTATGCACATCTGGTTAGGATTGGTCCTAGACTAGAGTCAGATGAAAACGGCAAATGTATTGAAAAGACTTAACTTGCAGGGAGTAACGTCCCAACAGGTGTTTTATGGAGTAAATTTCCCAGCAATTTGGTAAAATTCAGCCCCGTCAAACTTTGTAACCAACTAGCTATGGCCTATGACAATTAGCACCACAGATACTTCCCTAATTATTTGGCCGGCCATGGGTTGTGGCACCTGGGCTTGGGGTAACAAATTGCTCTGGGGTTACCAGCCTGCTATGAATGGAGAACTGGAACGGGTGTTTAGGGAATGTGTGGCGGCGGGAATAACTTTTTTTGACACTGGAGATTCCTATGGCACCGGCCGACTCCAAGGACAAAGTGAAAAACTGTTGGGGCAATTTTCCCAAGCCTATGAAGGACTAAATCAAGACAAAATTTGCCTGGCCACCAAATTAGCTCCCTACCCGTGGCGACTCACTCCCCAAGCTATGGTTGGGGCCGGCATGGCTTCCCAGCAACGACTACAGCGACCAATTGATCTCGTCCAACTCCATTGGTCCACGGCCAACTATGCTCCCTGGCAAGAACAACCTTTGCTCAAGGGTTTAGTCCAACTTTGCCAACGGGGCCACGCTAAGGCTTTAGGTTTATCCAACTTCGGTCCCAAGCGTCTGCAAAAGGCCTATGACTTTTGTCAGAATGAGGGAGTTAGCATTGTCAGTCTGCAGGTGCAATATTCCTTGCTTTCCACCGATCCCGTCAGCAAATTAGGCTTGAAGGAACTCTGTGAGCAATTGGGCATCAAATTAATTGCCTATAGTCCCCTGACCCTGGGGCTGTTGACCGGTAAATATGGTCCCCAAGGACCTTTTCCTCCAGGTATCCGTGGCCTATTGTTCCGGCGACTATTACCCAAAATTCAGCCTCTTTTGGATACTCTCCAGGCGATCGCCAGGGAGCGGGAAAAAACCATGGCCCAGGTAGCCTTGAACTGGTGTATATGCCAGGGGACTATGCCCATTCCAGGGGCAAAAAACTGCCAACAGGTACAGGACAATCTGGGAGCGCTGGGTTGGCAACTGGATCGGGGGGAGATGGACGAGTTGAACAATCAGGCAGCGGCCTTACCCCAAACCATGGTGCAAAACATTTTCCAAAGTCGTTAGTTTGCCAAAGGATTAACTGGGTTTATAAATACTAATCAAAGCGCTAGACTTTATTGACCCAAATCTTCGGGAAAGGGCCCTGGTCGCACTGCCATCATTTGTGGTTTTTGTCCACGCTTAACGGCGATCGCCAAAGGTTCCCCAATTTGACTCACTTCCACCCGTTCTTGAACGTCAGTGGCGGTTTTAACCCCCATGCCCCCCACTTCGAGAATGATGTCCCCTGGGGCCAACCCTGCCTGGGCCGCCGGGGAACCTGGACTGACTTGAATAATTAAAACCCCTGTGTCCGCTGTCACCCCTGCCGGTAACTCCCCACTAGTCCGCAATTGTTTAGTCATTTCCGGGGTCAGGGTAACCATGTGGATGCCAAGGTAGGGATGCTCCATTTTGCCCTTGGTAAACAGATTTTCCGCTACATTTTGGGCCGTTTGAATAGGAATGGCAAATCCCAATCCCTGGGCATCGGCTCGGATGGCTGTGTTGACTCCAATCACTTCCCCTTTGGCATTGAGCAGGGGGCCACCGGAATTGCCTGGATTGATGGCGGCATCGGTTTGGATAAAGCGCACCCGTTTATCTGGCACCCCCACCTCGGAACTAGAGCGGCCCAGGGCACTGATAATGCCAACGGTAACGGTGTTATCTAAACCCAAAGGATTACCAATAGCGATGGCCCATTCTCCAGGCTGCAGGCGATCGGATTGGCCAATTTCCACCACAGGCAAATTTTCCGCTTCAACTTTCACTACGGCCACATCGGTCATCGTATCAATTCCCATCACCTTACCTTCGAGGACGGAGCCATCTTTAAGGGTGACCTTAACTGTGCTGGCCCCTTCCACCACATGGGCATTGGTTAAAACTTCGCCGTCAGAACTCAAAATAAAACCCGAGCCAGTGCCCTGTTCCCTTGGGTCGGGGTTAGGGGGCATTTCCTCACCAAAAAAGCGACGGAAAAAGGGTTGGTCTCCCATGGGGCCGCCCTGGGAAACAGCAGTCCTTTCCGAATCAATTCTGACCACTGCGGGGCCAATTTTTTGCACAGCCCGGGCGATGAAATTTAGCTCCTGATCATCCTGGGCAGAGCGAGGCAGAGTTAGGGGGAGGGCACTGCGGTAATTGCTCTCCACCGGGGCAGGAGTCAGACTTTGGGGACTGGTGTTGACAGGGGAGTCGGGGGAGGAATGGTTTTGGCCTGAAGACAAAAGATAACCCCCCCCAGCGGCACCGATCGCCCCACCGAAAAGGAGTAAAAGCACGGCCACGCCTAAATGTGATGCCTTCAGATGGATTGCCATGGAGAATTGTTAATAGTCAGTGTTTTAACTTTAACAAACTGGAGCTGGGGAAATTGTCGCCAAAGGACGAAAACTCTTTCCCCTTCAACCCAGCTAAATGGCAGCGCAAAACTCTATTCCCAAAAGGGATTACTCTGGCCGTGGGTGCAGACCATATTTTGATTATTAGCTAAGTTATTCATCCAGCTTGTCATCTCTGCTTTACCGCCTTCCCCTTCTAGCCAAAAGACAGTGATTAAGCCCATGGTGGCGTTAGTTTCACAAGAAAAAGTGGCATCCCCTGGATCAACGGAGGGAATATTTTGTTCGCATGCCCAAGTCTGGTCTGGGTTAACGGTTTCCTGCCAACCTTTCAGCTCCTTAACTTCTACAGCAACACTTTTACTACCGTTTTTACATATCCAAGTGATCAACTGGTCGGGTTGGTCGGTGATGTCATCTACATCGGGGGTATCCAAAGCCTCTTGCACGGTGGGTATGTCATCCCCTGGAGCTACCTGGGCTGAAGTGGTTAATCCATAGCCCCCTGTGGCCATCAACACCGACACGGATAGGGCAATTCCCCGCAGTAAAGATTTCATCACAACTTACCCTCTGGAAAAAGTGATTCAAGATATTCAAGACACATTGACCATAGCATTTTTCCCTAAAAAGCTGGGGCAAAAGGGTGCTATTTCTGCAACTGGACTGGCCCTAGGACTAAGTAGTTTTAACTAGTCTTTTTCTCTGCTTTGATCCAGGCAGTTAAGGTGGGGACAACGGCGGCGATCGCCAGATTTTGCACACTTTTATCGGCCCGCTTGACCACTTCTAGCTGTCCTTGTTTGAGGGATTTGCCGGTGACAACCCGATAAGGAATGCCAATAAGTTCAGAGTCTTTAAATTTGACCCCGGCCCGTTCGTTGCGGTCATCCAGCAGCACATCTACCTCGGCGGCCTGGAATTCTGTGTAAATTTGCTCGGCCACCTGCATTTGTTCTTCGTCCCCCACATTGGGTACCACAATGACTACTTCGTAGGGGGCGATCGCCGTGGGCCAAATAATGCCGTCTTTATCGTAACTCTGCTCAACGGCGGCCTGGGCTAAGCGGGACACGCCAATGCCGTAACAGCCCATCACCAAAGGTTTTTCTTCCCCCTGTTCGTTGGTGAAGGTAGCTCCCATGGCTTGGGAATATTTGGTGCCCAATTGGAAAATATGCCCCACTTCGATACCCCGGGCAGTTTTCAGTTCCCCTGTGGGGTCATGGACCGGGCGATCACCAGCCAGAGCTTTACGCACATCCACCACCAATTTAGGCAGGGTAAAGTCGGTGCTCCAGTTGGCTCCAGTAACATGGTAATCAACTGCATCAGCGCCGGTGGCAAAGTTGGTCAAATCCACCGCGGTTTGATCTACCAGCCGGAGAAATTTGTCTGCTACTTGTTTATTTGTGGCAATGTAATCATCACTAATGCCGGGGGAAATATAACCCAAAGGTAACGGTTTTGCCGCCCATTTTTGCTGTTCTTTTTCATCGGGAACAGTCAAACTTAAAATATTAGTGCTTTCATAATGGGGAGCTAGTTTGGTCAACTCGTTGGTTAATTTAACTTCATTAACTTCTTGATCACCCCGGATACTTACCAACACTAAAACCGCTTTGCCGGAATTGTACACCGCTTGATATAAAACGTTTTTCACCACATTGCTGGCATCACAGTCTAAGCATTGGCACATCTTGGCGATCGTGGCGGTATTGGGGGCTGACTGTTTTTTATAACCACTAAAAGGGGAAGGTTTAGCATCGGGGGCAAGGGACACTGCTTTTTCCACATTGGCGGAATATAAACCATCTTCGGTGTAGAGAATTTCATCTTCCCCGGCATCGGCCAGCACCATAAACTCCTGGGAACCGGAACCACCGATCGCCCCGGAATCCGCATCCACCGGCCGGAAATCTAGACCACAGCGGCTAAAAATATTTCTGTAGGCCTGGTCCATGGCCCCGTAGGTTGCCTTTAAACTAGCTTCGTCACTGTGGAAAGAATAGGCATCTTTCATAATGAACTCCCGCCCCCGCATAAGCCCAAAACGGGGACGAATTTCATCCCGGAATTTGGTCTGAATTTGGTATAAATTCACCGGCAATTGACGATAGGAACGGATCATTTCCTTGGCGATCGCCGTGATTACTTCTTCATGGGTGGGGCCCAAACCAAGTTCCCGTTCTAGTCGATCCCGGAGGGCAAACATAATTCCTTCGGACTCTGTGTAGGTATCCCACCGTCCTGACATTTTCCACAATTCCGACGGCTGTAGCTGGGGCAATAGGCACTCCTGGGCCCCGGTGCGATTCATTTCTTCCTGGACAATGCGCTTCACTTTTTCTAGCACCCGCCATATCAGAGGTAAGTAGGCGTATAGACCACTGCCCAAACGACGGATAAAACCGGCCCGCACCAGAAGTTTATGACTGGGGATTTCCGCATCCGCTGGATCGTCTCTGAGGGTGACAAAGAGCATCTGGGACAGTCGCATAATGAGCCTAGGTAAATGACGCACTGACCCATTATCCCACACCAGTTAAATTGTGTTGAATGACTGCGCCGAGAATCCCTTAATTCAGCTAAAATCGGAGTGCCACTTGAATCCGGGGATGTATTTGCTCTGTATTTTCCCCAGTATTTTGCTCCCGCTCCCCTATGATAATTTTTCTCGTCTAGTTATCACTTTCCCCAGCTCTCTGCCATGGATTTTCTCGCCTCCGAGTCCTCAGCCCCCGTCAATGCCGGCGTTCATGTCAATGTGATGGAAACGTTGGTCTATGAAGAGATTGATAAACAACTGCGTTTTTACCCCAAAAACTTGAGAAATTATCTCAATTTAACCGAGGTGGCAACCTACGCCCTCAATCGTTTACCGCCCCTCTATGCCTCCAGTGTGAAGGGAGTGGAAGAACAACGTCGGGTGGCGGCCCGCCAGTATCGCAGTGAGTTGACTTCCGCCGTTCGTCGGGCGATCGCCGCAGTGGAGAGGGACCCTTTACGAAGCTCTGAACCCATCGTTTCGGAAATTGAGGTGAATTATCGGGGAGCAGAAAATACCCTGGGACAAATTCAGGAATTGCTCAAACGCTACAACTTGTTGGAACCAGTTAACAAAGAAGTTACCTGGGACAATTGTTTACCTTTACTAAGGCAAGCCTTTTTGAAATTGACCGCTGTCCAATCCCCTACTCCTCCCGCCATTAATGAACGGCGATCGATGCCTTTGCCGCCCCCGCCCCCCATTAGAACTCCGGCCATGGATAACCGCCAGATTGACCCCAAAAATACCCTTTGGTAATTGGTTAATTGGATTTATGGAGCCTTGGCCAGGATTTACTCTGGGTATATTTCCAAAGATGACCGACAAAATTAATTCTCAAACATAATTTGATTGCCCCGCAAAGCAATAATTCTGATCTTTAACGGTCCGACCACCGATGTATCCTCAGCGGCGATCGCCCGGACTTCATTGGGGGGATTATCGGCCTGACGGCGCAGTTGTTCGATAAAATCAATCAAAGTTTTAATGCGCCCATCCTCCACTTGTATCGGGCCCAAAATACCTTCCCGACGGGCACGGAATTGGGCGGCAGCCAGGAGATAATCAATCCGTTTTTGGACATCAACTTCGCTAAAGTCGGAGGATTCGAGGGAAATGGTGGCAATGGTTTCCGCTTCTCGAAAAACTTGGCGGTTGGGCACCACGTCAAAAAAGACCCGAATTTCCCTTTCTTCCTGCACATAATTCCCCGCTGATAGCACCCGAATAACATATTCCTGGCCTGGTTGGAGTTGGCTTGTAATACTATCCACCTGGGCGGTGGTCACCCGGACAATGGGTTCATCGGGCACGGGCATATTGGGGGTTTTAACCAGTTGTAGAGCAGTGCGATTAGCCTGGCGCAACAATTGATCCACGGCACCAGTGACAGCTTCGCTACTTACCACCCTTAGACCACCAAAGGCCAATAACTGACCCCGCAGAATGGCAATTTGTTGCCCCCGCAGCTCTTGGTAATCTTGATAATAGCGTTCGAGTTCTTCCACTTCCCTCTGCAGGAAACTTAGTTCTGTTTCTAGCCCCTGTAACTTTTCTTCCCGGGCCTGGATGTCATTATCTTTAGCGGCGATCGCCTGGTCGAGTTGATCAATTTTGGTGTCCCGTTGATTAATTTCAGCTTGTAACTGTTGGCGCTGGGCCTCCAAAGAAGCAAACCTTTTCTCCAAAGATTGCACCTGTTCCCGCTGACGGGCAAGGACTTTTTCCTGTTGGGCAATGCGTTCCTGACGCTTGGATAATTCTTGATCCCTCAGTTTTACCTGACTCTGAAGTTCTGAAGATTCCGCTAATAGTGAGTCCTTTTGTTCGTTCAATTGAGCCCTTTCCGCTGAAAGGTTAGCCACCTCCTGGCGCAAATTACGGGATTGTTCCGATACCCGGCGCAATAACTGCAAAGCTTTGGTATAGTTTCGATTCAGCTCCCGACTGCGCTCCTGCACCAATTGTTGCTCTTCGCGTACAGCCGTAAGTTCCGATTCAATTTCTTCTTTCGCTTGGCTAGCCTGTTCCAATTCTGTTTTGGCCACCCGCAACTGCGCCAAAATATCATCTAGTTGAAACACCCCCTCTCGTAAGGATTTACTAAAAGTAAACAAAATCCCCAGGGTGGAAGCGGAAATCAGAGTGCCAGTAATCACCGTCAACAATACCGCCGTCTGTCGGGGTCGCAGTTTAAACAGACGTAGGCGAGCTTTGCCCACCTTACTGCCCAAATGATCCCCCAGCGCAGCAATGATTCCGCCCAAAACTAGGACAGAAAGAACCAGAATATAGGCACTGGTCATAGAGGGTGGTTAGGTAAACTGTTGACTGAGAGCAACGGGGTTATGGACGGTAATTTTCTTTTTCGTGATGGAGATCATATTACCCTCCCGCAGATCTCCTAGGAGCCTAGTCACCGTTACCCTGGTGGAACCAATGGCTTCGGCGATCGCCTGATGGGATAACTTGAGGTCAATGCGAATGCCGTCCGGGGCAGGTACACCAAAATCTCGACAGAGAATCAGCAAAAAACTAACCAAACGAGAACCCATATCCCGGTGGGCTAGGGTTTCAATCATCATTTCCGTCTGGAGAATGCGGGAAGAAAGCCCCTGTAACATCAACAATGACAGGTCGGGATGCTCCTTGAGAGCCTGTTCCACCTGTTCAATGGGGGCAGACAGTAACTCCACCGGGGTAAAAGCCACTGCGTGGTAAAAACGGTCAGAACGTTGCCCGGTAACTAATGATAACACCCCAAAAACACTGTTCTCCCTCAACAGAGCGACGGTAATTTCTTCCCCGGCTTCGTAAACCCTAGATAACTTAACAGCCCCCTTGAGCAAAAAATAAACCCGTTCCGCCGGATCCCCAGGAAAAAAAATTGTTTTACTCCGATCAAACGTTTCCACCACCGGGGGCATCAACTCACTGCCTAAGCGTCGAAACACTGCCGCTAGGGGACGATCTTGGGTTAGGGACTGATCCATGCACGTTCACGGTAATGGGGGCATCAAGGGAAGTGCAAAACCCCATTCTGTATCAAGATTATACACAACGGATTACATGCGCTCCACACTGCCAAAGAAAATTGGTTCCACCCGAATGGCAACGATCGCCGAGGGTCGCACCACCATGTACTCGCCCTGAATATTTCTGATAGGCACACTGATAAATTCCTGGGAATCGTGCTTGGGCACAACTTCGTTGCTATACCATTTTTGGAAATCTTGAATGGTCATGAAACGGACTTCCTCTCGATGGCCATTGGCCAAAAACAGATGGATGGCAAATTCGTCGGCTTTTTGCATGGTCAGGGTCCCTAATGATTTCGTTTAGATTATCCTCCATCCCGTGGACAGAGCAACGGTGACAAAAGGTCCAGCCTAGGTTGGCTCCATTAAATTTTAGGTAACAAAAGGTAATGGAGAAAAAAATAACTTTACGTTGGGGGCAATGGCAACAAAATTGCCTAGAATTAGCTCAGGTTTCTTGCCCACTGCTCCAGTCCAGCAACTTGGTTGATCCCCCCCCTTTAATTAATCTCGATATAGCTTCCATGGTCACTTTTCCCTTAAACCTCCGTCGTTGGCTGCAGTCCGTTTGTTTGGGAGCCCTCACGGCGATCGCCGTTCAATTGCCGGGCAAAACTGCGGAAAATATCTTTTTCACCTACGGGCCAATCAAGTTGACGGTGCGGGTGGAATCCCTAGAAAGATTTGTGCAGGATGGCACTGTGGATTCCAATCTCAGCTTTTTATTTAATCTGGTGGGAGCTTCCGAAGAAAAATTAGCAAAATTAAGGGAAATTATGGGGCTCCGGGCAGAGGTGGACCCCGTTGTGCTGAGTAACTTTTTTAACACCAGCCTGGGGGAAGATTCCCTGGCTAGGGCAGCGGTGATTCTCAATGCCCCCTGGGGAGCTAACTCCAAATATGGTATTCGGGCCGCAATTGTGCAGGCAGCCGAGGATCCAGAAGGGGGACTAAGCCTCATCAATTTCATCAAAAAGTATCCCACCGATATCCATTTCCAAGGGGAAGTGGTGGAAGAACGGGCCCGGGCGGTGGAACTGCTAGTTAAAGCTTCCGAACACTTCATTGATAAGATGATTGCCCTCTCGGAAATTGAGGCGGCTTCAGAAGGGGATATCAACTTTAGTGCTTTACCAGATCCCACTGAAATGGGCCCCTACGGTGTGGCCCCCAAAGAAACCTGGTGGTTAAACGACCAAAGTCGTAACCGTCGTTTTTACGTGGATGTTTACCGCCCCCAACGCTGGAAAGAAGGCAAAACACCAGTTTTAGTTTTTTCCCATGGTTTGGCTTCCCGTCCGGAAGATTTCGACAATGCGGCGGAGAAAATGGCCTCCTATGGTTTTGTGGTGGCTTTGCCCCAGCATCCCGGCAGTGACATTCTCCAGGCCCAAGCTTTACTCAATCGCACTTCTCGCCAGGGTTACTATCCCACCGAGTTTATTGACCGGCCCAAGGATATTAGCTACGTCATTGATGAGTTGGAACGTCGCAATGCCAGTGAGTTCGGCGATCGCCTTAACTTGACCCAGGTAGGGGTGGGGGGCCACTCCTTTGGGGGTTATGGCGCGTTAGCTGTGGCCGGGGCCACCATTGACTGGGATTTTTTGAAATCGGAATGTCGCATTGGCCAAGGAGTCCCCAACACGGCCCTGTTATTGCAATGCGATGCCCTAACCCTGCCCCGGTCCGATTATGACTTCCGAGACCCCCGGGTAGTGGCAGTGCTGGCGGCCAATCCTGTTAACAGTGCGATCTTTGGCGTATCGGGACTGCATAAGGTTACGGTCCCAGTTCTATTGCTTGGGGGCAGTTATGATCCAGCCACTCCTTTTGTGTTGGAACAGGCCCGTTCTTTCCCTCGCTTGGCCAGTCGTGATAAGTATCTAACTTTGATGGAAGGGCAAGCCCACGTAGATTTCTCCAAAATTGATGCCAATATCAAAAACGTGGTCGAGTCAGTGGAAGCAGTCAGTTTGAAATTGCCTGATCCAAACCTACTCCACACCTATGGTTCTGCTGTCATGGTGCCCTTTTTCCAGTTGTATGTAGCTGGGGACGAAAGTTTCCGCCCCCTAGTGGAGAACGGAGCCGCCCATGCCGCCTATTTGAGTCGGGATCAAGAATTCAAGTTTTATCTAATTAGCCAAAAATCCGAGGGAGCTTTAATTAAGGACATTGAGGAGTTCCGCCGCACCAACGGTCTGACTCCTCCTCCCAATGAGTTTCCCCCCCAAACCATTTCCGATAATTTTTAATGTGAACTAGCCATGAAAATCACTCTAAATCTTAACGATGATTTTTTCCAAGCAGCAATGAATCTTAGTCCAGATATGACCTTAAAACTGCTATTGAGCATGCTTTACAAGCGTACCTAGAACAATAAAAATTACTGAAAATCATCAATATATTTGGGACAATAGAATAAGGTCTTGATTATGACTATAAACAACAGGGAACTGTCCAATGGAAGTCATCGTAGATACCAGGATTTGGTCGTTGGCACTGCTAGGACGACAATCCAATTTAAATCAAGATATTACAGCCCAACTTCAGGCTCTCATTCAGAATGGTCAAACTTTAATCAATACTACTGATTATCAATGTTTGTTAAATCGTAAAGTAGAGTTATGGCCGCAAATCCTTAAATCCTTAGAAAGCTTAATCTACCTAGGGACTACGGATAATTTCCCCCTCTAAAGAGTAATTCCACCGTTGTCGGCAAGGGGTTTTGCTCTGTGTTGCCGTGGCTGTGCCTGTACTTTGTCATTAGAATCAGGATTAAACTCCGTTGGCCCATCCCGGCCCTGAATGGCAGGGTTTTCCCGTGTCATACTTTTCGGTAATAATCAGAAATTTAGGTGGTGTGAAAAAATCATGGCTGTATCCCTTAAGCAAGCCCTAGTAGTAGGCAGCTACATTGTTGGTCAGCGGCTCCAGGGCAAAAAGCGGTTCCCCCTAGTGCTGATGCTAGAACCCCTATTCCGCTGTAACCTGGCCTGCCAAGGCTGTGGAAAAATTCAACATCCCACGGAAATTCTCAAGCAAAATCTCTCCCCAGAAGATTGCTTTCGGGCAGTGGAGGAATGCGGTGCCCCGGTGGTATCCATTCCCGGTGGTGAACCTCTGCTCCATCCTCAAATTGATGAAATTGTCCGGGGCTTGGTGGCCCGCCGGAAATTCATTTATCTTTGCACCAACGCAATTTTGTTGGAAAAAAGCCTCGACAAATTCCAGCCTTCCCCTTATCTGACTTTCAGCGTCCATCTCGATGGCCCCAGGGAACACCACGATAAATGTGTCGATCGCCAAGGGGTATTTGATAAAGCTGTTGCAGCCATTAAAGCAGCTAAGGCCAAAGGATTCCGGGTTACCACCAACACCACCGTGTTTGAAGGGGCCAACGTGGCAAAAATGCAGGCATTTTTTGACTATCTGCAAACCCTGGGCATTGACGGCATGATGATCTCCCCAGGCTATAGCTACGAGTGGGCACCGGATCAAGACCATTTCCTCAAACGGGATCAGACCAAAGCCCTGTTCCGAGAACTACTAGCTCCCTGGAATAAAGGTAAAAAAGCCTGGAATTTTAACCACAATCCCCTCTTTTTAGACTTTCTCATGGGGGAAAAGGATTACGATTGCACCCCCTGGGGTAGCCCTAGCTACAGCGTGCTCGGTTGGCAAAAACCCTGCTACCTACTCAACGAAGGTTATTACCAAAGTTTCCAAGAACTACTGGAAGAAACAAGATGGGAAAATTACGGTCCCAAAAGCAACAATCCCCAATGCCAGGATTGCATGGTCCACTGTGGCTATGAACCCACCGCGGCCCTCGATGCCCTCCACCCGGCCAATATGGGTCGGGCCATGGGCAGTTTAATCAGCGCCTAGGGAGTAATGCCATCGCCAGAAGCCCAAAGATCCCCTATGATTGGCGAAGAAATTTTGAGAATGCCAAAGTTTACAATGCCCTGATTGGCACGGTTTCGTTCACGGTCTGGTTATCTGCATGCATATTGCTTGGTTAGGAAAAAAAACGCCCTTTTGCGGCAATGTAACCTACGGTCGGGAAGTAACCAATGCATTACTAGACCGGGGCCATCAGGTCAGCTTTTTGCATTTTGCCCAGGAGGAGGAGGGAGAACCCCTGGCGGAAAATGGTTGCGCGGAAGTGGCCTTACCGTTTCTATTTAAATCAACCGTTTATACCATCCCTACCCCCCGCTCCAGCCGGGTTTTAACCGATGCCCTGGCCAAGTTAAAGCCGGATTTGGTGCACGCCTCCTTAACCCTTTCTCCCCTGGATTTTCGTTTGCCGGAAATTTGTGAAGAATTGGGCTTACCTTTAATTGCCACCTTCCATCCCCCCTTTGACAGTAAGCTACGCAATTTTTCCTCCAGTACCCAGTTTTTGACCTACCAACTCTATGCCCCCTCCTTGGCCCAGTACGATAAGGTAATCATCTTTTCCCGACTACAGCGGAACCTTTTACTCAAGTTGGGGGTGCCCCGGCAACGCCTGGCCATCATTCCCAATGGGGTTGCGGTGGAGCGCTATTGTCCAGGGCAAAATGACCTGAAAAAAGAGTACCAGGCCGAACGGTTATTCATTTATCTGGGACGCATTGCCCCGGAAAAGAACGTGGAAGCTCTGCTCAAAGGTTGGAAATTTTCCGACATGGGCCCCCATTGCAAACTGCTGATGGTGGGGGACGGCATTTTAAAATCGACTCTGCAAACCCACTACGGCCCGGAAATGGGAGTCCATTGGTTGGGCTTCGTGGCCGATGAATTGACCAGGATTCAACTGTTGCGGGCTGCCGATGCCTTTATTTTGCCTTCCTTGGTGGAGGGTTTATCCCTATCTTTATTGGAAGCCATGGCCTGTGGCACAGCCTGTGTGGCCACCGACGCTGGAGCGGATGGGGAAGTGCTGGAAAATGGGGCGGGCATTGTGCTCAAAACCCAGGGGGTGACTGCCCAACTCAAAATTCTTTTGCCGCTACTACGGGACCATCCAGAGATTACGGATTTGTTGGGACGCAAAGCGAGGGAAAGGGTGTTGGAGCGCTACACCTTTGCGGCCAATATGGTGCAATTGGAATCCCTCTATAAAACTTTGGTGCCCCACCAAGCCCATTCTACGAACCTAAGTTCCTATTTTTATCTGCTGGAATGACTATTTCCCGTACCATTTGCCTTGGTTTCATTGCGGCGATCGCCGGGGGAACATTACTGTTGCTGATGCCCCTTGCCACCAGTACTGGGGAGTGGGGTAATCCCTTGGTGGCTTTGTTTACTGCCACTTCCGCTGTTTGTGTGACGGGGCTCAGTGTGGTGGATGTGAACAAGTACTTTTCCTTTTGGGGAGAATTGACTGTCATGTTGCTGGCCCAGTTGGGGGGGTTGGGCTACATGACCCTGACCACTTTTTTGATGATCCTGATTGGGCGCAAATTTGACCTCCAGCAACGGTTTGCCATCCAAGAATCCTTTGACCATCGTTTTGCCCAGGGCAGCAATAATTTAATCAAATCAGTCATTGCCACCACGCTAATTTTTGAAGTTACTGGTACTATAGTTCTTTTTTTTGTTTTCCTTCAGGACTATCCTCCCCCCCGGGCCCTTTGGTATGCCGTTTTCCACAGCGTCAGTGCTTTTAATAATGCTGGTTTTAGTCTTTTTGCCGATAACTTAATCGGCTATCAAACCTCCGTGCCCCTTAATTTGACCGTTTCAGCCCTAATTATTTTTGGTGGCATTGGCTACCAGGTAATTATCGAGTCCTATTTCTGGTTAGTGCGAAAGGTAAAAAAATCCCAACGACCCTTTGCCTTTTCCCTTAACCTACGGGTGGTGGTGCGGGTGACTATTTTCCTGCTGTTGTTAGGCTTTTTCGGCATTCTGATTTTAGAGGCCCAGGGCAATCGAGCTTTTGCTCAGTTTTCTTTCCAGGATCGTTTACTGGTCGCCTGGTTCCAGTCGGTGACTACCCGGACAGCGGGCTTTAACACCATTGATTTGAATGAGCTGAGTTCTACTAGTTTGGTGCTGGTGATGTTGTTGATGTTCATTGGGGCTAGTCCCAGTGGCACCGGCGGCGGAATCAAAACCACCACCTTTGCCATTTTGGCCAACTGCACCCGGTCAGCTCTGCGGGGCCAGGAAAGGGTAATTATTGATGACCGCTGTATTCCACCCCAGTTAATTCTCAAGGCGATCGCCGTGGTGTTTGGTTCGATGGTGACGGTGATTTCCAGCATAAGTTTGTTGATTTTCCTGGAGTCGGAGCAGGAAGCGGTGTCCTTGGCATTTGAAGCGGTGTCTGCCTTTGCCACAGTAGGGCTTTCCTTGGGCACTACCCCAGAGCTAAAACCCCTTTCCCAACTGGTCTTAATTGTCACCATGTTCATTGGTCGGGTGGGCATTACCATTTTGATGGCGGCGATCGTGGGGGATCCTAAGCCAAGTTTGATTAAATATCCAGAGGAAAATTTGCTGGTAGGCTAATCCGGCTTCCCTATTCTGTTGAATAACAACGATATCAAGGTAGCCCATTTTGTCAGTAGGCCCCTCAGGGAAAAACAAGCCTAGGTTATGGATCAAGTTAGTTAGATGGATGGGGAAAAGTTCTGCTTAACCGGGCGGTCTGCTACAATTTTTGAGATTCAATGGGTTTTGATCAATGGCTGTAACGCGGGCGAAAATTGCTTTAGACGCAATGGGCGGTGACTATGCCCCCGAAGAGATTGTTATCGGTGCTATCCGGGCGAGTCAGGAATTAGATGTAGATATTTTCCTTGTCGGCGATCGCCAGGCCATTGAGGATTGTTTAAACCGCCATCCCCATCAGGGCATTAACCTTACCATTGTCGATGCGGAAGGGGTGGTGGAAATGGAAGAAGATGCGGTGGTGGTGCGCCGTAAGCCCAAGGCGTCCATTAATGTGGCGATGAATTTGGTCAAAGAAAAACAAGCCGATGCGGTGGTGTCCGCTGGCCATTCGGGAGCGGCCATGGCGGCGGCCCTACTGCGGCTGGGCCGTTTAAAAGGCATTGACCGGCCGGCGATCGGCACCTTATTTCCCACAATGGTTCCCGGCAAATCGGTAATTGTGCTAGACGTGGGGGCCAATGTGGATTGCAAGCCTAAATACCTGGAACAGTTTGCCCTCATGGGAACGGTGTACAGCCAATATGTGTTGGGGGTTGATAGCCCCAAGGTTGGTCTGCTGAACATTGGTGAAGAGTCTAATAAAGGTAACACCCTCGCCCTGCAAACCCATGAATTGTTGCAGAGTAATCCGGAAATTCCCTTTGTGGGCAACGCCGAAGGAAGGGACGTACTTTCCGGTAATTTTGATGTGATTGTTTGTGATGGTTTTGTCGGCAATATTGTGCTTAAATTTGCCGAAGCGGTGGGGGAAATTTTACTGAGCATTGTTAAAGAAGAACTACCCAGGGGCTGGCGGGGCAAATTGGGGGCCATTATTTTAGCCCCCAACCTCAAACGCATTAAGCAACGGGTGGACCATGCCGAACATGGAGGAGCCTTACTATTCGGGGTCGATGGGGTTTGTGTAATTAGCCATGGTAGTTCCCGCAGTGGCTCCATTTTTAACGCCATTCGCCTAGCTAAGGAGGCGATCGATAATCAGGTTTCTGTGCGCATTAACAGTTCCACTTCCCTATTAATGGAACGACAAAAAACAGAGGAATTACAGAATATCTAGAAACTCCCCCCGGCCATAGTGACTCAGGGGCCAGCTTTGTCCTATGCTTTAAGCCTGTAATCGCTCACCATGACATCAGCGGGAGTCAGGACTTTTGAATACCCTTGGCAGTGGCCTCAAAATTATTGGCAGTGGCACGGCGATCGCCGACCAGAGTTTAACAAATCAAGACCTGAGCAACATTGTCGAGACCTCCGACGAGTGGATCCAGTCCCGCACGGGGATGCGCCAACGCTACATTTGTTCGGCCCAGGAAAATTTGGCCAGTTTGGGGGTAAAGGCCGGCCAAAAAGCCCTGGCCATGGCGGGACTACAACCGGAAGACCTGGATTTAATTATTCTGGCCACCTCCACCCCCGATGATTTATTTGGCACTGCAGCCCAAATTCAAGGGGGATTGGGGGCCACCAGAGCCTTTGCCTTTGACATAACGGCGGCCTGTTCTGGTTTTGTGGTGGGGTTGAACGTAGCAGCCCAATTTTTACGCACCGGGGTTTACCAAAGGGTTTTAATAGTGGGAGGGGATGTACTTTCCCGTTGGGTGGACTGGTCGGACCGCACCACCTGTGTGTTATTCGGTGATGGAGCCGGAGCCGTGGTGCTACAACGCCAAGCCCAGGACAATTTGCTCGCCTTTGAAATGTACACCGATGGCACTGGCAATGGCTGTCTTAATTTGTCCTATCAAGCAAACCCTCAACCTTTAACAGCAGAAAAAACCGTTGCCCAGGGCACCTATCAAGCCATCACCATGAACGGCCGGGAAGTGTACCGTTTTGCCGTGGCTAAGGTGCCCGAAATCATCGAAAAAGTACTGTTTAAAGCCCAGTTGACCACCTCCGACTTGGACTGGGTAATTCTTCACCAAGCCAATCAACGCATTATGGATGCGGTGGGCGATCGCCTGGGTATTCCATCCGAGAAAATCATCAGTAATGTAGGGGAATACGGCAACACTTCGGCAGCTTCCATTCCCCTGGCTTTGGATCAAGCGGTGCGGGAAGGGAAAATTAAAGAGGGAGACCTAATCGCCCTGGCCGGCTTTGGGGCCGGCTTAACCTGGGCTGCTAGCATAGTGCGGTGGTAAATAATCAACAGTCTAAAGTAGTTAGTAGTTACTAGGCAATGGATTAGTAAACGTGGAAGGAGCTGGCCACTGTGTCAAACAGACTTTTCACTGTGTCCCAGCGGTCTTCTGCCGTGGATAAATCAAACGTAATTAACTTACCCCGGTTAGTGGTCACACTGGCCAAATCGTGGCGCTCCACATTGTCCCCCACCAACACCCGGTACTCCAGAGTGTAATAAACCTGACCGTCCTCATCCCTTGCCTCCGCATTAATTAATTCCGCCTGGCGATCGCCTTGGGAAGCATCGTTGACGGTTTTCATAAAGCGGTAACCCACATCGGTGGCTGTGCCCAAATCCGTCAAGGTTTTATCGCTGGGGATTTCACTAATAATCACGCTCAAATTTTCATCCCGCTCAATCAGGTCCCGGAACACCACATCCACCCCAGGGGAAGCCCCCTTAACGTCCACCCCAATCCAACCATTGGGATAAAGAAACTCATAACCATCTTTGGTGTCACTGTAGCGTTGCAGACTGGCAATGCCCACTCCTCCACAGGCGGTGAGGGTAAAGCTCAGCAGTAAAGTTACCAGGACTACAGCAGTGGATAGGGACTTTTTCAACATGGGAGAAAGGGAAGAACTGGGCAAGAAGGCAAAATTACCTTTCCTTACCCATTAAACCTCCAATGGTTGACCAGAAACTAGAGGTAGAATGATTCCCGCCAGAAAAAGAAGTTTAACAATTTGCCATGGGCACTGTTCTGAAGCGGGGAGGAAGGCTATGGCCTCCTCAACCAATTTATTTCCTGCCTAACCCAGGGGACGTTGTTGAGGCTATAAGTTGAGGCTATAAATTTAACTTATTAAAAGGTTCGACAAATTTGAGATAGTTTTGTGGCAAAGATACTGCTTAGGAACCAAATATTGCATAAACTTAGAGATATAGTTTTTTCTAAAAAAATAGTCTTATTTCTATCTATTGAATCGGGGCAATTTAAACTCAGAATAGATTAGTTGTTCCCAGCTGAAACCATCGTGTGCTTTTTCCAGAGGCGTTTTTGGCAATTTTTCCTCTGGTAAATTTCACCGACTTTGGGGCAATGCTCATAATCACCATAGAGTGAAATCCATGAACAAGTTTGAATCAAGACAATCGGAACCAAAGACAAATAACAATGCTGGTTGGATAATTCATGTGTATGATAAAAGTCGCCGTCTTTTATTTGTTCTAGAACCTTCCCACGCTTGGCTCTTTTTCCTGGGTTGTGGTGTCGGCTTACTACTGTCGGTGGTTTGGGTCAATGTTGCTCGCCATAGTCCTCCGCTAGAATCCTCCCCAGTCAAGGTCTCGCCTCCCTTCCAGGTCGACTAGTCACAACAATTTAAAAATCAGAAAAATTGTCCCATTGATCAACTTACAGGGGGCCATTGAGCAAAATCCGGGGTCACCATCTAGTCCCCAAAAAGCTGGCGATCGCCAAATAATAGTAAAACTTATCATTCAAATTTAAAATTACTTAGCAGATCCAGGGGGACAACTGCAAAATTGGTCGGATTTACATATAGACTTTAGCTTATAGATTTCAAGACATAGGCATTCAAACCTGCATAGACAAGAGTCTATACAGAGCGAAGCCAATGGGGTTCATTGCCCCTGGAAAGATCAAGCAAACTGCCGAAGATTCAGGGCCAAGCTTTACTACCCCAATCCCCATAAATTTCAACCAAGGAGACAATTTACATTATGGATTTTTTGTCCAATTTCTTGACGGACTTCGTGGGACAATTGCAGTCCCCAACCCTAGCCTTTCTGATTGGGGGGATGGTTATTGCCGCCCTTGGCACCCAATTGGTAATTCCAGAGGCGATTTCTACGATCATCGTCTTTATGTTGCTCACTAAGATTGGCCTAACCGGGGGCATGGCAATTCGGAACTCCAACTTGACGGAAATGCTCCTACCCGTGGCATTCTCTGTGATATTGGGAATTCTTATTGTCTTCATCGCCCGTTTTACCCTGGCTAAACTGCCTAACGTCAGAACCGTGGATGCCCTGGCCACCGGCGGCTTGTTTGGGGCAGTCAGTGGCTCTACAATGGCTGCCGCCCTCACTACGTTGGAAGAATCAAAAATTTCCTACGAAGCCTGGGCTGGTGCTCTGTATCCCTTTATGGATATTCCTGCCCTGGTAACGGCGATCGTCGTAGCTAATATTTATCTCAATAAGAGAAAACGTAAGTCTGCTGCTGCTAGTATTGAGGAATCGTTCAGCAAGCAACCCGTTGCCGCCGGGGATTATGGCGACCAAACGGATTATCCTCGTACCCGCCAAGAGTATTTAAGCCAGCAAGAACCGGAAGATAATCGGGTCAAAATCTGGCCAATTATCGAAGAAAGTTTACAAGGCCCTGCCCTATCAGCCATGTTGTTAGGTCTTGCCCTGGGCATATTTACCAAGCCGGAAAGTGTCTATGAAGGTTTTTATGATCCTCTTTTTCGAGGACTACTTTCCATCTTGATGCTGATTATGGGCATGGAAGCTTGGTCCAGAATTGGTGAACTACGTAAAGTAGCTCAATGGTATGTGGTCTATAGCCTAATAGCTCCCATAGTGCACGGGTTTATTGCCTTTGGTCTTGGTATGATTGCCCACTATGCTACGGGTTTCAGTCTGGGTGGTGTGGTAGTTTTAGCAGTTATCGCCGCTTCTAGCTCTGATATCTCCGGGCCTCCTACCTTGCGAGCAGGTATCCCATCTGCCAACCCCTCTGCCTATATCGGTTCATCCACCGCCATCGGTACTCCCATTGCCATCGGCGTGTGCATACCGCTTTTCATTGGGCTTGCCCAGACCCTTGGTGCAGGTTAATCCCCAATAGTTTATGGTCTGTCAATAATCCCTTGACCTAACAGACCAAAAAGATTAACTTACATACTTCTAGGAGATAAACAAAATGGCTAAACCAGCGAACAAGCTCGTCATCGTCACAGAAAAGATTCTGCTCAAAAAAATTGCCAAAATCATCGACGAATCCGGTGCCAAAGGATACACGGTAATGAATACCGGTGGCAAGGGTAGCCGTAACGTGCGCTCGTCGGGTCAACCTAACACTTCCGACATCGAGGCCAATATTAAGTTTGAAATATTGACTGAAACCCGGGAAATGGCTGAAGAAATTGCTGATCGAGTTGCCGTCAAGTATTTTAATGATTACGCTGGCATCATCTACATTTGTAGCGCAGAAGTACTTTATGGGCATACTTTCTGTGGCCCTGAGGGCTGTTAAATCAACAATAACTAGGCTTGTTTCTATTCCGGCAACCGCATTCCAGGCAAAACTATTCTTGGGCGGTTGCTTTTTGTTTCTTCAGGGGGCCATGGCCCTATTTCAAATGCTTAGAAAGTCACCATATTTTCAGTACAGCCCAAACTTACCGGGAAAACCTAGATAGAATTGATCCCGACTAAAAACAGAGTAAATTTTCAGAAAAATGGGTCTAAAAACCTGTCCTTGTTTAGCTTTAATCCTTGCCCGCACGAAATCTTAGGTTTGACGACAAAATAACTCAATTGACCTTGTTGTTACCATCGTACAAAAACCTCGCCCCGGCCCACTGCAGCTTATCCCGTAGAGTTTTGTAAAAGGAATAGCTTTCCCGTAGGAGGATAAATTGGGCTGCTCGATGGGCCATCCACACCCCCACTCGTTGCCCAGGCCAAACGCCTGTAGCCAGAGAACCGTCGGTCCAAAGTTTAGTATTTAACTCAAAATCCCCCAGGGGCCAAATGTTTACCGAAGAGCCAGGGGGAATGACAATGGGGCGGCTGGATAAGCTCAGGGGACAAATGGGAGTAATGACAATGGCGTCCATGCCAGGGTGCAAGATGGGGCCATTGGCAGAGGATGTATAGCAAGTAGAACCCGTAGGGGTGGCGACCAAAAGACCGTCGCACTGATACTGATCAATTAACTCCCCATCCACTTCCACTTCGATGATGGCCGTGGGCATCCGGTCAATACTGGCCGGTTTGATGCACATTTCGTTCAGACAGTAGTAGGTTTCCCCCACCATCTGGGGATCCCGGCGATCGCCTTCAAATAAACTGGCCGCTAGCATCATGCGTTGGGAAACAGCATAGCGGTCTTGGTTGAGACGGTCCCACACCTTTTGAGTATCCTGGAACACATCGAATGGTTCCGTCAAAAATCCTAGATGCCCGCCCACGTTAACAGACAAAATGGGAATGCCTTCGGGGGATAAATGCCTGGCCGCCGCTAGGGTAGTGCCATCTCCCCCTAAAACCAAAGCCAAATCTATTTTTTCTGTGGCGGAAGCCAAAAACACTGGATAGGGATTGTCTTTAATGCCACTGGGGCCCATCAGCACCTTACAACCCCTAGCTTCCAGTTCCCTGGCACACCGTTCGGCATAGGTTTTGCTTTCATTGTGCCCGGCTTTATGGGCAATGATCACCTGTTTCAGTTCCACAATGGGGCCTCATAGTGGGGCATGGATTGAACTAGCTTTCGGAACTCTCCGCTGTGGTTACGGGAGCTTCCTCGATCGCCGGAGTGGTAGAAGCGGCTTGTTTTTCCTTTTTCTTCCGTTCTGCTTCGGCGGCATCTTCCAACACCTTAAGCAGTTGGTCAACTTTTTCCAGATTACTGCGGTACAGGTCTAAATCCTTGACCACTTTATCGAGGGACAAGTCTAATAGTTCCGACAGCCTGGTGAGATAATCTTGACGTTTTTCGTCATTGTCCTTCACCTCTGGGTCCTGGTCAGCTAACAGAGTGTAAAGCCCGATGGCAAATAAACGACTGTATTTGAATTTGTGGCGTTGGTGGATCCCCGTGAGGGTGTTGAGCAGAAGATTATCCCCAGATGCTTGTTCGCTGGCGGCGGCGGTTACCCAGGCATCCAGACCAATGTGATGGGCACTGGCGGCCACATTCTTGGCATCTTGGCGCACTTGGTCGGGGTTTTGATCCACCCCATGGCAGAGGGCGTTGAAAATGGCCGGTAATTGTTCGGCGGGTTGATAGCCCTGCATGAAACTATTAAAGGAGGTGACAATGCCTAGGGCAAAAATCGGATCGTAGGTAAAATCAATGTTCACACTGAGCAAATGCATTTCCACCAAGAGTTCTTCGACAAAACGCCGGTAGATGGAACTAATGGGACGGCTGTAGTGGGTAAAAAATTTTCGTTTGGCGTCAGAAACAGTGCGAATTTTAGTCACAGGGCCGATTACAAAGGGGGGGATAGTTCCCTACATTTTCCCTTGTTAAGCGGCCTTTGCCAACCTGAACCCTTGCTGGGGGAAGTGCGATCCCCGGGCATTGCTAGAATGGGACAGTCTTAGGGAACAGACCATGCCAGACTTCCAGGCATTTATCGCCATCATTACCACCATCTTGGTGTTTGCCATCGGAGTAGCCCTCAAATATGAAACCATCTACTTCAAAAACTACGAACTCTCCATCCCCCAATGGGCCGGCCTCAGCTTCGCCGGGTTTACTTTCACGTTTGTGGTCTTGGATTAAATCCTACGGGGGTTTGTCCGACTTGAGGAACTACAACGCAGAAATGAAGAAATACAACGAAGAAATGAGGAAGCTAGAGAACGAAAAGCAGACGCGGCACGAGCAAAGGATGAAAGAGCTGAGGCGGCAGAACGAGAAACTCGCCGAACTAGAATCGAAACTCGATATCGTACTACGATCGCCAGATTCCAACTGGACCCCAGCCAACTCCACCGAAGACAGTTAGCGGATATTATCGCCCTATTGGAAGAGTACCGAGATACGCTGTGAAATTGTTTGACACTAAACTTTTGTCAGAGCCGCGGGATCTAATTTTGGCTGTATCCCTACCGAGAATATGCCCCATGGCTTAGGCTAATTGGTGAGAAAGTTGTTCAGAATTCACGGGCAAAGTATTTAATGGTGTCTCCCATCTCTATCTGGCGATCGCTGATGTTTGGCGGTTTTTCCCCCCAGGAATGGGGCCGGGGCAGTGTGCTCCATCGTTTGGTGGGCTGGGGACAGAGTTGGATACAGGCTAGTGTGCTCTGGCCCCACTTCGAGGCATTGGGTACGGCTCTAGTGGCAATAATTTTTA
Organism: Synechocystis sp. PCC 6803 substr. PCC-P; assembly: GCF_000284455.1. GTDB lineage: Bacteria > Cyanobacteriota > Cyanobacteriia > Cyanobacteriales > Microcystaceae > Synechocystis. The sequence goes on from NC_017039.1 coordinate 1,604,069, forward strand.
TTGCGGCTCCCTTCACCTCCACCACCATGTTGGGCATTTTTATGCTGCTCTGTGGAGCCTTTTGGGCTCTGCTGACCTTTGCTGATCAACCAGGGAAGGGTTTGACTCCCATCCATGTTTTAGTTTTTGCCTACTGGTGCATTTCGGCGATCGCCGTGGGATTTTCTCCGGTAAAAATGGCGGCGGCGTCGGGGTTAGCGAAATTAACAGCTAATTTATGTCTGTTTCTACTGGCGGCGAGGTTATTGCAAAACAAACAATGGTTGAACCGGTTAGTAACCGTTGTTTTACTGGTAGGGCTATTGGTGGGGAGTTACGGTCTGCGACAACAGGTGGACGGGGTAGAACAGTTAGCCACTTGGAATGACCCCACCTCTACCTTGGCCCAGGCCACTAGGGTATATAGCTTTTTAGGTAATCCCAATCTCTTGGCGGCTTACCTGGTGCCCATGACGGGTTTGAGCTTGAGTGCCCTGGTGGTATGGCGACGGTGGTGGCCCAAACTGCTGGGAGCAACCATGGTGATTGTTAACCTACTCTGTCTCTTTTTTACCCAGAGCCGGGGCGGTTGGCTAGCAGTGCTGGCCCTGGGAGCTACCTTCCTGGCCCTTTGTTACTTCTGGTGGTTACCCCAATTACCCAAATTTTGGCAACGGTGGTCTTTGCCCCTGGCGATCGCCGTGGCGGTTATATTAGGTGGGGGAGCGTTGATTGCGGTGGAACCGATTCGACTCAGGGCCATGAGCATTTTTGCTGGGCGGGAAGACAGCAGTAATAATTTCCGCATCAATGTTTGGGAAGGGGTAAAAGCCATGATCCGAGCCCGCCCTATCATTGGCATTGGCCCAGGTAACGAAGCCTTTAACCAAATTTATCCTTACTATATGCGGCCCCGCTTCACCGCCCTGAGTGCCTATTCCATTTACCTAGAAATTTTGGTGGAAACGGGTGTAGTTGGTTTTACCTGTATGCTCTGGCTGTTGGCCGTTACCCTAGGCAAAGGCGTAGAACTGGTTAAACGCTGTCGCCAAACCCTCGCCCCGGAAGGCATCTGGATTATGGGGGCTTTAGCGGCGATCATCGGTTTGTTGGTCCACGGCATGGTAGATACAGTCTGGTACCGTCCCCCGGTGAGCACTTTGTGGTGGTTGCTAGTGGCCATTGTTGCTAGTCAGTGGGCCAGCGCCCAGGCCCGTTTGGAGGCCAGTAAAGAAGAAAATGAGGACAAACCTCTTCTTGCTTCATAAGAGCCAATGGCAATAACTTGGCCAGCCAGACTTAACCTTTGCCCTTTTTGAAAATTTGTCAGGAGTCATAACCATGGCGATCGGAGAGCAAACCCATCCCCAAGCAAGTAAAGACCAGGCCATTGTCGATCGCCTCTTGCAGTCCCCCGCCGATACTCCCCACCTGCTCTCCTTGGCAAGGCTGAGAATCCGTTACAAAAATTTTCCCGGGGCCAGGAGTTTACAGCGAGATTTGGACACCGTGCTTCAACAATGGCATCTGACTGAAGAAGAACTCTTTGCCCAAACTAGAGCCCTCTATGCCAGCGGTGCGGCCCATGCCAAACAGAGTACCGAGGAGCAACAGGACTGGAGCTAGCTCTCGTTAATCCATTGCCCCAACTAGGCTGAGATGATTTTCCGGGTGGAACCCTCGAGTGTGCCGATGTCGACCTCCACCATAGGCATTGAAGTTAATCTATGGTCAAGCTTTTTAGCAAGTATTAATCCCTACTATTGGTGCGATAAGCAATGCCAAAGCCAAAACCAGAGATTTTCCCCTATGCTTGAAGCAACATCTCCCGTTACAAAAATTAACTAAATGTCTAATTTGATTGCTGTTGCTTTCTGTGGCTACTTTGCCCTGTTGATCATTCTCTTCTCTGCCAAAAACTTTCTCGTCAAGGACAAAACCAGTCTTAATCTTCCCGAGTAGATCTTTCAAATGACAACAATGGGAATTAGGTCGTTGTAATCCTGTTTGCCTAAAGTCCTAGCTAGACTAACCCAAATCAAAGTAGGTCAAAACGAGCCTATTAAGCGGGTGGGCTTGAAATGGGCGATAGCAATGTTTCCCGTTGAATTGTTAAGTAGCTCCGAGAGATTAACAAGGGATTAAAAAACTGTCAGGCTTGGTTGGCGGCGATGATTACCAAGGCTTTGTCGCTCTTTTTCTTGCCCATGGCCACCGGCAATATTTTGTCTTTTGTGCGGTTCTCCACCGGATTACCGACCTTTTAACCGAGGAAACTTTAGGGTAAAGTGAGAGCCATGGAATCCCCTATTGAGTAGAGAATTTAAATTTAAATGGCTTACGCACTACCTAACTTACCTTACGACTACACCGCTCTGGAACCCTGCATTTCCAAAAGCACCCTGGAGTTCCATCACGACAAACACCATGCCGCCTACGTTAACAATTTCAACAATGCAGTGGCGGGTACTGATTTAGATAATCAATCCATTGAAGACGTAATTAAAGCCGTTGCTGGCGATGCTAGCAAAGCCGGTATTTTCAACAACGCCGCCCAAGCTTGGAACCATAGTTTCTACTGGAATTGCATGAAGCCCGGTGGTGGTGGCCAGCCCTCTGGTGCCTTGGCGGACAAAATCAACGCTGACTTTGGTAGCTTTGACGCTTTCGTGGAAGCTTTCAAACAAGCTGGAGCCACCCAATTCGGTAGCGGCTGGGCTTGGTTGGTGTTAGACAATGGCACTTTGAAAGTGACCAAAACCGGCAACGCCGAAAACCCCATGACCGCCGGTCAAACTCCTTTGCTGACCATGGACGTATGGGAGCATGCTTACTATTTAGACTATCAAAACCGTCGTCCCGATTACATTGCCGATTTCCTCGGTAAGTTGGTCAACTGGGACTTTGTGGCGGCTAACTTAGCAGCGGCCTAGTTTTTGCCATCAATTCCAAGAAAGCTCTTTAAAAACTCTCTTTGCTCCCCAGAGTTGGGCAAAATCGGAGTTAATCTAGACGTTTTCTTCACTTTATGTACCCTTTCCCTAAATTATTGGGGGAAGGGTATTTGCTGGGAGGTGGGAGGCGATCGCCAGTGGCTGAAGTTTCTAATCTGCGTCCCCAATCCACTACACTGGGGAAGCTTGTGGAATCCATTCCCAAAGCCCGTTTAAATTTACTTATTTGATCAAAGTTTTTTCAGTTCTTCCACTACCATGTCCCAGACCTATAACGTAACCCTGCTCCCCGGTGATGGCATTGGCCCCGAAATTATGGCGGTGGCGGTGGCGGTGTTAGGCAAAGTGGCCGACCAGTTTGGCTTTGCGTTTAATTTTCAAGAGGCTTTAATTGGCGGAGCGGCCATTGATGCCACAGGGCAACCCCTACCGGAGGCAACCCTAGCCCAAGCAAAGGATAGTGATGCGGTACTCTTAGCGGCGATCGGGGGTTATGCCTGGGACAATTTACCCCGTTCTCAAAGGCCGGAAACTGGTTTGCTTGCCATTCGGGAAGGGTTGGGGCTATTTGCCAATTTACGTCCTGCGACGATCTTCCCCCAATTGATTGACGCTTCCAGCCTGAAACGGGAAGTGGTGGAAGGGGTGGATATTATGGTGGTGCGGGAACTAACCGGCGGCATTTATTTTGGTAAACCGAAGGGTATTTTCGAGACGGAAACGGGGGAAAAACGGGGGGTCAATACCATGGCTTACACCGTGGGAGAAATTGACCGCATTGCTAAGGTTGCTTTTGAAACGGCTCGTAAACGACGCGGGCAACTCTGTTCAGTGGATAAGGCTAACGTATTAGATGTGTCCCAACTGTGGCGGGATCGGGTCATGGCGATCGCCGTAGATTATCCCGATGTGGAACTGTCCCATTTATATGTGGATAATGCGGCCATGCAATTGGTGCGGAGTCCCAGACAATTTGACACCATTGTGACGGGCAATTTATTTGGTGATATTCTTTCCGACATTGCCGCCATGTTAACCGGCAGTATTGGCATGTTACCCTCCGCCAGTTTGGGCAGTGATGGCCCTGGGTTATTTGAGCCCGTCCACGGTTCCGCCCCGGATATTGCCGGCCAGGATAAAGCTAACCCCCTAGCCCAGGTGCTCAGTGCCGCCATGATGTTGCGCTACGGTTTGGATCAACCCCAGGCGGCCGATCGCCTTGAGGATGCAGTGAAAAAAGTTTTAGAACAGGGTTACCGCACCGGTGATATTCTTTCTCCTGGCACACAATTGGTGGGCTGTCGGCAAATGGGAGAGCAATTGTTGAGCATCCTAGATGAAATGTAACGACCATTGCCCTTGGCTAAAAACTAGACAAACTCTGCCCTATTAATTTCCCCACGGCCAGGCGGTTCGGGTCAAATTAGATCTTGGTCGGATAACTAAGAATCTTCTGGGGTGGCCCTTACGTCAAACCCTATTGTTATTTATGATGATGGCTAACCTGGCTGACATTTTTCGGTCAATGGCTACAACACATATGCGTCCTGAGTGGGGAGTTTGTTATGGTTTTTATTCCTGATGAGAGCGATTTTGATGTGGAGTACAGGAGCGTACCCATGCCCCTAGACCCCAAAATGTTGCGGATGGCCCGACGCATTTATCGCAGTTACCGCATGCTCCACCCCCGATCCCAAAAGCAGCCTCTGGGCATTGCTATCCATAAAGAAACCCACCGGGGTCAACTGATGTTCAATCGTCAGCCAGTGCTGTTGCCAGGGGAATGTTTCGTACCCTTAAACCAACTGGAAGCGGAAGCCCAGGTAGTTTGAACTAGCTTCATCCCTCTGTTATGACCGAATCTTCGCCCCTAGCACCATCGACGGCCCCGGCAACCCGCAAACTTTGGTTAGCGGCCATTAAGCCCCCCATGTACACGGTGGCAGTGGTGCCCATTACCGTTGGTTCGGCGGTGGCCTATGGCCTTACTGGGCAGTGGCATGGTGATGTTTTTACCATCTTTTTGCTGTCGGCGATCGCCATTATCGCTTGGATTAACCTGAGCAATGATGTGTTTGACAGTGACACGGGCATTGATGTGCGTAAAGCCCATTCGGTGGTTAATTTGACCGGCAATCGCAATCTAGTTTTTTTAATTAGTAACTTTTTCTTGCTAGCTGGTGTGCTGGGGCTAATGAGCATGAGCTGGCGAGCCCAGGATTGGACAGTGTTGGAGTTAATTGGGGTGGCCATATTTTTGGGCTACACCTACCAAGGGCCCCCTTTTCGCCTCGGCTACCTAGGATTGGGGGAATTGATTTGTTTAATTACCTTTGGCCCCCTGGCGATCGCCGCCGCCTATTATTCCCAGAGCCAAAGTTTTAGCTGGAATTTGCTTACGCCTAGCGTTTTTGTGGGCATCAGCACGGCGATTATTCTTTTTTGCTCCCACTTCCACCAGGTAGAAGATGACCTGGCCGCCGGCAAAAAATCCCCCATTGTTCGTTTAGGCACCAAGTTGGGGTCCCAGGTTTTAACCCTGTCGGTTGTTAGTCTTTATCTAATTACGGCGATCGGCGTTTTGTGTCATCAGGCTCCATGGCAAACGTTACTGATAATTGCCAGTCTGCCCTGGGCAGTGCAATTAATTCGCCATGTGGGGCAATATCATGACCAGCCGGAGCAAGTCAGTAACTGTAAATTTATTGCTGTTAATTTACATTTCTTCAGCGGCATGTTAATGGCTGCGGGCTATGGCTGGGCTGGCCTGGGCTAAGGACTACCACCGCCAGTGGGTTAAGATGAATTACATTATGAGCAATGGTTTGTCCCCTACCCCCATCAACGCCCCAGGCTGGTTAAACAGTGGGGTTGCTAGTCTTTTGGTCAATGGCCATGTTCCCCAAGGCTTAGAACTGACCAATCAAAATTTGGCTGGGTTAGTGTTTCCCCATGGGGACCTCAGCCAGGTCGCCTTGATCGGCTGTGATTTACGCTTTGCCAATCTGGAAGGGGCGGATTTGACGGATGCCAATTTGATTGCTGCCAGTCTGCACAAAAGCAATTTGCGTCGGGCTAACCTCTGTCGGGCCACCCTCAATCGCTGCAATTTGAGTGAGGCGGATCTAACTGAAAGTGATGCTAACGAAGCCCTTTTTTGTCAGGCTGTTTTTACCGAAGTGGAAGCCCACGGCTTAAGACTTTACCGAGCTAAGGTCAGCCAAGCCCAATTAATGGGAGCCCATCTCCACCAAGCCTATGCTCCGGAGGCAGATTTTAGTGCGGTGGCGGCGATCGCCGTTGATTTGCGCTGGGCTAATTTAAGAAAGACTAATTTTCGGGGGGCGGATTTACGCTATGGCAATTTTCGGGGGGCGAATCTAACCCAGGCGGATTTTACCGGGGCCAACCTGAAAGGAGCTAATTTACGGGGGGCAAACTTAGTGGGCACTAACCTGCAACGGGCCGACCTCAGTGATGTTACTTGGTAGATGAAAAGATTTTGATCTCAACTCTGATAAAAACAATAAAAACTGACCTTTGCAATACCGTCGTTTTGGCCGCACCAATCTGAATTTATCTGTTTTTTCCCTGGGCACCATGCGGGGCTTAGGCAATCGCCAGCAATTTGTGGCTACGGTGGAAAAGGCTCTAGCCGGGGGCATTAACCACATCGAAACAGCGGCGGCCTACGGAGAAAGCGAAGTTTATTTGGGGGAGTTACTGAAGGAATATAATCGCTCCGATATTTACCTCACCAGTAAAGTTTGTCCCACGGAGAACTCAGCACAATTTATCCAGGGCCTTGACCGTTCTCTGCAACGACTCCAGGTGGATTATTTAGACTGCTTTGCTATCCATGGCATTAATACCTCCGAGCATTGGCAATGGTTACAGCAATTGTGGCCGGCGATAGAAAGAGCCCAACAACAGGGAAAATTTAAACATCTTGGCTTTTCTACCCACGGTAGTTTGCCCCTAGTACAAGAGGTCGTTGCTTCGGGAAAATTTGCCTTTGTTAACCTGCATTATTACTGGTTTAATCAGCATCTTGCCCCGGCGATCGCCTCAGCCTATGGGCACGATATGGGCATTTTCATCATTTCCCCTGCTGACAAGGGCGGTCAACTATACACACCAACCGTAACTTTGCAGAACCTCTGTCAACCCTTTACCCCTTTGGGTTTAACCTACCGTTTTCTCTTGAGCGATGCTCGCATTACAACCCTGAGTCTTGGCCCCGCCATTCCCCAGGAATTGAATGAACCTCTATCCCTTGGCGATCACCTGGAGCCATTGAGTGAGCAAGAACAGAGAATTTTGCAAAATTTGCTTGACCATCAAAAACAAGCATTGGGTACGGATGCCTGCCACCAGTGTTATCAATGTTTGCCCTGCCCGGAGGAAATTAACATTCCCGAAATTCTACGTCTACGCAATTTAGCTGTCGCCTTTGATATGCAAAGTTTTGGTCAATATCGCTATCAAATGTTGGAAAATGCGGGGCACTGGTTTCCCGGTAAAAAAGGCGATCGGTGTACCGACTGCGGGGATTGTTTGCCCCGGTGTCCCCATAATCTGGCCATTCCCGAGCTTTTGCGGGATACTCACCAACGGTTGCGGGGTAAAAGCCGTCGTCGTTTATGGCAGGATTGATCATTAGGCTATAAATTCAACTTCTGTTTTTTGCCTCCATAATCTACCAATTAGGACTAAAGCCTATCGATACCATCTACGGCCAAACCCAACGGCTTAAAACCAGTCAAATTAAGCAACTAAAGCGCCTCTATCAACAGCGTCTCCCCGGCGATCGCCTGCTAACGGTGGAATTAGCCCAGCGTTTGGGGGCCATCAGTCAGGAAATTAAACAGCCGGTTTCAGTGTATGTGAACCGACGGGGGCAAATTATCCGGGTGGGGGTAGGTACGCCCCGACAAACCCAAATTCCGCCCTTGGAATTGCCCCGCTATGGGGAAAAACGACTATCCGGCATTCGTTGCCTCACCACGGATTTAAAGGGCGAAGCCCCCAGGGAATCTAGTTTAATTGCCATGGCCCTGCAAAGATTGGATGCCCTAGTGGTGCTAAGCGTTACTGGCCAGGGTTTTGCTAAACGGGGTGGCGGCGTCACAGGCTATATAGACACGGGGTATTTGGCCCATTTATTGCCCCAAAGCAGTGACGATATGGGGGATAGGGTAGCCGATTGGGTGGTTTCCCCAGCGGTGGCCTTGGAAGATTTGGCCGAAGAAGCCATCCTCGATTTGGTGGAAAGCCTAGAGGCGGAATTTGAACGGGAATTCATCGCCCGTCAGGTGGAAGCAGGGCAGGAAAGGGTCTTGGTGATGGGACTTAAAACCAGTGAGTTGGATGACCAGAGCTTTGCGGAAGGTTTGACCGAGTTAGAACGACTGGTGGATTCCGCCGGGGCCCAGGTGCTCCAGGTCATGCAGCAAAATCGCAGTAAACCCCATCCCCAAACCGTAGTGGGGGAAGGAAAAGTGGAAGAGTTGGCCTTGGCAGTGCAAACCACGGGGGCCAATCTAGTGGTTTTCGACCGGGATCTGTCCGCTGCCCAGGTGCGGAACCTAGAGCAACGCTGTGGAGTTAGGGTCATTGACCGCACGGAATTAATTTTGGATATTTTTGCTCAGCGGGCCCAATCCAGGGCCGGTAAATTACAGGTGGAATTGGCCCAATTAGAATACCTGCTACCCAAATTGGTGGGTCGAGGCCAGGGCATGTCCAGGTTGGGGGGAGGCATCGGCACTAGGGGGCCAGGGGAAACCAAGCTGGAAACGGAACGGCGCACCATCCAAAGTCGCATTGCCAAGCTACAAAAGCAGGTTAATGAGTTACAGTCCCATCGCTCCCGGCTAAGGAATCAACGCCAACAACAGGCTGTCCCCACCGTGGCGATCGTCGGTTACACCAATGCGGGCAAATCTACTTTACTTAATGCTCTCACCCAAGCGGATATTTACGCCGCGGACCAATTGTTTGCCACGTTGGACCCCACCACCAGGCGTTTATCCTTGTTGGATCCGGAGAATCAAACCTACCATCCCATTTTGCTAACGGATACGGTGGGCTTTATCCATAAATTGCCCGACGCTTTGGTGGATGCGTTTCGGGCCACGTTAGAAGAAGTAACGGAGGCGGATCTACTGCTCCAAGTGGTGGACCTATCCGACCGAGCTTGGCGACGGCAAATTGCCTCAGTGGCTAATATTTTGGCAGAAATGCCTCTTGCTACGGCCCCCATGGTGATGGTGTTCAACAAAATTGACCAGGTGCCCAGCGAAGCTTTAGCAGCGGCCCAAGCGGATTATCCCGAGGCAATTTTCCTGGCGGCGGCCCAGGGCATTGGCTTGGAAACTCTGAAAAAACGTTTACTAGAGCAAATTCTGACGGATTTGACTGATTAGTGTCTATTTCACACTAATTATCGCTCTTCTATCATTGTGGGTAGGATAAAATGGAGAAGATAGTCTGAAATGCAGAGGTGGTATATGGTTGCCCTACGTGAAGCAAAAGAAACAGTACAATTCATTGACAAATACTGCGAAGGATACAGAGACTTATTTTATTTCCAGAAGTGAGAAGCTTTGAATACTTGCATCTAGGATTAATTGCGAATATCAAGAGAAAAACCTTCCCAGAAATAGCTAAGGTAGTAGGACTAGAAAATGGACAAGGATTTGACTATTTCTTCGGTAAAAGCCCTTGGTTGTTAGAGGAGGTGAGGGAAAGAAGAATTAATAAAATTCTGAGTTTTGCGGAAGGAGAAGCAATAACAATGCTCATAGACGAAACAGGGGATAGGAAAAAAGGAAGAAAGACAGATTATGTTGCGCGTCAGTATATTGGCAATCTAGGAAAAATAGAAAATGGAATAGTAGAGGTGATGTGTTATGGAATTATAAAGGGAATGACAGTACCATTAATCAGCAAAGTATATAAATCAGAGACAAGACTAAAAGAGGGGGATAAATACAAAAGTAAACCAGAGATAGCAGGGGAAATTATCAAAGAAATAAAAGAGCTTGGTTTCAATATAAAGGTAGTACTAGCAGATAGTGAATATGGAGAGAGCAGCGAAAACTTTGTAAGAGTATTAGAAAAAGAAAATCTAGAATATGTACTAGCTATAAGGAGTAATCATGGAGTCTGGCTTGGGAAAGAGGAAAGAGTAAGAGCGAACAAATGGGGAAAATTTGAGAGAGAATTTGCAAGTGGAAAGTCGGAAATAAGATACGTGAGAGAAATTATTTATGGAAAGAGAGGGGAAAAAAGATATTGGCAAGTAACGAATAACAAGGAGAAAATGCCGTCAAATTCAACGTATTGTATTATGACAAAAGTATCAGAAATAAAATATAAAGAAGTGGGTAACTTATATGGAGCAAGGAACTGGATAGAGTATGGATTAAAGCAAATAAAGAATGAACTGGAGTGGGCAGATTTTAGAATGATGGACTATTCCAGAATAGAAAAATGGCGGGAAATAGTGATGAGCGTATATTTAATGGCAAGTCTTCAGATAGAAAATTTGCCTCCGCATGATAACTCCTTAAACAAATCAAAACAGACTAGGGAGATAGCTTATCAGAATATACAAAAACATCCTTGGTGGAATCAAAAAGTGGATGGAAAAACATACTTAACAACATGAGATTAATAATTCACCCATTATGTTACTTTAATTTATTAAAGCGGTTGATGACGGTGATTTATACACCTCAGTTATTGAGAAACTTCCATTGCTTATTTGACAAATTGAAGAAGGCAGTAATGGCCTTAGGAGACCTTATTATTGCTCCAATTATTTTACCTTCCCACCTACACTGATAGAAGAGCGATATTTGAAGACACTCTTTTATGGGAGTCGAAAAATGACAGCTTACTTGCGAGAGCAAGGTTATTTTGTGAATCGAAAAAGAGTGATCAAGCTAATGCACAAACTGGGACTACAGACAATCTATCAAAAAAAGCGAACCAGTGTCAGCAATCCAGAAAATCTAGTGTATCCCTATTTAATTAGGAAGTTAGAGATTAATCGAGCCAATCAAGTATGGTGTACAGATATCACCTATCTGCCGATTGGCAAAGGATACTATTATTTGGTTGTTATCATGGACTGGTATAGCAGACGAGTCTTATCGTGGCGTATCAGTAACACAATGGATGTTAAGTTTTGCTGTAACGCTTTGGAAGAAGCCTTGGAAAAATATGGCAAACCTGAAATCTTTAATAGTGACCAAGGAAGCCAATTTACTTCTAAAGAATTTACTCAGATTCTGCTTCAGGCTGAAGTAAAAATCAGCATGGATGGCAGGGGAAGATGTTTCGATAACATTTTTATCGAAAGATTATGGCGTTCCCTTAAATATGAGCTAATTTATATTTATGAGTTTGAGGATGGAAGACATTTAAATCAGGAGATTAAAAACTGGATTAACTGGTATAATTATGAAAGATTTCATCAAGCTCTAGATTATCAGACACCTTATTTTGTTTACCAGCAAAATCTAAGTACATTACCCGTCACCTAATCTCTTGCTCGATTCCTGATTTTCAGAGCTTTCCTCTCTACATTTCTGGCCTGACTTTTGGGATCCACTTCAATATCAACTGGAGCTTTTATCTTTTGGCAAAGCTCGAGAACTTGCCCAGATGGAATACCGTGACTTCTCTACTCTATTGGGGGAAAGGAACATTACCCGACATTATACCGAAATCGAGCTGGCTGAAGATTTAGATTATGCTCACCGTTAGCAAAACCTCACCCCTGATCAGTTTGATGATTATCGATTTGTCTCTGAATTACTTCAAGTTGGGATAACAATTCGGGAATATAGTCATTTCAATTAACGATGAGAGAATTTAATGTAAAATTATGGAGTGTACAAAATGAACAGGTTTAAACAATGGCTTACAGTTTAGATTTAAGGCAAAGGGTAGTAGCTTATATAGAAGCTGGAGGAAAAATAACTGAGGCTTCCAAGATATATAAAATAGGAAAAGCCTCGATATACAGATGGTTAAATAGAGTAGATTTAAGCCCAACAAAAGTAGAGCGTCGCCATAGGAAATTAGACTGGGAAGCTCTAAAAAAAGACGTAGAAGAAAATCCCGATGCAAGATTGATAGACAGAGCCAAGAAATTTGGAGTGAGGCCGAGTGCCGTATATTACGCATTAAAGAAAATGAAAATAAACAGAAAAAAAAAAGAACTACGTTATCGAGAAAGAAACCGGGAGGAACGAGTTAAGTACTATAGAATGTTAAGAGAACTAATTAAGCTCTATGGTAGTCAAGCTATAGTTTACATAAATACAAGCCTGGATTCGAAGCAATCCAGGCTTGTATTTATGCCTGGTCAAAAAAAGGAAAAAAAGTTTATGGAGATAGACAAGGAAAAAGGGGAGTCAGAGAAAATCTAGTAGCAGGGAGAAGAAAAGGAAAAAAAGATTTGATTGCGCCGATGGTTCTTACTGTGGCGTTTAGCGTCTCAGCTTTATTTGAAACTACTATATTGTCTCGAATAATGCTCCAGACAGTATCGTTATCAATGCCCAAATAACCGTGAATAAGACGATTGCGGGTGGTAATGATCTGTCGCCAAGGGACCTCTGGGTGTGTGGCTCGTATCTCATTAGGAATATGGGTAGCCGCCTCGCCAATTAATTCTAGATTTCGTAAAGTGGCATCATAGTTAATTTCGCTGGCGATAAAGGTTTCCTGATCCATTTCTATGGTGTAGGCCAGCGCTTTTTTAGCAAAGCAAATCATGTCGTCAATGTAAAAATGCCATTCCCGATTGGGAGATTTAGACATCTATTTTTTCCTGTTCGATCTGGGAGCGTAATTCTGGTCTGAGGGCCTTTTCTGTTGCTAGGTCCACGGCACAACCTAACAAGTCTTCTAGATAAAACTGCACTCCGAAATACCGGTGGGATGTGGCAGGTCCATCGAAGCTGACGAGAATATCTACATCACTATGGGGACCAGCTTCATCCCTTGCGGTGGAACCAAACAGTGCTAACTGGGTAACACCAAAACGAGATTGTAAATCTGGTTTACTTTGACTTAGCAATTGCAGGACTGATTGGCATTTCATTGTTCATCAATAACATGAACCACTGAGGGACTATTCCGCTAATCCCAATACCCATTGCACTAGGGTCCGTACTGGATAGCCCGTGGCACCAGCATTGTGAACTCCATTTTGCTTATCAGTCCACACAGGCCCTGCAATGTCTAAATGGGCCCAGGGAGTTTCCTTGATGAATTGTTGTAAAAATAACGCCGCTGTAATGGAACCACCGGAACGGGGCCCCGTATTTTTCATATCGGCGATCGGGGATTTGAGACCTTCAAAATATTTGGATTCCATGGGCATTTGCCAGAATTTTTCCCCCGCCTTATCGGCCGCCACTTTGAGTTCATCGGCCAATTCCTGATTGGGACTCCATAAGCCACCAATGTCATCCCCCAGAGCTACAATACAGGCCCCGGTTAATGTGGCTAGATCAACGATCGCCTCTACACCAAGTTTTTCCGCAAATACTAGGGCATCGGCCAGGGTAAGGCGACCTTCCGCATCGGTATTATTTACCTCAATGGTTTTGCCGTTGGAGGCGGTGAGAATATCCCCTGGGTGCATCGCCGTGCCACTGATCATATTTTCCGTAGCGGCACAGATAAAATGTATTTCTACGTTAGGTTTCAATTGGGCGATCGCCTTAGCAGCCCCGAGGGTAGCACCGCCGCCCCCCATATCCATTTTCATCGTTTCAATGCCACTACCTGCACCTTTGATGTTTAAACCACCGGAGTCAAAGGTGAGACTTTTGCCGATGATCGCCAACTTTTTCACCGGATTAGCAGGGCGATAGGTGAGATGAATAAATTGCGGTGGTAACTCGGAAGCTTTCGCCACCCCCAGAAATGCCCCCATGCCTAGGGCCTCACATTCTGTCTGCCCCAGCACTTCCAATTCTAAACCGTAGGTCTGGGCCAATTCCGTGGCAATTTCCGTAAAGGTTAAGGGGGTGACTTCGTTGGCCGGAGCCGCCACCATTTCCCGGGCCAGAATTACCCCGGAGACAATTTTTTCTGCTTTACCAATGGCTGTTGACTGTTCCCCCAAGCCTAGCAATTCCACAGTGGTCAGCTTAATTTCCTTATCTTCAGGATCGGACTTGAAGCGATTATCTTGATGCAGGGCTAGTAAAATTCCTTCGGTCAAAATTGCCGCTGTTTGCGCTGGATCATGCTCCCGTTGGGGCAAACTCACCCCTAGGGTTTTAACTTTTTCTCCCTTGGCCAACCGGGCGATCGCCGCCGCCCCATCTCCTAACACCTGGCTGTTAAATTTTTCAATTTCCCCCAGTCCCACTAGAATCAGCTTTTTGATTGGGGTTTTACTGCCCACCCGAGACACCAACTTTTGTCCCGCTTTACCCTTAAACTCCTTTTCCTCAATCAGTTCCCGCAATACCCCTTCCAGGCGATCGTCCAATTGGGTCAGGTCCCCAGTAATTTCCGTTGCATTTTCAAAAAATCCCAGGGCCAGGGCATCTCCCTGCCAAGTCAAAGCTGTGTAGTCGGTTCCGCGGATCTGCATCGCTGTTTGTTTTTCTGTTGAGGGACTGTCCGTCCCCCATTTTGCCACACTCCCATAACCGCTGGCGATCGGGCAGTTAATGCCCCGGTTTATGGATTTGTCCAAAGAGCTTGTCAAGGTTGATACTTCTTGGTATGTTGTTAATGCGCTAAAAAAGCCGGGATAGCTCAGTTGGTAGAGCAGTGGACTGAAAATCCTCGTGTCGGCGGTTCAAGTCCGCCTCCTGGCATCACAAAACTCCTTATATAACTGTGCGGCGACACACTGTGTTGGTCATCGGTTACATATTGGGGGAGACGTTGTTTAATTTTACGGTAATGGCAGATTTAGCAAATTATCTAACTGGTTTAGGGTAACGGTTTGTTACGAGTGTTAAGGGTTGGGAGTTTGTTGGGTAGGCTAATGATTGTCGGTTCTAAATTAGAATTCCTATGTCGGACGTGATGATCCGGGTAGAAAATTTAGGCAAAAAGTACATGATTGGCCACCAAGCAGAGGGGCGGTCTAATTATGGGTTGTTGCGGGATGTGCTAGCAGATGGGGCCAAGTCCCTGGTAAAGCGGTTTACGGGCCGGGACAAAGGCGGTCGCCAAAATAGTTCCCTCCTCTCCAATTGATGAAATAAGATAAATTAAGTAGCAAATTTGATCAATATCTACAAGGATTAAAAATGGAAACCATTAATTATCAACAATTCTCTGAAAAACTGCCCACTTTGGTAGAAAAAATAGGTAATGAGCAAGAACCTCTCTGTCTAGAGCTTCCGAATTATTTACGAGCTGTTATTATATCTGAGCAAGATTACCGTAGTTTGATGGAAACTGTTTATCTGTTGAGTAACCCTGTTAATGCTGAAAAGTTATTAACTACCGCTAGTCGATCAATTGATCAAGCTACATCGTGGACAAAAGTAAAAAATGACTTAGGACTATGAAGGAAGTTGTTTTAGATTCGCAGGCAATTGAAGATATAAAGTGGTGGATTCAACAAGATAAAAAGTTAGCGTTAAAAATCATGGAATTAATTGAGACGCTACCAAAATCACCTTTTGCCGGCAAAGGAAAACCAGAAAAACTTCGTTTTAATTTGTCAGGTTTTTGGCCACGGCGCATTACTCAAGAGCATCGCCTAGTTTACGAAGTCACCGATGATTTCATTCGTGTTGTCAGTTGTCGTTATCATTACCGATAGCATTAATCGTATTTCGGTCGATCAAGTAACGGTTTGTTACGGGTGTTAAGGGTTGGGGGTTTGTTGGATAAGCTGATGAGTGTCGGTTCTCGATTAGGATTCCTATGTCGGACGTGATGATTCGGGTGGAAAATTTAGGCAAAAAGTACATGATTGGTCACTAGGCAGAAGGAAGGGTGAATGATAATCACTCAACACGTTTGTATTTAAACAAAGTCAATATAATGACCCATCGTCAATCGCAACCAGTCATTGTTTATACGCCGGAGAGTCGTTTACGGCATCCTGTTATTCTACTTCGGGAGATGAGACGGGATTTATTGGCGTCTCGCGGTCTGGCTTGGCAGTTGTTGGTGCGGGATATTAAGGCTCAGTATCGGCAGTCGTTGTTGGGGGTATTTTGGGCTTTTTTGCCACCGATTGTGACGGCGGTGGCGTTGTTGGTGGCGAAGGATGTGGGGGCGATCAATGTGGGGGCAACGTCGATTCCTTATCCGGCCTATGTGATGTTTAGTATGGCGTTATGGCAAACGTTTGTGGAGGCCTTGAATGGCCCTGTGGCGGCGGTGGGGGCGGCGAAACCGATGTTGGCGAAGATCAATTTCCCGAGGGAGGCGTTGATTTTGGCAAAGTTAGGGGAAGTATTTTTCAATTTTGGGATTAAGTTACTGTTGATTGTGGCTTTGTTTATCTGGTTTCGGATTCCGGTGAGTGAGATGGTGATCTTGGCGCCGGTGGCGTTAGTCCATTTGGTGGGGTTGGGGACGGGAATTGGGTTATGGTTATCGCCGTTGGGGGCGTTGTATCAGGATATTGGCCGGGCAATTCCCTTGTTGATGACGCCTTGGTTGTTGTTAACGCCGGTAATTTATCCACCACCAACTAAGGGTTGGTTTAGTGTGTTGGTGAACTGGAATCCGGTGACGCCGTTGTTGGTAACGGTGCGGGATTTGGCGACGGTGGGGATGGTATCGGAACCAGCAGGGTTTTGGTGGGCTAGTGGGTTGATGGTAATTTTGCTGTTGTCAGGGTGGTTGTTTTACCGTTTGGCGATGCCGTTTATTGTTGAGCGCATGAGTAGTTGATCACTAAAGGCGTTGAAACAAGCCCTTAATGGGTAACGGTTTGTTACGGGTGTTAGGGGTTGGGGCTTGGTTGGGTATGCTGGTGGCTAATGCTTTATGGGAGTGGATGGGATGACCCAGGTGTTGCCAAGGCTGGAGCCGATCGCCGGCGGCGGTAGTGATGTGGTGCTGTCGGTGCAGGGGGTATCGAAGAAGTTTTGTCGTAGTCTGAAACGCTCTCTGTGGTATGGGGTGCAGGATATTGCGGCGGAGATGGTGGGGCGGGGTAGTCGTCGGGATCTGAGACCAGATGAGTTTTGGGCGTTGAGGGATATTAGTTTTGAGTTGCGGCGGGGAGAGGCGTTGGGCTTAGTGGGGGCCAATGGCGCAGGGAAAACGACGCTGTTACGCATTATTAGTGGTCTGATTAAGCCGGATGAGGGGGAGGTAAAAATTCGCGGACGGATTGCGCCGTTGATTGCGTTGGGGGCGGGGTTTAATCCAACCTTGACGGGGAGGGAGAATATTTACACAAATATGTCGATTTTGGGGTTGACGAGGCAGGAAATTGATGATCGATTTGAGGATGTGGTGGCGTTTGCGGAGATTGGGGAGGCGTTGGATGCGCCGGTGCAGAGTTATAGTTCGGGGATGACGGCGCGGTTGGGGTTTGCTTGTGCAATTCATGTTGAACCAGAAATTTTATTGATTGATGAAGTTTTAGCGGTTGGGGATATTAGGTTTCGGAGTAAGTGTTATGAACGTTTAACCGAATTACAAAAACATCAAGTTTCATTCATTCTAGTGACTCACGCCGCTGATATGATTACTCGCATTTGTGAAACGGCTCTTTATCTCAAGAAGGGGCAACAAAGTCTATGGGATAAGTCAGAATTAGTGATGAAAACTTACGATGATGATTTATTTGGAAATAATCAAGAGTCTAGTGATTTTTTTATAAATCAGGAACGTAAAATTTTGGAAATAACCGATGTTGGTCCCAAGAAAGATGCTGTTATTCGCTACATTGCTTTCGAGGATGAAAATGGTAATGTTCTTCCAGAGATTCGGTCTGGAGAAGGTATGCAACTTTGTATTGGTTGTCAAGTCAATACCAAAATTGAAGATTTTAATGTAGGTTTGGGCATTCAAGGATTTTCTTTTGGGATGTTTGATAAAATTTTAGTCATGAATACATTCAGAATCGTTGAATGGCACTTATGTACGACCTAAAAATAGACAGAATAATCCTACAGCAAAGCAAATTCATCACCTTAGTGCTAACTCCCTTAGCCAGTGTACATAGCTTATTTTTTCACACATGAAAGCCTGTAAATAACGTAGTTTGTCTAACATTGTTGTACCTGCTTCTTTTGGGATTACCAGTAATTTTAGTATTAAATAAGCAATTATACAGGTATAGATTTGAATCCCAATTGCATTCTCATTTTTGGCAATCAGTCTATTCAGCTTTAAGTGCATTTTTAAGAATTTCCATAAAAATTCTATTTGCCATCTTTTTTTATAAATTTCTGCTATTTTTTCATCACTAACTCCTTCTATTTCTTTACTTTCTATAGGTAAATTTGTAACCAATCTAAACTCTGAATTATCATGGGTGAATATTACCACTCTACTCTCTATTTTATTCTTTCCAGTTCCAACCATATAGTTATCATTGGCTAATTTTTCTAGCTTTATATTATTCTTTATTCTTAATACATGATATTTGTTATTCTCCTTTTGTAATCTCTTGATTCTCTGTAAGTCACAAAATCCTCTATCCATTACTGCTACTCCATTTTCTGGAGTCTCTTCTATTGTTTCATTCCCATATAGTAGTTTCAAATAAAGCTGAGACGCTAAACGCCACAGTAAGAACGGATAATTTCATCAAGAGACGTGTCAATAGGAGCGTACATTCTAGCTCGTTTCAAGGCACTAAAGTCATGCTCAATATCATTTAAATCAGGAGAATATTTCGGCAAAAAAAGAACTTCATGACCTGCTTCTTTAGCCAATTCTTTAATGGCAGTTTTACGATGAATAGGAGCATTATCCATTATTAATATTGATGGAATGTCGAGGGAGGATAGCAAATATAATTTTAACCATCCTTCAAAGCCTTCTGCATTCAAACTCCCGGTAAAAACCATCGGCGCAATCAAATCTTTTTTTCCTTTTCTTCTCCCTGCTACTAGATTTTCTCTGACTCCCCTTTTTCCTTGTCTATCTCCATAAACTTTTTTTCCTTTTTTTGACCAGGCATAAATACAAGCCTGGATTGCTTCGAATCCAGATTCATCTATGTAAACTATAGCTTGACTACCATAGAGCTTAATTAGTTCTCTTAACATTCTATAGTACTTAACTCGTTCCTCCCGGTTTCTTTCTCGATAACGTAGTTCTTTTTTTTTTCTGTTTATTTTCATTTTCTTTAATGCGTAATATACGGCACTCGGCCTCACTCCAAATTTCTTGGCTCTGTCTATCAATCTTGCATCGGGATTTTCTTCTACGTCTTTTTTTAGAGCTTCCCAGTCTAATTTCCTATGGCGACGCTCTACTTTTGTTGGGCTTAAATCTACTCTATTTAACCATCTGTATATCGAGGCTTTTCCTATTTTATATATCTTGGAAGCCTCAGTTATTTTTCCTCCAGCTTCTATATAAGCTACTACTCTTTGCCTCAAATCTAAACTGTAAGCCATTGTTTAAACCTGTTCATTTTGTACACTCCATAATTTTACATTAAATTCTCTCATCGTTAATTGAAATGACTATATTTATTATCATGACCTTGTCCAAAGTGAATTACTATTCCCCCCGGAATCCCTGTTGATAAGTTAATCCCACTGAATACTTTTACCTGATGAAATCCAAGGTTCCACATCAACTTACTAGTTATGCTGACAATGGTTGAATCGAGAGGAAATATTTCTAATTCTCCCTGCTTAATTTCCTTCCTTTTCGACAATTCCTTTTTTAAGGAAAATATTATTTCTCTAAAAACTCCCACATCCCTTTTTTTGCTTGCCTTTGAGAATGTAGATATATCGACTGTCTCTCCTCGTAAGTTCAGTCTTTTAAACATACTCCTCATGCTTGTCTGGCTCTGGTCTAACACTAATCCTAACCAGATACTCACAAACTTAAATGTGTCTAATACTGGGTAGTCATCTTTAGGAAAATTAGATAGATAAGTTTTGACAATATGTCCAAAATTTGATATCATCGCTTCAATTATTCTAATATTTCTGCCCTTTATTCTATCATTTTAAAGGGCTTTTTTTCTCTTTATAACTATCGTTCAACACTTCTGATAGAAACCTTACAACAATTGGCTGGTAGTGACTTAAAAATTTATTTGGAAAATAATGTTTTGTTGAATTACACGCAAAAACTCTATGCACCAGAAAATCCCTTACTGATGACTGACTATCAAGGTTATTTAGAACTACAGCAGTATCTAAATTTTAACTTATTATTAGATGTTGCTCACTTAAAAGTAAGTTGTAATTCATTAGGTTTAAATTTTGATGAACAACTTGATAAACTTCTTCCCCTTTCTAATTATGTTCATTTGAGTGATAACGATGGAAAACATGACCAAAATCAAGGATTTACTCAAGACGGTGAACTCCTACATAAACTGAAAAAATATGATTTTACAGGTAAAACAATCACCTTAGAGATTTATCATCAGGTTGAAACAATTCAAGAACAATATCAATTAATTAAACAGGAGTTAGGATTGACTCATGATAGTTAACCACGATAAACAAATCAACGCCATGAGTTTGCTCGCTAACAGTACCATTCGGCAAACCATGCAAGCCATCGATCAAGGAGGGTTAGGAACAGCCTTACTCATTGATCCTGATACCGAATATTTTGTCGGCTTAGTCACTGATGGCGATATTCGGCGGGCTTTGCTTAAGGGATTGGGTTTAGAATCTCCAATCTCTCAGGTAAGTCGCCCTGCTTCCATAACTGCCCGTTTAGGCATGACTCCTAGCGAAATTGCTGCCTTGTTCAGTCAGCCTGTGCGGATTGTTCCCTTACTGGATGACCAAGGAAAAGTTGCAGATATAGCCATTTTTGACAAAAGAATTCGCTTACCTGTCGCTGAACCCTCTTTAGGCGAAAAAGAACTTGCCTATGTCAATGAATGCATGTTAACGGGCTGGGTATCGTCCGCCGGAAAATTTGTTACCCGCTTTGAAGATTTATAGTCATTTCAATTAACGATGAGAGAATTTAATGTAAAATTATGGAGTGTACAAAATGAACAGGTTTAAACAATGGCTTACAGTTTAGATTTAAGGCAAAGGGTAGTAGCTTATATAGAAGCTGGAGGAAAAATAACTGAGGCTTCCAAGATATATAAAATAGGAAAAGCCTCGATATACAGATGGTTAAATAGAGTAGATTTAAGCCCAACAAAAGTAGAGCGTCGCCATAGGAAATTAGACTGGGAAGCTCTAAAAAAAGACGTAGAAGAAAATCCCGATGCAAGATTGATAGACAGAGTCAAGAAATTTGGAGTGAGGCCGAGTGCCGTATATTACGCATTAAAGAAAATGAAAATAAACAGAAAAAAAAAGAACTACGTTATCGAGAAAGAAACCGGGAGGAACGAGTTAAGTACTATAGAATGTTAAGAGAACTAATTAAGCTCTATGGTAGTCAAGCTATAGTTTACATAGATGAATCTGGATTCGAAGCAATCCAGGCTTGTATTTATGCCTGGTCAAAAAAAGGAAAAAAAGTTTATGGAGATAGACAAGGAAAAAGGGGAGTCAGAGAAAATCTAGTAGCAGGGAGAAGAAAAGGAAAAAAAGATTTGATTGCGCCGATGGTTTTTACCGGGAGTTTGAATGCAGAAGGCTTTGAAGGATGGTTAAAATTATATTTGCTACCCTCCCTCGACATTCCATCAATATTAATAATGGATAATGCTCCTATTCATCGTAAAACTGCCATTAAAGAATTGGCTAAAGAAGCAGGTCATGAAGTTCTTTTTTTGCCGAAATATTCTCCTGATTTAAATGATATTGAGCATGACTTTAGTGCCTTGAAACGAGCTAGAATGTACGCTCCTATTGACACGTCTCTTGATGAAATTATCCGTTCTTACTGTGGCGTTTAGCGTCTCAGCTTTATTTGAAACTACTATATTTGCTGAATTTTGCGGAACAAAATATGCAGTAGCAGTTAGCAGTGGTACTGCCGCGTTGCATTTGGCTCTCCTCGCCTTAAATATTGGTGCCGGTGATGAGGTAATTGTTCCAACGTTAAGTTTTATCGCTACGGCTAATGCAGTTACTTACACAGGAGCTAAACCCATTTTTGTGGATAGTGAATGGGAAACATGGAATATTAACCCTGATTTAATTGAAGCTGCCATTACTCCTCGCACCAAAGCCATCATGCCCGTTCATCTCTATGGACATCCTGCGAAAATGGACAAAATTCTCGATATTGCTCAACGCTATCATTTAGCTGTGATTGAAGATGCAGCAGAAGCTCACGGCGCAACTTATCAGGGAAAAACCGTTGGAAGCTTAGGAGATTTGGGGATTTTTAGCTTTTATGGTAATAAAATTGTAACCACAGGGGAAGGCGGCATGATAGTTACTGATGACGAAGAATTAGCACAAAAAATTCGTATTCTCAAAGACCATGGAATGTCGAAAAAACAAAGATACTGGCATCCTATTTTAGGATATAACTACCGCATAACTAATATTCAGGCAGCTTTAGGAGTTGCTCAAATGGAGCGAATTAATAAAATACCTGAGGCTAAACGACGCATTGCCCAACTGTATGAACAAGAATTGTTACAAATTCAAGGCTTAACTTTACCTCCGCGTCAACCCTGGGCAGAAAGCGTCTTTTGGTTATACACGATTTTAATTAATCAGGACAAACTGGAATTAAATCGAGATCAATTAATGTCGAGGTTGCAAGAAAAAGGAATTGAAACCAGACCTTTGTTTATTCCTATTCATCGTCAGCCCATTTATAACACTCATCAGTCATTACCTGTAGCTGAATCATTAAGCAAGAATGGGTTAAGTTTACCTAGTTTTGTTACCTTGTCTAATGAAAATCTTTATCAAATTATAGACTCGATTAAAAAAGTTATCAGTTAACCCTCAAAACAAGAAAGATCATGTTCATGCAGAAAATACAAGCCAAATTTTACTCTTTAAAAACTAGACTAATTAATAAATTTATTAGGCTATCTCCTTGGTGTTATGATATTTACTATCGCTATTTTACTTCTTGGCAACAAGGCTCAATTAAGGGAATATATTTACACCCATCATGGAAAAAAAATGCAAATCATGTTCTCATATTTACTCAGCGATATTGGCTAATTCATACAGCAGTGGAAAGTGCTTTTGCCAAAGAACTTCAAACACAAGGTTGGAATGTAACAGTTGTAGGATGTGATCAAGCCATAAGAACTTGTGATAATATGATGTATGGTCAAACCTTAGAAACAAAACCCTTAACACATCAGTGTAGTTACTGCTCTTATCTATTAAAGAAACTTTGTCAAAGAGTGGGAGTGAATTATATTTCTATTCGTGAATATTTAGAAAGAAATCCTGTTCAATCTGATAGTTTGCCATACCGAGACTATGAAAAAATTGTTTGGTGTTCATGGGTAAGATTGTTAAGAAGTCAACATCCTCAAGAGCAAGAAGAATTTGCTCTGCGTCATTCTCTAGTAGAAAGTTGTCAAACAATTGATCGATTTTTAACCCATTATTTAGAACATAACAAAGTAGATCAAGTAATTATGTTAAATGGCAAGTTTTTTGCTGAACAACTTTTGAGAGAACATTGTCACGAAAAAGATATTCCTTATATTTCCTATGAAAAGGGAACGTTTAAGGAAACTCTGGTATTTGCCAAAAATAAAGCGGCTATCCCTTATCCAACCTTAGAAAAATGGCAACAACGAAAAGATATTCCTTTAACCCAAGAA
This sequence comes from Synechocystis sp. PCC 6803 substr. PCC-P, assembly GCF_000284455.1. Lineage (GTDB taxonomy): Bacteria > Cyanobacteriota > Cyanobacteriia > Cyanobacteriales > Microcystaceae > Synechocystis. The sequence goes on from NC_017039.1 coordinate 1,627,892, forward strand.
CAAAAACAACGATTGTATGGGTATCTAGAACAAAGAAAAGTGGTTGGTAATGCTGGAATTGTTCCGTTATATTCAACCATGACTGAAGATCAAAAGCAACTTAGTCTTAAGTATGGAATTGATTTAACTAAAGATATAGTAGTCCTATTTACTAATGTCATTTGGGATTCTTCTGTTGTTTTAGAAGACACGATTTTTTCTAATATTTTTGAATGGATAACTACAGTAATTAATTTTTATATAAAAAATCAGGATACCCAATTGATTATTAGAATCCATCCTGCTGAAATCAAGATATCTCCACAGCAGCAAACCCGAGACAAAGTTCAAGATTTTATTCAATCAAAATTCCCTACTTTACCTAGTAATATTATTGTGATATCACCTCAAGATGACGCGAGTCCATATACTTTAATGAATTTGGCAAAAATTGGATTGGTTTATACTTCTACTACTGGATTAGAAATGGCTTTAAAAGAAAAACCTGTAATAGTTTGTAGTAATACTCATTATGCCAATACAGAGTTCGTTTACACACCTTTAAATACAAAAGAATTTTTAATCTTTTTGAGTCAAAATTTGCAACTACGCAATCAACAGTTAATTTACGCCGAAAGATATGCTTATATGCTGTATTTTGAATATATGATTCCTTATTCAAATTGGATTAATCAAAAAAATGCCAATTACAAATTCAAAACCGCTATATCTGAAATGAATCTTCTAAGGCAGGCGGAATTATGAACGAAGAAAAACAACAAGAATTATTGATATCAGTCATAATAACTAACTATAATTATGACCAATTTATTGACCAAGCTATTGAGAGTGTGTTAAGTCAAACATATTATAATTTTGAGTTAATTATTGTTGATGATGGCTCAACAGATAACTCAAGAGACGTTATTTCAAGCTATACAGATTCTCGGATAAAAGCCCTTGTAAAAAACAATGGAGGTCAAGCTTCTGCGTTTAATGCCGGGTTTGAGCAAGCAAACGGCGAAATTATTTGCTTTTTAGATAGTGATGATTGGTGGAAACCAGAGAAACTAGAAACTATTATAAGATGGCATTATTTTATTAATAAAGACTATGCCATATTCCAGCACGTTTTAGATGTTTGGTATGAAGGAAAAACTCGTCCCTATAAGCACATATTGCCCAGTGGTGATTGTTTTGCTGAAATGAAAAAAGTTAAGAAGCTCGATTTTTTCGTACCGACATCAGGACTATCATTTCCTAAAAAAATATTAGATAGGATATTTCCAATTCCTATCAAGTTTATAATTGCAGCAGATTCCTACATCATGAGAACCGCTTGTGTATTTAACATGGTATATTCTATTCCAAAATCTTTAGGTTTTTATCGTCAACATGATAATACTGTTTTTCTTAATCCCGATTTTGACCTGCAGCCATTTCTTAAAGAAATTTTAATTCCTGAGTTGAATCAATTTTATCAAAAATACAGGATAAACTATCAAATTGAAATATCAGACTACAATTTCAATGAGCGGAAAAAGAATAAAAAACAAAAAATTTTTGAATATCTAAAAAAAGTCTTTTTTTAAAGGAGGCATCAACTTGTTACTTTCTATGCTAATCACAAAACAATTATTCTTGTCTATAAAAAGCAAAGTTAAATTTTATTTATGGTATCTAAAATATGCCCTTAAACTGGCTTCTTTTAAAAACATTCATCAGGGAGAGGATTGTTTTATTATTGGGAATGGTCCCTCTCTCAATAAAATGGATTTGGCAAAACTAAATCAATATTATACCTTCGGACTCAATAAGATTTACTTGATTTTTGAGCGAGTTGATTTAAGTTTAAGTTATTATGTAACAGTTAATCGTTTGGTCATCGAACAATGTCAAAATGAAATTCAGAATTTTCGTTGTCCTTGCTTTCTTGAATTTACAAAATCAAAAGATATTATACCCTTCAAAGAGAATATTTATCGTTTAGCTACAACGGGAAGACCTTATATGTTTCAAACAGATATTACCCAAAAAATATGTGAAGGAAATACTGTAACTTATGTTGCCATGCAGCTTGCCTACTATATGGGGTTCAAAAGAGTCTTTTTGATCGGAGTAGATCACAACTTTAAATATTCAGGAAATCCTAATGAATCCTAATGAAAAGCAAATTTTAAATTCCGAAGACCCAAATCATTTTGATTCCCGATATTTTAGTAACCAAGAATGGAATTTGCCTGACTTGGAAGCCTCCGAACTAGCCTTTCACCTTGCAAATTTTCATTTCAAGCGAGATAGCAGAAAAATTTATGATGCAACCTTAGAAGGAAAACTTAATATTTTCGACAAAATTAGCTTTGAACAGGCACTTTCCATGGCGAAACCAAAAAATTAAAAATCATCATCAGCGTTATATTTAGTGGACATGAAATATCCTAGGATTTTAATTATTAATCCAGTTCCTTTTAATCATATTAATGCTAGCGGTATAACAACTAGTAACCTTTTTCGAGGTTGGCCGCTAGACAAAATTGCACAGATTTATAGCCATGAGAATGACAAATATATTGATCATAAAATTTGTCAGAACTATTTACATATAGTATCTAAATCTTTAATTCCTGAAAAGCTTACTTTGGAGGAGCTTAACAAGCCTCTTCAACGAATTTCTGATTTGCTTAGTGGTAATTCTTTAACTTTGGGGGGGTGGCTTGCTAATCCTAGTCCTATCTTAAAATGGATAAAAAATTTTAATCCGGAAATTATATATGCGCGTCCCTTAGATACACCTTATTTTTATTGGCGTTTACCCTACCAAATTTCAAGAAACCAAAATATACCTTATGCCATTCATATTATGGATGATTGGCCAGCACGCTATGGGCAAAGAAGCGGAATAATCGACAATTTTATCCGAAAACCAGCACTACAGAAACAACTCAAAAGATTAATAGAAAATTCTAGTCTCAATATTGGAATTTCAGAGCAAATGTGCAAAGCATTTGAAGAACGTTATAAAAGGCCATTCGTTACATTTCATAACTGTATAGAAATAGACAATTTTATAAATCAAGGCAAGACAGATAAACCTTCTGATAACTTACAAGTAGTTTATACTGGTTCGGTAACCGAGGATAAAGAACTAGGAAGCTTAATTGATATAAAAGACGTTATCCTATCGCTTAACACAAAAGGTTATCAAATTACATTAACTATTTATGCTCCTTCCATATATCAAGAAATTATTGATCAAAAACTTGCCATACCAAATGTAATTAAATATGGAGGATTTTTTCCCCCTGAACTTAAGCCCAATATCCTAGCAAATGCAGATTTGCTATTATTGCCACTGAATTTTGACGTCAAAAGTATTATCTATACTCAATACTCGTTCCAATCAAAGTTGCCCGAATATATGGCATCTGGTACGCCAATTTTACTGTATGGGCCAAATAATAATCCTAATATAGAATATGCTAAAAAGAATGACTTTGGATTCATTGTTACTGAAAATAATCAGAAAGAACTAACGAATTTTTTTTTACGTATCATTAAAGATCAGAAACTAAGAGAACATCAAGGTAAAATGGGACAAAGATTAGCTTTTGCCGACTTCAACGCTGAAGTGATTAGGGAAAGATTTCATAAATCACTTTGTCAAATCGCCCGAAACAAACTAGGTTAATCGTTTTATGAGTTTTTCTGAACATCATCTTGTTTCTATCTATCCCTTTCCCGCTCTTAGACCCGTCTTAATTGATGTCGGAAGCCATCAGGGGGGAGTGTCCCAGTTATTTGCCCAAAAAAACTGGAAAATCATTGCGTTTGAGCCTGAAACAAAAAACCGACAAGTCTTTGATAAAAATCTATCAGGCTTTGATAATGTCACCTGTATCCCAAAAGCCGTCTCTAATGTTACCGGTGATAAAGTCCCCTTTTATACCAGTCAAGAACACTTTGGCATCCATACCCTTAAACCCTTTCATCCAACCCATAAATTTGCCTACGAGGTAGAAACAATCCGTTTAGACGATGCGTTAAATGCCTTAAAAATAGACCAAGTTACTTTTCTAAAGATTGATATTGAAGGAGCTGATTTTTTTGCTCTGCAAGGCTTTGACTGGAAGAAATATCATCCAGAAGTCGTTATGGTCGAGTTTATGGACAACCGATCCCAGCCAAACTTTAGCTACACTCACCACGATATGGTCAACTACATGACAGAGCGTGGTTACATCACCTACATTTCGGAATGGGATGTTATCAAAGAGTATGGACGCTCCGGACAGACTAGCGAGCCTCATCGTTGGCTACAATGTGTCCGTTATCCCCTTAACCATGAACCAGCCTGGGGGAATCTGATCTTTATTACCCAGGGGAACGAATCAAAATTCGAGCAAACGTTAGCCCAATATCTAGAAAAATCGAAACATCAAGACCGTTGGGAAAAACTAAAGCAAATCTTTAAAAAATTGCCTGGAGTTCATGCTCTCTATCAGAAATTAAAATCAGGGTTTAAATCAATCTAGTCAATTATTGAATTATTCTCTAAATTATTCACTCTTTTCACACCAGAATGCCCCTTGTCTCCCTAATTATTCGTTGTTACAACGAAGAAAAACACATTGGCCGCTTGCTCAGCGGCGTTATGCAGCAACAGGGCATCGACTACGAAATTATTATCGTGGACTCCGGCTCAACCGACGCCACCGTCAGCATTGCCCAACGCTATCCCATTCAACTCATCAGCATCGACCCCCAAAACTTTTCCTTTGGGCGCTCCCTCAATCTCGGATGCCAACAAGCTAGCGGTGAATATCTAGTTTTTGCCAGTGCCCACGTCTATCCCGTTTACCAAGACTGGCTTAAACAACTGATTGCCCCCCTGCAAACCAATCCCCAGATTGCCCTCAGCTACGGCAAACAACGGGGCAACAACCAAACCCAATTTTCCGAACATCAAATCTTTGCCCAGTGGTTCCCCGACCAAGCTCAGATTCCCCAAACCACTCCCTTTTGTAACAACGCCAATGCCGCCATTCGCCGTGACCTGTGGCAAAAATATCCCTACAACGAAGACCTGACCGGCCTAGAAGACCTGGACTGGGCCAAACGTCTTATGCAAGCCGGTTATCAAATCGCCTACGTCCCCGACGCCGAAATTATCCATGTCCACCAAGAAACCCCTCAACGGGTCAGAAACCGCTACCGTCGAGAGGCGATCGCCTTAAAACAAATTTTTCCAGAACAAACCTTCAGCCTAGGGGATTTTGTGCGCCTTACTGTCAGTAATACCCTGAGCGATTACTATTACGCTTGGCAAAGCCAACAACTAATGACCCAACTATGGGCCATTCCCCAATTCCGGCTCATGCAATTCTGGGGAACCTATCAGGGCTATCACCAAAACAATTCCCTCAATCAGCAACTGCGCCAAACCTTCTATTATCCCCGCCCCATCAACACCATCACCCCCAACGTCCCCAGCAAAGACGCACTCAAAATCAACTACGCCCAAAGCGATACCCAGCTAGTGCCTGACCCCTCTCCTCCTTCCCCCCATCAATGACTGCTTACCACCTAATTGATATTTCCGTCGCCGTTCATCCGCAGCTTCCCCGCTGGCCAGGCAGTCCCGCCATCGAATTTCAGCCAGAACTAGACCTTGCCAACGGCGATATTGCCACCGACACTACTATTCACATGAGCGTTCACACCGGAACCCATGTGGATGCCCCCAGTCATTTTCTCCAGGGCGGTAAAACCGTTGAAACCCTGCCCCTCGAAACCCTCCTTGGCCCCGTCACCGTCATTGACCTCAGCCACGTCGATGCCATTGAACCCCACCATCTCGCCCAAGCCCCCATTCCAGATAGAACCCAGCGCCTGCTCATCCGCACCCGCAACTCCCTGCACTGGCAGCAGAATCAATCCGAATTTGACCCCAACTTTGTCGCCCTCACCGCTCAGGCCGCTCAATGGGTCGTTGAGCAGGGAATAAAATTAATTGGCATCGACTACCTATCCGTCCAACGCTTCCGCGATGACGCCACCACTCACCAAATCCTACTGGGGGCAGAAGTGATTATTATTGAGGAATTAAACCTCTACGCTGTCCAGCCTGGAGAGTATGAACTCATTTGTTTACCAATTAAGCTCCAAGGCTTAGAAGGCGCTCCTGCTAGGGTAATTTTAAAGACAGTCTCTAACTAATTTGTCAGACTCAATGAACTCTGTAAAAATTGCGGCCCTTGTTCCCATGCGCCATGACAGTGAGCGAGTCATCGGCAAAAACTATCGTTCTTTTGGCGGCAAACCCCTTTACCATCACATTGTTCAAGCACTACTCGACTGCCCTGAAATCGAACAGGTCTGTATTGACACTGACAGCCCCTTTATCCTCGACGATGCCCCCCAACAGTTTCCCAAAGTGCAGTGCTTAGTGCGTCCTGAACCTCTACGCTCAGGCATGACCTCCATGAATGCGGTTTTGGCTAACACCCTTGCACAGATTGACGCCGATTTATATCTACAAACCCACAGCACCAATCCTTTGCTGAAATCCAGCACCATCAGCCAAGCCATTCAGCAATTATTGAATTCTCCCCAATATGACAGTTTATTTGGCGTTACCCGTCTGCAAACTCGCCTCTACGACGCCAATGGTAATGCCGTTAACCATGACCCCGACATTTTGCTAAGAACCCAAGACTTACCCCCAATTTACGAAGAAAATTCCAACCTTTATTTATTTACCAAAGACGTCTTTACCCAACGACAAAACCGCATTGGCAATCATCCCATTCTGTTTGAAATTGACCGGGATGAAGCCTGGGATATTGATGAAGAAGTGGACTTCCGCATTGCCGAAATGATGTATTTTTACCAACAAGAAAAATCATGAAATGGAAAGTTTTAGTAACCTGTCCCCCCATGCTCCATACCCTAGAGCATTGTCAAACCCGATTCGAGCAAGAACAGTTAGACGTGGTTGCCCCAACCATTACCCAACAGTTATCCGAAGCTGAACTCTGTGAACAAATTGCCGATTTTGATGGGGTAATCGCCGGGGATGATCCCTTTACCGCAAGAGTGTTAACTATCGGCAAACAAGGCAAACTAAAAGCACTGGCCAAATGGGGCATTGGCGTTGATGCTATCGATTTAGCCGCCGCAAAACAGTTGGGAATTTTGACATCCAATACCCCCAATGTCTTTGGTGATGAAGTGGCCGACGTGGCGATCGGTTACCTAATTCTCTTGGCAAGGGAATTGCACTGCATTGATCAAGCCGTTCGGCAAGGGGAATGGTTGAAGATTCGCGGCCACTCCCTCCGGGGTAAAACAGCCGGCATTATCGGGGTAGGCAGTATTGGTCAGGCGATCGCCGTTCGTTTACAAAGTATGGGGCTGAAATTGTTAGGCTATGACCCACATCCCATTAGCGCCGACTTCTGTGAGCAAACTGGATTGCATCCTGTACCGCTGCAAGATGTATTACAACAGGCGGATTGTTTGTTTTTAGCCTGTAATCTTACCCCAGATAACTTTCACCTCCTGAATGCAGATACCTTTGACCAGATGAAACCCGGCGTTTGGCTCATTAACGTTGCCAGGGGAGGATTAGTGGATCAAGCAGCACTCATAGAAACATTGCAAACTGGAAAAGTCGCTAAGGCAGCCCTAGACGTGTTTGAGCAAGAACCCTTGGCGGCCGACAGTCCCTTAACCCAACTGCCCCAGGTAATTCTGGGATCTCATAATGGTTCTAATACCCGAGAGGCAGTTCTCAAGGTGAATCAGTTGGCCATTGATAATTTGGTGCGGGACTTACAACGAGCAACATCGGGAGACTAACCATGAAACCAGTTGTTCTTATCACCGGTATTGCTGGGGGGATCGGTCAGGCGACAGCCGAACTTTTTGCCCAACAAGGTTGGCTCGTGACGGGAATTGATCGTCAAGCTGACCCAAAATGCCCTTATATTGACCACTATCAACAAGCTGATTGCGGCGATCCTAAAGCCCTTGCGGCTGCCTTTGACAATTTGGTCGGGGAAACCCAAAATCTCCATAGTTTGATTAATAATGTCGCCCTGCAAATTTGTCAGCCAATTCTCGAAACCTCCCTAGACGATTGGGATCAAGTAATGGCGGTTAATCTCCGGGCCGCGTTTCTTTTGGCAAAAATGTCTCACCCATATCTCCAACAAACCCACGGGAGTATCGTTAACATTAGTTCAGTTCATGCGCTGGCGACCTCCGCCAATATTGCTTCCTATGCCGCCTCTAAAGGTGGGTTAATTGCCTTGACCCGAGCCATGGCGATCGAATGGGCCGCTGATCAGATTCGAGTTAATGCCCTATTACCGGGGGCCGTAAATACCCCCATGCTGAGGGAGGGTTTGAGTCGTGGTCATTTGGTGGAACAATCCCCCCAGCATCAACTCCAAGAATTAGGGTCTAAAACTGTGATGGGTCGTGTCGGGCAACCGTCTGAAATCGCTCAGGCGATCGCCTTTTTAGCGGACAATGAGCAATCTAGCTTCATGACTGGGCAAACTATAACTATTGACGGCGGGGCGATCGCACGCCTCAGCACCGAGTAACTTGTTTCCGAGCTCAATTCCATGACGAAAAACACAACCGTAGAGCGTTTGCCAGACGCTAATCCTTATCGGTATGGTTTAGCAGAAATTTGGCGCAGACTTAAATGGGATCTGACTCCTGAATCATGGCGATCACGCCACAGACTTAAGCAGTATGAAAATCAATATGTAGGTCAAAAAGCTGTCATTGTTTGTAATGGCCCCAGCTTGTTACAAACAGATTTTTCATTGCTTAAAAATATTTATACTTTTGGTCTAAACAAAATCAACTTACTTTTTGATAAATCTGATTTTCGCCCATCTTGTATTGTTGCGGTAAACCCCTTGGTAATCGAGCAAAATGCAAGTTTTTATAACAACACCACAATCCCCCTTTTCATCAACAGTAAGCACACATCCCTGATTAAACCTAGAGAAAACATTATTTTCCTTCACTCAACAGAACAAATTAAATTTGCTCAAGATTGTTCAATCAGCTTATTTCATGGATCAACTGTAACCTTTGTCGCTATGCAGTTGGCATTTTATTTTGGATTTTCAAAAGTTGCTCTTATTGGATGCGATCACTCATTTAGAATGACAGGTTTACCTAATGAACAAGTCACTACGGAGCAAGAAGACCCCAATCATTTTGACCCTAAATATTTTGCAAATGGTGTTCAGTGGCACTTGCCAGACCTCTTAGGAAGTGAAGTAGGATATACTATGGCTAAGTTTCATTTTGAACACAATAATCGAGCAATTTACAATGCGACAGAAGGTGGAAAGCTAGAAATTTTTCCTCGATTGTCGCTTACAGATTTCATAGACTTGTAATTCAGAAAAACTAATTGAATTTCCACATTTATCTTAATACAAAGAATTAGTAGATTCCCAAGATACCTAGCGTAAACTTCTCAATTGAAGACAAAGAATATTATTAATTCATGTTTTTCATGCAAAATACTAAGTCTATTTATATTATCATTCCAGTTCATAATCGTCGAGAAGTTACATTACAATGCTTGACAACTCTAAAGCTTAACGAGGATTTAGATCAGTATAGGATTGTTGTTGTTGATGACGACTCAACCGATGGCACAAGAGAAGCTGTTAACGCTCAGTTTCCACAGGTAATTGTTTTAGAAGGAGATGGTAATTTATGGTGGACAGGAGCAGTCAAGATGGGAATGAAATACGCCTACGAACAGGGTGGTGAATTATTTATCTTGCTCAATGATGATTGTTATCCTCAAATGGGAACTATTTCTAAATTACTAAAAAAAATCGACGAAAATCCTAATTCAGTTATTGGCGTTCAATGCCTTGATCCAAAAAGCAAAGAACCAAGCTATGGCGGAATCCTTACAAATAATAATAAATTACAAGTCGTGAAAATTTTCCATACTTTTAATAGCATGACTGATTGCGACGCTTTAAATGGTAATTTGCTGGCAATTCCTCGTAATATTGTTGATAAAGTTGGCTTTCCTGATGCAAAACGATTTCCTCATCATTTTGGAGATTTTGTTTACACTAATCGAATCAAAAAAGAAGGCTATAAACTTTTTTTATGTAATGATATAGTGGCGTTATGCGAATACCATTATAATGGCTTGTCAAAAAAGTCCAGCCAGTTTAACCGTTTTCAAGAGCTATTTACTCCTACATCTCAATTTTACTGGAAAACAGAAATGAAGGGTTATATCGAGTTATTTGGTATTAAGGGCATAATTATATATCTACATAAGCGTTGTTTATTGTCCTCATTAAAAGTGATTTTTTTACTTCTCGATCAAAAACTAACTTTGTGATACCCCCTACTACAAATCCCTATTCTATCTCCACCGCATCAAAAGCTTAATCAAAGAAATCGGCAAAACTTGGCTACCCTAGCCCCAATTAACCTTGTCTGGCCCATAATTAAACATAGAACTACATCGATTATGGCTCCTGATGTTAACATCAGAGAGAATAATAGAAACCGCATTCCCTCCTAGTAATCCGTCCGATTATTTTAGCAATCCGGTCTTTGCTGACCTAGGCAAATTAGGAGAACTATTATCATGAATGAGCTATTGGAATTTACATCGCTAGTCTGGACTATCCTAACGTCAGTGGTGCTGAACACCTAGAGCTATTAAATATTCGGGATCAAATTGGAGAAATTGTTAACATATTTAGCCTACGAGAAAAAAGAAAATTACGAGAAGCAGATAAAAAATGTTAATTAACATGGCAACTACTTATCAAAAAATTTCTCGCTTTATTGATTTATCTAACTATCGAAATGAGCATGAGATTTCCCCCCATCAATGGTGGTGGTATTTAGATGTTTTATCCTTTCTTCCTGATGACATTAGCTCCAATGTAGCCTGATCAAAAAAACTTAAAACCTAGACCTTTTAGCATTGGCGATCAGCAAACTCAGTAAAACCTGGCTACCCTAGCTCCAATTAACTCTCCCTGTCCCAAGATTAAGATAGAACTGCTCTCTCGTTTCCCGTCTCATGGCCACCACCCCCCAAGAAGTCTGGCAACTCCTCGGCGAACTTGCCCAGGCCCAAAAAGAAACCGAACGCCTCCTCAAAGAACAGTCCCAAGAAGCGGATCGTCGTTTCCAAGAAACTGAACGACTCTTAAAAGAACAAAGCCAACGCCTACTTGGCCAACTTGGTAACCGCTTGGGAGAGTTTGTCGAATACCAAGTGCGACCTGCCGCCGTTAGACTGTTCCGGGAACGGGGCATTGACGTTCATGAAATTTCCACCGACCTATCCGTTCAAAAAAATGGTCAAGGGCTAGAAATTGATCTGTTAGTAGTTAATGGCAATGAGGCGATCGCCATCGAAGTGAAAAGTAAACTAGACAAGGAAGATGTAGATGAACACCTAGAACGAATGAGTAAATTTAAACGACTCCTACCCCGCTATCAACCTCTCAAAATACTAGGAGCCGTCGCCGCCATGGTAGTGCCCAACCAGATTGCCAGTTACGCCTACCGTAAAGGACTCTTTGTTATTGCCCAATCTGGCGACGATCTGATGATTTTAAATGATGCTAAATTCCGCCCTAAAGCTTGGTAGTCCACCGTCTCAAAATAATGAATTTCCATCTGCCTCAGCTTTTACCCTCGGCGATCGACAAACTCGGCAAAACTTGGTTGCCCTAGCCCGTTCCTACCCAGCCCAGAATGGAAATAGACCTACTGATGGGGGGTTTTCGGTAAAAAAGCTACACTAAACTAAGACTAAGGCTAGGCATCACCATATAACAAAACCAACTTAACTGGAATCACCCAAATTCAGCCCAAATGCTGTAACAACAACCAATAACTAATTTCCTAAAAACGATGATTTCTAACCCTTCTGTCCCAAGCCTTTATGAAGACGATTATGTCGCTTGGTTAGATACTACCCTTAACCAACTTAAAAACCATGACATCGAACAGCTTGACTGGGACAATTTAACTGAGGAAATAGAAGCATTGGGACGGGAACAACGCCACAAAGTCGAAAGTTATTTACTCCGACTACTGATTCATTTACTACTTTATCAATATTGGCACTCTGAAAAAGAATGGTCAGGGAAAGGTTGGGAAAAAGAAATTGATAACTTTCGCTTAGAACTAGATCTACTGCTAGAGTCCAAAGTCCTCTTTAATCATCTCACGACAATTCTGGAGAAGGATTATCAAAAAGCCCGCAAAAGTGCCATTCGCAAATCAAAATTGTCCCCTGAAATATTTCCATTGGCTTGTCCCTATATCCTAGAACAAATCCTCGATCCCGACTGGCTACCTTAACAATTGAAAAAGTCATTTACTCCCATTGAAAAATTGGTACTACGTCAAAGAAAACAACCCTCTCAAAAATCGCCATTTAACTGGACAGGACAACGACTTCAACTCCGGTAAATCAAACAATCCCATCACCTGTTTAAACTCCCGCCAGCGCCGCCGCCGCAATTGTCGCCACGCCCCCGCCAAAATATATTGATGAAAGAATAATCCTTTGCAAAACTCGATATCCCTTGTCGTCAAAATATTTAACTTCTCCAATTCCCCAAACAACCTCAGCAAAATATTCACCGTTTCTCCATGAAATGACCCCATGGTGAGTGCTTGGCCATGTACCCGATAGGCCACCGTGGCTTCCCGACAGCAATACACTCCATACCGGGCAAACAGCCGCATCCACATTTCCAGATCACAGGGTTCCCGCCAGTCCGGATTGAAATAACCCACCTCCGTGAATAAGTCCCGTCTAATTACCATGGCCGGGAAACGGACAAACGAAGAATCTGAAAAAAGCCGTATTAATGCATCGTGGGGGGGCAAAAGTTTATCTTGTCTAAACCCTTGCCGTTTCACGACCCGTTCTTGGGCATCCACCACCCGGACTCCAAATAATAAAACTGGGGATGAGCTCCCCAACTGCCGCAACTTATTGACCAGCAGACCTAATCCCTGGGGCAAAAAAAAGTCATCGTCGTGGAGAACCATCACATATTGCCCCGTTGCCCATTGAATAGCCCGGTTCCAGTTCTGGGCCATGCCCAACGGTTGTTGATGGTGTTCATAGCACCAAGATCCCGACCAATTTTTTAACACCTCACTGGCGATCGCCTGGCCCTGATCAGTGTCGGAATCATCGGTAATTACTATTTCTATATCACTCCCTTCACCCACGGCGATAGACTCCAAACCCCGCTGGAGCCAGTTAGGGCGGTTATAGGCAGGAATACAAATACTTAACAAAGGTGCTTCAAGCATCGCTTTCCTTTTTCCTCGTCCGCCCCATCCATAGCCAAGCTCTCTGAAATTCGGACCAATCTATTGCCGAGATTATGGCCCTAGTCCTGTAGCCAGCGGGCCGCATCCTTAGCATGGTAGGTCAAAATCAAATCTGCCCCGGCCCGTTTAAAGCTGGTGAGGGTTTCCAGGGTAACTTTTTGTTCGTCAATCCAACCGTTTAGGGCGGCCGCCTTCACCATGGAATACTCCCCAGACACGTTATAGGCCGCCACTGGTAAATTGGTCATTTCCTTAATGCGCCAAATAATATCCATATAGGACAAAGCCGGTTTGACCATCACCATATCCGCCCCCTCTAGCAAATCCAACTCCACTTCTTTCAACGCTTCCCGACTATTGCCTGGATCCATTTGGTAGGTCCGGCGATCGCCGAATTGGGGAGAGGAATCCGCCGCATCCCGGAAGGGGCCGTAATAGGCCGAAGCATACTTAGCCGCGTAGGACAGAATGGGAATATTTTGGAAATCATGGTCATCCAAGGCTTCCCGAATCGCCTGGACAAAACCATCCATCATCCCCGAGGGAGCAATGACATCTGCCCCAGCATTAGCTTGGGAAACAGCGGTTTTTTTCAACAATTCCAAGGTGGGGTCGTTCAATACCCGGCCGGTCAAATCCCCCGTTTCCAGATAGCCACAGTGGCCATGGTTGGTATATTCACACAAACAGGTATCGACAATTACCACCAAATCTGGCACCGCTTTTTTCACCGCTTCCGTCGCCTTTTGGACAATGCCGCAATCATGCCAAGCTCCCGTGGCATCGGTATCCTTATCTTCGGGAATACCAAACAGAATAATGGCCGGAATGCCTAAATCCCGTACTTCTTTAGCTTCGTCAACAATTTTATCCACCGACAGTTGGTACACTCCAGGCATGGAAACTACTTCCTTGGCAATGGCATTACCAGGAACGGCAAACAAGGGATAGATCAAATCATTGACGGTGAGGGTATTTTCCCTGACCATGCGGCGAAGAACATCAGTTTGGCGCAGGCGACGGGGACGGATGGTGGGAAACATAATGGTGCCTAAATATTTTGCTTAATGGATTTTTTTAAAGTTTTTAAAGTAAAAGTTCAGCCTTAGGGATTAGTTAGTGCTTGATTAACGTTGCTAATTGACTAGTTTTTGCCCCCAAGAACTGGTTAAGGTGCCAAATTCCGGCAATGGTTTGAAGCAGAATTCGGTCAGCCCTGGGGAAAAGCCTGGCAACCCAACCCAGACCAGTTCTCAGTTAACCTGAAGATGGGTTAGATCAGCTTGACAAACCGCAGACCGTAAAGCAGACCAAGGGTGACCCCGGTAAAAACAGCAATATAACCAATAAAAATGCCTACACCAGCGGCCATAATTTTGTTCCTCGCTTTGATAAAAACGTTGTAATTGTTTGCTATTGTACGATCCAGCGCCACCGATTGAACCAGCAACTTATGGCCACCACTATCCCCGTTCCCCTGCCCCAGTCCCCCTATCAAGTACAGATTGTGCCGGGAGGATTAGCGGCAATTGCCGACCATTTAGCTCCCCTTGGTTTGGGCAAAAAAATTATGGTGGTGTCCAATCCGGAAATTTATGACTACTACGGCGAAGTAGTGATCCAAGCCTTACAAAGGGCTGGCTATGAAGTTTTTCAGCATTTAATTCCCGCTGGGGAAACCCATAAAACCCTGGCTTCCATTAATGAGCTTTACGATGTCGCTTTCCAGGCCAATTTGGAGCGGAATTCCACCCTGCTGTCCCTGGGGGGAGGTGTCATCGGTGATATGACGGGGTTTGGGGCGGCCACTTGGCTCCGGGGCATTAATTTTGTTCAGGTACCCACTTCCTTGCTAGCCATGGTGGATGCTTCCATTGGCGGCAAAACGGGGGTGAACCATCCCCAGGGCAAAAATTTAATTGGTGCTTTTTACCAGCCGCGCTTGGTGTATATTGACCCCGTTGTGTTAAAAACCCTACCGGAACGGGAATTTCGGGCAGGGATGGCGGAGGTAATTAAATACGGAGTGATTTGGGATTCAGAATTATTCACAGCCCTAGAAGAAGCGGAAGATTTGTCTAGCATCGATCGCCTGCCGGACGAATTATTAACCAAAATCATCCAACGTTCCTGCCAAGCTAAAGTGGATGTGGTCAGCCAAGACGAAAAGGAAGCGGGATTACGGGCCATCCTCAACTACGGTCATACTGTCGGCCATGGGGTGGAAAGTCTAACGGGCTATGGAGTGATTAACCACGGGGAAGCAGTGGCCATTGGCATGGAAGCGGCGGCCAAAATTGCCCATTACCTAGGACTTTGTGACCAATCCCTCGGCGATCGCCAACGGCAATTATTGCTTAAAACTAAATTACCCACGGAGATGCCCCCAACCCTGGCGGTGGAGAACTTGCTAGCGAGTTTACTACACGACAAAAAAGTCAAAGCGGGCAAGGTTCGTTTCATTCTCCCCACGGCGATCGGGCAAGTAACTATCAGTGATGCTGTCACCGACGAAGTTATTAAGGCAACCCTAGGCTAATAAGTAAAACTGTAATCCTGGGGGACTGAAGATCAGCCCAAGGTGGGGTTAGGCAATTGTTAAAGATATGTAACAATGTGGCAGAGTCGGCTGGAGATTGAGCCAGTCTGTGCCAACCAATCGCCTTTTTCCCCGCCATGTTCGTTGATTTTTTCATTAAGCGCCCTGTTTTCTCCAGCGTTTGCGCCATCATCATTTTGCTGGTGGGGACGATTAGCATTTTTAGCTTACCGATCGCCCAATTTCCGGAAGTAGCCCCAACCACCATTCAGGTTAGTTCCAACTACAGCGGGGCCAATGCGGAAGTGGTGGAAAGGGCCGTCACCGACATTTTGGAGCGGCAGATCAACGGGGTGCAGGGGATGAGGTACATTTCCTCTACCAGCAGTAACGATGGCACCAGTAGCATCACCGTCACCTTTGACCGGAGCCAGAATAAGGACATTGCCGCCGTCGATGTGCAAAACCGCGTGGCTCTGGCAGAACCGCAACTGCCGGAAGCAGTGAGAAGAACGGGGATCAGGGTTAATAAAGAATCCAACGCCCTACTGTTGGGCATCGGCATCACTAGCCCCGATGGCGAGTACGACAACGTTTTTTTGAGCAACTACGCCGATCGCTATCTGGTGGATCCCATCCGTCGGCTGGAAGGAGTGGGGGATGTACGGATTTTTGGGGAAAGGCTCTATGCCATGCGCCTCTGGGTAGATCCAATGAAATTAGCGGCCCAGCAGTTGACCATGGCGGACCTGAGTCGAGCTTTGCAGGAACAGAATTTACAGGTGGGGGCTGGACAGATTGGAGCAGAACCAGCACCCCCAGGTCAAGAATATCAATTGGACTTGCTCGCCAGTAGTCAATTAGTAGAAGTAAAAGATTTTGAGGACTTAATTGTTAAATCCGGGGCCAGCGGCTCTGTGGTTAGATTCAAAGATATCGGTCGGGTGGAATTGGGGGCCCAAAACTACAATAGTTTTTTACGCTTTCGGGGCGACGAAGCGGTGGGGCTAGGTATTTACCAATTGCTGGATAGTAATGCGTTGGAAGTAGCCCGTTTGGTGAAAGACGAAATGGCCCGTTTGGCTCAAAACTTTCCCGAAGGTATTGAATACAGCGTTGCCTTTGATACCACGGAATTTGTGCAGGAGTCCCTCTCGGAGGTGGTGGAAACCCTGCTCATTGCCGTCGTTCTGGTAATCCTGGTAATTTTGGTCTTTCTGCAAGACTGGCGATCGGCCTTAATTCCCGCTTTAACCATTCCCCTGGCTTTAATTGGTACTTTTGCCTTTGTCAAAGTCTTTAACTTTTCCATTAACAGTTTGACCCTGTTCGGTTTAACTCTGGCAACAGGGTTGGTGGTGGACGATGCCATCATTGTGGTGGAGCAAATTAGCCGTTTTATCAAAGTTAAACACGAAGATCCCCAAGAAGCGGCCCAGGAGGCCATGGGGGAACTGACGGGGGCGGTCATTGCCACTTCTTTGGTATTGATGGCAGTGTTTATTCCAGTGGCCTTTTTTCCTGGAACGACGGGGGCTTTATATCAACAATTTGCCCTTACCATTGCTTTTTCCATTCTTCTATCTACTTTCCTGGCCTTGACGCTGACCCCTTCCCTCTGCGCCCTGTTACTGCGGGAAGGCCAAGAACCACCGGCCTTTATTGCCGG
Source organism: Synechocystis sp. PCC 6803 substr. PCC-P (assembly GCF_000284455.1). Lineage (GTDB taxonomy): Bacteria > Cyanobacteriota > Cyanobacteriia > Cyanobacteriales > Microcystaceae > Synechocystis. The sequence continues at coordinate 1,645,465 of NC_017039.1, forward strand.
ATTTTTCAACTGGTTTAACCGGGTACTAGACATTATCAAAAACGGTTATGGCAATGTGTTGGGCAAATTAGTCAATCTGCGGGCATGGGTAATTGGCGTATTTGTTCTGTTACTTGGGGCCACCGCTTGGTTGTACGTCACTGTGCCCACTGCCTTTTTACCGGAGGAAGACCAGGGTTATTTCATCACCATTATCCAAGCTCCCCAGGGGGTTTCCCTGCAATACACCAGTAGGGTAATGGCCCAGGTGGAAAAGGAATTGCTAGCGGTGCCAGAAGTGACGGCGACCTTTGCAGTGGGAGGATTTAGTTTTAGTGGTAATAGCCCCAACCAAGGGATTATTTTTACCCGGCTCAAACCTTGGGGGGAACGGACTGCTCCTAATCAATCGGTGCAGGCCATCATCGGTCAGATGTTTGGTAAATTTTCCCAAATTCCCGAAGCCAATATCATTCCCATTAACCCACCTCCTATAAGGGGTTTGGGGCAATTTGGTGGGTTTGATTTCCAGTTACAGGATTTACGGGTGAATAGTGAACTGGACACCATGGTGGGCACGATGGGGGAAATCCTGGGGGCGGCCAACCAAAATCCGGCTTTAACCAGGGTATTTAGTACTTTCCAAGCTAATAATCCCCAGTTAATTGTCAATGTCAACCGCAACAAGGCTAAAAGCTTGGGGGTGCCGGTGGACCAAATTTTCCAAACCATGGAAACGGCGTTGGGTTCGAGCTATGTGAACGACTTTGTTCTGCAGGGCCGCACCTATCGGGTTTACCTCCAGGCCGATGAGCAGTTCCGCAGTAGCCCGGAGGATATTAATAGCCTTTATGTTCGCAGTGAGTCCGGCACCATGATTCCCATGGCTAATTTGGTCACTGTGACCCAGGGGGTGGGGGCACCAATTATTACCCATTACAATCTCTTCCGCTCGATCGCCATTACGGGGTCAGCTAACTTTGGGGTGAGTACGGGGCAAGCCATGAATGCCATGGCGGCGATCGCCCGACAGGTCATGCCACCGGGGTTTGATTTCCAATGGTCGGGTATTTCTTTGGAGGAAATGGGTTCCCAGGGCCAGGCTCCCCTAATTTTTGGCTTAGGTTTGCTGTTTGTATTTTTGGTACTGGCGGCTCAGTATGAAAACTACATTGACCCGGTGATTATTCTGCTCAGCGTCCCCCTGGCTATTTTGGGAGCTTTAACGGCCCAAAGTTTACGGGGTTTCCCCAATGACGTGTACTGCCAAATTGGTTTGGTGATGTTGATTGGTCTTTCCAGTAAAAACGCCATTTTAATTGTGGAGTTTGCTAACCAGTTACGGGCGGAGGGTTATCCCATTGCTAAAGCTGCCCTGGAAGCATCAAAGGATCGTCTCCGCCCCATTTTAATGACCGCCCTTTCCACTCTATTTGGTATTTTTCCCTTGGCGATCGCCACTGGTGCGGGGGCCGGTAGTCGGCAAGCATTGGGTACAGCGGTATTTGGCGGGATGTTGGTGGCCACTTTCCTCAGCCTATTTGTAGTGCCAGTTTTATACATTGTGGTCAAAACTATCAGTGGAAGGCTTTTGGCACCCAAATCCACCAACCCCGAGCCTAGCCCCGAAATCGAATCCCACACCCCAGCCCCAGCGTCCCAAAGGAATAGCTAGAATATGTGGGAAGAAAATAAATCTGGTCTTATTGTTACGGCAGGCTTTTTGAGCAGAATTCAGGGTTTAGCCAATGAATCTCGACACCATTCAGCAAGATATTGCAGAACTTCCGCCTGAAGCCCAAGAAATTGTTTTTGACTTAGTCAAGAGTCTTAAAAAAGATCATGTTGCAAATTTGCCGGTCTCTTCCACAGACTGGTCAGATTTTATTGGTTGCATGGATGCAGAATCTGAATCTTTCTAGGAAATATAAAGCTTATTTGCATCACGAATTAGAAAAAAAATATGATCATTGTTGATACTGGCTTTTGGCTTGCCCTAGCTAATAAAAATGATGAGTTTCATATTCCGGCAGTGAATCTGTTTTATTCCCTACAAGACGAGCAGTTTATAACAACTTGGTGTGTTATGACTGAAACTTGCTATCTACTGCAAAATCGGGTTGGAATTCATGCACCGCAGAGATTTATTAGAAAAATTGGCTTAGGAAAACTCAATATCTTTGACATTAAACCTAGCCATTGTTCTCGCATTGAGCAACTTATGACGAAATATCGTGACTTGCTATAGGGCTTCGTGTTTATAATCTAGTTGCTTACCTCTGTATTTGAGCTTCGGAGTTTTTTTATTTCCTCTTTAGAAAAACCCAAAGAATGGAACTGGGATAAGTGTCTTTCTATGAATTTCTGTCCACTGCTTGTTAAAATGTCAATATTTTGATTAAGTAATTTAATATCAGAATTAAGTTCTAGCAAAAAATTATGTGCTGTATTGATTATGTTTGCTAGGCGTTGATCAACTGCATTAATTAAGATTTTTTTTGATAATTCATTATCTCCAAATTCTTTTTCAATACGCATTAAATCCTTCATAGCCTCCTGCATGGCTGCATCCTGTAATTCTTTATATTTTATAGTTCTTTCATATACTAAGTCTTGAGCTTGTTTTCGTAGACCAAGCTGGATGCTCCCAATCATATTAATTGCATCAACATTTAACTGAGTTAGCTCCCGTTGTAGTCGCATCATCGCTTCAGATACGGCTTTCATTCTTTCAAATTCAGAATCTTTTCTGCATTCCTCAATTTCAGCTATTATTCTTACAATTTCAGTTTCTTTCTTTATTTGTAAGTCGATATCTGCTTCTTGCCTTTTTAACTCAAGATTGAGATTATACTCTTTTTCCTTTTGTTTGTTTTCTGCGTCAATGTTTATTTTGCCAATTTCTCTTTGATATTCCCATCTACGTAGAGGCTCACTGGCCCAATCCGTTGCAAGTTTAACTGGCGCGTAAATGATATCATCAAGTTTGTCAAACATTCCAAATATTTTTGATGTAATACCCATTTTAACCTCTCAGTTTGTTAATTTCCTTTTCAAAAAGGATTTTGTCTTTTTCACATTGTAATTGCAATCGATTGTAAGTTTGTTTCGATTTATCTCCAATTTTTAATATTTCATCCAAGGCATTCATCTTTATATCTAATATTTCCAAGACTAATGAAGATTGATTATTGTTGATATTTGGCAAGCTATACGCATCTACAAGTAGCAAGAAAATTTTTACATAGATGGATGGATTCAAATAATAATTTTCATCAGAAAAATACCTATTTTCTTTCAGCAAATGCCAATATGAGTTGAGCCAAACGATGAAATACTTTTCAATTGAAAGGGAAATTAACTGTTTATCTTCCCTATATCTAAAGCTCGGTAAGTAAATAGTAGGCTCTTCATTCAAAAAATCATCAAGAAGATTTTTCCGCATAGCTCTAAGTGAGCTTAAAATGATTTGATAATCTTCCTGAATATGATTATTCATCGTTAAGATTATCTGGTGCTTTTGCTTGAGTTGATTTTTTTAGTTCTTTTTTAGCCTCACTTTTTAAGATTCCAATTGTATCAATTACTTGATTGGCTGCTAATTCAGAACTAACATCAAGGCTTTTCGTATAGCTTTTAACTAACTCTTGAATCCAAGCTGATGCAATGTCGGCATCAACTCCAGAATTTTTTAGAGTTTCACAAACTTCTCGTAGTCCATAGGTGAAAAACTGCGAACGCTCACGTCGTAAATCTTCTTGAATAGAATTAGCAAATTTTATTTCGTCTTTATGTTGCTGTAAAAGTTCAAGATAATGTTTTTCATATTCATACAAAATGGATAGTCTATTATCGTTTTCAATTTCCGTAATTAAATTATAAATCTCCTTAAGTAATATTTGTTTCTTGTTGCTATCTAGCTCAATCTTCTCAATACAAGCGTTAAGTCTTTCTTCGATTTTTTTGATTTCCATATTTTTGCTTGATTTGTGTAAAATTACCTGGTCTGAAGTCAAATTATTGGTCACATCTACATCAGCTCGAGTCCTTTTTTGAGAATAAACTTCGTGATCTTTACTTTTTTAAGACTTTCTTTGATTTCTTGTTGTATTTTAGATAAAAAATTAATCACTGGTTCATAGTCGGACATCAGTGTAGAATTTTGAGACCTTTTCGTACAGTGATTCTAAGGTAAAAAGTAGAGTTCTAAAAACTTTGTTACTTAGAAAACTGCGTTTACGAGATTTTTTCGTCCCCCCTATATGAACTAAGTATTATAACTATTCTATGTTTATCGACTTTGGTCTCCAATTTACTGGAAGTAATTTTAACTTATTTTTACTGATCATCTTAAAGATAGTAAAAAAACTTTACAAATTAATATCTACTGTCTTCTCGGCTAGAGTCAAACCTTACACTGAGTTGGTTAGAATACATTAAGAAATATTTCACTCATTCCTGAGAAAAATTACTATGCCTCCTACTCTGCTCCTCTCCCAGGATTTACCCAGCCTCAACTACACCACCCCTGGCGATCGCCTCGATGGTAGATGGCGGGAATCTCTATCCACATTGCTGGGTTTGGGCAGGGCCGCCGGAGCGGATTTTGTTGAGTTTTTCCTCGAAAAGGTCAATTACGTCAGTTGCCTAGCGGAAGACGATGCCATTACCAGCCTCACCCCCCGACTCTCCAGTGGTTGCGGTGTCAGGGTTTATAAAGGCAAAGGCGACTGCTACGTTAGCACCAACGATATTTCTTTCAATGGTCTCCGCACTGCGCTGGAAAAGGGTTTGTCAATTTTGGGCTTAACCTTACCGGCGGGCCAATCCTTTGTACCTGAACTGAACTTGGAAATGTTGCGGGACTATGCCGGAGCCAAGGAAAAGGATCAATGGTTACACCGTTGTAGCCCCATGCAGGAAATGAGCGATATTTTGCTGGGAGCTAACCAAAAATTAGACCACTATGCTAGCCATGCCCAATCCCGACGGGCCGCCTATTTTCGCGATTGGCAGGAGGTTCTGGTAGCCGCTAGTGACGGCACCTTTGCCCGGGACATCCGCCTGACCCAATCCGTAGGATTTTCCCTTTTTTGTGCTGATGGCGAACACCGCACTTCCATCGGTAAGCGTTCTGGGGACACCAGTAATCCCGACTATCTACGCACTTGGGACGCAGAAACCTCTGCCCAGGAAGTCGCAGAATCCGCCGGGAAAATGCTCTACGCTGACTACGTGGAATCGGGCAATTATCCCATCATTATGGCCAACCAATTCGGAGGGGTTATTTTCCACGAGGCCTGTGGTCATTTGTTGGAAACCACCCAAATTGAACATAAAACTACTCCTTTCCTCGATAAAAAAGGGGAAAAAATTGCCCATGAAAACCTCACTGCTTGGGATGAAGGGCTGACAGATAACGCCTTTGGCACCATTGATATGGACGATGAAGGCATGCCCACCCAGCGCACTTTGCTGATCGAAAATGGCATTTTGAAAAATTTCATCGCCGATCGCACCGGTTCTATTCGCACTGGCCATCCCCGCACCGGCAGTGGTCGCCGCCAAAGCTATGCCTATGCGGCCGCTTCCCGCATGCGTAACACCTACATTGCCCCCGGTAATTATTCAGTGGATGACATTTTTAATTCCGTCGAAAAGGGCATTTACTGCAAGCAAATGGGGGGCGGTAGCGTGGGAGCCACAGGGGAATTTAACTTTGCGGTTTCTGAAGCTTACCTGGTGGAAAACGGCAAGTTGACTAAACCCCTCAAGGGCGCAACGTTAATTGGCACGGCCACGGAGATTATGAATAAAATTTCCATGTCTTCCCAGGATTTGGGACTAGCGGCGGGATTCTGTGGTTCCGTCAGCGGCAGTGTCTATGTCACCGTCGGGCAACCCCACATTAAGGTTGATGGTATTACGGTGGGGGGACGTTAGTTTTCCTGGGAATTACAAAATCTCCCTAATTCAACAATTCAACTCAAGGTACGGGCGGAAACAAACCGCTCAATGCTTGCTAGGTCCCGGTGAATTTGAATATCTTGGTAGGCTCCACTAGCTCTCAAAAGTTCAGCAACCATGGGGGCCTGGCCGGTCATGATTTCCACCAACCAAAAACCTCCGGGCTTTAAATAAGTTGGCGATCGCCGAATGAGTTGCTCCACTGCTTGCAGGCCATCGGGGCCGCCATCTAGGGCTAAAAGGGGTTCGTGCTTAATCACTTCCGGTTGTAACTGGGCCAATTCCCGTTGGGGAATGTAAGGCGGATTAGACACCATGCCCTGGACCTGGCCCTTCAGATGCTCTAGGGGTTCCCACCAATAACCTTGATGAAATTGAATCCGATCGCCAAACTGATTCAACTGGGCATTTTCTCTGGCGATCGCCAAAGCAGAGCCGCTGCAATCCACGGCATGGACTAGGGCCTGGGGAAACGTGGCGGCTAAACCTAGGGCAATGGCTCCACTCCCCGTACCCAAATCCACCCAATGGTCAGCGCAGTTAGACGGAGATAAGGCAGAATGCTCATGTTGCACTATGTCGATTATTAACTCCGTTTCCGGCCGGGGAATTAGTACATCATCAGTGACTTTAATCACAAAATCACGCCACTGGGTTTGCCCCAACAGGTATTGCACTGGATATTTTTCCTCGACTCTTCTGCGCCAGCCCCGTTGAATATTTTCCCAAGTTTCTTGCAAAGCAATCTCTCGATGGGCAAAATCCTGCAACCGTAGGGTTAACCGGTCTAAATCCGTCCATCCCTGCAATAACCAGTTCAATTCCCCTGTTTCAATGCCATGGGCGATCGCCATTTGTCGGGCTGTGGCATACCAACGGGCAAATTCTTCACCGGAGACAAAGCCCTTATTCATTGTGTTTACGGGGGTTTACGGTTGATGGTGGCATACATGGCATGGGCAAACTTTGGCGCTTTTACTGCGGATGGGGATTAATTAATTCTTTTCGCTCTCCGAAAGGTGGAAGTAGAATACAGTGGAGTGTCCCCTGGAACGCCAAGCAAACGGTTATTCCTCCCCCGGTCCTGCGCCATGTCTGCTAGTCCCCGCCTCCACATTCTCCTCATTGAAGACAACCTGGCTGAAGCTCGCCTCCTGCAGGAAATTCTCAAAGGCTCCCCCAAGGAAAATTTTGCATTCAACCATGTGCAAAGGTTGGGGGATGCTTTAACGGTTTTGGCACAGGGGGAAAAGTTTGACATTATTTTGTTGGACTTAACCCTACCGGACAGCCAAGGTCTAAATTCCTTGCCGAAACTGCAAAGCCATCCTCAAAATTTACCCATCATTGTCCTCACCCATTACCAAGACGAAGAATTGGCCTTAGAAGCGGTCCGTCAAGGGGCCCAGGACTATTTGGTCAAGCGGGACGTGAGCTTGGATATTCTCCTACGTTCGCTCCATTATGCCATTCAACGCCATTGCCTCGCGCGGGAATTGGCGGCGGAAAACCAGATCCTGAGTGCCAGCATTAAACGCCAGGAAAGGGAATTGTCCGAGGCGAAGGCAGCCAATAAGCTCAAGTCAGAGTTTGTTTCCATGCTTTCCCATGATTTCCGCAATCCCCTCAATACCATTCTTTTGTCGGCGGGCTTGTTGGAAGAAAGTGGCGATCGCCTGAGTAAAGGGCAACAACATAATTATTTCAACATGATCCGCACCGCTATTAAGGATCTAGATGAATTATTGTCGGAGGTATTACTGCTGGGAAAAACGGAAAATGGCCAGCTCAGTTGTCAATTTGAATCCCTGGATTTACTTTACTTTTGCCAGGATTTAATGCGTTTGGTGAACAATGCCCAGCGCCAACCAAGGCCGATTCATTTCCACACCCAAGGCAATCTGCAACAGGGAGTTTGGGATGCCCATTTATTGCGCCACATTATTTGTAATCTCCTCAGCAATGCGATCAAGTATTCTCCTTCTCCCACCCCCATTTTGTTCGATGTAATTGCCGAAGGTAAAACCATGATCTTCCGGGTCACGGACCAGGGCATCGGCATTCCTCCCCAGGCCATGGCGGAATTATTTAATCCCTTTTTCCGAGCGGACAATGTGGAGGGGGTAACGGGTACTGGTTTAGGACTGGCGATCGTACAGCGTTGTGCCAATATCCATGGGGGAGAAGTGACAGTGGAAAGCAAGGAAGGGGAAGGGTCCTGTTTTGCTGTGCGTTTACCGATTCTGGAAATTGCCGACAATGGCGATCGGTTCAGCCCCTGAGAGTATGCTGGTCAAGCTCCAATCTGCCCCTACATCCCCCAACACTAGAGGCTTGTGAATACGCTCTAGGGAACGGGGAAAATTTTATCAATGGTGGCTGAATAAGATGGGACAAAGGATGGATAGGAGTGGACTAAGGTGGAGGAAATTCTATTTTTTTCCATGTTTAGAAGGGAAGTGGAAACGCTGAAACCCTTGATTTTACAGGTTTTTTGGGACTGACATGCCCTGGAGATTTCCCTATGCTGTAGTTATTGAAAGCAAAGGAACACCTCACCATGTTTGCCTCCACCAACTACACCTCCACCGCCATCCGCAACTACACCATCGCCGCCGTCACCGTTTTAACCTTGAGCATGGGTATGGGTGAATTGTTCAATAATCCTAACCGCATTGCTACCCAAAACACCATTGACAATTACAGTTCCTACATTGGCGCTGGTTTAGTTAGCTATGCCCAGTCTTCCCTGAAATAAACTAAGGTTGCTGGTCTTTTATCCCCATTACTCCATAGCCCGCTAAGGCTTGCAGTAGTAAGACCCATTGGTCAATCATCGCTAAAAGTAAAAGCAGAAAATATTTAGTTCAAAGAAGCAAAGTTGGCGCAAGGAAATCAGCAACAGCTTAATCAGCGCCGTCAACCCACTGTTGCATTGCCTTACTGAAATCCGCTAACTGCTGATAGTGCCCCAATAGACGCTGTTGATAATGGTGCTGTCGTTGAGGGGAGCGGGCCGATCGCCAGAAGATTAATTCCGTCGAGAGCAGGCGTAGGGTTCTTTGCAATTCCGTTTGTATGGATGACCATGGTTGCGGTCCTTGGCAAGGCCAGTCTTCCATTGTGACGCTAAGGAAATGATGCTGAATGAAATCCCCCAGTTCGTCAACCTGTTTGGCCACCGTCGCCCCCTCAGCCCCAGGATCGGCCATGGTGCACTGACATTGATCCAACAATTGCTGAAATTCCCTAAGGCGATCGGGTAAATCGAGTGGTAGCGTAGACGACATTGCTCCGATGAATTTGACGGGGGTTGGGCGAATCAAGGTTAAAATAATGTTAAGGCTTGCTGATTATTAACTCAAACTTGTCGACCCTGTGTGGTCCAACTCCCTGGGAAATCTCCTGGGGAGAGTATCGCTTTTACCTGTCCCTAGTAAAAGGAGCAAAAATCATTAATAACCATTAACATTAATTAACATTAATCCCAAAAACCTGCACCGATACAGAAATGTCTGCTACAAGATAAATACGGGATTTTGACAAGCTAATAGCTGATACTATTTTTCCCCCGTTAATTGGCAATTATCGGCTTTTTTGGTCGTTTTTTCTGTTTTATAACTAGTTAGTGCAAACTACCCTAACACCCTCCCCAAAACTATGAATGCCGTCGCCGCTCTGCCCACCCCCACCATTCACACCACCTGTGCCCAAGACATTCACGATATTGAATTGCCCCAGTGGTTAGAGGATTGTTTACAGCAGTGGCAGAGGGAGATAGAACAGGGCCAGGACGAAACAACGGCGCCCCATTGTCTAATTTGTCGAGCGTTCTGTTTTGCCTACGATCTCCATGCCCAACAGCGGCGGAAATCCGGGGAACCCTACATTGCCCATCCGGTGGCGGTGGCGGGGCTACTGCGGGATTTGGGGGGAGATGAGGCAATGATTGCGGCGGGTTTTTTGCATGATGTGGTGGAAGATACGGACATTAGCATTGAACAAATTGAAGCTTTGTTTGGGGAAGAAACGGCCAGTTTGGTGGAAGGGGTAACTAAACTCTCTAAATTTAATTTTTCTAGTACAACAGAGCATCAAGCAGAAAATTTCCGGCGTATGTTTTTGGCCATGGCCAAGGATATTCGGGTGATTGTGGTCAAGCTAGCCGATCGCCTGCACAATATGCGGACCTTAGATGCGTTAAGTCCAGAAAAACAACGGCGCATTGCTAGGGAAACCAAGGATATTTTTGCGCCTTTAGCCAACCGTTTGGGCATTTGGCGCTTTAAGTGGGAATTGGAAGATCTTTCCTTTAAGTATCTAGAACCCGATTCCTATCGCAAAATTCAGTCCCTGGTAGTAGAAAAAAGAGGTGATCGAGAATCCCGTCTGGAAACTGTCAAGGATATGTTGCGCTTCCGCCTGCGGGATGAGGGCATTGAACATTTTGAACTCCAAGGGCGCCCCAAACATCTCTACGGCATTTATTACAAAATGACCAGCCAGGATAAGGCCTTTGAAGAAATTTATGACATTGCCGCCCTACGCATCATCGTGGAAAGCAAGGGGGAATGTTACCGAGCTCTGTCGGTGGTTCATGACGTCTTTAAACCCATTCCAGGGCGCTTTAAGGATTACATCGGTTTGCCCAAACCCAACCGTTACCAATCCCTCCACACCACAGTTTTAGGACTAACTAGCCGACCCCTGGAAATCCAAATTCGCACCGAGGAAATGCACCATGTGGCGGAGTATGGTATTGCCGCCCATTGGAAATACAAGGAAAGTGGTGGCTCCGAAAATGCAACCCTCACCTCCACCGACGAAAAATTTACTTGGTTGCGGCAACTGCTGGACTGGCAGAGCGACCTCAAGGATGCCCAGGAATATGTGGAAAACCTTAAACAAAATCTCTTTGATGATGACGTTTACGTTTTCACCCCCAAGGGCGAGGTGATTTCCCTGGCCCGGGGGGCCACACCGGTGGATTTTGCTTACCGCATCCACACGGAAGTGGGCCACCATATGAAAGGGGCCCGGGTGAATGGCCAATGGTTGGGGGTGGATACCAGGCTGAAAAATGGCGACATTGTGGAAATTGTCACCCAAAAGAATTCCCACCCTAGTTTGGATTGGCTCAATTTTGTTGTTACCCCCAGTGCCCGCCACCGCATCCGTCAATGGTTTAAGCGTTCCCGCCGGGATGAGAATATTCTCCGGGGTCGAGAATTGTTAGAGAAAGAATTGGGCAAAACCGGTTTGGAAGCCCTGCTGAAATCAGAACCGATGCAAAAAACGGCAGAGCGATGTAACTACCAAAATGTGGAAGATTTGTTGGCTGGTTTGGGCTACGGCGAAATTACCTCCAATTCTGTGGTCAACCGTCTGCGGGAAAATAATGTCAACAACGTTAAAAATAGCCAGTCTAGCCAGGAAGTTACCCTAGCAAGTTCCCCCCAAGTCCATCCCCCTACTCCCCCTGCCACTGGCAAAGATAATTCGCCCATCGCCGGCATTGAGGGTTTGCTGTATCACATTGCTGGTTGTTGTCATCCGTTACCGGGGGAACCCATTATGGGGGTAGTGACCAGGGGAGCCCGGGGCATTTCCATCCATCGCCAGGGTTGCCATAACCTCGAACAAATGGACGGCGATCGCCTAATTCCGGTGCGCTGGAATCCCAACACCAATAATCACCAAACCTATCCGGTGGACATTGTCATTGAAGCCATTGACCGGGTAGGGGTGCTGAAGGATATTCTTTCTCGCCTCAGCGACAACCACATTAACGTCCGCAACGCCGATGTTAAAACCCATTTGGGACGACCCGCCATTATTAGTCTCAAAATTGATATTCACGACTATCAACAGCTATTGGGCATCATGGCCAAAATTAAAAATATGAGTGATGTGATGGACCTGCGTCGGGTAATTTCTGGTTAGTTTGGAGGCCCAGCCGATCACCATCCCCCACTAGAGGATATCCGCAAATCCTAACATTGGGGGATTGAAAACTTAGCCTGGGGAATTATGGGCATTGCGTCTATGGCCTGCCTAAAAATAAAAAAATCCCCCGAAATATGGGAGATTGAAGGGGTTTTAGGTAAAAAATGAATCCGTAAACGGTTTTAGGTACCGGAAGCCCAGGAATTGATGTATTCCACCTGTTCGGGGGTCAAGCTGTCAATGGCAATGCCCATGGCTTGGAGTTTCAAGCGGGCAATTTCTTGGTCCACTTCCACCGGAATGGAGTGCATGCCAGGTTCTAGTTGACCTTTATTTTTGACCAAATGCTCACAGGCTAGGGCCTGGTTGGCAAAGCTCATATCCATCACCGCACTGGGATGACCTTCGGCGGCGGCCAGGTTAACTAAACGACCTTCGCCAATCACAATAATGGACTTGCCATTGGGGAGAATGTATTGCTCGGTGAAGTTCCGAACTTCCTTAACTTCCTTGGCTTGTTCCTTGAGGGATTTGAGGTCAATTTCAATGTCGAAGTGACCGGAGTTACAAACAATCGCCCCATCTTTCATAACGGCAAAATGCTCAGGACGAATAACGTGTTTGTTGCCGGTGACGGTGATGAAGATGTCTCCCTGGTGGGCAGCTTCGGCCATGGGCATGACCCGGAAACCATCCATGGCGGCTTCAATCGCCGGTACGGGACTAATTTCGGTGACAATTACGTCAGCCCCCATGCCTTTGGCCCGCATGGCGACTCCTTTACCACACCAGCCATAGCCAGCCACCACAATGGTTTTACCGGCCAGGAGAATATTGGTGGCCCGGATGATACCGTCCAGGGTGGATTGGCCGGTGCCATAGCGGTTGTCATAAAAATGCTTGGTGTCCGCATCGTTAACGTTCATGGCGGGGAAGGTGAGTACCCCATCGTTGAACATGGCCCGCAGACGCACAATACCAGTGGTGGTTTCTTCGGTGGTGCCAATGATGTCACTGAGTTGGTGTTGCCGTTCCTGTACCAGGGTGGCTACCACGTCGCTACCGTCGTCAATGATGATGTTGGGGCGGTGATCCAGCGCAATCTGCACATGGCGGTGATAGGTTTCATTATCCTCCCCTTTGATGGCGTAAACGGGAATGCCGTAGTCGGCTACCAAACAGGCGGCCACGTCGTCTTGGGTGGACAGGGGGTTACTGGCAATGAGCAAAGAATCAGCGCCACCAGCATGCAAGGCGATCGCCAAGTTAGCGGTTTCGGTGGTAACGTGACAGCAGGCCACCAAGCGGATACCGGCGAAGGGTTTTTCCTGGGCAAAGCGTTCCCGGATTTGTTTTAACACGGGCATTTCCCGGGCCGCCCATTCGATGCGCTGACGACCTTGGGGAGCGAGGCTAATATCTTTAATATCGTATTTCTGTTTAACGGGCGTTGCTACCATACGGGGTAATTCCTAAGAACTTTGCTTGAATGTGATATAACTTAACATTTTATCGGTCTGGAATGGCGATCGCCCCTTTGTCCATTGACAGACGGTTAGCGCAGGTAGGCAAAGCTCTAATCTGATCCTAAATTTTCCTACCAAAGCTCTGGCAACCCTGCAGAACTTTAAACCTATCCCCCTAGGCTTGGGGCCAGGGGACTTTTCAAGCAACTCCTTGGGGCACTATTTGGAAATGTGATAATGGGAGTTATAATTCGCCTCTCGGAGAAAAGTTGAAATGCACTCATTGTCATCACTGGAATTTCCTGAGCTTAAAAGTGTTATTGCCCAATGTAATCTTGAAGAAAAACTTGAATTATTAGAACTTTTGGAAAAGGATACTTTTGGCACCAGATTTAACAAATTTTTAAATTCTGTCAAAACTGACGAATTAACCTTAGAAGACATTACACAAGAAGTTGAATCGGTCCGGCAAGCTAATTATCATGAACAATGAAGTTATCCGGGTTGTAATTGATACGAATATCTGGATCAGTTTTCTAATTGGAAAAACTCTTCAAGGTTTAAATCAAGCCATCATTGATAACCAAGTGGTCATTTTATTCAGTGACACTTTGTTTACTGAGCTGATGGAAGTATTACACCATCCTAAATTCAAAAAGTACTTTTCCGGAACAGCCATCCAAAATTTAATCGCACTGTTAAACGAAAAAGTTGAATTGGTTGAAGTGAATCTTCATTTTGACAGTTATCGAGACAAAAAAGATAATTTCTTGCTGGATTTGGCAGTCTCAGGCAATGCAAATTATTTGGTGACGGGAGATAGTGACCTATTGACATTAAACCCATTTGACAATGTAGAAATTATCTCCTATCAACATTTTCAAGCTATTATTTTAGCCATGATGGATAATCAGTAATTATTAATCGATGGATTAATATTTAAATTAAATATCATTCACAGCGGTGATTTTTACCTCCGTTTCTAGTTCCGATTGCACCGTCAAACCTGTTTCCAGGAAAGTTTTCACCGGTGCCACTTCTCCCCCCACCGGACTGCAATAGGCGGGAATGGCACTGGCCACCAACGCAATATGGCGATCGCCAACCGCCAAACCATGGGTAGGGTCATAGCCCCGCCAACCAGCTCCAGGCAAGTACACTTCCGCCCAGGCATGGAGTTCCCATTGACTAATCTCCGGATCTCCCACTTCGTAACCACTGACAAACCGGGCGGCTAAACCCATGGCGCGACAGACTTCCATAAATAGCACTGTTAGATCTCGACAGGAGCCTTCTCGACTGCGCCAAGTCACCCCCGCTTCCCAGGGCTCCCCGATAGCCCGCACTGTATAGGTACAATGTTCGTAGAGTTTTTGGGTCAAATTTTGTAAAAAGGCGATCGGTTGTCGCTGGCAATCATGGGCAATGTCCTGGGCTAGTTCCACGGCCACCGGATCAAGACGACCTTCGTAGGGCACCAAGTAACCCCTCAATTGTTGAGCCAGGGATTGGGGATAGTCAAATGGTAGTTTTAATGCCCACGGTTCTAGCAAAAAGTTGAAGGGATTTTCCATGGTGGTTTGCACAAAGGATTCCACGGCGATCGCCAGCTTTTCTGTGGGGTCAGTGAACCATACTTTTTGTTCGCCATTGCCATCGAGGGTGGTGATTTCCGCTAAACCGGCAGGGAGGGGATCAATGGTTAGATTATAGGTCAGCAGATTTTGCCAACCATTACTGCGGGGTCGCAATCGTAAACGGTGAGGACGTAAATAAACGGGCTGATTAAAGCGATATTCAGTGTGATGTTCAATGCGATAGGTTGCCATAAAATCAGAAAATCTAGAGTTGATTATTGGAGGATATGCCGACAAAAATTTTAAGAATTCTTAAATACTTTCAGGCTGTTTAGACTATGACGATGATTTTATTCTGAGAGCCAATCAAAAACTAAGCCAAAATTAATTTGTAGACTGGAAGCAAAGGTTGGCACGGGTAAAATTTGCTCCGCTTGGTCAAAAATATTCGGCTGTTTTCCTGAAATATAGGTAAAAATAATTTGCTCAGCAGGATCAATTAACCAACCCATTTCGCTACCATGGTTTAAACAGTGGAGAATATTTCTAATTACCCTAGTTTGGCTTTGATCTGGAGAAAGAATTTCAATGGCCCAGTTAGGTGCAAGGGGAAAAAAGTTGGCAATTTTACCGTCATCATCCCTGGGAATATTGGACCAAGCAAAAACAGACAAATCCGGCACAATGGAGCGACCACCAAAAGTACAGCGCAATTCGGGAAACGCCCTAGCAATTTTTCGGTTTTTCAGGGATGAATTGATGACTGCAACCAATTCTCCTTGAATGACACTATGTTTTCCTTGGGGCATAGGTTTTTGAATAACTTGTCCTTCAACATATTCCTGTGCCGGTTTAGTTTCTGGCAAATCAAGAAAATCTTTTAAGCTAATCGATGGGGGTGCAATTTGCAGCATATTAATTCTGTAGTCATGGGTTAAGCAATTAAAGACTGATAAACTTCTAGGGTTTTACGGGCAGTGTTTTCCCAGGAAAAATCCTTAGACCTAGTTAAACTTTTTTGCCTTAAGTGATCCCGCCAATCCGTATCACTAACAATTTTTTCCAATGCTAACGCTAGAGCCTGGGTATCTTGGGGATCTACTAATACACCACTGTCTCCCATCACTTCTGGCAAAGATCCAGCCCCAGCAGTAATTATCGGTAAACCAAAGTTCATTGCCTCCACCACTGGCAAGCCAAAACCTTCATAAAAAGAAGGATAAACAAAAGCTGTCGCCCGTTGGTAAAATTCCCCTAGCCACTGGTTGGGCACATAGGCCAAACGATGAATCTGATCTTGATAGGCAGAATTGGCGATCGCCGTGAGAATGGGTTCATATTTCCAGCCCAATTGACCGATGAGCACTAACTGGTGGTGGGCCTTAGTGACTTGTTTGAATAAATTAAAGGCTTCGATCAAGCCAACCACATTTTTTCGGGGTTCCAGAGTGCTGACAAAAAGAAAATAGGGCACTGCAAAATTGTAGGGAATGGTGGCTAACAATGACTCATTTATGAATTTATTTTTTGGAGAACTTGGCTCTGTGGATAACTGTGAACCCCGGTAACGACTAGCTTGGGGAGTAACAAAAATTCGTTCTAGGGGAAACTGGTAATATTCGTTAATTTCCCGTTTTGTACTCTCTGCAAAGGTTAAAATTCCCTGGGCAAAGGGCAAACAACGCAAAATTCTTTGGTGGTAACGTTGCACAATGGGCGGAACGAATTCGGGAAATTTGAGAAAAGTTAGATCGTGAATTGTTAATAAATTGATGGCTTTTTGGCTAGGAAAAATATAATGGTCAATGCCATGGATAAGATCCGGTTTGTCTAGACGCTTCTCCAATAAATTCAAAATGGGATTGGGAAAATTAACTAGGCGATCGCTCAGGGTAACTGGCAACGGCAAACAAGTACAATCGGTGAATTCGGCCAGATGATGTTTTTTTTGCCAATTTCCTTGGCACCAATCTTTTAAGCCAGGTTGATAATAAATTTGTAGAGAAAATTGCCCTTGAAATTGTTGGCTATGTTGTAGTTCATTAAGGGCTCGCAGCAGACTGAGATTATAAAAACCGATACCACTCAATTGGCCCCGTATTGCTGTAGCATCCACACAAACTTTTAGCATCACCAATTAATTTTGCTCACTGTTGATCAATACTTAGCAAATGTCAAAATTTTAAGCACAATCTTTTTCCAGGGGGAGGGTAAAGTAAATCTCTGCCCCCCTACTAACCGCAGTATTGAGACCAATTTGGCCACCGTGGGCCTCGACAATGAGCTTGCAAACGTATAGTCCTAAGCCCAGCCCAAGGGGATTGTTCTCCCGATCGCCGCGCTGATAACGTTCAAAAACTCGGTCAGCGATGGCCAGATCCACACCCACCCCATTATCTTTGACCCGACAGGTTAGGGTTTGGTCTATGGCGGTAACCGTAATGGTAATGCTCAACGGTTGGGGCCGGGGTAAAGGATTGTATTTCAGGCTATTGGCCAATAAATTTTCCAGCACCCGCCAAATAAAGTTGGCATCTCCCATGATTGCGGGTAAATTTTCCCCCAGATTTAAATTAAGAGTTACTTCCTGCTCCCCCAACCCCAACGACCATTCCTCCGCAAAATCCCTCACTAGGGTGCCCAGATCAAGGCGTCGCAACACTAAGGGAACCCCCTGTTGTTCCCAATGCTGGCTTTCCACCAGGGAATTGATCAAGGCTAATTGACGTTCACAACTGCGGGCCATCTGCTCTAGGGTTTGGCGGGGCAGGGAAAGTTCCGTTTGATCTGGATCGGCCCGTTTAAGGCAGTTATTGAGCACCATAGATAACCCCAACACAGGATTACGGAGATCGTGGGACACCACCCGTAGGGAAACCTCCAGGGATTGTTCCGCCCGCTTCCGTTCTTGGATTTCTGCTCGTAGTTGATGTTTTTGTTGTTGTAGTAGCAGTTGGTGTTCAATGCGGGCCAGCACTTCTTCCATTTGAAATGGCTTAGTGATGTAATCCGCTCCCCCCAGGTTAAAGGCTTTGACTTTATCAAGCACATTATCCAGGGCACTGATAAAGATAATTGGAATTTCTTGGGTGTGGGGATTGGACTTTAGCCGGGCACACATTTCATAGCCGTTCATGGTGGGCATGTTAACGTCTAGCAAAATCAAGTCCGGCGGGGACTGCTCAATACTTTTGAGGGCAAAATTAGCATTCAATGCTTTACGGATTCGGTAACCATGGGCGGACAAAAGGTTGGCCAGCAAACGTACATTGTCCGGGGTGTCATCGACGATAAAAAGGGTTTTACAGTCCGGGCCCATGGCGATCGCCTGCGGGAATTGGTGGAGGGGGAAGAAAAGTTGAGTAAAAGTAGAAGTTGAACTGAATTTTCAACACCTGTTAGTACAGTTGGGAGCAATTAATTGGGTTACCCCGCTAGGGTCACCGCCCCAAAACTGGATTCAACCACTAGGAAAATCTGCTCAAAACGATATTCCCTGGCCCAGGTGGCCAATAGATGAGCTAAGGATGGGGACAAGGTCGGCAGGGACTCAACCAAGGTAATCAGGTCATCGTCATTGCATTCTAAAGCCATTTTTGCCATCTTTTGTCGCCAGGACTGGGGAGTTTTAGCCAATTGTTCTGATAGGGACGGAGCCGTTATCACAGGAAATGGCCGGAGAGGGGAAGCCGGTGGTTGCCCCTGGGAAGGTAAAGCCACGGCCAGGTGTTTAGCCAGAAGGGCAATCAATTCTTCGGGGCGGAAGGGCTTACTTAAAAAGTCGTCACAGCCGGCGCTAAGAATTTCGGCCCGTTCCCCTTCAAAAGCACTGGCGGTGAGGGCAATAATGATCGTATGTTGACCTTGGGGGCTGGCTTTAATTTTTTGAGTAGTGCTCCGACCATCCAGCACTGGCATTTGCATATCCATCAAAATTACCTGGGGATGCCAACTTTCCCACAGGGCGATCGCCATTTCTCCGTTTTCCGCTTCTTGGACAACAAAGCCCAGACTAGTGAGTAATTGGCGCAGTAGTAACCGACTTTCCGGGCGATCGTCCACCACAAGAACTTTTTGATTGTACTGATCTAACGGCGGCAGGGTAACCGCTGAAGTTTCCGGGGTTGGCTTGGGGGCCGCCATCACCTGCACTGGAATGGCAAAAAAGAAAGCACTACCTTGATCGACCTTGCTCCTGACTTGAATTTGTCCCCCCATCAACTGAACAAATTTTTGGCTAATGGGCAGCCCTAAACCATTCCCCTGACAAGACTTAAGCCCCGTTTCTGTCTGGGCAAAGGGTACAAACAGTTCATCCATTTCATGGGCAGCAATGCCCGGCCCCGTATCCGACACTAAAAAATGAAGCCAGATGGATGCTCCTTGACCTTCATCAGTCTGGGGAGCGGTCAGGCATTTAACCTTGAGGGTGACACCGCCCTGGGCAGTAAACTTAATGGCATTGGCCAACAAATTAATCAACACCTGCCGCAATTTGCCCCCGTCAGTCTTAATCCATTCGGGCACCTCCGGCGATCGCTCCACTTTAAGGAGGAGTTGTTTTTCCTGAGCCCTTAGTTGGAAAAGAGCCTGGAGATTATCCAACAAACGATGGCAATCAATGATTTTTTCATTGAGGGTGGTGCGCCCTGCCTCAATTTTGGACATTTCCAAAATGTCGTTAATTAGCTCTAATAAGTGCTCACCGCTCCGGTTGATGATATCTAAGGTGGGACGGTGGGGAGCCAAACTGGGATCCCGATGCAACAGTTGACTAAAGCCAATAATGGCGTTGAGGGGAGTGCGTAATTCATGGCTAATACTGGCCAAAAATTCCGTTTTAGCCCGATTGGCCGCATCCGCCGCTTCCTTAGCTTGGGTCAGGGTTGTCTCTGCTTGGTGCCGGGCCTGGGCGATCGCCAAAAATTGTCCCACCAGTTTGGCCAAGTTCAACTCCTCCGGGTTCCAACCATAGTTGTCGTGGAGATGAACCATGCTGATGTAGCCCAACACCTGGGCATCCTTAACCATGGGCACCACTAGGATGGATTTCACCAGGTCAAATTGCAGGGAGACCTTATCCATCTCAGCTTCCGGCGGCATTTGCTCCACATCCCTCACCAAAACGCCTTCACTATCCTGCAAATTGGCCCAGAGCCAAGGATAGGTGGCCACCGGTACTCCTTGAAAAGTTGATAACCGGGGGGCAATACCCACAGCACACCATTCTTCCGCCATGTGTAAACAGTCCTTGGCTGGGTCATGGTAAATCACATGGACCCGCTGACAGCCAAACAACAGCCCCAGTTGCTCTATGGCAAAACGCACCGCTGTGGCCCAGTCCTTTTCCAGCAAAGTTCTCGCAATTGCCCGCAGACAATCTTCCCGTTCCAACTTTTGCTCCAAAACCTCCCCCCGGCGATCGCCTATCCTCCTAGGATTTGACCCATCTCACCAGTTGGGGACAGCCCCAAAGTGATACCCTTAAAGATGGCAAATTTGACCAAAACTCAACAGTAATCCTGTAGTCTAACTATAAACAAATTCCTAGACAATCAGCATGGTAGCCGTAAAAGAAGCAACTAACGTTGGCAAAATTACCCAGGTCATCGGGCCTGTAATTGACGCCCAGTTCCCCAGTGGTAAATTGCCCCGTATTTATAATGCCCTTAAAGTCCAAGGCAGAAACTCTGCTGGTAACGAAGTAGCTGTTACCTGTGAAGTGCAGCAGCTTCTCGGCGATAACCAAGTCCGAGCCGTAGCCATGAGTTCCACCGACGGTCTCGTCCGGGGCATGGACGTGGTAGACACCGGGGCCCCCATCAGCGTTCCCGTCGGCACCGGCACCCTGGGTCGTATTTTTAACGTTCTTGGTGAGCCTGTTGACAACAAAGGCCCCGTGCCCGCTGGTGAAACTTTCCCCATTCACCGTCCCGCTCCCAAATTGGTGGATTTGGAAACCAAGCCCCAAGTATTTGAAACCGGCATTAAGGTAATTGACCTGCTTACTCCCTACCGTCAGGGTGGCAAAATCGGTCTCTTCGGTGGTGCTGGTGTGGGCAAAACCGTAATCATGATGGAATTGATTAACAACATCGCCATCCAACATGGTGGTGTATCTGTATTTGGTGGCGTAGGGGAACGGACCCGGGAAGGGAATGACCTCTACAACGAAATGATCGAATCCAACGTAATCAACGCCGACAAACCGGAAGAGTCCAAAATTGCTCTGGTGTACGGTCAGATGAACGAACCCCCCGGGGCTCGGATGCGGGTAGGCTTAACCGCTTTGACCATGGCGGAATATTTCCGGGATGTGAACAAACAGGACGTATTGCTCTTCATCGACAACATTTTCCGCTTCGTCCAAGCTGGTTCGGAAGTATCGGCTCTGTTGGGCCGGATGCCCTCTGCGGTAGGTTACCAGCCCACTTTAGGTACGGACGTTGGTGATTTGCAAGAGCGTATCACCTCCACCAAGGAAGGTTCCATTACCTCCATTCAGGCTGTGTATGTACCGGCGGACGACTTGACTGACCCCGCCCCCGCCACCACCTTTGCCCACTTGGACGGTACCACCGTGCTTTCCCGTGGTTTGGCCGCTAAAGGTATTTACCCCGCCGTGGACCCCTTGGATTCCACCAGCACCATGCTTCAGCCCTCCATCGTTGGGTCAGAGCATTACGACACCGCTCGGGAAGTGCAATCCACCCTGCAACGCTACAAAGAATTGCAAGATATTATTGCCATTCTTGGCTTGGATGAATTGTCTGAGGAAGACCGTTTGACCGTAGACCGGGCTCGGAAAATTGAGCGTTTCCTTTCCCAACCCTTCTTCGTCGCCGAAGTATTTACCGGTGCCCCCGGCAAGTACGTTTCCCTGGCTGACACCATCAAAGGTTTCAAAGCGATTTTGGCTGGTGAATTGGATGATTTACCGGAGCAAGCTTTCTACCTGGTGGGAGACATTGAAGAAGCTAAGGCCAAAGGTGCCAAGCTCAAAGAGGGTTAAGTTAATAACCTGGGGTCTAGGTTAGGAAATAGTTAGGGGGAATAGCAGTGGTTTTCTAGGATGACCATTGCCTGTTATCCCCCTTCTTCCTGGCCGGCGATCGCCAGTTGTTTGTATAGAAACGCTATCAAAGGGAAATTCCTAAAAATGACGTTAACAGTACGGGTAATCACACCGGATAAGGTAGTTTGGGATGAGGAAGTGCAGGAACTCATTCTCCCCAGCACCACCGGTCAACTGGGTATCCTCAGTAACCATGCTCCCCTGCTCACCGCTTTGGAAATTGGCGTGATGCGGGTGCGCCCAGGTAAAGACTGGCAGAATATTGCCGTCATGGGGGGTTTTGCCGAGGTAGAAAATAATGAAGTTAAGGTATTGGTCAACGGCGCTGAATTAGGCACCACCATTGATGCTGAATCGGCCCGCCAAGCCTACACCGCAGCCCAGGGGGCTTTGGAAGAGGCCAACCGGGGGGAAGATAAACCCAACCAACTGAAAGCTTCTAACAATTACAAAAAAGCTCGGGCTCGCCTGCAAGCGGCCGGTGGAGCCGTCTAGTCGGGACGGTTGTCGTTGGTCAGCACCATGGCCCAACCCAGCTTGGTTAACCAAAGTCTTCCCGGTGTTAAGCACTGTTAGCATTGGGGAGGCTTTTGCCTTGGCACTAGTAACCGTTTTTGCTTCCGCCCCAGTCCCAGTGGCCCATGGGGACTAGGAATGTCCGATCGCCTTGTTTGCCCTATGAAAAAACCTTGGAAAACTTCCCCAACAGTGGCTCCTAACGCTAAGCCCTGGCAACGATTCGTCCTGGTGGCCACCTTGGTGATGGCGATCGCCGTTTTTAGCAATGTTTATTTAACTCCAGCCATTGCCAGGGATCTGGAGAACCAACCCAAAACCCATGATCAGTTGACGTTTCCCCCCCTGCCGGAGATTAACCTGCCGGAATACGAACGTTACACTCTGCCCAACGGTTTGGTGGTTTATCTAATGCCTGACCGGAGACTGCCCCTGGTGTCGGGATCGGTGGTGATGCGGGCAGGATCCCGTTGGGAACCGGCGGATCAGGTGGGGCTAGCCCAGTTGACGGGCACCACCATGCGTTTGGGGGGAACAGAACAAAACTCCCCAGCCCAACTGAATAATTTATTGGAGCAAAAGGCCGCTGCCATTGAAACTAGCATTGGCACCTCTTCCGGTTCTGCTAGTTTTTCCTCCTTGAGCAAGGACTTTGACCTAGTCTTTGACCTATTTGCCCAAGTTCTCCAAACCCCAGCCTTTGATGAAGCCCAGATTGCCCTGGCTAAAAACCAACTTCGAGGAGCCATTGCCCGGCGTAACGATGACCCTGGAGATATTGCCAGCCGGGAATTTAGTAAAATGCTTTACGGCCCCACCAGCCCCTATGCCCGCACGGTGGAGTACCAAACCTTAGCCAATATCGACCGCCAGGCCATTATTGATTTTCATCGGCGCTACGTCCGTCCAGACCAGATGATTTTAGGCATTGTGGGGGACTTTGACAGCGAAACCATCAAACAAACCATTGCGGAAAGGTTTGGTAATTGGCAAGGGTCGGGGACTGTTCCCCAGTTGACTCCCCCCAGCGCTAGCCAAGTTAACGACAGTGAAGTTTTTTTAGTTAATTTGCCCCACGTTACCCAAAGCAATGTTCTTTTGGGACAAATTGGCGGCATGGTGGACAGCCCGGATTACGCTGCCCTGTCGGTGATGAATGGGGTACTGGGGGGTTTTGCAGGCCGGTTGTTTAACAATATTCGCTCCACCCAGGGCTTGGCCTATAGCGTTTCCGGTAGTTGGCAGGCTGCCTATGATTATCCCGGTTACTTTCTGGCTGGGGGTCCTACCCGCACGGAAACCACGGTGCAATTTCTCCAATCCCTGTTACAGGAGTTTGAAAAGTTACGCATCACTGAAGTAACCGCTGAGGAATTGGCCTATGCCAAAGATTCAATTTTAAATTCCTTTGTTTTTAATTTTGAAAGGCCGGGGCAAACCCTTTCCCGTTTGATGACCTACGAGTATTACGGTTATCCAGAGGATTTTATTTTCACTTACCAACAGGCGGTGATGGACACCACAGTGGAGGATGTGCAACGGGTAGCGGCTAAGTATCTCCAGCCCGAACAGATGATTGCGGTGATTGTGGGGCAAGGCGATCGCCTAAAGGATGAATTGGAAGCCCTAGACCGGCGGGTGCAAATGTTGGAAATTGCCATTCCCGAAGCTAGTAGTTAATTGGGCCATGGACCGCCAGGGGAAACAAAAAACGGCTCCAATAGAGGCTCTGGCTATGGGAGTGGTGGTCACTGGGCTAGCCCTGGACACTGCCTTGGGAGATCAATTACAAACTTGGACAAAGTTGTTACAGGGAAAAACGGCCATCAAGCCCAAGCAACCTTTTATAAACTTGCCATCGTTCCCCTTGGCATTACAGGGAAATTATCCTCGTTCCCTGGGACAATTGGTTCCGCCCTTGGTGCAGGCCGCCATTGATGATGCCCAACTTGATCCCGCTGAACAACCCTGGGGAGTGGCGATCGGTTCTAGTCGGGCTAACCAATGCCATTGGGAAGATTGGGTTGGGCGCAACATTAAGCCTCCGGTGGCCCCCAACTTTAAGCTTGTGGATTGGTGGCAGACTTTACCTGATCAGGCCGCCCGTTTAGCTGCCCAACTTCTACCGGAAGTAACGGTGATGCAATGCCCCATGGCCGCCTGTGCCACTGGGTTATGGGCGATCGCCCAGGGAGTGGAGTTAATTAGAACAGGCCATTGCCAACGGGTGTTGGCCGGGGCAGTGGAAGCCCCCATTACACCGCTCACATTGGCTGGTTTTAGCAAAATGGCCACGCTAGCACCGGATGGATGTTATCCCTTCGATCGCCAGCGCCAGGGTTTAGTGTTGGGGGAAGGGGGAGCTTTGTTAGTATTGGAAACCCGGGAATTAGCCCAGAAGAGAAAAGCCAGAATTTACGGTGAAATTTTGGGTTGGGGTTTTAGTTGTGATGCACTCCATCGTAGTACTCCTGCCTTTGATAACCACAGTGCCCAGCAAGCCGTGAAGCATTGCCTCACCCGCAGTGGTTTAACCCCAGAGCAAATTGACTTGATTCATCCCCACGGCACTGGCACTCTTTTCAACGATCAACGGGAGGCCGCTTTAATCCAAACTCTTTTTCCTCAAAATCCTCTCATTACTTCCAGCAAAGGGGCCACTGGCCATACCCTGGGCGCTTCCGGGGCGATCGCCGTAGCTTTGACTTTATTAAGCCTTCATCAGCAAAAATTGCCCCCCTGTGTTGGTTTGAAAGAACCTGAATTTCCCCTCAACTTTGTCCGCATTGAATCAGTTCAGCCAGCAACTAGCCCTTTAAACTATGGTCTCTGCCTCAGTTTTGGCTTTGGCGGCCAGAATGGGGCGATCGCCGTGGGACACGCACCACTACCAACAAAATGAACCGGACGTCAAGTCTCGTTGACAAAAATTAACATTATGTTTACTATAAAAAACATAAGGCTATGGAAACCCGACAGAATTCCTTTGCATGAACTATTAAGGGCACGGGTTCTAGGGGTTTCGGTACCTTCCATTGACATTGAGTTCTCCTAGATATGCCCTCGGTGATGCCGGGGTATTTTTTTGACCGTCTGAATGTTTTTTGTTTAATCCCGCTGGATGGACTTAATTAGTTCCCCCTGAGGGTTAACTAAATCGATCATCAATGGCATTTGTCCCGCTGCATGGGTAGAACAACTAAGGCAGGGATCATAACAACGAATACCCGCTTCCACCCGGTTTAAAAACCCTTCTTGCACATCATGATTGCGAATGTAGTGTTTGGCAATTTGGGCCACGGTTTTATTCATGGCTAAGTTATTGTTGCCCGTGGCAATGATCAAATTCACTTTCTTAATTAGACCATCTTCATCTATCTTGTAATGGTGGAATAAAGTACCCCGGGGTGCTTCGCTCACTCCCACCGCTTCGGTACAATTAATTTCTGCCTTAGCTCGACAATTTTTGGACAAAATATCAGGGTCAGCCATTAACAATTCGATGGCTTCTAAACAGGCAAGAATTTCCACCAAGCGGGCGTAATGATAAAAGAAAGAGGACGTGGCCACACCTCCAGCCCGTTGCCGATATTCTTCTAATTCTTGGTCTGCTTCCGGGGTGCCAATGTGATGACAAACATTAAGGCGGGCAAGGGGACCAACCCGATAAATGCCATCGGGATAACCCAGAGATTTGTAGTAGGGAAATTTTAAATAGGACCATTTTTCCACCGATTCACCAATAAAATCAGCGTAATTATCTTCACTGAGATTGTCCGCGACAATATTGCCTTCACTGTCGGTAAACCGCAGGGAGCCGCCATAATGTTCCCATTCATTATTTTTCCCAACTAAGCCCATAAATAGGGAGGGAAATTTGCCAAATTCTGCCACTTCTGTTTGGAAGCGGTCCAACATATTTTTAAACAAATTTAAGGCTAAATAAACGGTTTCTTTTGCTTCTGGTAAACGGTCCACAATCCATTGTCTGCCTTCTTCCGACAACGGCGATCGGACTCCACCGGGCACTGACCAAGCAGAGTGGATTTTTTTAGCTCCCAAAAGTTCAATTACCGTTTGGCCAAATTGCCGTAACCGAATACCTGCCCTAGCTAAATCGGGGTCAGCAGCAATTAAACCAAACACATTGCGAGTAGCGGGATCACTGTCCCAACCAAGCAGAAAATCAGGACTGCTGAGATGGAAAAAACTTAGGGCGTGGGATTGGGTAATTTGCCCTAAATTCATTAAACGGCGCAGTTTTTCCCCGGCTGGAGGGATTTGCACCGCCAGTAACTTATCCCCGGTTTTAGCCGCACAGAGCAGATGGCTAACCGGACAAATGCCGCAAATACGGGCGGTAATACCAGCCATTTCCCACATGGGACGACCTTCGCAAAATTTTTCAAAACCCCGATACTCCACCACATGGAAACGAACATCATCTACGTTGCCCTGGTCGTTGAGGAAAATGGAGATTTTGGCATGGCCTTCAATCCGGGTAACGGGATCGATAACAATGGTTTTAGACATGGGATTGATTATTGTTGATTTAGATATTTTTTGAGCAGTAAATATAGAAAGCCGGATCTTGTAATAAATATTCAGGAATTTAAATCAATCTAACTACTGTTAGCAATAACTAATTTTATTCTAGGGAAATTTTGTTGTACGGAATTGAACAGTTTTTTGTCACAGGTATAAAAATCTATCTGCATTTTTTCTGCTAAAGCTAAATAATGGACATCATAGGCGGCTGACAATTGAAACTTTTCGGCGATCGCCAAAGCATCCTGGTGTAGTTCTGAGTTTGAATAAAGTTCAATGCCGAGATTAAAACTTTCTGTAAGAGCAATTTGGGCTTGAGTGTAGTTAATCTGATTGGTCTTGTTTAAACGCCACAAAACATTAGTCACCTCATAGTTGATTAGATCAGGAGCAACAATTTTAGTATTTGCGTTACACCATTTATTCCACATCTCAAGATAGATAGTTTCTTCATAATACCCAACAAGAAGTCGGACAATAAAATTTGAGTCAATACAAATTGTGAAAGAAGTTTGGTTGGTCATACCTAAAAATCATTTTCCAAAACAGGCTTGTAGAACATCTTGGGTTCTTTCCTCACGCATTTCTTCGATGATTTCATCTATAGAAAGATCAAAAGGTTTTCCCTGACGAGAAGCATAAATTTCTTGGCGATTGGTTTCAATTTTCCCCAAAACCTCCTGCCAGTTGCTATTTTTTTCTGCCAAATGAGTTTCCAATAACTTTTGCTCCTCTGGGGAAAGACTTTGAATTATTTGAACCAAGGATTCTACTAATTGGGTATTCATTATTAAATCTCCTGAATAGCTATTTTGCAAACTGTTTAGAAAACTTGAATTTTAACCAAATTTGATCATTGCTCGCCCTTCCATGAGGGGATGTTCCCCATTTAATAATGGTTCTAGCGTTGCTCGAATACGGTGGGCATCGGGAGGACAACCGGGCATAAAAATATCCACCGGAATAACCTCATGTAGGGGAATAACCTTGTCTAATAGAGGCGGCACAATACCAGGTTCATCGGGCAGTTGAGGCGTCCCATCTCCCAGTTCAATATAGGCTCGGCGCAGAACCGGATCGCTACCTTTGAGCATATTACGCATACCGGGGACATTGGCGGTTACAGCACAGTCCCCAAAGGAAATTACTACCTTCGTTTTCTGTCTCAACTCCAAAGCTAACTCTAAATTTTCTTCGTTGGCGATCGCCCCTTCCACTAGGCAAACATCCACATTGTCCGGGTATTCCTTGAGATCAGAACCAACGGGACTGAAAACCACATCAACTTTTTGAGCGAGATCAATGAGCCATTCGTCCATATCAAGGAAGGACATATGACAGCCGGAACAACCAGCGAGCCAAACGGTAGCAAAACGAATTTTAGCCATGATTAAAAGTTTAGAAATGATGTTAAAAGTTCTTAAAAGTTCAACCTACCTGACCCATTCCTTTTCTTTACGGGCAGTGGCTAAAAACTCCACCTTACGGCGATCGCCAATTTTTTCAGCAGTAGTTTCTCCTTTATGGAAGATAGAACCCGTGGGACAGGCATCCACACATTTGCCACAGGAAGTACAGGCATCAACGGTTCCCCAGGGCTGATTTAAACCAGAAACAATTTTGCATTCTGCGCCCCGGTAAGCCACATCCCAAACGTGGGCTCCCTCAATTTCATCGCAAACTCGCACACAACGGGTACAGAGAATACAACGGTTATGATCAATGCCAAACATGGGATGGGATAAATCCACTTCTCGCTTGGGAAATTGATATTTAAATCGGCTGTGATCCATACCCACCGTAATGGCCATATCTTGCAATTCACAGTTGCCGTTAGCCACACAAATGGCACAGACATGATTGCCTTCGGAAAAAAGTAATTCCACTGTCATACGTCGGTAATTTTGCAATTTTTCTGTGTTGGTGTGGACTACCATTTCTTCGCTCACAGCGGTAACGCAGGCGGGCATCAATTTATTCGTGCCTTCCACTTCCACCATGCACAAACGACAGGCTGCCGCTTCTGAAATCCCTTCTAAATGGCAAAGGGTGGGAATGGGAACCCCTGCTTCTTTAGCCGCTTGCAAAATACTTGCGCCTTCTTCAATGGCGATCGCCTTATCATCAATGGTTAAAGTAACAACAGACATTGGCCAAAAACTCCTTTGAAAATGAATTAACTAAATTGTTGAAGTAGCCAACGCATGACTTCTCCATGATTCGTTTGGCGTGTTTTTTGCAACGCCTCTTCCAAAACAGCTAAATTTAATCCAGGTAAAACTAAAGATTCTCGAATTTGGTAGCTCCCTTGGTTTTCCATTTTAAACCCCATGATTTTAGTGGCCTTCACATCCACAATCCAATATTCTTTAACGCCTAACTCTTCATAAAGTAGCCGTTTTTTTCCTTGATCATCAGCTAAGGAAGTATTGGCAATTTCGATAACTAAATCTGGGGGAGGATAATCATTTAAATTGACAATACCTGTTCCAGAGGGGATAGCCATAGCATTATCCCCCACATGGCAAGAAATATCAGGTTGTACCTCCCAATGACCGGGTTTACGATAACTACAGGTATCATTTCCGTTGAGCGGAATTTTCTTAAAAATTGCATACAGACTAATAGCGTTACTAATTAGGTAATGGTCTCTTGAATGATCGTTACCAACGGGAGACATTTCAATTCTCAACTGGTTTTGATAGTAGTAGAACTTTGCTTTGTCATAATCGGGATTTTCAGTGGCTTGGATAAATTCTTCCCAGGTGGCCTCAGTCCAAGTGTCACTTTTGATGGGAGCAGTTAAAACATTCATGGTGTTTCAGAAAAGTTAACTGAGTGGATAAATTACCGAACTAGACTTTGAGTAATTCTTCATATTCATGACGAAAATAGCGCAGGGTACTTATTACCGGATTAGGCGCACTCATCCCCAATCCACAAAGGCTAGTTTCCTTAACCATATGGCAAAGATTTTCTAGTTTGATCAAGTCTTCTTGGGTAGCTTCCCCTTCTAAAAAGCGGGTTAAAAGGTCATAAAGTTGCACTGTGCCCGCTCGGCAGGGAATACATTTGCCACAGGATTCCGATTTGCAAAAATCCATATAAAACTGGGCCACGTCCACCATATTGGTGCTTTCATCCATGACAATCATGCCCCCGGAACCCATCATGGTGCCCAGGGCTAATAGGGTGTCATATTCGATGGGAGTATCCAATTTATCGGCGGGGATACAGCCTCCGGAAGGGCCCCCAGTTTGCACTGCTTTGACTTGGCCACCATTGGGTACACCGCCCCCCATTTCCTCCACCACTTGTCGCACGGTGGTTCCCATGGGCACTTCAATCAGACCAGCGTTTTCCACTTTTCCTGTGAGGGCAAAAACCTTGGTGCCTTTACTTTTTTCCGTACCAATGGAGCCATACCAATCTCCCCCTTCCCGAATGATGGGTACAACGTTGGCGTAGGTTTCCACATTGTTAATCAGGGTGGGACTTTGCCACAAACCCGATTGGGCTGGATAGGGTGGTCTTGGTCGGGGCGTTCCCCGTTTTCCTTCCACTGAGGCAATTAATGCTGTTTCTTCACCGCAGACAAAGGCACCGGCTCCTACTCGTATATCAATCTTGAAATCAATGGGAGAGTCAAAAATTTGGGTGCCCATCAGGCCATAACGTTTAGCCTGTTGGATCGCTTTTTGCAGTCGTTGGATAGCTAGGGGGTATTCCGCCCGCACATAAATGTAACCATGGTTAGCCCCCACTGCATAGGCGGCGATCGCCATACCTTCGAGGATGCGATGGGGATCACTTTCCAACACACTGCGGTCCATGAAAGCACCGGGATCGCCTTCGTCAGCATTGCAGATGACATATTTTTGCTGGCCGGGCATTTTGGCCACTGTGGCCCATTTCAAGCCGGTGGGATAACCGCCCCCACCCCGACCCCGCAGACCACTTTTGTTCATTTCCACGATCACTTCCTCTGGGGTCATTTCATAGACAACCTTATGAAGCTGTTCGTAGCCCCCTAGGGCGATGTATTCATCAATGGATTCGGGATCAATCCGGCCTGAATTTTCCAAAGCAATATTCCTTTGCAGGGCGTAGAAGGGATGGTGGGGATCACCACTGATTAAGCCTGTTTCTGCAACTGCATCGGGTTTCTGCAATTTTTTGACAATATCCCCCACCTGGTCTGGGGTAACAAATTCGTAGAGTTGATTCCGGTCATCCACCGCCACTAGGGGGCCCCGGCCACAAAACTTCATACAGCCTACCCCACAGACTTCCACTTTTTCTTCCAATCCTGCTGCGGCGATCGCCGTGGTGAGATTTTTTTTCACCGTCTCCCCTTCAGAAGAAAGACAACCGGCAGCACTACAACAACGAATGCGAATTTTTGTTTGTTTCTCACGGCTTTTGGTGGCAATTTCCTTTAATTCTTTAATGTCCATGGGGTTTAAGCTCAATAACAACAAATCAAAAAATCAACTAGAAAAGATCAAGCAATCACCTGATACTTAATATCCGTTAACTGTTACTTAACCAAGGTTGTATCGCCGCCAATACCGCTTCGTCATTCTGCTTGCCCAACACTTTGCCGTCATAGACCACGGCTGGGGCAATGCCACAGGCTCCAATGCAACGGGCCGTCACCAAGGACATTTGTCCATCCTCTGTCGTTTCCCCCGGTTTCAGATGGACTTCCTGATCTAGGGTTTTCAGCAAATCCCCCGCCCCTTTAACGTAGCAAGCCGTTCCCAAGCAGACCACACAGGTATGTTTCCCACTGGGTTTAAGGGAAAAAAGATGGTAAAAAGTCGCCACTCCAAACACCCGGCTGAGGGGTAATTTAAGCCCCCGGGCTACGTAGAGCAGAACATCCTCTTCCAGGTAGCCAAAAATTTCCTGGGCTTTATGCAGGATTTCAATGAGGGCATCCTGATTAAATTGGTTGCGCTTCATGGTGGCGTCTAACACCTTAAAACGCTTGTCTCCACTAGGATGGGCCGCAGATGGGGGCACAGTTTGGCGATCGGTGGCAACGGTCATGGAAAAATCCTCAAAAAGGAGCAATACAGCAGATAAAAGATGATTGGGAGAGCCTAAACCAGGTAAATTTGATTGCGAAAGTTAGCCTGATTTTCACCCTTAGTCGGGAAAGAATTTGTGTGCCTCCACAATCTTGCCCACAATAACGAATGGAATCTCTAGTTGGTTGCCTTCATTGTTACATCAACTTTTAAAAAGTGAGCAAATCTTTAGCTTTCTTCAATGTCGATTACTTAATCGGGATAATTTAGACAACGAAAAAGTTGTTTTAAGCAACAAAAATAGTTCAAATAAATTGCACTAGATTTTGTTAATATTTCGTAACTAAATTAATATCGATTACTTCCCTTTAGTGAATAAAGTTAAATATTGCTTGCCATTGTTGGTGGGATTTTGTACATTGAATACATGGAGCCGAAGGGCTTCACTGGCAGATAAAAACAGCCACTTCCGTCCGAAAACCCTAGTTTAACAAGAGAGGTAAAACCGAGCTGTTTCTTTCTAAATCTGTCTCGTTTGTTTCTCAGTTCATCGCTCAGATGACGGACAACACCCAAACCGAAAATAGTCGCAACCCCAATTGCTAGCCATGGGAGATAGGCACTGACCTTGTATTAGGTATTTGCAGCTCCGGTCATGCTCGAAGAAAGGAGGGTAAGTCGAACTAGTTACTAGGTTCTGGGTGTTGTTTGGAAGTGATTTCTAGGGAAAATATAAAGAAAAGAAAATATAAAGAAAAGAGGATAGGAGAAATCTATTTTTTATGGTGAGAGGATAAAAGTTGAGTATTGTCGATGAGTAGTTCGCCGAAGGTATTGAATCCTCAGGGCAAGCCATATGCTAGTGACACGAGTGATGAGGAGTGGAAGGTAATTGAGCCCAAGTCACCAGCCCAGCACCAAAAGGATTTGGGCATCCTAGAGAGTTAGACCTACGAGAAATAAATTATCAATGCCATCTTTTATTTACAGCGCACAGGATGTCAATGGGAGATGTTCCCCTATGATTTCCCTCCCCCATCAGACAGTATATAAATATTTTCACAAGTGGCAAAGGAAGGGAATTTGGCAACAAGTTCATGATGGATTACGTAAAGAGGTGAGAAAAAAGATAGGAAGAACTCCCAACTCTACTGTGGCAATGGTGGACTCCCAATCCGTTAAAACAACGGAAAAAAGGGGGAGGTATATGACTTTGATGGTGGCAAGAAAATTAAAGGACGTAAACGGCATATCGTAATTGAGGTCGTTAAGCGTTCATCTAAGGAATTTGAACTTTTAGCCGAGTGTTGGGTGATAGAGCGTACTTTTGGTTGGTTAAATCGCTATCGGCGATTAAGCAAGGATTACGAACTTTATACCGAAATAAGTTAAGCAATGATTTATGGTGCCCTCATCCGTATAATGCCTTCTCGTATTACTTTTTAATTTTTACTTCAGAAACTAGCTCTTAGTTCCATTTGGGATTCTAACCGTTGCATTGCTAAAGTACCTTCATGTAGTCTTCTTTCTTCCTCTAAATAATCTTGGTACATTTTCTCGGATTTGATATTTTCTCGTGCATTCTGTATATTTTCAGATGATTGTCGTAGATTTGTTGCAAGAAAGAAGACAAGACCAAACAAAGAAAAAAGAACAACTGTGGGCAAAGATTCTATAGACGGAAAAATATCGATTTTATTTTTTGGTTTCAAATTTGTTTTCTGGTCTTTCACTCTCTCTTCGCTAAAACCACACTAATAACATATGTCCCTAATGAAATAGAACTGGCATGTTTTAAAGATGAGCCACATTGGGGTTATTTTTTGTTTATTTTATTTTACTCTTTGCTAGGATAAATATCGGCATACTTAGGCATTAATTGTTACCTGTGACCGAAATTTTATATTTAATCCTCACTACCTTAAGACTAGACTAAATTTTTAAAATGGACAAATTTTTTTAAAATT
Source organism: Synechocystis sp. PCC 6803 substr. PCC-P (assembly GCF_000284455.1). GTDB lineage: Bacteria > Cyanobacteriota > Cyanobacteriia > Cyanobacteriales > Microcystaceae > Synechocystis. The sequence goes on from NC_017039.1 coordinate 1,679,542, forward strand.
TAATGAACGAGAATTATTATTTGCAAATTGGCAATAATAGTCTGAAACCTAAACTATGTAATTCTGAGCACACGCAGAGCTTGGGGTAAAATAACCACGGTTGACTGCTCCACCAACAATCCACTAATCCACAAAAACTAGGTCTGTCATGGTTTACACTCCTGCTCCGATTAAATTTGGTACCGATGGTTGGCGGGGGGTAATTGCAGCAGAATTTACCTTTGAGCGGGTGGTGTTGGTGGCGGCGGCGGCGGCCCAGGTGTTGGCGGCAGAATTTGGTAGTAGTGGTCGGGAACATCGCTTAATTGTGGGATACGATCGCCGTTTTATGGCGGAACAATTTGCCCTGTTGGTGGCCCAGACAGTCCAGGAATTGGGTTTTGAAGTCTGGTTGAGTGAAAGTTATGCTCCTACCCCGGCCTTTAGTTGGGCGGCCCATCACGAAAATGCCCTGGGCGCATTGGTGTTAACAGCCAGCCATAATCCCGCCAATTATTTGGGTTTAAAAGTTAAAGGAGCGTTCGGTGGTTCCGTGGGCAGTGACGTTACAGAAAAAATAGAAGCCCAATTGCAAAATTCCTTACCCCAGCCCCAAGCGGGAGGTAGTTTGCAATATTTTGATCCCTGGCCTAGTTACTGCCAAGGCTTGCAGGCAAAAGTAAATGTTCAACCCATTCGAGAAGCAGTTCAACAGGGAAAACTCCGGGTATTTGCCGATGTGATGCATGGCGCAGCCGCCAGTGGCTTGGAGCGGTTACTAGGTTGTCCCATTGATGAAATTAACGGCGATCGAGATCCCTTGTTTGGCGGTGCTTCCCCTGAACCTTTGCCCAAATACGTTCCTAAATTATTAGCAGCGCTGCAAACGGCGGCCAAAGCTGGTGGGCCAGAGTTACGGGTGGGTTTGATTTTTGATGGCGATGCCGATCGGATTGCCGCAGTAGACGGCCAGGGTAATTTTCTCAGTTCCCAGGGTTTAATTCCCATTTTGATTTACCACTTAGCTACCCAAAAAGGCCTCCAGGGAGAAATTGTTAAAACCGTTAGTGGCTCCGACCTAATTCCCAAGTTGGCAGAGCTTTACGGCATTCCCCTCACGGAAACGGCGATCGGTTATAAGTATATTGCTGATCGAATGTTAACCAGTCCAGTCTTGATTGGTGGGGAAGAATCCGGTGGCATTGGCTATGGGGGTCACATTCCTGAACGGGATGCGTTGTTATCCGCCCTATATGTGTTGGAAACAGTGGTACAGTCCCAACAGGATATTAGTGAACAGTATGGTCGACTCCAGGAAAAAGTCTGCTTTGTCAGTGAGTATGACCGCATTGATTTACCCTTGGCCAGCATGGATGTCCGCACTGCGTTGGTACAAACCCTAAATGAAAATCCCCTAACGGCGATCGCCGGAGAACAAGTGACAGATTTATTGACCACCGACGGCTACAAATTCCGTATGGCCGGTGGCGGTTGGTTGCTAATTCGCTTTAGTGGGACGGAACCTTTACTGCGGCTTTACTGCGAGGCTCCCACCAGTTCCCGGGTACAGACGGTGCTCCACTGGGCAAAGGATTGGGCAAATGGGGTAACGCCTGCCAAGCCTGCACAATCATCTCACTGAGGCGGTCCCTTTGGACGTAATCCAATAAACCATCCTCCGCCAGAATTTCCTGAACCACGTCATCCAAAGATTGGTCATGGGCCCGGGCCCAGTTGATAACCCCGGCGATCGCCACCGCCACTAATTCCTCGTTAGCGGGGAAACGGCGCAGGGCATCTAGTTCAGCGTAGGTTTTGGGGATGGCGTAGTGCATAGGGTTGGAAGCTTAGCACGGTTCTCTCCATTAAGCAATGGTTAAGTTGAAAATATTGCTCTGCAATGCAGTTAAGGCGAGATGCGAGTTAAGGAAAGCAGAAAATTTGGCAGTACATCTTCTCCCGACAAAGTATCTAGTTGTTCCAAAATTTCCACTGTTTTATAGAGAGAAACAACTCGGATAATCGGTTTGCCAGATGTCATGGCCGCACGCAAGTTGTCTCCAAGTCATTCCACATGGTTGATATCACCGTGGCAATATTTGCCAAACCGAGGTCAATGGTAGCATAGAACTACTACGCAACTAGCGCCTCTCATTACTTTATTGAAACTCTTAGCTATTTTTTGCCTGATTGATCTTTGTTCCTTTGAAAATTGCCTGAAAGCTGATAATAGTTTGGCTCCCTTTTTGTTGAAATAATTCATTCAGATTTCTATTTTTATCAAACTGATTAACCCCTTTTATCAAACTGATCAACCCCAACCTCAGTCGATAGACGTTGACTTGGGGACAGCAAGGGAGAATTTTGAAAATTGTGATTACCTCACCATCGCAAATAATTCGTCAAAGGACTGCACGGGAATATCCGGTTTACTGACAATTTCAACAATTTTATTTTTAGCACTGGGGCTAAAGAGAGATTCCACACAAGCTTCTGCTACTTTTTGCCGGGGAATACTACCATCAAATAACGTATCTGCCCCGGCCATGACGATGGCGTTATCATTGTCCTCATTTTTCAAGCCCCCTGGCCGCACAATGGTGTAGGGGACACCACTCTGACGCAGATAATTTTCGCCCCATTGTTTCCAGACCAGAATTAAGCCAAACAGATTGAGGGGATGGAAGAGGTTAGACACACAAAGGGAAGACACCAACACTAATTGTTCAATGCCATTGGCTTTGGCTATATCCACCAGGTTGCGAGTGCCTAGATAATCCACTTTGAAAGGCCCGGTTAAGTCCGCACTGGGTCTGGCCCCGGCCGCATTAATCACCACTGTGCAACCGGCGATCGCCGCCTTGATGGTTTCTGGTTCCAGCAGGTCTCCTACCATAATCTCTGTTCCTGGGGGTAACACCGCCTTAGCGCTGTCGTAGTTCCGCACCAAAGCCCGCACTGCAATTTGGCGATCGGTTAAGGTATTGACAACTCGTTTGCCTGTTTCTCCGGTGGCGCCGATAACTAAAACTTTCATGGTTAAATTCAATTAATTTTGAAGTAAAGGTGATAAATATTTTAAGTCTGGAACTAGAAAGCAATTTCCGTTAAGCGCCGTTGCAACATTGTCGGAAACTGTCCGTAGTAACGCTTATTCAACGGTGAAGGGTGAGGTAAAGGCATTAATCTAACAATTTTTTGACTACCTTTGCCTGCCGCCGTTTTCGCTTTGATCAAAACATCTAATGAGCATTCGTACCTATCCCCCCCTTGGAAGAATTCATCCAACTGGCCCTTGGGGGCATAGGGAGCAAACCATTTAAAAGCTTCCGTTCCCAGGGTGATAATTTGTTTCCCTTGCCAATGGAACACTAACAATTGCTCCACAAAAGGGCGAAACCTTTCCTTAACTTTGACAGAATAAGCCTTATTTTCCGGGGGTTTATAGGGCACCGTATTAGTAAGCAAAATCCTTTGACAGACCGTTTGTAAATCATCTTGTCCCCTGGGAACCCGACCCTGCCAAGCTTCAAAAAACCCCTTCCTCACTAGCCGCCCTGCCGCTCCGATTAAGGGTTGTCCTTGGCGCACCTCATCCGCCCCTAAATCCCTGCCAAAAAAACAGAGCTGACTACCGAGGTTACCCCCAAATAAAATTGGATCTAGGGCATCTTTGCCGGCCTGCTCATAAATGGGAGAGTCTAGGGGAAATGGTTCCCGTTCTGCTTCTTGGCGAATAGTGCGGATCAGGGTTTGAAGCTCTGACATGGAAGAAACTGAGATAACTGATTGGCAAAAAAATCGGTAGGAAAAACTAGGAGATCCATGGCCTCGCCCAAGGAAAAATATCCTAGGGTCACAGACAGATAAATGTTAAAGACTGTTGCAGAAGTGTGCGTCTCCGTTAATGCCATGGTAGTTTTTATAGGGGCCACAAGTCCCTCAATTCAGCACTTGCCGATTATTTTTCAGTCAACAGTATTGCTCAAGGAGGAAAAAGGACAGTGTCAGCTACCCAGGTAGACGTTTCCCAGCCCCAAGAAGCCATCAGTGATTACGTGGCGGAACTGCAACTGCACATGACGCTCCAAGCCCGTAACCTGGTCCCCACCCTAACCCAAACCCCAGGGCCATGTCATAGCCTCGTGCATGAAAGCCAGGCCATGGTAGAAAAAATTATCTCCCGTCAGCGCTGCTAGGAAGTTCACCGACATTACTTTTTATATTTTCCCTGATAGAGCCAGCCCAAGGAAATTTCCCCCCGTCCTGAACAGTGGTTTCCCTGGTGGCTTGCCAATGGTTGTCGGCAATAGTGGTATAATCCTGACTTTGCTGCATCAAAAATGGTGCGTCACAAAAAGCCCAAACCTAGAGATGGGACGGGCGATCGCCGTTAGTTAAACACTGTGTTGAAGCTGACGAAATTTGCTCCCCCATGGTTCGCGGTTCTGAACTTTATTGGAAGCCCATGAGTAAGAAGTGTTCCCCCTGGTTAAAAGTCGGTGTATTGGCCACCAGTGCCGCCTTGCTAAGTACCACTCCAGCTTTAGCAAATCAGCCCGAAACCTTTGCCAGCGTTGACTATTTTCAGGGTAGGCAGTCGGTTCCCATCGAAGTGGAAATGCCCACTGGGGGATTTGGCAACATTGGTTCTCCCATTTACCAGGGGGCCTGTCCAGCAACTTTCCAACCCATTGTGCAACGAATTGTGGGGGCCAAGGCCATGCCCAATTGGGGGGTATTAGTGGAAAGGCTTGATGATCGCCAGGTGCTCTATAGCCATAACGAAAACAAATTTTTTATCCCCGCTTCCAACGCCAAAATTTTTACCACAGCGGCGGCCCTACAAAGGCTGGGTCCCAATGCCACAGTGCGTTCCCAGCCCCTACGTAATTGGGTGATGACCACAAATAAACGCTCCAACAACAGCTATGCAGAATTGCTGCTCAACACGGTGGGAGGCCCTGGGGCTGTTAAGGCGGCTGTGGCGGAATTGGGAGTTAACCCCCAGGGTTTTCGCGTAGCCGACGGCTCTGGTTTGTCCCGCAATAATGCGGCTACGCCCCGTTCCCTAGTAGACACCCTCCAGGCAATGTATCGCAGTAGCAATAGTAGTTTGTTCGTTTCTTCCATGCCGATCGCCGGTCAGGATGGCACCCTAGCCCGACGGATGAAAGCTACCACGGCTCAAAATAACGTCTTTGCAAAAACTGGCACCCTGCGGGGGGTAAGGGCCCTGTCTGGTTATGCCAACACTCCCGCCCACGGCACCGTTGTTTTTAGCATTTTGGCCAACGATTGGAGTCGCTCTGGGGATAACCTGGTGCGGGCCATTGACCAGTTGGTGGTGCAAATCAATAACATGGGTGCCTGCGACTAATCCAGACTTAGCAAGGAATTATAAAAATGGATTGGTCAGCCATTGCGGCTTCATTAACTACCCAGGGCTTGGAAGTAATCCAAGATCCCCAGCAAAGAAAAAAGCTATCCACCGATTACGCCCATTTCAGCCCCATTTTGATGGCGCAGTTGGAGGGCAAACAGGCGGATTTAGTCGTCCTAGCCCGATCAGAACCAGAGGCAATCGCGGTGATCCGTTGCTGTGTGGCCAATCAAATTCCCCTCACAGTGCGGGGGGCTGGCACCGGCAATTACGGCCAATGTGTTCCCCTGGAGGGAGGCATTGTGTTGGATTTATCCCCCATGCAAAGGATCATTAGCCTGGAACCGGGTCGGGCCGTGGTGGAGCCGGGGGTAAAGTTAGGCAAGCTGGAACAACAAGCTAAACAAATGGGCTGGGAGCTGCGCCTGTTACCTTCCACCTATCAAACAGCTACCGTGGGGGGTTTTGTCAGCGGTGGCAGTACTGGCATGGGGGCAGTGAACTATGGCACCTTATTCGACCCGGGCAACGTCCAGAGCCTCACGGTGTTGACCATGGAAGCGGAACCCCAACGGCTGATTCTGTCCGGCGAGGCGGCCCAACCAGTCATCCATGGCTATGGCACCAACGGCATTATTACTGAAATTACTTTGCCCCTTACTCCAGCCCTACCTTGGCGGGAAGCCATCGTCAGTTTTACGAATTTATCTTCGGCGATCGCCTTTGCCCAAAATTTGGCCCATCAAGACGGCATTGTTAGTAAGGAAATTTCCATTCAAGCCGATCCGATTCCGCAATATTTCAGCAGTTTAAAAAGTTATTATCAACCCGGAGCTCACTGGGTAATGGTGATTGTTTCTGAGTTGGATTGGCTAGCTTTTACGCAGTTGGCCAAGGCAAGTAAAGGGGAAATTATCTTTGAGCAAGATCCCCAAAGCCCAGGGAAAAAAATTAATTTGATTGAATTTAATTGGAACCACACCACTCTTTTGGCTAGGGCCGTGGATCCTAGTTTGACCTATCTTCAAGTATTTTTCTATCGAGATGTAGAGCAAATTCTCGCCTTGGCAAAACTATTTAAGGATGAGATTATGTTCCACATCGAAATAATGCGCATTCAAGGGCAAATGTGCCTAGCTGGTTTTCCTTTGGTTAAATTTATCAACGGTGATCGCCTGGAAGAAATCATGGCCGCCCACCAAAATCTAGGGGCCAGAATCGCCAATCCCCACACCTATAGTTTAGCCGGAGGGTCGGTACAACCTCTGCCAGAATCCCAATTAATTTTTAAACGCCAGGTAGATCCCCTTAATTTGCTCAACCCAGGTAAATTAACCGATTAATCCAGTTATTTTTACCAAAAAAAATTGGCTAGGATCTCAATTACAAATCCCAACCAATCTTTTATCTCACCAAAAAATAGTGAGAAGAATTTATTCGCCAAACAAAACTAGGGGTGGAAAAGAAGATCGGGATAAAAACGATTAAACTCGATCAAAATACCAGCGGTGAAAGTCAACAAAGCCATGATCATGACCGGAGCAGTTGACAAAAAGGATTTCAAACCGTCCATAAATTGAGTCTCCAAAATTGACAAAGGTAAACAAAAATAATGTCGAAATTGAAGGGAGTTAGATATTAAGCAATAACATCAATAGTTCCCAGTCAATGCCCAACTAATTAGCGGGGGGAAGTGGGGATTTCTGAATCCTTCATCACCAGTTTGCCGGAGGTGTATTCACCAACGGCGGCCAAGGGCCAAAGGAAACCACCCAACATTTTTTTGATCGCTAGGGGGACATTAATAACCACTTCCTGCATTTCAGGATTTTTGCTTTCCCGAATTTCAATCAGGTAAGAACGACCAACCCAGCCGATCCAACCAGCAATGTACAGGAACAAAATGCTAGGAATCAAAAAGTCACCAGCGTGGGTGAAACGACCGTCCACAATCAGGTGGGGATAACCTTCGGGGCCACAGAGGGCAGAGGCATAACGTTCCGCCCGAATTTTACCGGAGTTGGGATCGTTGGTGGTATTGAGGAAGTTTTTAGACTTGGCCAAGTAAGCGGGGTTTTCGCTACAGGGGGTCAAATTGGCAAAATCGTCCGCCGAAGCTGAGGGAGCGAAATTAAACCAGAGTGTAAAGGCTAGGAGCAACGCCAACAAATGTTTCATAAGAATCGTTTCCTTGGTTAAACAAAAGACTAAAAAGGCGGCTAAATAAATAAGCAAGATTCGCAACCTGTTACCGTGATCCGGGGATCGTTAGCCGATAATAGGAAAGACTGGGCTAATAAACCGTCGTCTTTTGGATCAAACTCAAACTAGCAGAGAATGGCAATCATTTTAGCAATTGAAACAAGTTGTGATGAAACTGCGGTGGCAATTGTAAATAATCGTAACGTTTGCAGTAATGTGGTTTCTTCCCAAATACAAACCCATCAAATTTTCGGCGGGGTAGTACCGGAAGTGGCCTCTCGCCAGCATTTACTTTTAATTAATACCTGTCTCGACCAAGCTTTGCAAGCAAGTGGTTTGGGTTGGCCAGAAATTGAGGCGATCGCCGTGACCGTGGCTCCGGGGTTGGCAGGGGCGTTGATGGTGGGGGTGACGGCGGCTAAAACCCTAGCCATGGTGCATCAAAAACCTTTTTTAGGGGTGCATCATCTGGAAGGTCATATCTACGCCAGCTATCTGAGTCAACCGGATTTGCAACCACCATTTTTGTGTTTGCTAGTTTCCGGTGGCCACACCAGTTTGATCCACGTTAAAGGTTGTGGGGATTACCGACAATTGGGCACCACCAGGGACGATGCGGCCGGGGAAGCCTTTGATAAGGTAGCTCGTTTGCTGGATTTAGGTTACCCAGGGGGCCCTGCCATTGACCGGGCGGCTAAACAGGGCGATCCAGGGACGTTTAAATTACCAGAAGGAAAAATTTCCTTGCCCCAAGGAGGATATCATCCCTACGATTCCAGCTTTAGTGGTTTAAAAACGGCCATGTTACGCCTCACTCAGGAACTTAAACAGAGTTCAGCTCCCTTGCCTGTGGATGATTTAGCGGCCAGTTTCCAAGATACGGTGGCCCGTTCTTTGACCAAAAAGACCATTCAGTGTGTCCTAGACCATGGCTTAACCACCATTACCGTCGGGGGAGGGGTGGCCGCCAATAGTCGTTTACGCTATCATCTCCAAACCGCCGCCCAAGAACATCAATTGCAAGTCTTTTTTCCGCCCCTAAAGTTTTGCACCGACAATGCCGCTATGATTGCCTGTGCCGCCGCTGACCATTTCCAAAACGGCGATCGCTCCCCTTTAACTTTAGGTGTCCAGTCTCGCCTCTCGGTGGAACAAGTCAGCCAGTTGTATGAGCGCAATTAACTTGACTTTACTGAAAAGCTGAAAAATTAGTGGGGCAAATTGATTGAAAAAATATGGCAGAACCCATGACAGAACAACAGAAAACAGAAAATTGGCTGGAAATCGGTACCATTGTTGCGGCTCAGGGTATTCAGGGGGAAGTGCGGGTTCTTTCAGCATCAGACTTCCCAGCTAGATTTTTGACTAAGGGTCAACGGTGGATTAGAAAAACCCCCCAGGAAACGCCCCAACCCCTAACGCTAAAAAAGGGCAAACAAATTCCTGGCAAAAACCTTTATATTCTGCGTTTTACTGAAATTACCGACCGTAATCAAGCGGAAGCTTTAGTCAATTACCAACTATTAGTCCCCGCCACCGATCGCCTACCGTTGGAGCCGGGGGAATTCCACGTCACTGATTTACTGGGGTTGATTGTTTACGACCATGACAATGGCGATCGCCTAGGGATAGTGACGGATTTTTACAGTGCTGGCAATGACCTATTGGGGATAACTTTGGATAAAAACCCAGACAAAGAAGTGCTCGTCCCCTTTGTTGAAGCCATTGTGCCCACGGTAGAACTAGCGGAGCAACGGCTGGAAATTAAAACCATTCCAGGGCTACTGGATTGATCGGCTGTGTTCCTTCATACCAGTTAACTGGCAACCGTACCTTATTTTCTCAGGGGTAAACAAAGTGAATTGCACTGATGCCCAGCCATTTGCCAAATGCTAAACTGATGCCATTTGAACAAAGCGGGGAAACAATGCGGATTTTGGTTACCGGGGGAGCAGGATTTATCGGTTCCCATCTTATTGATCGCTTGATGGCCCAGGGCCACGAGGTTCTATGCCTCGATAACTTTTACACCGGCACCAAACGCAACATCGTCCAATGGTTAGATAATCCCAATTTTGAGCTCATCCGCCATGACGTTACCGAGCCCATTCGCTTGGAAGTCGACCAGGTTTACCATTTAGCCTGCCCCGCTTCCCCCGTCCATTATCAGTTCAATCCCGTCAAAACCATCAAAACTAATGTGATGGGCACTTTATACATGTTGGGTTTGGCTAAGCGGGTCGGAGCAAGGTTTTTGTTGGCATCCACCTCGGAAGTGTATGGCGATCCCGATGTTCATCCCCAACCGGAAAGCTACCGGGGCAATGTTAATACAATTGGTCCAAGAGCCTGTTACGACGAAGGAAAACGGGTAGCGGAAACCCTGGCTTTTGAGTATTACCGAGAGCACAAGGTTGATATCAGAGTAGCGCGGATATTCAATACCTATGGACCACGTATGTTGGAAAACGATGGTCGGGTGGTGAGTAACTTTATTGTGCAGGCGCTACAGGGTAAACCCCTCACTGTGTTTGGCGACGGCTCCCAAACCCGCAGTTTTTGTTACGTATCCGACTTAGTGGAAGGCCTAATGCGCCTCATGAATGGGGATTACGTCGGGCCGGTTAATTTGGGTAATCCGGGGGAATATACCATATTGCAACTGGCAGAAAAAATCCAGAATGCCATTAACCCCGATGCAGAGTTAATTTATCAACCCTTACCGGAGGATGATCCCAAACAGCGGCAACCGGATATTACGTTGGCGAAAACTTATTTAGACTGGCAACCGACCATTCCCCTAGATCAAGGTTTGGCAATGACTATCGAAGATTTCAAATCTCGCCACGAAGGATGATTAATCACGACCGCCTCTTTAAGGAACTTTTGACAATTTTTTTTGCAGAGTTCCTTTAGCAAAAGTTCAGATTGCTCCCCCCGACCGCGTCAAAGTTAAGGCTGAATGTTTGCGACTATTGGTAACCCTCAAGCTAGATCCGGCTAGAATGCAATTAATCTCTGGCTTTGTGGACACCTATCTCACCCTTAACCAAGCGGAAGAGACAATTTTTAAAGAAGCTATCGCTGAATTTTCCCCCCTGGAACAGGAGGACGTTATGCAGTTAACAACCAGTTGGATGCTTCAGGGCATTGAACAGGGCATCGAACGTGGACAAAAATCTCTGCTACTCAAACAAATTAGACATCGTTTTGGAGAGTTGAATGCAGTTAATTTGTCGAGGATTGACATTCTCACAGTGCCTCAATTGGAACAGTTGGGAGAAGTGCTGTTGGACTGCTCTGATTTCGCAGAATTAGAACAATGGCTAGCGGCCCAATCTGAAACACCTGAGCGAAAAATTTAGTGAATTTCCAGAGGTGGATGTTGCCATGAATGTTCCCAAAGAATCAGGTTTCAACCATCGGCTTCCAATTCCAAACTGAGTTGATAAAGTTGCCGACGGGGCAGTTTAGTTTCTTCTGCCAATTGCCGACTAGCCTGGGAGCGAGTTAACCCTTTAGCCATTAAACTTCTCAATTCGTCCCGTAGATTTTCTTCAGAGAAGCTGGGCCTGTCCTCCGGTGTAGCCCCGGCAATGACTAAGCAAAATTCTCCTTTCGGTGTATTTTCCGTAAAGTAGGCGATCGCCGTTTGGAGAGTGCCCCGCCAAAATTGCTCATGGTATTTAGTTAGTTCTCTAGCTACGGTTAAGCTGCGTTCTTGGCCCAAAAAGGTCTGTAAATCGGTCAACGTGGCCAATAAACGGTGGGGCGCTTCGTAGAGAATAATGGTTCGCTCTTCCTGGGCCAGACTTTGCAACAATTGCTGTCGAGGCCGGTTTTTGGTAGAGAGAAAACCTTCAAACACAAAGCGGTCAGTGGCTAAACCAGAACTAATTAAAGCCGCAATTAAAGCCGTTGCCCCAGGAATAGGTATCACTTCAATATTTGCTTCTCCGCAGGCCGCCACCAACTCCTGTCCTGGATCGGAAATACCGGGAGTGCCCGCATCACTCACCAAAGCAATATTTTGCCCCGCTTGTAATTTGGCCAATAGCTCCTGGGTACGGCCATGGCGATTGTGGTCATGGTAACTAATTTGGGGCGTAGTGATTTGGAAATGTTGTAGTAATTTCCCCGTATGTCTGGTATCTTCCGCCGCAATCAGATCCACCGTTTGCAATGTTTCCACTGCCCGAGGAGTCATATCCCCTAAATTGCCAATGGGAGTGGCCACCAAATAAAGAATGCCCATTAAAGCCCCAAGTTTTCTTCTTTTCTAGCTTTAAAGGAAGCCCTTAACCAGATGGTGCCGGAAATGAGGGAAGGAGCTAAGACAAAAATAGTGCCGGTAATAATGGGATGTTGTCTGGCGGTTTCCGAGGAAAGCATCACCGCCAAAATGAAGGCGCAATAGAGCACGCCTAGCAGGGGGATTCCCATTACCAAGAGGGCAAATTTCGTATCCTTATCCATGGCCATAGGAGTCAAAGTCTTGAAAGAAAACTAGCAATAATGCCATTGTAGAAACTATTTTCCCTCGCAATACTTAAAACATTCCTTCGTTTACGTCAACTTGTACTAACTTTGTCACCGAATCTAATAGGTTTGGCTGGTTAGCATCAAACCAGTGGATTGCCGAATCTTTGCGGAACCAAGTGCGCTGACGTTTGGCAAATTGCCTGGTGTGGACAATGATGGACTCCGTCGCTTGAGTTAACGATATTTGACCTTGGAGATATTGTTTAATCTCAGCGTAACCAAGGGTATGGAGCAGGGGTAGGTCTTCCCCATACTGATTGATTAAACCCTCAACTTCCTTCACTAACCCCGCCTCAACCATGGCATGGGTACGGTGAACAATTCTGGGTTGGAGTTGCTCCGGTTCCAGACCTAAACCGATTTGCACAATGGGATAACTGGGGGGATTTTCCCCTTGTAGGCTGGAAATGGGTCGCCCAGTGGCATAGAAAACTTCCAAAGCCCGCAGGGTCCGCACCACGTCAGCGGGTTCAATTTTGCTTTGGGCTACGGGGTCCACTTGACTTAAAAGTTGATAACAAAAGGGTTGGCCGAGGTTAGCTAACTGTTCACGTAAATTGGTCTGGGGTGGAACAGCAGGAATTTTTAACCCCTTGACGATCGCCTGGATGTATAAACCAGTGCCGCCTACCAGCAGAATCGGTTGGTTTAATGACGCAATCAACTCCTGGGCTTGCCGTTGGTATTCCGCTAGGGTGAAGTTTTCCGTTGGTTCACAAATGTCAATCAGATAATGGGGTACCGTTTGGCGATCGCCAAGGGTGGGTTTAGCGGTGCCAATGTCCAATTCTTTATAAATTTGCCTGGAATCGGCCCCCAAAATAACTGCGTTTAACCGCTGGGCTAGATCAAGGGCTAGTTGGGATTTCCCACTGGCGGTGGTGCCACAAATAACAATCAGGGGCGGAACTTTGGCCATGGGTACACTACTGGGCCAAAAGGCGATCGAGATCCGGCACAGCCACCCAGTGCTTTTCTTGATGGGCTTGCTTGGTCAAATCCATTAATAGTTGGGAGTAAACCCCATGGCGCAAAGATGGTGTGGGGGTTCTTTTTTGGTTAATACTTTGCACCCACTCATCTACTACCCGGACAACGGGAGCAAGGCGGCCATCGGCAAATACTTTGGGGAAATCTAAACGGGTCGGCACCGTCAATTCCTGCATGGGTTGCCCCACAGGATGGTGGAAAATTCTAAAGCCATGGACGTAATCTTTAAGATTGTCACTGCCTAGTACTAAACTCCCCTTTTCACCATAAATCTCCAACCAATGGCCGCGACCACCATGGGCTACAGAGGTAATATTTATTTGGCAGGGAACGTCATTGGCCAAAGTTAAACTGATTAGCGCCGTATCTTCCGCCGTCACTGGCTTCAAACGATTATTGTCCAGGGGATCAGGCCGTTCGGCGATCGCCACACTTAAATTAGCTGCTAAACTCTGAGCCGGGCCAAATAGCCAATGGAGATAGTCAAAGGTATGGGAAGCCAACGCCCCCAAAGCACCGCCCCCCTTTTCCCTTTGGGCATACCAATTCCAAGCCCGGTTGGGGTTGGCCCTACTACCCACCAACCAATCCACTTTGATCAGTTTCAACTGCCCTAAAATTCCCTGCCCCAAAAGTTCCGCCACATATTGCCAAGCAGGGACAAAACGAAATTCAAAATCCGGTATTACCTGCACTTCCCGTTGCCGGGCCAGATGGTATAGTTCAATGGTTTCCTCCACCCTTAATGTCATGGGCTTTTCCAACAACACATGTTTCCCCGCCAAAATGGCCTGCTTAGCCATTTCATAATGGAGAAACGGTGGGCTGGCAATGGTAACTGCTTGAACTTCCGGGTTAGCCAGCAATTCTTCCAGATTGTTGTAGCTATAGGCTAGATCGTTGGATTTAGCCACCTCCTGGGCTTTAGCCAAATCCCGATGGTAAATGGCGATCGCCTGGGTCTGCTGATGATATTGCAGGGCGGGAATATGCACAGCTTGGCCAAAGCCGGTACCAATGACAGCGACGGTTAGGTTTGGGGATTTAGTCATGGGTAATGCTCAAAGTTTGAAGGGGACAGAGAAACAGATTTTAATTTGCTGAATTTCAACTATCCGATGTTATTTTTTCTGAGCCACCAACAACAAAGGTATGCTTCCCAGAAGATGCGATTTTAATTAAGGTTTCTAGATACTGCAGGAACTTAATATTTTGATCATCTCCTATTAATTGGGAAGCATTTTTTAACGCCCTAGCGGTGGCAACTGCTGTGCGGGCATTTTCCAAATCCGTTTGACCTCTAATTTTGGCTTCTAACTGAAGAGCAAAAAGAGTTTGGATATTTTTGGGAAAAGTAATATCCCTTAATTTCATTGCTTCAATCATAACCCCAAATTTTTGGGCTGATTCTTGCAATTCATCCGGAATATTGGGGATGAAAGCTTCCCATTGCTCATTAAGCTCAAGGCTGTTAATTACACTAATAGCACTACGCCAATAAATTTGGGTTAGAGGATGAATCAGAGTTTGAATCATACTTGCTAGCCCTTCGATGTATCCCATTTGGGCAGGATCAATATAGGTCAACAATTTCTGACCGTCTGTAATTCTATAATTGACAATGTAAGAAAAACGTAGAGGAATATTATCTTTGGTTAATACTTCTTGATTTGTAACAATAAAGAACTGGTCAGAACGGGGAATCAGGAAAAGTTCCAATTCTGAGCGAAAATCCCAAAAGGAGTAAATACCCGGTTCTAAAGTTTTTTCAAAGCAATTTTTTCTATACAAAAGCCCAAGGCAATTAGGACGAACGGAGAAACGACGACACCAAATTAGACTGCGGGATTCAGTTCTCGGATTGAGCCCTAAAAGGTTTTGATAGCGAGCTTGTCGTGCCATGGAAATGATCGTTTTAGCCCCAGGCAAAGGTAAGGACAATCCCCAACTACGACGGAACAAAGGTTGAGCCAAGACTGAAAATCTTGCCGGTATCCCCCCTATTGCAGGTCTGCGTTGAGTTGAGTCTTTTACACTCGATCGCCAGCTTCGCCTGGGTATTTTTTATGGAGTAGGTTAACAACCCACGATGTTTGGAGACTTACCCCGCAATACCCTGTCTGAATGTAAGTCCCCGAGGTAAAGTACCTATGGCGGCAGGTGACGGTTGCTGACATTCCATCCTACAACGCCCCTTTGCAATGATCTACTCAAACTTGGCATTTAAAAATGGAAAGTCATACCCGCCAGCAAAAAAATTACAATCGTTTATTTAATTATTTAATGGCCGCCAAATCAGCTTTGTCCTGCTCAATGACAGACTTTAAACGAGAAACGGCGGTGGAACGGGAATCTTCTCCAGCTCGACGGTAGAAATATAAAGCTGGAGCAACCCCCAATAAAAAGCCGAGGAAAATGGGAGGATAAATGTGGGCTCCAATGCTCATCACCATGGCAAAGCCAAAATTGCCCAGATACATAGCCAAGGGTAGGGAAAAGTCCGCTTCGGGAATTTCAACTTTATTGACCCGCCAAATGATGGTGGCCACCGTCATAAATATCGCCCCGGTGCAAAACCAACCGGCAAAGTTTTGGTAGGGCATGCCGAAAAAGGCCCCGGGTACATCCCAGACCCAAAAGGGCATGGTGGTTTGGCTCATGGCGGGGTCCAAAACAAAATCCCAGGACATCAACAAAGTCGCCCCCACGGCGATCGCCGTCAATTCTTGCCCTAGGCGGGGTAAATTGCTATGACGTAAACCGGCTCTGACCAAAAGATAGGAGCAAAATCCTAGGTAAAACCAGGAAAGGGGAATGGTAAAGGGGACTAAACCGGCGATTTTGTAGCCCAATCCCGATAGATAGCGGTAGTAACCAAAGGGAAAACCAGTGCTGGTCCCCAATAATTCAGCAGAAACGGAAATACCCAGGGCGGGAATCAAAAATCCGAGGGTAGGCAAAAGCCCCAGGGTGCGGAATGCATAAACAGCCACAGCGGCAAAGCCCAGCAGCATGTAGGCCACGCCACCACCAGCCATAGACCATTGAAAAGCGACTTGGCCAATGGGAGGCAAATGGGCGATGAATTCCGGGTGGGGTAATACTAGTAATAACCCCGCCAAGCCAAAAGCCATGGAGCCGATATGGCCAATCAGCAATAGCCGCTCAATCCGCATTAGTTTTTCCATTCAGTCTCTACCGCTAAAACTACATTCAAATTCTAAGTCATTATAGTTTACAAATCTTTACCAGGAGCGGTGGGTTAATTGATGGTGGGCCACTGGAAAGGATGTTTAAAAGGTCTGGATTTATCCTCTAAATTCCCCAAGGTTGAGGGACTTTAACTTAAATTCACCTTAAATTTTGAGGAATCGAGGGGCCTCCCCAACTTCCCCTAAGCTCTATTGGCGAGTCCCAGGTGGCACGGTGGGCCAGCCGCTTTTCAGAGGTGTTGTGGGAGTTTGTTTAAACTCATCCAGGGCCGGATTCGGTAATTCCCCTGGGGTAAGGGATTTTTGACTTTCCAGCCAAGCTTGGTAGTCGGACAAAGATTGCACCACCACGGGAGCTGTCATGACGGCAAAGTAGGTGCCGCTAAATTGAGAGTCGTGGAGCTTATATTCCCCCAAACGATTGGGCGTAAAACTAAATTCAATTTCTCGGTTGGGCACAATGTCCTGTTTAATGCGGAAATTAGGCACGTAAAACCCATGGAGCACATCTTTGGAGGTCATATTCAATGTTACCCGGCGATCGAGGGGCAAATGCAATTCATGGCTAGTTACCCCCCCATTGGGATAGGTGAAAGTCCACAGCCATTGTTTAACTTCTACGCCAATCCTTTCGGGGTTAATATTGCTTCCTTGGGCCATGGCTAGTTCCGCTGGAGCATCGGCGGCGATCGCCTTTTCCCCCAGTAATTGAGGCACTTCCACCACGGGTAAGGGGCCGAGCACATTCATTCGTTGGTAAATGACATAGCTATACCAAGCAATCCAGGTCACCAAAATAATCGGCACCACTGTCCAAAAAATTTCCAAACGGGCATTACCCCGGATCGGTGCCCCCTGGGGATTCTGCAGGCTGAATCGATGGAAAATAACCGAGTATGCCATGGCCCCCGCCACTCCCAAAAAGACCACGCTACCAAGGCTGACCAAAAAACTAAACAAATCCCCCACAGGTTGTGCCTCCTGGGCGGCGGCAGGGGGTAGCCATTGGTAAGCTCGCTGTCCCAACCACAGACTAGCTCCCACGGTAAAAACAATGTAAACCGCCAATAGGATGAGATTTTTGCGACTCATAGTTAATCACTCTGGTTAGCCGTGGTCTAATGGGGAAGCTAGATTAGCTTAGTCTGCCAAAGGCAGAAATTTGGTTGCTGTGGAAACATCAAAGCCGGGTTGTGGTTTAGCCCTGGATAATGACAAGCAAAAACCTTGGTTAGGCCTAATGATAGGCAACTCCCGTCTGCACTGGGCATATTGTAGCGGCAATGCTCCCCTGCAAACCTGGGTTACAGATTACAACCCCAAGTCAGCTCAGTTGCCGGTTTTGTTGGGGAAAGTTCCTCTGATGTTGGCATCGGTGGTACCGGAACAAACCGAAGTTTGGCGAGTATATCAGCCTAAAATTTTGACCCTGAAGAATCTTCCCCTGGTCAATCTTTACCCCAGCTTTGGCATTGACCGGGCCCTGGCTGGTTTAGGGACGGGGCTGACCTACGGCTTTCCCTGTCTAGTGGTTGATGGAGGCACTGCTTTGACCATTACAGGGTTTGACCAAGATAAAAAACTGGTGGGGGGAGCGATCTTGCCCGGTTTGGGATTGCAGTTAGCAACCCTTGGCGATCGCCTGGCGGCCCTACCGAAGTTAGAAATGGATCAATTAACCGAGTTGCCTGACCGTTGGGCTTTAGATACCCCCAGCGCCATTTTTAGTGGTGTTGTCTATGGCGTGTTGGGGGCATTGCAGAGTTATCTCCAGGATTGGCAAAAGCTTTTTCCTGGTGCCGCCATGGTTATCACCGGGGGAGACGGCAAGATATTACATGGCTTCCTAAAAGAGCATTCTCCTAATCTTTCGGTGGCCTGGGATGACAATTTGATCTTCCTCGGTATGGCGGCCATACACCACGGCGATCGCCCCATCTGTTAGGGTTAGGGGTCGGCATTGTTATAGCTACGGGAGGTTAAATCGGGGTGAATCTTGGCCAATGGGGGGAAATTATGTCCTGGTTATGTTTATTGCCCATATCCGGGGGCATTGTATATAACCTGCTGACCGTGTTTACCACTAGCCTTTTTCTGGCAAGGTCTCTACCCAAGCAAGATTTCCAACCAGGGGTGTCAGTGCTGAAGCCAGTGCGGGGCTTGGAAAAAAACCTAGAAGCCAACTTACGCACCATTGCCCAGCAGAATTATCCCGCCTATGAAGTAATCTACTGTGTGCAAGATCCCCAGGATCCGGCGTTGCCCATAGTCAAAAAGCTTCAAGCGGAGTTTGGCCCAGAAAAAATTATTGTGGCGGTGCATCAAATCGAACAGGGAGCCAACGGTAAGGTTAATAATCTCCTAGGGGGATTAAAACATGCTAAATACGACATTTTGGTGATAAGCGACAGTGACACCAATCTGCGCCCCGATTACTTGGCCACCATGGTCAGTCCCTTGGGCGATCGCCTGGTGGGCTGTGTCACCACCCCTTTCAAGTTGACCCAAGCCCAAACATGGTACGAAGGTTTAGAATTGCTGAGCATCAATGCTGACTTCATGCCCAGTGTTCTGTTTGCGGAGGTAACTGGAGCATCCAAAGCTTGTTTAGGTCCTTCCATTGCCATTCGGCGATCGACTTTAACGGAAATTGGCGGCCTAGAAAGTTTAGCAGACTACTTGGTGGAGGATTTTGAACTGGGGCAGCGGGTTTGGACGGGGGGGTTAAAGATGGTTTTACTGCCCTATGTCATCGACGCAGGGGTGAATTTGGATAATTGGACTAATTGGTGGAGCCATCAACTTTATTGGGATCAAAATACTTACCTGGCTCGCCCCTTGCCTTTTTTAGCCACCATCATTATTCGGGCAGTGCCCTTCGCCTTTTTGTTTACCTTTTGTCATTGGTCTGAGCCTTGGGCCTGGCTAATTCTGTTCATAACCCTAGCTACCCGTTATGGGACAGCGGCCATAGTTGCCCAGGAACTAAAAGATGGGGAAACTATCCGCTATTTACCTTTATTACTATTGCGGGACTGCTTTGGCTTGGTTTTTTGGGCCCTATCTTTTTCCCAACGACAAGTCCTGTGGCGGGGCATAACCTATCGTCTTACCAAGGGGGGCAAAATGATACCGGCTTCCCCTATCCCTAAAAGTTAAAGCGGGATGATTTAAGTCGGTGTTGATTGGCATTAGTCTTTGTATATTGGCTAACGGAGGGATTTCCCTTGGGATCAGTTACCCCGGTGGCGGTTTCCCACAGACTACGGGGAGCAGGGGTAACCATGTAAATACTGTCCTGCTTGCGAACGTAGTACCATCGCTTGCTTTGGCATTCCGGACACCAAAATTCTTCTAGCCATTCCCCGGTAAGGCTGACGGTGGGGCGATCGCCAAGGACAAGACTCGCTTTTTTGTGGGTGTAGCCCCGGCTCCGCAGTTGGGCAATTTGGTCAGCGTAGAGTCCATGTTTTTGGCTGACGCTATCTAGGTAACAACCGTGGATAGGGCAATGGATGGGGCGACGTTTGGGTCTTTTACGATGGCGGGAGCGTTTAGGAGGTTTAGTTGTTAGAGAGGTAACATTAGGAGAAAATTCTGGGGAACCCATAGATGCACGACTGTCTAAAAAAATAGAGGTCTGGTCAGAGCTGCAGTTTACTTTTTCTGTTCAGCCGGACTCTATCATAATCACTGACATTTTGATTGTGTTTATCAGCCCATTGAGCAAAATGCTGGGCAGGAAGGACCCTTGCTCGCTGACCAATTTACTGGGACAAGCCAGTGGCTGGTGTGCCTTGCGCCCTAGCTTCAATTTTTGATACAGTGATCGGACTGATATAGCAAAAAATAGCGAAAACCAAGCTAGACACGTACAAAATATTCTTTTGTGACCGTGGTTTTGCCCTTCGGAACGAGGGTTTTCCGCCCGTCTTCAGAATGTGAGGCCCATTATTCTTCCGAATAACAATCATTTCTGTAGATAATAAATTCCTTCCTTGCTTTAGCAGGCAAGATTGGTTCACAATTTGATTGGGCCATTGCCCCATTACCCTAACCCCCGCCAGGATTATGGAAGATTTATTAGGTTTGCTACTTTCTGAAACCGGTTTATTGGCGATAATTTATCTAGGCCTAAGCCTAGCCTATCTATTGGTTTTTCCAGCCCTTTTGTATTGGTATTTGCAAAAGCGTTGGTACGTGGCTAGTTCCGTCGAAAGACTAGTCATGTATTTTTTGGTCTTTCTCTTCTTCCCTGGGTTACTAGTGCTCAGTCCGGTGCTGAATCTACGACCCCGCCGCCAGGCTGCCTAGATTTTGCTTTTGTTTAGTCTCTAACTGAGTCGGCTGTTACTCCAGACCCAGTTGCCGTGTTTTTTTGTTGCCCATTGTTCCCATTTGTCATCCCAGGAAAAACCACCATGCGACGCATTGATGCTTTGGCCATTGCCCTGGGTTTTTTCCTTTTGGGCGGAGTAGTTTACGCCGGATTGCAGGGTTTTGGCATCGAAGCTCAGCAGGCTGGCATTTGGACCCAAGCGGTGCTAGTGGGGGGCCTAATCATTTGGCTCCTTTCCTATGTCACTAGGGTATTTACCCACGACATGACCTATCACCAACAGATTAAAGAGTATGAAGATAAAATGATCGAACTCCGCTGGGCGAATATGACCCCAGAGGAACGGGAAAAACTCCAGGCCGAAGTGGTGGAAGAAAAGGATACATCCAGTACCTAAAAGACTTTCCTGTCCATTGTTGTCTTGCTGGCTGAATAGTGTTTGTCGATTTTTGCCATGGTTATACAGCCCATTTACTTACCCCATCTCCTCAAACAGCCCCGCTGTACCCAGGTCCTGGCCATTGATCAGGCGATCGCCGACTTGAAGACCCTAACGCCGGTGCGCGGGGAAGTGTCTGTGCGCCATGGGGGAACCTTTTTGGAAGTGAAAGCCGAAGCGGAAACCATTGTTACCCTCCACTGTGACCGTTGTGCCCAAAGCTATAACCAACGGCTAGCATTAGATACCAAGGAAATACTCTGGTTGGATAACCAAGGGGAAAATACGATCCCAGTCTTGGAACGGGAACTAAGTTGGGATGACTTGTCGGAAGTGTTGCCCCCCGATGGTCACTTTGATGTGGAAACCTGGTTATATGAGCAATTTAATTTAGCTCTGCCCCTGAAAAACTTATGTGGTAAAGATTGCCAAGCTCCCCAGGTGCCGGATGATGGCACAGGCAATGGCTTTGATCGTCGTTGGGCCGCCCTGGCAGATTTGAAACAGCAATGGAATTAAAATCAACCAACATTGGGATATTCATCCAGCAGTTGTTGATAGGGCTTCCAGTTATCAGTACAGTGCACCGTCACTTTGCACTTTGTCAGTTGCTCTAGCAAACGACCCTGGGTGCCATCATGATTTCCCAGTTCCCAGTCGATGAATCTCCCAATGAGGCGGTGACAAATCCATTCAGGACTTACGCAAAAGAAAACTTAAGAGCAGGGGAACGAAGCTGTTGACGCAGGAAATCAGACCATGGTTGATGAGATATTTCGTAGACTGTCAATGGGCTATTAACCGCTTGACGACGAAGAAAATTCCAGACCTGTAAGGCACAGTGAATATGATTACGTTGAATGCGTCCCTTGGGACATTGACAGGCTTCTACACCAGTCAACTGCTTTAGTTCGCGATGAAAATGCTCAATCTTCCAGCGCATTCGACACTCCTCTCGTGTCGCCTGAGTCGAATCTTGAGATAAGTCATTAGTCACGACGAATTCCGTCCGGTGTGGTGACACCGTAACTCGGAACAGTTGCACTTTTTTGTGAGCCGGAAAGCCTCAAATTTTAATCACTTTTCCTTGCTGTATTTCGGATGCATCCCATAGCAGTGCATCTACCCGTTGGTATGGAGAAGTGATGCCACTATCGTCCACCAATCGGTTCCGTTTCAGCGGGCAGTAGTAAATCTTGTTTAATGTGTCATCAATAAAAGCCATCAGCTTTTTAGTTGCGTACCAACTATCCATCAGTACAGTGGCGAACATCAGATTCTTGCTATGTGTCACTTGACTGAGCATTTCCTTGACATGCTCTAGCTTACTGTAACTATCCATCCATTTGCCATATAGACGATAGTCGATCGCCCAGTACTGATTCACCTCTGGATTGACATAAACACAACTGACCAGACCAATACCTTTGACTAGTCCTCGGGCATTGCCACTATACTGCCACTGACTGCATTCGATTTTTTTACTATAGCTTTTGTCTAACACCGTATCGTCAAAGACAACATAAGCTTTTGGTGATTCGATTAGCTCTAGACGTACTTGTTCCCATAGCAAACGAGGAGTCAGTTTTACTCCCTGTAGGTAACGTTTAATTCGGTTATGGCTCACGCCATCGAGATGCTTGGCAAGGTTTGTTAGGGTGTAGTTAATTGGGCTGCTCAGTAAATACTGACAGTAATCTAAACGAGTGAAAAAAGTTATCCTACCACCTTAACCTCATCTATCTTGCGTAAGTCCTGTCAATGTTATTCACAACTTTATTCACAACGAGCAGGAAGTCCAGCCAAAATTAGCTTCAGTATTTTTTCTATTTTTCCTTCACCATGGCCCACTCTTGGGGCGTTAGGGGTTCCCACCGTAAGTGGGATTGAAAGTGCTGTTGGGCTGCAGTCGTTAAAACCTTTAAAACCTGGGGCAGACTGGGATCATTGGTCAACTCTGCCATGGTTTTTTGCCAAGGAGCCGGTTGGTTAAAAACAAGCTCAAACAAATGGCGATCGCCATGCCAGATCATTTCCCCGTGTTGCAGAAGGGCGTTGGAAGTTTGCCGTTGGGCACTGCCAATTAATTTGTCCCCGGTGGGGCTGACTAAATCCGCCATCGTAGCGGTGCTGAAGCAACTGGCATTGTGGATATAACCCCTTCCTCCCCGGCCATAGGTTAAGGACAGTCCTAACTGGTCCCAACCTTGGATGAGAAATTGGCAAATGTGCTGATAAATTTCCCGCCGCTTTCCTCCGGTGGCCCCGGTGACCACAGCATAGGTTAGCCCCCCTTGGTGCAACACTGCCCGCCCACCACTGGGCCTCGTTACCAACCCAAGCGATTGCCCCTGCCAAGTTAATTGCCGCCAATGGTCTGGCCAGGATTTTTGCAAATAACCTAGGGAAATGGTGGGCCTAGACCAACCGTAGAATCGCAATACCGATCGCCCGGTGCGGGGAAAATAATCTTCCAATAACCATTGATCCAAGGCCATTTGTAAATTACCGGGAGCTTGGATGTAGGGCAATAAACGCCAGGGGGAAGACTGAGCAGGGGGAAGGGTAGCCAACGGGAAAGTTCTCCTGACAAAAGTCTAGGCAAAATATGTTAGTCTTAAAAACGCTAGGACAACACGCGGGTGTAGTTTAGTGGTAAAACCTTAGCCTTCCAAGCTAATGATAGGGGTTCGATTCCCCTCACCCGCTTTGGGTAATGGGTACAGCGGTCTCCGAAACTCGATAATTTTGATTGATAATTTCTGATCGTCCCTGATGTCCGTTGCGACACCCCTCCTCGACCGTCATCCATGCTCCCTCGATAATTCCTCGGTTCTGCACGGTTATCTGGTGGAACAGCAGAGGGGACTTGCTTCTGGCCAACGGTTCCTGTGGAGCTTTACGGAGAACTTGGGCAAGGTTGATCCCCTGGCGGTATTTGGGGCGCTCAATGTCCAAGATAAGGTGCATTTTTACGGCGAAAATCCCCAGCGAGGGGAAACCATACTGGCTTTTGGTATTTGCCAGTCCCTGAGGATTTCTGGCAAGTATCGCTTCAGTTTAGCCCAACAATTTGCAGAGGAATGTTTCCAGCGCTTAGTGCCCATTGGTAATGTCCAGGGCAGAAGTCAACGCCCCTATATTTTTTGTGGCTTTAGTTTTTTTGACCGCCCCTCCAACCGCAATCCTTTTGCTAATTCTTTTTTGTTTTTACCCCAAATCCAAGTGGTGAAAACGTCCCAGCATTGCTTATTAAGCTGGCAAATTAGTTTAGATGGCAACACCAATGTCACCGATTTGGTGGATTTTATCGGTCGAATGCTCAGCGCTATCCGTCGGGCCCAACCTGCTAGGGATACCCATACTCCCTCCATGGTTGTAAAAGCTCCCCGATTGACGGGAATAGAGGTGGCCAAGCTTTCCAAGGCGATCGCCTCTAGCTTGGAGGAAATTGCCCAGCAAAGATTGAGCAAGGTAGTGCTGGCAACGGCGTTGGATTTGGACTATGGTTCTCGACTCAATGTGGCCCATTGTTTGCAACGACTGCGGCAACAGTATGGAGATTGCTATTTATTCTCCTGGGGCAATGGCCAGGGGGATTGTTTTGTGGGGGCTAGCCCAGAAAGATTACTTAGTTTGCATAATCAACAGCTGGTCACCGATGCCCTAGCAGGTTCGGCTCCTAGGGATGTCGATGTCCAGGGCGATCGCCAATTGGGGCAAGAGTTATTGCACAATCCCAAGGAATTGCGGGAACATCAAGCGGTGTTGGATTACCTCCTCCAGCGTCTCCGGGCATTGGGCCTAAGCCCCCAGGCTTCCTCCTTGAAGTTGCTTAAATTGGCCAATATTCAGCACCTCTGGACCCAAATTCAAGCCCCTCTGCCGCCCCACATCCATCCCCTGGCCCTGGTGCAACAACTCCATCCCACCCCCGCTGTGGCCGGTGTCCCCGTAGCGATCGCCGAAGATTTAATCCGTCGCCATGAAACCTTTGACCGCAATCTCTATGCTGCTCCCCTGGGTTGGTTGGACAGTGAAGGTAATGCTGAGTTTATTGTCGGTATTCGTTCTGCCCTTCTGTCCCGTAATCGAGCCAGACTATACGCCGGGGCGGGCATTGTGGCCGGTTCCGATCCCCTCAAAGAAGTGGCAGAAATTGAGCTCAAACTTCAAACTCTCTGGCGTTCTTTGATTTAACTAATAATCTCGCAACAATGGCGGGGCAAAATAGAATATGGGTAGTCCGCCGTTGCGTTTCAGTCTAAATGGGGGAAACTGTCATGCGTCTCAATGCTAAAGCAAAGTCATTTTTAACCAAGGAAATTAATCGGGAAGCGGAATCCCTCGGCTTTGAGGTGCAAAAGGATATCGTCCTCAAACGCTTAAATCAATTAGCCCAGGAAAAAGGTAAACCCCTGGGTAAAGAAGATTTGGCCGAGCAGGTGACGGATATGTTCCCCACCATGGCCGACCAAACCCTAACTAAGGCGGCGAAGTTAAATACGGCCCAGCAATGGCGGCTCTGGCTAATGACCGGGGGAGTTATGGGGGCTGGTCTAGTGGGTTTTATGGGCTTAATTTGGTTGGTGAATTTGCCCTATCCTATGGTGCGGCGGCCGGTGGCCCGGGTGGCCCCCATGTTGCTACTGCCCAGTTATCTGAACATGGATAGAAATTACCGCGAGGCGATCGCCCACGGAGAACAGGCGGATCAGTTGGTGAATAATGCCACCAGCGCGGCGGACATTGAATTGGGGGCGGAAAAAGTGCGCCTAGCCCAGCAAAATTTAGATCAGTTGCCAGTGTGGTTCCTTGGCTATGAGCCGGTGAAGGTTTGCCAGTTTATGGGAGGTTGTTCCTGGAATTTCACCTTTGATGAATTTCAGCGGGCCCGGGCCCAGGTGGGGCGCATGGAAGCCAGGATTTTTCAGGAAAAAAATGCCCTATCGGCCCTGACCACAGCGGAACAAAACATTCAAACTGCTAGGGCTAGCTATGAACAGGCCACTATCCCAGAACAACGACAAGCGGCGATCAAAAGTTGGCAAGGAGCCATCAATGAATTAACCCTAATTCCAGAGCAAACCTTAGCCGGGAGTCAAACCACCAATCGTTTACGGAACTATGAACAGGAATTTCAACAGGCCGCAGGCTTAGTGGCTGGTACGAATCAAACCCAAACCATGGTGATGGCGGCCCAACAATTTGCCCAACGGGCGGATCAAACCATGGCCCAGGCTCCGTTAACGGCGAATCAATGGCAGGAAGTATTGAATTTGTACCAAGAAGCCATCCAAAGACTACAAACGGTGCAACCCCAGGACGCCCAATATTTGTCAGCCCAAACTTTTTTGGCCGAATATACGGAAACCCTCGGTAAAATTCGCATCAATTTGGCGGCGGAACAGGGAGCAACGGCTCAATTTGACCAAGCCCAAACTCAAATTCAAAACCTACTCACTAATCTGCCTGCCAGTAATGATAGTCAGGGTCGTAACCGCATTAAAGGGGAAATTAGCCAGATTATTAGCCAATTGCAAAAGGTACAGCCTGGCACCACCGTTTATGACCAGGCTCAGACCCTAATTAACCAAGCCCAAAGTCGGGCCCAGCAGCTTTAAGGGATAATTTTTGGGGATGCAAACTGATTGACTAAAGAAAAATTGAGCACCATAGCAAGAAAAGTTTTGCCCTTACTATTGGGGGGCATTGCCATGGGTTTGGCAACGGCTCCTTTAGGTTGGACCTATGTAGCTTGGTTTGGACAAATTCCCCTCTGGATTTGGATTTTTAGAGCTAACACTACTAGGCTTAATTTTACCCAGCTTAAACAATTTTTAATTTCAAGGTCACTAACAGCCATAGCTTGGGGAGGGGGATTTTATGGCGTGGCCTTATTTTGGATCACCGGAGTCCATCCCCTTACCTGGTTAGGAGTGCCTTGGTTAGCTAGTCTGGCGATCGCCGCTTTTTGTTGGTTAGCCATCACAGCTTGGGGTGTTGTCCTAGTATTTGTTTGGTTACTGGCCATGGCGGTTTGGGAAGTTACCACAGCCCGGACAAAAGTCAATTCCACCTTTAAAAAATATTTATTTATACTTTGGGGCACCGCTAGTTGGTGTGGGTTGGAAACTCTTTGGAGTCATTCCATTCTCTGGTGGAGTCCTGTGGCCTATACCCAAAGCCCTAGTCAGTTACATTTTTTGCAGTGGGGAGCCATTGGTGGCCCGGCTTTATTAAGTGCTTTTATTGTGGCTGTTAATGGATTTTTAGCTTTAGGTTTAATTGATTTTTTAGACGGTAAAACTGTTAACAAAAATAAACAAAATTGGCATTATTTTTTAATTGCTATTCTCATTTGGTTATTCTGTCAAGGAGGAGGTTGGTTACTCTATCAAAAACCTTTAGCGGATACACCGGAGGAGAAAATTAATGTGGGTATTATCCAGGGGAATATTCCCAACCAAATTAAATTTAATAGTGAAGGTTGGCAGCGGGCGATCGCCGGTTACACAGAAGGTTACAAAAAACTAACTGAGCAAGGAGCAGAAATAGTACTCACCCCGGAGGGAGCCTTACCCTATCTTTGGGAAACGGTGGTGGCCAAAAGTGGCTTTTACCAAGCTATTTTACAAACCCAAGTGCCGGTGTGGTTGGGGGCCTATGGCACTAAAGGGGATGGTTACACCAATAGTTTATTGACGGTGGATGGCCAGGGAAAATTGCTTGGTCGTTACGATAAGTTTAAACTAGTACCCCTGGGGGAATATATTCCGCTCAGTAACGTTTTTGGTCAGTTGATTCAACGGCTTTCCCCCCTTAAAGAACAGCTACTCCCAGGCGATCGCCCCCAGGTTTTACCAACTCCCTTTGGGCCAGCGGCGGTGGTGATCTGTTACGAATCTGCCTTTCCCGATCTATTGCGTTCCCAACTGTTACAGGGAGGGGAATTTATTCTTTCCAGTGCCAACAACGCCCATTACAGCGACACCATGGCGGCCCAACACCATGCCCTAGACGTGATGCGGGCCATTGAAGGCGATCGTTGGTTGGCCCGGGCCACCAACACTGGACTTTCGGCGATAATTAATCCCCGGGGAAAAACCCTTTGGTTATCGGCCATGAACCAGTATGAAATCCATGCTGCCCCCATTTACCGTCGCCGGGGCCTCATTCTCTACAGCCGTTGGGGGGACTGGGTAGTGTTTTTATTACTGGTTGTCTCGGCGATCGCCTGGCTTTACCAAATTGTTTTCCCACTTAACCAACGGTGAAAAATACTGAAAACATAATGGAATTAATTTTATACAGCAAGCCCGGTTGCCATCTTTGTGAAGGATTGATGGAAAAATTAGCCCAGATTAATAGCCTAACCATTGAGCTAGAAGTCCGTGACATCACCACTGACGAACAATGGTGGGCCGCCTACCAATACGAAATTCCGGTATTAGTGTGGCGATCGCCGACGGGGGAAATTACTTTGCCGAGGCTATCTCCCCGGGCCCCTGTTAGTCAATTGGAAAAGTTACTGCAACAATACGTTAATGGCTGATTTCCCTGGGTAATGGAAAGGGTAGGCTTAGATTGAACGCAACGGCGATCGTTCATTGCGCCCCCCAGGGACAACGGATGAATAAGTGGTTTAGTAAAAAGTTTTTAGCAACGGATATTCGGGCTCCCCATAATTTCACCGGGGTGCATTTGGCTCCCCCCCAATGGTTGAAGCTGTTTTTTTTGCTAGGGGCGGACTTTACTGCCCTACTGGTGGCTTGGATTGTGGCCCACCGTCTCAATGATTTTTATTCCCCGCCCCCCCCGCAATTTGTTTGGTGGAACTGGTGGGGATTGCCCAGTTTATTTTGGTGCTATGCCGCCATCGTTTTGATTGTTTTTACCTACGCCGGTTTATACCGTCCCCAGACCCGCACTCAAAACTTTCTCGGAGTTGTTAAGCTGATCAGCTCCGTTTTTTTGCTGACCCTGGTGGCCAAATATTTTTACGATCCGGCGATCGACCTGCCCCGTTCCCTATTTTTTTCCGCTTGGGGCACCAGTATTATTTTTGTCATCCTAGCCCGTTTTGTAATTAGCCTAGTCCTCAGTCCCCTGGAAAGTCGTCAAGCCATTCCTATTTTTTTAATTGCTAGCTCCTGCCGTATTCAGCACCTTACCGTTACTTTGGAACGGCGTTCCCAATACCGAGTGGTAGGAGTTGCCTTGGCCAGTACAGCCCACAGCCATCACACTCTGCAACAAATTCTGGCATCCGGGGCCCAGGAAGTTCTAGCGGAGGCTTTACCTGAAGCGGATTTAGCCTCTAGTTTGTACTGGCATTTACGAGGGGAAAACATTGCCCTAAGACTACTGCCCTCCAGCCGGGATATGCTCTACCGCCGGGGCATGCCGGAGATTTTTGCTGGTTTACCAACGGTGCGGGTGGAAATTCCTTTATTGGTGGGGTTGGATTACCGCCTCAAAAGAGCTTTGGACTATGGTGGAGCGTTATTTGGTATTGTGGTGCTTTCTCCCCTATTTTTGGCGATCGTTATTGCCATCAAACTATCTTCCCCCGGCCCAGCTTTTTTCCGCCAGGAACGGGTGGGGCTCCAGGGTAAAACCTTTCAAATGTGGAAATTTCGCACCATGGTGGTCAATGCCCCCCTGCTTCAGCAACAATTAGAAGCCGCCAACGAAAACGATGATGGCATCATGTTCAAGCTCAAACGGGACCCCCGCATTATTCCCCTGGGGCATTTTCTCCGCCGCAGTAGTTTGGATGAAATCCCCCAACTATTCAATGTGATGATGGGGCAAATGAGTTTGGTGGGCCCCAGGCCTCTGCCCCTGCGGGATGTGGAAAGGTTTGATGCTTGGCACCATATTCGTCATCAGGTAATGCCTGGGGTAACGGGACTTTGGCAAATTTCCGGGCGATCGGATATCGGTAGCTTTGATGACGTAGCCCGACTAGATTTGTACTATATTGATAACTGGTCATTAAATCTTGATTGGGACATTCTGGTGGAAACTGTCAGAATATTATTGTTTAGGAAGGGAGCTTATTAGAGATTAGAAAATATAGCGATTGTCAGTCCAGGAAAGTAGAGCAAAATCTTTGAGAAATAGGCGTTTCAGCCTTTTAAAAGAGACTCAATCGCTTTTCCATCAATGGGTAGTTTTATTCATGGCTGATTAGTATAACCATGAGACACTAGACTATGCAGTAATCTTGAATGACTTTATCTATGCTAGTACCAGGAGGTGCCTGCATTCTCGCTCTTTTTAATGCACTAAAGTCATGTTCTATATCATTCAAATCTGGGGAATAAGTTGGCAAAAATAACACCATGTGTCCTGCGGATTCCACTATTTCCCTAATCTTATTTTTTCGATGAATGGGGGCGTTATTCATAATCAAGATTGATTTGATTGTTAATGCTGGTATTAAAAATAATTAAAGCCATCCTTCAAAACCCGTTGCATTTAAGCTTCATGTGAATAACATCGTCGCTATTAAGTCTTTTTTTGTTTTTCTTCTTCTTGCTACAAGATTTTCTTTTTCCCCCCTTTTCCCCTGCTTTTTTCCATATACTCTTCCTCCTTTGTTAGACCATCCATAAAGTGAGGATACAAATTCCCCAAAACCAGCTTCGTCTATGAATACTCGACTTTCAATACCGTATATTAAAACCAATTGGCTCAAGATTTTCTGATATTCTGCTCGCTTTTGGACATCTCTCTCTTGATAAAGTAACTGTTTTTTTCTAGTAATCTTCATTTTTTTGAATTGATAACAGAGTGAAGCAGGAGTTATACCAAATTTTTTAGCTCTTTCTTTTAAAAGCATATCAGGATTATTTTTCACATCCTCTTCCAATTCTTTTATGTTTATCTTATGCTGGCGGGTCTCAACTTTCGTTGCCGCAAGCTCTTCTCTGCCCAACCAGCGATAAATTGTTGCTCTGCCCACCCTAAATGTTCTCGAAGCCTTTGTGATTCCATCACCACTCTCGATGAAATCTATAACCTTAAGACGTAAATCAAGATCGTAAGCCATGACTGATTTCGTTATTTATAGATTTTTGAGTTATTCTTGCAACATGTTACCAAAAAAAATTAGCAAAACCTCTCATAACTAGCTAAATTAGCTATACATGTGTAAATTTGAATGCATATTTGTAACTCACGGAGCCAATGTCCATGGGAATTCAAGTTTTGGGAAATTCAAGTTTAATCTCTCAGGGTAAATTCCCCGCCCCTTGAGGCGTAAGTCTTAGAGCGGTAGTGCGTTCCGAAGGAAAAATTCCGTAATGCCCCGTTCGCTTGCGGCGGGGATATGAATTTTAGCGCTCCGCTCCCGATTTTTTACTGAACTACTTGAAGGCGCGTTTGAGCTTATCAATCCAGTTTGCTAATGCGGATTAGTTCACAGTGACTGACTTGACGTTGAAGGGACTTTAGCGTTCTAATCGATCTAGTGGTTTCACCGGCTTTGCCCCGGTTGAGCAATCCTCTTTTTTTTGCAAATATCATGACGGTTAAAGTTCTTATTCCGACTCCGCTACAAAAGTTCACCAGTGGTCAAGCTACCATTGATTGTGAAGCCGCTAACGTAGGGCAGTTGATTGAAGCTCTAGAAGCTAATTGCCCCGGCATCAAGGCCCGGCTGTGCGACGAAGAAGGCAAACCCCGCCGCTTTCTCAATTTTTACGTCAACGAAGAAGACATCCGCTTTTTGGAAGGTACGGATACAGCCCTGAGTGCAGGGGATGAGGTAAGTATTGTGCCCGCCGTAGCTGGGGGCTAACGACCGCCGATCGCCTGAAAATTCAGGAGAGGTGAAAACATAGTCCACCTCACAACTAACTGTCCCAGGGGATTCCTTCCTGGGCTTTTGTTATGGCAGGAAATGGGGGTTTATATTGCCCCCTTGTTTCCCTATTTTGTCCATGGGCGGAATTTTACACCGTTGCCAGTTGGGGTTCTGGACGTTTGCTGTTGCGTACTCCGGCGATCGCCTCAGCGTAATTGGGGGCATTGAACACCGCAGAACCGGCCACAATGGCGTTGGCTCCGGCCTCTAGAACCTGCCAAGTGTTATTGGGTTTAAGACCACCATCCACTTCGATCCAGGGATCCAGACCCCGCTCATCACACATCTGACGGAGAGCACGGATTTTAGGCAACACTTCGGGAATGAAGCTTTGACCACCAAAGCCGGGATTAACGCTCATGATCAAGATTAGATCGCAGACGGGCAACACATATTCAAGAAAATCCAGAGGAGTGGAAGGATTGAGCACCGCCCCGGCCTTTTTACCCAATTCCCGAATTTGACAAAGGGTACGATGGAGATGGGGAGAGGCGTTGTGCTCCACATGGACGGAAATGATGTCAGCACCGGCCTTGGCAAAATCTTCGACGTATTTTTCCGGTTCAACGATCATTAAATGAACGTCCAGGGTTTTTTTTGTCAAGGGACGGATGGCGTCCACAATCAGCGGGCCAATGGTGATATTGGGCACAAAGCGGCCGTCCATCACATCAACGTGGATCCAATCAGCCCCTGCTTCGTCCACGGCTTTAATTTCTTCACCTAAGCGGCTGAAGTCCGCTGACAAAATTGAGGGAGCAACGACGATATTTTTGGACATGGGAAGGGTCTCTAAGTATTTCAACTCATAAACAAGCTTGAAATTCAGTGTAAACAATTACGGTCAATTGTAGTAGGCCCCCAAACCCGGCCTTTAAAATAGGAAATAGCCTATTAGAACCAATGGGAACCTAAATTTAAGCCTACTTTTTAATGTCTGACCCTGATGTGTCCGTCTCCCCAGTTAAGGCCGAGGCTTGGTATAGCTATGGCATCGATAAAACCCTGCATCGGTTGACCACTGCTCCCCACCGGGGGTTGGCAGAAAAAACTGTGATGGAACGAAGACGCACCTATGGACTAAATGAAATTACCACGATCGCCGGTCGTAATAATTGGCAAATTTTGCTGGATCAGTTCACCAATGTCATGCTCTTGATGTTGATCGGGGTGGCAATTATTTCTGGAGCATTAGATCTGATCAGCTTAAGGTTGGGGGAAGAAACCATGGAGGGTTTTCCCTTCAAGGACACGATCGCCATTTTTGCCATTGTTATCCTGAACGGTTTATTAGGCTATTTCCAGGAAAGTCGGGCGGAAAAAGCTTTAGCTGCTTTGAAGAAAATGGCGTCCCCCAAAGTCCAGGTACTGCGGGATGGCGATCGCCAGGAAATTAAGGCGGCCAGCTTGGTGCCGGGGGACATTATTTTGCTGGAGGCGGGCAGTCAACTCTGTGCCGATGGCCAACTGATCGAAGCGGCTAACCTTCTCATTCGAGAATCGGCCCTAACCGGGGAAGCCCAGCCAGTGGAAAAAAATGCCAGTAATACTGGTTTACCTTTAGATACTCCCCTTGGCGATCGCCAAAATATGGTCTTTTCTGGCACCGAAGTCGTCCAAGGCCGGGGCAAAGTGGTGATTACCAACACTGGCATGGCCACCGAATTGGGCAAAATCGCCGAGATGTTACAGAGGGTGGCCCCGGAACCCACCCCTTTGCAAAAAAGGATGGAAAACTTAGCCGGAGTGCTAGTGTCAGGCTCTCTCCTGCTGGTAACCCTGGTTATTATTCTGGGGGTGTGGCAGAGTGGCTGGGGCGAACTGCGGCAGTTGGTGGAAACGTCCCTCAGCATGGCGGTGGCGGTGGTGCCAGAAGGTTTACCGGCGGTGATTACGGTTACCCTGGCCCTGGGCACCCAGAGGATGATTAAACGCCATGCCCTAATTCGCAAATTACCAGCGGTGGAAACCCTCGGTTCCGTTAACGTCATTTGTTCCGATAAAACCGGCACCCTCACCCAAAATAAAATGGTGGTGCGGGAAGTGCTGACCCATGGCGATCGCCTCAGCATTGGCGGAGAAGGCTACCAACCCCAGGGCAACATCATCCACCTCTCGGATGGAGAACAGAGGGCGACCTCCGGACCATGGCCCCCGGCCTTGCAATTACTGTGTCTCAACGCCATCCTCTGTAACGATTCTGAACTGAACTACAATCCAGGGGAAATGGAGTGGCAAGTGATTGGGGACCCCACCGAAGGAGCATTGCTAGTGCTGGCCAAGAAATTTGGCTTTGACCAGGCACAGTTAAGACCTAGTTTTATGCGGCGGGGGGAATTTCCCTTTTCTTCGGAGCGCAAACGCATGGGGGTGATTGTGGAAGTGCCAGCCGAAGGAGAGTCCCCCTTAGCAAATTTATTGGGCATTTTAGAAAATTTGGCCTTAACGCCAGGGCCCTACCTAATTTTTTCCAAAGGATCGCCGGAGTTACTCCTCCCCCACTGCGGACAAATTCATACCGCTGACCATTGTGTACCCCTCAATTTCCAGCATCAAGAACAAATTTTGAGTGATAACAATCTCATGGCCAGTCGGGGATTACGGGTGTTGGGTTTTGCCTGTAAATCCCTGGCCCAGATTCCCAGCACCCCTGACCTCATAGCTGCCGAAGATAATCTGGTGTGGTTGGGTATGGTTGGCATGTTGGATGCGCCCCGGCCAGAGGTACGGTTAGCAGTGGAAAAATCCCTCGCCGCTGGCATCCGCACCGTTATGATTACCGGTGATCATCCCCTAACGGCCCTGGCGATCGCCAAGGATTTGGGCATCAATCAAGCTGGCGATCGTTTTTTGACTGGGCAAACCTTAGAACAACTACAACAAAGCGATCTGGAAGCCCAGGTGGAAGAAGTGAGCGTTTTTGCCAGGGTTTCCCCGGAACATAAACTACGCATTGTCAAAGCCTTCCAAGCTCGGAATCGTTTTGTGGCCATGACCGGAGATGGGGTCAATGATGCCCCAGCCCTCAAGCAAGCAGACATTGGCATTGCCATGGGTATCACTGGCACCGATGTGAGCAAAGAAGCCAGCGACATGGTTTTGTTGGACGACAACTTTGCCACCATTGTGGCCGCCGCCGAGGAAGGGCGGGTGGTGTATAACAACATTCGTAATTTCATCAAATATATTCTGGGTAGTAACGTGGGGGAAGTGATCACCATTGCGTCTGCTCCCCTTTTAGGGCTATCTGCCGTGCCCCTTACTCCCCTGCAAATTCTCTGGATGAATTTGGTCACCGATGGCTTGCCAGCCTTAGCTTTGGCCATGGAGCCGGGGGAACCAAATATTATGAAGCGTCGCCCCTTTAGTCCCCAGGAAAGTATTTTTTCTCGGGGATTGGGGGCCTACATTATCCGCATCGGTCTGGTTTTTGCGGTGGTTACCATCACCCTTATGGTCTGGGCCTATCACAGTGCTGACCTAGCTGGTGCGCCCGACAGTTGGAAAACCATGGTTTTTACCACCCTCTGTATTGCCCAGATGGGCCACGCCATTGCCGTACGCTCCAACCATCGTTTAACCATAGAAATGAACCCTTTGACCAATCCCTACCTGTGGGGGGCCGTAATTGTCACCACTATCCTGCAGTTATGCTTGGTGTATTTTGAACCCCTGAGAAATTTCTTTGGCACCGATTGGCTCAGTCCCCAGCAACTACTGGTTTGTTTTGGCTTTAGCAGTTTAATGTTCGTCTGGGTGGAGTTGGAAAAGTTATTGGCCCGGTTCATCAAATAATTTTGGCCATTATCCAATTTTCCAGGCAAACAGTAGGGTAAAGGAGAGTTTTGCCGACGCTACCAGAAAAGTTAGAATAGTTGGCCAAAATAAGATTATTTCACTACTATGCCCCGCACCCAACGTAACGATAATTTCATTGATAAGTCCTTTACCGTTATGGCGGACATTATCCTAAAAATTCTGCCCACTAACCAAAAAGCGAAGGAAGCCTTTGTTTATTATCGGGATGGTATGTCGGCCCAGGCGGATGGGGAATACGCAGAGGCGCTGGATAACTATGAAGAGGCGTTACGGTTGGAGGAAAATCCCAATGACCGCAGTTATATTCTCTATAACATGGCCCTAATCCACGCTAGTAATGGAGACCATGAAAAGGCGTTGGGGCTTTACCAAGAAGCCATTGAACTGAACCCCAAAATGCCCTCGGCGTTGAATAACATTGCGGTAATTTACCATTTCCAAGGGGAAAAGGCGAAGGAAGCAGGGCAGGAAGACGACGCAGAGAATTTATTTGATAAAGCGGCGGAATATTGGAAACAGGCCATACGCCTAGCCCCTAATAATTACATCGAGGCCCAAAACTGGCTCAAAATCACCGGGCGCTCTGAAATGGATGTGTTTTTCTAACTCTCTTTTTCCCCGCGCTGCTTAATCCGAACTACCCTTCGCCGCCTACATCATCTAAACGCCTAAGCATACTGTCTGGGGGGGCATCATTTTTTATTTTGGCGATCGCCGTACTGGTGCCGGCATTGCCCCAACTAGCTCCCTGGGCTAGATAAATTTTTGCCCCTTCCCCAACAATATAGGTGCTGTAGGCGGCCACTCCCCCCTGGAGTAAGGCTCCCCCGGCATAGGCCGCTAGATTACCTGGGTTTTCAACAAGGCTGGCGGTTTTTTGTAAGCCTAAAAATAAAGCTGATACCCATTGACTCAATAAAATACCACCCGCACCGATCAGTACTTTTTTCCAGATGCGCCCTGCTTCGTAGCTCGTGATGGGCAGGCCATAGATTCGGGCTAGATTCCGAATTAACAATAGGTCGGTGATCACACTGGCGGCTAAATCCAATAAACCAATGGGATTCACGGCGATCGCCAGGGCTTTATAGCGCATATATTTACTAATGAGTTGGTCAGCTTCAGCAGTGCGGATTTCAATGGTTTTAGTGGCAATATTCTTTTCGGCTTGTTCCACCTGGCGCAGAGCATTAAGGGCCAGCAGTTGACTGCCATCCTGGTTCAGAATAGTGAAAATTTTCTGGCGTAGTTGATCCAGTTTGGGGGCTGGTTTTTCCCATCGCTCTTCTAGGGCCGGGCTAGGCCGAGAACCCTTAGGGGAGTTGCCATATTCCACCCGCACCATTATGGGGGGAGGTTCAGCGGCCACTAACACAATGTCCTCGGCGGAAAAAATGGGGCTATCTTCCCCGTCAGGAGTGAGGGACTGTAGCTGAGCAAAAATTTGTTGTTGATCCTGCTCCGGATATAGATCGATTTTATTAAAAACTAGCAATAGAGGTTTTTGGGCCTGGCGCAATGTCTGGAGGGCAGTAAATTCCGTTTGGGTAATGTCCCCCGCAATAACAAATAAAATCAGATCTGCCTGGTGAGCTACGGTTTGGGCCATGGCGGCTCGGGCACCCCCGGCAATTTCATCTAGCCCTGGCGTGTCAATCAAATCAATTTGAATTTTGTCGTTACTGCACCACCGTACCGATTGAGGCCACTGGGTTACGCCATGGAGCGGTCCTGTTTCCAGGCGTTTTTCCCCCAACAAGGCATTAATCACGGTGGATTTACCCCGACTGACTAAGCCAAAGGCCGCAATTTTAAATACCCGTTGCTCCAGTTTGGCTAAGGCTTGGTGCATGGCTTGAATGTCCTGGCGCACCGCCCCCTGCAATTCCAGATTGGGGGGATAGTTCCAATGGCGACGCTGGCTCGCATACCAATTTAACGATTGTTGGATGCTGGCGATCGCCGTAGAGAGGGCCGGATCAGGGGCAGGGGAATTCATTCAGCTAGGCAACAGATTAATCGGGGAAAAACTCAGCATTGAGAATTTCCGCCAGGGAAAAGGGACAATCCAGGGGGAAAACTGATAGCGATAAAAACGTTTCCCTCACCGCATCCCTGCGGGCTATCTGATAACAACCGGGAAAATTATCAACCAAAAATGGTTTCAGACTAGGGCTATCCCCGGTGATGAGGCCTAACTGACGACGTTGTTCGTTAATGGTCGCTGTCCAACTGTTAGAGCGTTTTTCCGGTTGATACCGCCATTCGAGCAAATGAATCATCAAAACAATTAGTCTATTTTTAACTTCCCGTTTATCGCTGCGACCCATGGACTCTATTTCTTCAATTAAATTGTCTAAATCTAAGGATTGTAAATCGCCTTGTTTGAGTTGACGCACAGTTTCCTCAATCCAAAGATTGAAATCGGTGTCGTACAAAGTTGGGATTATCGCTTTGACCATTGTTGCGGGTTGGGTCGAAGAGGGGGTATTCATGGAGCCAGGGAAATTTGCCAGAAAAATTAATTAATCGGGAAAGAATTCTGCATCAAGCATTTCCGCCAGGGAAAAGGGACAATCCACCGGAAAGTTTGAGAGGGGTAAATTGGTTTCGTTGG
The DNA here is from genome assembly GCF_000284455.1 of Synechocystis sp. PCC 6803 substr. PCC-P. Taxonomy (GTDB): domain Bacteria; phylum Cyanobacteriota; class Cyanobacteriia; order Cyanobacteriales; family Microcystaceae; genus Synechocystis. Next base: position 1,717,940 of record NC_017039.1, read on the forward strand.
CTGCGCCCTTTCTCCCTTTAAGATAACAATCGGCAAATATGGTTTGCACATAGGGATTCAAGCTGGGGCTATCGGCCAGAATTAAATTAAGCTGATCCCTTTGCTCATCGATGGTGTTTTTCCAGCTACCAGTGCGCTTCTGGGGTTGATATTTCCATTTGAGCAGGTGCAGGAAAAGTACCTTCAAGCGACTATAAACTTCCCGTTTATCACTGCGGCCCATGGACTCTATTTCTTCAATTAAATTCTCTAAGTCTAAGGATTGCAAATCACCTTGTTTGAGTTGACGCACAGTTTGCTCAATCCAAAGATTGAAATCGGTGTCGTACAAAGTTGTAGTTTTTTGCCCCATGCCACTTTCCCCCTTTCCTTAATTCTAGAAGTTGACTGGCCATCGCAACTAGGGAGTGACGATGGCGATACCTTCTTAATCTACGGACAAAATTAGGTGCTAGCCCCGGAAGCTACCACAGCCACCGCAATCAGCCCCGCCACCAGCACAACGGTAATGGCCGCCATAATCAAATAATTTCGTTTGTCGGCTTTACTGGGAGCATCGGCCGCATAGATCTTGGGTTCAACGGCAAAATTATTCAGCCGTCCATCATCGTCTTTAGTATAGTTGTTCATATTTTTTAAAGTTCTCCTGTTGTCGTAAATGACAAAAAAGTTTGTTATGCTACCCGGAGCCGGAATCTGCCGGAGCCAAGTTTTTGCATGATACCCCAAAACCTAATTGGGCTTATCCCGGTTTAAAGGGGCAGAGGGGGGAAACTCGTCAGGATGTTGCCAAGATTTAGGGTCTTCCAGGGGCTCCAAATGGGTGGTTACCCTAGAGCCAGTAATCCGTTCGGCGATCGCCGTTTCGATGGCTTCACAGAGGTCATGGCCCCGTTGCACAGTCCAATGTCCAGGCACTAGGACATGGAAGGAAATAAAAGACTGGGAGCCGGCCTGCCTGGTTTGCAATAGATGAAAACGTACTCCTTGGTCTTCGTAGGGCAAAAAACAGCTAGTGATGGCCTGGAGTTGGGCCGGGGGCAGCGATTGGTCCATCAAGCTGGAGATGGTTTCCCGCAATAAATGGGTTCCTGTCCAGAGCACGTTGAATCCTACCCCAAGGGCTATCAAGGGATCTAGCCATTCCCAACCAGTGACAAAAATTAAAGCTACCGCCACCACCACCCCCACCGAAGTCCAGACATCGGTCATTAGATGCTGAGAATCGGCCCGCAAGGCAATGGAATTTAATCTTTTCCCCGCCCGCCAAAGAATCCAAGCCACTGTTCCGTTTAAGGCCGTAGCGGCGATCGCCAAGGCAATGCCCAAAGCATTTTGATCTAAGGGTCGGGGACTCAGTAAACGTTCTACAGCGCTGTAACCGATGCCAAGGGCCGCAACAAAAATGAAGGCCCCTTCTAATCCACTAGAAAAGTATTCCGCCTTGCTATGGCCAAAGGGATGTTCAGAATCCGCCGGGGTAGCCGCTAAGGACAGAGCCCAAAAAGCAACGATCGCCGAAGCTAGGTTCACAGTGGATTCCAACGCATCGGACAACAGACCCACAGAACCGGTAATGGCATAGGCCCCCAATTTCAATCCCATGGTGGCCAGGGCCGCACCAATGGAAAGAACCGCATAGGGACGGGCAAGACGGGCGGTCATGGGGGTTAAAAATGAAGGTTAAAAGATTTTATTCAGCAAATCAAAGCTGTTGCACAGGAAAAACTAGGCCGCCTGCAAGCAATCCAGTAAAGGTTGCCAGCGGAAAACCCGATCGCCGCCCATTTCCAACACCACTTTCAGTTTGGGCACTCTTTTGGTGAGACTAATTAAGTCTTGAATTTCGGTTTGGGAGAGAATATAACCTTCCAAAATCCACAACACCAAACCTTTACTTTGGGCCGGTAAATTTTCCAACTGATAACCGGCGATCGGCTGGGCAAAATAAATCGGTCCCACCGCTCCTTCTTGGGCAATGTTTTTCTTACCTAAATGGGCCGGACGTACTCCATGGACTTGCATCAAATAGGCTTCCACGTCCCCCAAACCCCTTGCCGAAAGGGATATACTGGCGTAGCCGTTGGCCCGTAGGCGTCTTTGGTAACGACCTTCATAACCACCTTCTAGGGGGGCATACACTGCCAAAGCCCCGTCGTTTTCTAGAGCGCGGATAAATCCTTTTCCGTTAGCAATTAATGGCAATGGCAACATAGCAATGATGGCGATAATTATAAGTTATGGAAGCCTAGGACAGACTAAGTTACCCACGATTTTGACACACTCTCTGGGCAAAGCAAAGATGGGCTGCCAAGATTTTCTGGGGTTTATCCCAAAAGCAAAAACCCAAATCTTCCCTGGCCTGTGGCGGTGGAAATCTGGGTTCAAAAGGTTCTTAGATTTAGCTAATAAGTAGTGCGGTAATCAAGCCTGAGTTACTAGCCCTTAGCGGCGGCGGCCACTTCTTCCGCAAAGTTGGTTTCTGCTTTTTCGATGCCTTCACCAAGGTTAAAGCGGATAAAGCGACGAACTTGGATGTTTTCCCCCAATTCGGCGATCGCCTGTTTAACCAACTCTTCAATGGTGAGATTTTGGTCTTTGATGTAGGGCTGGTCTAGCAAAGATAGCTCCTTGAGGCGTTTATCAATGCGCCCTTGGACAATCTTTTCTTTGATATTGGCGGGCTTTTTGCCCAGGTCGTCGCGCCCCATTTCAATTTCCTTCTCTTTAGCCACCATTTCCTGGGGAATGTCGGCTACGCTAACGTACTCCACATTGGGACAAGCGGCAATCTGCATGGCCACATCGTTAACCAAATCTTTAAAGCGATCACCCCGGGCGACAAAATCAGTTTCGCAGTTAACTTCCACCAACACGCCAATGCGGCCACCAAAGTGGATGTAGCTATGGACCAAACCTTCGGCCGCGGTACGGCCAGATTTTTTATCAGCGGAGGCAATGCCCTTCTGCCGGAGCCATTCAATGGATTTTTCTAAATCACCCTCATTTTCCTTTAGGGCTTTTTTACAGTCCATCATGCCTGCGCCGGTTTTTTCACGCAGTTCCTTCACGAGTTGAGCGGTAATTTCTGCCATGGTTATCGTTCCTAATCAGTTTTTCTATGATTGCACGGTAATTATTGGGCTAAGGGAAAAAAGTGATGGTCAACACCAGCTATATTTTCCCCTAGTACTGGGACTGGGTTTGCCCTGCCCCATCGGTGAGAAAAAGGAAAAAAGGGACAAAATCTAAGCTTCTGGAGTGGCTGCAACTTCTGCTTCGGCCGCTTCTTCCACTTCCTCAGCGGCTTCTACTTCTAGATTATCTCCATCCAAACCTTCGTCAAACTCTTCGTAGTCATCGCTGACATCCGGTTGACCATGGCGACCTTCATAGATTGCATCGGCCAGTTTGCCCACAATCAATTTGATCGAACGGATGGCGTCATCGTTAGCGGGGATAGGCACATCGACCACATCTGGGTCACAGTTGGTATCCAACATGGCAATGATGGGAATACCGAGCTTTTGGCATTCATGAATGGCGTTATGTTCCCGCCGTTGGTCCACGATTACCACCACGTCGGGGAGCTTGCGCATATTTTTAATACCGCCCAGGTATTTTTGTAATTTGCCCAATTCCCGCCGGAGCATGGAGCCTTCTTTTTTACCCCGACGGTCAATGCCGCCACTGGCTTCTAGGGCTTCCAATTCCTTCAGGCGATCAACCCGTTTGCGGATGGTTTCCCAGTTGGTGAGCATTCCCCCCAACCACCGTTGATTGACGTAGTGAGCTCCACAGCGTTGGGCTTCCTGGGAAATGATGCCAGCGGCTTGGCGCTTAGTGCCGACAAATAAGAACTTTTTACCGTTGATGGTGGAAGAGCGGACATACTCATAGGCATCTTCCATCAGTTGGGCGGTTTGCACCAGGTCAATAATATGAACACCATTGCGGGCGGTGTAGATATATTGATCCATGCGGGGGTTCCAGCGGCGGGTTTGGTGGCCGAAGTGAACACCAGACTCTAGCAAATCTGCGAGAGAAACTACGGGCATGTTAAATTTTCTCCTATTCGGGTTTATCCTTCATCCAAGGGAATTTCCGCCTGTGGCAGAAACACCCGAAAGCTTGGATGTGCGAATTTTTGACAACCTTTCCAGTTTAGCAGGCGATCGCCCCGATTACCCACGCTTACCACTGGGAAATAAACTCTGTTGCCTTTAATCCAAATCGACGACAATCTTCAGTCAGAACAACCAAAAATTTGATTCGTTTTAAGTCCAGGGTACAGGAGTTGAACCTGTCTAGGGCGAATTATGAGTTCGCTGCCTCAACCGCTCGGCCAACCCTGGTAATTGGTTTGTGGGAAAGCGCCCAGGGATATATTCTAAACCACTGCCTACCACCCAGGAGAGTGATCAATAATTTCCCCTAGGAGGGATTGTTTAATCTTGGCAAATTGAGATAATTTTGAAATTTCCTGGGGCATAATAAATCGAACTATCCAAAAAACCGCTTCAATGGCGATCGCCAGGTTATGTCCACCAAAAGTAAGATTTTTCTTGTCCTGTTAGTTTTTTGTCCCCTCTCCTTTGCCGCCCACTGGTTGGGTTGGGGGGAAACGACGGTGTTCATTTTGGCTGGTTTGGCCATTGTGCCCCTAGCAGCCTTCATGGGCACGGCCACGGAGGAAATCGCCGTGGTAATCGGTCCTAATGCGGGGGGCCTGCTCAATGCCACCTTCGGCAACGCCACAGAACTAATTTTGGCCTATATCGCCCTAAAAGAAGGGTTAATCGAGGTGGTCAAAGCCACCCTGACAGGATCAATTATTGGTAACTTACTGCTAGTAATGGGTTTTGCCGTCTTCCTGGGGGGATTGCGCTATAAGGAACAAAATTTCCAACCCCTCGCCGCTCGCTTGAATGCATCCACCATGAATTTGGGGGTAGTGGCGATTCTGTTACCCACAGCCTTGCAATACACCTCCACGGGGGTGGAGGAAACGGTTTTACAAAATCTCTCTGTGGCCGTGGCCGTGGTGTTAATCGGTGTCTACCTCCTCTCCTTGGTGTTTTCCATGGGAACCCATGCCTATCTGTACGATGTGGGCGTGGCCGAGAATATGGAGATGCCCGAACTCGGCGAAGATGTATCAGAACCGGAACCTCCTACGGAAGAAGAAAAACCCAATCTTTGGCTTTGGACGGGAGTTTTATTGGTAGTCACCCTAGGGGTAGCGGTGGAATCGGAATTGCTGGTGGGTTCCTTAGAGGTGGCCACGGAATCCCTGGGATTAACTGCCCTGTTCACCGGGGTAATCGTCCTACCCATTATCGGTAACGCTGCCGAGCACGCCACCGCCGTCACTGTGGCCATGAAAGATAAAATGGATCTCTCCATGTCTGTGGTGATGGGGTCGAGCCTGCAAATTGCCTTCTTTGTGGCCCCAGTCTTGGTCATCGTCGGCTGGGCGATCGGTCAGCCCATGGATTTAAACTTCAATCCATTCGAGTTGGTAGCGGTATTGGTGGCAGTTTTGATTGTCAACTCTATCAGTAGTGATGGCACTTCCAATTGGTTAGAGGGCATCCTGTTGCTTGCTACCTATGCCATTGTGGCCCTGGCCTTTTTCTTTCATCCCACCCTGGTCTAGTAGTTGATGAGTGATCTCTTCCAACTCTAAACCCGGGGTAGTGTAACTGATTGGGGCTGATTTTGATATTTGCCCCTTCTGGTTTCATAGCTAATATCGCAGTCTTCCCCTTCAAAAAAGAGTAACTGTACGATGCCTTCGTTGGCGTAGATACGGCAATCAGCACTGGAGGAATTGGAAAATTCTAGGGTGAGGTGACCACACCACCCCGCTTCCCCCGGAGTTAAGTTGGCAATAATACCAGCCCTGGCGTAAGTACTTTTACCAATACAAAGTACGGTTACATTAGCAGGGATGGCCAATCTTTCCACTGCAACTCCCAGGCCGTAGGAGTGGGCTGGCAAAATAAAATAACTGCCACTGTCATCCCTGTGCAGTTGGGTAGCTTCCAAATTGTGGGGGTTAAAGTTTTTGGGATCAACTACAGTGCCCGGAATATGGCGAAAAATGCGAAAATCCGCCGCAGAAAGCCTAATATCATAACCAAAACTGCTCAGACCAAAGGAAATAGCCGGTTGTCCCTCTATTTGCCGCATTAACTTGGGTTCAAAAGGCTCAATCATGCCTTGGGCAGCTTGAGCACGGATCCAAATATCATTCTTAATCATGGGCAAAGTTCAGGGAAATAAAGCGGCAATCATTATAGCTGCATCAATGGCGATCGCCGACGGGAATAATTTGAGCTAGTCTTGAATTGATCTGATCAATGAAATGATTAATCAGGAGAAAAACTGAAAATGTTTGTTATCACCGACGAATTTTGGCTTCATCAAATAAATTTTAATACTATGATTTGTGAATAAATTTATGGAACAGTAAATATCAACGATTATATAGTAGTTTCAAATAAAGCTGAGACGCTAAACGCCACAGTAAGAACGGATAATTTCATCAAGAGACGTGTCAATAGGAGCGTACATTCTAGCTCGTTTCAAGGCACTAAAGTCATGCTCAATATCATTTAAATCAGGAGAATATTTCGGCAAAAAAAGAACTTCATGACCTGCTTCTTTAGCCAATTCTTTAATGGCAGTTTTACGATGAATAGGAGCATTATCCATTATTAATATTGATGGAATGTCGAGGGAGGGTAGCAAATATAATTTTAACCATCCTTCAAAGCCTTCTGCATTCAAACTCCCGGTAAAAACCATCGGCGCAATCAAATCTTTTTTTCCTTTTCTTCTCCCTGCTACTAGATTTTCTCTGACTCCCCTTTTTCCTTGTCTATCTCCATAAACTTTTTTTCCTTTTTTTGACCAGGCATAAATACAAGCCTGGATTGCTTCGAATCCAGATTCATCTATGTAAACTATAGCTTGACTACCATAGAGCTTAATTAGTTCTCTTAACATTCTATAGTACTTAACTCGTTCCTCCCGGTTTCTTTCTCGATAACGTAGTTCTTTTTTTTTCTGTTTATTTTCATTTTCTTTAATGCGTAATATACGGCACTCGGCCTCACTCCAAATTTCTTGGCTCTGTCTATCAATCTTGCATCGGGATTTTCTTCTACGTCTTTTTTTAGAGCTTCCCAGTCTAATTTCCTATGGCGACGCTCTACTTTTGTTGGGCTTAAATCTACTCTATTTAACCATCTGTATATCGAGGCTTTTCCTATTTTATATATCTTGGAAGCCTCAGTTATTTTTCCTCCAGCTTCTATATAAGCTACTACCCTTTGCCTTAAATCTAAACTGTAAGCCATTGTTTAAACCTGTTCATTTTGTACACTCCATAATTTTACATTAAATTCTCTCATCGTTAATTGAAATGACTATATTTTTAAAATTTCTAGAAACTTAGCTATAAAGTCTTAATTTATCGCCTCTAGCTAAATTGTTTAAAAATAATATAAGTAGGCGTAGTCAGAACTACAATTTGGAGAAATTTTAACTGATTATGTTATTTCATTATTATCTAAATCTGTCCCGGTCGAAATTGAGAATCTTTTAACTGTTCTAGGCGGAAATTTCCAGCTCTAGCGATGGGTGAGCGTGAGGCAGGGAACTGCGATAACCTAAAATTTGACTAAATTAACCCCTGAAGAATCAGAATTATCTCACTGACAGGCCTAAAAAATTTCCTATAATTGACAACAAGCTCATTTTACAAGCAGGTTCAGCATGTCAAACCAACGGGATTACACGCTCATTATTGATAAAAGCGGTAGCATGTCCATCATTGAGCCAAAATTCCAAAAAAGCCGATGGGAGCTAGTTCAAGAATCAACCCTCGCCCTTGCCAGAAAATGTGACCAGCTAGATGCTAACGGAATCACAGTGTACACTTTCTCCGGCAAATTCCGCCGTTATGACAACGTTAACGCATCTAAAGTGGAGCAAATTTTTCAAGAAAATGAACCAGTGGGTGGTACTAATCTCACCGCTGTGTTACAAGATGCGCTCAATAATTTTTTACAACGAAAAAAATCTAATCAGGCTCCAACAGGAGAAACTATTTTAGTCATTACGGATGGAGAACCCAATGACCGTAGATCCGTTTTTGAAATCATTATCCAAGCCAGTAAGTGTCTAGATGCGGATGAAGAATTAGCTATTTCATTCATGCAAATTGGGAATGATCCCAGTGCCACCAAGTTTCTCCAGGCCCTTGATGATCAATTAATGGAAGTAGGAGCCAAGTTTGATATTGTTGATACGGTAACCTTTGATGAAATGGAAGACCTAACTTTAACTGAAGTTTTATTAAATGCTATTGAGGATTGAAACCAGATATTTTATTATGAATAACTCCGATTCCATTGACTCTATACTGGCTGACCTCCGCCAAAAATATATTGAAGAGCCAGAAACGCTATCTAGTAATCCAGCTATAGCTTCTACTTCAAATAAGGAGCAAAAACATCCAACTTTAGATATTATTTTAAATGAATTAAAGCAAGGTTTTAAGGTTAATTATTTTTCCGAAAAAACGCCTAAAATTCAAGCTACATTTAAACAAACATCCGAATCTTTAAACCCAGAATTAAAAAAATTAATTGATCACCAAGAGCAACAAAGACAGGCAATTATCGCTCAAAAAGCTCAACAATGGCTAGAGCAACTTGACCCACTGTCTGGTGAGGGAATTTGGTTTGCGGATTTAGCTAAGCATTATCCCTCTACCCTAGCCGCGGCAATTGCTTTATTAAATAACGAATCAACCTAACGTAGTCTTAATTATTAAAATCACAAAAATGATTGACATTGTAAAAGCAGATCTTAATTCAGCTGTCCATGCAGAAGCAATGATTCAATTGATGAATGAATATGCCTGTGATCCCATGGGAGGAGGAGAAGAATTACCCAATTATGTTAAAGCAAATCTGCCAGCAGAACTTGCTAAAAGACCTTCTGCCCACATTATCCTCGCCTTTGTTGATTCTAAACCTGCTGGTCTTTTAGTATGTCTAGAAGGATTTTCTACTTTTGCTTGCAAGCCATTATTAAATATTCATGACGTCATTGTTTCTTTGCCTTATCGTGGCAAAGGTTTATCAAAATTAATGTTGCAAAAAGCAGAAGCCATCGCTTTAGATTTGGGCTGTTGCAAACTCACCTTAGAAGTACTGGAAGGAAATCATGTTGCCCAATCAGCGTACAGATCATTCGGGTTTGGGAATTATGAGCTAGATCCCCAAATGGGAAAAGCATTATTTTGGCAAAAAAAGTTACCGGACATATCTACATTAGATAGTCATGTGTCATCAATAATGATAAAGCAAGATAGCTAGTTTCCTCTATTTAAATTGGCGATCGCCTAGGATTTAGATAACCATAACTAATCGATAGATAATTCCGGTTCCAGCGATAGAATTTCAGAAATTATGGAGATTTCTCAGTGAATCATTGGGTTTAGATTAAAGCAACAGTTAAAGCTGGTTATGGAGTTGCTTCCGGTCAGTCTGGTGATCAACGTTTCCCTGGGGGAACTATTGCTATGCAAAAGCCCTTTTTTGGGAAGCATGGATTAAATTTAGATGATTATTACTTAGGCACAATTAACTTAAGCATTGCGCCTCATCAATACAAAATAAAGCTAGCCAAATATACCTTTAAAGAAATACAATAGTCAAGTAAAGATCCAGCGGAAGATTTTTCTTTTTTTGATTGCCGTATCATTGCTACTGATGCTCAAATAGTTAACGGTCTAATTTATTATCCCCATCCCGAAACCAAGCCTGAGCATTTTCAACCGCCAGATATTCTAGAATTTATCGGAGCCTTCATTCCTAACTTATACTACGATGACCAGATAACTATTGAAGTTGATTTTAATCAAATTGAAGTTTTTTAAAATTCCACTAGAAATAATCAATAACTAAAAACCAATTTAGCCTGTAACTAAAATCATGGATACATTTCATACCAGAATCGTTGAATCGCACTTATGTACGACCTAAAAATAGACAGAATAATCCTATAGCAAAGCAAATTCATCACCTTAGTGCTAACTCCCTTAGCCAGTGTACATAGCTTATTTTTTCACACATGAAAGCCTGTAAATAACGTAGTTTGTCTAACATTGTTGTACCTGCTTCTTTTGGGATTACCAGTAATTTTAGTATTAAATAAGCAATTATACAGGTATAGATTTGAATCCCAATTGCATTCTCATTTTTGGCAATCAGTCTATTCAGCTTTAAGTGCATTTTTAAGAATTTCCATAAAAATTCTATTTGCCATCTTTTTTTATAAATTTCTGCTATTTTTTCATCACTAACTCCTTCTATTTCTTTACTTTCTATAGGTAAATTTGTAACCAATCTAAACTCTGAATTATCATGGGTGAATATTACCACTCTACTCTCTATTTTATTCTTTCCAGTTCCAACCATATAGTTATCATTGGCTAATTTTTCTAGCTTTATATTATTCTTTATTCTTAATACATGATATTTGTTATTCTCCTTTTGTAATCTCTTGATTCTCTGTAAGTCACAAAATCCTCTATCCATTACTGCTACTCCATTTTCTGGAGTCTCTTCTATTGTTTCATTCCCATATTTATTATCATGACCTTGTCCAAAGTGAATTACTATTCCCCCCGGAATCCCTGTTGATAAGTTAATCCCACTGAATACTTTTACCTGATGAAATCCAAGGTTCCACATCAACTTACTAGTTATGCTGACAATGGTTGAATCGAGAGGAAATATTTCTAATTCTCCCTGCTTAATTTCCTTCCTTTTCGACAATTCCTTTTTTAAGGAAAATATTATTTCTCTAAAAACTCCCACATCCCTTTTTTTGCTTGCCTTTGAGAATGTAGATATATCGACTGTCTCTCCTCGTAAGTTCAGTCTTTTAAACATACTCCTCATGCTTGTCTGGCTCTGGTCTAACATTAATCCTAACCAGATACTCACAAACTTAAATGTGTCTAATACTGGGTAGTCATCTTTAGGAAAATTAGATAGATAAGTTTTGACAATATGTCCAAAATTTGATATCATCGCTTCAATTATTCTAATATTTCTGCCCTTTATTCTATCATTTTAAAGGGCTTTTTTTCTCTTTATAACTATCGTTCAACACTTCTGCTTTTGATTAAGTTTTAACTGTCTTTATCGGTTGCGGAGATCAAGAAATTTTAGGGAGCCACCCCCCGTTGTTTCAATAGAGCCTGTCTTTTCTTACGGGCAATTTCCTGGAGATCAATATTCTTATCAGTTTCATCAACAATTTCCCCGGTTAAAACTTCAACCACGTCTTCTAGGGTTATCACACCGGCAACGCCGCCATACTCATCAATAACCACCATTAAATGTTCCCGTTTTTCCTGAAATTGCTTTAGAAGTTTATCGGCTCTCATGCCTTCTGGAACAAATTGGGCTGGTCGAGCTAATTCTGCGATGGTTTTATAGCCTTCTCCTTGGATTAAAGCAGTGAGTAAATCCTGTTTGAGGGCAATGCCCAAGACTTCATCAATGTATTCATCAACAATTAAAATACGAGTATGTTGGGATTGGATAATATCTTGTTGGCATTCCGCTAAAGTTAATTCTCCCAAAAGATAGGTGATAATCACCCTGGGGGTCATCAAATCCACTGCCATCAAATCATTAAGCTGGAAAACCCGCTGAATCATTTGTTCTTCGTCTCCTTCGATTACCCCTTCTTTGTAACCGAGGGTAGCTAGAAACTTAATTTCTGCTTCGTTGGTGCTGGGTACTCTTTTGCCGTGGGTGAAGGGATTGGTAATTTGTTCAATCAACCACACTAAAGGAGTAAAAATTAAGGTTAAAAATCTTACTGGTATGGCAATCAAAAGGGCAATGTTAGTGGCATATCTTTCCCCCAGAGTCTTAGGAATAATTTCGCCAAAAACAATAATTAGCAAGGTTAAAATTCCAGAAAAAACTCCCATCCAAGCATCTTGTAGATGTTTAGTTGCTAAGGCTCCAATGGTGATACTACCCACAATATTAAAAATGTTGTTGAGCACCACAATGGTGCCAATGGGGCGATTCATCCTATGGCGAATAGCTTGGAGGGCAATGGCGGAGGGATTATTGGACTGGGATAACTGCCGTACTTTTACCAAGGGCACAGAAAATAGGGCCGCCTCTGCACAGGAACAAATGCCAGAGCCTAACAAAACAATGAAAATGGCCGCTACAATTTCCAGCATAAAATTCCGAAACCAACTTACCAAGATTATAGACCATGGCTATTTTCCCCTAGACTGGAGGGCTAGGAACAAACTTGTCACAAATTCCGCAATTCTTTTTTGCCATGGCTGACCCCACCAAAATCATTGTTATTGATGATGACCCCACCGGCTCCCAAACGGTTCACAGTTGCCTGTTGCTGATGCAGTGGGACGTGGAAACTCTGCGGCAAGGTCTACGGGATGAAAGTCCGATCTTTTTTATTCTCAGCAACACCAGGGCCTTACCCCCAACTCAGGCGGAACAGGTAGTGATGGAAATTTGCCAGAATTTAAAACTAGCCCTAGCAACGGAAGCGGTCGATCACTACTTGGTTGTAAGTCGTTCTGATTCCACTCTGCGGGGCCATTACCCCTTGGAAACCGATGTGATCAACCGGGAGTTGGGACCGTTTGATGCCCATTTTCTGGTGCCAGCCTTTTTTGAAGGGGGCAGGGTAACCAAGGACAGTGTCCATTACCTGATTGTGGATGGTGAATTGGTGCCCGTGGCGGCAACGGAATTTGCCCAGGATTCGGTGTTTGGCTACCACCATAGTTATTTGCCTGATTATGTGGCAGAAAAAACCCAAGGCAAGATTGGGGCGGCCCAGGTGGAACGCATCACCCTAGGGGATCTTAGTGAGGCCAATAATGCTTTAGGCGATCGCCTGATGGATTTTAACCATAACCAGTGTGTGGTGGTGGACGGAGAAACCCAAAAAGATTTTGATCGCCTGGCGGCAAGTATGCTCATAGCTAGTGGCCAGGGCAAACATTTTCTGTTGCGGAGTGCGGCCAGTATTCTCACATCCCTAGCTAATTTGGGGCCCCAACCAGTGGCTCCGGTGGCCATGGCCAGCTATAAACCCACCAACCAACCAGGAATAATTTTGGTGGGCTCCCATGTGCAAAAAACCACCGAACAATTGATGACATTGCTCAAGGATCAAACGGTGCAGGGCATTGAAATTCCAGTGCAACAATTGCGGGATCATCCCGATAGTCCAGCCGAAATTATTGTCAATGCTTTGACGGCGGTGAACGAAATTCGCGCCGAGGGAAAAACACCGGTAATTTACACCAGTCGAGGGGAATTAAGTTTTGCCTCAGTGCAGGCACGGTTAGACTTTGGCGTTACCCTGTCCCAACTGTTGATGAAAATTGTCCAACAATTACCCCAGGACATCAGCTTTTTGATCAGCAAAGGAGGTATTACTTCCAATGACGTGCTGAGCGTGGGATTACAGTTAACTTCTGTACGGTTGTTGGGGCAAATTATTCCCGGTTGTTCCCTAGTGAGAACGGATGAGGATCATCCCCGTTTTCCCCTTTTGCCGGTGGTTTTATTTCCCGGTAACGTAGGCAATGCTCGGGGTTTAGCCACAGTTTATGAACGTTTGTCCGACAAGCCTAATTCTTGATCAATTTTTTACTAATTCATCCCAATTATCGTCGTTGATTTGCTGACTGGTTGACTTGCTTGAACAGGGGGAAATTGATTGTTAACTAGACTTTTTCGGTCGGCGATCGCCAGCAACTAAGTAACTCCTTTGTCCATTTCTCACAGACCATATTACAGCTATGACCATTGGCATTTGGATATTGGGAGATCAACTTTGGTCGGGGCAGACGGCCTTAAAAAGCCATCAAGGCGATCGCTCACAGGTCCCCGTTCTCCTGATCGAGTCGGCGGAATTTGCCCGTCAACGACCCTACCATCGCCAAAAATTAGTGTTGGTTTGGTCCGCCATGCGCCACTTTGCTGAAGATTTGAGGGCCGAGGGCTGGTCCGTTACCTATGAAATTGCCGCAGATTTCCTCACTCCCCTACACCATTGGCTTAAAACCCAGGGCGTTAGTCACCTCCAAGTCATGGCCCCTGGCGATCGCCCCTTTGAAGCTTGGTTAAAATCTTTGACTCTGCCCTGTGAACTAACCCTATTACCCAACAATCATTTTCTCTGGTCTAGGGAGGATTTTTCCGCCTGGGCTGGCGATCGTAAGCGCCTATTACTGGAAGATTTTTACCGTGCAGGGCGCAAACGTTGGCAAATTTTGATGGTGGATGATCAACCTGTGGGGGGCCGCTGGAATTTTGACCAGGATAATCGCAAGCCCGCCAAAAAGAACCTTTCTCCCCCCAAGCCCCTTTCTTTTCCCCCCGATGACATTACCCAACAGGTTATCGAACGGATAGAACAATTAAATTTACCTGGTTATGGGCAATTATCTGGCTTTCAATGGGGAGTTAGCCGTCAAGACGCCCTGCAAGGGCTGAAATATTTTGTTGATGTTGGTTTAAGTCAATTTGGCACCTACCAAGATGCCATGGTAATGGGGCAGAAAACCCTCTGGCACAGTCTGATTTCCCCCTATTTAAATTTAGGATTGTTGACCCCATTAGAAGTTATTGAAGCAGCTACTAACGCCTTTGCCACCCAAGACATTTCTTTAAACAATGTGGAGGGATTTATTCGTCAGGTTTTGGGCTGGCGGGAATATATGCAGGGCATTTATCAATGGGTAGATGAAGATTACGGGCAGGGTAATTGGTTTAACCATGACTTTCCTTTGCCTGAGTTTTATTGGCAATCCAGCCACACCAAAATGAATTGTTTAGCCACTGTCTTAAACCAAGTCGAAGAAACAGGTTATGCTCACCATATTCAACGATTAATGGTTCTCAGCAACTTTGCCTTAATTGTTGGCGTTAATCCTCAAAAACTCCAAGACTGGTTCCATGCCGCTTTTATCGATGCCTACGACTGGGTAATGCAAACCAATGTGTTAGGAATGGGGCAGTTTGCAGATGGAGGAATATTAGCATCAAAACCCTATGCTTCTTCTGCTAACTACATTAATAAAATGAGTGATTATTGCCAACAATGCTCCTACAACCATAAAGCTAGAACTGGTAAAGATGCCTGTCCCTTTAACTATTTCTATTGGGATTTTCTTGCACGGCATCAAGAAAAATTACAACACACTGGAAGGATGGGTCTTATTTTGGCCAATTTAAAACGAATTGAACCAACCGAAATGTCGGCAATGCAAACGTTAGCTGAGAACTGGCGTCAGGCTCATTTAAACTCATAGTAGATTCCCAATCAAAGCACTCCGGGTAGTTCAAATAGGACTGAAAAATTGTTTAAAACTAAACTTTGTTCGGTAAAGGATAATGGGTTCTTAGCCAAGCTTCTTCCTGTTGGCGATCGCCTAATTCTCCGTCTAGGCAAGCGTTTAATAAATCAGTCAAAATTTGCTTAAATTGGGGCCCCGGTTTATAACCCAGCGCTTTGAGGTCGTGGCCAGTTAAAAATGGCGACACTTGGCATAGCTGGCTGAAATAAAACCAAATTTGCTTTCTCAACAGCTTATTTCCCCTGGCGGCCACCAGGAATAAACTGAAGCGGTCATAATCCTTCAATGTTTGGTAAATGACGCTGGACTTTGGACTGGACTTTGGAGATGCTGGGGAATTTAAACCCTTGGCGATCGCCGTTTCGATGGTTTCTAAGTTAGTTAATCCGTCAATGGTGGCCTTGGGTAACTGTAAGCCCGCCGCAATTTTTTCCCTTTCCTGGGGTGGTAAAGCCCCCAATAAAATACCTAGGCGCAGTAACCAATGTTCTAGGTTTCGCTCCGGGTCAAACCAGCGTAACCAGCGGGAGAGATAACGTACTTGCCACCATAATTGCTCTGTTAGCTTTAGCTCTGCATGAAGACATTTAAGCGCATCTAAATCCGCCAGTAACGTCAATGCCCCTTTCCAATAGGGGGCTTTGAGAATAATAGAAAGCTCCGCCTTTAAACGGGTAGTTAGGGCCGGAGTGGGATGCTCCGTTAGCCGCCAACGTTCATAGACTCCACTGGCGATCGCATAGCGGATATAGGTTTCCGTCTGGGGTTCCAGTTCAAAGCCGAGGCGCACCACAAACCGCACTGCTCGGTAAATGCGGGTGGGGTCTTCAATGAAACTATTGGCGTGTAATACCCTCACCTGTTGGCTTTGCAGGTCATTCATGCCGCCAAAAAAGTCTAACAATTTGCCCGGATTGGGATTGGTTAAGCGGATGGAAAGGGCGTTAATGGTAAAGTCCCGCCGGTATAAATCCTGGCGAATGGAACTAGCTTCCACTTCTGGGTTCGCCGCTGGATAGGGATAAAACTCTGTGCGGGCAGTGGCAATGTCTACCCACAGGGTATCTAGCTGGGGATCTTTATGCCAGAGCAACGCCGCCGTTTGGAATTCCCCATGGACCGATAACCTCGCGCCGGGATAGTCCCCCTGCAAAGCTTGGGCTAACTCAACCCCAGCCCCCACATCCGCCGTGGCATGGAAGCCATCCACCACCAAATCAATATCTTGAAAAGTAATGTTTTGATGTTTTTCTGCCCCCTGGGAATGGCGGAGCCACAAATCGCGCACAGCTCCCCCCACCAGATATAAATGCCAACCCCTAGTCTGGGCCTGTTGAGCGGCCGTAGTTAATAATTGCCAAGTGGCCGGTGGTAAATGGGTTTTTAGCAGTTGCAGTAGGCTACCCTGGCCAAAATTCTGATTAGGAGTGGTCGGGCGATCTCGCAGAGATCCGCTGCGCGGTGCGCCAAACCGTCCCGATTGTTCTTGTTTATCCTGCAATAATTGCCGTAACACATCGGTCCGGGTCACAATGCCCACTAATTTTTCCTGGTCCATAACAGGCAAGCGACCCACGTCATCGGCCACCATAATCGCTTCAATGCGGGGTAAGGGGGTGTCAGGGGCAATGGTTTTAACGTTGCGGGTCATGTAACCTTTTACCGGGGCATGGCTGAAACCGTGGTGCAGGGCTAAATCCAAATCCCGACGGGAAATAATGCCCACCAATTTTTCTTCTTGATTCACCACTGTCAAACCAGAATGGCCGTAACGAAACAAAACCCGTTGGGCCTGTTCAATGGTGGTGTGTGGTCGAATGGTCCGCACCGGAGAAGACATAAAATCCCTAGCCAATAGGGGTTTGGGAATTTGTCTTTGTAAAGCTTGGTAGATTTCTGCCATTACGGTGGTTGGCTCAACATCCCGCAAATTAACCGCTGCCGCCTGGGCATGGCCCCCGCCGCCATAGGGTTCCAACAATTGGGTTAAATCCGTATCGGGAATACGGGTACGGCCAATGAGGGAAAAGCGTTGGTTACTAATTACTCCGGTTTTTTCTCGCTGTTCATCGTTTTTGGTTTTATCTTTGCCTTTGTCGTAAACATGACCCAGTAGTAGGGCATCACATTCTGTCAGAGATAATAATCTTTCCGTCAAATGGGACAGGCCCGGCACAAAATTTTCCGTGGTTAAGAGCACTGAACCGAGCCAATAGCCCCGCACCATTTCCTTGTGGAGATTTTGCATCGCTTCCGCAAACAAAAATTGCAGAGGTGGGGGAAAGCCTGGGTCAGCGTATTCCGCAATCAAACGTAAATTAGCTCCCTGTTCCATTAACCAAGCTAGGGCTTTTACATCCCGCACTGTGGTTTGGGTAAAGGTCAAACTGCCGGTGTCCACATGGATACCCAGGGCCATTACCGACGCTTCCACCATGGAAAGACTTATATCAGCCCGTTGTAATTTCTCCACAATTAAAGTTGTACTGGCCCCCACCGCTTCCAGCTCCCAAATATCCGCTTCGATATCCCTAGGACTGTTGAGATGATGGTCATAAATGGCAACCTGTCGCAGATGGGGCAACGTTAACCAGTCCGCTGCTTTGCCCAGGCGATCACCTTGTTGATTATCGACAATGTAGAGGGAACGAATTTTGTCGGGGTTGACGCTCCGCAGTTCAATGAGGGGAAATTCGTTACGATGGAGTGCTAAAAATTGCCGCACTGTGGGATGGGAACCACCAGTCAAGACAATGCGACTGCCGGGATGGAGTTTGGCTAGCCCCACCGCCGCCCCTAACACATCAAAGTCCGCCGTTTGATGGCAAAGAATTAAATCCATAGGTTTTCTAACAAACCTTGATTAAAGTTAGATATCAACATTATCCTTTGCCTCGAACGTATAGATAGAGGGATTAATTCGACATTCCACTGGCAAAAGATATCATCCCGGCAAGCCTTGAAACTGGTTAAAGATATCGGGTTAATTGGATGCGATAGCGTTCCTTTTTGGTGACTGTAATCTCGCCTATTTCTAGCCTACCTTTCCCACGATAGGTGACTAAATCTCCCGCTTTGAGGGCATAGCTCGACTGGGTGACGGGCTTCCAATTGACCTGCACATTGCCCTGGGTGACCGCATCGGCCATTTTACTGCGGGACAAACCAAACCCTGCTGAAGCAATGGCATCTAAGCGCAGGGAAGCTTCCACCGTAGTCATTTCTTTGGTTTTAGGCGGGCGAATTTTTAACTCTTCCAGGGCGATCGCCTTAGCTTTAACTGGTACAGTACGCACCTGGGTTAAATGAAGACTGATGAATTCCGCTACCTCCGGCACCACGATCGCCTGGGCTCCCCTTTCTCCCAACAGAATAATATCCCCCACTTTTTCCCTTACTAACCCGGTGCCCAACAAAGCCCCCAAAAAGTCCCGATGGCTAGCGGGGTCAAAGAGAAAATTACCCGCCACATCCAATGCAGTGAGGGGTATCTGCTCCGTTTCTAATGGTATTTCTGCCCTAGCAATGGCCAGTCTCTGCCGTTCCGCTTGGGGATAGCCCCCCCAGGGTAAAAAATGTAATTCCGTCAGGGAATCAAAACGGGTTTGAATTTCCGCAATCAGGGGCGGCGCACAAAAATCAGACACCACCACTTCCCAGGTACGCAGGGCCTGTTCCGCCTGGTCAATTACCCTGGCGATCGCCTCCCGGTCTGGGGCCCCCTTTAACAAAGCTTCTCTTGGTAACATCGAGCAACGGCATTAGCTAACAAATCATTGTGGCAACTTTGGTGACCGGTTTGTCAAGGAGCTACAATGCGCCTATGGTTTCGTCCCCCCTACCGTCCCATTCTTCAAACCCCGGCGATGACCCAATCAATTATCTTGGCAGAATTAAGCTCCTGGCTCCGGCGATCGGGACAAGCAATTTTATTGTTGGGCAACACTTCCTTTCAGCTTTTTACCGGCAAAATTGATGGGCGCAACACCACTCAACAATTGATGTTTGTTGGCCCCGCTTCCCTCCCCATTACCCTAATTACCGCCGCTGTCATTGGCATGATTTTCACCATCCAGGTAGCAAGGGAATTTTTAGCTTTTGGAGCAGGCAGTGCTGTGGGGGGGATTTTAATGTTGGCCCTGGGCCGAGAACTATGCCCGATCATGACAGCCGTGGTGGTGGCCGGGCGGGTTGGGTCAGCCTTTGCCGCCGAAATAGGTACTATGCGGGTGACAGAACAAATTGATGCCCTCTATATGCTCAACACTAACCCGGTGGAATATTTAGTCATTCCTCGACTGTTGGCCTGTTGCATTATGGTGCCCACTTTGAGTGTGCTGGCTTTAGTAACCGGCATGATGGGGGGAGCGGTAATTTCCAGCAATGTTTATGGCATTGCCAACCAGGTATTTTTTGAATCCATACAGACCTTTGTTACCCCCTGGGACATATTCTGCGGCCCCGTCAAGGGCATTGTGTTTGGAGTTTTAATCGCCATCATTGGTTGTAACTGGGGCCTGACTACTAGGGGCGGAGCCAAAGGAGTGGGGGAATCCACCACCGCCGCAGTGGTAACTTCTCTGTTGGCAATTTTTGTGAGTAACTTTCTGATGTCTTGGATTATGTTCCAGGGCAGTGGTTCTGGTGCTGTGCTAATGGGGAATTAAGTACGCACCGCATATTGTTTATTTACTAGAGACCGGCTAAAAGCGACTAGTGCCAATGGGTAATCACACTTAAGGATGCTTTTCAAACATGCTTTCAGTCAAAAACCGGTTCCATCGCAGTTTGCCTAGCCGCCTGGAGTAAAGCTTGGTAACTGGGCAGGGGCTGGAGGTCAACAAAAGCTGGTTCCCCTTCAATCAAACTTAGGTAGGTGCCTGGATACCATTCCAACACCTTTCCCAGGGCATAAACTGCATCTGAGTAATTTTTTTGTAGTACTTGGCAAAGGGCAATTTCATACCAGCTATAGTCGTCATCCACTTCCACATCCAACGCCCTGTGGTAGCAGGCGATCGCCCTTCCATAACGGTAGATTTGTTGCCATAGTTCCCCTTGTCGAAACCAGGCCCAGTAATCATTGGGACGGATTTCCAGGGATTTTTTATAGCATTGCAAAGCTTCAGCGTAATGGCCCCAACGGCGAAAACAGTCCGCCTGGCGGTACCAAGACCAAAAATCGTCCTGGCGAATGGTTAACGTCTGCCGAAAACTGGCGATCGCCGCTTCGTACTGGCCAGAGAGTCGGTAAGATTCCCCCAGACGATAGGTGGCCCAATAATCTTTAGGTAAATAATCTAAAGCCCGTTGAAAACAAGGGATAGCCTGGGCAAAATCATCAATTTCATTGAGGTACACACAACCCTGGTCGTACCAAGCCCAGTAGTTTTCCGGTTGGATTTGGCAGGCGTTGTCATAACTTTCTGCCGCATCTCTGTAACGCCCCAAATGCTCCAGGGTAATGCCCCTTTTGTACCAAGCCCAATAATCCCCAGGATAATACTCCAAAGCCCGTTCATAACTGAGGAGGGCATCATTGTATTTCCCCTGTTGCCAGAGGGTATTGCCCTGTTGGTACCAGCCTTTGTAACTATCAGGGCGGCACTCTAGGGGATTAAAAACAGTACTGCGGGATGGGTGGGAGGGCATGGGAACACGACCAGGGAAAATGGCAACCGTACACCAGTGGGAAAAAACGTCGGGCTGGCGGCCAACTGAAGAGACTTACCGCCATGTTTAATTCACATACCAGAATTGTACAAACTCCTGGGGCGATCGCCGGATTTATCCATCTTCCTTGTCAAGATTAGATCACATTACTTAATTAGCCAGCCAAATACTTCTCCCAAATTTAAATCAATGGCCTGGGCAAAGCTTGGCATCAGTAACTTTGACTCCGTTTCGTCGAAAATTTCTGGCGATCGGCCGGGTTGATAAACAAAGATAGATTGCTCTTTCGGATTAATCAACCAACCCATTTTAGTGCCATTATTCAAGCAAAATAAAATATTTTTTACTATTTTTTTTGACTTTGCTCAGGAGACAATATTTCAATCATCCAATTAGGCGGGAGGTAAAAGTTGTCGGCAATTTCTCCATCTTGATCACAGGGAATATTTTCCCAAGTAAAAACCGCAATATCAGGAACAATAGACCGATTTTCAAAACTGCAACGCAACTCTGTGAATGCCCAAGCAATTTTTTCCTTTTTCAAGGCCATGTTAATGGCAAATGACAATGCAGTTTGTAAAGTACTGTGTTTTCCTTTTGGCATAGGTTTGGCACTAACTTGCCCATCTCGATACTCTAGGGGCGGCTTCTCTTCCGGTAAGGCTAGAAACTCAGTCAGGGTTAGGTTTGTGTTTCCTACTTTCAGCATTTTAGATTCGCCTCGACACTCCACCTATTTGCCGTTGAAACCCATTCTAACCCTTTTATTAAGTGCTCAAAAACTAGCCAGAATTACCCCTTATTGTATTTTTTATAAAGTTCAATAATAGTCTCCACCACCTCGGCAATGGTGAGGTTATCGGTAATAATTTCCACTGCATCCACTGCCTTCTGCAAAGGAGCGATCGCCCTAGTGCTATCAAGATGATCCCGGTGGGCAATGTCCGCTTCCAATTGGGCTAAATCCACTGCTTGATTACCCTGAGCTTCAAAATCCTTGAGGCGACGGCGGGCTCGTTCCTGAACTGAAGCGGTGAGGAAAATTTTCAATTCCGCGTTGGGAAAAACCTGGGTGCCAATGTCCCGACCTTCCGCCACAATTCCTCCTTGGTCGCCATACTTCCTTTGTAGTTTTAGTAACTTGGCTCGAACGGCTCCCTGGGCAGCAATGGTGGAAACCAATTGGGTCACCGCCGGGGTGCGAATGGCATCACTGACATCTTGCCCATTAACTTTAACTCCGGTCAATTGGGGGGCAGGACGGGGCATTAGTTCAATCTCCGCACCACTGGTAAGTTCCGCCACCGCTGGTTCATCCTCGGGAGCAATGCCCTGGTCTAAAATCAGCCAAGCCAAAGCTCGATACATGGCTCCGGTGTCTAAATAGGTCAGACCCAGGCCATCAGCCACCTGTCTGGTAACAGTGGATTTTCCGGCTCCGGCGGGGCCATCAATGGCAATAATAGGCAGTCGATGATTAAGCACAAGATTATCAATTAAGCGGGTACTACCCACATAGGCGGCGATCGCCATTAAAACAGGATTTTGGTCCGGTAATGTTCCAGTGATGGGTTGCAGGGTGTCAGCTTCCACCAATTGCAAATATTGCACCTGGACAGACGGTTCCGCGTCCAAAACGTCCTGGGTGGCGGTCAACAAAGCAGAAACTTGGCGATCGCCTTGACGATATCGCTGTTGGGCGGCTTGCAAACTGCGGTATAGCACCGTAGCCTGTTCCTTTTCTATCGGGCTTAAATATTGATTGCGGGAACTCATGGCCAAACCCGATTCCTCGCGCACTGTGGCACAACTGCGGATAGTCACAGTTAAGTTCAAGTCCTGCACTAGGCGACGAATAATAGCCAATTGTTGGGCATCTTTGGCACCGAAATAAGCCACATCGGGACAAACAATGGTGAACAATTTAGTGACGATAGTAGCTACCCCCTGGAAATGGCCGGGACGATGGGCACCGCAGAGAACTTCCGTCATGGCTGGAGGAGGCAGTACCGTAGTTTGATCTCCTTTGGCATCAATGCCCAAATCCGTCACCGTCGGGGCAAAAATTACCGCCACCCCCAAAGATTCTGCCCATTGGCGATCGCCGTCGAAGTCCCGGGGATATTTTTCCAAATCTTCACCGGGGCCAAATTGCAGGGGATTAACGAAAATAGATAACACGACTAAATCCATTTCCGCCACCGCCCGTTTGAGCAGACTGCCATGGCCGGCGTGGAGAGATCCCATGGTAGGAACTAAGCCCACGGTTTTGCCCCGACCAGCTTGGCGGAGATAGGTTTGTAACCCTGCGATTGTGCGAAAAACCTGCACCATTACTTCTTTGTTATTCTTTGGATTGTGTGCAAACGATGGAGGTCATTAAAACCTTTCCATGGCCGAAGTTTCATTGATATCCCAGACAAATTGCCCCGCTGTCCTAGACCCCCCGCCGCAAGTCTTCAATGATACAATGGAAGGCTGGAATTCCATCAACGGCGATCGTATGCAAAGACTCATCGAGGGACTACAAAAATTTCGAGAAGGTTATTTCTCTTCCCACCGTGACCTCTTTGAGCAACTTTCTCACGGCCAACATCCCCGCATTCTCTTCATCTGTTGTTCCGATTCCCGGGTGGACCCCAATTTAATCACCCAATCGGAAGTGGGCGACCTGTTTGTTATTCGCAACGCTGGCAATATTATTCCCCCCTATGGAGCAGCCAACGGTGGGGAAGGGGCAGCCATGGAATATGCCCTAGTGGCGCTGGAAATTAATCAGATCATCGTCTGTGGCCATTCCCACTGCGGAGCCATGAAAGGTCTGCTCAAACTCAACTCTCTCCAGGAAAAACTTCCTCTGGTGTACGATTGGCTCAAACATACGGAAGCCACCCGCCGTCTAGTTCTAGACAATTACAGCCATCTGGAAGGGGAAGATTTGATTGAAGTTGCTGTGGCAGAAAATATTCTCACCCAACTCAAAAACCTCCAGACCTATCCCGCCATCCATTCCCGGTTACATCGGGGAGACCTTTCCCTCCACGGCTGGATTTATCGCATTGAAGAGGGTGAAGTACTGGCCTACGACGGTGTACTCCATGATTTTGTCGCCCCCCAAAGTCGCATCAATGCCCTGGAGCCGGAGGATGAGTACGCTCTCCATCCCAACTCACCCCTGATTTCCTACGATGCGTTTAAGGTTCCCGGCAAGGAACGTCCTGGTCGTGAGAAAGCAACAGAATCCCCAGCTCCCCAACTGTCTCCTTTACCTGGTTTTGGCCATTTGCCCAGGGAACAGGCGGAGCGCATTTATCGAGGCTCCCGTTAGACTGGGTTAAACCCCATTGCAACCTTTGTCGGATAAACGCAAACAATGCCAATTTTAGGTAGGAATTGACCGGGTGCTGAATTCACTAATTGCTGACTTTAGGATTATTTTTGAGCGAGATCCCGCTGCCCGCAATTGGTTAGAGGTGCTGTTTTGTTATCCTGGCTTGCAAGCTTTACTAATACATAGATTTTCTCATCGTCTTTATACTCTCGGGCTACCTTTCTTTCCTCGCCTAATGTCCCACCTTGCCCGCTTTTTCACCGGCATTGAAATCCATCCAGGGGCCCAGATTGGCCAGGGCGTGTTCATTGACCATGGCATGGGGGTAGTGATCGGTGAAACGGCGATCGTGGGGGACTATTCTTTGATTTACCAAGGGGTAACTCTGGGGGGCACAGGAAAAGAAAGTGGCAAGCGTCACCCGACCCTGGGGGAAAATGTGGTGGTGGGAGCTGGTGCTAAGGTATTGGGTAACATTGCCATCGGTGATAATGTCCGCATTGGGGCGGGGTCAGTGGTGTTACGGGACGTGCCAGCAGATTTTACGGTGGTGGGGGTGCCAGGGCGCATGGTGCATCCTTCCGGGGAAAGGGTTAATCCTTTGGAACATGGTAAGTTACCAGATTCGGAGGGCAAAGTAATTCGCCTATTATTAGAAAGAATTGAATTACTAGAGCAACAGGTGGCCACCTTACAACAGCAACAATCGGAACAGGCCTGGGAATCGGATTATCGCTCCTGCTCTGAAACTGACCGGGAACCGGTGCTCTGTCGCCTTGGCGATCGCGAAATTGAAGAATTTTTGGGGGGCACCCTCTGATATTCTCCCGGTAGCCATAACTGGGATGGGATGTGGAGGGGCATAGGAGGTGACTATTTGTTGGTTCACTTAGGAATTTTGGACAGAACTTTGGTGGTTAACCACACACTGTCGCCAAACTTGCCCCATTTTGCTCCGAGGGAATTTTCTGGGGTTGGTGTTGCGGGAAAAGCCTTGGCGATCGCCTTTTTTTGTCCTCAATTTTTGGCCGGATGTTTTTTCCTGTTTAATAAAATCTTTCTAATTGTCTTAAGATGTGAACGCAAGGCCGTCCTCAAGGGCGGGGTTTCAGACCCATTTTTTCGATGAATAACCAACAACTTTGGCAACGTTATCAAGATTGGCTTTATTACCATGGTGGCCTCGATTTTTACCTGGATGTGAGCCGCATGGGATTTAGTGATGCTTTGGTAGAAGATTTGCAACCCAAGTTTGCCAAAGCTTTTCAAGATATGGTGGCGCTGGAAAAAGGGGCGATCGCCAACCCAGACGAACAACGCATGGTGGGGCATTACTGGCTACGCAATCCGGCCCTGGCCCCCAATGATGGGATCCGGGCTGAAATCACTGAACCATTACGGCAAATCAAAGCCTTTGTCGCTGACGTACACCAAGGGAACATAAAACCCCCCACAGCCCCTAAATTTACCGACCTGCTGGCGATCGGCATTGGTGGTTCGGCTCTAGGCCCCCAATTTGTGGCCCAGGCCTTGGCCCCCAATTTCCCTCCCTTGGCGATTCACTTCATCGATAACTCTGACCCCGACGGCATTGACCGGGTGCTGAACTGCTTAAAAGCCCAAGACAAACTAAAAAGTACGCTAGTGGTGACCACTAGTAAATCCGGCGGCACCCCCGAACCCCGCAATGGTCTGGCGGAAACGAAGGCAGTATTTGAAGCCCAGGGCCTTCATTTTGCCGATTATGCGGTGGCGGTGACCATGCCCGGCAGTAAACTTTCCCAGCAGGCCCAGACGGAACAATGGTTACAAGCTTTTCCCATGCAGGATTGGGTGGGTGGGAGAACCTCTGAGTTATCGGCGGTGGGACTATTACCGGCCGCTCTCCAGGGCATTGACATTCAGGCCATGCTCGACGGGGCTAAAACCATGGATGAAGCCACTAGGGTGAGGGAATTAAGACAAAATCCAGCGGCTCTATTGGCGTTAGCTTGGTATTATGCCGGGGATGGCCAAGGGAAAAAAGACATGGTGATTCTCCCCTATAAAGATAGGCTGTTGTTATTTAGTCGCTATTTGCAACAGTTGGTTATGGAATCCCTCGGTAAAGAGCGGGATTTGGATGGCAATGTGGTCCACCAGGGCATTGCAGTCTATGGCAATAAGGGTTCTACGGATCAACATGCCTACGTCCAGCAGTTGCGGGATGGGGTGCCCAACTTTTTTGCCACTTTCATTGAGGTATTGCACGATCGCCAAGGGCCATCCCTAGAGTTAGAGCCGGGGGTCACCAGTGGGGATTATTTATCGGGATTTTTGCAGGGCACCAGGCAAGCGCTATTTGAAAATCAACGGGACTCCATCACTGTCACCATTCCCGAGGTGGACGCTACCAGCGTTGGGGCTTTGATTGCCCTATATGAAAGAGCAGTGAGTTTTTATGGTTCCTTGGTGAACGTCAACGCCTACCATCAACCGGGGGTAGAAGCGGGGAAAAAGGCCGCCGCCTCGATTTTGGAACTACAGAAGGCGATTCTCTCTACCCTACAAAATGAATCCGGGCCCATTGCCCTAGAAGCGTTGGCCACCAAAGTGCAAGCACCAGAACAGGTGGAAACGGTGTATAAAATAGTCCGCCATTTAGCCGCCAATGACCGGGGCGTGACCCTCCAGGGCGATCGCCAATTTCCCCAACGGCTGCAAATCCAGTGGCGGAGTTAAGACAGATTAATTCTCAATTGTTAATGGTGGACCAGGTAATCGCGGCTGAATTCAGAAGCAATTCGGTTCCTGGTCAATGGCAACGTGTTATAAAAAGAAAAGTTTGTTTACCTGAGTATTAATTCCTAGGCACGGCAAACCTTGGCCGCTTTATAGCCCATGAATCCATAAACAAAATCTGTCCGACCTTCCATTTGGAGATAAACCTTTATAAATGACTGCCACGATTCCCCCGTTGACACCAACGGTAACGCCCAGCAATCCCGATCGCCCGATTGCGGATCTCAAACTACAAGACATCATTAAAACCCTGCCCAAGGAATGCTTCGAGAAAAAAGCGAGCAAAGCCTGGGCTTCTGTTTTGATTACCCTAGGGGCGATCGCCGTGGGCTATTTGGGCATTATTTATCTGCCCTGGTACTGCTTGCCCATTACCTGGATCTGGACAGGGACAGCCTTAACGGGGGCCTTCGTTGTCGGCCATGACTGTGGCCATCGCTCCTTTGCTAAAAAACGCTGGGTCAATGATTTAGTGGGACATATCGCTTTTGCTCCCCTCATCTACCCTTTCCATAGCTGGCGCCTACTCCACGACCACCATCACCTCCACACCAACAAAATTGAGGTTGATAACGCCTGGGATCCCTGGAGTGTGGAAGCTTTCCAAGCCAGCCCGGCGATCGTCCGGCTTTTTTATCGGGCCATCCGGGGTCCCTTCTGGTGGACTGGTTCCATTTTCCATTGGAGCTTAATGCACTTCAAACTTTCCAACTTTGCCCAAAGGGACCGCAATAAAGTCAAATTATCCATTGCCGTTGTCTTCCTGTTTGCGGCGATCGCCTTTCCTGCCCTAATTATCACCACAGGGGTGTGGGGTTTCGTCAAATTTTGGCTAATGCCCTGGTTGGTGTATCACTTTTGGATGAGCACTTTTACCATTGTGCACCACACCATTCCCGAAATTCGTTTCCGTCCCGCCGCCGATTGGAGTGCCGCCGAAGCCCAGTTAAATGGTACTGTTCACTGCGATTATCCCCGTTGGGTGGAAGTGCTCTGCCATGACATCAACGTCCATATTCCCCACCACCTCTCCGTTGCCATCCCTTCCTATAACCTACGACTAGCCCACGGAAGTTTAAAAGAAAACTGGGGACCTTTTCTTTACGAGCGCACCTTTAACTGGCAATTAATGCAACAAATTAGTGGGCAATGTCATTTATATGACCCCGAACATGGCTACCGCACCTTCGGCTCCCTGAAAAAAGTTTAATACTGGGACAACTAGTAATTTTTGACCCATGATTGGTCAGTAATTAACTTTGACTGATCCCCAGGGAGAGAAATACCAGATCACAAATTAACTATCTTGGAATGCGGCCATCGAGCTGTATTCCTTTTTTCTTTTCTTGGTGAGGAAAAAAACTTTCTAAGTGGGCAGATGGGAGCGGTTCAGACTAGAAAGATCCACTCGGCCAAAATGAATGCTAAACGCAACCTGCATATTCTCCAAGGTTTTCACTAGCCAAGGTACCCCTTCCCGGGCCACCGACTCATAATGATTAAACAAAATTGAAAAACGTTTTTCCAAATAAGGCTTAACCTTGGAGCAGAAAAGCACAATTTTTAGCAATACGCCAATGGTCTTCTTCACACCAATATTGGAAATTAGATCAATAAAGACATAGTGATCAGGATTTTTGCTACCTTCCACCACCAAAAAGTTGAGCAACTGACTAGAAGTCCGCATCATTAAAAATTCTGTTGGCTTCTGTTGATTGCACTCTGGATAGGCATTTTGGAATAGATCAAATAATTTCTTATCAAAACTTCCTTGTTTGTAATTATTCTGTAGGGAGCCCCGGATATATTCGTAAAGTTCATCCTTAAAAGTGCCAAAAGATTGGGTATAGGCCACATGGTTACGAAAACTTTTGGAAAGGGACCGGTAACTCTGACCGTTTTCCACGGAACCAACAAAATGTTTGAGGGAACTGTTTAGATCCCGATCACTCAGTAGGGTGGGATTTTGCACGGGCTTGATCAATTCCTTATCCGGCAAGATGAGTCCGGCTTTATTAGTTCTGGCCATGCGCACCCGGTAGGTGACGTACTGAGAAAGGTTAATTTCAAACTTACGCTCATTTTGAGCTTTGATGCGGTGGATAGTTTGGCGATGTTCCCGACTGCTGTCATCCCCCATAAGACAATAATCATACAGATAGGGATAGCGGTGGATAAGGGTGCCGACGGAGCTAGATTTCGTTTCAAACTTGGTGCTGACAACGCTGGCCAATCTTTTCAAGCGGACAAATTGTTCGCTCAAGGTAAAGTTTTTAACTAGTTGGCGGATGTTACCTTTTGTATTACCCCCGGGGCTGATGTTAGCCACTGCTTTTTCCACCATATTTACCAGCTGGGGAATGGAACGCTGGGTTTGGGGAGAAAGTTGCCAATAGTTGATCAGAATATAGCAACAACGGTTAAAAAAGTAGTTAAATTCTTCGGTATTATTTTTAACTCTAATTACTTTTTCTAAGTGGGTAGAAACTTGTCCTTGGGAACTGCCCTGTCCGCTCAAAAAAAGATTACCCATTACTTCCAATACCCGTTCCCCTTCCACCGACTGGACCAAGTCGAGCAGATAATCATAAATTGCCTGCTCGTCATTCATTTTGTAGGGGTCGCTAGCCTGGGGATGGTTATAGTTCACAGTGGTAACCCTCTTTGGGGAAAAGGGGGCAAATTGGGAGCAGGAAAAATCGATAATGAAAACGAAATCATGAGATAAGGTCAAAGACACCCTGGGCCTTTAATCAGGCACCGCTGTGGATGGTAAGATACACCCTGGTCCCATCGGAATAAAACCAGGATGTTTTTACTGGTCATTACTGGCTTCCGATTTTTCTGTATCTATTTCTCCTCCAATGTAAGTGATGCAAGCACCCATGGGAGGTGATCTAGATCACAGATAAAAATTGCAAATGACTTAACATTCCTGAGTCAATTCTAACTCAGTTTTCCTCCGCCATATTTTTCACTCCTATTCTTTCCCATGAACTCCAAACTTTCCCTATTTGACATCCGTACATTCCTAGAAAGTTGTCTATTGTCTGTTACCAATCTTTCCGAGGATATACGGATAAATAATATTTGCACCGATACAAGATCTTTGGTGTCAGGGGACCTATTTCTTGCCTTGCGGGGGGAAAGTTTTGATGGCCATAGCTTCATTCCCCAGGCCTTGACGGCGGGGGCGATCGCCGTGGTGACGGATCGGCCAGTGGAGGGATTAGGGGAGACGGTGGCCCAATTTTTAGTGGAAGATACTTTGGTGGCCTATCAACACATCGCAGCGGGATGGCGACAACGGTTTACCATTCCCATCATTGGGGTAACCGGTTCTGTGGGTAAGACCACCACCAAAGAATTAATTGCGGCGGTGTTGTCCCAGTTTGGCAATGTGCATAAAACCAGAGCTAATTACAACAATGAAATTGGGGTGCCGAAAACTTTGTTGGAACTATCCCCAGACCATGATTTTGCCATTGTGGAAATGGCCATGCGGGGTCGGGGGCAAATTGCTCTTTTGGCGGATATTGCCAAGCCCACCATCGGTTTAATTACTAACGTTGGCACTGCCCACATTGGTCTTTTAGGCTCGGAGTTGGCGATCGCCGAAGCCAAGTGTGAATTACTAGCCCACCAACCGCCCGAGAGCACCGCCATTCTCAATCGGGATAATGCTTTGTTAATGGAGACAGCCCAACGGTTTTGGCAGGGAAAAACCATTACCTATGGCCTAGAAGGGGGAGATGTGCACGGGACAGTGGATGGGGAAAATTTAATCCTTGATGGAGTTAGTTTGCCTTTGCCCCTAGCCGGTGTCCACAATGCCTCTAATTACCTAGCGGCGATCGCCGTGGCCCAATGTTTAGGGTTGGACTGGCAGCAGTTACAGTCGGGGCTGACGGTGGAGTTACCCAAGGGGCGGGCCCGTCGTTACCAATGGGGCCAGGACGTGGTTCTATTGGATGAAACCTATAACGCTGGCTTGGAATCCATGTTGGCATCCTTGGATTTATTGGCCAATACCCCTGGGAAGCGACGTTTAGCAGTGCTGGGGGCGATGAAGGAACTGGGAGATTATGGCCCGACATTTCACCAACGGGTGGGGGCCAAAGTGAAAGCCCTAGGTTTAGACGGTCTTTTCCTATTAGCCAATGATCCCAATACCGATGCCATTGCCGCCGGGGCTAACGGTGTGGAGACCCAATCCTTCAGCGATGGGCCTAGTTTAGTGGCAGCCCTAAAAACTACCCTCCAACCAGGCGATCGCCTCCTGTTTAAAGCATCCAATTCCGTCGGTCTAGGGGCTGTGGTCAGTCAGTTGTTGGCAGAAAATCCCACTTCGGTTTAAAACGGCAAGGCTTGAGTCAGTTAAAAATGGGGTTAATCTCACTCCAGCGGGATCAATCGAGATCAATAGGTGTGGGGTTGGTTGGCAGTGGCATCCAACAAATGGCCTAAAACCAGATGGTTAAGAACATGGCTAAAAACGTCTATCCAAACCAATCTGGCCTTATCCCTTCAGAGGGTTTTGAGGTAATTCAATAAATCCGCCATCTCCTGGGGATTGGGTTCAAACTGGGGCATGGGAGGAGTTTGACCACTCACCACCTGATGAATGATGTGGCTCTGGGACCGCCGTTGGGATACCCCCCAAAGACTGGGGCCAATGTAACCGTCAGCTTGGATGCCATGGCAAACTGCACAGTTAGCTTGAAAAATGGCCCGACCCCTATCCGCATCTCCTTTGAGAGCGAGTACCTGGCTTACATAGGGGTCAAAGTTCATAAAACTAAACAAAGCCACTGCCAATATCACCAGGGAAACAATGCCTGCCATAATCCATATCCCAGTGGGGGAAGCATTTACCGTGGCAACAGTTGGACTTTTTTCGATTACAGGGGCCATGGGTTAAGAACGATTGGTCAAGGTGGCCAGAACCACCACTCAGAAACTTAATCTAACTTAATCTATTGTATTGATGCCGGGCATTCCTGTCTTTGCTCAGTCCCAGATTGAAGTCCGGATTAACCCTGTTGACAAACTAAAACTCCCCCGATATCGATACCCAGAATTTTCCTAGGTCGGGGGGGGAGCATTGACAAAAATCTATCCAGCTCGGCCCCAATGGATCAGCAAGGGCCCGCCGGCTTATAGGGGAGCAACTTGCACTTCCACCGTAGCGATGACTTCGGGGTGCAGTTTGATTTGGGCTTGGTAAAAACCAGTTTTGTGGATATCCGGCAGACTGATGCCCCGGCGATCGAGACTTTGGTTGGTAGCCGCTTCCACTGCATCGGCCACTTCCTGGGTGGTAACGGTACCAAAAATAGCTTCCGCTTCCCCTACTTGTTTTTTGATCACAAATCGACCGATGGTTTCCAGGGCCACTTTGCGGGCTTCAGCGGCATCTTTTTCCGCTTTAAGCCGTTCTAGTTCCTTGAGCCTTCTTTGTTCCACCTGGCGCAAAATACCAGGGGTGGCCACCACTCCCAGACCCTTGGGAATGAGATAGTTCCGGGCATAACCGGGGGCCACTTCCACTAAATCGCCGGTGAAACCTAGTTTATTGATAGTTTCGTTTAAAACGACCTTGACTCGCTTTGCCATAACCGTAATTTTTCCAATATGAAGTTTGTTTAGCTTGTGGAGCAATTCACAAACCTCCATCTTAACCTTTAGGGGGAATCCCGCCAAAATTGGCGATCGCCAGGGAGCAATTTTTACCTGGGGCAATGGACAGAAAGGCAAAGTTACTCTGTTACCATGGGGGACGGCCCTCCGCAACCAGATGCCAATGTCCAGTCTGATTTCCCTTTTTCGCCAACATTATCCCCAGGGCAGTCTCTGCTGTGACCTGCTCGAAATTGACCGGGGGTTATATATAGTCCAAGCCAGCATCACCTTAGAAGGCATTGTGGTGGCCAGCGCGTTAGCAGCCCAGTCTCCCCTAGAAGCTGCTGAGGATTTAGCCAAAGAAAGGGCGATCGCCAGCTTGGATTTAACCCATATTTCATCAACAGTCCCACAGTCTTCCCCAACAGCCATTGTTGAAGATATGGAAGCGAAGCCATCGCCCCCACCTTCCTCCCCTAAAAAAGAAAGTAAATCTCCGAAGCAGAACCATAAAGTCGTTACTCCCCCCGCCATTGTCAATCCGACACCGGTAACTCCTGCGCATCCCCCTACTCCCGTTGTTGAAAAGTCGCCGGAAGTTGAGGCGGCGATCGCCCCTGAGCCAACCTTAACCCCCGCTCCCATTTCCTTTCCCCCTAGTCCTGATCCAGTGCTGTCCTTAGAGGAGCCGACCCCGCCTCCGGCAATGGTCAATAGCACCTTTAATCAACCGGAAGAGTCCGCTCCTATTGACTCCGAACTTCAACTCGACTTTGCGACCCCAGAATTACCCCTCGCTGTTGAAGCTAAACCAGATTCGCCTGAACCGGATATGGCGGTCTCCGGAGCAACAGAACTGCCCGCAGGACCCATGGACTTTTCGGAAATTATTGCCCGCAGTAACCTGGAACTAAAACGACTGGGCTGGACCAGTGACCAGGGACGGAACTATCTTTTGCAAACCTATGGCAAACGTTCCCGTCAGTTATTATCCGATGAGCAGTTAATCGAGTTCCTTGCTTACCTGGAACAACAGCCAGACCCAAATTAATCGGATTGATCCTGCTTTTGTCCCAGGGTTGGTAAAACATAAATCCCCGGGACATTTTATAGGCTTAACTAGCTAGAACTTTTTCTGTTTCTGCGGCGATCGCCGTTGGACTGAGAACTGTTTCTTCTACTTTGTCCTGTTGTTGGCGGCTGAGATAATCTCGCAATTGTTCACCAATTTCCTGGCGGACAATTTCCCGGTATTGGAGGAAATGTTCGTTATGGGCGCAAAGGGTGATGTAGTGCTCAAACACGGCGGGATTATGGCGCAAAATACCGAAAGCATGGTGCCAGAAGCGGAACCTAGTGTCCCGTTTAACGCCCTGCCGCCAAATTACAATCGCCAAAGCCTTTAAATCCACTAAATTGGGGAGTTTGAAAGCGGTCTTGCATTTCGGTGCCCCCAGCTTGAGAAAACAACGGTAATTGCGGTCTAAATAGCCATGGGGATCGTATAACTCCCAGAAAGCCTCCACATACTCGTTGGCAATGTCTTCCAAGGGGCGAGTGGGAATAAAGTTCATCAACGTGGTTTGGTTGATGTTGCCTTTGCTCTCATCCAGCAGGCGATTTTCCCGTTTTAGTCGATGCCACAGGGCTGTGTTGGGTAAAGCCTGGAGCATGGCAAAGGTGGTGGTGGGAATGGCCGTCTGTTCCGCAAAACGGACAATGCGATCGCCAGCCCCCTGTTTTTCCCCATCAAAACCGATGATGAAGCCCGCCATGGGTCGCAGACCAGCTTTGATGATTTTATCAACGGAGTCCGCGAGGGAATTACGGGTATTTTGGAATTTTTTGGTGAATTCTAAACTCTCTTCATCGGGGGTTTCAATGCCCAAAAAGACCGCATCAAAATAGCACTCCACCATCAAATCCATTAATTCCTGGTCATCGGCCAAATCCACCGAGGCTTCAGTGTTGAATCTAAAGGGATATTGGTGCTCTTCCTGCCAAACTTTCAGTTCCTTGAGCAGTAATTTAACGTTGCGCTTATTGCCGATGAAATTGTCATCCACCATAAACACCGATCGCCGCCAACCCAACTCGTAAAGATAATCCAATTCCCTGAGTAACTGGGCTGGTTCCTTGGTGCGAGGCTTACGGCCGTAGAGGACAATAATGTCGCAAAATTCACACTGGAAAGGACAACCCCGGGAAAACTGCACCGACATGGAATCGTAGGCATCCAATTCCAGCAGGTCATAGCGGGGAATGGGGGTAGTGGTAACGTCGGGTTTTTCTTGGGCCCGGATAATACCTGCTGTTTCCCCCCGCTCCAACGCTTCCACAAACAGGGGTAGGGTAATTTCCCCTTCGTCCAAAATCAAAAAGTCTGCTCCGGCATTCTGCACTTCATCCGGTACTGACGTGGCAAAGGGGCCTCCCACTGCGACCAACTTACCGTGGGCCTTAGCTTCCTTGATGTTTTCCACCATGTCATCCCGCTGGACAATCATGCCGGAAATGATTACTACTTCCGCCCAATCCCATTCCGCTTCGGTCACATTGCGGACATTGCGGTCCACCAGCTTAAACTCCCATTCTTGAGGGAGAATGCCCGCCACGGTGATCAACCCTAGGGGAGGCAATAAAACCTTCCGACCCACTAGCTCCAGAATTTTTTCGTAGGACCAGAAAGTAGGGGGAAACAACGGATAGATTAATAGGGCGCGCATGGCTTCTCGCTAAGGGAAGATTTATGTTAAAAAATCTAGGAATTGATTAGGTATGGGCTCAACTTTAGCTAAAGCTAGCACACCCTTGCCAGGAAGTCCCCGAAAGCCAGACCGTTGGCATAGATAAATCCTATGGTTAACCATGGTTATCCCCTAGGCCGCTCCCTCTTGTCCATAGCTATGGCTATGTTGGGGGCATTGTCATTGGTTTTTCCCTTGCCTCTGTTAACCCAAGACATGGTTGACAGTGAGCGTTCCCTGCCATTGCTGGGGGACCATCCCCTGGAGGAAAGGTTAATTGATGGCATGGATGAGGGGATCAAAAAAAATTACCGGGGGGCGATCGCCATTTTTACGGAATTAATTCTGCTAGATCCTAGCTATGCTGATGCCTATTTTAATCGGGGTATTGCCCGGGCCAGAATAGCGGACTACCAAGGGGCGATCACCGACCACAGCCAGGCCATTACCCTAAACCCCCAATTGGCCGAAGCCTACAAAGCTAGGGGGAAAATTTATTGGCAATTAGGAGAGCAAGCCCAAGCCATTGCTGACCTAGAAGCGGCCCTAGCCCTTTTCTCTGACCAGGAAAATCTTGTGAGCCAACGGGAAGCCTGGGAACAACTGCAAACATGGCATGGTAATCCTTAAGAGCCTGTTTGGAAAGTTTTATTCCGCCCCCTAAATCGACCCACTAAAGCTCCGGCAATACTGGAGGACTTTCACTCATTTCCCCCCAAATTTGGAGGGCCAGGGGGGCTTTTCAAACACGTTCTTAAATAGGCCCCAATATTTCTTCTCAACTTCTCCGACAGTTTCCCAAGCCCGTCGATCAATTTTTAACTCCCCTTGCCCACGCCCTAGTTTTACTGAATTTTGCCGATCTTTTTGTCGATTTGAGGGACACTTTTTGCCCACAAATTTGCATATTTGCCCTGGATTCGGGACCATTAACTTGAGTTAAACAAAGTTAAGTTTTATGGCATTTTTCTTTCCTCCCAAATAGCCTTGCTAAGATAGCGGGAAAGCCGGGTTGCTAGTCCCATGGTTGCTTTTTTATTGAGTACAAGGTAAGCATAAATACCTAAACATGAGACATTTTTGCGACGCTTGGATTGAAGAATGGTGTGAAGCCAATGGTTGGACGGATTTGTTCATGGAAAGACTCAATTACTATTGGGCTTTTCCCCCTGGGGCTGTCATGCCGGAGCCCATTCCTGGCAAAATTCTCCGGGCAATTAAACTAGAAAAAGGTCTTTGCGAAGAAGAAAAAGCTTGGTTAACCGCCGCTGTGGCTGTTTCTGCTTTGGCGATCGGTTCTGCTTTTCTGCTCAAAAATCCCATGCCTGTAGTACTGGCTTTTGCTTTTGACGCTGTAACAGCGGGGCGTTTAGAGATGGAAGAAATTTAAAAAATTTGAGAAGATTAATCCATTACCTGCGATATCAAACACTCTGATTGGAGTAACTAAGCAACATTTATGGCTGATTCCATCACCCCAGACTCCAATGAACACAATTATGCTGAGCTGGCTCAACAATGCCAGAATTTGGCCAGCCAAGTCCAGAGCCTCAGCCAACGGGTGGAAAATCTGGAAAGCAAACTGACCTTAATCCCGGACATTGAGCGCTATGGTAGGTTGCAGGAATGCTTAATTGCGGGGGATTTTAAGACGGCGGACCACGAAACCACCCGCATTATTCTCGAAACCCTCAATCGTAATCGGGATAACCTCAGCCCAGAAACTTTATCTGCTTTGCCCTGTACAGTTTTAACGGTAATTGATCGCCTGTGGCGTACCTACAGCGAAGATCGTTTTGGCTTTAGCCGGCAATTGGAAGCCTATCAAAAGGTAGGTGGTAACACCGATACTTTGCGTACCCAAGACCGGAAAGTGATGGGGGCCTTTGCCCAGGAAGTGGGTTGGGTGCAGGAAGGAAAGGTTCGTTTTGATGAGTATGACCAATGGGATTTTTCCCTCAATGCTCCGGTGGGTAGTTTCCCTGCCATTTGGTGGAAGTCTCCCTATGGTTTGAAAATGGTGACTTTTTTCTTCATTCGTTTGTTTGAATGTAACGGCTAGCCCGATGCCCTAACTACAGTTTTTTAACGCTTCGATATCAGCCCCGGCAATTTTGTCCAGATTGCGGGTAATTTTCTCTATGTCCCAATCCCACCAAGCAATGGTTAACAAAGCTTGAACTACTTCGTCCTTAAAACGTTGACGGATAGGACGGGCGGGATTTCCCCCCACAATGGTGTAGGGTGCCACATGGTTAGTGACAACGGCTTTGGCGGCAATAATGGCCCCGTCTCCCACCTTTATTCCGGGCATAATTACCGCTTCGTACCCAATCCACACATCATTGCCAATGACTGTATCTCCCTTATGGGGCGGTTCTTCTTCCAGTTCTGCTGTTTGCCAACCATTAGCAAAAATTGCAAAGGGATAGGTGGAAAATCCTTCCATGGCATGGTTAGCCCCATTCATAATAAATTTTACATTCCGGGCTAGGGCGCAGAATTTGCCAATGATCAGGCGATCGCCAACGAAGGGAAAATGGTACAGAACATTGCGCTCAAAGTTTTCTGAATCTTCGGGATCGTCGTAATAGGTGTAATCACCAATAATTATGTTGGGGTTAGAAACAGTATTTTTAATAAAGCAAATCTGGGCAAATCCCGCCATGGGATGCTTATTTTGGGGATCTGGGCCGTACATTATTTGTCACCCGTAACGGTTCTGGAGTCGTGTCTATTTCTCTATTCTTAACTCTAGGAATTAAACTCCCATTTCTGCCAAGTCTATCAAAGTTTCCTGGGCCGCCTCTTCGTCCACAATGCTAATGGCAAAGCCCACATGGACAATCACGTAATCCCCCACCTTAACCTCGGGTACGTAGGCAAGGCTAATGGTTTTAATGATGCCCCCAAAGCTAACCTTTCCCGTCAGTAACAGGGGATCGGAGTTGGGCATTAAACTGACAACCTGGCCAGGTAGGGCTAGACACATGGGAGGAAAGGAAGGAGGAATTGGCAAATAAGTCAGTGGAGCTTTGAGAAAAACCAAACCTGGGCCATGGTTCAACTTTAACCCAACAGTAAAGTTCCCATTTGGGCCACCAACTGATGGGTGACGGGCAAACTGTCAATCACCATGGCCAGGCAGAGCAACATTAGGTAAAAAATGGAGAACTTGAACAATCCCCTAGCCAAATCCCGATCGCCGGGAGCCTGTTTGAGTTGCCAAGCTTTGACCAGAAATTGTCCCCCCAAAATAATGGCGATCGCCAGATAAAGTATGCCCAACTGGTGCAGAGGATAAACTAGCAGCAAACTGAAAGGCACCACCAACAGTGAGTAGTACCAGATTTGGCTAACGGTTTTTTCCTCCCCCGCAATTACCGGCAACATGGGGACATTCACCTGGGCATAATCATCCTTGATCATCAAAGCCAGGGCCCAAAAGTGGGGGGGAGTCCAAAGAAAAATTAGCGCAAACAGTACCCAGGGAGTCCAGCTTAAATCCCCCGTAACAGCGGCCCAGCCCACCAAGGGGGGAATGGAACCCGCAGCCCCACCGATGACAATGTTTTGGGCCGTGTGTCGTTTCAGCCAATGGGTATAGACCAACATGTAAAAGACAATGCCGGATAATGCTAGGCAACCGCTTAGTACATTGACAAAGGTGGCCAAAAGAGCGAACGAAAGTACCCCTAAGGCTAGGGCGAAAATCAACGCATGGCGGGGTTGCACTTTTCCGGCTGGGATGGGTCGGGCCCTGGTGCGGAGCATTTCATAGTCAATGTCTTGGTCGTAAATACAGTTCAGGGTTTGGGCTGAAGCGGCTGCAAGGGTTCCTCCCAGCAGAGTGATCAGCAATTTGGGTAAATCCACCCGACCTTCCGAGGCAATCCACATGGAAGCAGCGGTGGTAATCAGCAAGAGGGGGATAATTCTCGGTTTGGTTAACTGATAATAACTTTTGCACACCGCCCCCATGGAATCGTGTTGGCGATGGATTTTTGTCGAAGTAACCATAGAGAATCAAAAGAAAGGGTAAGCAGGGGGGAGATCAAAAATTTTTCCTGAATTTTAAGCGAGTATTCCCCAACTGGACAAAAAATGGCAGTTAGTTTAACCGCAACGGCAGAAATTTCCCTCCCTAGGGAGACTTAAAGATTTTTATCATCAGGATGTAATGGGGGCCGTCGGTCGATGGTCCCGCACCGCCAAAACGGCGATCGCCAACAGGGTAGCCCAGAGACAAATTCCCACTGTATGGTGGGCTACGGTTAGGGGTTCAATTTGTAAATGGAGCTTTAGCGTAGCAACTCCCAATAGGATCTGTCCCCCCAAAAGGGCTAGGGCCCCATTGCCCAACTGGCGCAAAAAGGGATTTAGGGCCGGAGTGCGCCTGGTACACCAAAAAGTCAGTCCCACCCCCAACACCGTCGGTAACACCCCCAACAGATGACTGTGCAACACTTGGCAAAATTGTGTGCCGGCGATCGCCAAACACTGATGGGCCGCCCACTGGGAACCCACCAATCCCCCCAGTAAACATTGCAGATAAATGATGGTGGTGCTAGCCAGGGCCACCGGCCTTAACTTGCCCGCCGTTTGATTACTTTGGTAGGGCATCAGACAGAGACCAATGATCACCAAAGAACCCAAAAAAGCCATGGCTGTGCCCAAATGGGCGGTTACAATGTCAAACCGTAGCAGTTCGATCACTGTCAGCCCCCCCAACAATCCCTGCACCAGGATCAACGCCAGGGAGCCTAAGGTAGCCCAGGGTAACCACTTGGGTAGAACCCGACGGAACCACCAGCTCAAGCCCACCAGAATCAGGGTACTAAAACCAATCAACGCGGCATCCAAGCGATGGAACCATTCCAAAAATACCTGTAAATTCATTTGTTGACTGGGAACCCACTGACCATAGCACAGAGGCCAGTCAGGACAGGCCAACCCTGCATTCATCACCCTGGTGGCACTGCCCACCGCCATCAATAACACTGTGGCAATGACAATTTTCCATACCAGCCGACGGATCCAGACTTCAACCTGGACAAAGGCTTGGGGTTGACTTTGGGAGCGAATGGCATTGGGGAGAATAGACTCAGCCATGGTTTTGATCTGCAACCTCAACGATGGGGGCAAGGGGGGGAGAAAAACCCCAGTCACCGTCAGATTCTAACCAACACTCTCCCCAGGGGAAAGAAAACTTGGCTACAGC
Source organism: Synechocystis sp. PCC 6803 substr. PCC-P (assembly GCF_000284455.1). Lineage (GTDB taxonomy): Bacteria > Cyanobacteriota > Cyanobacteriia > Cyanobacteriales > Microcystaceae > Synechocystis. Next base: position 1,758,772 of record NC_017039.1, read on the forward strand.
ATCAATATTCTTTAGATTTACTTCAGATTTCCCTGCCCTAGGCGATTGATTTAGTTGAGATCGGGAAAATTTGGTATTTAACCGGTTACATGTAGTTGCGTGGAGGTGAGCAATACACTTAAGCTATTTTATCTGGTGAATTAAATTTGAAGTTATTCTTGTGGCTATCATGGGAGTAATTGCTTCCCATCACAGCTATGGATAAACCCAGTTCCTTTTTCGTTGTAGATTCTGAAGGTTCTCAAATACTTAGGGAAATTTGCATTATTAATCACTGTGGGGAAGTGGTATATGAAGCATTGGTGGATGAAGTCTTAGCAGATCGAGCACAGGGTTTAAAAGTTTTTCCTCTGAAACAGGTGTTGGAAAATTTTTGGCGCATCACCCATGGGCATTTAGTCATTTTCCATTATGCTGACCATGACTGCCGTGTCTTACGAAATAGCTGTTTGCAGGTGGGCATTCCTTGGCGGCCAATAAGCACCCAATGTACTATTGAGTTGGCCAAGGAAAAATATCCCGGCCTAAGCAGTTACTCTTTGGAGTTTTTGAGCAAAAAATTTTTCTTAAAGGTTGAAGGCAAGTATTTCAACCAAGAATCGGCGCACCGCGCTCGCTACGATGCCCTTTTCACCCACCAGTTATACAATTTTTTACAAGATTGCAACGGCTTTTCCAAATCAATGAATATTGGCATTAATCCTTTTTCTTCCAGTAGAGTTGACACCCCTTTTCAGGAACACGTTGATGCAAAAGCTATTTATCAACAACAATTTGAACAACTGAAGGCAATCATTAAGGAAGTCAGACAGGATAAAAATCGACAATCTAAGGGTGTAGTAGTGACAGGGATTCCTGGATCAGGGAAAACCCACCTGATGATGCGGCTCACCAAGGAAATTTTACAGATAAACCGAGTATTATTCATACGCCACCCCAACAATCAAGAATCAATCATTTACCATATTTACAGCCGCATTTTAGAATCGTTCATTTATCAAATTCCCGGCACTAGTTATAGTCAGCTAGAGTTTTTGCTGGCCCATAGTTTTACTAAATTAATTAGCCAAATGAAAAATATTCGGCTGACCCAAAAAGATCAACATATAGTCGATATTGTCCAGCAAAACCCCTTAAATATTTATCAGCTACTAGGAACGGAAGGAACAGATAAGAAACGGGATTACTGGGATCACATTGAAAAAAGAGCCAGTGAATGGTGGACAGAGCACTATGGCATTGGAGGAAATAGCCCTGAAATTATTAAGGGAATTATCAAATTTTGTCGCTATACAGAACGTTATCGTCAACAGACCACTGCACGTTGGTTGGCCGGACAAGAATTGAGTGAAGAAGATTTAATGTTATTGGGTTTGAGTAATTGGCATGAAAACCTGGGTAAGGAGGGCTTTTCCCTGGAAGCAATTTCAGTTTTCAGTAAATTATCCTTGTTGGACGAGCCGTTAGTAATGGTATTTGATCAATTGGAAGTGCTGGGTTTACCCAAAAACCAGAGCTTATTAATTGGCTTCGGCGAAGCGCTTAAGGAAATTTTTACCCATGTGCCCAACTGTTTGGTTATCCTAAACCTTTTTCCAGATCGGTGGCAATATTTTCAGTCCCATTGGGATTCTTCCGTGGTGGAAAGGGTAGGCCAATATCACATTAATCTTGACCGTCCAGACGATCAATTGATGGGTCAGGTGTTGATGACCAAGGCTGATGCAGTAGGGGTTAAGCTCACGGATATATTTAGTGAGCAAGAAATTACCTCCCTTTTGCGCTCACCGTCAATTCGTCACTTGATCAATAATGCTTCCAAACTTTATTCTGCTAAGGCTAATGGATCTGGCATCATCCCTCAGAATTTCGACCTTGGTAACAAAAATCTTGATTTCGAGCAAAGATTAAATTTACTGGAAAATGGATTAAGTGATTTGCAAGCAAAAATTTACGACATTGGCTTGACTTTAACAAACTTTTTTGCTCCTACAAGCCAGAATGTAAGCAAAGCATTAATTGGTAATCCCGTGGGGGAAACTAATCAAAATAATGAAATTGACGCTGATCTTAATTTCAATTTTTTCATTACAGAAAATCAGTCGCAACAATCGCTAGAAATACAGGTAAAAGATTTCTTCTGCCAAAATCGTGAAATCTTAAAAGATGATTATCAAAAACTACAAATAATCACTGAATCCGATGATATTGGCAAACTAAAAATTATTTTGGAAGCCCTTAACTCAATACACTCTTTCAAAACTGATTTTCTTAGTCTGGGCAGAAAAAGGTTACCAGAACATATCTTGATTCGTACCGCTAAAGCCTCAACAGTCATCGCATTTTTGCACCGCGATGGTAGTCAATTTACCAACTATATTAAGAACTTTAATCAATTGGTGTCATTGGAGAAGAGGCATCAATTTCACCTCTGGCGAGATCGACGGCAAAAGGCTATCACCGGCAAAGTTGGCCGGGAAGAAATTGAAAAACTCAATAATTCTGCCAACGGACAATTTCAATTTATGGAAGAGCGGGAACGGGTGGACTTTGAGCTGTTGTATTTGTTGATCACAGCAATTTATAACCAGGACATAGAGCTGGAAATAGGGCAGGCTTGGTCGATCGCCTGTGGGGAATTAAGGCATAACTGGTTGGTTCAACTGTTAGACCATGGTTGAATCCCGGCGATGGGAACCGAAATTTTTTTCTAGCCTTTAAGGCTATAGACACGCTGCCATTGCTCTTCTGTGACCCGAAAGTTGGTGCTGTTGGGAGCCCGAATAACCAGTAAATCCCGTAAAATCTGGTCCTGTTTGAGTTCGTGGCGGCGGAGGGGTTGGCCCAGCAACTTGCGTAGGAATCTGAGCTGTACCCTCGGTTTATCCAACTTAGCTTGGTCAGACATTAGCCAATATTGCCCATCGGGTAGCTCTGGGTAAATTTCCGGCGGCTTAGTTACTTCGGCAATGGCATAAATCCCTGCTTCTGGCCCGGCCATCCAGATCAAAGCCCGATCGCCAACTTGAATTTCTTTGCTATAACGGGTCACCAACCAGGGCAATTCCTCTTGCTCCTCAATGGCTTGAAGAATGCGATAGTACTTAGGATTGCCTTGAAATAACCAGTAGGCCATGGTGGGGTCGCGAATCAGAACAACTGCGGTGGGAACTGGGCCGGGGGAATAAAATTATCCCTCTTTCATCAGACTGAGGGAATTAAAATGGAGATAAAAGGCTGAAAAGCCCGGAGGGAGAATGACAAAGACAAGAGAGGCGAAAAAGACAGTACAGTGTGTAGACACATATAGTGAATTGTATAAAGATATATTTCCAGAAGTGAGGTCTTATGAGTCATTTAAATATATCATTGTGGGAATATTAAGTGATATAAAAAGAAAGAGTCTACCTGCAATAGCATCATCACTAGGATTGAAAAATGAACAGGGACTACTGCATTTTATGACAGATTCTCCTTGGGAATTAAAAGAATTAGAAAAAAGAAGATTAAATATTATCTTAGAAGTTTTAGAAGGAAGAGAAATAATAGTAATAATAGATGAAACAGGAGACCCCAAAAAAAGGGAAAACAACAGATTATGTAAAAAGACAATACATTGGAAATTTAGGAAAAATAGAAACCCGACTTTTAATGTGGGGTAATAGAACGCCCAGCAAATTAATAACCAAATCATCGTGGGGAATACTGCTACCAGTCATAGCTAGGATTTCCCCGTCAATGTACTCGTGGCAGATTTCTTGTTTCGCTTCCCAGGCTAGATATTCCTCTGGGGTCAATGGGGTCGGTCGGAGGTCGGGCGAAGCAATCATGGTTAATTTGCCGCCAATTTGGCGATCGCCATTAGGTTGATCAACAATCACATTTACATTTTAAATTAAAGACAAGTTTTCCAAAATCGACCGAATATCGCCGTAAACCTGTGGGAAAATCCCTTCAATCATATTTTTAATCCCCCGTCCCTATGAAACGCCGTCAACTCCTTGGCCAATCGGCGATCGCCGCTGGAACTGCTGCTGGTTTAGTTGCCTGTGGCAAGGCCACCACCTCCAATAATCAAGCCACCGCTGGAGGAGAACTGCCAAATATTCGTTGGCGCATGGTCACCAGTTGGCCCAAATCCCTCGACACTCTTTTTGGGGGCGCTGAGGACTTCTGCAAGGCGATCGCCGCCATGACCGGGGGTAAATTCCAGATTACGCCCTACGCCGCTGGGGAAATTGTGCCGGGGTTAGAGGTGCTAGACGCAGTACAAAATGGCACCGTTGAATGTGGCCACACCGCCAGTTATTACTACATCGGCAAAAATCCGGCCCTGGGTTTTGCCTGCGTGATGCCCTTTGGTTTGACGGCCCAACAACAAAATGCATGGCTCTATGCCGGGGGGGGGTTGGAAATGATCCAAAAAGTTTACAGCGACTTTAATATCATTAACTTCACCGCCGGTAACACCGGGGCTCAGATGGCTGGTTGGTTTAAAAAGCCAGTGGAATCCCTAGCGGATTTGCGGGGTTTAAAAATGCGGATTCCCGGCTTGGGAGGGCAGGTAATGGCTCAACTAGGGGTCAACGTCCAGGTGATTCCTGGGGGAGAACTATTCCTAGCTCTAGACCGGGGCACCATTGACGCAGCGGAATGGGTAGGGCCCTACGACGACGAAAAGTTAGGGCTAAATAAGGCGGCCAAATACTATTACTATCCCGGTTGGTGGGAGCCAGGCCCCAGCTTGGACGTATTGGTAAACCAAAGCCAATGGGCGAAATTGCCGCCGGAATACCAAGCTATTTTCCAGGAAGCGGCCCGTAGTGCCAATCTATTGATGCTATCCCGTTATGAAACTTTTAATAGCATTGCCCTGAAAACATTACTGGATGGAGGCACAATTCTGAAATCCTTTTCTCCAGAAATTTTAACAGTGGCCCAGGAAACTTCCCGAGCATTGCTAGCAGAATTTGCCAGTAAAGATGCCCAATTTAAGGAAATTTATCAACAATGGCAAACATTCCGCAGTCAAATGTTTAGTTGGAATGCAATCAATGAACTTAGCTATACTAAATTCGTCGAAAAAGCTCCCTAACCGAGGCAAAATCTTTGGAAATTGCCTTCTGCTAGGAAAGCCGTAATTTCTGCTTCTGAAAGGGGATGACTAAACCAATAACCTTGCATTTCTCGGCAACCTAAATCGTAGAGACAACGAGCTTGGGGCTCCTCCTCTATACCTTCAGCAATAATGTTTAAATTAAAACCATTGCCCAACAGCAGCATGGCCTGAATAATGGCAGCATCCTTGGGGGTGTGGAGGATATCTTTAGTAAAGGAACGATCAATTTTCAGGGTATTGAAAGGAAAGGTTTTAAGATAGGAAAGGGAAGAATAGCCAGTGCCAAAATCATCCATGGAAAGCCGAATACCGTGGGATTGCAGAGCATTGAGGAGATTTTGGGTAGCTGTGACGTTCTGCATGACAATATTTTCGGTAATTTCCACCTCAAGACGATGGGGAGGGAGGGAAGACTCTGCCAAAATACGTAAAATTGTTGGCAACAAATCCGGAGCTTGGAACTGTTGGGGAGACAGATTAATGGCAATGCGAAAATCATCGTCTACCGCCGGAGCCCAATGGTGGAAATGTTGAAAAGCTGTACGCATAATCCATTCCCCCACGGGAATAATTAGGCCAGTGGTTTCCAGCAAACCAATGAATAATCCTGGAGATACTAAACCGTGAATGGGATGTTGCCAACGAATCAGAGCTTCCACTCCACAAAGGCGACCGGATTGCACATCAATAATCGGTTGGTAATAAAGCAAGAATTCATCCCTTTCCAAAGCCTGGTGTAGGGCATGCTCCAATTGAATTCTTTCTAAATGGTCACTATTCATGGACTCTTCATAGAAGCAGTATTGCCGACTGCCGATGTCCTTAACTTCGTTTAATGCTATTCCCACTCGGTTCAGCAAAATTTCCACGTTATCACCATGGTTGGGATAACAGGCAATGCCCGCATAGCCCTGGAGGTAAAGGGGATTATTAGCAATGAAAAATGGTCTTTTTAGCACTGCCAACAGTCGTCGCACAAAAACTTCAATTTCGTCGAGGTTACGGCAGGATTGAATTAACAATATAAAAGTATCTCCACGCCACCGGCAAAGTAAATCTTCTAATCTCACATGGGCGGATAATCTTTCCGTGATAATTTTGAGTACTTCATCGGCGACGCTGTGCCCCAGCAAGTCATTTAAAGATTGCAGTTCTCGGAAACCTAAAAGCACTAAACCTAAAACACTGCTTTGATTCTGAACGTTACTTAGGACTTTACCCAATTCTTGCTTGAACAAAAAGCGGTTGGGCAAGTCCGTTAGGGGATCATAAAAAGCTTGGTAATGAATTGATTGCTCAATTACTTTACGCTCTGTGATATCGAAAATGTAACTACGTATAAACTGACTTTCGGCGGGATAGTGAATATGTTGCTCATAAAATTTATCTCCTATTTGTACCTCTCTAGTGCGGAGATAGTAAATGGGAGTATCTTCCCTTTGGGGAATAATATCTTTGAGTAGGGGATGGGCCATGGAATCTTTCTGAATGGAGGGAAACTTTTCCTTAGTAGCTGTGTTCAGATAGGTCAAGTTGCCGAAGTAATCGATCTCCACCATGGGGTAGGGACTATATTCAATACAGGCGGCTAGTTTAGATAGCTTTTCATGGCTCAGTTGGGATAAGTCATCCTCGTGGCCAATCAGAGTGATGTCCCATTGTTCCTGGGGAAAATGCTCTGATAGATCTGGGGTTAACCGCTGGCGATCGCCGCCGCCGGAGATAGTATCTTTGGGGTCGGTGGGGATGGCCTGATAGAAAATTTGAATATCTTCCGATAGGGCGATGACGTCTCCATGCACCAACTCATAATCTAGATGGGATTCACCGTTAACCCACACTCCATTACGACTGCGATGACCTTCTAAATCTCCATCAATGATGTGGAAGGAGATATCTAAATTAGGATTAATTTTTTTGATTAGGGTGGCGTGGCGACGGGAAATTTGGGGAGAAGGAATAACAATGGTGTTGCTCGGATGACGGCCAATGGAATAACAAGAATTTTGTAAACGAATGACCTTTTTAAACGAGGGTGAATCAACGACCAATTGATAAAGCATAGGAGCGTTACAGGAAAAAAGCTGAGCCTGAAGAAAAATAGTTTTAGAGAGTGACTATTGTCGCGACTAGGGAACAATTATTGATCACCACTCCAACCAGTTACCACTGAGAGGAAATAAATAATAGAACAATCTGATTTGTATCCGTTGATGCCATCATTTAGATTCCCCAACTAATAGTAGCCCACACAATAATTATTCAGCCACTATATTCTTTGTCCTATTATTGTCAAGCTAGGACAAACTTTTAGAAAAAATCTGGGTTTTCATTCGGTTTTCCGATCCTAAAGGGGGCTACCAAACCATGGTAAATTCTGGGGAAAGTTGATTCACGTATAAAACCTATGCCATTCACCATTGACTCTGCCCGCGGAATTTTCCCTAACACCCTAGCGGCCGACGTTGTACCCGCTACCATCGCCCGTTTTAGCCAACTCAATGCCGAAGATCAATTAGCTCTGATTTGGTTTGCTTACCTAGAAATGGGTAAAACCCTTACGATCGCCGCCCCTGGGGCCGCCAGCATGCAACTGGCCGAAAATGCCCTCAAGGAAATTCAAGCCATGGGGCCCCTCCAACAAACCCAGGCCATGTGTGACTTGGCCAACCGAGCTGACACTCCCCTGTGCCGCACCTACGCCAGTTGGTCCCCCAACATTAAACTTGGCTTCTGGTACCGTTTAGGCGAACTGATGGAGCAGGGCTTTGTCGCCCCCATTCCCGCTGGTTACCAACTTTCTGCCAATGCCAATGCAGTGCTAGCTACGATCCAAGGCCTAGAATCCGGTCAACAAATTACCGTATTGCGTAATGCCGTGGTGGACATGGGCTTCACCGCTGGTAAGGACGGCAAACGCATCGCTGAGCCCGTAGTTCCTCCCCAAGATACCGCCAGCCGCACCAAAGTTTCCATTGAAGGGGTGACCAATGCCACTGTCCTCAACTACATGGACAACCTCAATGCCAATGACTTCGACACCTTAATCGAATTGTTCACCTCCGACGGTGCCCTCCAACCGCCCTTCCAACGGCCCATTGTCGGTAAAGAAAATGTGCTCCGCTTTTTCCGGGAAGAGTGCCAAAACCTGAAATTGATCCCGGAACGGGGGGTTACTGAACCCGCTGAAGATGGTTTCACCCAAATTAAAGTTACCGGTAAGGTGCAAACCCCTTGGTTTGGTGGCAACGTGGGCATGAATATCGCCTGGCGCTTTCTCCTCAACCCCGAGGGCAAAATTTTCTTTGTGGCGATCGACCTCCTTGCTTCCCCCAAAGAATTACTCAACTTTGCTCGCTAGAATAACTCCCTTCAGAGTTTTGTCTTTGCCATAGTCGGTCGGACAAGCAGCCAAAATACTAATAACTGTGGGCTTCTCGTTGCAGAGCAGGCTCACTTTTTTTATTATGGTAATGATAATTACAAATCAATATCATAAGTTAATGTTACAAACCGCCGAAGCACCTTGGTCCCAAGCTGAAACCCAGTCTGCCCATGCCCTGTTCCGTAAGGCCTACCAAAGAGAATTGGATGGACTGTTGGCAACGGTGCAAGCCCAAGCTTCCCAAATTACGCAGATCGATGATCTTTGGAAACTCCATGATTTTTTGAGTGCAAAACGCCACGAAATTGATGGCAAGTACGACGATCGCCAGTCGGTGATTATTTTTGTTTTTGCCCAACTGCTCAAGGAAGGTCTGGTGCAAGCGGAGGAATTGACTTTTTTAGCCGCCGATAAGCAATCTAAAATTAAGGCCCTGGCCCGGCTGTGATTCTAGTAAATATCTAAAACTCCACAACTATGTTCCTGGGGGGAAATGGAATTCATCTGTTAGTCATTTCTCCGCTGCCTTGCTTGCTGTAGGTGTACACCGTTTGGGGCTGCCATTGGTTTAGGGCGTCGGCGGTGAGGTCGGCAAAGGATACATTTTCCCGGTCCAGACTGACTTGGAGAGTTTCCATGGGGTCTTTCCCTTGGGCGATGAGGAATGCTAGAGCCTGTAGGTCTGGCCATTGTTTGAGCTGTACGAGAAAATCCTTTACCAAAGCGGGGTAGGGAGAATGGTCGTGCTTTTGCCAAGGCTGGCCCGATGGTAAGTTTTGGTCTAGGCCGACGTGGAAAATTAGGCTATTTTTGCCAAATAGGGCGATCGCCACGGGGCGGTTGTCTTCATGCACCATGAGGGGGGTTCCCTGTAACAGGGCCCGGATTTTTTCCAATTTTTCGTACCGTTGTTGGGCCGAAGCAACGTTGGGAGTAAATTTAATGGCGATCGCCAGCAGATAGTTTTTGACTAACCAGTGCCCTAGTTTTTCTGCCTTGGTGGTCAGGTAATGGGAGTTATAGTCGTTGGCCTCAATTAACAGGGGCACCCGTTCGACAATTTCTAGACCGTAGCCTTTCAGTCCGGCAATTTTACGGGGATTGTTGGTGATCAAACGGATTTGTTTCACCCCTAAATCGTTGAGCATTTGCGCCCCCATGCCGTAGTCCCGCAGATCCGCCGGAAAACCTAATCTTTCATTCGCTTCCACGGTGTCATAGCCCAAATCCTGTAGGGAATAGGCCTTGAGCTTATTGACCAAACCAATACCCCGGCCTTCCTGGCGGAGATAAACCACCACCCCCAAACCATGGTTTTCCAGCATTTTGAGGGCCGCCTGGAGTTGCATGCGGCAATCACAACGGAGAGAACCCAGGGCATCCCCCGTTAAACATTCTGAATGCATCCGCACCATCACCGGCTGTTGACCAAATTCACTAGGATCACCCTTCACAATGGCAATGTGCTCTGTTTGATCCAATAAATTGCGGTAGGCGTAGAGTTTAAACTCCCCAAACTGGCTGGGAAATTCACAGATGGTTTCCCGTTGCACAAAGCGGTCATGTTGGAGTCGGTAACTGATTAAATCGGCAATGCTGATCAGTTTGAGGTCATATTTGCGGGCATACTCCACCAATTCCGGTAGGCGGGCCATGGAGCCATCGGCATTTTGAATTTCGCAAATTACCCCCGCTGGATAGAGTCCTGCTAGGCGAGAAAGATCGACTGCCGCCTCGGTGTGGCCGGCTCGTTTCAGTACTCCCCCAGTTTTGGCCCGCAGAGGGAAAATATGGCCAGGTCGGGAAAGGTCCTCCGGGCGGGTGACGGGGTTAATGGCAATCTGGATCGTCCGGGCCCGGTCTTCGGCGGAAATCCCTGTGGTTACGCCCAAATGGGGGGCTGCATCAATGCTGACGGTGAAAGCGGTTTGGTTGCTGTCGGTGTTTTTACTGACCATCAAGGGCAGATCCAATTCGTCCAGGCGATCACCAGTCATGGCTAGGCAAATCAAGCCCCGGGCTTCCACTGCCATAAAGTTAACTAGAGCAGGGGTGGCAAATTGGGCCGCACAGATTAAATCCCCTTCATTTTCTCGATTTTCGTCGTCCACCACCACCACGGCCTTGCCCGCTTTAATGTCAGCTAGGGCTGCATCAATGGCATCAAACATCGGTAAATCGGACGGGATACGGGGGACAGAAACGTTCAAGGTGCAGAAAAGGAAAAAGTTAAAACTTAAGAAGCTGGAGGAAAATTGACAACGGTGGTCGCAGAAGATCGACTGTTGCAACAATTTAGCTTTGTTAACTATTTTAAAGCTTTTCTGGGAAGGCTTTGGTTTCTTCGTCGTAGGGGATGAATTTCTCTAAAAAAGGGAAACTTATTCTGCCATGGCTATAGTCCTATGATGGAAAGCGCCCTGGTTCCGCTGGCCCCCATCCATGATTGACCGCGAATTTTTGCTTGACCCCAATTCCCACTCCCCATCCGACCTTTCCTCGGCTAAAAGTCGCCCCTGGTTAGCTTCCCCCTGGCCCTGGACCATGGCGATCGCCGTTTTGTTGGGTTGGGGAGGTATGGCCCTGTGGCAGTCCCCTTGGTCGAAGCTAAAACTACCTTCTTTCTCCAGTTCGGTGGAAATCGCCCCTCTAGTGATGGAAGGGGGGGATCCCTATCTGCGGGCCTTGATGCGGACCATCAGTGCTAGTGAAGCCAATACGCCCCAACCCTATAACGTTATTTACGGGGGACAGCATGTCCAGGACTTGAGCGAACATCCCAACCGTTGCGTCAAAATTTTTATGGGGCCGAATCGGGGCAATTGCAGTACTGCCTCTGGGCGTTACCAGTTTTTGAATACCACCTGGGCTGAAAAAGCGGGTAAATATCATCCCCAGCCCCAGAAATTTTTGCTCTGGAAAAATTACAGCTTTGAGCCGGAGTACCAGGACCAAGTGCTTTACCGTTGGCTAGCTGATACCAAAGCCTGGGGGATGGATATTGGGGCCCAATTGCGGGCAGGGCATCTAGACCAGGTTTTGCGTCACCTTTCCCCCACTTGGACTAGTTTGGGCTACGGCATTGAGGACAATGTGATTACCAGACGTTTACCGGAACTTTATCAAAAGTTGTTGCAAGAAGAATTGCTTTTGGCCCACCATCATCAGGATTGAAGGGATTTGACAAAAAATTTATTCCTAGTTGTCCCCTTAGCCACAAACCGCAGTGTGCCTGACTGGAATTTGTCTCGCTTCTAAAAAGGTTTTCAACTCCCCAATGGTTAACTGACCATAGTGCAATAGGGAAGCTAACAGTGCCGCTTCAGCTTTGCCTTCCGTGAATGCTTCGTACACGTGCTGACAATTACCCGCTCCCCCGGAAGCAATCACCGGAATTTCCACCCGTTCGGCGATCGCCGCTGTGAGGGCCAGATCGTAACCCGCTTGGGTGCCATCCCCGTCCATACTGGTGACCAGCAATTCCCCTGCCCCCCGTTTGGCCACTTCCTCCGCCCAGGCGATCGCATCTAGGCCGGTGTTTTCCCGCCCCCCCCGCACATACACATCCCAGCCGGGATTATCCGCATCTAACCGACGACGGGCATCGATCGCCACCACAATGCATTGCCGCCCAAAACGGTCACTAGCTCGACTAATAAAGTCCGGGTCCCGCACAGCAGAGGAATTAACACTCACCTTATCTGCCCCAGCCCGGAGCAGATTTTTAATATGTTCCAACGTAGAAATGCCGCCCCCTACCGTTAGGGGAATAAACACCTCTTCCGCAGTGCGATAAACCACATCAATAATGGTGTCCCGTTGCTCGTGGGTAGCAGTGATGTCTAAAAACACCAACTCGTCTGCCCCCGCTTCGTTATAGGCCCGGGCCAACTCCACCGGATCCCCGGCATCTTGGAGATCAACAAAGTTTATGCCCTTGACCACCCGCCCTGCATTGACATCTAAACAAGGCAAAATCCGTTTTGCTAAGGTCATAATTTTATTGCAAATATTTCAAACAAAAATTGTGGTCAATGTGAATTAAACGAAGCAAATAAAACATCCGAACCCGGCAATTTGTCCGTAGTATCCCAAAGATTAAGCTCGAATGGGGCGGTGAAGTTCCATTTCCCCATCCAAGTCCCTTGGCCGACAAATACATTTTCCCAGCAACTTAGTTGAGGGGAAGGTTTTCTGTTGACTATTGATTTAGAAACCAAAGCTGGGGAAAGGAATGGGCACCGGCAAACTGGGGATAGGGGGAGAGTAGTTCACTCCGCCGGTGGAACAACTCAGCCCGGGCAAAAGGTTGGAGCACATACTCTGCAAGGCTCCATCCGGAGTGATCGGAATGCTGAAGCCATTGAACAAACTACCACTCAAAAGGGCGACTAACTCCTCCGGAGTCATGGGAATCACAGAACCGAGGATGCCCTCCAAAACACTGACCTTTTCCCCCGCTTTAACCCGAGTTCTTTGCTGTGGATTTTCCGGATCACTAACCAACACCGCCCCCTCCAGAACCTTAATTTCCCCCGATTGACCTTCATTCCTTTCCATGACATACACTGTGCCAGTCACCGCCACACTGACCCCCGCCATACAACCATTGACAGGACCACTGGCCAGCAACTTACCCCGTTCCAACTCTACGCATTGACCGACAATTACGCTGGCATTTTCGCTCAATCTTCCTGACGCCCCATTATTAAACAATATTCCGGCTCTGGCTTTTTTGGTCACTATGACCTGGCCAAATTCCGCTTGGTCATCCACTTTTGCCTGGATTTCTTCGATGTAAACCTGGGGACCGTCAATGATTTCCTGCACCACTGCTTGGCTGATTTGGGCTTGGCTGGGGGCCACGGCCCATCCCAGGGCGAGTAAGGGCGCAGAAGCACCGATGGCACTTAGTTTAAGAAATTTGGCTTTGGGTGAGCTGGGTGGGGTAATCATGGCATGGCACCGGGAAAGGATCTGTAGGGGAACGTAAAATTGGTTAGGGGGGGGGAAAGTCGTTTTTCTTTGGGGCTAGACGACACAGGAAAATTTTCGCTTCCATCTTAGCCGTTTATCAACGTATTTTATTGGAGAAAAAGTGGTCATGGCAGTGCGTTTTTTGTTCAACTTAACCTTTGCCTCCGTGGTCACAGTTTGTGTTTTGGGGGGCGGGAAATGGAGTTATATATCTTTAGCCCAGTCTCCCCCAGAAGTCATCTTGAAAGGAGAAAGTAAAACTCCGATCGCCACTGCTCAGCAATATTTTAATCAGGGTCTCAAGCATTATCAGCAGGGTAACCTAACAGATTTTCAAGCGGCCCAAAGTTCCTGGGAAGAGGCCTTGGCCCTCTGGCGGCAGGAAAATAATTTACCCCAGATAGCGGTCACGTTAAATTTTCTTTGTTTGGTTCAGCGTCAGTTGGCTCCCCCGACAAAGGCCTTAGCCTGTTACCAAGAGTTATTAACCACCGCCCAAGCCTTGAAAGATACCCAAACGGAGGCTAATGGTCTGGTGGCGATCGCCCAATTGCAATTACAACAGGGTAACTACCAGGAGGCATTTGAAAGCTTGGAAAAGTCCTTACCCCTTTGGCAACAAGCCAACTTTAAAACGGGGGAGGTGATTAGTCAGAATGAGTTGGGGCAAATGTATTTGACTTTGGGGGCAACAACTCAGGCCGAGTATTTTTACAACAAAGCTTTGGCCCAGGCCCAATCCTTGGGGAACCGGGGTAATATCGCTGGCATTGAACATAATTTGGCCCAGGTGAAATTAGCCAGTGGAGATCTAAAAGGCGCTTTAGCCCTGGAAGAAAATGCTTTTCAACATTGGCAAGGTTTGATCCATGACCTTGGCGATCGGGCCACACCGGATCTTGTGCGAGGCCAGGCAGCGGGATTAAATAACCTCGCTTTTATGCAGGTGCAAAATCAGCAATTAAATTTAGCCCAAGAAAATTACCAAAAAGCATTAATAATCTGGCAACGGTTGGGGGATAAAAATGGGGAAGCTAGTAGCTTAAATAATTTGGGTTACCTAGCTTTTTTGCAAGGGGATTTACCCACAGCGCTCGATTACTATCAACGGGCTTTAATCCTACGACAAACCACTGGCGATCGCCTGAAGGAAAGCTTAACTCGCTATTGGTTAGCGGTGGCTTGGAAGCAACAGGGAGAAGTACAGCAGGCCATGGCGGAAATTGAAGAGGCAATTTATTTACTGGAAAATCTACGACAGGCCATTGGCAACGAGGATTTAAGGGCTAGCTTTTTAGCTTCCAAACAGGATTATTATCAGTTTTATATTGACCTGTTAATGGAACAACATCAACGGCAACCCAATCAAGGCTGGGATGAAAAAGCTTTGGTGGTTAGTGAATCCGCTAAAGCTAGATCTTTGTTGGATATTTTGGCCCAAACCCCAGGGAAAATCACCAAGGGAATTTCTTCTCAGTTGGTAAACGAAAAAGAAACCATTGAACAGCAACTCAATACCCTCCAGGAAAAGAAAATCAAGTTATATAGTTCTAACTATGATCCACAAAAACAAAGGGAGTTGGACCAGGCCATAACAGATCTATTGCAACGGTATGACCGAGTTTTAGGGCAAATTGAGCGACAAAATCCCGACTATAGCGCCCTTACCCGCCCCCGACCATTGGACTTACCTCAAATCCAAGCCCTGTTGGACAATGAAACCCTATTGTTGGCATACGCCCTGGGCAAAGAGCGCAGTCATCTCTGGGTGGTAAGTGAATCTAGCCTGCGGAGTTACGTACTTCCCGGCGCTGACCAGTTGGACGAGGCCATTAAGACCTTTCGCCAATCCTTTTTGGAGCCTACCCAGCGGATTCGTCGCCCCCTGGCCATCAATCAAGGGGCCCAGTTATATAGTCAGTTAATCCCAGACCCGACAGTGATTGCAGGAAAAAGATTGCTGATTGTGCCCGATGGCGTGTTGCAATATCTGCCCTTTGGAGCCTTGGTGACGGACAATCCTCCCGGCCAGCCCCCCACCTATTTAACTGATCGCCACGAATTGGTTACCATGCCGTCTGCTTCTACCCTAGGCATTCTGCGGCAAAATACGGCCCAGAGGAAACCAGCCCCCAATTTGCTGGCGGTGTTTGCCGATCCAGTATTCACCAGTAGTGACGAAAGGTTGGGTACGGCGATCGCCCGTCGTCCAGACAATTTGCCGGTGGATTTGGAACTGTCCGCCAGGGATGCGGGGGTTTATTTTGACCGGCTCCCCTACACCGAACAGGAAGCTGAACAATTGGTGGCCCTCTTTCCCCCGGAAGCCAGTTTAAATGAATTAGGCTTTGAAGCCACCAGGGCCCGGGTTTTTGCCGACACCATGGGGCAGTATCGTTTTATTCACTTTGCCACCCACGGCATTCTCAACAGTAAAAATCCTCAACTGTCGGGACTGGTCCTTTCCCTACTCAATCCAGAGGGGGAACCCATCAACGGATTCGTGCGTTTGTACGATATTTTTAACCTTAACCTGCCAGCGGACTTAGTGGTGCTCAGTGCTTGCCAAACAGGACTTGGTCAGGAAATCCGGGGCGAAGGACTAATTGGCCTGACTAGAGGTTTTATGTATGCCGGGGCGGCTAGGGTCGTGGTTAGCCTGTGGAGTGTGGATGACGAAGCCACCGCCCGTTTAATGACGGAGTTTTACCGGGCTTTACTGCAACGGCAAATGCCCCCGGCCGCCGCCTTGCAATGGGCCAAACAAAAATTGAAGGAAGACCCCCGTTTTGCTTCCCCCTATTTTTGGGCCGGTTTCACCCTCCAGGGGGAATGGCAAAATTTACGCCCTACTAATCAGTTAGTCAAGGGAACGTCTCCGGCTTCATCGGTACCGACAAAAAGAATGGGCACATCGCTAAATTGACCCAAACCCACGGAATCAAACAGTTCTACCAATTCCTGCCGTTGTTCCGGCAGACTGGCCACAATCATCAACGTATCTTGCCAAATACCTTGGTTGGCATAGAGATTGGCTTTGCTCAAAGGTTCATTGGTTTCTTCAATTTGCTCTGTTATCTCAACATCTAATTCCTGGCGCACGAGCCCGGCTTCCACCGCACTGCCCACCACTTGGTTGTCAATGGTGCAATTAACGGCAAATGCCCAAGCATATTCCCCGCCTGGTTCTAACCCTACGGTTGTGGGAACGGCGATCGCCAAAATACTTTCCTTACTGGGCACCGCCACGGTTTGGCTATGGATTAATTCCCCGGCCCCATCCACTAGGACAAATTCCCCTTCCACTCCTTTGTTGGCGGGTACATAAACAAACAAACTAGGATTGGCCGTAGCGGTAAACGTGTCTTGGCTGGGGGCCACTATTCTGAGGTTGGTGTTGGCCTGGGTGAAACAACTGCCGCCCCTAGTGCCTCCTCCTCCGGAGCTTTGGGTGGTACCCCGATCACCAGCCTGGGGAAATTTCAAGCTAACTAGGGTTTCCGTTGGGGTTGGGCTAAAGGATAAATCATCAACACCAGAGGCAATGGTCTGGGGGGCAGATACGGTAAAGGTTAGGGCAGTGGCTAACAAAAGCGGCAAGGGATGATTAACCATGGCAAATTTGGGAATTTGAGGAATTATGGTTCCAGCTTAGCCTAGGTCAACCCGGGGTAACGAGGGGATGTTCAGTGGCGGGATTGACCAATAAAAATTCCGTTGGCTGGAGGTTAGGGGGTCTACAGTGGAGTGAGAATTGTCTAAGGACGATAAATCCCCACTTTTGGCACCATTTGGGGGGCAGGGGGCCGATAATTGCGACCAAAACCGTAGTCCCCCAACCACATCAAGCCATGGCGAATATTATCCGTTCCCCCCTCGGCAAAATATTGCCACAGGCAATGGACTGCGGTGAGGGGCACTGTGGACTGGTTCATCAGGGAGGGATCTGGGCGATCGTCCCCCGGCAAGACAAATAATTTCAGATCTGGTTTGGTTACCGTTAGTTCCCCCAATACTTCCAAGCCGTAGGGCCAATAGCTTTTTCCCCCCAACAGCCGCACCACAATTACCTCTGCTTGGCCCAATACCCGATCGCCGTAGTCATCGAGGGAAAAAGACTGTTGCAAATTCAGCAGATTACAAACCCGCAGATCGGGAAAATCCCCGGGCAATCGGGGCCACACCCTGGCGATTGCCTGGATATCAGTGTCAGCGGCGGTTAAAAAAATTAGCGGCGCAGGAGTTTGCTCAACGATAATAACCCCTTCCATGGCCGGGGTCCAACCACCGGGAAGACTAGCAAGACGATGCATAATAGTTGAAAATATATGGAGATAAATCCATGGACTGACAAGGGCTAGATAAATAATTTCCTTAAAAAAATCTTAGATCTTTAAAAATACTTAGATTTTGAAGGGTTAGGCAAAAACCTAGGCATGATGGAAATAGAAATCCATGGGGCTTGGTCGTTGAATGCCGCCGCCCAGTCTATGTTCAATTCGGCATGCTACCCGCTTTTTCCCCCATTTTCCGTCGACTCTTACCTGCTGTCACCTTTGAACGCTTGCTCCGTTTTTGGCGTACCCTGGCCCAACAAACAGGAGATGGGGTGCAGTGTTTTGTGGGGGATTTGCCCAGTAGTTTGAAGCCTCCCCCTGGGCCATCGGTGCTGGAGGCAGAGGTTGACCACCGTTTTGCCCTCCTGGTTAGTCCAGGGCAATGGGCCCTGTTGGAAGGAGAACAAATTTCTCCCCACCATTATGCGGTGTCCATCACTTTTGCCCAGGGTATCATCGAAGACTTCATTCAAAAGCAAAATTTGCCCGTGGTAGCGGAAGCCATGCCCCACCGGCCAGAGACTCCATCTGGTCCCACCATTGCCGAACAATTGACCCTGGGGCTACTAGAAATTCTCAATAGCGACAGCACCAGCTTTTCCCCAGAGCCTTCTCTCCAGGACAGTTTGCAGGCTAGTCAAGTCAAACTTTTGAGCCAGGTTATTGCCCAAATTCGCCAAAGTTTAGACCTGTCGGAAATCCTCAACAATGCGGTGACGGCAGTGCAAAAATTTCTCTTTGTCGATCGCCTAGTTATTTACCAATTCCACTACAGCCAACCATCCCTAACACCGCTCGAGGAAAATCAAATTCCCGCCCCCAGGCCCCGCCAGCAATATGGAGAGGTGACCTACGAAGCCCGGCGATCGCCAGAAATTGACACCATGTTGGGCATCATGACCGAAAACGATTGTTTTTCCCAGGTCTTCAGCTACGAACAGAAGTATCTTAAGGGCGCCGTGGTGGCGGTCAGCGACATTGAAAATCACTACTCTTCTTCCTACTGTTTAGTCGGGCTGCTGCAACGCTATCAGGTCCGGGCTAAATTAGTTGCTCCCATTATTGTTGAAGGACAACTTTGGGGTTTGTTGATTGCCCACCAGTGTCACCACCCCCGGCAATGGTTGGATAGCGAGAAGAATTTTTTAGGCCAAATCGGCGAACACCTAGCTGTGGCGATCGTGCAATCCTTGCTGTATAGCGAAGTGCAAAAACAAAAAAATAACTTTGAAAAGCGAGTAATTGAACGGACCAAGGAATTGCGGGATACCCTCATGGCGGCCCAGGCAGCTAACCTCCTCAAAAGTCAATTTATCAATAATATTTCCCATGAGTTACGCACTCCTTTGACCAGTATTATCGGTCTTTCTGCTACTTTGTTAAGATGGTTCGACCATCCCGCTTCCCTACCCCCAGCTAAGCAACAATATTACCTACTAAATATCCAAGAAAACGGTAAAAAACTGCTGGATCAAATTAACAGTATTATCCAACTGTCCCAGCTTGAATCCGGCCAAACAGCCCTCAACTGTCAATCTTTTTCCCTGCATACCCTAGCCCAGACAGTGATTCACTCCCTGTTGGGGGTGGCAATTAAACAACAAATTAATTTAGAGCTAGATTACCAAATTAATGTGGGCCAAGACCAATTCTGCGCTGATCAGGAAAGACTTGACCAAATTCTGACCCAATTGCTCAATAATGCGCTGAAATTTACTCCGGCGGAAGGCACAGTTATCCTCCGCATTTGGAAAGAAAGTAACCAGGCTATTTTTCAGGTGGAAGATACGGGCATTGGCATCAATGAACAACAGTTGCCGGTGTTATTTGAAGCTTTTAAAGTGGCGGGGGACAGCTACACTAGCTTCTATGAAACCGGTGGCGTCGGCCTGGCCTTAACCAAGCAGTTGGTGGAACTCCATGGCGGGTATATCGAAGTGGAATCTAGCCCTGGGCAAGGGACAATTTTTACCACTGTAATCCCCCAGCAGAATTTCCCCCCAACCACCAAGGGACAAGTGCAGGATAAGTTGGATGCCGCCATGCCCTTTAATTCCAGTGTAATTGTCATCGAACAGGATGAGGAAATTGCCACGCTGATTTGTGAATTATTAACTGTGGCTAACTATCAGGTCATTTGGTTAATTGATACTACGAATGCTTTGCAGCAGGTGGAACTGTTACAACCGGGTTTGATTATTGTGGATGGGGATTTTGTCGATGTAACGGAAGTGACCAGGGGTATTAAAAAGTCCCGGCGCATCAGTAAGGTCACGGTTTTTCTGCTGAGTGAGTCCCTATCCTCAGCGGAGTGGCAGGCCTTATCCCAAAAAGGTATTGACGATTACTTGCTCAAACCCCTCCAGCCAGAATTACTTTTACAACGGGTGCAGAGTATCCAGCAGGAACCCCTCCGCTAAATTTTTTACGATTAATGCTTGGACTATAGATTAATGTTTTTTGGAGTTTCTATCCTCGAAATACCGATAAGATATTAAGATTGAGGGGAATTGCAGGAAAACTGATGAGCAGATTTGATAGCGGATTACCCAGTGTCCGCCAAGTACAGCTTTTGATCAAGGATCAAACCCCGGTGGAAATCAAACTACTAACGGGGGATTCCCTCTTCGGCACCATTCGTTGGCAAGATACCGATGGCCTAGGGCTAGTCGATGACTCTGAACGTTCTACCATTGTGCGCCTAGCGGCGATCGCCTACATTACTCCCCGCCGTTAGGAATTAATCATCCAGTCAAAGCAGTTATAGCCATTGGGACGATTAGGCAATATTGTCAAACCATTTCTTTATGGCCCGTTGATAAAACTGAGCTAATCTCCAATCTCTATAACCACCATCTGCCACATAACTCTGTACTTTTTTCCTCCGCCAATCAGCCTTTCTACCCCGCACTAAGCCCCCCCATGAGCATCCAAGAAATCTTTACCAAAGCCCTCCAGGATGGATACCTCACCCCCGCTATGGAAGCAGAAGTGGGACGTCTTTGTGAAAGTGGAGTGGATTTAGACCAAGGGGAATACGAAGCGCTCGATCGCCTGATGGCGGCCCTGTTGGCTGGGGACGTGGTGGCCATGCCCCACAAGAAATTTATTAACGTCATGGAGGAAATGGTCCTCACTGAGGTGGTTTCCCAGGTGTCTAAATATCAGAAGACCACGGAAAAACAACCCGATATTGCCGACATTGCCGCCTATGCCCTCAACCGCCTACCACCACTGTACGCCACCTCCGAAGAGGGCGCCGAATATCAACGGCAACGGGCCTCTGAAGAACTGGAGTTTCTTATTCAACAACAGGTGAAAGATGGCTTGGGCAGATATTTTGATCGGCCTCAAATCGCTGACCGTAAGCCCCTAGAACCATTAGTGAAACAGGATCTGATCAGTCAAATGGCATTGTTATTGGAAGCCCTAGCCCAGGATTGAGCGCAAAATAGCACAAATTAAGAACTGCCATAGGCCATAGTCTTAGCCCCAGTCTCCGGCCATAGGATTAATTTATCTGCTGGTGATTTTCCCTGACTTAATCGTGTTTTCCAACAGGTTTTACCCTGGTTGGTTCCGGTTATCTTCATACTTTTTTAGGGGAACCACCGCCGATGTTGTGGATTAATTGGGCCTAGTGCAAGATGGGTTTTCGTCGCTATCAAAGTTTGTTTGCTTGGATTTTAACCGTTGTTCTCACCGCCACTGTCACCGTTGCCATTGCTTCCCCGGTACGGGCCCAGTCCTGGATGAATTTATTGCTCCAAGGATTACAGGTGATTCAACTTTCCAATCTTTCTGACCAGCAGGAAGTACGGCTAGGGCAACAGATTAATCAGCAACTTTACCAACAAGGAGAATTTCGTCCCCACGGCGATCGCCAATTGCAAAGTTATATTAACGAAATTGGTCAACGGTTAGCCCGGGCCAGTAGTCGCCCCAATATCCCCTACACATTCCAGGTGGTAGATGACCGCAGAATTAACGCCTTTGCCACCATGGGGGGCTTTGTTTATGTGAATACCGGCTTGATTGCCGCCGCCGAAAATGAAGCGGAATTAGCCGGTGTCATTGCCCACGAAATTGCCCACATTGCCGAACGCCATGCCGTGACAAGAATGAGGGATGTGGGTCTTTCCCAAGGATTAATTTCCGCCGCCGGTATGCGGGAAAATAATATTGTCCAGATGGCTATGCAACTGGGTTTCAATCTGCCCATGAGTAGGGAAGATGAATTAAGCGCCGATGCCATGGGGCTAAGGAACCTCGTGCGGGCTGGTTATGCCCCCGTAGGCATGGTTAGTTTCATGGAAAAATTACAACGGCAGAGTGGTGCCGCTCCAGAGTTTCTTAGCAGTCATCCCCTCACCCAAAATCGCATCACTTCCCTCCAGAGGAGTATCCCGTCCCAATACCTCTACCAAGGAGACGGATTGGATCCCCAGGCTTATAGCCGACGCATTGGCCGCCAATCCTCTGCCCCCACCCTGCGTTAGGGTAATTCCTCTAGTAAAACAGTGAAAGTGACGGTGGACCCCAGTCCTTCCCCCATGCTAAAAAAGGCCACTTTGCCCCCCATGGTTTCCACCAACTTTTGAGAAATTACCAGCCCTAACCCCGTACCTCCATAGGCTTTGGAATGGGAGCCATCAATTTGCACAAATTTTTTAAATAATTTGGACTGTTGCTCGAGGGAAACTCCAATGCCCGTATCTCCCACGCTCACTTTTAATAATCCTGGTTTCTGTACACCTTCCCAGAGCACAGTGCGGGGCATTACTTCCACGGCCACTGTAATACCTCCTTCGTGGGTAAATTTGATGGCGTTGCCGACAATATTGAGCATCACCTGCAGTAACCAACGCTGATTGCCATACACCAGCAGAGGGCCTTGGTTGGGGGCAGTGAGATTAAAGCTGAGGCCCTTATTTTGGGCCTGGGGCAGGGCAAAATTTTCTGTTGCCTGGAGCACTTCACTAAAGTCCACCACTTCCAATTCAATGCCCACTCGACCCGCTTCAATTTTGGCCAGGTCGAGAATATCATTAATTAAATTGAGCAATAACAGGGCAGATTGGTAGGCTTCTTCGACGAATTCGTGTTTTTCCGCCTCTGAATCCGCCATGTCGTCTAAAATTAGCCGCAGAAAACCAATAATGCCATTTAATGGGGTGCGGAGTTCGTGGGTGGTGCTGGCCAGAAATTCACTTTTGAGCCGGGATGCTTCTTCTGCCGCTTTGGTGGCCTGGGTTAGTTCTTGGTAGAGGGTGGCATGGGCGATCGCCGTGCCGGTTTGCTCGGCCAATTCCTGAAGTAGGGCTTCTGTTTCTGGATGCCAGGGACCAGGGGCCGGACCAACTTGTTGCAAACACAGATAGCCGTTGGCTTGGTCCTGGTAGAGGGTGGGGAAAATCCACAGTCCCCCCAAATCCTCCCCTTGAAACTGGACATTGTAGAGAGTGATGGGTTGGTGTTGCTCGAATAACTGCCGCCAAATTTCACTTTCCTCCGGCACAATTAGAGCAGCGAAGGCGGTCACTGTGGGCTGACAGAATTCTGCTTCAATCTGCAGGTGGCGACTTTGGAAATCCTTTGTCAACAGTAGGCAACGGCTTACCCCCAAGGTAGAGCCAATACTATCCACTGCCTCTTGCCAAATGGTGGGCAGATGGAGGCTATTGCGTCGGATCCTTTTGGCGATCGCCGTCAATTGGGAAATAACCGGGGGATGCAGAGGATCCAAAGAAGAAAATCTGAGGGTGGATTCCGTCAAATCGCTCGGCTGTCCCATGTCAAAAAGTGGTTAGGTAATGGAGTCAGCGGAGGAAATAGCATAATCAACCATGGGGTCTATTTCTCCCGTAGGAAGTCAAAAAATTAGTCGTTCCACTCTCCCCGGGGAGGAACAGGGGGATTGCGGCGTAAATTGCGGGTTAGCTCATCGTCCCGTTGTTTTTCACCCCGTAGCCACTGCTTCACAGCCATTTCAATTACCCGATTTGGCTCATTGGTCAAATGCTGAATTTGATCCATTAGATCCGAGTCCAACTGAATGGAAACTTCTATTTTTTCAGAGTCCCGAAGCGAGGCGGTGGTATTGTCATTCATGGCGTTAGAAACGAGGTCTTCACCAATTATAGTATCCCATCAGTTTCAGGCCAGGCGGATATAATATATGGAACTTCAGGAAAAGTTACCAATTGGGAAAGTCCGTCCAGATTGAACAATTTTTGTCAACATCCCCCTTCCTGCCACCTCCAAGTTATCAACGCCAGTTTCATAACTCCACCATGTTAGACGCCGTCATTATTCTCCTCTCCATTTTCACCTTTGCAGGGGTCGGCTTCGCCGTGGTGGACCTGTTACCGGATTCCGTACAGATGCAAATTTCCAACATGGAGGCCCTGCGTTGGCTGGCGGCGGGTTTCATGTCCATTATTGGTCTGGCGATCGGGTTAGTGGCCCAAACCACCTATCGCAGATTGGAAAATCAGATTCGACAAACTCCCATTGAGACAATTCTTACCAGGGCAGTGGGTTTGGTAATTGGTTTGTTGATTGCTAATCTCATGCTAGCTCCCATCTTTCTACTGCCCATTCCAGGGGAATTTTCCTTTATTAAGCCCACCCTGGCAGTGTTTGGCAGTGTGGTTTTTGCTTTTCTTGGTATCAGTTTGGCCGACACCCATGGCCGCACCTTCATGCGCCTAATTAACCCCAACAGCATTGAAACCATGTTGTTGGCCGAGGGCACCCTCAAGCCCATCCCGCCTAAAGTTGTTGATACCAGTTGCATCATCGACGGTCGCATTGAGCCCCTATTAGCCACCGGCTTTATTGAAGGGCAGGTATTAGTGCCCCAATTTGTCTTGGCAGAACTGCAACAATTAGCCGATGCCAGCAATGACCAAAAACGGGTGCGAGGCCGGAGGGGATTAGATATTCTCGGCAGTATCCAGGCGGATTTTCCCGAAAGCATCGTTATTCATTCCGCTGACTATGACGACATTGCCACGGTGGATGCCAAATTAGTCCATTTAGCCCAAGAAATCAATGGCATTTTGCTCACCAATGATTACAACCTCAGCAAAGTTGCCAACTTGCAAAAAGTCCAAATTCTCAACGTGAACGATTTGGCCCAGGCAGTGCGGCCCATTTACCTACCAGGGGATTCTCTGGAGCTAAAAATCATCAAACAAGGCAAGGAAGCTTCCCAGGGAGTAGGTTACCTAGAAGATGGCACCATGGTGGTGGTGGAAGAAGGGCGCAACTATGTAGGGTCAGAATTGCAGGTCATTGTCACTTCAGCTTTGCAAACCTCCGCCGGTCGGATGATTTTTGCCAAACCCCCTTCAGTGCTGGCTTCTTAGGTCAAAATTGGCAGTTTTTCAGAAACGGCAAAACGATTTCCCATCAGATCCGCTTTTCCCTAGGGAGCATCCTGCCATTCTGGAGACAACGTAATAAAGTCAAAAACTTCTGCCCCGGGGTGACAGGTGATACAGGTCTTACTTGTGACTTCCTCCGGCATAGGGGCCCGTGGATGTAGAGCTTTGAAAAAGCGTGATTTTTCCGCATAGAGGGGGACTGGGTTATTTGGAGGCAGTGGTCGAGAAAACGTACTCACATAATCCCAAATCAGCAATTGGGTCAGGCGATTAATGTTAGGAATGCTGACCCCATAATGGACATCCGGACGACGCAAAATCTCCTGCCAGGAATCCAGGGGTAAGACTTCCGGTGGCAGGGCAATGTGACAGCCAGTACAGGTTTCGATGTAGGACTCGAAACCAGGAAGGTAACGGGTAGGAATCGGATCGACGGAACGGGGATTATCAGGGATAACTGGGGGCAAATTCTGGGGAATGCTTGCCTGGGCCATTAGATCATTGGCTGGTTGACCATGGGGAGCCCACGTCTGGGCCATAGCCCAACCACCACCAAGGGAAAGGAAAACGATAACTAATCCTGTCAGCACCACTGGCCAAATTCGCATGGTTGTTTCCGATTACGCCAATCCGTCAATTAAGATCATTTGTCTGGTGACATGACCTGAAGACCCCACAATTTTAGCAGTCCCTACCGGCACATCGGTTTTTCCGCTCTGTCCCGAACCCGCAATTCATGGCCGTGCTTTTTGGGAATCCATCAAAGCATAGGGCGCCATGACCAATGGTATTGGGGAAAGCCGCCATAAAGCTTAAATTCCCCCATCATCGAAAACTCAAACTCAACATTTGTGTCCCTGATGGAAAAAAGAAAGAGATTGGCTATTTACTAGAGCCCTGGCCAAAGCGCCACTGGATACCGGCAGAGAAACGGGTGCCAGGCTCCGCTATCAATTCTCCTAAATCAAGCTGACTGGTGGCATTGGTGCCCATTAAATCGATCGCCAAGTTTTCCAGGGGGAATAGTCTTAAACCAGCAGACCATACTAGTCTTTCCCCGGTGACGATGGGGGTAATTTCAGCAATCAATTGTATGACAGGGGAAATTTGATAATTTGCCCCCAATCCCAATCCCACAGGAGTTTTGCCACCGGTTATTGCAGCCTTGGGAGAAAAGAGCAAAGCTAATTGATTATTGACTTCATACATAAAAGGAAATTCAAGCATAAAATATCCCTGTTCTTCTTCACTAATATCGCGACCACCAGTTAAACGGCCACTAATTGACAGGGGATCGCCATCGGCTTGGTTTAAAAATGCAAGCTTGCCCCCTAGGCGCCATTGGGTAGCGGTTCCCTGGGATGAGTCTATGACCGACTTGGTATCAAAACCGCCAATGTAGGAGAGCAGTAACTCCATTTGGAAATTTTGCAAGACGCTATAAAAGATCCCGCCGCCGATACTGCCCCCGGTATCCGCTGTAAACCTTACGCCGAAATCATCGGTGGGAAAAACATAGGGAGTAGTTAGCGTAAACCAGTCAAACAATAATCTTTTTTGCCGGTCGTTATAGTCAACATGATAAATTTCTTTGGCAAGGGGAGCTATCTTAAACTGGGCTCCCAATAGAATTTCATTGGCGGCGGTGGGCAAAGTTAAGATGCCAGTGGCCGGGGTGCCCCCAAAGGAGTTAGTTAAGCTCAACTCAAAACCGACGGCTTTACTAAAGGCGTAATTAGCGCCGACAGACCAAATGGGGGTTTTGGATATTTCCCTAGATGTGTTGATAGAATTACCGCCGGATAAGGGAACTACGGTATTGCCAAAAAGGGAAAGTTGCTCGGAAACGCGCCAATTTGCTCCCAATCCGACGCTAAAGACCGTGCCGTAAAAGGGAATGCTATTGAGACTATCAGAAAAAATATTAACTGCCGGCGTAAAAGTAACCTGAAACTGTTCGCTCAAGTTATAGGAAATGGGGAGTTGTACAGTTCCCGCAACAGTTCTACTCAAGGTGGGGGAATTAGCATTATTAAATAGTCCAGGACCACTGTAAATTTGGAATTGTTCAATGGAGCCTAAAACGCTGATACCCCAATTTTCATCGCTGTAAATGTTGTATTTTAAGTTAGGACCAGTTGATTGATATAACTGCTCGATAAAAGCTCCATTAACGGCATTGTAGGTGGGGTCGTCGTTGTACATGAAAGACCAGCCTATTTGGAGGTCGTTAGTGAGTCCCCAATCAGCGTAGATAAAATAGGTTTGATTGCCCATGCCTGGCCCACCAAAGGTTTGGGTTTGGCCAAACGCGCCCAATACCTGTCCTTGCAAAAGCTGGTTAGCGGTGGGCAGGTTTAATATTCTTAAGGGTTGACGCAATAAAGGTGTGGTAATTTCAGATTCTTCTGGGGGAGATTCTTCTACCACTTCCTCTTGGACAAATTCAACAGTATCCAGAGTTTCGGTTTCTGTGACTTCGACTTCTGTTACTTCTATTTGATCAGTTTGAACTACTGCCAATTTTTCTTGATTACTATCATTTTCTCTCTGGGTTTCTAGAACGTTTACAGTACTTTCTTCGGAAGAAATTGTTGGCTCAATGGGGCCAGTAATAATGTCGAGGCCATTGGTTTGGTTAAGGTCAGAAGATTCTTCTGTAATCCCATTCTGGGCAGATTCAGTAGTGGTTGTCTCCACACTTGTTTCTTCTACCCTTGCTCCGTCGATCGCCGTTGTTTGGGAAAGTATCAAAGTTTCTTCAGGAGATAATTCCCCCTGACTGACCTCATCCTTAATTTCTAAGGTTTCCGCTGTGTTGGCGATCGCCGTGGGAGCTAGGAGTAAACCTTGGTTATGGGAGCGGACAGTCCAACTTTGTTCCTGGGCATTAAGACTAACTTCCACCACACCCCGGTCTAATTGTTTAATTCTGAGGCGACGTTTCATCAGAGTGCCATCGGGGCCAGCATTATCTTGATTAATGGGGATGGAATCGGCTAATTTCACCCCTTCTACCACCAGAGCTAAACGATTGGTGCGGGAATCTAGGGTCAACTCAGCGGCGGTTTGTTGCCCGTTAATGTGCAAAATTACGTTATCAACGGTGAGGGTAACGGCTTGGAGAACGGCAAAATTATCCTCCTCTGCTTCGACCATTAAAATGGAACGACCACCGGATCGACTGGGGCGTTGGCTAACTAGGGTTGCAGGGGAAAAGGAAATAGTAGAACTGTAATCATTGTTTTGAGTGAAGACAGGGGAAATTTTTTGATTGGGAAATGGGGGATCAGCCAAAGCCGACGGAGAACTGATACCATGGTGATCCGTGTTACTGCTCCAGGCCCCAAGCACTAACCATGCTCCTAGAAGACCAAGCATCTGGGCCGGCTTTTTGAAAGTCATGCGGTTGTTCCTCACTCAAAACTCACACCAATTAGAAGACATAATATCCCTATTCTTTCAAATACGCATTAACTTTAATTTAAGTTCGGAATACTTAATTTTCCCCTTTTCTCTAAACTTATTCAACGGCGATCACCACAAAGCCACGGATTTCTCTTCACTTATTCTCAATTTTTTGCCTTTAAATTTTTTATGTCCCTTCCCATCGTCGCCATTATCGGCCGCCCCAATGTGGGTAAATCCACCTTCGTTAATCGTTTAGCCGGCAACCAACAAGCCATTGTCCATGATCAACCCGGCATCACGAGGGACCGTACCTATCGTCCAGCTTTTTGGCGAGACCGAGACTTCCAAGTGGTGGATACGGGGGGGTTAGTGTTCAACGATGACAGCGAATTTTTACCCGAAATTCGAGAACAGGCTAACCTAGCTCTAGCGGAAGCGAAGGCAGCTATTTTTGTGGTAGACGGCCAACAGGGGCCCACTGCCAGCGATGAAGAGATTGCCCAATGGCTCCGGCAACAATCCGTTCCGGTCATTTTGGCGGTGAATAAGTGTGAATCCCCCGACCAAGGTGCTATCCAGGCGGCGGAATTTTGGCATTTGGGGCTGGGGGAACCCTATCCCATGTCGGCCATCCACGGCAGTGGTACGGGCGATTTACTTGATGCCCTGTTGGAATATTTGCCCGCCCCCCAAGAGGAGCCGGAAGAAGATGAGATCAAAGTGGCGATCGTTGGTCGTCCCAATGTGGGTAAATCCAGCTTGCTCAACGCATTAACCGGGGAACAACGGGCTATTGTCAGCCCCATTTCCGGCACTACTAGGGATGCCATCGATATGGTGGTGGAGCGCAACGGGCAGAAATATCGCTTAATTGATACGGCAGGCATTCGGCGGAAAAAGAATGTGGACTATGGCGCCGAATTTTTTGGCATTAACCGGGCTTTTAAGGCCATTCGCCGGGCCGATGTGGTGTTATTTGTACTAGATGTTTTGGATGGGGTAACGGAGCAGGATTTGAAATTGGCGGGGCGCATCATTGAAGATGGCCGAGCAGTGGTGCTGGTGATAAATAAATGGGATGCGGTGGAAAAAGATTCCTACACCATCTACGAGCACAGGGAACAGTTAATGGCTAGGCTTTATTTTATGGATTGGGCCGAAATGATTTTTGTCAGTGCCCAAACCGGCCTAAGGGTGCAAAAAATCCTTGATTGTGTGGATATTGCCGCCCAGGAACATCGCCGTCGGGTCACCACCGCTGTAATCAATGAAGTGTTGGAAGAAGCCGTTAGTTGGCATTCTCCCCCCACCACTCGCCAAGGTAAACAGGGCAAAATTTATTACGGAACCCAGGTTTCGACCCAACCACCGGCGATCGCCTTATTTGTTAATGATCCCAACCGGTTTAACGATAATTACCGCCGTTACATTGAAAAGCAATTCCGTAAACAACTGGGCTTTTTTGGCTCCCCCATTCGATTATTCTGGCGGGGTAAAAAAGTGAGGGAAATGGAGGGTAGTCGCAACCGGGCTACCAAAGTCTAAAACTTAAAACAGTTGACAATTTACAGGGATACCTAACAATTGTCATTGTTGGATCACAGGAATCTTTAAGAGCGTGTTTGGAAAGTTTTATTCCGCCCCCTAAATTTCCTCACTGAAGCTCCGACAATACTGGGGGACTTTCACTCAGTTTTCCCTTAAATTTGGGGGGTCGGGGGGCTTTTAAAACACTCTCTAATGTCACCGAAGAAAGTATTGACAAAATTAGGTATTGTCCCCAATTAGTCCTCTAAAGCTCTGATCATACTGGGGGAATTGTGTGCAACTTTTCGCCAACCGCTGCCAGTTCCCAGAGGATAACTGGGGTACTAAGCTCCACCATTATCTTGATTTTGCCACGTACTACGCCAGGCTAATTCTGCCTTGGCCGTCACCTGCTGCCGCTCTAACTGACGATATTGTTTTTCCAGTTTATTTAAATCCTTGAGATAGGTGTGAATTTGTTTGCGAATTAATCCCAGATTAACGTCAGCAAATTCCAGATCCTTGAGCCGCAAATTCAGGGCTGTCAAACGACTAATTTGTCCCCGTTTTGACCGGTGAATCAATTCCTCTAGGGCCTCTGGAGAAAGATCTTCATCGTCATCATCATCGTTTTCCGTATCATCCTCCCCTTGGTCAGTAGGCGGTGGGGAGACATTGTCCGACTCGGGTTTTTGAGCTTTTTCGATCAATAAATTGACCACGTGGGGCATTTTTTCTCGGTTGGGGGCTAGCCGGTCATCCTCCGACTGTAGGGCCATTTCTAGAATATGGAGGGGCAGATTGGGAGGAATAATTTTACTAGCAGTGAGCAAACGGTTAATGTTCATCGACAGGGCTACCACACTACGGTGCAGGACTTTTTCCACCTGTAAATGCCATTTTTGTAAATCCTCAGGAGTTTTAATCACGGTCGGTACTTTGGCTTCCGTAGACCCCATCCCCTGGGGCAATAGCATTTCTAGGGATAGGCCTTCTTTCTGTAGGGCTTGACTGAGAAAGTCTTTGATTTCCTGTAAGTCCGGAATATTGCTATCTTCGGGTTTTTCCTCCTCTGGAACCTCTCCATCGCTCCCCAATAGGATCAATTCTTCCGTTTCCTCTGGGGTGTTCTCTGGTTCCTCCACAATCTGTTCCTGGCGGGAAGAGTCCAGAAAAATTCCTTCTTTTTCCAAGTTTGCTAGCAGTTGCTCATAAAATTTGGCGATCGCCGTGCGTAATTGGGTCTGAAATTTATGACGGGGATTGTAATCTAGCTGGAGAAAAGCATCGGGATAAATTTGGGTACAAATCTGATAGACGGCATAGACCCCCTGCTGTTGGAGAATCTGTCCCAGACGCTGGGCATACTGGTCATAGGTGGCGGCAAAGTGATGCCCCAGAATGGCCGTTTGATTTTCGATCTGAGTTAACTGCTCACGGATTTTAGGGATGGAACGGGTCATGGGCACTAGTCTAACAACAGGGCGAGGCAATAGGACTAGATTTTATCCCAGCGACCCAACAGATCAGGTCGTGTAATCCGCATTGATCCGGACATAGTCATAGCTCAAATCACAGCCCCAAGCGGTTCCTTGCCCCGAACCAGTACCTAGATCCACCTGAATTAGTACTGTGTCCTGTTCTAGATAAGCGCCAGAAGCGGCCTGCTTGAGGTAGTTGCTCGCTCCAGGGCGATCAAATTCTAGGGGTTGGCCCTGGTCCATAAGTACGTAGTTGCCCAATTTAATCAGTAGATTATTTTGGTCAAATTTAACTCCAGCTCGCCCCGCTGCCCCGGCAATGCGTCCCCAGTTGGGATCCCGACCAAATACGGCGGATTTAACTAGGGAAGAACCGGCAATGGTTCTGGCCACGGCCCTGGCAGATTGATCATCCGGGGCCCCAGTGACTTGAATTTCCATCAAACAGGTAGCCCCTTCCCCATCCCTGGCGATCGCCTTGGCCAAATGTTGGCACACAGCAGTGAGCATGGCTTCCAGCTTCTCGGCGTTGGGGCCCATTTCCGTAATGGCGGCGGTGCGGGATTCCCCATTGGCTAGGGCAAAGAGACTATCATTGGTGCTGGTGTCCCCGTCCACA
The DNA here is from genome assembly GCF_000284455.1 of Synechocystis sp. PCC 6803 substr. PCC-P. Taxonomy (GTDB): domain Bacteria; phylum Cyanobacteriota; class Cyanobacteriia; order Cyanobacteriales; family Microcystaceae; genus Synechocystis. The sequence goes on from NC_017039.1 coordinate 1,791,019, forward strand.
GTCACCTGGTTAAAGGTTTTTTGGGTGGCCCGACTGAGCATCTGCTGCCAGAGGGCGGTGGAAACCGCCGCATCACAGGTGACAAAAGCTAGCATGGTGGCCATGTTGGGGTGAATCATGCCAGAGCCCTTGGCAATGCCCCCCATCCTCACCGGGCGACCATCAATTTCTGTTTCCAGGGCGATGGTTTTAGGCACCAAATCCGTGGTCATAATGGCCCTCGCCGCCTTATCGCCGCCATTGGGGGCAAGGGATTGAATTAATGGGGTAATGCCCTGGCGTAACTGCTCCATTTTGATGCGTTGGCCAATGACACCAGTGGAAGCGAGCAGAATACTTTCGGGGGAAATGTTTAGCCCCTGGGCCAGCAGTTGGGCCGACTCCACCGCATCGTCCCAGCCCTGTTTGCCCGTGCCGGCATTGGCTTGGCCAGAGTTCACCAAAATAGCCCTAGCGCTGGCCTTAGCCTGTAACCTTTGGCGACAATAGTCCACACAGGCTGCCCGCACCTGACTGGTGGTAAAAACTCCCGCGGCGATCGCCTCAGTTTCGGAGTAAATCAGGCTTAAATCGGGGGAACCGGACGGTTTTAGTCCCGCCGTGATGCCTGCCGCCTTAAAACCTTTGGGGGCGGTGATGTTGCCCTCAATTACCTGCCAGTCAGCCATAGGAAAAGCCTGCCACATTCTCAAACTCAGAGGCCAATCATAGCAGTTCTGCTCGGGGTTAATTATTGGTCCTTCAACCCCGGTCAGGAATTGCTGATTTTCGCCTTTGTCCCTTGGCGATGGGATTAATAACCCAACAATTGACGAATTTCTGTCGCCCTTTCTGATTCTCCCTGGCGATCAAGCAAATTAATTGCCTGGATCATGTCTTCCAAGGATTCCTCCACTTCCCCCTGTTCCGACCGGATACCGGCCCGGAGAATAAACGCATCAGCATTGTAAGGATTGAGGCGAATGGTGCGATTTAAATCAGCCAAGGCCCGTTCGTAATTGTTCACCATGGCATAGGCTAGCCCGCGAAAATAATGGGCTTCCTCAGAACGGGGATCAAGCTCTATGGCTCGGTCAAAATCGGGAATGGCCTGGCGTGGTTGTTCTAACCCCAATTGGGCTTGACCACGACAGATTAAAAGATCTACATCCTGGGGATCAAGCAAGATTCCCTGGCTACAGTCATCGATCGCCCCTTGGTAATTATTGAGTACTCCGTGGACGTTAGCCCGATTGAAATAGATGGCTGGGTCCTTAGGGTTTAGGGCAATGGCCTGGTCAAAGTCCGCCAGGGCATCGGTGTACTGTTCGATCACCATATAGGCTACCCCCCGCAAATTATAGGCATCGGCATTCTGGTCATCGGTGTCGATTACCTGGGTAAAAATGGCGATCGCCTTGAGGGGAGAACCACTTTCCAGTTCATCGAACCCCTCTAGCAACTTTTGTTCTATGGCGGCGGCAGAATTTTGTTCCTGGGCAATGAAAGGAGGGGTAAGGGCCGCCTGACTGGGTAAAACTCCCCCTAGGCCAGGGCCGAAAGTGCAGAAACCAACGGTGGCGATCGCCGTTAAGAAAGGAAAAATGGGACGGGGGAAACAAATCATGGCAGGCAACACTGGGCGGGGAAGAAAAAATGCCTTCTTTATTTAATGATGGTTTAAAGAATGAAATTAATCCCGCTTTTTATTAACAACGTAAGGATTTTTAACAAATTTTCACAGTTATCGGCCGCAGTAAAAAAATAACCGACTCCCGGGGGACAAAATTGGCTTTTTGCCCAGTCGTGCTATGTTGTGTTGTTGTCTGAAAACTGAGCCATTGCGCACCGCCATCCATCACATAGTTAATAGTTTAATTGTATGATTGCCCATCGCCGTCAGGAGTTAGCCCAGCAATATTACCAGGCTTTACACCAGGACGTATTGCCCTTTTGGGAAAAATATTCCCTCGATCGCCAGGGGGGCGGTTACTTTACCTGCTTAGACCGTAAAGGCCAGGTTTTTGACACAGATAAATTCATTTGGTTACAAAACCGTCAGGTATGGCAGTTTGCCGTTTTCTACAACCGTTTGGAACCAAAACCCCAATGGTTAGAAATTGCCCGCCATGGTGCTGATTTTTTAGCTCGCCACGGCCGAGATCAAGACGGTAATTGGTATTTTGCTTTGGATCAGGAAGGCAAACCCCTGCGTCAACCCTATAACGTTTTTTCCGATTGCTTCGCCGCCATGGCCTTTAGTCAATATGCCTTAGCCAGTGGGGCGCAGGAAGCTAAAGCCATTGCCCTGCAGGCCTACAATAACGTCCTACGCCGTCAGCACAATCCCAAAGGTCAATACGAGAAGTCCTATCCAGGTACTAGACCCCTCAAATCCCTGGCGGTGCCGATGATTTTAGCCAACCTCACCCTGGAGATGGAATGGTTATTACCGCCTACTACCGTGGAAGAGGTGTTGGCCCAAACCGTCAGAGAAGTGATGACGGATTTCCTCGACCCAGAAATAGGATTAATGCGGGAAGCGGTGACCCCCACAGGAGAATTTGTTGATAGTTTTGAAGGGCGGTTGCTCAACCCAGGACACGGCATTGAAGCCATGTGGTTCATGATGGACATTGCCCAACGCTCCGGCGATCGCCAGTTACAGGAGCAAGCCATTGCAGTGGTGTTGAACACCCTGGAATATGCCTGGGATGAAGAATTTGGTGGCATATTTTATTTCCTTGATCGCCAGGGCCACCCTCCCCAACAACTGGAATGGGACCAAAAGCTCTGGTGGGTACATTTGGAAACCCTGGTTGCCCTAGCCAAGGGCCACCAAGCCACTGGCCAAGAAAAATGTTGGCAATGGTTTGAGCGGGTCCATGATTACGCCTGGAGTCATTTCGCCGATCCTGAGTATGGGGAATGGTTTGGCTACCTGAATCGCCGGGGAGAGGTGTTACTCAACCTAAAAGGGGGGAAATGGAAAGGGTGCTTCCACGTGCCCCGAGCTCTGTGGCTCTGTGCGGAAACTCTCCAACTTCCGGTTAGTTAATCGTTCTTCCATAGCTAAGGGAACTACTCCTCCCTGATAGGGCAAGGAAAGCAAATCCCCGTTTATGAAGGTTAGATTTAGTCAGCAATGGAGTTAAACTTCACCGCTGACGTGGACAATTACTTCCCGTTGATGGGGCCGTTGCCGATGCTCCCAGAGAAAAACTCCTTGCCAGGTTCCCAAGCCTAAACGACCATTGACAATGGGAATGTGCTCACTGGTCTTGGTTAAGGCAGACCGGATATGGGCAGGCATATCGTCCAAACCCTCTGTGCTATGGCGGTAACGACGACCATCCTCTGGCACCAATTGGGCAAAGAAAATGGCCAGATCCGTCAACACATCGGGGTCAGCATTTTCTTGGATAATTAACGAGGCGGAAGTATGGCGTACAAATACGGTGCAAAGTCCTGTTTTAACGCCGGAATGTTGCACCACTGCCTGAATTTTGCTGTTGAAATTATGGAGACTTTTGCCCTGGGTGGCAATGACTAAAATCTCTTGATGTTGACGAAAAGTAGCGGCAGAGGAGATCATTTTATTAGCTGAAAATATAGAGTAAATTTGAGGTTAGATTTAGGTAAATTAGGATTATTCTAAGTAAATTGAGTAAGTAGCCACAAGCATAGCTAATTTAATCGCAGGCAAGAAAGTAGTTACAAAGCTTTGCTAGAAATTAATTTTTGTCTAATTGCTTCCGCCATCGTTAAGCTAAACTGCCGTATTGAATCAGAGCCAGGCCTACGGAGATCAGTTAGAACGCTTTTGTTGACTGCGGCTTTCCTGCCAGGTATTGCCAATACCCTGGATAATGCCTTTCCCCACCAGCCCGATCGCCCGGCCAACCACTTGGGTTAGCAAAAATACCAGACCGTTGCCCACAAATTCAATCACCGATCTGACACGGGGAGAAAGAGCGTCGCGACATTCCAGGACGATGGTGACAAACCAAGGTACTGCCCTTAGTTGGGTTAATTCCTGTTGCCGAGGAGCATAAACCTGGGTGGTCACAATCCCGGCGGGGGTGAGATACAACAGGGTATGTTGACTTTCAAAAATTTGTTTGGGATTAAGCCAGTAACGGCTAAATTGATAGTACCAAGCTAGATCATTACGGAACCGGGCTACTTGCCGAGAAGAAAGCATGGAGTATTCATAAAGGGCAAGTTTAATGGCTTCATGGTCAGCAAAATAGTTCAAAATGAAAACCATGGTGCTGTTAGCCAATTGAATAACTAAATTCTGGGCGTATAGGTCACTATATTGTTGCGCTTCCGTGGAGCCTAAGGGGTATGCCTTTTGATTTACCACCAGGGGCTCGCCAAAAAGAAGATGGTGAAACAGGGGCACAACAAAGGGAATTTTAACCAATTTTTCCCGGCAAATAATGGGCTGGTAGACTTCCAATAAAGACTGGATTTGCTCAAGGCTAAACTCGCTTTTGGGCTGACAGTATTTACCAAAAAAGGTCAGGCTTAAAGACCGCCACATTTCCGCCACAATGGATAGGCAATTTTCTGGCAACTGGGCTGGGGTAATCCGTAGAGCTTTGAGTTCGTTAATGGTGGTTTCCAGTTGTTGTTGCCCCAAGGAAAGAAGTTCCTGACGTTTAAGGGGTTGGAGAATGTCCAACTCCAGGGGGATGGCGGTAAGGTTTTCCACCTGTAGGGGCATTTGTTGGAGAATTTGTCCCAGGGCAGTGAGGTTGCTGGGGGGACGCAGAGTAATGGTCCTAACTCCAGAACGGCGGGGACTGGGGGGAGAAGGGGGCAAGACGGTGGTGGTGGCAGTCAGGATATTAGTCGCTTTATGCCAGGTTTTGAGGCGCTGGGGCAATAAATTCCGCACTAACCACTGGGCAAATTTCAGTTCTCTTTCTCTGCCCCGCCAAAATAGTCGGTCAAAGTCCGATAGGGATGGTACCTGTAAACTCTTCTGGACTTGTTGGAGGCTTTGTTCAATTTGTCCTAATCCGTCCCGGAACAGGGGCCAGATCAACTTTTCCCACAGGCTCAGGGGGGGCGCATTGACGGTTTGCAAACTAGGCCAGCAGGTTTGCCCAAAATGAACCTGTTTTAAGCCCGTTACCAAGTCGGCGATCGCCGTTCCTTTGGGAAAGTAGGCCGCAATGCCCTGGGTTTTGGCCGCCAGTAGTTGATCGTATTCCAAACTAGCGGTGAGCAAGCAAATTTTGACCTGGGGGTAAGCACTGCTCAATTGCCGTAGGAGGGGCCAGGCAGATTGGGAGCGGCGGGGAAACTGGGGGTCGATCAATAAAATACTGGGAGCTAGGGTTTCTAGCTGTTGCCGCAGATCGTCCAGGGTTTCTCCTTCCCCCAACACTTGCACACCGGTCTCCCTCCCCAGCACGGTGATCAATCCCAGGCGAAACACGGGATCCTCATCAACAATGACAATGGTTAAGGGAGATTCACTCACGGCAATGGTGGGGCCACAACACCGCCCATTCTAGAACGTTAACTGACTAACACATACCATTGAATTAAATTTGAATTAAATTGCCTCAGCCCTGGGCAAATAGGGGAGGACAGGGATTGGTGGGAGTTAAGTTGACCCGACTGCCCACCGGAATTACCGTTTGCAAAGAAGTACGGGCATGAATCTGTCGACCGGCCGGGGTTTCCAAGCAGTAGCGGTATTCCCGGCCCAAAAATTGGCGATCGCGGATGACCACTGGGCCATCACTGGCGGGGCTCAGTTCAATTTCCTCTTCCCTCAACATTAGTTCCCCCACTGAGGGCAATTCAGGCTGAATGCCTTGGAAAGTTAAAGGCCATTGGCCAAACTCCGTGGCCCAAAGTGTTCCCTGTCGCTGGGCCGGAACAAAATTGGCCTGGGTAACAAATTCCGCCACAAAACGGGAAGCAGGCGATCGATAAATTTCCTCTGGGGTGCCGATTTGCTCCAAGTTCCCCCGATACATCACCCCAATGCGATCGGAAATGGCCATGGCTTCTTCCTGATCGTGGGTGACAAAAATAGCGGCCGTACCGGTGGCTTTGAGGATATGGCGGATTTCATGGCGTAACCTTTGGCGCACTTGCACATCCAGATTACTGAGGGGTTCATCCAACAAAATTAGGTTAGGTTTAGGGGCCAAAGCCCGGGCCAGGGCAATGCGTTGTTGTTGACCACCGGATAGTTCGTGGGGATAGCGTTTTTCCAGTCCCGTTAATCCCACCAAATGGAGCACCTCTGCCACCCGCCCTTGGATTTGTTGACGGTTCAATTTTTGGGATTTATGGCGCAGGCCAAAGGCGATATTGTCGGTAATGGTGAGGTGAGGAAACAGGGCGTAATCCTGAAAGACCATGCCTGTTTGACGCTGTTCTGGGGGAGTGAGTCCATTTTCCCCAGAAACACAATCCCCCTCCAAATGAACGGTGCCACTGGTGGGGGTTTCAAAGCCTGCAATGATTCTCAACAAAGTTGTCTTGCCACAACCCGATGGTCCTAATAGTCCCAGAATTTCCCCTGGCGCTAGATTAAAGTTGATTTTCTGGAGTACTGGGGTGGATTGCCCCCGGAAGCTTTTGCCTAAGTCCTGTACCGTTAAAACAGAGTCTTCTATGGAAAGGCGGGCAACGGGAGAAAATTGGGCGACTGTCATAGGAACCAGGGGCAAAAAAGCAGCAACAATAGTGGGAGGACTGATCCCGTTTAAAACTCAGACCTGATTCAGATCTAAACTGTTTAAAGCAAGTATTTAAACGGTACTTTAAATAAGAATTATTTGCAAGAGTTAAGGTTAACATATGATTTCAGCCGACCTCAATCCCCACTCTGTCCCTTGGTGGATTCTTGCTCCCCAGGGCACTGAAGCTCAGGCGATCGCCAAGGGGTTGGGAAAAACTGACCAGATATATTTGCAGGCGATGCCAGTGGGGGCCACAGCGGTGCAATCTTTTTTGGCAAATCTGGCCCAAACCTGGGCGAAAAGTGAAAAGCCCCAAGGTTTATTGGTGATGGGGGTGACTGGGAGTTTATCTGCTGATTACGGCATTGGCCAGGCCCTTTGGGTAGAGCAATGTCAATATTGGGAGAGTGGGAACCATGGTCAGCGACAAGAATACGTTGGCGATCGTCGTTTGATGGACCGGGTTAACCATTTACTGGGGCCAGAGTGGCAGATTCCCGCAGTGAGAGGCATTACCGTGTCGGAGGTGGTTTGTCGGGGGGAGGAAAAAGAACTGTTGGGAAAAAAATCCGGTGCCCAGGTGGTGGATATGGAAAATACAGCGGTGTTGGCTTTTGGGGAAGCAAAACAAATTCCTGTGGCCATTTTGCGGGTGGTGAGCGACACCATGACCCAGGATTTACCGGATCTCAACGGAGTTTTTACTGAGCAGGGGGCTTTGCAACCCTTACCCTTAGCTAAAGCTTTATTGCGCCGTCCCTTGGCCGCAGGTCATTTAATCCAAGGTTCCCTAAAGGCCTGTGCCCAGTTAACGGCGATCGCCCAGAGTTTGAGTGGGGCACTGGGGAAATAGGGAAAATCCCCCGCTGATGGGATTGTGGCAAAATGCTAGGGAAGCAATTGTTGTAGGGCGGGCCTTGCTATGGACTTGATGCGGTCTTTACCCATCGGCTTGTATTTGGAAAATCCGGTGACTTGGTTGCACCGCCTTGATCCCAGGGTAAAACTAGCTTGGCTAATGAGTTTTTTGTTAGCCCCAGTGTTGGCCAACGCTATTTGGCGCCTTGGCATTGTCATTTTTCTAATTCTATTAACCTTTGCAGTCCGTATTCCCTGGCGGGTATGGAAGCAACAAATGGGCTTACTGGTATTTTTTTCTGGCCTAATTTTCCTGTTAACTACCTTTAGTCCCGACGGTTTCACTGTGTTAGAACAACCCCGATCGCCTACCAGTGAAATTGTGGTATCCCCGACCTCATACCAGTACGTTTTATTTGAATGGGGCAGATTATTAGTTACTCGCCGCTCTTTGGAGTTGGGAATTCGCATTAGCACTTTGATTTTTACCCTGGTTTATAGCACCAATTTATATTTGCTCACCACTGCCCCGGAGGAAATTACCGCTGGACTAGAAGAATTAATGGCTCCCCTACGGCGCTTTAAATTACCCATTACAGAAATCACCTTAATTTTGACCCTTGCTTTACGATTTATCCCCTTGGTGATGGAAGAAATTCAAAATCTATTCCGTTCCATTCGCACTAGGGCCATTAATTGGAAAAAACTGGGCATTAAACGGAGCGCTCAAATCTGGATTTTAGTGGTGGAAAGATTACTAGAAAACCTTTTATTGCGGGCAGAACAAATGGCGATCGCCATGGAAGTGCGGGGCTTCACCACTCCCAACGAGCATCAAGTTCAGTGGCATCAATTGCGCATTGTTCGGGCGGATTGGTTGGTGCTGGGAACTTTGATTTTATTTTGGGGGGCTCGGATCCTGTGGGGAGGCATGGCCTGATGGAACTCCAACCCTGGCATTGGTGTTGTTTGCCCCTAGAAGGCCGCACGGGCAGTGAAATTTTTAGTCAATTATTTGGTCATCAAGGCATCGCCACCCTACTAGAAAGTCCCTATCCTGCTTCACCGGATCATCCCCATTTAGGCCGTTATTCCCTCTGTGCCGGCCAACCGAGAAAGGGTAGGTTATGGACTCCTAAGCCGGAAGAGATTTTTAGCTTTTTAAACCAACTTTGCCCATGTAATCATGATGTAAATTTGACAAAAAATATTCCTGAACATTTACCTTTCCATGGCGGTTGGTTAGGCTGGTTAGGTTACGACACTGCTTGGGCAATTGAAAAATTACCTTATTCAAAAGCTGATGATTTACCTTTTCCGGTGGCCTATTGGTACGAGCCTGAAAATTTTGTAATTTTAGATCATCAAGAGCAATTATTATGGTTAGCTACTACCGACCAGGAGAAAATTAAGTTTTTTCAAACTCAGTTAGCAGATAAAATCAACTCAGTTTCATCGCCTCAAGTGCCTCCCTTAAATTTGACCTATACCACTGACCAAGATCAGTACGAAACCATGGTCAATCAAGCGAAACAATATATTAAAGCCGGAGATATTTTTCAAGCTAATTTAACACTACGTTTCATTGCTAAAACTGAGCAAAAGCTTAACAGTTGGCAGGTCTATCAACATCTACAAACTATCAATCCTTCTCCTTTCGCTAGTTACTGGCGATCGCCGTGGGGAGATGTGGTTAGTTGTTCTCCGGAAAGATTAGTTAAGTTAGAAGGCAATGTGGCCCAAACTAGACCCATTGCTGGCACTAGGGCAAGGGGCAAAAATCTGGCGGAGGATGAACAATTATTGCAGGAGTTGCTGGTTAACACCAAAGAGTTGGCAGAACATATCATGTTGGTGGATTTAGAACGCAATGACCTCGGCCGGGTCTGTACCTGGGGAACGGTGGAAGTAGATGAATTATTGGCGATCGAGCGCTATAGCCATGTGTCCCATTTAGTTAGTAATGTAAAAGGCATTTTACAACCAGATAAAACCGGAGTAGATTTGGTCAAAGCTTTGTTTCCCGGTGGCACCATTACCGGCTGTCCCAAAATACGTTGTTTAGAAATTATTGAAGAATTAGAACCAGTGCGGCGGAGTTTGTTTTACGGTTCCTGTGGCTACTGGGATCAACGGGGGAACTTAGATTTAAATATTCTCATTCGCACCCTGTTATTCACCTCTGGACAAGTGACAGGACAAGTGGGAGCCGGCATTGTGGCAGACAGTGATCCCGCCAAGGAATGGTTAGAATCATTGCAAAAAGCCAAAGCTTTATTGGCGGCATTGGAGGGACTATAAAAAATATGGGATTTTTCAAAGGCTTTACTTATCCACTCCGCACATTCAAAATTCTACGTGAAAGTCCAGGCTTATTAGTTTATATTATTATTCCTTTAATTATTAATATTAGCTTAGGTATTTTACTTTATTGGCAACTATTAAATCTAGGTAATGATAGCGTCGATATACTGCGTAATTATGCCCACGATTGGATTGAAATTTTAAACCGACGCATTCCCAAAGTACTGCCCTACATCTTGCCGGTGCTAAAATTTATCTTTTTTCTTTATATCTGGCTAATACGCTTACTATTGCTAGTTATTGCGGGATTTTTACTTTCCCAGGTGGGAGGATTATTAGGTTCTCCTTGGTATAGCATCTTGTCAGAAAAGCTGGAAACAAAACTCCTAGGTAAATTAGCCATTCAGGAAGTGGGATTGTTACAGGACATCAAACGAGCTTTAGCCTTTGAATTGAAAAAAATAGTTTTATTAATTACTTTTACCATCATCGGTTTTGCCACCAACCTTCTGCCTGCATTTGGTACTCCCCTAGCTGCAGTAGTGGGCATTAGCTCCACATCTTTATTAACTTGCCTAGATTTTTTTGACCCTCCCCTCGAACGCCGTCGTCTCAAATTTCGTCGTAAGTTACTATTGATTTTTCAATCTCTCCCCCTGAGCGCTGGCTTTGCCCTAGCAAGTTTAGTTTGGGTCAGCATTCCTCTGGTTAATTTAGTAACTATTCCTTTTTGTGTGACCGCTGGTACCTTATTTTTCTGCGAAGAAATTTACCCCCGGTTTTTCCAAGTCCAAGAAGAAATGGAGGCGGAGGTAAACAAGGGGGCGAATTAAATATTTATTTGCTAGTTCTTCTAGCTGATTTGATCATGATTTACCTAAGGAAAAAGAGTCCTTAAATTGCCCGAGAAAACATCTGTTGTTTGGATTTATTTTGTAGGTAAGTATCAAACACAGCGGCAATATTACGAATTAAAATTCGCCCCCGGGGGGTAACTTCCAAGCCATCCCCCAACCGACGGAGTAAACCATCCGCTTCCAGGACATCCAGGGCCGATAATTCCTTAGCAAAATAGTCGTTAAAATCACAGTCAAAGCCCAAATTATATTTGCTTTCTAATTCCTGGGCAGAGAGTTTAAATTGACACATTAATTCCTTGATTACAGTGCGACGAATTAAATCATCTTGACTTAGTTTAAACCCTTTTTCTATAGGCATTACTTCTCGGTCTAGGGCATTATAAAAAGCTTTTAATGTTTTATGATTTTGGGCATATACATCTTGCAACATACTGATGGAAGTGATGCCAAAACCCAATAAATCAGACTCCGGTTGGGTAGTGTAACCCTGGAAGTTACGGTGTAATTCTCCCCGCCGTTGGGCGATCGCCAACTCGTCATCGGGTTTGGCAAAATGGTCCATGCCGATAAATACATAGCCTTGCTCGGTAAGGTCTGCAATGGTAGCTTGCATAATTTTCAACTTTTCCTCCGCTGGAGGAAGGGCTGATTCGGGCATTTTCTTTTGTACTGGCTTGAGCCAAGGCACATAGGCAAAATTAAACACGGCAATGCGGTCAGGATTAAGCTGAGCTGTTTTGCGTAAGGTTTCCCTGAATGTTGCTAGGTTTTGATGGGGCAAGCCATAAATTAAATCCACATTAACGCTGTCAAAATTAGCTTGACGAATCCAATCCATTACCTGAAACAACATTGCTTCCGGTTGAATACGATTAACTGCCTGTTGCACTTGGCTATTAAAGTCTTGGATTCCAAAACTAATGCGATTAAAACCTAGTTGACGTAGGGCAAAAATATAATCCTTATCAACATAACATGGGTTAATTTCAATGGAAATTTCAGCATTTTCTGCCAATGGAAAAGCATCAGTAATAGTATTGAATAAAAATTCTGCTTGTTCCAGGGTTAAATAATTGGGGGTGCCCCCCCCCCAATGGAGTTGTTGCACCGGTCTTTGTTGATCAACTAAAGGAGCCACTAGGGCAATTTGCTTGGCTACTGCCTTTAGATAGGGGTCCACCGCTGGTTTGTGCTGGGTGATGATGGTATTACAACCGCAAAAATAACAAGCTTTAGCACAGAAAGGAATGTGACAATAAAGGGACAAGGGCGTTTTTTTGTAGTTGCCCAGGTTAATAGCTGTCTGAAAATCACTAGGATCAAATTCTTTGTTTAGCTCTGTGGCAGGGGGATAGCTAGTGTAGCGGGGAATGCCTTGATTGTATTTGTTTAATAACTCAGCGCTAAACTCAACAGTAGGAAATGTGGTGGTCATAAATTTAGATACTATCAGGATTATTTAAATGAATTTTTATCGAAGTATTTAGAGAATTTTACAACTGTTTTCATCGCTGGGAAAATATTTTGCAAATTCTCTTGAATTAACTGAATATTGAGTTGCCAAAATCAAGCAATAGTAAAAATATTGACAACTTAACTCACATTTGATTGTTTTTTATCTAGATTGTGTCTACATAAAATTGCAAAAGAGAGTATTAAATTGAAATAAACACTCTCTTAATTTTCCCGTTTAACCTATTCACCTACCATTAGGGTGATGGGATGACCAGCGGTACTGCGAGCCTCAGTACTGCCTGGACGATCCTGGCGAGTTAACAAGTCAAATGTGTGCTCACCGATCGCCGCTTTGATCAGGTCTTCGAGGTCATGCATAACTTCCCGATTGAGGGAAAAAGCATAATTGGCTTCTTCAACAATCCGGTTTATGGTGGCTTCATCTAAGGGCAAGCTGTTCAGCACATCCCGATAAATTTCCTTGAATTGACGGCGATCGCCTGGGGTAGGCAAACTGTCAAATTCGTACATGGCCGTGCCCTCTCCCTCCGGCAATTGTAAAGCGGAACGAATAATATTTTTCAGGCTTTGACCACCGGATAAGTCCCCTAGGTAACGGGTGTAACAATGGGCAATGAGTAGTTCCGGTTCACTTGCTGCAATAGTTTTGAGGCGATCGACATAAATTTTTGCACAGGGAGTAGGCTGGATTATTTGTTGCCAATTAGGGCCGTAATAGTAGGTCAAATCTTCAGCTAATTTATCAGTGCGATTCAATTCTGGAAAATAAATTGCGCTAATAATTTCATTGTCCCGATGTTGGCGTAAAGCTGCTTCTAGGGCACTGTAAAGATAATACAAATTAGCTAATAATTGCCGAAATGGTTCCCGCTCTACAATGCCTTTTAAAAAGCATTTCATGTAGGCAGTGTTTTCTGCCAAAGTGTGGGATTGTTGGGTACCGTAGCGGAGTTTTTGTGCAAGGTTAGTCATGGTTTTACCAAAGGTAATTAGCAATAATCAGCAAACAATTGGAGTAAGTTAAAAGTTGAATAAATTAACACACCATCCCCCGACGGGCTTCGGCGTCCACTGGCTTTTGCAGGAATATACAGATCATTTGCCAAATAATCACAGCAATCCACGGTGCCTTTTGGCAGAATTTGGCCAATTTCGGGGCTTCGCTGTTGGCGATCGCCGTTAGTTTTTCGTTAGCGCTGGCACAGGCTTCTAGGCGGGGGAAAAATTTAGGATTATCCGTGTCCAAAACTTCTGGAAAAGCTCTTGCTGCCGTTGCATTGGTATTTGTCACCACATCCACGTTATATTGCTTAGCATCTAGCCCCACCGACTGATAAAAATCCGTCCGCTCAAACACGGTTAGAGTATGGGTAACAAACACCGTTAAGAGGAAAAAGCGGGACCAAAGTCGGGATTGCCAAGTTTTCCACAGGGCTGTTTGGGAACGGAGTAAAGCCTTGAAAAAATCTCCGTGGCGGTTTTCATCCTGACACCAACACTCAAAATAGTTAAATAGGGGATAAATATTGTGGTCGGGATTCTTTTCTAAATGGCGAAACATTAAAATATAACGCCAATAACCAATTTTTTCTGATAAATAAACGGTGTAAATTACCCACTCTGGCGGGAAGAAAGTATAGGTTCTTTTTTGGGTTAAATAACGCAAATCGAGGGAAAGACCAAAATCCGCCATAGCTTTGTTAATAAAACCGGCATGGCGAGCCTCATCCCTAGCCAAAAGATGAAAAGCCTCTGCTAATTTGGGACTACGATTTTTGAGACGACGGGACAACTCTTTAAATAGCAGAAAACCAGAAAATTCCGAGGTGCAGGACCGCTCTAAAAAGTCAATAAAGGCTAAACGGGTGGCCCCATCAATGTGGTCAAAACTACGCTTGAAATCATCGTTACGCACAAAATGATAACGATTGTAATCGGCTCGCAATTCCTCCAACGCCGCTTCAATTTCCTCGTCCTGGAGGGTCAACACCAGATTGGCAACTTTATCAAAATCGGTGGTGTAAAAACGGGGGGTAAGGAGAGTTTCCTTTACCGGAGCTTTAATGCCGGGGCGAATGGTTTCTAACTGAGTCGGTAGGGTAGTGGATACCATCGTTAATTAACAGGAGAATCTTAAAAGGGATAAGGATTATGGCAAAAAGCCTAAAAGAAAATCAGGGTGAAAACCCAGGGAAAATTTTTGATGTTGCCTTTCATCCTGTCCAATTCCCCGGATCCTGACAAGACAGTTTCCATTGCTACCCCATAGTTTCCAAAGGGGAAAAATTATTACCTGGCCTGGGTTTTGATTATTTGTAAAGAAATGCTAATGTCTGCAAGTTGAAGCCTCAGAGCCTATTTTAAGAACCCCCCTGGCCTCCAAATTTGGTGGAAAGCTAGATAAAATTTCCCCGGTATTCCTAGAGCTTTAGTGGTTCGATTGAGAGGAAAATTGAAACTTTACCAACAGATTCTGAATCGAAGTAACAAAAAAACTGCCTGTGATTATTCTCACAAGCAGTGGAAGGGAATGGCACCCCCACAAATGGCTAGACCAAAGTTATGACTGATTTAGTTAAGACAGGGTACGCTTTATGGACTGAAGTTACTTATCTAAAAGTTTTTATCAACCCCTGTTGCCCCTGATTTAGCCTAATTGAGTATAAAACAGTAAATCAATGAGGTTTTTAGCGTTTAACCTTAACTTGGCGAGCCATTTCCTTGAAACGATTCAAACTAGGGCCAGGGGTACGACGAGCAACATTTTGGGGAATGGGGTCACCACTAGCAAAGGCCACCTGGCTGGGATCAACTTTGGCCTTGGGAGCCGGGGCCACTGGAGCGGAGGCAGGAGTTTCCACTGGGGCAGCCGCTTTAGTAGCAGACTTTTTCTTAATGGAAGTTTTTTTCGAAGTGGTCGGAGCCGGTTTTTCCACCGGAGCTACCTCCGATTTTACGATCGCCACGTCGGCCTCTTCCACCTGGGCGGGGGCTTGGCTTTCATCTAACTGGACGTAAAATTCTTTTTTAGCGCCAAACAATTTTTTTAACATTTTAATGTGGTTCTCCTAATTGGGCGGGATTTTATGGTGAATTGTGTACAAACTAATTGTGACTGAATTTTAACAAAAATAGGGCGCTGGAATTTCCTATGGCCAGTCAGCCCCGATTTGAATGGTAACGTCGGAAATCAGATAACCATTGCTATCCACTAAAACTTCCCCCAGACCAATACTATTGCGTACTTGCCTGGCCCCCAAATGATCGCCTTGTTGAGCAATTACCCTGGTGGTTTGTAAGGGCGGGGAAAAGGCACTGACTACGTTGATGCGGCTATAACCGGCAGTCTCCAACTCTTTGACCAAAGCTTTCACTGCCTGGGGGCGATCAGTACTATCTTGGATGGCAATGCGGAGACCATAGGGGTCGAGGGCAGTTAAGTCTTCATCCATATCCCACAACCAAGAATTGGTGGCCATGGCCCCAAAATATTCCTCGGTCATCGCTTGAATTTTTGGCTGGTGGGGTAGCCAGTAGCTAATACTAGTGCGGCCAGTGCCATTAAAATCCCCCGGCAACATCAACATTTTGACGTCTTCCCTAGGAATTTGTGCCGAAAAACCGGCGATCGCCACTAACTCCTCCATATTCAAGTTTGTGTCAATGTTGGACTGGAGAATTTTGACGATGTCCGGTATCCGTAGAATCGTTTGGGGTTTGAGGGCCTGTTCCACCACCGCCCGCATTACTATTTGCTGTCTTTGAATCCGGCCAATATCCCCCAGAGCATCGTAGCGAAACCGCAACATTTGTAGAGCCTTTTCCCCGTCTAGCCGCTGTTGCCCTTCCTTGAGATTAATGTACAAACGCTGGCTATCATCCTGATATTTCATATCCCGGGGCACATATACATCTACCCCCCCTAAGGCATCAATAAGTTTTTCCACCGCCTGTACATTCACCCGAATATAACGGTCAATGGGCACATCCCCAAGTAAATCAGTCACCGTCATGGCGGCCAAAGCCGGGCCCCCCAACGCATTGGCCTGGTTAATTTTTCTGGCACCGCTGTAGCCGGGAATTTCCACCCTAGTGTCCCGGGGAATGGATAGCACCACCAAGGATTTTTCCTTCGGGTCAAGGCGAATCAATACCATCGTATCGGTGAGGCCCTCCACCGAATTGACTAACGCATGGTAGCCGGGATTGGGCTGACTGGGGTCCGGTTCTTCGGAGGTTAATACCTTGGTACCCAGCAGCAACACGTTAATGGGGCGGCTGAGTTGGGGGATATTGAGGTTCTTGTAGGAAACGGCCTTTTCCTGGCCAAATACCGCTGCCTGCTCCGGTGTAAGTTCGCTCTGGCCCAGGGGAGTCGAATACATGGCCAACAAAGATCCTGCCCCCGCCGACACTAAGGCGATCGCCGTTAGAGCAAAACCCGTTAATAACCACTTACCGCCCTGGAATTTCCCCTTTCGGGGGGATTTTTTGCCATTATGACTATCCCCACCCCGTTTATTAGAATTTTTAGCCATCACCAGTTTGACCCTAAACTAACCATTGATATTTTTCTCCAATTGGTATGACGTCCTTTGGTGCTCTAGGCGGGTCCCAAGGTAATAAGGTAATTGGATTGGATACTAGCAAAATCACCGCAGCATTGGCAAGAAAAATTTCTCTTCCCTACCGCCATGGCTATGAACAAGCTTTTAAAGTAGTCAAAAAAAGACAAATATTAATCATTTTTAGCAGAATTTAATTGAGCGTATTTAGGTAGTTTAATAGTAAAGCTAGAGCCCACTCCTATTTCACTAGTTAGATAGATATCCCCCCCCATCATCTGACAAAATTTTCGGGTAATAGCTAAACCTAAGCCAGTGCCACCATATTTACGGGTCGTGGAGGAATCTGCCTGGGTAAAAGGTTGAAATAATTTCGACATTTGTTCTTCAGTCAGACCAATTCCCGTATCTTTTACCTGAAATGAAAGCCAGTCTTTTTCGTCAACTTTGAACTCCTCAACGATAAAACTAATAATCCCATCCTTGGTAAATTTACTGGCATTACTAAGCAGATTTAGTATCCCCTGCCGTAGCTTAATTAAATCCCCATAG
Organism: Synechocystis sp. PCC 6803 substr. PCC-P; assembly: GCF_000284455.1. Taxonomy (GTDB): domain Bacteria; phylum Cyanobacteriota; class Cyanobacteriia; order Cyanobacteriales; family Microcystaceae; genus Synechocystis. The sequence continues at coordinate 1,808,329 of NC_017039.1, forward strand.
ACTTCTTCAGATTCCAGGGAAATTTCCACCTCTAATTTATTGTTATTGTTTTTAAGCAAGGGACTGATAGTATCAAGAATGCCTGCGATCAATTCCTTGAGGTTAAATGTCTCCAAATAGAGTTCCATTTTTCCTGCTTCAATCTTGGAGATATCTAGTAAATCATTAATTAAAGCCAACAATGACTTACCAGAACGCAAAATTTTGTCCAAGTCTGGCACCAATTCTTCTGAATCTAAGTCTTCAGCTTCTTCAATTAACATTTCACTATAACCAATGATGGCATTCAGGGGAGTTCTCAATTCGTGGCTCATATTAGCAAGAAAAATACTTTTCGTAGCATTGGCAGCTTCGGCTTCGGAACTGGCTAATTCCAACGCCTTGACTGTATTTTCTAACTCCTCAGTTCTTTGTTGAACCTTTTCCTCTAAACAAGAATTAGCAACTGCTAATTGTTTTTGGGCTAGCTCCAATTCCTGATTTTTTTTCTCTAAACTAGAATTGGATTCCCGCAACTCGTTGGTCATCAAATTAAAAGATTTGGCTAGAATACCCAGTTCATCTTCTCCTAGCACTGGAGCCCTAGCCTCCCGATCGCCGGAAGATATATCAATGGCGGCTTTAGTAATAAGCAAAATTGGTTTAGTTATTTTGATGGATAATAGATAAACCGCAATTAAAAGCAAAGCTGTGCTCACCAATCCCACTAACACTAACATGCGGGTAAATCGCCTAGCCAATTCCAGGGCTTCTACCTCACTAATTTCAGTAATTAAAGCTAAATTATATTTTTCTATCCACTGGTACACCCCCAACACTGGTGTGCCAGCATAATTAACATAGCTACCCTGGCCACTATTGCCAGCCATTACTGAATTGATTCCCAAGCTATTAAAATTTGGTTTGGAACCATTGGCCGTCAATTTTTTGTTTTCATCCGACGCAATAAACGAAACTTGATTATTTATTTCTCCTACCAAAAACGTTTCTCCCGTGTCTCCTAATCCAGTACGTTTGCGAATTAAATCATCAACGGCATTCAAATTAATATCTATACTCAAATAACCTAGTCTTTCCCGAGTTATATCATGCTTTATGTTAGTGGCAAAGGTCATACTAGGACGATTATAAACCTTAGAGAAATAGAAATTTGGCACTGTTTTAAAATTGGAATTAATATTGGCAAAATAAGTGGTCTGGTTGCCAATGCCTTTATAGACGCCGATTTCATCCAAGTTATTAGAAGCCACCACAATACCACCGGTGTTGAGAATATTAATGGCTTCAATATGAGGCAGAAACAGATCAATCTCTCGCAACTCTTCAATTAATCTCTTCTGAATTATTTTATATTGAGGGTCACTAACGCTAGTGTTTTTTAGCAATTCAGTATTTGCCTGAATACTGTTAATATCACTGAGTAAAAATAATGTATCTTTTTGTCCCTCCATCCATTGCTCTAATTGATATTCTTTGAGGTTATTAGAAATATTTAGACGATTAAAGGTTTGGCTTTCTATGCCCTTAACTGCCCTGTAGTTAGCAACTAAGAAAATTGACGCCACTACCACGCTGGAAAGACAAAAATAGGAAAGTACAAATTTAAGCAGTAAACTTCTTCGCACCGACTTAATAATTGAGACCATGGCTAAAAATTACTCATATACAATTACTGAAGATTTTGGTGGAAATAACACCAGCATTTCCCCCATGGGTTAAATCAGCGAAGGAACATTTCTTGTCTGGGTGAATTTTGGGGGCTAAAGATAAACAACCTGATGGGGAATAAAACAGGGCAACTATTGCTATAATTCTAACAACTGTTCAGTATGGAATCTATGGCTAAGGTTCTCCTAGTTGAAGACAATGAAATGAATCGCGACATGCTATCCCGTCGCTTGATCCGCAAAGGATACGAGGTGGTGATAGCCGTTGACGGTGAACAGGCTGTGACCATGGCTATCTCGGAGTCTCCCCAGCTTATTCTAATGGACATGAGTCTGCCGATCATTGATGGCTGGACTGCCACTAAGCAAATTAAAGGTCATCCCGATGGAGCTCACATTCCCATCATTGCCCTGACCGCCCATGCCATGGCCAGTGACCGAGAAAGGGCGATCGCCGCCGGTTGTGACGACTACGATACCAAGCCGATTGAAATCAAGCGTCTGTTACAAAAAATGGAGGCATTGATTAATTGAAGTGTTATTGATCTTTACTTTTTTGATCACCCAATTTATTAATAGTTTTCGTGAAATAATCCTTTGCCATTGGGAGCAACAAAAATTTAAAGGTGGTTATATTTTGAGTTAGCAATCATCTAGTCAGGGCATATCAAGGGTATTTAAGTTACCTAGGTCTGACAAAATTTGGGAATTATTAATTATCAGTAAAGGCTAAAATAATTCGTAAAACTAGGTTGATCAACTATAAGTTCTTTAATAAATGATGAATCCTTCTATTAATTCAGTTGATATAGAAAGTGCCACCGCTTTCATTCGTCACGAGCTCAGAACTCCCATTAATGCGATTGTCGGCTATGGGGAAATGGTTCAAGAAGAGTTAGCAGAAGCCAATTCTCCCCTTACAGAAGAAATAGATACATTACTGGTGGAAGCACAGAAGTTACTTGAAATTATCAACCTATTTGTTAAGCATTCTGACGGAGAGGATAAGTCGGATTTTCAGAAGCTTTTTTCCACCATTCCTCACAGCACTAATTTTTCCATTACTAACATCATTCTTAACTGCGATAGTTTGCTCGAAGCAGAGGAATGCACCAATGAACTTGAACTTACTGAAGATATAAGAAAAATAAAATTAGCGGCCTTACGCTTGCAGGGCTTAGTCAATAATATTGAATCAATTTTTACCAATTTTTTAGAATCATTAAATCCCGGCAATGGAACCGGTCTATCCCCTGATTTCATCTTTCCATCTTCCTCAAATACCAATGAAATTTCCCTAGGCAATATCAAAACTAATGGTGTTGACTCCAGGGAACTGTTAAAAGGCAAAATTCTGGTGGTAGACGATAATCCCAGCAATTTAGATTTATTTTTTCAACACTTAACCCGCAAAGGCCATGCAGTCACCACTTGTTTAAGTGCGAAGGACGTGTTAGGTCTTCTCCAAAGTCAAAATTACGATCTAATTTTGCTGGATCTACTCATGCCAGAAACTAATGGAGACCAGTTTTTAGAATATTTAAAAACCAGTGTAGAATTCCAGCATATTCCGGTCATTATTGTTTCAGCTTTAGATGAATTTGAGAGTATTATTCGTTGTATTGAGATGGGGGCGGAAGATTTTTTGCCCAAACCCTTCGACCCAGTATTACTCAAGGCTCGCATCGGTTCTTCCTTAGAAAAAAAGCGTTTACGGGATCAAGAAAAGTTATATACCCAACAGGTGGAAGGCCTCTCAGAAATGATGGCTAAGGAGCTAGAAAAAGGTAGACAAATGCAAAAGAATTTTTTGCCAGCCCATTTATTAACCAGGAGCGGGTGGGAATTTTCTGCCTACTTTAGTCCGGCCCAACAACTGGCTGGAGATTTTTATGACTTATTTGAGCTTCCTGGCGATCGCCTGGGAATAGTGGTGGCGGACGTTTGTGACAAAGGGGTAGGGGCCGCATTATTTATGGGATTATTCCGCAGTTTAATTCGCATTTTTTCCGGGCAAGCGGCCCTGGATGGTTTAATCAATCCTTCTTTTAATTTGCCTAGCGGTCAGGGTCTACTAGATGTCAACCTAGACAATTTGCTCAATAACATTAATTTTGAACCATTGGAGTCTATTAAATTAATCAATAATTACGTCGCTATTAACCATGGCGAAGCTAGTATGTTTGCCACAATTTTCTTTGGCATTCTAGAACCTAGCAGTGGTAAATTGTCCTATATTAATGGCGGTCACGAACCGGTTTTTATTGTCGATAGTAACCACCAGTTGAAAACCAAGTTAACCTCCACAGGACCAGCGGTGGGAATGCTGCCTGATCTGCAGTTTAAAACGGCAGAAATTATTCTACAGCCAGGAGACTTACTACTGTCCTACACCGATGGCGTAACGGAAGCAAAATCACCCACTGGTAACTTTTTTGGCAAGGAAAAATTATTAAACGCCCTAGGCAGTTCGTTTAACTCAGTTGATCAATTAATGCTTAATATCAAGGAGTCCCTGGAGGAACATATGGGGGAAGCTCAACAGTTTGATGACATTACTTTGCTAGCGATTAAATTTCAAACAACTTAACTATTTTTTAGAGTAGTTTCTTGCTCTAATTCTCCTTGGCAGAGGGTGAAAATACGTTGACAAAAATTTTCTAAATATTCCGGCGTATGGTTAACCATAACCATAGTGGTACCATTTTCTTGGTTGATTAATTTTAGTTGTGTTAAAACCCTTTGGGCTAACGCCGGATCAAGAGCAGCAGTAGGTTCATCTAACAGAAGAATGCGAGGACTTAACATGGTGGCCCGTACGATGGTAACCAACTGTCTTTGCCCCACAGAAAGCTGTAACTCATTGCGATCTAACCAATCACTGGGAATTTCCCAAATATCACAGGCCCGAATCCTTCGCCTTTGACATTCTGTTTTGCTAACTTTTTGTAATTCTAGAGGATAAATTAAGCTTTCTTCCACTGTCATACCCAAAAGTTTTGGCTCCTGGGGCACTAAAACTATTTCTTGGCGCAGTTGCTGAATCGGATATTTAGTTAAAGCTTTTCCATCATAAAAAATACTGCCCTGGCTTGCCTCTTGGAGCCGATTGAATAGCCTTAGTAAAGTGGTTTTTCCAGCCCCCGATCGCCCTTGGAGACCAATAATTTCCCCATGGTCAATGTGGAGAGAAATATTATTAAGTAAAACAGTGGCGCCAGTTATTTCAGTGGTGCTAACCCCGATTAATTTAATCAAAGAAGTCATGCATTCTCCGAGGCCAAGGCCTGTTGACGAATTAATTGTTGGACCTTAGCTAGGGCTGGGTTAACTTCCACATTTTGGCGATCTGGGTTCTGCTCAAAAGCGGCTTGCTCTTGGGAAATCATGCGAATATCCTGGTCAATCAAACCTTCTAGTAAGGGCCGGGCTGTTCCCGATAGCCAATTTTTTAAAAAACTCCTAAAGGCAACGGGTAGTTTATGTAGTTTGGGAAAAGCTTCTAGGGAAGTAAAGTGGACTAAATAGGCCTTGGTTTTGTTGGCAGAAATGGGACAAAATAGGCAGTAAATTTTAAAGTCTGCTCCCAACGTAGAGGACCAATGGGGATAGATGTAACTCACCCGCAAATTTTCTGGATGCAATCGTCTTAGGGTAGGGAAAAACAGTTGGGAAATGGACCAGATTTTATCAATTTTGTAATAACTTTGGGCATTGTAGTCCACCACCACCTGATCGCCATTGGTTTCAATTTCCCGGAGAGAAGCAGAGGCCCAAGCCTGGTAATTATCGTGTAAATGCCCATGGTACATATCCATTAAATTTTCAATCAGGTAGGAAAAATGACCCGGGCAATCAAAGGCGGCGAAACTACCAATGTGGTTTAAATGGTGCCATTCTGGTATCGCCAAGGGCTCTGGTCCGTGGCTGGCAAGATGGTCTAGATCCCCTGGATAAAGCCAAATAAACCCATCTTTTTCCTGCACAGGATAGGTGCGCAAACGGCAGGGAGGAAGTTTTTGATCCTCGCTAAAATAGGGGATCTTTGCACAGTGGCCCTGGGCATCAAACTGCCAACCATGGTAAGCACATTCTAAATTATTGCCCAACACCTTCCCTTCACTCAACTTCACTTGACGATGGGGACAACGATCCTCCACCGCCCGCACCTGGCCATCCTGGTCCCGATAAATGGCGATCGCCTTTTCCCAAAGAACAATTCCCAGTGGTCCCTGACCTAATTCCCCTGCTTGGGCCACCACATACCAATGGTTGAAATTGATTGGGGTAGTACGCAGCATAGACAATACTTGACTATGGGAAGAAAGAGCGCTCATTAGCAAGCCAACAACAGCGGTAAAGGTAAAGCAAAAAACTGATCCTACCCAGGTAAGGGCCGTCCCACACTGGAACTAGCTTGTCACGAAAGTCCCAAGCAATCCTGCTAGAATAAGGCATTCAAAATGATTTTTCAATCTGTTCTCGTATGCCTTCTTCCTCCAACAGTGCAGCCTTTTCCCTCGATGAATTTGCCAAAGCCCTTGACAAACACGACTACCATGCGGAGAAAGGTCAAACCGTCCATGGCAAAATCTGTCAGCACGCTAACGAGGGAGTCTATGTGGATTTTGGCGGTAAATCCCCTGGCTTTGTCCCTGTACAGGAATTAGGTCTACGGCCCCACGCAGAAATTGAGGATAGTTTTCCCCTAGATAGTGCCTGGGATTTCCTCGTCACCAGTGAACAAAATGACGAAGGGCAGGTAAGGCTTTCTCGACGTCAGTTGCAAATCCAGCAATCTTGGGAAAATTTGGCAGAGTTGGAGGAGAGTGGCAAAACCCTCGAAATGGTCGTCACCGGTACCAACAAAGGAGGCGTGGTGGGCGATGTGGAAGGATTGCGGGGTTTCATTCCCCGATCGCACCTTATGCACAAGGACAATATGGACGCTTTGGTGGGGCAAGTGCTCAAAGCCCATATCCTCGAGGCCAACCAGGATAACAATAAATTGGTGTTGACCCAGCGTCGCATCCAACAGGCCGAATCCATGGGCAAAATTGCGGCGGGCAATATCTACGAAGGCAAAGTGGCTAAAATTCAGCCCTATGGCGTGTTTGTGGAAATTGAAGGGGTAACGGGTTTACTCCATGTCAGCCAGGTGAGCGGCACCAGGGTTGATTCCCTCAATACCCTGTTCGCCTTTGGCCAAGCCATCAGTGTCTACGTCCAAGAAATTGACGAGTATAAAAATCGCATTTCCCTTTCCACCCGTATTTTGGAAACCTATCCTGGGGAATTGGTGGAAAAATTTGACGAAATGATGGCCGATGCTCCCAATCGCTTACCTCTGGTACAATCGAAGCAAAATTTGGGCGATAAACAGGAGCAACTGGAAAAAAGTTAAGGATAGATTTAAAGGACTCTCCCCAGTTTGAACGATGACTAAAACAGGGTACCCAGGCAACTCAGTAAAACAGTTTTAAGTACGCTTCGAGCATTATCCTCCAAGCTGGGATTGGGGAGCCAAATACCAAAAAGAGTCAGAGAAACTCTCCCTGACTCCACCAAATGTTGTTGTTGCTTGAGGAAATCTCAGTGGCGGTTTCCCAACTCGCGCAGTCTTTGATTTCTATATAGAAAATTGTAACATGGAACACGATTTTTGTAACAAAAAATAAAGTTTGGTTATTTCTGTCCCCAATTTGATCTTAAAGCAACTAGTCTGAGACTTTATGACCGTTTTCTGCAACTACCTGAACTATGAGAATTTTGTCTTTAACTGGTTTGGGATCAGACAAAATTTTGTCCCCATATTATCGCAATAGAAGACAAGGATATTGAAAAAACTTCAATTTCTCCCCAGAGCAAAATTTGGGGAATTAGTCTATTAATTGAGCGGTTGGTTCAGGCGTTGACTTTCTAGCCGTTGAATTTCTTGGTGAGCTTTTTGCCACTGCTCTTGATAGTAACGAAAATCCTCCGCTTGGGTACGGGGATCTAACTGTTGCAGTTTACCAAAGCAATGCTTTTGATAACTTTCCCAAGGCACTTTTTCCATAATGGCGATCGCCTCTGGAATGCGCAGATTAGCTCGAAACAGATCTTCGGCACTGGTTTCCGTCAGTTGAAAAAGAGACTCAACGGAGTTAAAGTCTCCCTCTTGCTCCAGGTAAGCTAATTGCACTAGTAGGGGTAGCTGATTATCGGGGTCGGAATCCAAATTAAAATACTCCCGCACCTGGTCAATTTTTTGCCACAGTAAACGATGGTGAGCAAAGCTAAATAAAAGATCGTTTTCCGTCAATATTTGATCAATAGTTGGCCGTTCCTGGGGGCAATGGAGATATATTTTCAACAATAGAGCTTCCGCCTTCTCCAGCAGGCTACTGGTGGGATCCTTGGCCTGCCAATGCCTAGACCCATTTTTTCCAGGGCGATCGCCATAGGTCAGTTGACTAGAAAGATTATTAACTTGCAAACTAATTAAACGACTGTCTCCTTGACTCAAAATTTCTCCACATAACTGTAGATAGTAGGCCCGTTTATTTTGGTCTGTTAAACGTTTTAGAATGTCCACCATCCCCCTGGCTACCTGCTCAAAATCGAGGGGATCTTTGAGATTTTTTTGCTTGAGCAATTGTTGAATTTGCCAATCTACCCAGAGGGGAGCCTGCTTAACTAAAGTTTGGTAAATTTCTTTATTTTCAGCACTACTGTGGATAAACTCATCGGCATCTTTCCCCGCCGGTAGGTTCAAAATACGCAAATTAACTTGACCACTATAAACCAAAGGCTCAATTTCCTGGATCGCACGCTGGGTAGCATTAATACCAGCCTTATCGGCATCAAAATTAAAAATAATTTGCTTAGATTGACTAAACCGCATCAAACTTTGTACTTGGTCTCGACTTAAGGCGATTCCCAAGGCCGCCACAGTTTGCTTAATACCACTTTCGTGCAGAGCAATAACGTCAAAATAGCCCTCTACTAAAATTGCTTCATCTACTTTTTGAATAGCAGTTTTGGCTTGGTCTAAACCAAATAAAGTCTTGCTTTTATGAAATAAAGGAGTCTCTGGAGAATTGAGGTATTTCGGCTCATCGTTTCCCAAGGTTCTACTGCCAAAAGCAATGGTTTTACCTTGAACATCCCGAATCGGAATCATCAAACGATGGCGAAATTGATCGTAATAACCAGTACCAGATTGACGAGCCTTAATTAAGCCCGCCTGTTCCACTGCCGCCACAGGATAACGTTTTTGCTCCACCAAATAGCGGTAAAGAGTTTCCCAACCAGCTGGAGCATAACCCAACTGAAATTCTTGGATCGTAGCTGAAGATAAACAACGTTTTTGATCCAAATAAGTTAGAGCTTCCTGTCCTTGGGGTTGAAAAAGAGTATGGTGATAAAAACCGGCAGCCACAGCCATAATTTCATAGAGCTGTTCCCGCAGAGATAGTTGCCGTTGTAACTCCTGTTTTTGCGCCGGCTCTAGGGTTTGAATTTGGATTTGATAGCGACGGGCTAAATCTAAAGCCACATCTGTAAAGGAACGCTTACCCAGTTCCATTAAAAAATTAAAGGCATTGCCCCCAGCCCCACAACCAAAGCAATAATACATTTGCTTGGCTGGACTGACACTAAAACTCGGTGACTTTTCATCGTGGAAAGGACATAGGCCAAGGTGATCCCGCCCCCTTTTCTTGAGCACGACATAATCGCCGATAATTTCGACAATGTCTATTCTTTGCTTAATTTCTTGGATGGTGTCTGGATGCAGACGGAGGTTATCCATGATAAATCAACCTACTCTCCTTCTAAGAGTGACGATGGGGAGAGATACTTGTCAACTTAAGCTCTACTCAAGCATGGTCAACCAGCAAAAAGCACCCCCCGGTGAAGGAGAGTGCAATTTGCAGATTATTCAGTTGGCATTACACCAAGGAATTAACCGTTGACAGCAGGAGCGGTCAAAGCCACAGGAGCTTGCTCCCCAGACGCTAAGTCGAGGGGGAAGTTGTGGGCATTGCGTTCGTGCATTACTTCAAAACCGATGTTGGCGCGGTTCAATACATCAGCCCAGGTGCCGATTACACGGCCTTGGCTATCCAAGATGGACTGGTTGAAGTTGAAACCGTTCAGGTTGAACGCCATGGTGCTTACACCCATAGCAGTGAACCAGATGCCGATTACAGGCCAAGCACCCAAGAAGAAGTGCAAGGAACGGCTGTTGTTGAAAGAAGCATATTGGAAGATCAACCGACCAAAGTAGCCGTGGGCGGCAACGATGTTGTAGGTTTCTTCTTCTTGACCGAATTTGTAACCGTAGTTCTGGGATTCAACTTCGGTGGTTTCACGCACCAAGGAGGAGGTTACCAAGGAACCGTGCATGGCGGAGAACAAGCTACCACCGAATACACCAGCCACACCTAACATGTGGAAGGGGTGCATCAGGATGTTGTGCTCAGCTTGGAACACGATCATGAAGTTGAAGGTACCAGAAATACCCAAGGGCATACCATCAGAGAAGGAGCCTTGACCAATGGGGTAGATCAAGAATACAGCGGTGGCAGCGGATACGGGGGCAGAGTAAGCCACACAAATCCAAGGACGCATACCTAAGCGGTAGGAAAGTTCCCACTGACGACCCATGTAGCAGAAAATGCCGATGAGGAAGTGGAATACTACCAACTGGTAAGGACCACCGTTGTACAACCACTCATCTAAGGAAGCGGCTTCCCAGATGGGGTAGAAGTGCAAACCGATAGCGTTGGAAGAAGGTACAACAGCACCAGAGATGATGTTGTTACCGTAGAGCAAGGAACCAGCAACGGGCTCACGGATACCGTCGATGTCAACGGGGGGAGCGGCGATGAAGGCAATGATGAAGCAAGTGGTGGCAGTTAAGAGGGTGGGGATCATCAAGGTACCGAACCAACCGACATAAATCCGGTTGTTGGTAGAGGTCACCCACTGACAAAACTGTTCCCACAATGAAGCGCTTTCGCGCTGTTGGAGAGTCGTTGTCATTTGGTTATAATTCCTTATGTATTTGTCAATGTTCAAAGGATTTGGCCTCAAGCTCAGAGATTTCTTTGCTTGGGAGCCGGTTATGTATATGAGTAATATAACAAGATTGTAACAATTTGTAAATAGCTTGCTGAAAAAAATCTGTCTAGCCGGTGGTTGCTAGGGGTTGCCGATCGCCATTAGAGGGGTGATTGATTCCGTTGGGGCTTCAGTCTGTGGTGGTGGGGAGATGGAAAGCCACTAATCCTGCAACACAACTTCCCCTTGGCGCAGAATTTGGAAGATTTCCTTTGCTCCGTCCCATTGGGCAACGGTGGACGGTAGACCTTTGCCAATTGGCCCCTGTTGCTCCAGGCTGAGGCAATCTAGACAATGAACGGCAGGGAAAGTTTCGGCAATATCGGCCAACTTTTCCAGGGGGGGCTGTCCCGACAAATTAGCACTGGTGGTGGCCAGGGGTCCCGTTTGCAGCAAAATTTCTAGGGAGATCGCCTGGCGGGGAATGCGAACCCCAATGGTCTGGTCTTGACGGGGATTGATTTCCGGGGGCAACTTTTCGCTGCACGGCAGTACCAAAGTTAGGGCACCGGGCCAATATTCTGCCATTACTGCCTGCCACAGTTGCTTTTCCCGCTGACTACCTGCCAGGTAAGGGAGAATTTGTTCTACGGTTGCCGCCATCAAAATTAATGGTTTACTAGCTTCCCGTTGTTTAAGCTCGTAAATTAAAGCTGAGTTTTCTGGACGCACCGCCAAAGCCGGCACTGTATCCGTGGGAAAACTGACGACCCGATGGGCGATCGCCGCTGAGACTAAATCCGATTGACTAACTAGGGGCACGGTTAAGTCCGACTCATAAAATTCAAAATTATTATTACCAGCGGAATATGTTCACCGTCCCGGTAAGCCCACATACCAGAAGTAAGTCACCATGGGAATTAGGGTTGCCAACGCCAACAGCACCACTACCCAAACGGTGGCACTGGTATCGTCGGTTTCTTCCGCTGTAGTGAAAGTTCCTTCCAAACTAATTTCTTCCAGGGCTGGAGGACCCGGGTCCGGTTGTCCAGCTAAAATTGCGCCCAAACGTTTGTCAGCTTCAATCAACGCTTGGTTATACTTTGCCCCATCCTTGAGGGGAACAGCTAGGGTTTCCCGCAGTAAACTATCCACCATCTCATCGGTCAATAGGGACTCTGCCGTTTCTCCCCGACGCAAAGCAGTGCTGTTGGTGAGGGTATCTAGCACCAATAGGGTTTGATTGCTCTGGCTGGCTTCATCGGGATACCAACGCTCGAACAGATCATTAACAAAGCCGTCAATGGTGGCATCAAAATCTAAGCGGCGGATAACTACAAACCGGGCTTCTTGCCCACTGGACTGGGCTAATTTTTTTAGATCGCTATTGAGTCTGTTTTCATTGGCCAGGCTGATGGCCTCTGCTTGATCCACCAGGAAGGTCTTAGAGCCAGGGGACAAAATTGGCAGGTCATAAACCCCAGTGGCCAGGGAAGGGGCGGGGCTTAGCCCCAAAAGTACTAGGGTTAAAAACAAAAAACTGAGCAAACGTTTACAAAAAATACTCAGATTGAAGGGATGGTGAGGGGCGACAGTCATGGGCAATTGCCGGTGAAACTCCACCCTTCAGCTTACCAAAAACAGGTCAAAGACAAATGTTGAGCGGAACAACGGCTATTTCTTAAGATTGGCTCTGACTCAGGTTTGGGGACCATGGCATATATCTACTATCCAGTATCCAGTGGAAAGAAGCAAAATAAACCCTTTCTAATACCAAAATGATAGTGGGAATAACTGAGTGATTTTGGCTAAAAACTTAACTTAAGGGCATTAACGGGGACATCATCCCAGGAATTAACCATGCGGAGTTGCGCTGTCCATCCCTCTGCTTTTTGGGCAGGAGTCAGATTGTCTTGCCAAGAACGATGGCAATCCTGGGCGGCGTCTTCGTCCAGACAAGCAATGCAAGCATAGACAATGCCTGCGGGATCTAGTTGTTCATTGACCCAAATTTTTTCCATGAAGTGTTTTTCCTTGACTAACAAAGACCATCGACGATGGCCCTCAATCTAAGACTATCAAAAGTCTTGACTTCTGGACTTTTCGGCGGCAATACCCGAAGTAAAGTTTCAAGCTGGGCTGTGACCGACGTCATGGTGTAGGGGTCATCGGGATGGGGGGGGTTGCCGGGAATTTCAAAATGGGGGCGTTCACCATAGATTTGTCCCCAGCGAAAATCCGCTTGACGCACAATTTCTGTCAACAGGGCAGAATTATCTAGCACCTGCTCCACCATGGTGGTCAAGGCTATTAGGGGAAGCTCCAAATGTTTGCTAATTAAGGCGTCTGCTTCGTCAATGCGGGTTTGTAACACCAACAATAATGCCCCTTCAGAGTCCTGCAAATGATCGTTGACAAACAATTTCAGCTCTGTCTTTCGCTGTATTAACTTAGGTACGGGGGACTCTCCTTTGAGAAAATCTCCCCCCGCCTGGCCAATCACATCTACCAAGGTTCTTTCCCGACCGGCGATCGCCTCTAGAAAAATCTGTCGGTCCCGGTCTGATGTCGATGCCGACTCCGGGGAATGGGGTAAATCCGTCATCAAAAAATAGGGAAATTTAAGCGGGGGCGAGGATAATCCGGCTAGCTAATGTTGGACAATCAAAACCGAGCATTGCACGTGGTGAATGACATAACTGCTAACACTGCCCAAAAATACCTCTGCCAAACCCTTGAGCCCCCGGCGACCAAGCACTACCAAATCAGCATCCCAATTTTTGGCCATGTCACGGATCCAGCGCCCTGGTTCCCCGACTTTTACATCCCACTCACATGCCACCCCATCCTCCTGCACCTGTTGGACAATGGATTGCAGCCACTCCCGGGCTTCCGTTTGTTGTTCTTCCAAATGTTCTTTAATTATCTGGGAAAAGCCAATGGCCGCCTCCCCATAAAAGCTGGGGTAAATACTCAAATCCTGACTGTCCACTGGAATACAGTAGAACACCATCAACTGGGAGGATTCTTTCTGGCCTAGGGCGATCGCCTGCTGTAGAACTTCCTTGGCCAATTCAGAACGGTCTAAGGCAACTAAAATCTTTCCGTAGCCCATGGTGGAAACTCCTGCCCCATATCTGTGGCCTAGCAAAACACGAGTGCGTCAAACTCACCTTGATGCTTCTAATTCTAGCCTCTGTAGATAGCCGAATCTTTGGTTTGGTCCTGGGAAATTCATAGTCCCCTGTGCTCAGGCCGGAAAGCTAAAGTCTACAACTCCATAGCTATAAAAAAACTGGGCCCAGCTAGGGAGCCCAGCCCGATGATAATAATCGGCGTGATGCAAAAAACGGGCTTGGAGGGACTCGAACCCCCGACCTCGTGGTCCGTAGCCACGCGCTCTAATCCACTAAGCTACAAGCCCCAGTCGTTTACCTGACGATTTATAACACTATCACAGTGGTCGAAACTTCCGCAAGCTTTTTGCATGGGAAGCACTGGGGGAATTTTTGGTAGGATAGCAAAGATAATAAATAACCCTTTGGAGAAAACCCGTGATCGAACCCCTATTGCTCGGCATTGTACTTGGACTAATTCCTGTAACCCTAGCAGGGCTGTTTGTGGCGGCCTACCTGCAGTATAAGCGGGGCAACCAGTTCAACTTGGATTAGGGAACCTCCGTCATCGGTCATTTTCCTAAAATAAATACTTTCTCACTTTGACCAAGATTTGGTGCAGGAAAACCCCAATTTCAGCAGTAGCGAGTTGGGGCTCAATTTTGATTGGCCTTGGTCAAAAAAGAATCGGCTAATTTTTTGGGTCTCCACCATAGGTCGTTTCTAGCTGGCTGCGGCTGAGTGCTTCATGGACAATATCCGCCAATAACGGGGGACTTTCACTCAGTTTCCCAAAAAAATTGGGGGCCAGGGGGCTTTTAAAACAGGCTCTCAGGCTACCCCAGCAGACCTCTTTTTTTCCCTTTCTGCCGGGAACGATGCAAGTTCTGGGGCGGCAGGGGAACCACTGCGTCTTCCAGGGGCAAACGGCGGACTTCATTGGTGAAGATATGGGCTTGATACACTTCTTGGTTATTTAGTTCTAGGGCAGTGAGCCAGCCACTTTTGGGATGATAGGCCCCAGTGTCAATATCCAACCAACCGGGGCCCGACACTAACTTACCCGGCTCCACGTTGGCAAAGGTGAACGTTATGGTGTGGCCGGTGATAATTAACTTGTTGGCAAAGTAGGGATAGGGGTAGCGATGGAACTCATCCCGGATCCAACAGAATTGGGCTTCTCCCTGCTCTTCGATAGGGAGGCGGGGATCTACCCCAGCGTGGACTAACCAAACATCCCCCAGGTCAAGATAGAGGGGTAAGTTGCGCATCCAGTCCACATGGCTTTGGGGAATCTGGTGCTCATAACTTTCTAGGGTTGATTTGCCGCCGCTATAAATCCAAGCATGTAGTAGTTGGGGAGAAAAGTTAAAGCCCCCCACCGCATCCAACATCATTTGTTCATGGTTACCCAACAGGCAATGGTACTTGTTCTCCATGACAAAATCCACCACTTTGGCGCTTTCTGGACCTCGGTCGATCAGGTCACCGACGAAGTAAACCCCATCTCTTTCATTGGGGGCGATCGCCTCGAACAAAGCAGTAAGGGCGTCGAAATGGCCGTGGACATCACCAAAGACAATGCGTCGAGGATTGGGCATGGATCAAGCGAGCCGGGGCAGGGGGAAATTTGCAGGACAGTCTATAACAATGGCAGACATAAAACCGCCAACAGTTGGGAAAAGGATGGATGGATTAACTAACTTGGATCGATTCCCTAGTCCAATATAGTCCAAGGGCTAGGTAATGGATTTTTTCCTAGCTTTAGTGGGGTTGGTCAGCCCGAACTCTCGGCCGGCTTGAGAGTGGTTTTAGCACTTTTTAGAATTGTAGATAGTGGATCAGTTGGGTAATCAATGCCACTGGCAATCCTAAACGCTTTTGTAAATCCCCTAGGTTGCGGTAGTCTCCCCCAATCTCCCTTTCTTGCAACAACGCAGTGGCGATCGCCGGAGATAGATGGGGCACGGTAAGTAATTGGTTAAGGTCGGCTTGGTTAACCGGAATTTTTGGTGGTGCCAGTAGGCTATCCGGATCGGCATAGGTAAAGGAAAGTATGGGTTCCCAAGGCTTAATTTGTTGCACTGGGACATTGAGGGCAGCGGCCAAATCTTCCAGGGCTAGAAATTGCACCCCCATGGTGCTCAATTCTTTTAGTTGTCGGGCCTGGTGAATAGATAACCCAGGCAAACGCAGCCATTCATCCACTGTGGCTTGGTTAACTTCAATCCTGAGGCCCAATTCCCCGGCGATCGCCAATTCTTGCCAAGATTGAAAACGGTAGTAGGGATCATTTTGCAGACGACGTTGGAGAGCCCGGCGACGAAAATTGACCATGGCCAAGGGGAAGGAAAGGGAACAAATACAATTTTAGTGGGGAAAAATCCCCGCCCCCCAACCATCTGGGATTGTAGAAATAGGGGAAGATGGTATGGAGGCATTTCACCCCCTGCAATGGCACAAGCATAATGAATTGGCATATTAGCGACGCCCAAAACCTAGCCACCATCGACTATGAAATCGGGGACCATGGCCATAGCCCTGCTCAGTATGAGATTCTGCGGCGAGTTATCTACGCCACGGGGGATTTTGAGTACCTCAACCTACTGCATTTTTCCGCCCGGGTACTGACGGTGGGGGCCGCCGCTTTAGCATCCCGCACCACCATTCTTGTGGACGTGCCCATGGTACAGGTAGGCATTGTCCCCACTTTGCAAAAGACCTTTGCCAACCCTGTTTATTGTGCTACCCAAAGCATTACCAGGCCCCAAAAGGAAAGAACAGAGGAAGCCTGGGGCATATTGAACTTGGCCCACCGTTACCCAGATGGGATTTTCGTAATTGGTCACGCCCAAACCGCCTTAGATGCCCTGATGGAGTTAGTAGAAGCCCAACGCATCCAGCCGGCCCTGGTCATTGCCACCGCCACTAATTTTGGCGATCGCCAAGACGTGGAATTAAATTTGCAAAAAGCTAACATACCCCACATCATAGTCCAGGGAAGAAAAGGGGGGACAGAGGTGGCCGTGGCCATCATTACTGCCCTAGTGGATTTAGCTTGGCAAGCCTATGAACAAAGGGCCCACCTAAATTAGTCACTTCCAACCTTTTCAAACCAGATTTAATTATGGCTTTTTGGCTGATGAAGTCCGAACCCGTCACCTATGGCATTCACCATCTCAAAGCGGAAGGAGAGACCCTCTGGGATGGGGTGAGAAATTATCAAGCCCGCAACTTTTTACAAACCATGGCTGTGGGAGATCAAGCTTTTTTTTACCATTCCAACTGCAAGCCACCGGGCATTGTCGGGCTAATGACCATTACTGCCGAGCAAGTGGTGGACCCCACGCAGTTTGACCCTGCTAGCCCATACTTTGACCCCAAGGCTACTCTGGAGAAGCCCCGTTGGTTCACCGTTAAAGCCAGTTTTACCAGGGAATTTGCCCAGATGATTACTTTGTCCACCCTCAAAGCCCAGTTTAGTCCGGAGGAATTAGGAGTCCTTAAAAAAGGGAACCGCCTGTCGGTGTTACCCGTCTCCCCGGCGATCGCCAATCGAATTTTAGAGTTAGCTTAATCCATGAGCAATGATACAATTGGAGACTGTGTCTTTTTTTGTGGAGTAACGGGTCATGACTCAACGAACCCTCGGCGGAACCAACCGCAAACAAAAACGTACTTCCGGTTTCCGGGCCAGAATGCGTACCCATAACGGCCGGAAAGTTATCCAGGCCCGCCGGAGCAAAGGTCGTCATCGCTTGGCTGTATAGTTTCCTTCCGTGGGACTACCCAAAACACTGCGCTTAAAACACTGGCAAGATTTCCAGACCGTTTATCAGCAAGGAAAGCGACATCGTCACAGCAATTTACTAATGCGGGTTCTAGGCGATCGCCAGGCCGACCATAGCCGTTTTGGCATCACCGTCAGCCAAAAAGTTAGTAAAAAAGCCACGGTTAGAAATCGTCTAAAACGTCAAATTCGCGCCGTCATTAACCATTTTCAGCCCCAAATCAAGCCGGGTTTTGATGTGGTGATTATTGTCTTGCCCCAGGGCATTGGGTGCAATTATGAACGTTTTTTGCGAGAATTAGAGCAGTTATTTAGCCAAGCTGGGATTATTGACCATGGGCATTCGAGAAACCACTTATTATGAGGGCGGCCCCCACATCGGGGACTTGATCGTCAATATTTTATTGGGGTTCACCGTCATCTTTCTCCCTTTGACCGTTGGGGCGATCGTCCGGGCCATCTGGCTTCGTTACAAAATTACTGATCGCCGTATTTCTGTCACCGGCGGTTGGATGGGTAAAGACCGCACCGACATCGTCTATGGCGAAGTGGCGAAAATGATTAAAATGCCTAGGGGGATAGGCCTCTGGGGGGATATAGTTGTCACCCTCAATGACCGTTCTCGGCTAGAGCTGCGGGCCATGCCTAACTTTCGGGAAGTCTATGACTATATGGCCGAACGGGTCGCCGACAAAACCGGTCGCCCCTTAGAAGCTATCACCCAGCAGTAGAAACAACAGTAATTAATGATATTAATCAAGCACTGGAGCCATTGAGCCCCCCAGTCTTCCCGGCAACCTTGGCAATATTTATCTAGAGAGCTTGTTAGCAATGGATTTTGGTATCGGTTTTATTTCGACAAATATCATGCTGCCAATCCTGGATTTTTTCTTCGGGATTGTACACAGTTATGGTTTTGCTATTATTGCCCTCACACTAGTAATTCGTTTAGGGCTTTATCCCCTCAGTGCCGGCCAGATTCGCAACATGAGAAAAATGCGAATCACCCAGCCCCTGATGAAAGAGCGCCAAGAAGAAATCCAAAAACGCTACAAGGACGACCCAGCCAAACAGCAAGAAGAAATGGCCAAGGTCATGAAGGAATTTGGTAATCCCCTGGCCGGATGCCTACCCCTGTTGCTGCAAATGCCCATCCTGTTTGCCCTATTTGCCACCCTGCGGGGATCTCCCTTTTCCGATATTAATTACACCGTTGACCTGCAAATATTACCCCAGGAACAGGTAGAGCGCATTGTTCCCCAAACTTTCTCCACGAAACCCCAAAATATCTACGTAGACGAAGCCCTCCATTATCCCATTGCTGTTTTCCTGCCCGGTGGCAAAATGCTTGGAGTCGGGGAGAAAACCCAGTTGGAAATTCAGAGCACCGAAGGCAAAGCTTTTAACCAAGTAATCCCCGAAAAAAATAGCCAAATTTTAACCCCTACCTATAGTGTCACCAAAGGTGAAGACCGCATTAGCGTTAATCCCGACGGCACCATTGAAGCCCTAGTACCGGGGGATGCTACCGTCCAAGTAACTATCCCCGGCATTGCGGCCCGCACCGGCTTTCTCTTCATCAAGGCCCTGGGGCAAGTGGGAGTAACTGGCGAAAACGGTGAGATCAACTGGGACATCCTTGGCATGATTGTCTTCTTTGGCTTCAGCATTTATCTCAACCAAGAATTGTCCGGTGCCTCCGGGGGAGGTGCACCCAACGCTCAAGCCCAACAGCAACAGACCATCAACAAAATTACCCCTATTTTGTTTAGCGGCATGTTCCTGTTCTTCCCTTTGCCGGCCGGGGTTTTGATGTACATTGTCATGGCCAACGTCTTCCAGACAATACAGACCCTCATTCTGATGCGAGAGCCGTTACCGGAAAACCTGCAAAAGTTGTTAGATGAACAACAAAAAGCCACCCAAGGCCGGGAGTCCCTACCCTTTGAAAAGAAAAGCAGTAAAAAGAAGGAAAAAACCTCGTAAATTTTTAAACCATAAGTCTTCACCTTTCTCAGTAGAGATGGAGGCTTTATTGTGATTGCGGAAGTTAAATTGAGACCTGAATATTGACGATGGAAAAAATAGTTACCCAAGCCCAGAATTGGCTCGAAGAACTTCTCACTCTAATGGGTTTTCCCAGTACTGTCACCGTAGCAGAGGATAAAGAAAATACTTTGGTGATGGGCCCTTGGTTAGTCATTGAGGAAAAAAATCTATCCTCAAGCCAGATTGAGCGGTTGCTAGCGGAGAACGGTTTGGCTTTAGATGCCATTCAGTATTTACTCAATGCTTCTCTACGTCCTGCCGTGGCCGACGGTGGCATAAACTTTACGCCCATCACGGTGGAGTTGGCAGAATTTAGGTCTCGTCGCCAGTCGGAGTTGATTTCTTTATCGGAAATGGCAGCCCAACGGGTACGGGAAACCCTTGAGCCAGTGGAGATGGAGGATATGACTGCGGCCGATCGCCGTCAGGTCCATAGCTTTTTTGAAGATTCCCAGGATTTGGAAACAGAAAGCCAGGGCTATGAGCCCCACCGCCGCTTAGTGATTCGCCCTCGACGTTAGGGCTGAGGAACCTTAAAACATTCTGAACTTCCCACTACTTACCTGATGTTAATTGGTTGGGTTATTTCTTTTTGCCCCCGAATAACCCGCCCAAAAATCCCCCTTGGCTGGACTTGGCTCCCTCCTGACTACTGCCGGAACTAGTGTGCTTGGCCAATTCTTTTTTCGCCGCCATCACTTTAGGGTCATTGGGGTCTAACTTCACTGCTGAGCCAATGTGAACCTTGGCCATGGTCATCATGTTGTTCTTTAGATAGGCCATGCCCAATAAACAATGAGCCTGGGCATTTTTGGGGTCGGTTTTCAGGGCAGATTTCAATTCGGCAATGGCCTTCTCATATTGCCGACGATCAAAGTTTTCCTGGGCTCGCCGTAAACTCTTTTCAAAGGGAGAAAGTTCTTCCGCCGGGGGATTATTGATGGGAGGGGTTGGGGTTGGGCCCTGGGGCGATCGTCCTGAAACCACGGGAGGAACCGTTTCTTTTGAAGACGCAATAGTTTGGAACACAGGGCGGGCAGAAGCATTTTCCCCTTTCACCATCAAAAAAATCAGATTGTATTCGCTCACTTGGGCAATCTTGCGAAAAACCGTTTTAAAGTCTTCGTAAAGCCCTTTGCTCAGGGGGGTGACCACCTTGCGGTAAACCAATTCCAAATTTTGCTTTGCTCCCTGGAGTTTCTGGGACTCTGCACTGCTAAAGCTCGGTTGCCCTATGCTAGCTAAGTTGCTCACTGTCTGCTGGATGATAAGCAAGTGTTCTTTACGGTCGTTCTCTCGGCTTAAAACTTCATAGGCCGGGTTAACAAACTTGGAGAAAAGTTTTGCTGCTAAGGCTTGCTCTTCTTCGTTGGTAGCTTTTGATGTGTCGGGGTGTAGTTGGAAAGCAATCTTGAGATAACTTTTACGAATTTCTTCGGGAGTCGCATCCAGAGGACAGCCAAGAATGGCGTGGTGGTCAACTACGTCATAATTAAACAGTCCTTGCTTGATGGGAAACGAGCTCATAAAAATTACGGGAGGGGGGCATTTCTATCCCTTTCTACTCCATTATTCCTCAGAAAGAGAAAAATACTCTCAAATTGTTAGAAACGTTCACCAAAGCTTGACCCCTAATTTCTCTTGAGCACCAAAGCAATCAAATTTTTTGTGCTCTAGCGGCGGCGTACTGCTGGAACCATTGGGGAGTTGCCGCCAGGGCTTGGCTCAGTTCCTGGTGAATTTTCCCATTGGTGGCCAGAATGCGCCCAGTGCTTAGATCCAGAGGAGAACAATCATAGGCGGAAACTATTCCCCCTGCTTCCCGCACAATGACAATGCCAGCGGCCATATCCCAGGGATTAATCCCCCTTTCCCAATAGCCGTCCAAACGACCGCAGGCCACATCGATGAGATCGATCGCCGCTGAGCCACTGCGCCGTACCCCTTGGGTGAGATGGGTGAGATAGCAAAATTCTGGATAGTTGTTATCTAAAGTTTTCACTCGGTCGTAGGCAAAACCCGTCACCAGTAAACTTTTATCCAAGCTGGCGGTGGTGGATACTTGGATGGGCCGGCGATTTAATGTGGCTCCTAAACTGGTGGCAGCCCGAAATAATTCCTGGCGAAAGGGATTGTAAACTACGCCCACTGTGGGAATGTCTTGGATCAGTAATCCAATGGAAACACAGGACACAGGATAGCTATGGGCAAAGTTGGTGGTGCCATCGAGGGGATCAATGGCCCAACAAAAAGGATTGTCAACCTGTCCTAACTGCCCTGATTCTTCGGCCAAAATGGCATGGTCTGGGCAACGGCGTTTAATGATTTCCAAAATAATCGCTTCCGCTTGGCGATCGGCTTCCGTAACCAAATCTCCGGCCCGGCCTTTTTCCTGTATCTGTTGCACCTTACCCCAGAGGGAAAAAATTTCCGCCCCCGCCGCCAGCACCGCCTCCGTTGCAATTTCTAACCAAGTTTGTAGATCAGATGGGGAAAAAACGGGTTTTTGGGCAGAAGTCATTACAAAAATTCTCAATTTGGCCAAACGAAAGGTTGCAACTAGGAAAATCAGGTTGTAGTTGTAGCCTACCTAGTCCTCATCTAAAGGCAAACCTAATCGCACCCGACCAGCCCCAAAGTAGCGGCCAAACTGTAACTCATAAACCTCGTCCTCATCTTGGGTTTCCACTTCCAAATCCGATTGGGCATAACTAACACAGAGAAGAGCATAACCTTGCCGTTGTAGGTCCGGGGATAGTCCCATGGCCTCCGGTTGATGGATTTGCCCAGAAATAACCCGCACCGCACAGGCCGTACAGGCCCCATTACGACAGGAAAACGGTAACTCAAAACCTTGGTCTTCCGCCTGGTGGAGAATGTAACGGTCGTCGGAGACAATCACGCTGTAGTCTTTTTCGTTTTGGCGATCGTGGATCAGAACTCGGTGGGAACGGGACATTATGGGCTGGTTTGAATCCAAATTAGGTTTGTGTCTTCCACTATTGTATAATCATTTCTTGTGACCAAATTGGAGAGGTGGCCGAGCGGTTGAAGGCGCAGCACTGGAAATGCTGTTTGGGGGTAACTTCAACGAGGGTTCGAATCCCTCCCTCTCCGTTGAGAACAATAGTGACAACTAAGACCAGATAGGGAAATGCAGTTGAAATGCCGCTACCTTGTCTGGTTTTATCGTTCCAGGGCTTGGGCAGTGGGTAGGTCGGAATATGAGAGCAAGGCGACGGAAAGTGTGATAGGTTAGAAATGGCTCGGACTCATGCGATTACAACGCCCAAATCTTGTCAGGACCGGAAGGTAGCAGCAATAAGGGATGCTTGTGGTAGGCGTGAACTCCGGGCTTCCGGCTTTTCTGGAGGAAAATAGAGGAGTTTATGGCGAGTGGAAATAAGTTTCAGTCGATGTTGCCGGTATCTCCCACAGGCCAATTCATTTGCCAACAGGATTTAAATTTTTACGACAGTAGCGATCACCAGGAATTAGCTACCCAAGCAAAACAGGGACGATATTTGCGCCTAACAGAGAAGATTGAACGGTCAGCAGTGTTGGTGGAACAGGCGGAAGACCGTTACCAAGGTTGGCTAGCGGAGGACGATTTACAAAATTTGACCCCGGCCGTTCATGCTTATCAACCAGTGACAGTAACCAGAGCCGAAATTGAACAGCGAATTTCCCAGGTAATTGACTATTTGCTGGAAGCGAAGCAAAGGGAAAATTACTATCTTTGGGGAGGTAATATCGGCCCCAACTACGACTGTTCCGGTTTAATGCAAGCCGCTTTTGCTAGTCAAGGTATTTGGCTACCCAGGGATTCCTATCAACAGGCCGCCTTTTGTCAGCAAGTAGTTGATGTGAGGCCCCAACGGCGATCGGGAGAATTAAACCAAGTAATGGTGGAGGCGATCGCCAAGGAATTTTTACCGGGGGATTTAATTTTTTTTGGCAATCAACGGGTGGATCATGTGGGAATGTATCTGGGGGAAGGAAAATATATCCACAGTTCTGGCAAAACCCATGGCCGCAACGGTATTGGCATCGATTCCCTCACCGATTTAACGGATCCCATTAGCCATAAATATTTTCAAAAATGGTGGTTCTGTGGCCGGGTTATAAAAAGTTTTAATCCGGTTGAAGATGAGCTCGCTAGCACGAGCATTGCCGTTGATGCCAGCTTGCTTAAATAAAATAATTCATCCGGCAGACTGTTCTGGATTTTTGATTCTCTGTTCCAATTCATCAATGGTTTTCAGAAGTAACCTTTTAGCCTGTAATTTCCAGCCCCACTGTTGAATTTTGACCGCTATGGGTAAGGCGATCGCCGGAGCCAGAAAGTCCAACGGTTGTTGCAGGGAAATACCAAATAATAAGCCCAAGCCTGCAATACCCCAAAAAGGTAGGGCAGCCGTTTGACGATTATCTTCCACTAACCGAGGCAAAAATCCCTGGGGCATAATTTCTAGCACCTCAGCTTTTAACTCCTGCTGTTGTTTGTAGTTGAGAGATAAAGCCATCTTGCGACGAATTTTTTCTATTTTGCGGGCCTCACTGCTGTATTCCGTCAGTTCATCCTCCGCCATCCGCACATAGGTTTCTAAATTGGCCATGGGCTTACCTGTTACTGTTACCTTTTTAATTAATTGCTCAAGACTCTTCGGCAGAGGCTTTTTTTCTAGGAGCCAAAGGGGGTAAAGCGCACTGGAGCAGTGGGTACTTGTCCCGATTGACAGACTTGGAAACGACCCATGAGGGCAGTGTATTCTAAGCGCCCACCATTAATTTGGTACTCATCCCTGGGGCTAGGTAGATGGCCCGCCGGGGCGTTAAGGGTGAAGTC
Source organism: Synechocystis sp. PCC 6803 substr. PCC-P (assembly GCF_000284455.1). GTDB lineage: Bacteria > Cyanobacteriota > Cyanobacteriia > Cyanobacteriales > Microcystaceae > Synechocystis. The sequence goes on from NC_017039.1 coordinate 1,832,848, forward strand.
CAAATTTTTCTTGAAAATGACCCACTGGTTCTCTTTACGCCAGCCAATGCGATCACCAAATTGGTCGTAGGACTCCGGTGACATTAATCTACCGGGGCGATTCCCCGTGGCCAAAAACGCTTCCAATTGGGGAGTGAAGCCAAAACGATTGTTGGAATGTTGTAACCATAACTGATCAATGGTTTTCAGATCCTGGCAGGGAATTTGCTCAATAGTGTCGGTGGTCAACCAACCCTGGAGTGTCCGATTGGTAGCGGCCAACAGCAGGCGGCGGGTAATTTCATTGGCCTGACTAAACTGCTGGGATGCTAAGGCCGTTTCCAAGGGCTGGAAATTTAGTTCCACCTTGGGGATCGGGGTGGAAGTATTATTCTGGGGAGCCGGGGCTGTGAACTGGGCCCTAACTAATGGGGCCGTTGTCACCAAGCTTCCTAATAGAACTGTCGCGGCAAGTTTCAGCAAATGGGTTGCGGTGGTCATAGTCAAAGGCAGTCAAATTAGGGCAAAAGCTAAACACCGTTGGCGCATTTCAGAATACCACGGACTTTTAGCTAAATACATGGGAACGTTCCTCCCTAGTGTAGCGAGGAAAAGACTTGCATTAACTGGCGATCGCCCCCAATATGGATCCCTGGGGACTACCGCCTGCCCCATATCTATCTAAGGCAATCTAAGGCAATCTAAGGCAATGACCATGGTGGCCAGTTGGACTCGAAACCACATTTTAGACCTAACCGATTGGCGGGGCGAAGAATTAGACATTGTGCTACAGACCGCCACCACATTCCAGCAAGTACTGAGTGGACAAACAAAAAAAGTACCTGCCCTCCAGGGACAAGTAGTCACCAATCTTTTTTTTGAGCCATCTACCCGCACCCGCAGCAGCTTTGAGTTAGCGGCCAAGCGCCTTTCCGCTGATGTGATGAATTTTTCCCCTGGTACTTCTTCCCTTACCAAGGGAGAGACTATTTTGGACACCGCCAAAACTTACCTTGCCATGGGGTCTGACATTTTTGTTATCCGCCACCAACAGGCCGGGGTGCCCCATTTCATTGCTTCCCAAATGGACCGGCTCCAAACCGGAGTCAAGGTACTCAATGCGGGGGATGGGCAACATGAGCATCCTTCCCAAGGATTACTGGATTTATTTACTATCTGCTCCCAATTTGCGCCGGACAATCCTGCCATTCAATGCCTCCAGGGAAAGAAGATCGCGGTGGTAGGAGACATTTTACATTCCCGGGTGGCGCGTTCTAATCTGTGGAGTCTAACTACCGCCGGGGCTGACGTGCATTTAGCGGGGCCTCCCACCCTGTTACCAAAGGAATTTCAACAATTAACCCTAGCGCCGGGATCGGGTAAACTCCATTGTCATTGGCAGTTGCAGCCAGCCTTGGAAGGGGCGGATATAGTTATGACTTTGCGGTTGCAAAAAGAACGGATGACAGCCCATCTTTTACCCAGTTTGCGGGAATACCACCATTATTTCGGCATTACCCACGATCGCCTAAAGGTGTGTCAACCAGGGGTAAAAGTGCTGCATCCGGGGCCGGTGAATCGGGGGGTAGAAATTAGCTCCGAACTGATGGATGACCCGGACATTAGCTTGATCCAAGACCAAGTAACCAGTGGAGTAGCCATCCGCATGGCTCTACTTTATTTGCTAGGCACTGTTCAGGAATAGGAGTAAACGGAGAGAGAGGGATTCGAACCCTCGATGGAGCTATAAACCCCATAACTCCTTAGCAGGGAGCCGCTTTCAACCGCTCAGCCATCTCTCCAGACTGACAGTTCCATATCATAGCAAACAATGACGTCTTCCGCCTTTTTCAACCGGCAATTTCTACTCCCTTTGATGCGGAGGATAATTCGGAGACTTGACGTTGGTGTTAAAAAATCCAACGTTGAATACCAAAGTAGTTCCCAGTTACTGATTTTTACCACTTTCTAAGAGTTGCCGGAATGAACTCCAACTGGTTTCGTTGGGACGCTGGTCAGATAAGGGTGGCGGTTCAACGTACTCGGGAAAGTTAGTGGTAATTTCCTTCTGCATTACTGCCGACAAATCATCGAAGCTGGCTAATTTACGCCCAGCGGTGTTGAAGTATAACAACCCAACTCGATCGCCCATTTCCATCCAAGGTAACCAGTTGGAAAGCCTAGCCCAACCAACGGAGGCCGGGGCTGAGGTCCCCTGGGGATCCGTCAAAGCGTCGACATCACCAAAGAAGTTGAACATCTCCGTGGCGTGATAGGTTCCCCCCACATAGCGCTGAAATTTCCCTCCCAAGGGATTGGGGTAAAACAGGGGCACGGTTACGTTCATCCACCATTGGTTTCCTAACACCGTAAGTTCCCTGGCGATCGGACTGCCGTCATTGTCCTTTAAGCGATAGCTAAAATTCACCGGATCGTTGGCCACATGAAAGACTTCGACTGTTTTGCCAGTCCAGGGATTTTCCCACTGACGTAACACTTCTCCGGTAACGGGATCTTTGTAGAGTAAAATCTCCCGGCTCACCATGCGAAAATCTTCGTCATCATGGCCATCTGCCAGGGGGCCACATTGGCGGATATTCATGCCCTCCACCAGAAAAAGCAAACGGTCTGGCTCTCCTGGAATCCGACTATAGGTTTTACCTTCCCACCAGTAGATTATCGGTTGACCATCTTCCGTCGAGCAGAAAACCTTCCGGAGGGCTTGCAGTTGACCTTCTGGTTCACCCAGTTCCAAAGCTTGGACAGCAGGGAATCCCATACCAGCCACCAGAAGCACTACGGATAAGGGGGAAAGGAAAGCAGAAAAAAATCGTGGCATGGTTAATGCCATAGTTTGTGCCTCAATAACAATTAATAATTAACGCTTGGTTCTTAACTTTGTTTCAGCTCAAGGGCATCCTCCGTAGCAGCACCGTGGACCGTTTTCACCCACTTGAGTCGTTTGGGGCGAAAAGCCATGCGGGCGGTGACGGCGGGCATAATGATCAGCCAGTGGAACATATAAATGGTGCCACCGATGGTGCGAGCTAGTAGGGCCGGCATTTGTTGCCAAGGAGATTCGCCTTCGCTGGGAGTTAAGCGCTTTAGTCCGTAGTACATGCCCCAACAGGAAAAACCGATCGCCAGATAACTGAGGGGAGTGAGCAGGGGAAAACGTCTTTGCCACAGGGCCATGAGTAAATCCGGTACAGCGGCGGTGGGTAAAAGATATTGCATTAATAGAAAGGAAAACAAATCCAACTTTTTCTTCCAGCCCATGGGTTGGGTGCAAATCCAGCGCCAATAGTCGAGGTATCGTTGGTAGCCGCCTTCCGCCCAGCGATTACGTTGGTGCCAAAGGGCGATCGCCGTGGTGACTCCCTCTTCTTCCACCGGGGGATTGACTAAAATACCCACTTTCCACTGGTGGAGATGTAAGCGAATGGTTAAGTCTAAATCATCGGTGATGGTCTGCTCATTCCAGCCGCCCACCGCATCTAGGGCTTGGCGGGCCACAAATTGACCATTACCCCGCAGTTCTCCAATGCCGCCGGTAACGATTCTCTGCTGTTGAAAATAGGCATCTAGGGCCATTTCCGCCCCCTGGCCCCTGGTCCAAAAATTGACAGCTTCGTTGGCGATCGCTTTGCGTACTTGTAGAGCCCCAAAAGTCGGTGAAGCAAAATAGGGCACCACCCGCCGCAGTAAATCTTTGGGCACATTGGCATCGGCATCAAATACGCCAACGATGTCCCCTTGGGTTTGGGCTAACACTTCATTTAAAGCCCCTGATTTACCGCCACTGGCCCCCGCGCCTCTCCTTACTACTTTTAACTGGGGATACTGCTGACGTAGTTGGTCCAAGATGGCCGGAGTCCGGTCAGTGCTGTTATCGTCCACAATCCAAACTTCATGGCGATCGCCGGGATAGTCCAAAGAGCATAACTGCTGCACAATTTTGCCAATTACCGCCTCTTCATTTTTGGCGGCCACCATTAAACAAACCTGGGGATAGGGCACCGTGGATGCATCTCCAGTAAGCAGGGGGGGGGCTTCTTCTGGGGTTGCTTTCATTAACCTGAGAGCCTGCAAAGAGAGGGCACCGGTGAGGGCCCACACCAGCCAACTGCCCCAAACCCAGTAATGGAGAGTGATGACGACTGTCCAAATGGCCATAAGCATTACCGCTGCTTTTTTGCGCCGCCCCTCCGATCCCCGGAAGAAATCGTTGCGAAAATCCTCCTCCTCCGCTTCGGGATCATCCCATTCGGCTAGGAAGGCTTCTAAGGGGGACAGCTCGGCATCGTTATCTTTCCACGGAAATTGGGGCATAGGTACCTAGGATGTGGTCAGGAAAACTAGACATTGCCCTCCATTCTAGCGATTGCTTGCGATATTTTCGGGGAGTGGCATCTATCCAGGGAAAATCCTTGCCGTTCACTTAGGGGTCGAGGGCTGGAACTTAGGTGCCAAAATAGTTTATTTGTTAGGTTTTCTCCCATGGATTTTCGTCGCTGGATTGCCCGCCGTGACCAAGATTGGCAGACTCTGGACCAAATTTTGACCCGTATGGAAACCAAGGGGATCAAGTTCCTGGCCACGGAGGACATTCAACAGTTGGCTAGTTTATACCGGGCTACTTCCGCCGACCTGGCCCGAGCCCAAACCCATAATCTCAATCCCCGCCTGAGGCAAAACTTACAAGCTTTAATCACTAGGGCCTACAGCCAGATTTACCAAGGCGATCGCCGACAGGAATGGGGCAAAGTAAAAGAATTTTACCTGTGGCAGTTGCCGTTAGTGTTGCGACAAACGGGGATTTACACCATGGCGGCCTTTGGTATTTTTTGCTTCGCCAGTGCCATTGCCTGGTGGTATAGCTGGCGGGATCCCGCTTTTCTAGAATTGGTGGTGCCAGGGGATTTAATCAGCACTGTTCGGGACGAAGGCCAGCTCTGGATGGGGTCAATTTTAACGATGAAGCCGGTGGCGGCCAGTGGCATTATGATCAACAATCTCTCTGTGGCCTTTGGCATGGTGGCCGGAGGAGTGGTGGTGGGACTATGGACTATTTACGCTCTGTTTTACAACGGTTTACTGCTGGGGGCGGTGGGAACATTGGTAGCCCAACATAATTTAGCCATTCCCTTTTGGGGCTTTGTTTTTCCCCACGGTTCCCTGGAATTACCGGCAATTTTTCTGGCAGGGGCAGCGGGATTACTCATTGCTAAGGGCATTGTTTGGCCAGGGCCCTACCGTCGAAGTTACGCCATCAAACAACAGGCGATCGCCGCCGCTCAATTGGTATTTGGCATTGTGCCCCTGCTGATCGTTGCGGGCATTATTGAAGGGTTTATTTCCCCGGCCCCTTGGATTCCCGATGGTTTGAAATATCTTTTGGGAACGGCATTCTTTTTGCTTTTACTCAGCTATGCATCCCGGCAAAGGCCGTAACACCAACTAGGACTTTTTGGTGAAGCAACGGAAGTAAAGGGAGACAAAAAATTCCTTGACAGGAAAAGCAATAAATGTGATCGGGTTGATGGTGACGATGATATTGCGGCTATCCCGTTTTACCCCCTTCACCACTTGCCGAGCCACCCAGGCTGCACTCATAATCCCCACCGGATTAAGTTTGCTTTTGAACGGTCCTAAAATCAGCTTACGGATCACACAGGGGGAATCCAAGCGCTTCAAGGTAACTACATCTCCCAACGCCCGCTTGCTCAGTTCATACAAAGGACTAAAGGCCGGGTTCACCTCCGCTTCAGAGGTATTGACCCAAATTTCCTTGGTGGCGATGTGGCGGTTAGTTTTCACCGTGGCTAGGAATAATTCCATCAGCCGTAGGGCAGAAAAAGTGTTGACTTCATAGGCTTCCTGAATTGCCTGGCCATCGCGCCTTTGGTGGACGTTTACCCCATGGTTGATAACTAAAACATCAATTTCCGCCAGTAAATCCTTCAGTTGATCTTCCTGGCCAATGCACCATTGTTCGGTTCTGATGGGAATAGTTTTCTCTGCTCCGATAACAGTTACTTCCTGACCACAGGACGTAATGGCGATCGCCTTAGCTCCTTGTTGATGGAGTTCCTGCAACAGGGCTTGGCCAAAACCACCGGAAGCTCCGGTCACTGCAATTTTTTTACCTTTTAGGGACAAAGCGGTGCCCAACATTTTATCCACCAAAGTTAAAGTTCCACAGAAGTAAGCATTAGGATCGTCAAAATGATGCCGCCAATGATAAGTCCGGTTCACCATCCACGGGGCCGGTGGTGTTAAAAATGGCCCGGGGCGATGGGTTAAATCCGTAATTTCGTCTGCATTGGGCAACCCCACTCCCCTGGCGATCGCCGATAGTAAAAAACCTAGGGTGTAGACCATTCCAGCGCTAGCGGCCAGGATTAGAGGCCACTGACTGAAACCCTGCCACATCCAAGTCAACAGCGGGGGCCAAATACCAAAAGCTAACATTACCAATGCTTCCGGTACATCATTGTACCAGTGGGCCTTTTGATAAATTTCCGTACTCACCACCGACAAATCCGACCGAAACACCCGATGGTGCCAACCATGGAGACGATAAAGGGGCGACCACACATGGGCCAGGGCATGGTAGCAGTCCCGCACCAGTTCCACCCACAGCACCGAAGCCAGGGCCAAACCCAACCCCATTAACCAAGCCATTGCCATACGTTAAAAATTTTTACTGGTATGTTAAGTTTTGTTCTATCGATGGTAACGGTTTACGGTCCGGGCAGATCCATTTGCTCAGATATTTTTCAAAAAAAACAACATGTGCAGTACTTTTGTTGGGTTTGACATGAACTACATCTATTTTATATGTGAAACCTATACTTTAAAATTCCGCTACTTTCGTCTATTTCTACGGTAGCCAATTTTCCTGACTGTGCTTTCTTGAGAAGATTGTCAGTAGTTTGGATATTAATTTTTAATCCTTGCATGATTTGGTAGTGTCATCTATGTAGTGAATGCCCAAAAAAGACCAAAGTCGGGGCGAAATAGCACTTCCGAACTTTAGACCAAATGAAGACAGAGCTTAAAAACACTTTTGATCGAGACATTGACCTGATTACCCGTGAGAGCATCCACACTAGTCTTAACTAGTTACGCCGTCACCAAATCATTTCTTCAGCCCAGGTGATTTATGCAACGGGGCCTTCAATTTTTACTTGATACGCTTTATCCGCAGCGCTGATCCTGACCTATACTACTCAATGCTCAATGGCGGAAAGATCAAATATGGTTATTTTGCTGCCGAGCTTGTAATTGTTGACGAATGTCGGTATGAACTGCCCTGGTTATGGGATAGAAAATAGCTAGTATCAATCCGCCCAGTAAAAAGAAAGCTGGCAGGGGAGCAACGGCAAAACGAATGGCCCAGAGAGCACTGTCCGGTTGAATGGGAATTGGTTCCCCAGGAATGCGGGCAATAAAGCCGGACGCTTCCAGAGTTAGCCCCACCAAAAATAAGCCAAGGGCTAAACCTACTTTTTGCAATAGCACCATAAAGGCGTAGAAAAATCCTTCTCTGCGTTTGCCGGTGTTTAATTCGTCTAGATCCACCACATCGGGAATCATAGACCAGGGAATTAAATAGGCTACGGACACTCCCACTCCAGCAAAAATAGCTAGGGTGTACAGTAAAGCAACCTGTCCTGGTTGCACTAACCAAAGCCCAGCTTCTGCCCCCATCCACACCATGGAGCCGAGAAAATAGATCACTTTTTTATCTAAAAACTGAGCCAAAGCTTGCCAAACAAATAGCATCACGAGGGCGGTGCCCTGGACAGCTAGGGCAATGGTGCCGGATTGTTGCTCATTTAAGCCCATCCAACTAACCACGAAATAAACCAGAATTGATGCGGTCAATTGGACGGCCAACCAGGAACAGAGGTAAATACCAATGACAAATAGAAAAGCCCGGTTACTGAAGGCAATTTTGAGTTGTTTCAGCAGAGGCAAATTTTCTGTAACTCCGGGACTGGGGGAATTTTCAAGCTTTTGTAGATGTTCTTCTACAGCGCTGTCCCGCAGTGTAAAACCAAATCCACCCCAAATTAACCCCAGTAGAATGAGGAAAAAGCTGATGTAATCAAAACCGCTGCCCCCCAACAAGTTAAAACTTTTGGCGATCGCCAATAAGATTAGGGTAATGCCGGCGGCCATTAACAGAGGCGCTAAACGTCGGCGTAGACTGGGCGAAAGGATTGGTTCTTTACCCTTTTCTTGTAGCCTTAACGCACTCCACAGTAGAGCCGAGATGGAGAGCACGGAAATCATTACTCCCAATTCACCAAACTGCTGCTGGGGGCGATCGGGCAAACCGGCGGCGATGAGGATGTAGAGAATGAGGGAAAGAATACTGCCGCCAATGGAAAAAGCAAAACGAAAACTATTTAGCCTAGTGCGCTCATTGTAGTTCTGGGTCAGCTCCGGTGTTAGGGCCGTGTAGGGCAAATTAACCGTGGTGTAACACAAATTAAATGCCATGGCGATCGCCACATAGTAAATAAACAATCCCCATTGATTAGTCAGGCGATCGTCGCTGAAATGGGGAATTAACCACTGGGCAGTGTAAAAAAGAGCGAAGGGAATCATTCCTCCCAACATCCAAGGCAAACGCCGGCCCCATCGACTGCGGGTGCGATCACTTAACAAGCCAATGATCGGGTCATTGATGGCATCAAAAATTTTGCCAATCATCAACACACTACCCGCCAGGGCCGCCGGTATTCCCGCCACATCGGTGAGGAAAAACAGCAGGTAAAACACCAAAATGTTGGCAGTTATAGCCGGGCCAAAGTCCCCTGCTCCATAGGCCAATTTAGTGGTGAAGTGAAGTTTTTCGGCGGAAAGGGATTGGCTCATTAAGTTTGATGATGGCGGTAAGTTCCTAGCCCACAGCGTAGGCTACCCGTAGGGCCCAGATAATCAGGGCACCAATGCCCCCCAGGATTAACATTGCCGAAACAGCGACGAGGAAGGGCTTATCTGCCCCGTCGAATTTCATGATGCCACGGTTCAGGTCTGACATAAAACCGACTCTCCAAAAGACTACATTGCAAAGGTTAGACGGACTTCCATGGTCTTAGTTTACTGTCTTGTCTGGAGCTTAACCTGTTCCCACGGACACTTTTTAGTCAGGTTTTGATGGCATCACTCACACCATGGCCCAAAGCAGGGAATCAAATATTTGTTGCCATCTTTGACCCAAAGTCTCAGCAACCTGGGGGAATTGTAGAAAGACAAAATATGCCGTCAAGGAAATTCCCCCCACTAAAATGTAAATCCATTTGCCTAGATTGACTTCCACCACTAGGCAATAAAGCCAGTAGAAAACCAATGCTGCAAAAATCACCCCTGCGCTCCCCATCAATTGCAAGGCGATGACATAGATGTCCGTTTTGTCTAAAGTCGAATTATGTACTAAGTTTGCGGCGTAACCAGCGTACCAAACTTGGATTATAATTCCTGGAATCCAGCCGATCCATTGAAATTTGAGTGAATTAATCACATCGACAATGGCACTTGTCCAATTGCCAAACCATTGCCATTCTTCATTCTTTCCTGTGATTTGATTCCACACTCCATTGATGAGTACAACTAATAGCAATGCCAATACCCAGGGAGCAATCAGCAGAAGCAGTAAACCCCAGTACATAACGATACTACCGAGGGCATGGCCCATTAGTTTCAGAAATAGCAGGCCCATAGTAGTGGATCACAAAAACGTTGGCATTTATCCTATCACGGGGATAATTTGCCGTTTCCCATTAATTTACCAAGTCTAATAATCGTAATCTAAAATCACTTTTAGCCATTGGGGAGGCCGGGGAATGGGATTACCCAAACGATCCAAAATCAAGAGCGCTGTTAAATGCACTGCCAGCATATAAATCAGACTGTTGAGGAAAACCATACCTACTGCCAAGAATTGTACTAGTAGCACGTCTGGCTGAGCCAAAATATTGAATTGTAAAAATAGCCAGTCAAGCAAATTGGTGATCTGTCCCATGACATATTGCCAAAGGTTTTCCCCCAACAGAAAGGAAAATAGCCAAAAGCGAAAGAAAAAGCCAAAGGTACCGATTAGTGCACCGGTAAAAATGGAAAAGCCCCAGGATGCATTTCTCACCCAGCAGAATCCCAACTGCAAACTCATGAGCCCATAGGGAATGACAAAGACCACACTCCGGGTGGGGCCCATCAACACAGAAAGTAGCAACCCGGCGGCAATCATGCCCTTAATGGCGGCCGGCGATCGCCAACGCAGATAAACCAGAGCCAGGGGAATGGGAAACAGGATCCTTAATAGGGGGCCAATGGGAAAATAATAATTAATCAGCCAAATAATGCTGACCATGCTAGCGAGAAAGGCGCTTTCCACCATGGCCAGGGTCTGGGGAGATTTCAACACCGGCTGTTGACGGCTCAAGGGTAATTCCTGTAGTGCTTTGCTTTCCTCTGTTTCTCCGTCCCCCGCATCCACCCAATTGTCTTCATCCATACTATTCACATCGACCATATCCGCCGTAGTCTCCTTGGGATCACTAACAGAATTGGTAATCTCAGCTTTAATTCCGGTATTCGGCGATCGGTCAGCAGAAAAAGTCATGGAAAAAGTTTTTCAGTTATAACTTTGAACCCATCTAACACGGGATTCTGTGGCAACAAGCCCAACCCACCTAGTGTGACATACTATGTTTCGGCGATCGGCAATGGTGCCAGGGCAATATTTTCTATGTTCAGGAAATTAGATCTTCTAAATCCCTGAGATTGGCCACACTGATAAAATCCGGCTCTCGATGGATTAAGCCCCGTTTTTCCAGTTTAGTTAGGCAACGGGTGACAGTTTCCCTGGCTAACCCACTAATACTACTCAATTCTCGGTGGGGCAAATTGGGAATAATTACCCCTTTGTCCGTATCTCGGCCCCGACCTTCCGCCAAAAATAGCAGGGTATCCGCCACCCGGGTTAAACTTTCTGCTTCCCTCAGCCGCAAACGACGGTTAAGTTGCCGCAGACGGCGAGCAATGATCTGGGCTAAACGAATGCCCGCCATGGGCTCTGTTTGGAGAAAATTGTAAAATTCCGGAGCTGGTACACTGCACACTTCCGCCGGGGTAAGGGTGATGACGTCGGTGGAGCGGGGAGCCTCTTCGATCGCCGCCATTTCCCCGACAATCTCTCCCCGGCCGACAATGTTGAGGGTTACTTCCCGACCATCCACATTATGGGTGCGAATTTTGACCCAGCCATCCATGACGAAATAAACTGAGCCGCCCCAGTCATGTTCGAGGAGAATAACTTGGTTGGCGGGATGACTGCGAACGGAAACATGGGCAATGGCCTCTTGCAATACTTCCAGCCTTAATCCCTCAAAAAAAGGTATTTCTTGGCTTAAACGCTCAGTAAACTCTGAATTTTGGGGACTAGTGCCCATAACCCTCCTCCCTAAACATTGATAGCCTCCCTAGGATGGCTCGGTCTTTTAATTCTGGCAAACAATGGTTGAAACATCTTGTTTACCTGGGTTTGAATTCCCTATAAGTAAACCTTAAATTGGTTGTGCCCCACTCCAGAGAAAGTGAGTTTTTTCACTTGCTAGGGAGCATTTCTGGATTGGATTAAGACTTGTTACCATGAACCGAGTGGGCAAACCAAATCAAAATGGCACAAACAATGCCACTGGCAATAGCCTGTGGGTTCCAAGCTTGGGAATTTTTTTCCTCAACTAAATCCCCCCAAATTAGAATCACATCGAGCAGAATGATCGCTTGTTAGAGAAGGGAAGATAGATATTCTAACGGGTAGTTGACAGTAATTTATTGAAAGACATTTATCACAGTCTAATTCTTTAGGATTTTCTACAGAAGAAACTAAAAAATTGTGTGCTGCCGATATCAATAACTTTTGATTTGTTAGCGGTACCCAGATTTTTTATAAAATCAATTTTTTATGGCCGCTTATTCTACAGCAAATTTTCGTACTCCGGTTGAGATTGTAGTTGTTTAAGCAAATCCTTGATGTCCTGGGTATGGTCTTTGGGCACCACCAGGGTGACATTGCCTTCCCGCACAATTACCACGTCTTTCAAGCCAATGGTGGCAATTATCTGGTTCTCATCACTGGCGTAAACAATACAGCCCCGGCTATGCAAGTTGACATGGTTAGCCAAATCCACATTGGCTTCTGTTTCGGGAAAAAGTCGCTCCAAGGCATTCCAATCCCCCAAATCATCCCAACCAAAATTGGCCGGTAGAACGGCGGCTAATTGGGTTTTTTCCATCAATACATAGTCAATGCTTTTCTTTTCTAAAGCTGGGTAACCGGCTGCTCCCTTAGCCCTTAAAGTAGCTAATAATTCGGGGGCGTGCCGGTCTAATTCCCTTAGTACCACCCCGGCTCGGAAAATGAACATGCCACTATTCCAACTAAACTTACCGCTGTCCACAAAGGTTTGGGCCGTGGCTCGGTCGGGCTTTTCGGTAAAGCGGGTCACTTGATACACCGGTAAACCATCTATTTCCCGTTCCAATGTGCCCTGCTCGATGTAGCCATAACCAGTAGCGGGGCCATGGGGTTTAATCCCAAGGGTGACAATGGCGTCCTGTTCCTGGGCATAGGCGATCGCCGCTTTCAAAGTTTGCTCGTAGGCGCATTGGTCTTTAATCCAGTGGTCAGCGGGAAAAAAACCAATAATGGCATCGTCTCCATACTGTTGGGCGATTTCTAGGCTAGCCCAGGCCACCGCAGGGGCCGTATCTTTTCCCTCTGGCTCCACTAGGCAATTTTCCTTGGGCAATGAAGGCAATTGCTCGAAAACACCTTCTGCAATGGGGGCCGCCGTAATCACCCACAAATTTTCCCAGTCCCCAGCCAAGGATAGTAGACGTTGGGCTGTGGCCTGCAATAGACTAACCCCGGAACCATCCAGGGACAAAAATTGTTTAGGTCGTTGCCTACGGCTTAGGGGCCAAAATCTTTCTCCTTTACCACCGGCAAGAATTACGGGAATGAAAACGGGGGATGATGTATTCATAGGGGGCAAAATTGACTGGCCAGGGATTTCCACCGCCTAGGATACAACGACAGGAATCCCAGGGGTCTGAAAATTCTTAATAATCAAGATTCAGACGGTGGGGGAGTTAGGTTACGGGCCGGATCGCCTAATAAAACCTTATCCATGGGGCCAGCATTTAAATTTTCCGGTAACACCTGCCAATGTTCGGCGATTTGTTGTAACAGTCGGTCCTGCTCGACTCGCAGACGATCAAAATTGGGGCCATTATTGATGATGGCAAACCAAACAGTGCCCCGCTCCTGGGTAGGAATAGTACCCGCTAGGGCACTGACCGTATTTAATGTGCCAGTTTTTATCGTTAATCCCTGGGGCATACTGCGCCATTCCAATGTTCCCCGGCGATCGCGCCCCATGACGGGAAAAATATCGTCAATGCCTAGGCCATGGGGTTCCAGTTGCGCCGCTAAAACTTGATACATTTTGGTCACGGCCCTGGGGGAAAGCCGATTGTCCACCCCTAGGCCGGAGCCATTTTTTAGTTGAATTTCCGCCGCTGGAATTGCCCCCAAGCGCGAGGTGGTTTGGGCCACGATCGCCGCTCCGCCTATGGCCTGGGCCAACATCTCGGCCATATCGTTATTGCTGTAGATGTTCATCTGTTTGAGCAAGGCCGCTAGGGGAAGGGATTGATGCTCTAGTAACGGTTCTAAGTTGGCGGGTAAAACAGCCTGGGTCTGGACAGCGCCAGCAATTTTTACTTGGGGCCGGGGAGTATTGGGAGGTAAATCCCCGAAGGCTTGGCTCACTGTGGCCGACCATTGGCTTTCATCCACGGCTTGTTGAAATAAAGCTCCGGCAATGGCAGGGTTGGCCTCAAAGTTCATAGCAAAATTGCCCACCGCCACCAAATCTCCGGTTACTTCCCGAATGCCTGCTTGGTTCAGGGCATTGCCCACGGCGATCGCCTCTTCCCAGACAAAGAGGGGATCATGGTCCCCAGCGACGAATAAATTCCCCTCTAAAACCCCGTTATGGATGGGGCCATCGGTGTAAAAACGGGTGATAAAACGATGGTTGGGTGCCCATTTATCCAACGCCGCCACACTGGTGGCAATTTTGGTCAAAGAAGCCGCTGGAAAAGCACTTTCTCCCTGGTTGTAGCCCAAATAGGCCCATTCTGACTGTAACCAAATGCCCTGGCGCTGGCGATCGTAGCCCAAGGATTCCAGGCGATCGAGGTAATTATCTACAATTTTGTCGATGGCCGGATCCGCTTGGGTGGGTACAGCAAAAACCTTCGCTTCCTGCCAGGCCACTTCCTGGCCAACTAAGGGTTCCCCCGCGCCCCCCCAACTGAGCAGGGCCAACACCGTCGCCCCAAAGATTCTCACCATAACTTAGCTTTTTCCTCCCACCAATTATCCAAGCGGCTTTGAAAAACCTTGGGTGGCCCCTAGGCTTTGACCAGAATGTTGTTGCCGCTCACCTGGGTAGCATAGGTAGGTAAATCCCTGATGGCGGGCCCCTTCAGCACCTTGCCGGTGGCCGCAAATTCCGCTCCGTGGCAGGGACAGACAAATTTACCATTGGCTTTTTTCCAATTCACCTGACAGCCGTTGTGGGTACAAGTGGGATTAACCGCACTAATCTGGCCACTATTACCATTGGGTACTACCGTCACCGGCCCCTTGGGAGTGTTCCCCTTCAACTCTCCCTTGGCCTTGAGGTCCGCCATGGTACCAACATTTACCGTTTGTCCTTGGCCGTTACTACTATTACCACCAAAACAACCAGTGATGACAGCGATCGCCGTACTGAAAGCAGTGTAAGAAATTAGCTTGCGTCGTTTGACCATGGTGGTAGATAAAAAGAACTGCCCCCAGTTTAGCCAAAGTTTCGATGCGGTGGCAGTTGGAAGCAGTCTGATTTTGAGGCAATAAAAGCAAGAACACTAACGAACAGTTTCTAAGCTCTCAATTTTCTTGGTAAACAGCTCTGTGAAGATGCTCATCACCGTGCGTTTTTCACGGACACGGATGTTAGCTGTGACGGACATGCCCGATTGGAGGGGAATCTCCCGCCCATGACTAACTAATTCCTGGCTATCTAGCTTGATCCTGACGGGGAATCGATAAAATTGATAGGTTTGATCGGGGGGCAGGGCATCGGAGCCGACGTATTCCACTTCCCCATCGACTCCACCAAACTCACTGTAGGGGAAGGAATCAATCCGTACGTCAACGGGCATACCAGTGCGCACGAAACCGATATCTTTATTTGTCACATCCACCTCGGCTACTAAGCTATCGGCGGGAATAATTTTGAGCAGAGGTTCAGTTTGGTTGGGGGGGGTAACGTAACCAGGGGTGGCCTTGAGGTCAAATACAACCCCATCCACCGGGGAAGTGATTTCTTGATAACCAAGGTTTACCTTTGCCCGTTCAATCTGTCCGTTTAATTCGGTCAGCCGTTTGTCGTTATCAACGATGATTTTGGTGATCTGACTATCAATTTCTGCCAGCCGCTTATTGTTGTCTGCAAGGCGATCATAGATGTCCTTATCAGTTACGGCGCTGGTGTTGGCCAGGCGGGCTTGGGCTTGGGAAATTAAAGACTGAAGGCGTGATTGCTCCGTTTCTAAGCGCTGGATTTCTGCTTGGCGGGACTCAATTTGTTGTTTTTGGCGGTCTACTTCCACCACCGTGTTAACTTTTTGCTCGATTAACTGCTGAGTCCTGTCATTGAGGGATTGTTGCTGTTTTTCTACCTGTAACCGTGCCAGGGCTCCCTCCTCTAGCAAGGGGGTCATACTATTAACGATGCCTGCTTCAATCGCTAAGCTTTTCTCTGCCTCCACGAGGGCCGCTTCGTTGCGCCCCAATAGCCCAGCCAAGATTTTCTGGTCTTCCTGGAGCTGACTCCTTTCCGCCCTCAATTGTAGGCTGGCCTGCTGTAATTGTTTTTCAATTTGGCGAATCTCCAATTCAGCAGCGGTCACACGACTGCCTAATTCAAAGCGGGCCATTTCCAGTCGGGAAAGTTGTTCGGCACTGAGTTGGCCTTCACCACTGGCGTTTCTTAACCCCAATTGCTGACGATAAAGTTTATTTTCATTAATCAATTCAGCCCGGTTATTGGCCAAAGCCACTACTTCCCAGGGTAAGTTGAGCTGGCTGATCGCCCTCTGTAGGGTACTGCCCTCCAAACCGTTTTGCAGTAGGGTGCGATAGAAAGCATTTTCCTGGAGAACCTTAGAGCGAATATTTTGGGCGGCGGTCAATTCTGCCCGGGTACTGCTGGAATCCATGATTACCAGCACTTCACCTTTTTTGACCTTGCGGTTGTTTTCGACTAAAACTTCCTTAACCACCCCATTGAGGGGAGCATTGATGTCCTTAACTGTATCGAGGGGTTTCAGTTGTCCGGTGGCGGGGACCACCTGTTCAATGGTAGCGATGGAAGCCCAGGTCACAGCCACCACAGTCACCCCCATAATCGCAATGGCAATACCCCGGGCCCACATGGGGGACTGACGCATGACAATGGCTTGTTCCGGTTGGAATAGGGATGAGTTGGATGAGAGAGCAACGGGAGTTTTGGCAGCCTTTTCCTGTTCTTTTACGTCGGCCAAGGTGCCCGCATCCATGGTTTTGGAGCTGTGGCCGTTCCTTTGGGGAGCATGTTCCTGGGTGGGGCTATTCATAATTCTGGGGGCGATCGCCAAAGATGATGGACAAAGAGTTGATTGGGCGAGGAAATTATTTAGGCTAATGGTAATGGTATAGACAAAGTTTTAAAACCCATGGGGGCACACTGTCTGGCTAGTTGATAAAAATTCACACAGTTTTAGGTGAGGGCACTAAACATCGTCACCGCCGGCGCCCTGTTGTTGGTAAAGGTAATAGTAACGTCCCTTGAGGGCCATTAATTCGTCATGGCTACCCTGCTCAACAACGGAACCTTGGTCCATCATAACGATTACGTCGGCGCTCCGGACAGAGCTAAGGCGGTGGGTGATGAAGAAGACGGTGTGATCCTTGAAGGCATCCCCAAGGTTGATACATACTTGTTGTTCGGTTATGTAATCCAGGGCGCTGGTGGCCTCGTCCAACACCAAAATGCGTGGCCGCTGTAACACCGATCTGGCAATCGCAATTCGTTGCCGTTGTCCCCCGGAGAGAGTAGCTCCCCGTTCCCCTACCCTGGTGTTGTAACCGTTGGGCAAGGTCATAATGAATTCGTGGGCAGAGGCAACTTTAGCCGCCGAGATAATTTGTTCCGTGGTCGCGTCTGGGTTAGTCAGGGCAATATTTTCTTGCACTGTGCCTTCAAACAGGAGGGTTTCCTGGGGGACTACCCCCACCTGACGACGGAGGGAATAGAGTTCCACTTTGCCAATATCAAGGCCATCGACCAAAATCCGCCCCCCTTCGGGTTCATACAGTCGGGAAAGCAGTTTGGTCAGGGTACTTTTACCAGCACCACTCTGCCCAACCAAAGCCACAAAGGTGCCCGGGGGGAAGGACAGGTTAATGTTGTTCAACTGTAATGGCCCCTGTTTTTTAAACCGGAAACTGACGTTTTCAAACTTCACTTCGCCGGCAATTTCGGGCATGGGAATGTTTTGGCGATCGCGCTCCGATTCCTGGGGCGTATCAACAATGTCCGCCAACCGTTCCAGGGACAGGGCGGTTTCCTGGAAGTTCTGCCAGAGTTGGGTCAAACGCAGAATAGGGGAGGTAACGTAGCCGGCAATGATCCGAAAAGCGATTAACTGACCCAGGGTTAAATCCCCATCCAACACCAGGGATGCCCCCACCCAAAGTACGAGTAAACCGGATAACTGGTTGAGAAAATGACTGGAGGAGCTAGCTAGGGTAGAGGTAATGACAGTGTTGAAACCGGCCCCCACATAACGGGAATATTTGTCCTGCCATTGCCAGCGGGAGCGCAACTCGATGTTTTGGGCTTTAACGGTCTGAATCCCTGACATTACCTCCACTAGATAGGACTGGGTTTGGGCGTTTCTTTCCGCTTTGAGCCGTAACTGCCTACGAATAAGGGGGGAAAATACCAGAGTCAAAATAACAAAAATGGGCACAATTCCCAGGGCCACCGCCGTCAGCAGAGGGCTGTAGATAATCATCACGACGATGTAGACCACAGAAAAAACGGAGTCCAACACCACCGTCAGGGCCGTACCTGTTAAAAATTGCCGAATATTTTCCAGTTCGTTAACCCTGGTGGAAATTTCCCCCACTGGGCGGTTCTCAAAATAGCGCAGGGGTAACCGCAGTAGGTGGTCGATGATCTCCGACCCCAAACTCATGTCGATGCGATTGGTGGTATCTACAAATAAGTAGGTTCGTAGGGTGCTTAAGAGGGCCTCAAAAATGGCGATCGACACCAACGCAATACCCAGCACCTGCAGGGTATCTTTGCTGTTTTGCACAATCACCTTGTCGATGATGATTTGGATCATCAAGGGATTGGCCAGACCAAATAGTTGGACAAAGAAGGATGCCACAAAGACCAGCAGGAGAATGTAGCGGTACTTCACCAACGCTGGCCAAAACCAACTCAAGCCGAACCGTTGCTGGGGCGTATCTTTGGAAGGGTACATCATCAGCACTTCCCCTTGCCCCTCTTCTCCCCAGGTTTCAAGAAACTCACTGGTGTCGCGTTTGACTAGACCCAATTCCGGTACGGCAATTTTTACTTCCCGATCGCCAGCTTCGTAGACCAGGGCAAGGCTATCTTGCCAGCGGATGAGAAAAGGGACCTGCATTTGCCCAAAAACTCCCTTGGGGATGCGGACCAACTGACTGGTCAAACCCATCAACTCCACAATGGCACCGCAAATGGGCAAAGAAAGGGCTTCACTGCGCTTAATTTCTTCGGTGACAATCCTTTGGATGATGTCCCGACGGAAAGGCATACCGAAATATTGACTAATCATCTGGAAGCAGGCTACCCCGGCATCGGTGGGATTTTGCCCCCGCACAACGGGATAACTTTTGCGCCCAGATTTGACCACGGTGGGCTCTGGTAGCGGCTCTCCCAATTGGTTGGGGTCAGCATAGGGAATATCATCCCAGGGGGAATCTTCTGGAGCGAGGCGGGTCACCGTGGCCAGGGGCACTTCTCCATGGCCGTTACCATTGCCATTGGTTTTCGATCCAGAACTTCCCGGGAAAAACCGGGGTAAAGGAGGTAGCCCAATCAAACGGACAAGGGTTTGGGCCTTGAGCACCAAGGCAGAGTCTGGATCAGGCAAAGCGCTACCCCGGGGACATTGCTCCAATTCACCACTACTCACCAACCAAAGTCTTTCGGGATCGGGCAAATCACTGGGCAAACTGTGGCTACCGGGTTGCAACTCGTAAACCTGACTCTGGGGCAACATTTCCAGGGTTAGCTGGCGCAAATCCACATTGCCTTGGGCGGTGCGTTGTAGCTGTTCCCCTAATAAATCGAATAGTTCCACCCGACCGCATTGGTGGCGATAAACCCTGGCTAGTTCAGGATACTTATCTACCAAAGCTAAAAACTCGTCCCTAGTGAGGCTGGCGCAAATAGTTTCCGTAGAGGCGATCGCCGTTTCACAGGGGACATTTCTGATGGCGTTGTTATCCCCAATCACTGCCCCATTCTGGAGCAAAGCCATGGTGGCGGGGTAACCAGTGCCGGGGTCGTAACCGAGTAGTCTTGCTTGCCCACTGACTAAGAAATAAACATTATTGGCCAACTTTCCCCGGGCAAGAATTATCTGTCCCATGCGAAACCTTAGCGGCCTCAGTTTTGCCGCTATCTCGGCGATCGCCGGGGCAGGAAGTTGAGCAAAGGGTTCAATTTCCCGCAAGAAGGATTGATAATCGGCAATGGTCAGACTCATAGCAACAGATAATTTAAAGACGGGAAAATTGATTTGGCAAATAGCTGCGCGACAACTAGCGACGGCTTTGGATATGTTGAAACATCTTCACCTTTCAACCAAGGTTTTAGACTACCGAAAAGCCAGGCAGTACCCCTAAGGGTCTCCACTTCCCCCCAGACATTACAACAGATCGGACTTTTTTCACCAGACCTAGTTCCAGATTCTCCTCCAAACAAGTTTGGCAAAACACCTGTTGTCCCACCGAAAAACTATTCCAAGTATAAGAAATTAGACCCATTGATTGACCCGGTTTCCCATCCAGGGGCCGATAAATATCGTACAATGAAGGGTCTGAAATTTTTTGTTCCTTGCCCAGCATGAAAGCCCAATCAGAACCTCGGTTTGATTACGTCAAAATTGCGATCGCCTCCCCCGAAAGGATCCGCCAGTGGGGAGAACGCACCCTACCGAACGGCACCGTAGTGGGGGAAGTGACCAAACCCGAAACCATTAACTACCGGACGTTAAAGCCGGAAATGGACGGTCTGTTCTGTGAAAAAATCTTTGGTCCTTCCAAGGATTGGGAATGCTGGTGTGGCAAATATAAACGGGTACGGCACCGGGGCATTGTTTGTGAGCGCTGTGGCGTGGAAGTAACGGAATCTAGGGTTCGTCGTCACCGCATGGGCTACATCAAATTAGCCGCCCCCGTCACCCACGTTTGGTATCTCAAAGGCATCCCTAGCTATCTCAGCATTCTTTTGGACATGGCCCTGCGGGATGTGGAGCAGATCGTTTACTTCAACGCCTACGTGGTGCTCAACCCCGGCAATGCCAGCAATCTGCAATATAAGCAACTCCTGACTGAAGACCAGTGGGTAGAAATTGAAGACCAAATTTATGCTGAAGATTCTGAGCTAGAAGGTATCGAAGTGGGCATTGGTGCGGAAGCGGTGCAAAGGCTCTTAGCAGAATTGCAACTGGAAGAAGTGGCGGAAAAGCTCCGGGAAGAAATTCTGGCTAGTAAAGGACAAAAGCGGGCCAAGCTGATTAAACGTCTGCGGGTAATTGATAATTTCATCGCTACCCACTCCCAAGCGGAATGGATGACCTTGGATGTGATCCCTGTTATTCCGCCAGATTTACGTCCCATGGTGCAGTTGGATGGGGGGCGCTTTGCCACCTCTGACCTGAATGATCTCTATCGTCGGGTAATCAACCGTAATAACCGTCTGGCCCGTCTGCAGGAAATCCTCGCCCCGGAAATCATTGTCCGCAACGAAAAGCGGATGCTCCAGGAAGCAGTGGATGCCCTGATCGATAATGGTCGCCGGGGTCGCACCGTCGTGGGTGCCAATAACCGGGCGTTGAAATCCCTTTCCGACATCATTGAAGGTAAGCAGGGTCGTTTCCGTCAAAACCTCTTGGGTAAACGGGTGGACTACTCCGGTCGTTCCGTTATTGTGGTGGGCCCCAACCTCAAAATTTACCAATGCGGTCTGCCCCGGGAAATGGCGATCGAGCTATTCCAGCCCTTTGTGATTCACCGTCTGATCAAACTAGGCATTGTTAACAACATCAAAGCGGCCAAGAAATTGATTCTCAAGGGCGATCCGCAAATTTGGAGCGTATTGGAGGAAGTGATCACTGGACACCCCGTTATGCTCAACCGGGCACCCACTCTGCACCGTTTGGGTATCCAAGCCTTTGAGCCAATTTTGGTGGAAGGGCGAGCCATCCAACTCCATCCCCTGGTGTGTCCTGCTTTTAACGCTGACTTCGACGGGGACCAAATGGCTGTACACGTCCCCCTTTCCCTAGAGGCCCAATGTGAAGCCCGGCTGTTGATGCTGGCTTGCCATAACGTTCTTTCCCCCGCTACAGGTAAACCCATTGTGGCTCCCTCCCAGGACATGGTATTGGGCTGTTATTACCTCACCGCAGAAAATCCCAATGCCCAAAAGGGAGCAGGACGTTACTTTGCCGGGATCGAAGATGCCTTGCGGGCCTATGACCACGGCCAAGTGGATCTCCACTCCCAAATTTGGATTCGCCATCTGGATGAAGATGTGGTGACGGAAAAACCAGACACAGAGGTCATCAAAACCGAGGATTTGGGGGATGGCACGGTGATGAAATATTACCGGGAACGGAAAATCCGTGAAGGAGTTGATGGGGAGATTATTACTCAGTACATTCAGACGACTCCGGGGCGGATCATTTACAACAAAACGATCGCCGAAGCGTTGGTGTTCTAAGCCTAGCTAAAGCCGTTAGTAGTTTATCCAGCCGTTTAACTTTTTGCAGTTGCGGCTGTTTTTTTGGAATAAACAGGATGAGAATGTTTAATCTAGCTCAAATTCTTCCTGCCATTTTTGATCCTGCTCCCTTTGGGGTTGGGCGGTTTTAGCTAAAACAAAATTTTCCAACACCAAGTAATCCATTTCCGTCCGCATAAAGCAACGGTAGGCATCTTCTGGGGTGCAGACAATGGGTTCCCCGCGCACGTTGAAGGAAGTATTAACCAGTACTCCACAGTCTGTCAGGGCTTCAAATTGACGCAGTAGTTGATAGTAGCGGGGATTGGTTTCCGGATGAACGGTTTGAATTCGAGCAGAATTGTCCACATGGGTGATGGCAGGTAGTTGGGACCGGGGAATGTTTAATTTTTCAATGCCAAATAGTTGCTCTTGTTCAGGAGTCAATGGCAAACGCAATTCTTCCCTTACATCGGCCACAATAAGCATATAGGGGCTGGGTTGGTCTAGCTCAAAATAATCACCCACTTTTTCGGCCAACACGGACGGGGCAAAGGGGCGAAAGGACTCCCGGTATTTGATTTTCAAATTCATCACCGATTGCATGGTGGTGTTGCGGGGATCTCCTATGATGGAACGTCCACCCAGGGCCCGGGGTCCAAATTCCATCCTTCCTTGGAACCAACCCACCACATTGCCTCCGGCGAGGATATGGGCCACTTTGCCAAATAAATCTTCATCGGAGTAATAGTCGTAAACTGCTTGTACAGCGGGACCTTTCAGATAAGTTTCAATTTCTTCGTTGGTAAACCTAGGGCCTAGGTAGGAACCGGCCATGGCATCGGGTTTTCGCACCATTCTTTCATTCTGTAAATACTGGTGCCATACTGATAGGGCCGCTCCGATCGCCCCTCCCGCATCTCCAGCGGCCGGTTGAATCCAAATATTTTTAAATTTGCCTTCCCGTAGTAAGCGACCATTGGCCACACAGTTGAGGGCTACCCCCCCGGCCAAACAAAGATTTTCCAGCCCCAATTCTTCGTACACCGTATTGCCCAAGCGGAGCACGACTTTTTCCGTTACCACTTGAATGGAAGCGGCAATGTCCATTTCCCTTTGGGTTAACGGACTTTCCGGCGATCGCCGGGGCGCACCAAACAGATCGGCAAACTTTTTATTGGTCATGGTGAGACCAGTGGCATAGTTAAAGTAAGCCATGTTGAGGCGAAACGTGCCGTCAGCCTTCAAATCCAACAGATTATCTAAAATTAAATCCACATATTTCGGTTCTCCGTAGGGGGCCAAACCCATCAGTTTATATTCGCCAGAATTAACCTTAAAACCCGTGTAGTAGGTAAAAGCGGAGTAGAGCAGACCCAAGGAATGGGGAAAATGAATTTCCCAATGGGGCGTTAACTGATTACCTTGGCCAGACCAAAGGGAAGTGGTGGCCCATTCCCCCACCCCATCCATACAGAGCACTGCCGCCTCATCAAAAGGACTGGGGAAAAAAGCTGAAGCGGCGTGGGATTGGTGATGTTCGTTAAATAACAAAGGAGGCAAATCTTTGGTCTTACAGTCGCCCAATTCTGCTAGGGCTTTTTTTAAGACAGTTTTGAGGTAAAGTTTTTCCTGCAACCAAGCGGACATGGCGGCAATGAAAGACCGCAATCCCCTGGGGGCAAAAGCCAGATAGGTTTC
The DNA here is from genome assembly GCF_000284455.1 of Synechocystis sp. PCC 6803 substr. PCC-P. Taxonomy (GTDB): domain Bacteria; phylum Cyanobacteriota; class Cyanobacteriia; order Cyanobacteriales; family Microcystaceae; genus Synechocystis. The sequence continues at coordinate 1,856,712 of NC_017039.1, forward strand.
CAGTAACCGTTCAAAGGTCACTAAGGGCTTTTCGTAGAAAACAATATAATCCACTTCTTTTAAACTAATACCTGCTTCCCCAAGACAATAATTAATGCCTTGGGTGGGAAAAGAAGCGTCGTGTTTTTTGCGGGTAAATCTTTCTTCCTGCACTGCCGCCACAATAACGCCATCTTTGACCAGGGCCGCCGCACTGTCGTGGTAGTAAGCAGAAATGCCAAGAATATGAGTCACGTTAAACTATCCTGACCAAAGGGAATGTTGGTGTCGCTGTCAATGGGTCGCCCCGTATAATAACTTGGGTTGGGAACTAGACCGATCGCCAATCCGTTTATCTTTCATAGAAGCCGGGATTTATCAGCTATGTCGAAGAATTTTAACTTGCTATTGGGCACCCTGGTGGGGGTTAGTTTAGTTTTTCCCCAGGCGATCGCCGTCCAAGCCCAAACAGACCCTTTTCCCGCCAATGCCACCTTTTTTACCGGCACTCCCCCCAGTTTGGCCGATGTGGATGCGGACTTTAACGGCATTAATATCCCCAACAGCAGATATTTTTTTAGTGTTAGTCTGCCTGCGGGAGAAATTGAGCCCCTAGGCAAGGTAGTGCTGCACCAACAACCCAATCCCTCTCCTATTAGTCTGGATTTAAGTCAAACAGAAGTATTTTTGGGCCTGCCTTCCCAACGGGGTAACGACTTGGCCAGTTCTGCGGTTTCCACCAGCGGCGATTCCCAAACCATTGTGGTGCAGTTCAATCCCCCCATTGCTCCTGGTAACACCGTCACTATTGCTCTGCTAGCGGAGCAAAACCCAGAAGTGGCAGGGGTCTATCAGTTTCGAGTACAAGCCTTTCCCTCCGGGCCAGCCTCTGTTGGTCTAGATTTGGGCGTGGGACGGTTACAATTTTACGAAAATCGCTAGCTCCATGATCACCGCCGCCAATTTGCTCCGAATCATTTTCCCCTTTTATGACCCTGAGGTACTGCGGTGGTCGGGGGAAGCCCGTTTGATGCGGACTTTGTTCTTCGCCTGGATGGCAATGGGCGTGGTGGTGCTATTTTCCGCTTCCTATGCGGAAAGTCTGGATACCAGCGGCACAGGCCTGAGCATTATCCTCAAACAAATTGCCTATCTTTGGCTGGGGCTAAATATTTTTAATTTTCTGGTGCGTTTGCCCCTCCAGGTCTGCCTCAAGCTAGTGCCCTGGTTTTTGATTGTGGTTTTACTGCTGATTTTTTTGACCAAAAGCGGTTTGGGAGTGGAAGTAAATGGGGCCCGTCGTTGGATTAGTTTGGGACCAATCTTGATCCAGCCGTCAGAATTTATGAAGCCCTGTTTAGTGCTGCAGGCGGCTAATTTGTTCGGCAATTGGCATCGTTTCCCTTGGCGATCGCGCCTCATTTGGTTGGGCATTTTTGCCCTAACCCTAGGTAGTATTTTGCTCCAGCCCAACTTGAGCACCACTGCCCTGTGCGGCATGGGGTTATGGTTAATTGCCCTAGCGTCCGGTCTTCCCTGGATTTATCTCATTTCCACTGCTCTGCTGGGGATAACCACTGCAGTGACAAGTATTTCCATCCGGGACTATCAACGGGCTCGGGTCACCTCTTTCCTCGACCCCTTTGCCGACCCGAGGGGCGATGGTTACCAGTTGGTGCAAAGTTTATACGCGATCGCCTCTGGGGGAGTTCTCGGGAGGGGATTTGGCATGTCCCAGCAAAAATTATTCTATTTGCCCATCCAAACCACGGATTTTATTTTTGCTGTCTTTGCGGAAGAATTTGGGCTAGTGGGCTGCATTACCTTTTTAGCGTTCCTCGGCCTATTTACCACCATGGGGCTGCGGGTGGCCATGCGTTGTCGCCATCGGGTCAAACGATTAATTGGTTTGGGAGTAGTGATATTTCTAGTGGGTCAATCTCTGCTCAACATTGGTGTGGCCAGTGGCGCTCTGCCCACCACCGGTTTACCTCTGCCATTTTTCAGCTATGGTGGTAGTTCCTGTTTATCAAGTCTAGTCTTAGCAGGGCTTTTGGTGCGGGTGGCCAGGGAAAGCAATGAAGCAGAAGTGATTCCCCTAGGAACAAAAACTGCTCCGGCGGTTTAATTTTCAATTGTTATCGAAACTTTCTATGGCGGGTAAAACCACTGGGGTTGTGGCGGCGGGCCATGCCCAAACGGCAGAAGCGGGCAAATGTATGCTCGAAGAAGGGGGCAATGCCTTCGATGCGGCGATCGCCTCGGTGTTGGCGGCCTGCGTAGTGGAATCGAGTTTAACTTCCCTGGGGGGAGGGGGTTTTCTGCTGGCCCAGACGGCGGCGAAGAAGAGTTACCTGTTCGATTTTTTCTGCCAAACACCCCAAGTTAACCCAGGGGAAAAAGCAGTGGACTTCTACCCCGTTGCCCTCAATTTTGGTGGAGCTTGGCAAACTTTTCACATTGGTAAAGGGGCGATCGCCGTGCCGGGGATGGTGGCGGGATTATTTGCGGCCCATAGGAAACTGGGGCAGCTACCTTTCAAAGTATTGATTGAACCAGCGGTGGCATATGCCCGCCAGGGATTTACCCTCAACCGTTTCAATGACTTTACCAATGGTCTGCTGGAGCCAATTCTGACCCAACAAGAGGAAGGCAGAAAGTTTTACGCTCCCCAAGGAAAAATTCTCCGCCAAGGGGAAAAGGCCTATCTGCCCCAGTTTGCGGACGTGCTGGAACAATTGGCTCGCCATGGCCCGGATTGGTTTTACCGGGGAGAGTTAACCGAGTGGGTGCTGGAATCTTTGGGGGAAGCCAGTGCTCTGACCGCCAAGGACTGGGCCGACTATCAGGTGGAAATTCGTCTACCCCTGCGGGCCCAATATCGCCAACGGCAACTGTTAACCAATCCTCCCCCCAGTGCCGGAGGCATTCTCATTGCTTTTGCTTTGCAGTTGCTAGAAAAATACGATTTGAGCCAATATCCCCTGGGCAGTGCGGCACAAATTCAGCTTTTTAGCCAAGTGATGGCCCTGAGTAACCAAGCCCGTCGGCAATATTTAGATGGCAATCTCCACTGTGGGGACATTGAAGCAAAATTTCTCGGCGGCGATCGCCTGGCCTCGGAACTAGGACAATCAAAATTTATCAATAAATTGGGTAGCACCACCCACATCAGTGTTTTAGACGGAGAGGGCAATGCCGCCAGCTTAACCAGTTCCAATGGGGAGGGGTCTGGGCATTTTATTCCCGGCACGGGCATTATGCTGAACAACATGTTGGGGGAAGAAGACCTCAATCCCCAGGGCTTTTACCAATGGCCACCGGGGCAACGCCTATCATCGATGATGGCCCCCACTATACTTTTAGACCAGGAACAACCCCGGCTAGTTTTGGGGTCAGGGGGATCAAATCGCATTCGTAGTGCCATTTTGCAGGTGGTCTGTCATCACCTAGATTACCAATTACCCTTAGCCGAAGCGGTGGGGCGGGAACGTATTCATTGGGAGGCCCATAAATTAGATTTGGAGCCAACCTCTGTAGCTGATATTCTGGCCCAGTTGCGATTTGACGACGGCACCCAGGGTACCCTTTGGACGGAACAAAATATGTTTTTTGGGGGAGTTCATGGGGTTGCCACCACCACTGCGGGGACCATGGAAGGGGTTGGAGATCCCCGGCGATCGGGGGCCGTGGCCTACAGTCTGGAATAACATTGGTTACAATTCTTAGGGCAATGCGGTAAGTTATTTAGCGAACAGCGTTTCCCCTTTTTGCGATTACGGCTGAGTTGTCTGGTCACATTCCCAATGAAATCAATCCATCCGCTCAAATTTTGGTCTTCTTCCACTCTGTTGTTGCTACTCAGCACCAGCGTCGGTGTCTTTTTGCCCGGCTTCAGTGGCGGCCAGGGGGCGATCGCCGTGGCCCAAAGTGTTTCTCCTCCGGACAATGCACCATCGGCAGAAACAGGAAATAATGCTGATGACAGTGGGTTTCCTCTTCCCCAATTACCGGACACAGCGCCCAACGAGCGCTTAAATCCCTCCGGTAACCCCCTCATGTTTCCCACCAAGCCCGACGAGGTGGACACCACAGTTCGGCAAGCTATTACTTTGGACGAAGCCATTGATCTGGCCCTGAGAAATAATGAACAACTCCAGCAGGCCAAGCTATCCCTAGAGCAACAGGAAGCTGGTTTAATGGCGGCAAGGGCGGCCCTTTTCCCTAGCCTGGACACGGATTTTACCTTTAGTCGGGATAGTAGTGCGGCGGCCGAAGCCACCAATGCCCTCATTGCCAACCAGAATCAAACCACTACCGTCAACCCAGAACTGCGTTCGGAAACTAGCACCAATGCAGTGGGTAACATCAACCTGACCTATAGTATTTATGCCGGGGGGGAAAGGAGCGCCCAAATTGCCAAAGCCGAGCAGTTGGTGCAAAACAGTCGCCTCCAGGTGGAAGTGGTGGCAGAACAAACCCGCTTTGAAGCCACAGATCGTTACTATGCTCTCCAGGGGGCCGATGCCCAGGTGGCGATCGCCCAAGCCTCCGTGGAAGATGCTTCCCAGAGTTTGCGGGATGCCCGTTTGTTAGAACAGGCCGGGTTGGGCACCCGCTTTGACGTGTTACGGGCGGAAGGAGATTTGGCCACCGCCAACGAAGCTTTAACCAGGTCGATCGCCGATCAACGCAATGCCCGCCGCCGTCTGGCCCAATTGTTGAGCGTGGGGCAACGGGTGGAATTAACCGCCGCCGATGAAATTGTGGAAGCCGGGGATTGGAGCTTACCCCTGGATGAAAGCATTGTTCAAGCCTATAAAAACCGGGCTGAACTGGAGCAACAATTGGTGCAAATTGAAGTGAGCGAACAGGACCGCTACATTGCCCTGGCAGCCATTAAACCCAGGGTGGATTTTCTGGCCAATTACACCTACCAAAATAATTTTGATAGCAGTGCCGGGTTAGTGGATGGTTATGCCTTTGCCGCTCGAGTACGGTGGAACTTTTTTGACGGGGGCCGGGCCTTTGCCGAAGCTCGCCGGGCTGATCGCCAGATGGACATTGCTAAAACTGCTTTTTCTGAGCAAAGAAACCAAATTCGTTTGGAAGTAGAGGAATCCTACTACACCCTAATTTCCAACAAGGAAAATATTGGCAGTACCCGCACCAACGTCATTCGTTTTGAAGAAGCCCTCCGTTTAGCTCGACTACGGTTCCAGGCTGGGGTAGGCACCCAAACGGACGTTATTAACGCCCAGCGGGACTTAGCCAACGCCCGGGGAAGGTTCCTACAGGCGATTATTGGCTATAACCAATCATTGAACCAACTACAACGCTCCATCAGTAATTTGCCCAACAATCATTTGTTTGATATTCAGCCTTAAACGCTGTCTGAGACGATGGGATGATGGGTGGTTAAAGGTGCTGATCAAAGTTTCCTTGAGAAATTGGCGATTCTTCCCTCGTATCCTTGTCACTTAAACTCCGGCAATTCTGGGAGAATACTAGACTGAGTCCCATCCCTCTGGACAATGCGGAGGGAAATGATTAAGGCACTTCTTCACTTCAATTTATTTTCCCTATGGTCACCAACTTTGCTGAGCCAAGCTTGCCAACAGCCTCGGTTTTTGGGGTGAAGGTGCACCTTTCTGATAACTATGGTCATTGGCTAGAAAATTGTCTGCAAAGGGGTCAGGGAGTCCACGTGGTCACCCTCAACTCGGAAATGGTGATGCTGGCCGAGAAGGAACCAGCGGTGCAAGAAGTGATCCAAGGGGCAGAATTGGTCATTCCCGATGGAGCAGGGGTAACCATTTATCTAAAATTGGAAGGCATCGAGCAAAGCCGTTGCCCTGGCATTGAACTAGCGGAGGCCATGGTGCGTCACATTGGCGAAGGTAAGGATAATCAGCCCATTGCCTTTTATGGAGGAGCACCGGGTATCACTGAACTAGCAGCCCAGCGTTGGCAGCGGGAATATCCAGGATTAAAAATTTTGGCTAACCATGGTTTTTTAACCGAATCGGAGCAGGACGCTTGGCAACAAACTCTGGCCCGGGAACGACCCTGTCTAATTTTGGTCGGTTTAGGAGTTCCCCGGCAGGAGTATTGGATTCGGGACCATCGTCATCTTTGTCCCCAGGGCATTTGGATTGGGGTGGGGGGCAGTTTTGACGTGTGGTCCGGCACGAAACAGAGGGCACCGGAATTTTTCTGTCGCTACAACCTGGAGTGGTTTTATCGGCTATACCAAGAACCTTGGCGCTGGCGGCGGATGTTGGCCCTGCCCAAATTTTTCTTCCGTACTCTGGTGAGCCGTTGATAATTCTTCAAACAAAATTGGCCCTTTATGCAGTGGAAATGTTCCAGGGGTTAATAATCGGGGGAAATTGTGGATAAAGGTTACGGCTGGGGGAAATTGGGTTACATTTATTAGGTATCGCCGTCTAAATTGGTGTTGATTGGCAGGCGATCGCCCACACCTCCGGTTACGCTGACGACATATTAAATTTTATTAACTTTTGCGGCTTATTTTCCAGTCCGTTGGTCATTTTGGTTGAGGAGTGTTCTGTAATGATTAACCGATCGATGAAATCTTGTTTGTTAGCGGCCCTGGGGGGATTGCTACTAGGGGGGATGACTCCTCCGGCGATCGCCGACCCCGTCAGTCTTGTCCCTGGTATGCCTGCCCCGGCCCCAGATAAGGAAACAGCCCAAGCTAACTATGACCGGAGTTACCAAGCCTATACAGAGCTATTGGGGCAAGTCACCAGCATTAACCAGTTCCGGGATGTTTCCCCCAACAACTGGGCCTACGAAGCATTACGAAATTTAGTGGATAACTACGGCTGCATTGTCGGTTATCCTGACCGCACTTTCCGGGGCGATCGGGCTTTAACCCGGAACGAATTTGCCGCAGGTTTGAGTGCCTGCCTCACCCAGTTGGAGGCCAGGATGTTAGCCTCTCGGCAACAATTGGGGCAGTTTATGGAAGAGAAAGAAACTTCCGTCGCCGCTGGAGATACTCTGGAGAATGTTTTCACCCGAGCTTCCTACAATGCCACGGGGCGTTTTTACGACCTCACCAGTATTTCTGGCCAAGCTAACAAAATTTTTGGTTGGCGTAGTTGGCCCGGTTCCTACTTTGACAACATGATTGCCGAAGATGCCGCTGTGGTGGAAGCCGTTTACCAAGATGCTTTGGAGCAACAAACCAGGGGGACCGTCATCCATACCAGGGATTTACCTGATCCTTTCAACCAATCCCTGTTGGAAGATTGGTCTCGTTACACCCGTTTTGGCAATCCCACTCTGCCCCCCACTGCCCCAGGTTTTTAAGGCCCTAACGCTCGTTTCCCTTTGAATCTATGTTTTTAACTGCTCTGCGGTCTTTCCTTCTTTTTCTGGCGGTAACCTGTCTGTCCCTGGCGATCGCCATGCCCGCCTGGGCTCTAACGGAGGTGCCCCTGACAGAAATTGACTATAAACCCTGTCCAGCAGACTTAGCGGAAGGCAATGTGGGCAGTGGTTCGAGCAGCCCGGCTAACTGTTTTTTGGTAACCGGCATTGCCAACAATCGGACGGGGAAAACAGTGTATGATGCCGATGTTTTTGGACGCATTTACGATGCTAACCACGAACCAGCCATGCAAAACCGGACTCGCTTGGGTAACATTGCCGAAATTCCTCCTGGAAAAAGCGATTTTGAGGTGCGCATCAGTGTACCCGCCCAGCAACCTCTACCTTTGCAGTTGGAGCAGTTTAAAGCCTCGGGTTTTTCCGCTAAAATCCGTGGCCAGGCACTGTAAGCTTTGTTGATTGCCCTCCGACTGGATTACAGTAAGGTTTCAGTTGAAGCTTAGTTAACACTTTGTTGCTTATTGTTGACAGTGTGCGCCAGAACCCTACCATTGACTGATAGATATTCTCTCCCTCCCATCCTTACTCCTTAATAATTTTGTCTTATTATCGCCAGCGATTACCGCAACCCCCATGTTTAGCCGTTTTACCAGCTTATTTGGCCGTAAATCCTCCGGGGTAGGGCTAGAAATTACCCCAGAAAGGGTTAACGTCGCCCAACTTACTTCCCAGGGTCAGAGTTATAAACTAAGGAAATTTGGACACGCATCCATTCCGGAGGGAATTTTCGAGGAAGGAAAGATCGTTGATTCTCCGGCCCTAGCGGAAATTATTCAGGAACTGCTGAGCGAGAATGGCATTAACACCAAGCAGGTGGCAACAGCGGTACCCATGCGGGAAGCGATCATCCGTATGCTGCCGGTGCCGGCGGAGTTGGACGAAAATGAGTTGCGCGACATGGTGCTAAATCACGAAGCTGCCCTGTATCTACCCTATCCCAGGGAAGAAGTGGATTTGGATTACCAAAAGCTGGGCTTGTTTGAAGATGAGGATGGCATTGAGAAAGTGCAAGTGTTGTTAGTGGCTACCCGGCGGGAGGTAACCGATTCCTATCTGGACACTTTTCAACAGGCAGGGCTCCAGGTGGACGTGCTAGAAATTAATAGTTTTGCGTTGATTAGAACCATTCGGGAACAGTTGCGGCAGTTTGGTTCCCGGGAAGCGGCGGTGCTGGTTGATATTGAGTTCGATAGCACGGAAATTGCCATCATTGTCGATGGAGTACCCCAGTTTTCCCGCACAGTGCCCATTGGTACTTACCAAATGCAAAATGCCCTTTCCCGGGCAATGAATTTGCCCCCTTCCCGCAATCCAGAAATTTTGCAGGGCATGACCATTCCCGTCACCCAGTTTGACACCATGAGCACCCAAGGCACAGCGGTTAATCCTGGGATGAATGCTCTGATGCGTGTGATGGGGGAACTAACCGACGAGTTGCGACGGTCCATTAACTTCTACCTCAACCAGAGTGAGGAATTGGAACTAGTGCAGTTACTCTTGGCCGGCCCTGGTGGTGGCCTGATTCAGTTGGATGAGTATTTCACCCAACGTTTGAGTATTCCCACCGTCAAAATTGATCCCTTTGAAGCTCTGGCGATCGACACGGATCAGAATTTTTCTGACATAGAGCGACCCAGTTTGGCCACGGTTTTGGGTTTAGGTATCCGGGAAGCCTAGCGGCTTGGTTTGTTCACCTTGCCCACACCTATTGCTTCACTCCTCTCCTTGTCCGATGCCATACTCCACTGAAACCATCCCATGTATAGCCTAGATGTAAATTTTCTCAAGGATCGTAACTCTGACGTTGTTCGGTCGACCCAAACTACCACTATCACCCTAACGGGGGACGATCTACAGAAGCAAATGCCGCTTTATATTGGGGCGGGGGTGATGGTACTTTTGCCTGCTTTGGCGGGGTTGGGAGTACTGCTAATCAATTGGCAAAAGGGTGTTGCTCAAACCAATATCCAACAATTGGAAACGGAGTTATCCCAGCTACAGGGGGAACAGCAAAAAATCCAGGAAGTTGAGGCAAAAACGGCGGCGGCTCACCAAGAAGCAGATGGGCTAATTGGCGTTTTTAATCAAATTAAACCTTGGTCAGCCCTGTTTCAGGAGATAACTAATCAGTTGCCCCAGGAAGTGCAACTCCAAAGTATCCAGCAGGAAGGAAATGTAATCACTCTTTCCGGTTTTGCTGGCAACTATGGCTCCCTCAATGATTTTCTGCTGACTTTGCAAAGCTCGAAGTTTTTGCAGGCTAATAAAACTAAGCTGATGACAGCCAACGCGGCAGCCCTACCTATTACGGGGGAAGGGGCAACGGCAGAAACCGGGGGCACAGAGGAGCCAAGTGCAGATCAAGCTGCTTCTGGTGTTGTCATTCCAGCGGGAGTGAGTTATACCATCCAAACGGAAATTACCAATACCCCCGATAAGGAATTGATAACGGCATTGATCGCCAATGGGGCAGCCGGTTTAGTGGCTCGTTTCAAGTTTCTGGAACTGAAGGGCGTCTTGGATCGACCTGCGGGAATACCGGAGGTTGCGCCTATTTTGGAGCCACCGGCGGAGGGAGCTCCTGGAGCAGAAACCCCACCAGCTAATAATTGATGATCCCTAGCCACCGAACTTTGTTTTTAGAGGAGTGCCATGACCAGCTACAGCGAAGAGTATTCATCAACGACAACAATTATTGATGAGGAATTTGATGCGGGAGGAAATTATCCAACTGCATTTGGGATAACCTTCACCCCCCAGGTAAGTGGCATTAGTTTAGGTATTCTTGGCTTGCTGGCCATGGGTTATGTTCTGCTCAATTTTGTCATGCCAGCTTTGGGAGAATATCAACAACTAAGACAGGACGAAGAAGCTAAACAAGCTCAAGTGGATCAGCAGTCCCCGGAAGTGTTGATGCGTCGGCTAGCCAATGCGGAGGTGCAGTTACAGGAAGCTCAACAGCGTAAAGCGACAGTGTTGGAACTCTACGCCAATAGCGAGGACTTGAACACAATCCTCTATAACTTCAATACTCTATTCGTAAATAGAAACGTGAAGTTAGTCAGCTTTTTGCCCCAGGGAGATCCGGTGGTAATCTCCGATGATAGTCTGGGGGCAAACGCAAAAAATCAGCTTAAACGACAAACTTATACCATTTCCATGACGGGCGGTTTTAGTGAAACCCTGGCATTAATTCGGGATATTGAACGGCTGCAACCGTTAATTTTGATGAAAAATTTGCGGACTAGCTTGGTTAATCCAGAATTTCCAGTCAATGTGGTTAGGGATGGTGACACTGTACAAGTGCAAACTGATGCGCCAGATATCCTAACTACGGATTTAACGTTGGAGGTGTTTATGCCATTAACCCCTGAGGAGATTGCCGCCCTGACTCCTCCCCCGCCGCCGCCTGGACAGGAGGGTCAACCACCGGCTGAGGGACAACCTCCAGCGGAAGGACAAGCGGCCCCGGCCCCCTAAAGGGTAATTTTGCTGGTAGATTATCGCTAACGGTCTTACGATTTTTGAATAATTATTCAATAATTGATTTTAATTGGTGTGTGAGGAGCAATTCTGTGAAAAATTTTCGGTTTTGGTTAACAACGGAAATAGCGACCTGTTGCTTGTTGGCCCTAGCGCCTGCCCAGGCAGAAACGGTTTCCCAGTCAAATACTTTGGATGGAGATTTGCGGACGGCGATCGCCGGTGACTCAAGTCGAGATTGGCTACAGTTTGAAAAGAGTTTGGAGCAGTCTCTCAAGCAAAAAGAAGAAATTGATTCTTGGAAACCATCATTGGAGTTGATGCAGGCTAAATCCCTTGTCAAACCAGGGCAAAAGTTGACGAATATTGAGTTGCTGGTGCAGGAGTTGGAAGCCTTATCCGACCCACTGGCATTAAATTTTCCAGAACCGAACCAGACCAGTGTTGCTCAAATGGCTCCCCCCAGCCGCCCTATGCCTCCCCCTCCAGCGGGCAGTGGGCAGGTCATGTTTCCCAATCCCGAAATAATCATCCAACAGCAGGGTGGTGTGCCCCAACGTGGTGCCAGCCCTCAGGTGGGAAATCCTAGCATTTTATCTCCTGCGGTACCTGTGGCTCCGGTACGTTCCCGGGCTGTGCCGCCACCAGTGGGGGATTTGGCCATTTCCAACATCAATGCTTCCTTCGACATGATTGATCTTGGCCAAAGGGGTCAGGTTAACGTACCAAGCTTGGTACTACGGGAGGCCCCAGCAAGGGAAGTTTTGGCTGTGCTAACCCGTTATGCTGGCATGAATCTAATTTTTACCGATAACCAAAACAATGAAGGCACTCCTACCCCAGGTACACCTCCCGGTGGTCAGGTTGCTCCTCCCCAAGCTCAGTCAACCATTACTCTGGACATTCAAAATGAAAGTGTTCAGGACGTTTTTAACTACGTTCTGATGGCCTCAGGGCTAAAAGCTAGTCGTCGGGGTAACACAATTTTCGCTGGGGCTAATCTTTTGCCTTCGGCTCGAAATATTATTACCCGCACTATCCGGTTGAACCAGGCTAGTGCTGAGTCTGTGGCCAGTACTTTGGCTTCTCAGGGTGCGGAAGTTAACATCCTATTTGAAGGTCAGGAAGATGTTCAGTTGGCAGAAAATGCGCCGCCAAGGGTAATTAAGCAGCCTCCTACTCTAGTTCCCTTAACTGTTCAAAAACCAGCCAACGATTCTTCAGTTTTAATTCTGGAAGGGCTAGTGGTTAGCACTGATCCCCGTTTAAACACTGTAACCCTGGTGGGTGAACCCCGTAATGTGGAATTGGCTAGTTCCATGATTACTCAAATGGATGCTCGCCGCCGCCAAGTGGCAGTAAACGTCAAAATTATTGACATCAATCTTAATAATATTCAAGATTATGACAGCAGTTTTTCCTTTGGCATAGGAGATAGTTTCTTTGTCCAAGACAGTGGTTCTGCGGTCATGCGCTTTGGTGACACGGCTCCAGTTCAGGAAATTGATATCAACAATAACCTGGGGCGAATCACTAATCCACCTGCCATTGTTAATCCTTTTCAAGACGGAGAGATTTTCTTTGATCTTAATAGAATAACTAACATTGAAGTGCCTCTTGGCCCAGGGACCATCCCCATAAATTTCTTCACATCAGGTTCTGGAGCCGTTTCCAACAATCCATTGTTTAATGGAGTTACTGAATTTCCAATTGTGGAGGTAGATGAACAAGGTCTGTTAACAATCACCCAACCTGAGTTTGGTTTGCCATCTTTTTATCAATATCCTAAAAAGTTTCAGGCACAAATTGACGCTCAAATACGTAGTGGGAATGCGAAAATTCTCACCGATCCAACTTTGATTGTTCAAGAAGGCGAGGCTGCTCAAGTTAAGTTAACAGAATCTGTTATTGCCAGCGTTGATACGCAAGTTGATACCCAGGGAGATACAGCAGTTAGAACTATTACGCCGGTTCTGGAAGATGTTGGATTAACACTAAATGTCATAGTTGATCGAATTGATGACAATGGCTTTATTACTTTGCGCGTTAATCCAATCGTTGCATCTCCTGCTGGAACACAAGTATTTGATAGTGGTGCTGGCGCCATCAACGAAATAACACTGATAAACAAAAGGGAACTTACTTCCGGTGTAGTTCGGCTGAGGGATGATCAGACATTCATTCTATCTGGCATTATTTCGGAACTTCAACGTTCTACCACAAGTAAAGTTCCAATTCTAGGGGATTTACCGGTGATTGGAGCATTGTTTAGGCAGTCCACAGACACAACAGACCGTTCGGAAGTTATTATTCTCATGACCCCCAAGATCATTCATGATAGTACAGAGGCGCAGTTTGGCTTCCGTTACAATCCTGACGCGGCTACGGCGGAATTCCTGCGGCAGAAAGGATTTCCCGTTCAGGCTCAGCCATAGTTAAATTCCTAGCGGGAGACTAAAGTGTTGACCAGCCGTTCCAGAATGTTAACTCGATAATAGGGTTCACAAATCTGGGATAGCTGGTTTGCTTTTGGTTGATAATTTCTAAACAAGATAATGTTGCCGTAAACGCTTTGAGGGGGGAAAAGTTTATCCAACTCAGATGTTTGCAATTGGCTTAAATCAAAGGTTATTTCTTGGCAATCTGGAGCAAAATCCAATAAAATTCCGGAGCCGTAGCCAAGAGTTTTTAATGATTTAAGAATGTTTAATGTATTTTCAAAGAATTCTGGGGCCCAACCCTTTTGGTTTTGACCTCGGTTGACGCCGCCGCCATATTCAAACATCACTACCGCAGGCAGTAAATAGGATTCTATATTTTCTAGCTGTTTAATTACAGCCCATTCCCAACCTTCAATATCTAGTTTTAGACAGGTGATTTTGTCAATTTTTTCTTGGTCAATTAAACTTTGGAGAGTTAGAGTTTTTACTTTTTTAGCTTGACTAGAAGCTCCAAACCATTGGGGAGAAAGGGAACTGAAATTACTATTGAAAATGCCAGCAAATTTGCCTATATATAGGGTTTGTTCTCCGTTCTGATCCGATAAACACACAGGAAGCAAAGTCAAATTAGGTCTTTCTGCTAATTTTTTTAAAGCCTTCACTGGTAACGGCTCGATCGCCAGACTGGTGAAATTCAACTCAGCAAAAATTTGGCAATAAAAAGCAAAGGTGCCCACCCCCACATCAATGCAAACTCCCTGCCGCTGGGGATCAACTTCCGGTAAAAGCTGGGCTAGGAGAGCTTGGCAACAGGGTTCAACGCGCATAGAAAGGTTTCAAAAATTGTTAATCGGGACGCAAGAAGAGAGCATTGAGATAGCGCACATGGCCATCGGCGGCGACCACTTGATCCAGATTGCCAGCATAGCGCAGTCCGAGATTGTCCAATAGGGGAAAAATATCCCGGAATTGGCATTGCCCCTTATACAGTCCATCTAAGGAAATTTCCAAAATACAGGCCTTAGCTTGCCTTAGTATTTTTTCTCCGCCTCGAATCACCCGGTCTTCGTAACCCTGTACGTCGATTTTTACCAGTAATTCCGGCAGTAGCTTTCCTACAAATTGTTCCATTTCCCGGTCAAGGGTTGACTGGTGAACGATAATTTTTTCCTGTTCCCGCACCATGGGATATAAGCTTTCGCAAAGTTTCGTCGTTGGTAAGAGGGATGAAGAAGCGGTAAAAAGCACATGGCTATTAATTTCCAACTCATCCACCCGATCGCCAAGGGCCAAGTTAAAAGTACGAACACGGTTTTGTTGGCGATCGCCCCATTGTTGGAGTTGTTGATAGGGTAGGGGCAAGGGTTCAAAGGCAAAAATTTGAGCTTGGGGAAAATAGCGGCGCATTTTTTTGGCAAATTGTCCCTTATTAGCGCCAATATCAATAATGGTTTGAATATTTAATTGCCTAATTCCCAGAAGTCTGCCATCCCAACTAGGGGTGAGCAAGTTGCCAACAAAGTTAAAAAAATTGTCACTGCAACGGCGGATAAAAGCGTTATTCAACAGAGCCTGGGCCATGGGATTATTAAATCTTGATGTTTCCCGTGGGAAAAATTGAAAATTTAGTGGACAAAAATAATATAAATGGCTTGGACATTACTGCACAGTAAGCTCCATCAAAATTTGCAACGGCGCTTCCCCGAGTTGCAAGGAACTCGAATTTTAGTGGCGGTATCCGGGGGACAAGACTCCCTCTGTTTACTGCATCTACTTAATGATTTAACCAAACAATGGCAGTGGCATTTGGCCGTAGCCCACTGTGACCACCGTTGGCCCACCGATGCAGGCATTGCCGACCACGTACAAGGCCTAGCCCAAGGTTATAAACTACCCTATTTCCAACGGGATGCCCAAGATTTACCCCAAACGGAAGCCGCCGCCCGCCATTGGCGTTACCACGCCCTCACGGCGATCGCCAAAGCAGAAAATTTTCCGGTGGTTATGACTGGCCATACCCAGAGCGACCGGGCAGAAACTTTATTGTTTAACCTCGTGCGGGGCAGTGGCAGTGACGGCTTACAAGCGATGAATTGGGTGAGGAATTTGGAAGAGTCCGGCTCAGACAAAAGCCCGATTAGGCTAATCCGTCCCCTCTTGGAAATTAGTCGTCAAGAAACTGGAGATTTTTGCCAGCAACAACAATTGTCTGTGTGGGAAGACGTGCTCAACGAAAAGTTGACCTATCGCCGCAACCGCATTCGAGGAGAATTGATTCCCTACTTAAAGAAACATTTCAATCCCCAGGTGGAAAAAAGTTTAGCTCAAACGGTGGAATTGTTAACAGCAGAAGTGGCTTATTTAGAGCAAGTTAGTGGAGAAATTTATCAAACCCTAAGCCAAACGGATCAAAAAAGTTTAAACTGTCGTTTACTCAGTCAAAAACCCCTGGCCTTACAACGGCGTATCATTCGCCAATTTCTACAATCCTGTCAAAGCCAATCTCCCAATTTTGAGGAAATTGAACAGATAGTAGGGTTGATTAATGCCCCCAACCGCTCCCAAACTTCTTCCCTACCAGGTCAAGGAATAGTTAGGGTGGAAGGGGACTTTTTGCGATACATTTACCAGGGTAAATAGTAATCATTTCTCCCCAGCTAAACTATGGATAAATTGGCTGAAATTTAGGCTAAAAACCCATCGCTTTAGCAACAATTTCCAAATCTGGTTTTAAACCCGCTTTCACTTGATTGCCACTATTTTGCACAGCACAATCTGGATCTTTCAAGCCGTTGCCGGTCAGCACACAAACCACGGTGGCTCCAGCGGGAACTTGATCTTTTTGCTTCAATAAACCAGCTACGGAAGCGGCACTGGCGGGCTCACAAAAAACCCCTTCTTCGGCAGCTAGGATACGATAGGCTTCCAAAATTTCGGCATCGGTGACGGGGTGAAATTCCCCATTACTTTCCCTAGAAGCGGCCCAGGCCTTATCCCAGTTGGCAGGATTGCCAATACGAATAGCAGTGGCTAGGGTTTCGGGATGGCTAATGGGTTGCCCTTGGATAAAAGGAGCGGAACCAGCGGCTTGGAAACCCATCATCCTCGGTAGGCGATCGCCTTTGCCCAATTCTTTATACTGACAAAAACCCATCCAGTAGGCGGTGATATTGCCCGCATTGCCCACGGGGATACAGAGCCAATCGGGGGCCTGGCCGAGGACATCAACAATTTCAAACGCGGCGGTCTTTTGTCCTTCCAAACGGTAGGGATTAACGGAATTTACCAAGGTTACGGGGTAATGTTCCGATAACTGCCGCACGGTGGTCAACGCATCGTCAAAGTTACCATCAATGGCAATCACTTCCGCACCGTAAATTAAAGCTTGGCCTAATTTTCCCAAAGCGACATAACCATCGGGAATGATCACAAAAGCCCGCAAACCGGCCCGCCGAGCGTAGGCCGCCGCCGCCGCTGAAGTATTACCTGTGCTGGCACAAATTACCGCTTTGGCCCCTGCTTCCTTGGCTTTGGAAATGGCCATGGTCATGCCCCGGTCCTTGAAACTACCGGTGGGGTTTAGGCCGTCATATTTAACAAAAACCCTTACGTCCTTGCCAATGCGTTTGGCGATCGCCGGAGCGGGAATCAGGGGAGTATTGCCTTCTAAAAGGGTGACCACTGGAGTCTGGTCGGATACCGGTAAATAGGGCCGATAGGTTTCAATCAATCCACGCCAACGACAGGCCGAACTCTGGGGACAGACGGGGGTAGCACTGGGCAACACTGTCGAATTTGGGGCGGATGGGGTCATGGTGAAAGAATGACAAGAAATCATGGGGGGCAATGGCCCGAGGTTCCATTCTACAAAAGAGCGGGCACCGAAATGTGAATCGTTTCAGAATTGGATTATTGCCCAAACGATTAATAAGCATAGGTTAAACATATAGTTCAGGGCTTGGTCTGTCCTGGTTGGAGTCCTATAATCAGAAAAATTGGCAGAATGCCCCCAGGCGATCGCCCACAAGTCCGGTAAGCTTGACCCAGGTGTAATCCCTTGGGGTGCAACACCGCTGGACCCCCCCTGACCACCATTAGCCGTGAGGAGACCATTGGCCCTGTGTTTGTTTTAACCGGTTACGAATATTTTCTTGGCTTTCTCTTTATATGCTCCCTGGTGCCAGTGTTGGCCCTGACCGCATCCAAACTCCTCCGTCCTAGGGATGGTGGCCCAGAACGGCAAACTACCTATGAATCCGGTATGGAGCCCATTGGCGGAGCTTGGATTCAGTTCAACATCCGCTACTACATGTTTGCTCTGGTGTTTGTGGTCTTTGATGTGGAGACGGTGTTTCTTTATCCCTGGGCCGTTGCCTTTAATCAATTGGGCCTGTTAGCCTTTGTAGAAGCATTGATCTTCATTGCCATTTTGGTGGTTGCCCTGGTCTACGCTTGGCGCAAAGGGGCTCTGGAGTGGTCCTAGAAGTTTAGTAATGGCCACCAATCCATTGTCCTTGCCTTGCCTGCCCCCCCTATTGTCTTCTCCTATTTCCCATGAGTCCCAACCCTGCTAACCCCACTGACCTGGAACGGGTCGCCACAGCCAAAATTCTCAACCCCGCCAGCCGTAGCCAGGTCACCCAAGACCTTTCGGAAAATGTCATTTTAACCACGGTGGATGACCTCTACAATTGGGCCAAACTTTCTAGTCTCTGGCCGTTGTTGTATGGCACTGCTTGTTGCTTCATCGAATTTGCCGCCCTGATCGGTTCGCGCTTCGATTTTGACCGATTTGGTTTGGTGCCCCGCTCTAGCCCCCGGCAAGCGGATTTGATTATCACCGCCGGAACCATCACCATGAAAATGGCCCCGGCCTTGGTGCGCCTCTACGAAGAAATGCCGGAGCCAAAGTATGTCATTGCCATGGGAGCCTGCACCATCACCGGTGGTATGTTTAGCAGTGATTCCACCACAGCGGTAAGGGGGGTAGATAAATTGATTCCGGTGGATGTGTATATTCCCGGTTGCCCTCCCCGCCCCGAAGCCATTTTTGATGCCATTATTAAACTGCGCAAAAAGGTGGCCAATGAATCTATCCAAGAACGGGCCATTACTCAGCAAACCCATCGCTACTACAGCACTTCCCACCAAATGAAAGTGGTGGCGCCGATTTTGGACGGCAAGTATTTACAACAGGGTACCCGTTCCGCTCCCCCCCGGGAGTTGCAGGAGGCCATGGGAATGCCTGTACCTCCCGCTTTGACCACCTCTCAACAAAAGGAGCAATTAAACCGTGGCTGAGGAAGTGAACTCCCCCAATGAAGCTGTTAATCTCCAAGAGGAGACGGCGATCGCCCCTGTGGGCCCTGTATCCACCTGGCTGACCACCAATGGCTTTGAGCACCAGAGCTTAACGGCGGATCACCTGGGGGTGGAAATGGTGCAAGTGGAAGCGGATTTGCTTCTGCCCCTCTGTACGGCTTTATATGCCTATGGGTTCAACTATTTACAATGCCAGGGAGCCTACGATGAAGGGCCTGGTAAATCCTTAGTGAGTTTTTACCATCTGGTGAAGTTGACCGAGGATACCCGTAACCCGGAAGAGGTCAGACTAAAAGTATTTTTGCCCAGGGAAAATCCGGTGGTGCCCTCTGTGTACTGGATTTGGAAAGCGGCAGACTGGCAAGAGCGGGAATGCTACGACATGTTCGGCATTGTCTATGAAGGTCACCCCAATTTGAAACGGATTTTGATGCCGGAGGATTGGGTAGGCTGGCCCCTGCGTAAGGATTATATTTCCCCCGATTTTTACGAACTCCAGGATGCCTATTAGTCCCGGTCGCCCACGGCAAAATTAAACATCAAAATTAGTTTTAGCTCCCCCTTCCCCCACTGTTGCCAATGGACTGAAAACTTTGGGGGAATATTTTTGTGTTGACTGATTTTCAATCGGTTAAAACAACAGAAAAAAAGGCTTTGATGGTGGCAAGAACGCTAAGGGAGGTAAGCCTTATGTCGTAGTTGCTTTTCAGGAGCTTGTCTTGGGATTATTGGCAATGGAGGCCAATACTTCAGAGCGACTTGTGGAAATTAGCTACTAATTTATAGCTAATTTAATTAATTATGAGGCGTCTTACCTGGGTTTTGTGGTAATATATTGGAAGAATAACACAAGAATCCATAAACAACTAAATCAGTCATGGCTTACGATCTTGATTTACGTATTAAGGTAATAGATTTCATCGAGAGTGGTGGTGGAATCACAAAGGCTTCGAAAATATTTAAGGTGGGCAGAGCAACAATTTATCGCTGGTTGGGCAGAGAAGAGCTTGGGGCAACGAAAGTTGAGACCCGCCAGCGTAAGATAAACAGAAAAGAATTGGAAGAGGATGTGAAAAATAATCCTGATATGCTTTTAAAAGAAAGAGCTAAAAAATTTGGTGTAACTCCTGCTTCACTCTGTTATCAATTCAAAAAAATGAAAGTTACTAAGAAGAAAAACAGTTACTTTATCAAGAGAGAGATGCCCAAAAGCGAGCAGAATATCAGAAAATCTTGAGCCAATTAGTTTTAATGTACGATACTAAAAGTCCAGTATTTATAGACGAAGCTGGTTTTGAGGAATTTGTATCCTCACTTTATGGATGGTCTAAAAAGGGAGAAAGAGTATATGGAGAAAATCAGGGAAAAAGAGGGAAAAAAGAAAATCTTGCAGCAGGAAGAAGAAAAACGAAAAAAGACTTAATAGTGCCGATGTTATTCACAGGAAGCTTAAATGCAACGGGTTTTGAAGGATGGCTGGAATTCTTTTTAATACCAGCATTAACAGCTACATCAATCTTGATTATGGATAACGCCCCCATTCATCGAAAAAATAAGATTAGGGAAATAGTGAAATCCGCAGGACACACGGTGTTATTTTTGCCAACTTATTCCCCAGATTTGAATGATATAGAGCATGACTTTAGTGCATTAAAGAGAGCGAGAATGTACGCACCTTCCGGTACTAGCATAGATAAAGTTATTCAAGATTACTGCATATCTTAATGTCTCATAATTATCTTGATCAGCTATACATCTCCTACCCTTGTTATTTTTCCAAAGATAAATTTTTTATTGGTAACAGGTGGGATTTGCCATTGGCTGAAGGCTGAGTCTCATCAAAAACCACAAATAGCTCCCCGTTGCGCTTGGCTTCATACATGGCCGTGTCGGCATAATCGATTAAACGATCATAGTCAAACTGTTCGTAGTTGCTGATCACAATACCAATACTGGTACTGATAAGCAGTTGAATTCCCTCCATAGTTAACGGACGGGAAAATAATCGGTGAATGCGGTCTGCACATTTTTTCGCATCATCACCTGACTTGGTTGATTTCAAAACAATTATAAATTCATCTCCACTCAGTCGAGCAACCTGGTCACCGTCTCGCACACACTCCAATAGGATTTCTGCTACCCGTTGTAGCACTTTATCTCCAAACAAATGTCCGAATCGATCGTTAATGCTCTTAAATTTATTCAAGTCCAGCATCAGCAGAGCAAATGCCTGGTCGTCAGAATTATTTCTGCCATGGACATTCTGGTGTAGGTTTTCTAAAAAAAGAGCCAGGGAACGACGGTTAGGTAAACAAGTCAGGCTGTCATGGTGAGAATCATAATAAAGTTGGTCGTTAATGGTTGCGAGGGACGTTATGTCATTTAATAGCCAATAAAAACCATTGATTTCACCATTGTCATTTCTTTTTTGGGTGGCTTGAATATCCACACTGATGGAAATACTGCTCAAGGATTGGAGTTGCATTGACCAACAATAGGGCACCTGCCATTCACTTTGATCTTTAACTATATTTTCCAGATGGTTTTCGAGTAACGAAATTTGTTGTTGCGGTGCATAGTAAATAAAAGGTTTCCCCATTAGGGATTCTCTATCGGTTTTAAGCAAACGACAGGCATTTTGGTTCGCATCTTGAATTTTTCCATGGCAATCAATAATTAAGTAATTTCCAGGTAACAATTCTAATAAATTGTGGTACGAATTTTCGAGAACTGACTTTTGTCGATAAATTTTTTTATAAATTTTCCATAATCTTCGCTGATCCTGTTTCAGATCCGCTGGTGAGTCAACCACGGTTAAGTTTCGGGGGCAGTCCTGTTTAATATCAGCGAAAATACCGATGGCCTTTTCTGCCCTCAAATCTTCGAGATAACCAGGATAAGCTTTGTTAGCTTCTTTTTCATCGGTAAAAGGGCCAAAGTAATAGGTTACACAGGGAATAATAGTGTGCACCCTCACCCACCAATCCCTATCCTGGTAGAGGGAACTTGCCTGGGTATCCTGGTCAATAATTTCCCCTGAATCTTCTTGATGCACACGACTCATTAAGCTATCAATCATGTCTGGCATTGCCCGAAGAATTCTTTCTTCAATAACTAATTTTTCTTCAATTAGGCCGGTGTAGCCATGGACAGAAGTAAATTCTAAATCTTCGTCTGTCCTAACTTTATGACGGTTAGGAATTGTGCTTAAAATCTTCGCCTTGAGTTGTTGGCGGAAGCAGGACAACGACAGGGCCATGACATAGGGATGGTCAGGGGGAAAGTCCGTCAGAAATCGATCAATCTCCTCTTCCACTACCGCTAGAGTTTCGTTGACAAGATAGGAGGACATTGCATTGCACCTGTTGAACTGGCAATAGTTGTATAGTCGAATGACGGGAAGTTCTGGGAAAATCGACAATTATAGTCAGATCTACTTCTCCGAGATGCTTGAAGATTTGGCGTCGGCGCAAGGCTTCTAGGCAGTTGTTGAAAATATTGAATCCAGAATTAATCCAGAATTCTTCACCCGGTAATAGTGTGCCTATGGGCTAGAAACCTCTGCTTTTTATTTATTATTCCCCACATCCAATTTAGAAAAAATATTGCTTTTTGTCTGTACGATCATGCTCTTATCTTTAGCTTATTTAGCTTAACCCTGACGGAAACCAAGTAAACGAATATATTCATCTTGTACTAATTGATAGCATTCACAGCTAGTTTTTTTAAGGGCATCGTAGTCCAACAAAGTTATTTTTCCCCGACGATAGGTGATCATGCCGGATTGTTGGAGAGAGTTCGCTGCAATGGTTACCCCCGATCGCCGGACTCCGAGCATATTAGCGACAAATTCTTGGGTAAGGGGTATCTCGTCCACTTGAAGACAGTCATGGACAGACATTAACCAACGGGCTAGACGTTCTTCAATTTTATGTTGGCGATTACAGGCGGCACTCTGGGAAACCTGGGTGAGTCTGGCTTGGGTATAGAGCAACAAAATTCTCTGCAGTTGGGGAGACTGCTCAAACTCTCGTAAAAGTATATGGGCACTTAGTTTCCAAGCTTCCCCTTGCACCTGGACGATGACCTGGCTTGTGGTTTGTTTTCCCCCCAGAATAATGGGCAATCCCACCATTCCTTCATTGCCAATTAAACCAATTTCTGTGGTGGAGCCATCTTCCATAATTGAGACAACGGAAATCATAGCTGTATTGGGAAAATAGGCAAATTCCATCACCTCATTGGGCTCGTATAGTACTGTGCCGGTCTTGTAGACAACTTTTTTGAGATGGGGCGCTAAACGTTTATAAGCTTCGACGGGGAGGAGTCCTAATAACTGATTTAATTTTATGGGAGGATTATTGGTCATTGGCAATGCAATTAATTAAAAATGGCATCTCAATTCACTAACAATCATAAGGGTTGTATGCTAACGCCACTTAGATTCATTTGAATTAAAATGTTTATGACTCCTTGTCTCCCAAAGCTTGGAAAAATTTACTCTGCACGATAAGCTGATCTCTGTATAGAGTAAGGATTGTGCGCAAACGGGACGCCGGTCAGGCCCAAACCAAGAGTTTATCTTCGGAACTACATTCTTATCTGTACGAAACAGGACTTTAGGAGAATTTATTAATAGAAAATTTTCCGGCCATAGTCAATATCAAGGCGATTTAGTCTCGACTTCAACCTTTTTACTCTGTAATTCATAAATCTTTTAATCCGATTTAGTGAAAATAATCAATTCTCTATGGCCTCGATGATGGCGATCGCCAAAACTTGATAGCTGGTGCCGATTTTATTTTTTTCGGTAACTAAGTATCTCTATTAGACTTGATACAAAACAGGATTCTACAGTGAGAAATACTAAATTTATTAGCGTTTTTTTCTGTCTGTGTTGGGTCCGATTTCACTGTGGGGGCGATCGCCAAGGGTGGAGTAATCAGCAACCTTCCAACAATAGATAAAATAAATATTTAGTGAAAAAATATTGACATTAAGATATCTTAATTGACTCTCGGTGATCTCTTCTTCAAAAGGAGTGAAGTCATGACCAGTTCTAGCATTGATGGCGTGGGGGTGGCATTTTTAGTACGGGTTTAGACCGGCGATCGGTTGCTTAAAAATAACAGGGTGACGGAGTTCTTCCGCTGGATATGTTCACCGTAGGAGGACAATTGCTCGGAGTAGTTGACACCACCAGTGCAAAACCTTAATTAGGTAATTAGATTTTAAAACCGCATAAACTCATAATTTCTATTGGATCGTACCTGCGCCAATGATCATAGTGTTAATGCATCACAAAAATGATTGAGGAATTAACGTAGTTTTGCCCTGGTCAAGACGGAGAGCGGTATAGGTTTGTCATCCTTTCTTCGCGCCTTTGCGTCCATCCGTCGGATTTTGTTCGGTTTTACGCCTAAGGGGGAAAGGAAAATGGGCTTACCATCAGGGAGAGAGGCCACACAAGACTGCTGAGTCTGTTAAATTGCAGTGGCAAAAAGTTTGCTATTTCCTATTCCCTTTCAGAACATCGTCCCCCGTTGTTACCGCTGTTAACTTTCCCATCCTAAAAATCTGGTTCCCGTGAATGAAGTTTGCCTAAAGTTGAGTGATTTGTTTGTGTCTTCCGGTTGGGGAGGATATGACCGAGGGCGGGCTCCCCAGTGGGCCCATCCCAGAGCACAGCAACAATGGTTTGGGGCGATCGCCGCTTTGGAACCATTTTTAAGACAAACTTTGCCCAATGTTGGGGGAGAATTACCGGGAATTTGTTTGACGGGCCCTGCCCCAGTGCTGAAAGATGCGGTGCTGGTGCGAAATTTTTACCAAGGCATTGCCACCCCCTGGGAAGAGTTTTCCCCCTGGCCCTGTTTAGCTGGCGAGGAATCCGAATGGAGTGCTGTCCCCCCCATGCGGGAAATTCCCCTGTTTCCCCAGGACCCCTTGGCGGAAGAGCAATTTTGCTGGCTGATGACCCCCCAATTTGGTCTGCTATTGCTGTTGGGCAAAAATGAGCAGGGTTTGGCCCAGTTCTACTGGACTTTTGACCCAGAAATTTTGCAGCAAGCTTGGTTAAGCCTCCAGGCCCGCCTCAAATATGGCCTAAGTCCTGATCTGTCCCTCTTGCAAAAAACCATAGCGGCTTTTAATTTTCCCCAGCCCGATTTCCGTTTGGTGACTTACTTTGGGCAATTGATGTTGGACTACCAGCCCAATCCCTATAATCTTCCCCCATGCCAAGAACAGGAATCGGCGGAACCATCCCCGGATGTGGAACTGCTCCAAGCCTTAACCCATGAGGTGCGGACTCCCCTGACTAGCATTCGCACCCTAACCAAGTTGTTATTGCGTCGCAAAGACCTTTCCCCGGAAGTGCTCAAACGAATTGAATCCATTGACCGGGAGTGTAGCGATCAAATCAGCCGCATGGACCTGATTTTCCGAGCCACGGAATTGGAATCAACCCCCCTGCCGGAATTGGTGGTGCCCCTGACGGTGACATCCTTAGAAGCGGTGTTCCAAGCTGGCATTCCCCGCTGGCAAAAACAGGCCCAGCGCTATAACGTCAATTTACAAGCTCAGATTCCCCATTCTTTGCCCCAGGTGTGGAGTAACCCCAGTTTGTTAGACCAGGTGCTGGGGGGCATGATTGAAAAATTTGTGCGGAATTTCAACGGCGGCGGAGAGATCAATTTACAGATCACCACTGCCGGTGACCAGTTAAAAGTGCAGTTCCATACCCAGTCAGTACACCAAGCCAATCCCGTCAGGGCTCTGGGGGAATTGTTGATGTTCCAGCCCCAAACCGGTTGCCTGAGTTTAAATTGGGATGTGACCAAAAATCTCTTCCAACTCCTGGGAGGTAAGTTAATCGTCAGACGGCGATCGCCATCGGAGGAGATACTAACCATTTACCTTAAATGTGAACAAAGGACTGTGCCTGTGGCCAACTACGATAGGCAGTTCACCATGGTCTAGGGGCTCAACCGAGAGTTTCAATGGCCTGAAATTTGCCGCAGTAAGCCTGGGGTAATAAAGGTCAAAAGGCCAATGGCGATCGCCCCGGCTCCAATGACTATCAATGCCGGTACAAGGCGGGATTGCCAAAATCGTTCCCTGGCCGCCGTCGTTAGCTTGCCAGTTTCCCAATAAACCCAATCATCCCCTAGATGACTAGCCAGACTACGATTCCCCGATAGCAGCAACACAATGCCATTGCCCGTTTCTGGATTAACTCGCAAAGTGTGGTTCAGAGCGGGCATATTGCCCCCGTCATGGCCGATCACAGCTCCCCCACTGGTGGTGGTTTGGTACAGCATCATACCTAAACCCCAGGTGCCATCGGTGCCCGGTTGGGCCGTTGCCATCCTTTGCAAAGTGTCAGCTTTCAAAACCGAGTTGGGTTGGAGATGGGCCTGGGCGAATTTAACCATGTCAGCCAAACTGGCGTAGAGGGAAGCGGCCCCGGTGGCAGTGAAATGGCGGGGAGGGCTGGGCTGTAAATCTTCGGTAAAACTAGTGGCCAAATTATTAGCTCTTCCCTGGTCAACAATGGTTGGCCAATCAAAATTCGCCCCGGTCATACCCAACGGGTGCAGAATTTGCTCCTGCATAAATTCAGCAAAGGATTGTCCCGTCACCTCCTCCACTAACAGTTGCAAAACGGTATAACCGCCCCCGGAGTAGCTAAACTCTTCTCCCGGTGGATAAACTGCCTCCACCCCCCTTGGTTCCCCAAAGGCCACATCTTTTGTTAGGGTCAAAGACTGTTCCAGGGTTTGCAACGGTTGCCCCGGCAAAAATCCTCCATAGCCTAAATGATCGTTCTGTCCCCCGGTATGGCTCAACAGTTGGGCAATGGTTACCTCTCCTCGGTAAGGACTATCAGCAGGAAATTGCCAACGGCGAAGATGGGATAAAACTGGATCGTCTAAATTAATCTGTCCCATTTCCACCAATTTCATTACCCCCCAGGCCGTAACCAGTTTACTCACAGAAGCCATTTGGTAGAGGGTATTTTCTGGGTCAACGGGGGAACCGGAATCAACATTCTCCACTCCCACCGTATGTATGGTGTCCACTTTGCCATTGTGGATTAGGGCTAGGGCCGCACTGCCCAACTCCTTGCCTTCCCCTTGGTTAAGGCGATCGATTAAATATTGGTTAAGGGAAGCTCGATCACCAGGGCGTAGGGGAGGATGGGAAAACCAAATACTTTCCCCCCATAACACTGCCCCCACCAGTAAACTCCAAATGAGCAGGGCAGTAGTGCCGGTTAAAACCTTTTTCAAGCTCTTGTTTGCCGAGGTAAAACTTGCTGATAGTCTCAAATTTTAGCGGAAAATTTCTGGGGTTTTGCTAGAATCAGTCAGAGTTGCCTTACCCGCCCATATTTGCCAAAACCTATGACGACCCATTTCATCACTGCTGAAATTGACCTCCAGGAAAATCCCCTGCAACTGCAACAGGAAATTGAACAGGAATTGGCTAAACGGGGCGATCCCCTGCGGTGGGCGGTGACAGCGGTGGATAAAGAGCAACAAAAAGCCCAGGTGGAAGCGGTGGTGACGGTGACGGCGGTGCAGGAAGTCTAGAAAAAAAGGTTAAGAGCCTGTTTTAAAAGCCCCCCTGGCCCCCCAAATTTGGGAAGAAATTGAGTGAAAGTTCCCCAGTATTGCCGGAGTTTTAGTGGGTCGAGTTAGGGGGCGGGATAAAACTTTCCAAACACGTTCTAAGTTTTACTAGTTCCAGTCTTTTACGGTCACTTTGAGTTATAACGTCACTTTAATTATTCCCACTGGGGTGGGGGCGGCCCTTGGTGGTTACGCTGGGGATGCTCTACCGATCGCCAGGGCCATTTCCCAGGTGTGTGATCGCCTCATTACCCATCCCAATGTGTTAAACGGGGCCCAGCTTTATTACCCCATACCCAACGCCCTTTATGTGGAAGGTTACGCCCTGGATCGCTTTGCCCAGGGAGATTGGGGTTTAACTCCTGTGGGTAACAACGCCATTGGCCTAATTTTGGATCAAGGCATTGAAGAGGATTTGCGCTGGCGACATTTACAGGTGGCGGACGGGGCTCGGGCTACCCTGGGTTTAACCCTGACGGATTACGTTGTTACTGATGAACCCTTGGGGGTGGAATTGCGCCTGTCGGACTCTGGCACTAGTTGGGGCACCATTGCTAACCCAGAAAGTTTATTGCGGGCGGCGGATAAGTTATTGACCCAGACCCAAGCCCAGGCGATCGCCGTCATTGCTCGCTTTCCCGATGATGTGGGCACTCAAGTGCTGGCTGATTATCGCCATGGCCATGGGGTGGATCCCTTGGCCGGAGCGGAAGCGGTCATTTCCCATTTAATTGTGCGGCAATTTCAAGTGCCCTGTGCCCATGCCCCAGCGTTGAGTCCTTTGCCTTTAGACCCAGACATTTCCCCCCGGTCAGCGGCGGAGGAATTGGGCTACACTTTTTTACCCTGTGTATTGATGGGACTGAGTCGGGCTCCCCATTACCAAAGATTTCCCAATGCCCAGGGCCAAACCCTCTGGAGTCGGGATGTGAATGCTGTGGTTGTGCCCGCCAGCGCCTGCGGTGGTTCCGCTTTGATGAGTTTTAGCCAATCTTCTGCCCGCATCATTGCAGTGGAAAATAACTCTACCCAGCTAGAAGTCTATGGCGAAGACCTAGGCATTTCTGTGGTTAGGGTAAACTCTTATTTAGAGGCGATCGGAGTGCTCTGTGCAGACCGTGCAGGCATTAACCTTGATTGTTTCCAACCGGATTTTCCCCTTCTTCACCGCCTACCCTGAATATCTGTGTCTTCATCCAATAGTCCTTCCGAAATGGAGCCCCTAAGCCGTACCCAAATTTTGGGGGTGATGGGATTCACAGCGGTGCTACTGCTGATCATTGCTAAGCTTTGGCAATGGTGGGGGGATGTCACCCTGTTAAAAATCAGTTTTAATGTTCCAGACGCTTTATTGGGATTGGGTTTAGCAACTGCAATCATTCTGACCAGTGGGTTAATTTATCGGATTTGGCCTGCCTATCGGGTCAGTGCCGATGCCTACCTTGCCTTTGTGATTAAACCCCTGGTATGGGCAGATTTGCTCTGGTTAGGACTATTGCCCGGTTTAAGTGAAGAATTACTGTTTCGGGGAGTGATGCTTTCCGCCTTGGGGGGAGGTGTTTTGGCGGTGGTGGTTTCCAGCCTAGTATTTGGCGTTTTGCACCTCAGTAGTACGGAGCAATGGCCCTACGTGGTGTGGGCAACGGTGGTGGGGTTAGTGTTGGGCTATGGGGCGATCGCCAGCGGCAATTTAATGGTGCCTATTGTGGCCCACATTCTCACCAACTGGGTTTCCAGTGCCCTATGGAAATTCAACCACCGTCAAGGGTAAAAGGGTAATTAGTGAAACTAAATTAGGTTGAGTTTGATTCCCCTTAGTGCGTTATCTGGAAGAATTTCAACTCGATTAACGTCTCTGTTCGGAGGCTAGCCCCATTGCCCGATCGCCGAAGGATGGGGTTATAATGGCAGGGAAGTAACTACCGCGTTGGTGACTGCCAACAACGTTTTTTGATCTATGCTTGAAAAATAAGGGTGTCTCTGTGCATTCTGCGTGGTAGTAGACCGGGCTCGTACCCGGAAACGAAAACGAGAATTGATGACTCCCCCCTGGTTACACCAGGTCATAAACTGAGGTAAAACGGCGTGGTGGTGCTTCTCCTCTGCTTCTCAGGTTTATCCCTCCCCCCAGAACGGGTTTGAGCTGATTGCTCCCGATTTTTTCCGTCATTCTACATAGTTACCCCAACGCCCTAAGCCAGGGATTCCGGCAGTACTTCTACCTGTTCCTCGGTATCGATTTCTTCGTTCTCAGTTTTTCCAGCCCGCATATCATCAATCACTTTCTTGATCACACTGGCGATCGGTACGGCTAGCAACACGCCCAGTAAGCCAGCTATTTCCGCCCCAATAAAAATTGAAATTAAAATCCAGACCGGATTTAAACCAATTTTGTCCCCCATTAATTTAGGCGCAACACCGTTGTCGGTAATTTGGTCAATGACAATGGCGCTGACAAAAAATTTCACCGCTACAACCCAGCCTTTTAATAACAAAACTAAGGTTCCAATCAGGGTAACTACAGCTCCAGCAAAAGGAATTAAACTAGCTAACCCCAAACTGAAGGCAAAAAGAATGCTGTAGGGAATGCCCAAGGCCATAAAAACCACTAACCTAGCCATACTGGAACCAGCGGCAAGAATTAAACGGCTAATGAAATAATCTCGAAAAATTTCACCGGCATATTGGGGGATTTTTTTCTCCCAGGGTGAGGGTAACCAACTTAGAATTCCCTGCCAAAAAGTATCTCCTCCCACCAGCAAGAAAATAGTCAAAACCAGAATGACCAGGGTATCTACCACCCCACCGATGGTTTCCGTTAATACTTTTAAACTGATTTGTCCGATGCGGTCTAATTCCTTGCTTAAAGTTAGGTAAGCTTTCTGAAATAAATCATCGACATTGACCCCCGCATTATCCAAAGTTAAAAACAAAGTAGAGTTTTTCAGGTTGGCTAAATGCTCTTGACTGCCGCTGAGCCAACGGGGAATATCTTGGGAAAGATTGCCCAATTGATTACCCATTAAGGGAATAAGGGTGATGCCTCCCAAGGCGATGAGGGCAAAGCTGATGGTGATGACAGCAAAAATTGCCAGCCTTTTACCAATCCCTTTACTGACCAAAAAATTGATGGTTAATTTGAGCAGGAAAGTCACTAGGGTGGCAATGATGATGTAGTCAAAGAGTTCCCGAAAGCGATTAATAATCAAACTCAGCAAAACCCCATTCAGAAAAAAGATGGGAAAAATCAACATTAGCTTCAGCCAACCCGGTAAAGATTTAATTAACTGAGTCATTATTAATAGCCACAAAAGTAGAATAAATGATTAAGTTTATAGTCAGGCTAAAAAAATATTTGTGGAACTTATTTAAGTATACTCAAAGGCTTTGGCAACGTTACAAGAACACCTTTAGATTAATTAAAAAGAAGATCAAATTTCCATTGCCTGATAAGTATAAAACTGCTTCATTACCCCAATGGTTTGAAACTCATAGGTAGGAAAAGGATCCGGCAGAGATAATGTGGTTTGGTAAATACTAAACAACAAAAAATTTTGCTGATTAGTAGTTTGGGCGATGATTTGTTTAATTTGTGGTTGTCCTGCATCCACCAAGGTTTTGCAATAACTCTGCACGAAGCCGCCAAAATCCGCAGGCGCTTTGGGACAAATCTCGGTTTTTAGATAGGTACTGAGGGTTTCCACTGCGTAGTCTTCATAGTCAGGCTTGCCCGGATTGCCGATCGCCATCAGAGCACCACTGGCCAATACCATCACCCCTCCGATCGCCCCAAACACCGATAGCATTCTCATCAGGGATGTACACTCCCATCGGGCATAATTGTTTTTGCCAAGTTTATGCCGCTAATGTGACTATTTTGAAAATTGACATTACGTAGGTCTGCCCCCCGTAAACAGGCATCGATTAAATTGGCGCCCCGGAGTATGGCCCCGGCCAATAAAGCTTTTTCCATCAAAGCATACTCAAAATTAGCATTCTGGAAATTAGCTCCCTGGAAAATAGTGCCCCGCAGGGCGCAACCGGCACAGTTAATCTGCTCCTTGTTGGGGAGAGCTTTAAGATGAATTTCCGATAGATTAATCAAACTGAGGTTAACTTCCTTCATCAATGCCCTGCCTAAATTCGCTCCTTTCAAATTAGCTTGACTGAGGTCTGCTCCCTGCAGAAAAGCCTCCTCCACTGTGCCATGACGTAATTGGGCTTGACTTAGATTCACCTTATACAAATTGGCATGGTCAAAGTTGGCTTTGCGAAAATCGGCCCCACTCAAATCTGCCCGACTGAAATTAGCCTCTGCCAGATCAACTCGTGTGAGATCGGCCCCACTCAAATCCGCTCGACTGAAATTAACTGCTTCTAGGATTGCTCCCTGGCAATCGGTTTCCGCCAAGTTAGCCCCTTCTAAATTTGTCCGTATTAACCGGGCTTGCTTGAGCTTGGCATAGGCCAAATTGGCTCCACTGAGGTCACAATCGGTTAGGTCCGCCCAACTGAGATCTGAATAGCTTAAATCTATGCCAGTCAGGTCTGACCCGACAAATTTCACTCCCATCAAACGGGCATGGCTTAGGTTAGTACGCCGTAGCTGGGCTTCAGATAAATTACTGCCGCTGAAGTTGCCATATGCGAGCAGGGCCCGGTTGAGGATAATGCCCACTAGATCGGACTGGATTAAATCGGCATGATGTAGTTCAATGCGGCTGAAATCCCTAGTGCCCTGGCCATATTGCCAAAGAAGTTGCTCAGTTTCCATTGTGTCCTGACGGTGGTGGGAGGGGAGAGCAAAGCGGTGTGTTCTGACGACCAGACATAAACCAACTCTGTGGGCATTGTGCCCAAAAAAGCTGACTTACCAACACACCCAACGGAAAAAAGCAATAGGTTCTAGGCGGCGGAAGTTTGCCAATGGAGATAGGGCAATTTTTCAGCGGTGGCGGCAATTTTCCCCTGATTTTGCACCAGTTGACCACAGGTGTCCCATTGGCCATCCAGCAACATTTGCTGGGCCCCGTCGGAGAGAATTACGGGAAAACTCCGATCGCCGTAGGTAACGGCAGCGGTGGTTAGGTCTAAATTCACTGCCAAATTAGGATCGGCGGTAATGGCTTGTTGTAAATCGGCAATCTGACCATGGGGGGCAGTGACACAGGGCACACCGTTGGCCAAGCAGTTACCCAAAAAGATTTCAGCAAAACTTTCCCCAATGATGGCCTTGATACCCCATTTAATAATGGCTTGGGGAGCGTGTTCCCGGCTGGAGCCACAACCAAAGTTGCGGTTGACCACCAACACTGTGGCGTCTTGGTATTGGGACAGATCAAAAGGATGGTTGCCCCCCTGTTGCTGGCGATCGTCGGCAAAAACATGTTCCCCCAGACCGTCAAAGGTGACACAACGCAAAAAGCGAGCGGGAATGATGCGGTCAGTGTCGATGTCATCCCCCACTAGGGGCAAGGCCTTACCCTGGATTTGTTTAACTTGGCTCATGATCTTCGGTAACGGTGTGGCAGTTAACCGCTATCTTAGCAGGGGCATTGCGACGTTTTAAGACCGCATTAATAAAGCCGCTAAAAAGGGGATGAGCTTGGTTGGGACGGGAATGGAATTCCGGGTGAAATTGGCAGGCAATGAAAAAGGGATGGTGGGGATATTCAACGATTTCCACTAGGCGGCCGTCGGGGGATGTGCCACTGACCACAAAACCAGTATCGGTGAATTGGGTGCGGTAGGAGTTATTAAACTCATAGCGGTGGCGGTGCCGTTCGTACACCACTTCCTTTTGATACAGGGAAAAGGCCAGGGTATCTGGGGCAATGCGACAGGGATATAGTCCTAACCGCATGGTTCCCCCCAGATCCACCACATCCTGTTGTTCTGGCAAAAGGTTAATGACTGGGTTGGGGGTTTCCGTTTCAAATTCCGCGCTGTTGGCTTCCGGTAATTTGGCCACATTTCTAGCCCATTCGATGACGGAGCACTGCATACCCAAACATAGGCCCAAAAAGGGCAGTTGATTTTCCCTGGCATATTCGATCGCCTGGACTTTGCCGTCCACCCCCCGAATGCCAAAACCGCCGGGCACTAACACGCCGTCCACATCTTTCAGAAAGGTGGCTGCCCCTTGGGCTTCAATCTCCTCGGCACTGATCCAACGCAGGTGGAGTTTGCTGTCACTGGCGATCGCCGCATGGCCCAGAGCTTCCACCACGGAAAGATAGGCATCGCTGAGTTGGACATATTTACCCACCAGGGCCACGGTGATGTCATGGTGGGGGGACTGCATTTTTTCCACCAGGGATTGCCACTGGGACAAATCTGGCGATCGATTTTCCATTCTCAGCAGTTCTAGGGTCTGGTGGGCCAACCCTTCCTTTTCCAAAATTAACGGCACTTCATAAATACTGCTGGCATCCTGACAGGTGATCACCGATTCCACCGGCACGTCGCAGAATTCCGATAACTTTTCCTTCATACCTGGATGCAACGGGCGATCGCAACGACAGACCAAAATATCCGGCTGAATACCGATGGAACGTAACTCCTTAACCGAGTGTTGGGTGGGCTTGGTTTTCATTTCCTTGGCGGCGGGAATCCAGGGAATGAGGGTAACGTGCATGTAGATAACGTTATGGCGACCCACCTCTTTGCGGAATTGGCGAATCGCTTCCAAAAAGGGCAGGGATTCGATATCTCCCACGGTGCCGCCAATTTCTGTGATTACCACATCGGGGTTCGTGTTCTGGGCCACCCGGAGAATTCTTTCCTTAATCTCGTTGGTAATGTGGGGAATAACCTGTACAGTGCCCCCCATGTAGGCTCCTCGTCGTTCCTTATTAATCACTGCTTGGTAAATGGACCCGGTGGTAACGCTGTTGAGGCGAGACATGGAAGTATCGGTAAAACGCTCGTAGTGTCCCAGATCTAAATCTGTTTCGGCTCCGTCTTCAGTGACAAACACCTCCCCATGCTGAAAGGGACTCATGGTGCCGGGGTCCACGTTGATGTAAGGATCAAGCTTAAGAATGGAAACGGAATAATGGCGGGATTTTAGTAACCGTCCCAGACTAGCGGCCACAATGCCTTTACCAATGCTGGAGACCACTCCCCCAGTCACAAAAACAAACTTCGACATTGGCCAAACTCCCTACAAAGTGCGCTTAAATCCCCGCCCATTTTACCGGAGATACCAGCCAATAACTAAACCTAACCTCCAATTGAGTACTGCCTAACTTGCTAGCAAGATTGGTTGATCGTGTAAAGCCATTAATTTTTCTCTGGGAACCGCCAACATGGCATAAGCCTGACCATCTCCGTCGGCAAACTCGACTTCAAAAGCTTCCCCTCCCCCCAGGATCTCAATAATTGTCCCAACTTGTCCCTGACGCAATAGAATTGGCTGGCTTGTCAGAAAAAGCTTGGCAGTAATATCTTCTTTTAACGCCACAAGACTATGTAGTTGAAGGTTGTCCATAAGTGTAATTTCCTTGATGCTAATTGCGAATGGGATAAACATTGGTTAGTCGAGGATAGGTCTCCCCGGGGCGGATTATCCAAGCACTAAGTACTTTCGCTGTTCCAGTGGTAGTGGTCATGGGAAAAACAGCCACATAACGTTCTCCGTACTGGTCAGAATCTGTCAATTCAAAATTTTGATAATGAGCGGCTACTTTTCTGAGCCTAGTAATAAGAAAGTCTTGGTTATCTATTGTTATACCCAATTTAGCTCGAAAAAGTCTAGCTTTATGTTTGCCATTAGGATGGTTTAGGTTAAGGGAATAGGTCTGTAGTTTATCAGTTATTTGCTTCACATCAGCTTGGTTTCCGTAGGGCAATTTCATAACTTAGATTAAAAATATCCCAGAACTTAATTCAGGATAGATGTTACAGCATCGATTAGTATGATCATAGGTTTTTCCTCAGGGGTTTTGCCATGACCGATCGCCTTTCCTATTTGCTTTCCTGGCTCCGACAACGGACGGAATTAGGCCAACTTGCCCCGGAGATTCTGGAGGCGATCGCCAGCCAATTAATTGAATTTTCCCTGGCTAAGGGTGAAAGTCTGCCCAAAGATAGGGACAAGGGAACGGACTTGTACATTCTTGGTCAAGGACAGTTGGAATCTGATGCCCGGAAATTTTGTTTATTGCCAGGGGCAATTATTAATCTAGAGGCATTCATAATTGATAGTCCCCTAGAACAGGATTTAGTCGCCCTTACTGACTGCCAATTGTGGTATTTACCAGGGCAAAAAATGCGGCAATTGCTGCAAGATTATCCCCAGATAACTCAGGCTTTTTCCCAACAATTGGTGCAGGAACTCAGGGAACTGAATGCCCAATTATTTTTTGAACAGGAAAAACAGAAGATTTTACGCCCCTACCTCGTCCCTGCCGCTAAGCGAGCCATTATGGGTAAAAGTCGCTATGCCCAAAAGCTCCGGGAGCAAATTAAAGCAGTATCAACAGATCAAAAGCCAGTATTATTGTTCGGAGAGCCGGGACTGGAAAAGGATAACACCGCCGCCCTGATTCATTTTGGCTCAGCCCAAGCCCAACGGTCGGTGATGGTGAAGGTCAACTGTGCTCTGCTATCCGCCAGTGGTCAAGAACTCTTTGGCACCAATCAAGGTAAACCCGGAATTTTAGATGCCTTGGGTCAAGGAACCTTACTGTTGAACAATATTCAGGAATTGAAACCCCAACTTTTACCGGCGATCGCCAACTTAATTTGTGAAGGTATTTACCAACCGGTGGCCACAGCAGGGGGAGCAGAACCAACTTTTCGCCATAGTCAAGCCAAGGTAATTGCCATTGCTGAAAACATCATTCCCAAGCTTACTTCCCTATTTACTAACACCATTAAAATTCCCCCTTTGCGGGTAAGAAAAGCGGATATTGAGGATTACGTTGACTATTATTTAAGTTTAATTTGTCGCTCCAAGGGCATCGAAGTTCCTAACCTAGCACCGGAGGCCCTGCGTCGCTTACAAGCCTACGATTTTCCTAATAATATTCGGGAATTAAACAATCTAGTGGAACGGGCGGTAACCCAATTACAGGGCGAAAAAGTAATTACCGAGGAAATTATTTGGCCTTCCCAAGGTAAGAAACAATTATTTCGTCTGAATTTACTCAACCGTTACCCGCAATTACGGCAATTTTTACGCAGTGCCTGGTGGCCCGATCGCCTCAATTATGGCTTCACTGTGTTCGCTTTCCCAGTCATTGTGGCTATTCTTTTTCTAGGGCCCCAAACTAGGGACCAAAATTTTGCATTGAATTTATTTTGGGCATGGTGGTGGCCCCTAGTGCTATTGGGATTTATTTTTGTTGGTAGACTTTGGTGTGCGGTTTGTCCCTTTATGATTTACGGAGAAATTACCCAAAAATTATCTCTCTGGCTCTGGCCGAGGAAACTGAAAAAATGGCCGAGGCAGGCAGCGGAAAATTGGGGTGGTTGGTTTCTCTTTGCCCTTTTTGCCCTAATTTTACTCTGGGAAGAACTGTGGAATTTGGAAAATACTGCTTATCTTTCTGCTTGGTTATTACTGTTAATTACCGGGGGAGCTATGGTTTGCTCCGTGATTTTTGAGCAAAGATTTTGGTGTCG
Source organism: Synechocystis sp. PCC 6803 substr. PCC-P (assembly GCF_000284455.1). Lineage (GTDB taxonomy): Bacteria > Cyanobacteriota > Cyanobacteriia > Cyanobacteriales > Microcystaceae > Synechocystis. The sequence continues at coordinate 1,893,625 of NC_017039.1, forward strand.
TTACCTCTGTCCCATTGGCGGCATGAACGGCATGTTTGCTAAATTAGCTATCACAGAATTGCGGGCCCAACAGGGAACTTGTTCGGCAGAATGTACTACTTACCAGTGCTACAAGGGAGGCCCCGCTAAGGGGGAAGGTCAAGCCACTGAAGGCTGTCCCCTGGGTACCCATCCGGCCCAACTAACCGACAATCGGGATTGTGTACTATGTATGACCTGTTTAAAAGCCTGTCCCCATCGTTCGGTGGAATTTAATCTGCGTCCCCCGGCGATCGCCATTGTTACTACCCATACCGTGCGCCCTTACGAAGTAGCCTTATTGTTGTTACTCCTGAATAGCGTTTTATTGAGGAGATTACCAGAATTTATCCAGGTATGGCATTTATCGCCAGTGGGTACATTTATTGACCATGGTTTTCTGTCCCTCGGTTTACTATTTTTACCAGCTTTATTGCCACTAATCGCCTACTTTTTGATTCCCGCTCCTAAAGTTGGGCAAAAAATTCCCTTCATTAACCTAGCCTACGGTCTATTGCCTCTCACTTTAGCGGCCAACTTAGCCCATTATCTCAACTTGGGTTTGGGGGAAGCGGGGCAGGTGTTGACCCTAGTGCCAAAAACTTTCCACTGGTCTTTACCCTTTGATTTACCGATGTTGGTGGCGGATCCAGCGGCGATCGCCTTTTTGCAAGGTATGCTGCTTTTGGCCGGGGTACTTTGGTCGATTTTTCTCAGTCAACAGTTAGGTAAACAATCCTTTTTCAATCTTCTGCCTCACCACAGCACCGTTGTTGGTTTAATGCTGATCTTTTGGAGTGTGATTGTTTAACTTCTTCCATACTTCTCATAAGGCGATCGGAAGGGAGTAATACCATCTAATATTGCCTTCCCTCCCGATGTTGGTTTGATTCAATTAGGATCAATTAAGGTTTCTTTTGATATCCACCATTGGATGGGGATTGGTAATAGACCCCTGAACCTTGATTAGGAACAAAATGGCAAGCCCAGTAGGACTTAAAAAAAGCTTGCCAAATTGGCTCGTCAGAATATCGATAATATTCCCCTAAAATGGGCTTGATGGCTTCAGTCGCCCGGCGTAACTTGTAGTGGGGCATATTCGAGAAAATATGGTGGGCGACGTGGGTGCCAATGTCATGGTGAATGGGGTTAATGAAGCCGTAATCCCGATCAATGGTGGAGAGGGCACCTTTGAGAAAATACCAGTCATCACCACGATACCAAGGGATATTGTCTTCAGTGTGATGTAAAAATGTGACCAAATCTAACCACACCACAAACACGAGGTAGGGGGCAACATAAAATTTCAGCAAAAATAGCCAGCCAAATTGCCAAGTTAAAAAGCCAAGGAAGCCGACAAAGGCTGCAAGGGCAAAGGTGCTGGTGAGAACAGCTGCTTTTTCTCCGGGACGGAATAGGGGACTGCCGGGCATGAAATGGGAGCCTTGCCGGTTTGGCGATCGCCGAAATAGATAAATGGGGTAGGCGATCAGAGGCAAGTAAAAACGTAGAAGTTTTTCATACCAGGCCATTTGGTTATATTTTTGCTCCGACACTGGATACCAACTTTCGTCGGTGTCGATATTGCCCGTGTTGGCATGGTGAGTACGATGACTAATACGCCAGCCATGGTAAGGCACCAAAATTGGCGTGTGGCTGAGATGACCAATCCAATTATTAAGGGTTTTGGATTTGGAAAAGGAGCCATGGCCACAATCATGGCCCACCACAAACAGGGACCAGAATAGGGTTCCCTGAATTAACCAAAAAATCGGATAGAAGAACCAGGAATCAAGGTAGGCCGCTAGAGCATAAAACCCGGCAATTAAACCAACATCCAAAAAAAAGTAGCCCAAGGACCGGACTACCGATGGCTCAAAACAATCCGCTGGAATAGCGTTTCTGAGCTCTTGGAGGGTAAATGGTAATTCTTCAGTTTTGGGGTAAGGAAGCTTTGTTTGAGGCGATGAAATTTCTAGACGCACGTATTTATCTTAGGGGCTATGACGGCAAAACAATCCTATGATTCTATCCTAAATCTTCAAAGAAGGCTGCCGTTGGAAGATGAAAATTCGGCAGTAAGACCAATTTTGACTAAGACAGAAAACACACTAAGGAGAATACTTGATTCAAATTTGTGTAGAGAAAGGACGATAAAAAGTTCAAATGTTTATAAATACGCAACTCTGATCAACTTTATGGACTAAAACGTCAAAACTTTAAGACTGCAATGGAATGGGGGCTAGTTTAACTTCTACGGCGCCAACCTCTGTCTGTGCCATTGACCATCAAGCAAATTAAATTGCAAACGGTCATGGAGACGACTAGGGCGGCCTTGCCAAAATTCGATGCGATGGGGAATCACTCGAAATCCTCCCCAGTGGGGGGGGCGGGGAATGGATTGGTTTTCGTATTGTTTTTCCCAACGGGCTAGATTGTCTTCTAACTCCTGGCGATCGCCAACAATCCGACTTTGGGGAGAAGCCCAGGCCCCCAATTGAGAACCCCGGGGACGGGACTGAAAATAGGCATCGGATTCTGCCGGATCAATTTTTTCCACTTGACCATCCACCCGTACCTGTCTTTCTAGGGCCGCCCACCAAAACACTAATCCTGCCCAAGGATGGGCCGTTAACTGTTGCCCCTTGGCACTGTCATAGTTAGTGTAAAAAACGAAGCCCCGCTCATCCAAACCCTTGAGCAGCACCATACGCCCCACCGGATGGCCTTCCTCGGACAGAGTGCTTAAAGTCATAGCATTGGGTTCTGGCAACTCAGCGGCGATCGCCTGTTGGAGCCATATGTGAAATTGGGCAAAGGGATGGTCTGCCACCTCAGCCTCGATTAAACCCCCCTGGGTATAGTTCAAGCGTAAATCCGCGAGGGAAACCCCATCCATAAAGCCTGCGTCCTCCAACTGGTGATCTTCACAGCGGGCAGTTAACATAAGGAATTATGACACCATCTGCGGCGAGTCATGCCATTGATACCCTGATCGAAATGGCCCACCAAGGGGAGATTAACCCCTGGGACGTGTCGGTGATCGATGTAATTGATCGCTTTTTGCAGGATCTGGGCATTCTCAACAGCCTCGACCTGAATTTTCAACAGCAAAATTTACCCCGTTCTGGCCAGGCTTTTCTTTGGGCCTCCATGTTGGTGCGCTACAAAGCTGACAGTCTCCACAATTTGGAGCAGGAACCAGAAGAAGTTTTACCTGAAGCTGAGCTAGAAGAATGGCCCGATGGTCTAATTGCCCGGTTACCAAGGGATTTAGAAAATCGTCTGCGTCGCCGCACTGCTGTCCCGCCCCTACAACGTCGTCGGGTTACCCTGGCGGAATTAATTGATCAGATCGAGGCGATCGCCGTTGAAATCGAAAAAAGCGAACAAAAACCCAAGCGGGTGAAACGGGCCCGTCCCCAATCCCGGCGGGAAGCACTACAAATCATTACCGAATTAGCCCACCAGGAAAATTTAACTGAGTTAGCCAGCCAATTGGAACAATTTTTACAAACCCGTCTGCCGGAAATTTTGCCTGATTTACCCCATCGTTCCTGGGTAGATTTGGATACATTACTCCACTGTTGGCATCATCATTTAGATCCAGATAAATTGCCGGATAAAAAAGATAAAGTTGGCGTATTTTGGGCATTACTATTATTAAGTTCCCAGTCGAAAGTATCTTTGGCTCAGGAAGAGTTTTACCAAGATTTACAAGTTCAAATTATTGATGACTCTGAAAAAAATATACAGTTAACCTTAGATCCAGAAACAGAAGTGTTAAACTCAGCCTAGTATGCAAGCAATTACTCTTAAATGCTAAATATTTCTTAGTTGCAAATCTAAAGACTCATATGAGGAGTTAGATGTCAATCTAGTTGCATATAGATTCATTAAATCTTGGATGGAAATCAATTTAACTTCTATAGAATTAATTGCTTGAATTTTTCGAGAGTGTTGACGACTAATTATCCAAACTTGCTTATGATCTTCATGAAATTCTTCAACTATTCTATCTGAAAACTCTATTCTGCCTTGCTTCAATTGACTACAGTAATTAATGATTTGTTGACTTTTAAGAGTTTCAATGTCTCCCTTTGCCAAGGTACAGTCATAAATGACTGAAAGATTAGTAGTCCGAAAAAATCCATCCGCCTTACCAGCTTGTTTTTCTCCAAGGAAACTTTTGATAGTTACAATTCCTAGTGACTTTAATAATAAAAAGGTATATTTTTCAAACTCTTGCCAGTTATTAGTAGTAGCTAATATCGGAAAAAAGTTAGGGCAGATATCTGAATTATTTTCCCACGAAAGGTCTTTGGATTCTACTTCTATAGAGCTTGATTGAGACAAGTTATCAGCAGAAACATGCATTTGTCCAGAAGCGATACTTATAAGTTGATGTAATACACGCTCAAACTCCAACATCTCATCTTCAAAAATTCTTATTTTTGATCCCACAAACTTGTCTCCAACCTTCTTGCGTTGATCGATAACAATATATTTTGAGCCATTTTTGGCTACCTTTAACTCAAAAAAATAATTATGGGAACCTGAGAAATAGCGAGCTTTATGCAATAATTCTCTTTCTTCTCTTGTGTACCATTGCTCTGAATTATCCATTTTCGTAATTATTAGGAATGATTTGATTTTCTGAATAACTATAAACCGGAATTTGAATAAAATGATCCGGCTCCTGATTGTCTAGAACAGTCTGTTGTAAACACTCTACCGTTGCTGGCGAAAAAAACTGCTCTCCAGTTTCTTCATTAACCCGTGCTGGGACGTTTTCAATAATAATTAACCGACCATTTAAACTAAGGGTGTAATTTACCCTTTTTTCAACCAGAGTTTTGTTGTCCATTATTGGTTTCTCTCCTTCGAGTGATCAGCAAGGTCATTACTGGATTGTTGAGGTGGGTATCTAAACCAAATTACACGGCGATCGCCATTGGGGAGGAGAGGCCTGGGTCCGCCCATGGTTAGGGGATGGGACCGATCAGATTCTCTGGCCAGGGCAACCCTTTGCTACAGTTGAATTGGTTACAAATAGTTAAAGTTCCGTCCCGCCGTTAAAAGTCTATGTTTGATGCCTTAGCCGATCGCCTTGAAGATGCCTGGAAGAAGCTCCGGGGTCAGGACAAAATTAGTGAAAGCAATATTAAAGAGGCGCTTCAGGAAGTCAGGAGAGCCCTGTTGGCGGCGGACGTGAATCTCCAGGTGGTCAAGGGTTTCATCAAAGACGTAGAGCAAAAAGCCCTCGGTGCGGATGTGATCAGTGGGGTTAACCCAGGGCAACAGTTCATCAAAATTGTTTACGACGAACTGGTAAACCTGATGGGGGAAAGCAACGTGCCCCTAGCTCAAGCAGAGCAAGCTCCCACCGTCATTCTTATGGCCGGCTTGCAGGGGACCGGGAAAACCACCGCCACGGCCAAATTAGCCCTCTATCTCCGCAAACAAAAACGCAGTGCCCTGATGGTGGCCACGGACGTTTATCGCCCCGCCGCCATTGACCAACTAAAAACTCTGGGGCAACAGATTGATGTGCCTGTATTTGACCTGGGCAGTGATGCCAACCCGGTGGAAATTGCCCGCCAAGGGGTGGAAAAAGCCAAGGAATTGGGAGTCGATACGGTCTTAATCGATACCGCCGGTCGTTTGCAGATTGATCCCCAAATGATGGCGGAGTTGGCCGAAATTAAACAGGTTGTTAAACCTGACGATACTCTACTGGTAGTAGATGCCATGACGGGGCAAGAGGCGGCCAATTTAACCCATACTTTCCACGAGCAAATTGGTATTACCGGAGCAATTCTTACCAAGTTAGATGGGGATACTAGGGGCGGTGCAGCCCTATCGGTGCGGCAAATTTCCGGCCAGCCGATCAAATTTGTCGGGGTGGGGGAAAAAGTGGAGGCCCTGCAACCTTTCTATCCCGATCGCCTAGCCAGTCGGATTTTAAACATGGGGGATGTGCTGACCCTGGTGGAAAAAGCCCAAGAGGCGATCGATGTCGGGGACGTGGAGAAGTTACAGAACAAGATTCTCGAAGCCACCTTCGATTTTGATGACTTCATTAAGCAAATGCGCTTTATGAAGAATATGGGTTCCCTAGGGGGTCTGCTGAAAATGATTCCCGGCATGAATAAGCTCAGCAGTGGCGACATCGAAAAAGGGGAAAAGGAACTCAAGCGCACCGAAGCCATGATTAGTTCCATGACCACGGAGGAAAGGAAGAATCCCGATTTATTAGCTAAATCCCCCAGTCGGCGTCGTCGCATAGCCCAAGGATCGGGTCATAGTGAAACCGATGTGTCTAAGCTAATCACCAATTTCACCAAGATGCGGACCATGATGCAGCAAATGGGCATGGGAGGAATGCCTGGAGGTATGCCAGGGATGGGAGCAATGCCAGGCATGGGGGGAGGTATGTTTGGCGGTCAACCAGGCCCAGGTTTTCGAGGTTACAGAGGTGGTGGCGGTAAGCCGAAAAAGAAAAAGAAGAAAAAAGGTTTTGGCCAGCTTTAATGTGTTATTTGCCTAGTCTTATTCTGCTCCCTAAATTGACTACTTCATGGACAATGGGGAGCAAATTTTATCTTAACTTCTCTGTAAAATTAGGAGAGGTTAATAAGATTTGCTGAGCTTATCTGCAAATATTTTGTATTGTCTGAATCCGTTGTCAAAATCTTGATAAAAATGATTGATTTTAACTATTTTAGGCAAAATTTAGATTTATAGTAGTTTCAAATAAAGCTGAGACGCTAAACGCCACAGTAAGAACGGATAATTTCATCAAGAGACGTGTCAATAGGAGCGTACATTCTAGCTCGTTTCAAGGCACTAAAGTCATGCTCAATATCATTTAAATCAGGAGAATATTTCGGCAAAAAAAGAACTTCATGACCTGCTTCTTTAGCCAATTCTTTAATGGCAGTTTTACGATGAATAGGAGCATTATCCATTATTAATATTGATGGAATGTCGAGGGAGGGTAGCAAATATAATTTTAACCATCCTTCAAAGCCTTCTGCATTCAAACTCCCGGTAAAAACCATCGGCGCAATCAAATCTTTTTTTCCTTTTCTTCTCCCTGCTACTAGATTTTCTCTGACTCCCCTTTTTCCTTGTCTATCTCCATAAACTTTTTTTCCTTTTTTTGACCAGGCATAAATACAAGCCTGGATTGCTTCGAATCCAGATTCATCTATGTAAACTATAGCTTGACTACCATAGAGCTTAATTAGTTCTCTTAACATTCTATAGTACTTAACTCGTTCCTCCCGGTTTCTTTCTCGATAACGTAGTTCTTTTTTTTTCTGTTTATTTTCATTTTCTTTAATGCGTAATATACGGCACTCGGCCTCACTCCAAATTTCTTGGCTCTGTCTATCAATCTTGCATCGGGATTTTCTTCTACGTCTTTTTTTAGAGCTTCCCAGTCTAATTTCCTATGGCGACGCTCTACTTTTGTTGGGCTTAAATCTACTCTATTTAACCATCTGTATATCGAGGCTTTTCCTATTTTATATATCTTGGAAGCCTCAGTTATTTTTCCTCCAGCTTCTATATAAGCTACTACCCTTTGCCTTAAATCTAAACTGTAAGCCATTGTTTAAACCTGTTCATTTTGTACACTCCATAATTTTACATTAAATTCTCTCATCGTTAATTGAAATGACTATAAAAATCAAACTTGCAGAGCTTTATAAACGAGTTGATTTTTCCAAATAACCAAGGCAACAATGCTCCCCAACAGTGCAACATCAAGCCATGGGAAGCAATGCCCAAATGCCATTAGTTAGCCGGGGAAACCTTAAGCTTGGGCCAGGAGTTTACCAATTAATTGATTAGTCAACTTTGGATCTGCCTTGCCGCCAGTACGTTTCATGACTTGACCGACAAAGAAACCCTGCATATTGCCCTTACCACTGCGGAATTTTTCCAACTCCTTGGGATGGTCAGCAATGACAGCTTGGATGATGGCAGTCAACTCGTCGGGGTCAGAAATTTGCACCAAGCCCCTAGCTTCAATAATTTTCTGGGGAGAGCCACCTTTTTCCAGCAACTCCGGCAGAATATCTTTGGCAATTTTGCCGCTAATGGTGCCTTTGGTAATTAGATCAATTAACTCCGCCAGGGCCGACGGTTTCAGGGCCAGCCCGCTGATGGTCAAACGGTTGTTGTTGAGGTAGGCGGCAATGTCCTGGGTAACCCAATTGGCCACTGCTTTCGGGTCAGCTCCGGCATTCACCGCTTCCTCAAAATAGAGCGCCACATCCCGGTCTTCGGTCAATACCCGGGCATCATAGGCAGATAAACCCAGTTTCTGTTCATAGCGGGCCCGTTTGGCACTGGGGAGTTCCGGCAAGGTTGCAAACCAAGTTTGTTTCTGTTGCTCGGACACTTCTAAGGGGGGCAAGTCCGGTTCAGGAAAATAGCGATAATCGCTGGAGCCTTCCTTTTTTCGCATGCTGATGGTGCGCTGACTGCCTTCCTCCCAGAGGCGGGTTTCTTGGTAAATCTCCTCCCCGTCGGCGATGGCCTTAATTTGCCTTTCAATCTCATACTCGATCGCCTTTTGGATGGCGCTAAAGGAGTTCATGTTTTTGATCTCCACCTTGGTGCCAAATTCCTTTTGCCCCACCGGACGCACAGAAATATTTACATCACAACGGAGGGAACCTTCTTGCATATTGCCGTCGCTAATGCCTAGGTAACGCACCAGTTGGCGTAAAGACTGGGCATACTCCGCCGCTTCCTGCCCCGTGCGTAAATCCGGCTCCGAAACAATTTCTAGTAAAGGTACCCCAGTGCGATTGAAATCCACCAGGGAATGGGTTGACCCCGCCAGGCGATCGCTCCCCGCATGGACTAATTTGCCCGCATCTTCCTCCATATGTAAACGAGTGATGCCAATGGTTTTGCGGGTAATCTCTTTAGTTTTTTTATCCACCAACTCAATTTCCAAGGAGCCATGCTCCACAATGGGCAAATCAAACTGGGAAATTTGATAGTTCTTAGGTAAATCCGGATAAAAATACTGCTTGCGGTCAAACTTACTGTAGGGGGCAATCTGGCCATTGATGGCTAAGCCAAGTTTAACCGCCGCCGCCAACACTTCTTCATTGAGCACTGGCAGAACCCCCGGATAACCCAAACACACCGGACAGACATTGGTGTTGGGGGGACTGTCAAAATCAGTGGAGCAATTACAAAAAATCTTACTAGCTGTGTTGAGCTGACAGTGGGTTTCTAGCCCAATAATCGCTTCGTAATCGGTTTTAACAGCAGTGGCAGTCATGAATTTCCGGCAGATTGGCTTCCTCCCATTCTGCCATACTCCCGCCGTCCAACGGGCACTTTTCTCCCTCACTAACCCCCAGCGGCGATCGGATCAAAGCCTAGGATTTTTGCTGTTTTTCCGGCTTGGGACGGGGGAATTGGGAAGGAGAGGGGAAGTTTTCCACTGGCATATTTTTGATGGCCTGACTCATAAAAGAGCGCCAAATGGGAGCGGCATAACCCCCTCCTGAAATCCCCTTACCCAGAGAACGGTTAGCATCATCTCCAATCCAGACGGCGGTGGCCAATTGGGGCACATAACCCACAAACCAAACGTTGCGCTCATTGTCTGTGGTGCCAGTTTTGCCAGCAGTGGGACGCCCTAGGTAGGCCGATTTACCTGTCCCTCCCTGGACAACGGAAGTGAGCACTGAAGAAGTACTAGCCGCAGCCCAGGGATCTAACACTTGTTGGGGCTTGGGAGTATTGTCTAGCAGGACATCTCCCCGCACATTGGTAACCCGCAAAATTGCGGTGGGCTCAGAATACCAGCCATTGCTAGCTAGGGTGGCATAACCTACGGCCATATCCAATGGAGTCACATCCACCGACCCCAGGGGCAAGGAAAGAACAGATTGCAATGGTGTTTTAATGCCCATCTGCTTAGCATCCTCAATCACCTTATTAAGGCCAACACGACTACCAATCAACACCGCTGGAATATTGGCAGAACTGGCCACTGCCTGGCGAATGGACATAGAGCCGGAAAAACCGCCGCCATAGTTTTTGGGAGAATAGAAACCTGCTCCGTCTCTCAAACTGATGGGACGGTCTTCAATGGAGGAATCGGGGGTGTATTTTCCACTGGCAAAGGCACTGTAATAAACAAAGGGTTTAAAGGCCGAACCCGGCTGACGACGGGAAATGGTGACCCGATTAAGTTGGCTTTTGTTGTAGTCCACTCCCCCGGCCATGGCTTTGATGAAATGGGTTTCCGGCTCCACCGCCACTAGGGCAATCTGTAAATCCTTTGCCCTTCCCATGCGTCCCCGCAAACCGCTATAGGCGGACTTGACAGTTTTTTCCGCCAGCTTTTGGGTGTCGTAGTCAACGGTACTTTGTACTCTCAAACCGCCCTGGGCCAAGGCTTCTTTCCCGAATCTAGTTTCCAGTTCAGCAATAACTGCATCGGTAACGTAGGGCAATTTGCTGTTTTGCCAAGCAGTGGGTTGACCCAACTTGTTCTGGAGGGGTTCTTTTTTTGCTGCCTCGGCCTCGGCAGGGGTAATCCAACCAATACTGACCATGCGGTCTAGTACGACTTCCTGGCGTTCCTTAGCCGCAGTAAAGTTGTTGAAAGGGCTATAGGCCTCCGGGGCTTGGATCATGCCAGCCAACATAGCCGATTCGGCCAAATCTAGATCAGCAGCGGATTTTTTAAAGTAGCTCTCAGCCGCCGTTTGGATACCGTAGTTATTATGGCCCCAGTAGATATAGTTGAGGTACATGTCCAAAATTTGGTCTTTGTCGAATACCTGTTCGACTCTAATCGCCAAAACCGCTTCGGCCAATTTGCGGGTAAAAACTCTTTTTTGGCTCAGATAAATATTTTTTACCAACTGCATGCTAAGGGTAGAAGCCCCTTCGCTTACTCCACCACTTTTAAAGTTGACTAACAGGGCCCGCCCAATGCTGTTGGGGTTGATGCCTTGGTGTTTATAAAAATTGCTGTCTTCGATCGCCAGTACGGCACGTTTTAGGTTGGGAGAAATTTCCGCCAGGGGCACAATTTTGCGATGTTCTTCCCCGTGGAGGCTGAGCAATTCCCGTCCTTTGGCATCGTAGATATAACTGGTTTGGGCGGGCACGTAGGAAGTTAGACCCCGCACATCGGGTAGATTACGAAAACTAAAGGCCAAGCCAGCCACCCCTCCTGCCACCACAGCGGTAGAAACTAGACCCACCCCCAGAAAAGTGGTGCCGGTGGTGCACAATACCCGCTGGAAAAAATTAGGCTGGGCTTTGGCTTTGACCTTGGTGGAAGACGGTTTTAGGGTGCTAGTGGATGACACGGTGTAAGAACTTCCTCACGCCAGGAAATGGAATTTGTAACCTTGCAGACTCAGATGATTAAAATTAGCTACTCCCCAGGAACAATTTTCCCCGGAATTAATCTTAGTTTAGCTTACCGACATTCGCCCAGAAGTCAACTGAACTAGGCTAACCCAGTCCCAAGCTCGCTTAGAGGGGATTTTTTGCCAAAATCAACTTGAATGGGACAAATTAGCGGGCCAGTTAGCGACATTGGGACCAAGCCACTGGCGACAGGCCGGAATTAAATACTCTGCTAAATGTTGGGCGTCTACCCCCAGAATTGTTCTTTGTTGAGACGCTAAAATACCGGCTTGGGCATGCCACCAGGCTGCTGTTGCCACCCTTTGGGCAAGGTCAAATTTTTCTGGCTGGGCCAAGATACCCCCCATTAATCCCGTGAGGACATCCCCACTGCCTCCTCGGGCTAGGGCTGGAGTACTATCTTTGATTGCCCAGGTGGGGCCCGTTGGACTAGCAATGACCGTTTTAGCCCCTTTGAGCAGCACTGTGGCCTGACACATGGCCGCCGCTGTTTGCACTGCAGTGAGGCGATCGCCTTGGTCAATGTCGGGAAAAAGTCTTTTAAATTCACCTCCATGGGGAGTTAACACGGTGGGGGCTGTCCGTACTGCCAATAGGGGTAGTAATTGTTGCTGAGCCAATTGGTTGAGACCATCGGCATCCAAAATCAGGGGACAATTAACCGACAAAACTTCTTCCACCAGGGGGCCCACGTCCGAGCCTAACCCTGGTCCAAGGGCCACAGCACTGTAACGGGATAGGTCCAAATTGCCCAAACCGGCGATCGCCCCGGAGGGAGTTTCCAAAAGACCTTTCACCAAAACTTCGGGACATTGACTGTGGAGCAAGGCCTTAATCCCCATGGGCACCGCCACTGTCACCATCCCCACCCCACTGGCCCTGGCCCCCAGAGTGGTTAGCAACGCTCCCCCGGCATACTGTTGAGAACCGCAGATCAGTAATAGGTGGCCCTGTTGATACTTGTGGGTCACTAACGGGCGACTGAGGGGCAATGTTTGTTGAGCTTGGTCAGCTCCAAGGACTTGCACTGGCCAAACTTCTCCTAAAACATTGGCGATCGCCTGGGGGGGTAAGCCGATGCCCAATAACTCCGTCTGACCTAGGTGGGCCAAAGCCCTGTCCTGAAAGTAAGCTCGTTTCCAAAGACCAAGACAAAAACTCCGGTCTGCCTCCACTGCTACACCTAAAATTTCCCCCGTATCTGTCTCAATACCTGAAGGTAGATCGATACTGACCACGGGGATAGGTAGATTGTTGATAGTTGTGATTAGGTCGGCGATTGCTCCGGTGATAAGTCTAGTTAAACCAACGCCGAACAAGGCATCAATAATCAGATCGCAATGGGCCAAAGCCTGGACCCCATCCACCCAAGGGATGCCCAAACTTTTGCCGTAGTCAACGTGGTTTTGGGTCAGGGGTTTTAACTTGTCCAAGGGCTGTAAAACCTGAACCTGGTAGCCCTGGAGCTTTAGTTCCCTCGCCACCACTAAACCATCGCCACCGTTATGGCCCGGGCCCACCACCACCCCGATGCGGGGATATGTGCTGAGGGGATAGAGCGTTAGCAATCTCTGGGCGGTCTGTAGAGCCGCTTTTTCCATCAAGGCCGCCACTGGCATACCCTGGGTGAATAGCCAATTTTCAATCTCCTGCATTTGGGCCGCACTGACCACTGCCCGGAACCATGGAGACGTCACTGCCATAATCTTTTTCCTTCAACTCTTAGGCCAATGCTGGATCAACCAACGGCGAATAGTGTTGGAGTTGCCATTGATCCAAATACTCATACCAGGACTGCAATCCTTTCCCCGTGCGGGCAGACACTGCAAAAATTTGGGCTTGGGGGGCCACTTGCCGTAGGTTTTGCCAAGCCAGCTCTGCATCAAAATCCACTGCGGCGGCAATGTCCTGTTTGGTGACTAAAATAACCTGGGCTGATTTGAAGGTGGCGGGATATTTAAGGGGTTTATCCTCCCCTTCTGTGACGGAAAATAATACGACCCGTAAATCTTCCCCTAGATCATAGGTGGTGGGGCAAACCAAATTACCAACATTTTCAATGATCAATTGATCGATATTGTCTAAATCTAACTTTTGGGCCGCCTTGGCCACCATTTCCGCTTCCAGATGGCAAATATTTCCTGTGGTGACCTGAATGGCGATCGCCCCGGCACTGCGGAGACGTTGGGCATCGTTATCGGTGGCTAAATCCCCCACAATGACGGCGGTGGGATGGTCTTTTTGTCGATCGCCGACCATTTTTTCGATCAGAGCAGTTTTACCGGCTCCGGGAGAAGAGAGGAAATTCATCACCAGTAAGCCCTTAGCCTGGAAATAGCCCCGATTCCTTTCCGCTAGGCGGTCATTCTTGCTGAGAATGCCTTGGCCAATGGCAATGGACTGGCGATCGGGTTCAATGGTCACAGTCTGCTGACTTGGACTTTTGCTGTAGTTGCCATGGTGGTGATGATGTTCTTGCTGGTCATGGTCATCATGGCTGTGGGCAAAATTTCCATCGCCATGGTGATGGTGGCTATGGGCAACGGTTCCCACCGCACTACAACCGCAGTTTTGGCACATAATAACCTTCCCCCTCGGGCGGAAATATTAATGTTATGACCCCATGGTAAGAGAGGATGCTTGAAAGAGGTTCTACTTTAATTGCCATTTGGCACAGTAATCTGGAATTGATGGTGGAGACCCAGGTTTGTCTTTTCTGGCTCCATTGATTAAATATCCAATTTCCCAGCCCCATTTTTGTAATGACAGCTCCCCTAACCCTCAACTTACTCCAAGGTTCTGTTCGTTTTCCCTTTAGTGCCGAAGCGGCGATCACCCTCCAGGGGGAGATCAACCAATTGGTCAATCAATTAAAGGCCATTGGTGCTCAGGTTAACCAGGGAGGCCGACCGGAGAAGCAACAGAATTTGGAATATTGCCACAGTGGAGAAGTCTTTTTAGAAGTATTTTGCAACCCAAATATTTACCCCAGCCCCTTTGCGGCTAAGGTATTGCTCACACTACGGGATGACCGGATTCGTTTGACCACGGAAGCGGAATTGCCCAGACTCATTGAAGATTTGGCTGAATATCTAGCCCAGCATGGTTAGATCCAGCCCTGGTAAACCTTGTAAACAGTGCCCAACCAATGTCTTCCCTGCCCAAAAATTTTCTTCAACCTCTCCCTCTCCAACCAGGCGATCGCCTCACTGTGGTGTCCCCCAGCGGTAGTCTGCGGGAATTGGCGGACTTGCAAAAAGGGGTGGATATTTGGCGATCGTGGGGCTACGAGGTAATTTTCAGCCAAGGTTACCACAATCGCTTCGGCTACCTAGCGGGAACAGATCAACAACGTAGGCAAGATTTACTCCACGCTTGGTTAGACCCCCAGTGTAAAGGAATTTTATGTAGTCGGGGGGGCTACGGCTCCGCCCGGTTGCTGGAAGATTGGCAATGGCCGGCAATTAGCCAACCAAAATGGGTGTTGGGTTTTTCCGATGTCACAGGGATTTTATGGAGTTTGCTCAAATCAGGTATTATCAGCCTCCACGGCCCTGTGTTGACTACCCTCAGCGATGAGCCGGATTGGGCCCTGGAACGGTTGCGTGGGCATCTTCAGGGTCTTCCCCTTGCACCATTGACCGGGAACAGTTGGCAGAAAGGAATGGCCCGAGGGCGTTTAGTGGCAGGTAATTTAACCGTTGCTACCCATTTTTTAGGAACAGAATGGCAACCAGATTTTGAAAACGTAATTTTGGCGATCGAAGATGTGACCGAATCCCCCTATCGCATTGACCGCATGGTGACCCAATGGCGAGCCTCCGGCAATTTATCCCAGGTAGCTGGCATTGCCCTGGGGCGGTTCAGTGAATGTGAAGCTCCCGCCGGATTCCCCAGTTGGACAGTGGAAGAAGTCCTTGGCGATCGCCTGGGGGATTTGGGCATACCAGTGGTGGCGGATTTACCGTTTGGTCATGGCGGCGTCAATGCCATTTTGCCCGTGGGTAGCAAAGCGGAATTGGATGGGGACGCTGGCACCCTCAGCTTTTTGTAAAGTTTTATCATCTTTTGCCTCCGGAGATATTCATTGTCATAGCTCCGGTATTAATGCTCCAGATTGGTCTGGGCAATAGCTTTGTGGCGATTATGGCCGGGGGAAAAATTCATAAAACTTATTAAAATTATTTGTTAATGAGTTTATAGCTTAACTACAAAAAGTTAATAGCTTGCTGGCATAAATAATCAATTTTTCTTGAAAAATATTTAGAAAAAATCTTTATACAGCAAAGGTTATGGACTCCACTCTCTATCTTAAGACATAGACAATTTTATTCTTAATAAACAATTAAGAATTGTGTCAGCCCGGCAAAAAAGTGTGTCCAAATAGTTTGTTTTAGGTAAAATCCATTACAGACGGAAGGATTTTTCTGGGCAAATATCTATTCAACGTCACTGCTGTGCTTTCATTGATCAAAATTGCCGCCGCCCAAACCCAGTGGCCAAAGAGAGACAACAGTAAATATTCTCGACATGGAGTTTCCTTGTCTATGAACATCAATCCTCTCCTGCGGGCCTACGAACACGGTGTGCGCCGCTTTCCTCGGGAAAATTTACAAAATGCTGACCTATCGGGATTCACTCTGATTTCTGTCGATTTTGAGCGCACGAACCTGATTGGTAGTAATTTGCAGCGCACCTTTTTGACCAAAGCCCGCCTGGGGCACTGCCAAATGAACTGGGCAGATTTGACCTATGCCAAACTCAACCAAGCAGATTTAAGCCATGCCGATCTGACCAAAGCCAGTCTCTACGGGGCTTTTGCAGTTAAAACTAATTTCAAAGGAGCTAAGCTGAGCGGGGCAACCCTAGCCCATGCCAATCTCCGGGGAGCTAATCTGGAGCAGACTAATCTGACCGGAGCTAATCTGTTTGCTGCCAATTTACGGGAAGCCAATTTCCAGAAAGCCGATTTTTCCTGGGCTAATTTACAGGAAGCTTGCCTTAGTCTGGCTAATTTGCGCGATGCTAGGTTGTGGGCAACGGATTTGCGCCGGGCTTTTATGAAGGAAATGGATTTAAGTGCTCTCAGTCTCCACGGTTTAGCCATGGATGGGGCGAAATTAACCGGCAGTTGCCTGCGGGACACAAACCTTAGTCACTCCAGTTTGCGGGGCGCTAACCTCCGGGGGGCAGATTTAACCGGAGCAAATCTCACTGGAGTGGACCTGACCGGGGCTGATCTGATGGGGGCCAACCTAACCCAGGTAGTTTGGCACGATGCCGTGGTGGAAGGCGTTAATTGGGAAGAGGCGATCGCCGACCAGTCCATGTTTCGCGAAGGGATATTAGGACTGGGAAACCATCACAATCATCGCAGTCATAACGTCCACCAGGGGCGCCAGGGACTAAATATTAGTTGCTTTGGGGGCCTGCAGGCCGCCTATGTCATTTAGCTGAAATGCACTGCAATAATTAAACAGTTGATTGATAATAGTCAATCAAAAGTACCACCGGCGGAAGAATCACCCCTAAAAGATTAATGCTTCCAGGAGAGCGGCACAGCCGAAGGATGCCAGGGCAACTTTAATCAGACGCAGTCCCTGCTGATTCAACCAATCCCGTTGGCGACGGAAAAACATGTAGGCATTCATGGCCCCCATCAAAAAGAACAGCAGAGAGAGCCAGTTGGTTTCTTTGGTAGCTGTGTCTGCGGAGGACATCGCCCAGGTCTGTGAGGATTGCATGTTTGATTTCTCTAGGTAAACCAACTTTGACAACTACACCTTAACAAAAGCCAAGGCAATTGTAAACCTTTGTTAAGTATTGTTGACTGGGGTGAAATTTTCTGCATTTCTTAGAAGGGCAGGCCCCAGGCTTGCCATTGTTGCCGGAGCCAACCAGAAGCCCGCAATTGCAGTAGGGTTTGGTTAACTTCCCGTTGGAGAGCCTGATGTTGCAATCCTTTGGCCATGGCGATCGCTAAGGGGTTAACTGTTAATTGCAAAGGTAAATGATAGTAATCGGATTGGGATTGGGCCCAGCCGCTCAGCACGGAATTGTCCCCAGCAAAGGCCATGGCTTGGCCCTGTTCTAGAATTTGATAGGCTTGGTCGTAGGAATCTACCCCCACAAGGGTAGCTTGGGGAAATGCTTGTTTGATAACGGGAATGGTGCCGCTGTTATTAAGCACCGCAATGGTGTGAGCCTGGTTGCGGTCTATGTTTTTCAGGGAGCTGTTTTTGCTAATTAAACCAACTCCGTCCATATAGTAGGGCGGGGAAAAATCCACCAGGCGATCGCGAGCAGGATTTTGGCCCATTTGGGCAATGATTAAATCCACGTCACCATTGAGTAATAGGGGAAGCCGGTCCTGATTCTGTACCGGAACCAACTCCACCGCCGTTTCATCCCCCAGCAAAGCCAAAGCTAAACGACGGGCCAAAGCAATTTCTAAACCAGTTAATTCCCCCTGTCCATCCCGAAAACCCAAAGGTCGTAAGTTATCCTTCACTCCCACCCTTAATTTACCCCGTTGCCGAATGGCTTCTAGGCTGACTTCTCGGCTAGTCATAGCTATCCCGTTGGTTTCCAAGACCATGGTTTGGGCCGTCGCACTGACAGTTAAACCCGGAATTAAAAATAGTAAACAGCTAGCGACAATTAGGCTACGCATGGAAAGAGTAGTATAAGTAAAAAAGCAGAAAAATTTCCCCATAGGTAGAAAATTAATTACTTTATTGAACACTTAAAGAAGGTAACCAATTAATCAGAGCAGGGAAAATAATAATTAACAACAACACTAAAACTTGCAAGCCAATGAAGGGCACAGCTCCCCGATAAATTTGTCCAGTGGTCAAGCTAGCTGGTGCCACTCCCCGTAAGTAAAAGAGGGCAAAACCAAAGGGCGGTGTGAGGAAGGAGGTTTGTAAATTGGCTCCCACAATGACACCGTACCAAATTAAATCAAGGTTTAGTGCCTCTGCCACAGGCTTAAACAGAGGCAGAACAATAAAGGCAATTTCAAAAAAGTCAATGAAAAATCCCAGGATGAAAATGGTGATCATACTAATGGCTAAAAAGCCAATTTGGCCACCGGGTAAATTAGCCAAAAGATCAAACATAAATCGATCGCCTTCCAGCCCCCGGAACACTAAGCTAAACGCAGTTGACCCCAATAGGATTAGCATCACCATGCTGGTAATGCGTAGGGTGGCGTCACAGACTTCCCAGAGGGCTTTCCAGTTCAGACGTTGATTAAAATGGGCCAAGGCGATCGCCCCGATGGAACCCACGGCCCCTGCTTCGGTGGGACTAGCAATGCCGAAGAAAATACTCCCCAGCACCAACAGAATTAAAACTAACGGGGGCAACATCACCTGCACTATACGTCTGCGTAATTCCTGGCCGCCAATGTTCCTAACTTCGGCCGGTAAAGCCGGGGCTAAGTCCGGTTTTAACCAGGCAATTATCAAGACATAAAGGGCAAAACTGCCGGCCATCATTAGTCCTGGAAGGAGGGAGCCGATAAATAAGTCCCCCACGGAAACTCCCAATTGATCAGCTAAAACGATCAAAACTACGCTAGGAGGAATGATTTGTCCCAGGGTGCCAGAGGCGACAATGACACCGGATGCTAACTCTTTGCTGTAGCCATAGCGCAACATAATGGGTAGGGAAATTAAACCCATGGCCACAACGGTGGCCGCCACAACTCCGGTGGTTGCCGCCAGCATAGTACCCACTAGGATCACCGCCAGGGCTAGTCCTCCCCGCAAATGCCCCAGGATAATACCCATGGTTTCTAATAGTTGCTCAGCAATGCCAGACCGCTCCAGCATGGATCCCAAAAAGATGAAAAAGGGAATAGCCAGCAGAGTACCATTGGCCATAATGCCAAAAATCCTTTGGGGCATGGCGGACAAGAATATGGGGTCAAAGGAACCTAAAGCCGCGCCGATGATGGCAAATAAAATCGCCACTCCCCCCAGGGAAAAGGCAACGGGATAGCCACAGCCCAGGAAGACCAATGCCCCCACAAACATCATTGGCCCTAACCAATCGTAGTCCACCATTAACCCCTAGCCTCCGTATCAACATGACCAAGGGCGATCGCCAGATTTTTAATTACTTCCGCAATGCCTTGGAAAATAAGTAGGACAAAACCGACAATAATCATGGTTTTAATGGGATAACGGGGTAATCCTCCCGGATCCGGCGAAGTTTCCCAAATGTGCCAGGAATTGATCACCGATTCCCAAGAATAAAAAATCACTAGCCCACAAAACGGGAATAAAAATAAACAGGTACCCAATAAATTCACCCAAGCCCGCTGGCGATCGCCAAGGGATTTGTAAAAAATATCCACCCGCACATGGTCATTGGTTTGCAGGGTGTAGGCAGCACCGAGAAGAAAAACTAGATCAAACAAATACCATTGGGCTTCTAGCAAACCATTGGAGGCCAAGTTCTGGCCTACTAAGCGGCCGAGGTAGCGCCCCACCACATTCCAGCCGCCAGTTAGTACCATTGCCAATACTAACCATGCGGTAAATTTCCCAATCCAAGCGGTGAATTGATCGATAAGCTGGGCAATTTTGAGTAATTTGTCCACTAATTACTGGCCTCCCTCAGCCAAAGAACTTCCCATAAAAATAGAGCAAATTCTAGATGTTCAGACTACAACCTAGACCAGCAAGTTTCGCCATTAAACAAATAAAAAATCCTCACCATTTTACTAGCGAGGACAATTTGACTCTAAAAATAAGAATGTCAAATTCTATAGCTTGACTTCGATATCAACCCCGGCAGGGAGATCCAACTTCATCAGAGCGTCAATGGTCTTGGAAGAAGGCTGATAAATGTCGATAATGCGGCGGTGGGTGCGGGTTTCAAAATGTTCCCGGGAATCCTTATCCACGTGGGGAGAGCGCAACACACAATAAATTTTCCGTTTGGTGGGCAAAGGAATCGGCCCCACAGCGGCGGCATTAGTACGATTAGCGGTATCAACAATTTTGTCGCAGGATGTATCGAGGAGGCGACGGTCAAAGGCTTTGAGGCGGATACGGATTTTTTGTTGTTGCAATGTTGCCA
The DNA here is from genome assembly GCF_000284455.1 of Synechocystis sp. PCC 6803 substr. PCC-P. Lineage (GTDB taxonomy): Bacteria > Cyanobacteriota > Cyanobacteriia > Cyanobacteriales > Microcystaceae > Synechocystis. Next base: position 1,914,163 of record NC_017039.1, read on the forward strand.
TGGAAATTTAACTCAGAATTAGCGGACTGTTTAATTGTCAAGGTTCAGAAAGTTGAATAGTCAGTGGGGCTGGCCCAGTCAGAAAAAACTTACCGTAACCAACCCAACACCAACTACATCATGAATGTTGTTCTAAGGACTACTTCAAAATCTTAGAAACAACACCGGCGCCGATGGTACGACCACCTTCGCGGATAGCAAAACGCATCCCCTGTTCAATGGCGATCGGGTTAATGAGCTCAACGGTCATTTTGATACGATCCCCAGGCATAACCATTTCCACAGCACTGCCGTCGTCAGCGGTGTAGCTTTTGATGGTACCGGTTACGTCAGTGGTCCGTACATAGAACTGAGGGCGGTAGTTGGCAAAGAAAGGAGTGTGGCGGCCACCTTCTTCTTTCTTGAGCACGTAAACTTCCCCTTCAAATTCGGTGTGGGGAGTGATGGAACCGGGTTTAGCCAAAACCATACCCCGTTCGATGTCCTCTTTTTGAATCCCCCGGAGGAGCAGACCCACGTTGTCCCCAGCCATTCCCTCTTCAAGGGTTTTTTGGAACATTTCCACACCGGTAACAGTGGCTTTACGGGTATCTTTAATGCCGACGATGGAAATTTCTTCGCCAACTTTAACTTTTCCGCGCTCAATCCGACCGGTGGCAACGGTACCACGACCAGTGATGGAGAATACGTCTTCCACCGCCATCAAGAAGGGCTTATCAACTTCCCGCTCAGGGGTGTCGATGTAGTCGTCAACGGCTTTCATGAGTTCAAGAATCGCATCTTTGTATTCTTTTTCTCCTTCGATCGCCTTGAGGGCAGAGCCAGCAACGATGGGAATGTCATCACCGGGGAAATCGTAGTCGCTGAGCAATTCACGAACTTCCAGTTCCACCAATTCCAGCAGTTCTTCGTCGTCCACCATGTCTTTCTTATTCAAAAAGACCACCAGTTTGGGAACCCCTACTTGCTTAGCCAAAAGAATGTGTTCCCGGGTTTGGGGCATGGGGCCATCAGCGGCGGAAACCACCAGAATCGCACCGTCCATCTGGGCAGCACCGGTGATCATGTTTTTCACATAGTCAGCGTGACCAGGACAGTCTACGTGGGCATAGTGACGGCTATCGGTTTCATACTCAACGTGGGCAGTATTGATGGTAATGCCCCGGGCTTTTTCCTCAGGAGCCGCGTCAATATCTTCATATTTCCGGGCTTTGGCACCACCCAATTCCGCCAAGGTCATGGTGATCGCCGCCGTTAGGGTGGTTTTACCGTGGTCAACGTGACCAATGGTGCCAATGTTTACGTGGTCTTTCGTCCGTTCAAATTTTGCGCGTGCCATGAATAAATAAGTCCTTTGATTGTTTCTACACAGATTGCAGTCCTAGGAGAACTGCCGGCTTAGGCATAGCCTCTGCTTTTGGCGACGATCGCCTCGGCAACATTACGGGGTACTTCTGCATAATGGCTAAATTCCATCGAAAAAATACCCCGGCCTTGGGTTTTTGACCGGATATCGGTCGCATAGCCAAACATTTCCGCCAATGGAACACTAGCGGCCACTTTGGCTATGCCCTGCTCCGTTTCCTGGCCCTCAATATGGCCCCGACGGGCATTGAGGTCACCGATCACGTTGCCCATGAAGTCATCAGGAACTTCAATTTCGACTTTCATGACCGGCTCTAGGAGCACAGGGTCAGCTTGGCCCACAGCCTCCCGGATTGCCATGGAACCAGCAATCTTGAAGGCCATTTCCGATGAGTCCACATCATGGAAAGACCCATCTACCAAGGTGGCTTTGAGGTCAATGACCGGGTAGCCCGCCAATACCCCCGAAGCACAGGCTTCTTTCATCCCCTGTTCCGACGGGGCAATGTATTCCTTGGGAATAACGCCACCGACGATTTTAGAGACAAATTCAAAGCCCGTCCCTGGCTCGGTAGGCTCCACCTCAATGACCACATGGCCATATTGGCCCTTGCCCCCACTCTGGCGAATAAATTTACCTTCTGCCTGTACTGCCTTACGGATGGTTTCCCGATAGGCTACTTGGGGAGCACCCACATTGGCCTCCACCTTAAATTCCCGTAGCATGCGGTCCACCAGAATTTCTAAATGCAATTCTCCCATGCCAGCAATTACCGTTTGGTTGGTCTCGGGATCGACACTGACGCGAAAAGTGGGATCTTCCTCGGATAAAGATTGTAAAGCTTTGGAAAGCTTATCCATATCCTGTTTAGTTTTTGGTTCCACCGCTACGGAAATAACTGGCTGGGGGACAAACAAGGATTCTAAAATAATCGGCTCTTGGTCATCACAAAGGGTATCCCCAGTGAGGGTATCCTTGAGCCCCAACACTGCGCCCAAATCTCCGGCATTTAACTGGTCCACCTCAATGCGGTCATCGGCTTTGAGGATGATTAATCGGGAAATGCGTTCCTTCTTCTCTTTGGTGGAATTCAATACATAACTGCCCTTTTCCAACACGCCGGAATAAACCCGCACGAAGGTGAGCCGGCCAAACGGGTCCGCCATTACTTTGAAGGCCAAAGCTGACAGGGGAGCTTTATCTTCCGCCGGTCTGGTGGCTACTTCGCCATCGGGTAGATGTCCCTCGATCGCCGGCACTTCTAGGGGGGAGGGGAGGTAATCCACCACCGCATCGAGTAAAAGTTGAACTCCCTTATTTTTAAATGCGGAGCCACAAAGCACTGGCACCATGGTCCCAGCAATGGTTCCCCGGCGCAGGCCGGCTACTAACTCATCGGCGGTTAACTCTTCCCCTTCCAAGTATTTCTCCATCAGAGCATCATCTGCTTCCGCCACCGATTCCACTAGGCGCAGGCGATATTCTTCCGTTTTATCCTTCACTGAATCGGGAATGGGAACTTCCTGGATATCTGTGCCCAGATCGTTTTTGTATAAATAGGCCTTCATGCGCACCAAATCCACAATGCCTTCAAACTCCGCTTCACTACCGATGGGAATTTGAACGGGCACCGCATTGGCCCGTAGGCGATCGCCAATCTGTTGACAGACCCGGAAAAAATTAGCCCCGGTGCGGTCCATCTTATTGACGAAGGCAATGCGGGGCACTTGGTATCGTTCCGCTTGACGCCACACTGTTTCTGATTGGGGTTGCACTCCACCCACGGAACAAAATACAGCAATTACTCCGTCCAACACTCGCATGGAGCGCTCCACCTCAATGGTGAAATCCACGTGCCCCGGAGTGTCAATGATGTTGATATGATGCCCCAACCAATCGGTACTAATAGCGGCGGCGGTGATGGTGATGCCCCTTTCCCTTTCCTGGGCCATCCAGTCCGTTACTGCCGTACCTTCATGAACCTCACCGATTTTATGAACCACGCCAGAGTAGAACAGAATCCGTTCCGTCGTGGTGGTCTTACCCGCATCAATGTGGGCGGCGATACCAATGTTACGTATTCGTTCTAGGGGCACTGTGCGAGCCATAAAGTTTACTCCTAACCGGGGGTTCGACCAAAAACAAGCTCTCTCTTTCCCAAGGGAAAACGGGAGGCCATTAACAATTCTATACGTTTTCCCCGACCTTTCTAGATCTGCAACTAAATCTAGGGGGAATTTTCCTGAAAACTAACCCAGGGAGGCGTGGGGGCAACTCAACCCCAAACCTGTATCAATGTTGCCTTGCCTATTGCCTAGTAGCGGTAATGGGCAAAGGCCTTGTTGGCTTCGGCCATGCGGTGGGTTTCTTCCCGCTTTTTGATGGCGGCACCGGTTTCATTGGCGGCATCCATAATTTCGTTAGCCAATTTGCTTTCCATGGTGCGACCACCCCGAGCACGGGAAAAATGCACCAACCAACGTAAAGCTAGGGCAGTTCCCCGGGCAGGACGAACTTCCATGGGTACTTGGTAGGTGGCACCACCAACCCGGCGGGCTTTAACTTCCACCAGGGGAGTCAAGTTTTTGATTGCCTTTTCAAACACTTCCAAGGGATCTTCGCCAGTTTTCTCACCAACGGAGGCCAAGGCATTGTAAACAATGCTAGAAGCTAAGGATTTTTTGCCGGAGCGCATTACCCTACGGATGGTCATACTCAGCAGAGTGCTGTTGTAAACGGGATCCGGGGGCACAGGGCGCTTTTTGACATTGCCACGACGAGACATAACTTTTTACTCTTTTTGCTCTGGATAACGATTAAAAGTTGTGATTACTGCCAAACGTTTCGGGCTGGGTTGCCGAAAGTAAGGGGAGTGGTAAAGCCAGCTACACCTTCACTGGACAGGGGCGGCTAGGCTAATGGAAAGTTGGGAAAGTTATTTCTTCGCTTTTTCCCGTTTGGTGCCGTATTTGGAGCGACCCTGTTTGCGGTCTTTAACTCCGGTGGCGTCCAACGTGCCCCGCACAATATGGTAGCGAACCCCAGGCAAATCTTTTACCCGACCGCCCCGGATTAGTACTACGGAGTGTTCTTGCAGGTTGTGGCCAATGCCAGGGATATAGGCAGTTACTTCAAACCCGGAGGTGAGGCGTACCCGGGCCACTTTCCGGAGGGCGGAGTTGGGCTTTTTGGGGGTGGTGGTGTAAACCCTAGTGCAGACTCCCCGCCGTTGGGGACATTGCTTGAGGGCAGGGGATTTAGTTTTCTTCTGTACCTTCGAGCGTTCGCTACGAATTAGCTGCTGGATAGTTGGCATGTGTTAAATATAGTGGGAATTAGGATCGTTCTCCTAATAGATAAGAAAATCATCGACAAATTTTCATCATACCGCTGCCTATTTAGCGCTGTCAACCTAAGTTTTATCTGCTGCGATGAAGGTGACGGGTAGGTATTGCAAGTCCGTGGGATGGTCTATGTCCGGTAGGGTTGGTAAGTCGTAAGGGCGATCGCCATTTTGGACAATTTTTGCCAAGGTCTGTTGGTAAACGACTCCAGTGCCCCAGTCAATTTGCTCGAAATAGGCTGGGTTGAAGTTGGTCAAGCCCATTAGATAATAACCGCCATCCAGGGCCGGCCCCAGCACTACCGGGTAATTATCCAAGGCAGTGAAGGCGGTTTGGAGTAGTTCTTGAGTAATACCAGGGCAATCAATGCCGATAATCACAACTTTGTTGCCTCCCTGCCCAAAGGCCCACTGGCAAGACTGTTGCAGGCGATCGCCTAAATCTCCAGTTCCTTGGGGTTGATAACAAAAATTAGTTCCTAGCCACTGTTCCATCTGCTGTCTAGTTCCGCCAGTGTAAAAAACAGTTATTTGACAAGGGGCATCGGTTTGGCAGCGAAAATTATGGGCGGTTTGAACGGTATGTTCCGTCAGTTGTTGCTGTAGCTTGGCCGCTCCCCTAGAGCCAAGGGCAGGGATCAGGCGAGTTTTGGTTTTTCCGGGTTCTGGCCAACGGGTGAAAATAATTAAATGCTGTTCAGCCATGGAAAGTGGGGGGGCGGAGATAAATAACTCCAGTCAACTCCGGCCATTCTGTTAATCTTGAGAACGGCTAATTTATCATAATTTTTCCAGCAGTTGTAGAGGTTACAGTCCATGAAAGTGGCAGTTATTGGTAGCGGTGGACGGGAACATACTTTGGCTTGGTCGTTAGTTCGATCGCCGGAGGTGAGCCATTGCTATTGCTTGCCGGGAAATGGCGGTACTGCTGGGTTACCGAAAACAGAAAATGTGGCGATCGCCGTGGATCAACTGGGGGAAATTTGTGAATTTTGCCAAACGGAAAAGATTAATTTAGTAGTGGTGGGGCCGGAATTGCCCCTTACCCTGGGGTTGACCGATCAATTACAAGCACTGGGTATAAAAGTTTTTGGCCCCACCAAAGCCGGGGCAGAATTGGAAGCGAGTAAATCTTGGACTAAACAGTTATTAATCGAAGCGGGAGTGCCCACAGCTTTTGGGGAAACTTTCACTGAGCCAGCTCCAGCCCAGGCCTATGCCACGAAAATGGGAGCTCCCATTGTGGTGAAAGCCGACGGTTTAGCCGCTGGTAAAGGGGTGATTGTGGCCCAAACTTCAGCCGAAGCAACCACGGCGATCGCCGAATTATTTGACCAGGGCTTTGAAAAAATTGTGGTGGAGGAATTTTTACCGGGGGAAGAGGTGTCCGTGCTGGCCCTCTGTGACGGCAAAACAGTTATTCCCCTGCTACCAGCCCAGGACCACAAACGCATTGGGGAAGGAGACCAAGGGCTCAATACTGGTGGCATGGGAGCCTACTGCCCTGCTCCCATCGCCCCGCCAGCGGTCATAGACCAGGTGCAAAAACAAATCCTACAGCCCACTGCTAACGCTTTAGCTAAACGGGGCATTGATTACCGGGGAGTATTATATGCCGGCTTAATGGTCAGCCCCACCGGGGAAATTAAAGTGTTGGAATATAACTGTCGTTTTGGTGATCCTGAAACCCAAGCGGTGTTGCCCCTCCTGGCCACTCCTCTAGAAAAGGTATTGATGGCCTGTGTGGAACAAAACCTAGAGCAATTGGGACCTCTGCAATGGCATTCCGGTAATGCTGTTTGTGTGGTGGTGGCCGCTGGTGGTTATCCCGGCAGTTACCGCAAAGGAGATGAAATCAATGGTTTGGCTGAAGCCGAAGCTCAAGATGTTAAGGTATTCCATGCTGGCACAGAATTAAAGGAAGGCAAAGTTTTGACCAATGGAGGCCGGGTATTGGGAGTCACCGCCCTAGGAAAAGACTTATCCACGGCGATCGCCACTGCCTATCGGGGAGTAGAACAAATTGACTTTGATGGTATGTATTACCGACGGGACATCGGCCACAAAGCACTTTGACAAGGAGTTGGGAACGGAAATTCTTCGGGGAGAATGGATTGGGGTAAAACAAATTTCCCCTGGGGCCGGAGAGGAAAAGACCAGTGGCCTTGGCAATGGCAAAAGTAAACCAATGGTGTCCTAAAGAGATCAACCGGGAATGTTAATATACGTTGCAGTTTGCCTTGAACTACCTTCCTACATTTGCCCTTCCCCAATTTGACTATGCTTCAACGTCTTGTGCACATATTGGCTTTAACTGTCTGCGGCCTTGCCGTGGTCTCCAGTTTGACTCCGTCAGTCCGGGGACAGGGGGTCACGGAGGTGGAGGAAGTGATTATCGAGGGTAGTGGTCCCGAAAATTCTAGGGAGTTTCGTCCCCTCAACCAAGAAGGTAGTATCTTGAGCGTGGGCGCCGGCCGTCGCTTAATGAATGAAGCTAATGAGGCTATTAATCTTAACCAGTACACAGTGGCTCTGGAAAAACTACAGGAAGCCCGCAAGATTTTTAACCAATTGTCCAACTTTCATCTGCAATTAGCTAATAGTTTCTCGGGCATTAACACGGTTATTTTTGAAGAACAAAGAATTGCCGCTCTGGAAACTGGTCAACTGCGGGATGAAGCTACCTACCGTTTAGCTCTAGTACATCGAGCCAACAACGAACCAGCTTTGGCGGTGCCCCTGTTGCTACAAATTATCCGTTCCCAGAATCCCACCACGGACTTGGGCAGAAAATCCTACCAACAGCTTTATGAATTGGGTTTTGTAGCTTCTCCGTTTGAGGGACCCACCCCCACTGGCACCAATGCGGCCCCTACTGCCCCGGTGGTTAATTAGCCCCAGTTGTGGTCAGCAACATCTTGACTGGACGGTGGAATGCTTACTTGGATTAGGTTTGGCTAGAATATTTTTGCTCGATCGCCGTCACCAGTTGAATACAATCCAATTCTTCCGGTTTGACTTGTTCCGTAAACCAGGCGGCCAAAATTTCCTTGGCGATCGCCGGGGAAGTGGCCCGTAAACTCATTACCAGCACATTGACATCGTTCCACCAACGGGTTCCCTTGGCAGTTTCCGCATCCCTCACTAGGGCGGCCCTGATACCCGGTACTTTATTGGCCGCAATGGAGACACCCGTTCCCGTCCAACAAAATAGTATGCCTTCCTCTACGGTTTGACCGGCCACCGCTTCCGCTAATTGTTGGGCAACCAATGGCCAGGGGTCTTTTTCCCCTGCCAAGGCGCCAAATAAGCAAAGAATGAGATAGTTAGGACAGCTCTCTCAACGCTATATCCAATGCAGCAATCAGCGATTCTCCATTACTAACCAGTTGGGCAACATAACGTTTTAGTTTCGCCCAGAACTTCTCAATTTTGTTCAAGTCCGGTGAATATGGTGGTAAAAATATAACCTCACACCCAGCTTTTGCTAACAATTCCTTGATTCTTTCTTTCGGATGAAAGCTTGCATTATCCATAATTAGTATCTGACCTGGTATTAACTCTGGTAACAACATTTCTTCTATCCACCTGCATACTACTTGGGCGTTGCAGTATCCTTCAAATATCATTGGAGCTATTGTAGTTCCATTCTACCAACAACTTATTATGCTGACTCTCTTGGTTCTATGTCCTAATTTAGTCCCCTTAAATCCCTCTGATTTATGACAGTAACCATAGGGGTAGTCCAGGGTATCATCTAGACCAGCTTGACCCATATAAGTCAATCTTTCTGGCGCATATTGCTTGAGCTCATTTTCACATTCCTTTCTTCTTCATCTATTTCCCTGTAAATATAAGTTTTTTTTCTGGTAAAATCTACTTTCTTTAAAGCTTGACCTATTCTTGTTTTACCGAGCGTCTCGGGCCATTTCTCCGCCATTTCCCTTTGAGTTAAATGACTATTCTCCTCCGCAAATTCTTTGAATTTATCTAAATCATTTATTTTCGGCTGTGGACCACGATGGTAGTCTGTTACTGGGCATACACTTCCCATATACCTCTTTTTCTTAATTCATAGGTCTAATGTGTTGCGACTAATGTTTAGCGTCCTACACACCTGGCTTTTTTTCTCACCTCTTTCCACTGCACTTACTGCTTTTTCTCTCAGGTCAATACTGTAGGGGGCTGGCATCGCTTTTTCCTTATCTTTATCTTTTTCCTATATTATGTCCTAATCTATGCTATGTCCTAATCTATGCTATGTCCTAATCTATGCTATGTCCTAATCTATGCGATTTTTGCTATATGGCTTTATTAATTTTTATTAAGATTTGATTAAATCTTGAGACATCTTTTTTTCAGAAATGTACATTAACTTTATTGTTAGCAGGTAAAGTAAAAAAAATCATGTCATTTTCAGAATCTAAAATTATTGACCGCTTACTTTCAGTGATTGAACAGGATATTGTTCCTAAAACCCGGGAGGGGGTTAAAGCCGGAAACAAACTATTTGGTGCGGCAATTCTTAAAAAGGAAGACCTATCAACGTTAGTATCCAGTACGAATACAGAAACGGAAAACCCTCTCTGGCATGGTGAAGTCCACACCATGAAAAAACTCTATGAACTTCCCCGGAAAAAGCGTCCTAATCCCCGGGATTGCATTTTTCTTGCCACCCACGAGCCCTGTTCACTTTGTTTATCAGCTATTACCTGGGGCGGATACGATAATTTTTATTATCTTTTTAGTTTTGAAGATTCTCGTGATTCATTTAATATTCCCCATGACCTGCGTATCTTAAAAGAGGTATTCAAGGTAGAAAATGGGGACTATTCCCATGATAATTACTATTGGAAAAGTCATGATTTGGTCAAGCTAGTTGATGGCTATCAAGGAGAATTAAAGCGGTCTTTTCTGGACCGCATTGAAAATCTAAAGGCTGTTTATGCTGAAATGTCTGATGTGTATCAATCCAGTAAAGGAGATGCAGACATTCCTTTAGATTAATCTTATTTTTTCTGGAAATAAATTTGATGAATTATAAAATTTTAAAACTTTTACCATTACCCAACTTCACTGGACAAATTAAGTTACTAATTCATTAAAATTTATTGATTTTTGTCGCGAGCACTTTTCGTTTGTTTTTTAGATAGTCATGGATAAATACTCTAATCCAGAGAATAAAGAATGCGTTAATACGGTGCTTTTTGCTGAATTAGTTGCCCCTGAAGATGAGCCAAAATACTTGGCTGATCAAAGGCAACTAATTTTGTCTGCCCAACAACAAATTGGTTTTATTAATGCTGATTTTTTAGCTCCTATTCCAGAAACTAGAACTGAGTGGTTAACAATTATTCAATTTGCCCAAGAAAAAAATCTTAACCACTATCTAAACTCGGAAGAATTTAAGATTCTCTTATCTCATAAATCTTATGTGCAATTATCTAAAAGACAGTTTTTGTCAAATTTTACCCAAAAAGCTTCTATGCTGATTACAACCACTCTAAAGCCAGAAAATGAAGCAAATTGGCTCGAATGGAATGACAAAATTAATAAAACAATGAGGAAGTTTCCTGGCTTTATTGAGTCAGATATTCGGCCATCAATCATAGAACAAAAAGCCAATAACAAAACCTGGATTGTTAATTTTCAGTTCGATAACTTGGATAATCTTAACCACTGGCTCAATTCTCCAGAAAGAGAAGTATTAATTGAAGAGGGCTCTTCTTTTTACGAGGAATCCGTAGTGAGTCAGTTTCCCAGCGGCTTTTCTAGTTGGTTTGATGTTGCAGGAAAACCAACAACACTAGCCCAATGGAAAATGCCTCTTATAGTGGAAATGGGATTATATCCTATGGTGCTTATCCAAACTAAGTTCCTTGGTTTTCTAAATATTTTTCCATTACCTGTGGTTCTTTTAATCAATACCTTGTGCTCCTGTATTTTGCTTCAATATTTTGTAATTCCAGTTATTCAAAAAATGATGCGTTTTTGGCTTTACCCGCAAAAATATTATAAAGAAAAAATTGACTTTTGGGGAAGTGTAATAGTGGCTTTATATTTGCTGTTTATCTGCAGAGTAATGGTGTTTGTATTTTAATAATTGAAGTTGTCTGAAGCGTCTCAATATATCAAAAAAGCTTTATTATTTTTCGCACTATTTTCTCGACTCATCCCTTCTCCATCATGACTTTTTATTATTTGCTTTTTGGTGTGCAGGATTTAGGATTAATACTGTTTTCTAAATTTCTTTCTGCAAATTCTAACTATTCTTGGCTTAAGCTTAGCCTCACTTTGGCGATCGCCATCTTTCCCCAGTCGAAAATTCTGGCCGAGTCTATGCCAGAAGAGGAAGTTGGCAAGATAAATTTAGTTACAGAAATAGAATTTGATGATCAAAATAATAGTAAAAACAAAGAAAATATAGATATATTTCTTAATAAACAATCCCAGTTTCATTTTGCTAAAGATGTTAGAATCAGTCCTTTAAAAGCTTTAACTCCAGGAGAATTAGGGGACTGGCAAGAAGAGGCTGTGCATTATGCCCAGATATTACAGATAAACAATTTTGACCCAGACCATGATCACCATCATGAACCCCATCAATCCGTAGTCGCTATCAGTGGCAACCCCGCCGCCTCTAACATGTTAGTGGGTACAGGACAACTAGGTCAATGGTTAGGGTTAGACGAAAACAGTCCCCTTCGTTTAGGGGGCATTTTTATGGGCAATATTAGTCAACAAATTTCCGGCGGCAATCAGCCTGGTTCCACCGATTTTAATGGAGCTTTAATTTTAGGTTTGGGAATAGATTTAGAAAAAGCAGTGGGTTGGAAAAATGCTTTTTTTGAAGTGGAAGGTTTGCAATATAACGGCCAACCAGTCAACTTTGCGGCAGGTTCTGTCCAGGGCTATAACTCCATTGAAGCCGGGCCCCCTTTGAATCGCACGGAATTGTACCAACTCTGGCTCAATCAAACCTTTCTTGATAATCGCCTTTCTTTTCGGGTGGGCAAGTTAATCCCTTCGATGAATTTTGGTTATGTGGGGCGACCCTTTGTGACCCAAACCAATCCGCAATTATTCACTTCCACCACCGGCTTAATTTATACTCCCGTATTTGTAGGGCCGGCCATGTTGGGCTTCATTCCCGGCTACTACAATTCAGCTTTTGGTTTATATGGTTCATGGAAATCCTGGGGTGCCCCCGGCGACAATCCCGCTACTCCCAATGGTTGGTACACCCAAGCGGGAATTTATGACGGCAGAGGCGCACAGGGAGTACAAACGGGTTTAACTTGGCCTAATTTTTCCGGTGCGTTGTTCAGCGTGGCAGAAGTGGGGGGAACCTGGACTCCCTACGCTGATGATCCGGCAACCGGTTGGGGCAGTGTGGCGGTAGGGGGATGGCGACAGAGTGGTCCGCTAACGGCCCCTGGGGGCGCATTTGAAGCCCAAACGGGGGGCATGTATGCTTACTTGGTGCAAAAACTAGGTAAATTCCGGGATAGCGAAGATCAAAACGGTATTGTTGGCTTTGTCCAAGGTGGTTGGAACAGCTCCAGCACAGCTTTAATGCATAGTTCCCTCGGCTTTGGTTTAACTTTCATTGCCCCCTTTGGCGATCGCCCGTTGGACAGTTACGGTTTCGGTTTTTCCTGGGCCAGGCTAAATGCTAATCCCCTAGCGGGCTACGGCTTTAATAGTTACGAAACCATGATCCAGCTTTATGCCCAGTACCATCTGGTGGGTAATTTATTTATTCAACCGGTGCTGACGGTTTTACCTACTCCCGGTAGTGGTGGGGCTGGGGCTCCTAGTGTAAGTGGCACTGTACAACTCACTTTCCCCTTCTAAAAAACTTCTAGAAAATATGTCCAACTATTCCGGCTGAGAATTGGCAGGGGTGGATTCCACCTCCCCAGTTTCCGCCTCCAGGGTCGATGGAGATTCTACTAAGTTTTCCGGAGGGGTGAATTGGGGTGGCTCCGAATCACTGCCGGTGTTAATTTTGGGAATAAAATCTGGTCTTTTTGATCTTTCCCAACCCACAGGGCGTTTGGAATTGTACCAGGCCACCAAACCGATGGACACCGCCGCCACCAAACCCACAACATAGACCGCTACAAAGTAGGTGGGAAACGTGCCAGCAACCGCCAGGATGGGTAGAGCAAACATATTTTTTAAGAAATAATAGTTGGGGGGGGGAACGAACCCAATCTTAACAAAAATTGTTATCAGGGCAATGGCTCACCCTGGGGTGATTTCAGACATTGAAGGATTAATTCTAGGCATTTGGTAGCCAATTTAGCAACCCGATCCCCAGGGGGGTGGCCTATGATAAAGTGCCAGATGTGGAGTAAGATCAGTGTCGGCCACACCATATCTGTGGCTTAATTTATCTAAGCTCTCACTTTGGGCCCTTGACCCTGTCAGTTTGTTCCGCTACCCTACGAAGTCCCCCTGACTGTCTTTTTCTATGCATCCCACCCTCATCAGCGCCCCTATCAGCTCCTCCGCCAATGATGCCCATGCCGGCACTAGCCAGGGTTCCCATCAGGGACATCGCATACAAGTGATCCGTAGAGATGGCTCCTCAACTCCCCTAAATATTGGCAAAATTCGGGCAGTGGTGGACTGGGCTTGCCTTGGGTTGGAAGTGAACTCCATCGCCCTAGAAGCAGGGCTAACGACTAGGTTGAGAGAGGGGATTAGCACTAGAGAGATTCAAGATAATTTAATTAGCTGCGCTCTGGAAATGTGCAGTCCCAACGAACCAGACTGGCGCTACGTGGCTGGCCGTTTACATGTTTGGAGTCTGTGGAAAGATACCCTAGTGCGTCGGGGATATCAGTATGGGCAGTATCTACGCACGGTACAAACCAAGGTCACCAATGGGGAATATGACTCCCGCATCTTGACTTACAGCGAAGGGGAATTGCAGGAAGCGGGCTGTTGGATTAACTCGGACTGGGACACAGACTATGACTATGCCGGGGCAGTTTTATTAACTAGCCGCTATCTATTACCCAACGAATTACCCCAGGAAGCGTTATTAACCTGTGCGCTGCTATTAGCTTCGGTGGAAGCCCCCGATCGCCGTTTGCAATGGGCCCGGAGATTTTATGAATCAATTGCAGCCCGTAGAATTTCTTTAGCCACCCCAATCCTGGCTAATTTACGAGTGCCCGGTGGTTCTCTGACTTCCTGCTTCATTGTGGCCATGGAGGATAACCTGGAAAGTATTTTTGGGGAAATTACCAATGCTGCCAGAATTTCCAAAAACGGTGGTGGAGTGGGAGTTAACGTTTCCCGCATCCGGGCCACCGGCAGTTGGGTAATGGGTAAGCCCAACGCTTCCGGAGGGGTGATTCCCTGGACAAAACTGCTCAACGATACGGCGATCGCCGTTAATCAGGGGGGGCGCAGAGCCGGAGCCGTAACCGTAGGGCTGGATGTGTGGCATTTGGACGTACCAGAATTTCTGGAAATGCAGGCGGAAAATGGTGACCAACGACGTAAAGCCTATGATATTTTTCCCCAGTTAATCTTGCCCGATGAATTTATGCGGCGGGTCATTAACAAAGAAGATTGGACGTTAGTGGACCCCTACGAAGTTAGGGAAAAAATGGGCATTGAGTTAGCCGAACTCTGGGGGGAACAATTTGAAGGTGCCTATCGAGAAATTGAGTCAAACCTCGATACCACCATTACCCTCTACAAACGTATTAATGCCCGGGAATTGTTTAAGCAGATAATGCGTACCCAGGTAGAAACCGGGATGCCCTATCTTTCCTTTAAAGACACTATCAATAAAGCCAATCCTAATAAACATTTAGGTTATATTCCTGGCACTAATCTTTGCTGTGAATCATTCTCCAACGTTACCCCTGGTCAGGATGCCCATTGCTGTAACCTAGTTAGCCTCAACCTTGCCAATCTAGACTTGCAAGACATTGCTGGGGTCAGTCAGATTGCTGTGCGGATGCTGGATAACACCATTGAATTGACTGCGCCTCCCTTTGCCGATGCTAAAAGCCATAACAATAAATACCGCACCATCGGGGTGGGAGCCATGGGGTTAGCAGACTGGCTGGCTAAACGTCGTCTGAATTATGACGAGTTAGCGGATATTAATCGCTTGTTCGAGGAAATCGGCTATTGGTGCACCCAATCCTCCATGGAATTGGCCAAGGAACGGGGAGCTTACCCTGCTTTCCCCGGTAGTGACTGGCAAAAAGGTTTATTAATTGGTTCCAAACCCGTCAGTTGGTTTCAAGCTAATGCGGCTAAACCGGAACGATGGGAAAAACTCTCCAACGACATCCAAACCCACGGCATTCGCAACTCCCACATTACGGCGATCGCCCCCAACACATCATCATCCCTAGTCCAAGGTTGCACTGCCAGCATTTTGCCGGTCTATAGCCGCTTCTTTTACGATAAATGGGCTAAGGGCACTGTCCCCATTGCACCGCCCTTCATTGGTAATTGTTTCTGGTTCTACCCGGAGAATAAAACCATGGACCAGCGCAAAGTAGTCAAAGCCGTGGCCGCCATCCAACAATGGACAGATACGGGCATTTCCATGGAGTTATTATTTAACCTCAATGCGGGCATTTATTTCCCTGAAGAACCGGAAAGAAGCCTCAATGCCAAGGACATTTTTGACACCCTGGTCATGGCCTGGGAGGCCGGTTGTAAGGCGATCTACTATATTCGCACTGTACAAAAGGATGACTTTAAGGATTCCTCCGATGGCTGCGTTGCCTGTGCTAATTAGATAATCTAAAAACTTGTTCACAAGCTTGAGGAAATGATGCTTAGTTTCCCTTGAAGGTCGTTGATGCCAACAAGGCTAGGATCCGTGGCAAATTTCCTTGAAAAGGGTAATTTTGACGGATTTTTTCTGATGGCGTTGATTTAGCTACATTCTTTTAAATATTGGGCGACGGAAACCGTTTTGCCTCTGCAAAGTATAGGCTTAGAAACTCCCACTCTTGTCCAGGAATCTTTGGATGGGATTGTGATATTAACCTCCGTTAGTCCAGGGTTTGTGCAGAAGATTTCACCCAGATCAAAAAATACCCATCAGGGCTAATGGTAAACCTCATAACTTTGAACAGAGTTGGGTAGCAATCATTAATGTTTTCCTGATTAGTTGCCCGGATTCTATCCCGGTGGGCTGACAAGATAGTGCCGCTAGTTGAGTTTTGTCGCCCCTCCATGGCAATCTAGTCTGGGGTTTAATCAATCTTTTTGCTAGTCATCTCCCCTATCCATTACCAATTAACCATGACCACTTCCCTTGCAGCCATTGCCCCCCACGGCGGCCAACTGATCAATCGCCTCGCCCCGGAAGCAGAACGCCAGGAATTTTTGGCGATCGCCGATAAATTGCCCAGGGTGCAACTGGATGAACGGGCCACATCGGATTTGGTCATGATTGCCATTGGCGGTTTTAGTCCCCTCAAGGGCTTTATGGAGCAGGACGACTACGAGCTGGTGGTGGAAGAAATGAAACTCAGCAACGGTTTGCCCTGGTCGGTACCCGTGACTTTATCAGTGACAGAGGAAGTGGCCGCTCCCTTGGAAGTAGGCAGTTGGGTGCGGTTGGACAACAGCGCTGGTAAATTCATCGGTGTGTTGGAGCTGACCCAGAAATATCACTACAACAAAGCCCACGAAGCTAAAAACGTTTACCGCACCGACGACCAAGCCCACCCTGGAGTCAAGGTGATTTATGACCAAGGCCCTGTTAACCTGGCCGGCCCCATCTGGTTACTGGAGCGGGAACCCCATCCCCTGTTTCCCAAATACCAAATTGACCCCGCCGCTTCCCGTCAGTTATTTGCCGAGCGGGGCTGGAAAACCATTGTCGGCTTTCAAACCCGTAACCCCATCCACCGGGCCCATGAATACATTCAAAAATGCGCGCTGGAGGTAGTTGATGGCCTCTTTCTCCATCCTCTGGTGGGGGCAACAAAGAGTGATGACATTCCCGCCGATGTGCGGATGCGTTGCTACGAAATTATGGTGGACAATTACTTCCCCAAAGAGCGGGTCATTCTGGGTATTAATCCTTCCGCCATGCGCTACGCCGGGCCCCGGGAGGCTATTTTCCATGCCCTGATTCGCAAAAACTATGGCTGTACCCATTTCATTGTAGGTCGGGACCACGCCGGGGTGGGGGACTACTACGGCACCTACGATGCCCAGGAAATTTTTGACGAGTTTGCCCCGGAAGCGCTGGGTATTGTGCCGATGAAGTTCGAGCACGCTTTTTACTGCAAAAAGACCCTGCAAATGGCCACCACTAAAACCAGTCCCAGTGGCCCAGAAGACCGCATTCACCTCTCTGGCACTAAAGTGCGGGCTTTGCTTCGGGATGGACAATTGCCGCCACCGGAATTCTCCCGCCCTGAAGTAGCCCAGGAATTAATTCGGGCCATGCAGGGGGAAAGCTAAAGGAATTAAGGGAATTATTTCTCCAATTCTTGGGCATTAAATATGCGCCTACTATTTGTTTCTAGTCCCGTCAGTTCCCTCAATTCTGGACGGTTGGGGGGAGTGGCCCTGAACTTAAAAAACATCACCCGCACCATGGTCAGTCGTGGCCATGAGGTCAAAATTGTCGCCCCCAAGGGTTCGGCGATCGCCGGTTTGCCCATCCAGGAAATTGCCGGGGCGTTGCAGCCTTTAATTCCAGAGCCGACCTACCACGATCCAGTACTGATGCCAGAGGATGCGGTGGTGGCCCATATGTGGGACTACATCAGGGAAGTAGAACAAGATTATGACTTAATTGTCGATTTTGGCTATGAATGGTTACCTTTTTACCTTTCCCCTTTTTTACAGCGGCCGGTATTGCACTATGTTTGCATTAGCTCCTGGAATGCAGTTATGGACCAGGCGATCAACCGGGTGGCTCAGCTATGTCCCGGCACATTGGGGGCCCACACCCAAGCCCAGGCTGAAACCTATGCTGTGGCGGATTCTTTCCGCATTTTGAGCAGTGGCATTGATTTGGACCAGTATCAATTTGTTCCTAAATCAGGTAAAACTTTGGCTTGGGCCGGTCGCATTTCCCCGGAAAAGGGTTTGGAAGATGCCTTTGCAGTGGCTCAAGCAACCAATTTGCCTTTGCAAGTTTTTGGTTATCTCCAGGATGAACAGTATTGGCAGTCCCTAAAACGCAGTTATCCCCAAGCCCAGGTGGAATATAAGGGCTTTTTGCCCACTGCTGAATTCCAACAGGCTTTAGGTCAGTGCCAAGCCCTAATAATGACCCATAAATGGGTAGAGGCTTTTGGCAGGGTTGCAGTGGAAGCCTTAGCCTGTGGGGTGCCGGTAATTTCCTATGACCGGGGTGGCCCAAGGGAAATCGTCGAAACCGAGCAAACAGGATTTTTAGTACCCCCCGACGACGTTCCGGCTTTGGTGGCCGCTGTAGGAAAAATATCAGCCATCGACCGGGCCAATTGTCGTTCAGTGGCTGATCGCCGTTATTCTCTCCCTGCCTATGGCGATCGCCTGGAGCAATGGTTCACAGATGTGATGAATTTTTACCAATAAACGTCCCTAGAATTGGCGGGCACAACAGTTTCGTTCAGGTCGCTATTTTCTACAACCACAGGCGTTGAATCGGATAATCATCCAGAGCTTGATCACGACTGACTAAAATAAGAGAATGATTAATCGATTGGGATACCAAAATACGATCAAAGGGATCTTTGTGGTGCAAGGGAAGATTATAAAGTTTAATTGTGTCTTTTAGTGTAATAGGTAATAGCTTGAATCGGGTTCTTTGAAAACTAGCTTCAATACTATTGAAATCACCACAGAGAGAAAGTTTACCAATTTTTAGTTTAATAGAAATTTCCCAAAAGCTGGCAATACTAACAAAAACGTTATCCATATTTTCTAAGGTATCTTTTGTCGTCACAGGCAAGTTAGAGTCATCTTCTGCTAACCAAATAAAAACGTGGGTGTCTATCAAAACAGAATTCATTACATATACTCCTCAAATTCTTCTAAGGGGGCATCAAAGTCTTCGGGTAGAGGTAAAATAAAAGTTCCTTTCATCGATCCTGCTAATGGCTTTTGGGGCGCATTTAAGGATTTATTCATTAAATATTCAGCATAGTGTAAAAGCTCGATTTTTAAGTCATCAGGCAGATTTTCAGCAATGTTTAATAGGGCAGCTTCAGTAGTCATTTGAAAATCCTTGAATTTAATGTAATTGGTCAATTTGAATAATCTGCGTTAAATTTTCAATTTCTTCCTTACGGTCTAACAGATCATTATCAAAAGGATACTTAGGGAGATTAGGATTAATCTCAATATCTCTAGGCTTAAGTCGCATAAATTAAAAAATTGGTAAAAATAAGACAATAAAAAGGTGAGCCAAAACTCACCTCTCTACTTTATTGAAAAATTAGTTAAACTAACAAGCCATTAGCATTAAGGGGCTAAAGCGTTACCCCGGAGCAAGCTACCAATGGTTTTGGCGGTAATTTTCATTTGCACCAATGGATTGGCGGGTACCACGGTTTTGTACAGGTAACTGTCAAAAGTTAGCTTTTGCACATCGATGTCGGAACACATTTCCACAAAGGCTTCTCTGGTGGCATCGGTGCGATAGAAGACCCGTTGCAGAATATCCAACACCAAATAGGTAGCGCCGTAGCGTTTATCCCATTGTTTGATGTATTGTTTCAGATCGGCTTCGGTGGGCACCCGTTGGCCATTATTGCTGGTGGCCACAATGGTTTCCGCACACATACGGGCGGATTTGGCGGCAAAGTAAATGCCTTCCCCAGAGGATTTGGTGACGGTACCAGCGGCATCCCCCACTAGGGCTACTCGACCAACCACCCGCCGGGGCCGGGGATGTTCAGGAATGGGATGGGCTTCCACTTTGATGATTTCTCCGCCTTCTAGTTTTTTGGCAGCCCTGGTGCGGATGCCAGCCTGTAAGTCTTTGATGCGGGCTTTGTTCACCTTCATGGTGCCGGTGCCCACCGCCACGTGGTCATATTTTGGGAATACCCAGGCGTAGAAATCCGGAGAAACGTCATCGCCCACATACATTTCTGCTAGTTCATCGTAGTAGGCCATTTTGTCTTCCGGCAGACGAATCCGCTCTTGGAAGGCGATCGCATAGTTGTAATCCCCAGCGTCAATGGCTTTGGCAATGCGAGAGTTAGCGCCATCAGCCCCAATCACCACATCTACTTTTAGGATTTTCATTTCCCCAGTGGTGCCACCAACGCTGTGGTCGGCATAGTGGAGGGTGTAGGGATCACTATCTTTGCTAGGAATGTCTAATTTATAAACGGTGCCATTAATGACTTTTGTACCCAGTTTCTCCGCCCGTTCCCGGAGAAAACCATCCAGCACTTCCCGGCGGCACATGCCGATATATTCGTCGTCCTTGAGGGTCTGACCGATGTTGACCTCGATGTTGGAAGGGGAGATCATTTTCATCTTCCGTACCCGGCGGTCAATGATTTCCGGGGGCAGATCAAACTCATCCACCATACAGAGGGGAATTGCTCCACCACAGGGTTTGGCGTTGTCTAGCTTACGCTCAAACAGGTAGGTTTCAATTCCGGCTTTTACTAAAATTTCGGCGGCGGAAGAACCAGCGGGGCCTCCTCCAACGACTGCTACCCGTAATACCAAAGCCTTTCTCCTAAATTTCTTTTAATAAAAAAAGTGAGCGAGCACGGATCGCATCCTATCACGGTCTTTTTGCTTAGGGGTAGGCGATCGCCGCTGGGACGGCAAAGTTGCAATAGAGCTTTACAAAACCGTTACAAAACTTCATGCTAAGCCTGGTCACCATAGTATTAACCCAGTTTTAACCATTGATTTGATCGAGGTAAAAATGACAGTTTTCCCCAGCAGCAGGGGGAGAAGGCAAAAAGCCTCTTTTTTTCCTAAAATAGTTTTGAGCCAATTACTACCAGTGATTTTCCCGAATCTATAGCGCTGAGCTAGGCTGGAATAACCTGGTTTTCAATTGGATTTTGGCAACTATTGAGACTAAACGAACCTGCGACTATGGCCCCATCAATTTCCCCTGTCACCCAACCTTTGGTTTCCATGGCGATCGCCCCCACGGTGGTGATTCGTAGTGCTTTGGCTAAAGCGGGGGAACATTTGCAAAAATTGGGGAGTAAGGGCCTAGTGGTAACGGGTAGCCACTCTGCTGAGTTGGGGGAAAAGTCTTTACAAACATTGCAGAAAAATTATGGTCTGACCCTGCCTCTGGCCAGCTATTTACCTGACTGCGCCGAGTCTTCCCTCGAACAGTTGCGGCGACGGGTTCACCAGGAACAGCCAGATTTTATCCTAGGTATTGGGGGAGGCAAAGCCCTAGATACGGCTAAGTTATTGGCCCATCAAACCCAATTGGCGATCGCCACAGTACCTACCTCGGCCGCTACCTGTGCGGGTTGGACTGCCTTGGCCAATGTTTACAGCGAAACGGGGGCTTTCCGTTATGACGTGGCCCTAGACCGATGCCCGGATTTATTGATTGTGGATTATGAATTGATCCAACGGGCTGAACCAAGATTACTAGTTGCCGGCATTGGAGATGCGATCGCCAAATGGTATGAAGCTTCCGTTAGTAGTGGTCAATCCAGCGATACTTTCACCGTGGCCGCTGTACAACAAGCTCGAATTTTGCGGGATATTCTTTTCCAAAAATCCGCTGAAGCCCTGGCCCAACCGGGTAGCGAAACCTGGCGGGAAGTGGTGGATGCCAGTTTGTTGATGGCGGGGGTAATCGGTGGTTTGGGTGGTGCTAACTGCCGCACCGTCGCAGCCCATGCAGTCCACAATGGTTTGACCCAATTGCCCCAGGCCCACCATGCCCTCCACGGGGAAAAAGTCGCCTATGGCATTTTGGTGCAGTTACGCTTAGAAGAATTGGTCAGCGGTAATCAACTCGCCGCTACTGCCCGTCGCCAATTACTGAGCTTTTACGATGAGATAGGTTTACCCAAAACCCTGCAAGATCTGGGTCTGGGACGAATTTCCCTGGAGGAATTACGACAGACGGCGGAATTTACCTGTTTACCCAATTCGGACATTCACCGCTTACCCTTTACTGTGACCCCAGAAACGTTGATGGCGGCCATGGTTTCCACCCTAGTGGAGGAACAAGGTACTCGCCAATTATTTGCCCAAATTCAAGATAATTCCGGTCTTTAAATGTGAATGATCAAAAATGTTAACCGTTACTAATTATCCCCATATTCGTAAAATAGACGACCAGCCAGCCCATCTGGAAAGATTGCCTCGCATTCAAGTTGCCCATATTGTGATGGACTATCTTTCCCATGGTTGGTCTGTGGATGAAATGTGCCGCCAACATCCCTATCTAAAGCCTTCGGAAGCATATTCTGCTATGGGCTATTATTTCGATCATCAAGAAGAAGTTGATCAACAGATTCAAGAACAGTGGCAGTCAATCCAGGAAGCAGATTCTCAACCAAAATCACCTTTTTACTCCCGTCTGAGAAGCAGAGGTATTTTATAAGTGACGGTTAATATTTATTTAGATGTCCATGTTCCCCTGGAGATTGGTGATCAGTTACGCCATTGATTAAAAACTTATGCAAGGTTTACTGCTCATTTTTTTGATAGGAACAGGATTAATTTTTTTCCTGCAAAATCGACAGCCCATACAACTAAATTTTTTCGGCACCACTGCTGAGTCTGCCCTAGCTAGCTTCACCTTGCCCCTGGGGTTGTGGGTAGTACTATTCCTCACCCTGGGAGTTTTCACCAGTGTGCTGATCAATGTCCTGAGTTCCCTAGGTCAACCCAAAGCCAGGCCCCAAAATTTTCGCCCCAATCCCCCCCGGCGATCGCCATCGGAATCCTTTGAGCCACCGCCGCCCCCCACCACTCCCCCTAGTCCCCAACGGGCACCGCAACCAGTCACCATGGCAGAAGAATGGGATTGGGATGAGCCAGAACCGGATTTGGCTGATTGGTCTGACCCCAAACCCCCGACTCGACCCCGGCCCACTGTCCAAGATTCCCCCCGCCCTGCCCCCAGGAATAGGGAAAAATTTCCGCCGGAAACAATAGGGCCCACTCCATCGATAGCCTCTGATGATGACCAAGGCGATCGAAATGATCAAGGAGATAATCTGCCCCCTCTTGCCCAAGAGGAAATAATTTCCCCACCTCCCAGGGAGCCTTTACCGGATCTGCGACAATTTGAAGCTCCCCAAACCCCCCAAAACACGAAACGGGAGGGTACTATTTATTCTCAGCAATATCGCCCAGCCCGGCCTAAAGCTGAGAAAAACGAGCCCTCAGATACCAAGCCTCCCCGTCCAAGTGGTGTATATGATGCTCCCTACCGGGTAATTAATTCGGCTCCCAATCCCCCCGTGGCAGAAGAAAATAACGGGGCTGATGAGGAAGAAGATTGGATTTAAGCTGTTCGGCAATCCCGGCGATTATCTCGCCCATACTTTTGCTTAGGAGATTGGAGTTAGGCTTGGAAAGTCCCCCAATCCGCTAGGCTATCAAAAAGAGCAGGGTCTATGGGCCACTGTGTCCCCACCATTGCCGCTGTTACTTCCGTCCAGTCAAACCGCCGTGAGCCAAGATCTACCCGCCTCTCCCAATTATTTTCGCCCGGTATTCTTTTCTACCTTTTTGACCATTTTTTTGGCGGAAATGGGTGATAAAACCCAATTGAGTACCTTACTAATTAGCGCTGAGTCCCAATCTCCCTGGGTGGTGTTTGCCGGCTCAGCCCTAGCCCTAATTTCCACTAGTCTGTTGGGGGTTTCCCTGGGGTATTGGATTGCCCGCCGTCTTGATCCGCAAATCCTCGATTTCTCTGTGGCTCTGTTATTGCTCCTCATTGCTGGGTTGCTGATGGGGGACGTGGTCAGCGCCTAGGCTCAGCACCACAAACATTCCGATATTGAATTTCATTATTCTTGCCTAAAAACGTGGTAAAGCCCCTAGCTTTAGTCATGGCTAGTATAGGAACCTTGGGGCAATCTGCTCCCCTCTAAGTTTTTGTTAGACTACAGAAATTGTTGATTGATTTGTTGAGTTAGACAAGTCTTTTTTTACTGTTTTTACTTCGCTAAATTCTATGACTGCCCAAGCCAACAACACAATCTACGGTTTTTCTGCCAATGCCTTGGATGGTTCCCCCGTAGCTCTGAGGGACTTTGAAGGTAAAGTGCTGTTAATTGTCAACACCGCCAGTCAATGTGGCTTCACTCCCCAATACCAAGGACTCCAGGCTCTATACAATCGATTCGGCGATCGGGGTTTTACGGTGCTTGGTTTTCCCTGTAATCAGTTTGGCCAGCAGGAACCCGGTGGCTCAGGGGAAATTAAAAACTTTTGCGAAACCCGTTATGGAGTAACTTTTCCCTTATTTGAAAAAGTGGAAGTCAATGGTCCCAACGCCCATCCCCTATTTAAGTTTTTAACCGCAGCTAGCCCTGGTATGGCCATTCCTTTTTTGGGTGGTGCGGAGGACATTAAATGGAATTTCACTAAGTTTTTGGTCGATCGCCAAGGTAAAGTGGTCAAACGCTACGGTTCCATCGCCAAACCCGATGAAATTGCGGCGGACATCGAGAAATTGTTGTAATTTTCTGACCCCATTCCTGCAAAATTTTGCCTACTAACAAAGACCAATTTGAACGCTTAAAGGCTGAGGCCGAGGCTCCCTATCGAGGTTTCCGCAAATTTATCTACCTGGGCTTGGGGGCTTCCGGCCTGATTGGCGTATTTATTTTTAGCCTCCGACTGCTGGCCGGCTACGACCCGACGGAGATTTTGCCCAATTTGGCCCTCCAACTGGGGGTAGTGGCCCTGATGACTTGGCTATTTCGCTGGGAATCGAGCAAAAACCAGGGCAACAATGGAGACAATTAGAATGCGTCCTCTCCCCTAGAAATTTTGGCGATCGCCTGGTCAAAATTCATTCCGGTGTGACCAGGGCTTTAATCATCAGGGCATCAATTATCAATGAACTGCAACGCATTAAGAAACGTGCGGGCCGCATTATCTCTGGTGCTGGTCAAGGGTTGTATGACCCCCATGGCATAGATTTTATTCCCGACTAAATAGGCACGAAAAGTCACTCTTTCTGTGTCACTTTCAAAAGTAAATTCCGAGCCTTGATAATCCCCCAAAGTTACCGGGCGCTCATTCATGAGGGAAAAGGTTTCCGTCGGGGCTACCCTGGCTTGCATAGCGGTGAACAGGGCCGCAGGGTCGTTAATTTGTTGCTCAGTTAACCCTGTGGCATAGGCCGCCACATAACGATGGTCGTTGTCGGTGCTGGTCAAGGTTTGAAAATTTAAATCCCCTTCAGCGGTAGCAATGACAACGTTATCCTGGGCCAAAATTCCTGGGGGCATCCAAAAAGAAACATTACCCTGGCTAAAAACAATTAACTGCCAATTGTTAGCATTGGTGCGGATAGGCGGTACACCGCTGGGGGGACGTTGGAACCGCAGAGTGTCCTGGGATTGGGGACGACCCGTTTCAAAAAAACTCCGCAGATCTTGGTTGGGGGACTGGGCCATTACTTGGCCCGTGGTTGATCCTCCCACAACAGTGGCGATCGCCGTAGCGACAAATAGTGAGTACTTCATAAAAAAGCCCTTAAATTCAACAAAACTCAAACAGTTAGTTCACTAGCCCAAATCTTGGTCATCGGCTCCCGGCCTGGCCACAACATTGGTGCCCGGAGCATCTGTGACCGGATGCCAAATGGTCAAACCGAGTAAATGCTTAGGAGTGGGGGCGCTGGCAAAGAGGGAAATCCCTAAAGCTAGCAGAACAGCCAGGGGAGCAGTGACCGCCGAGCGCCAAATGCCAGGGAAAGTAAGCCAACCGGCATTGGAAGCAATAATTACCAGTAAAACTGCCGCCACGGTGCCGTAAAAAGCACCCAGAGCATTAATGCGGGGAAACAAGACCCCCATCAGAAAAATCCCCAACAGCGGTCCCAAAAACATGGTGGTATAGGACACCAAGAATTCTAGTAGATCCTGCCCGGTGGAAGCGGCATAAATAGCGGAAAAAATTGCCACTACGCCCCAGACAATAATTAACCCCTGGGCCACCCGGACTGAGCGCATTTCGCTGGCTTGAATATTTATGTAACGGTCGTAAAAGTCCACCGTCATGCAAGTGGCCAAAGAATGCAAAGCAGAATCGATGGAAGACATGGCCGCCGCAAAAATCGCCGCCACGAGGAATCCCGATGCCCCAGGGGGGACTTGGTTGACAATAAAATAGGAAAGGATTTCATCGGGTTTGATATTTCCTGGTAACCCTCCCTGGAGTTGGTAAAAGCTGAATAGCAAAACCCCTAGTAACAGGGTGGCCCCTACTCCTAAAACGCCGGAAAACCAACCGAGAAAGATGGCTTTGCGGGCTGATTGCTCATCGGCACAGGAAACATAACGCTGGACTGACTGTTGATTAGTCCCCGCCACCGCAAAAGCTAAAATGCCGTAGGCGATCAACGCTGTGGGTAGAGAACGAATGGAAGCGGGATCCCAATCAAAATTAAATACCACCAACTTGCCGTTTTCCCCAGCAATGCGCCACAGTTCCCCAAAACCCCCTGGCACAGCGGTAACTGCGGCCCAAATGCCCGCCCCCAAACCGACGAAAATCATGCCAAATTGCAACACGTCCGTCCAAACTACGGCGGTGATTCCCCCGGCAACGGTGTAAATAATCGAAACCACCCCCACCATCAAAATGGCAGTATTCGTACTAATGCCAGTTAGCACCGATAACACCAGGGCGGCGGCGTATAAAAGTCCCCCTAGGCGGGCAATGACAAACAGCAGAAAACAAAGGGAACCGAGGGAACGGGTTTTGGCATCGAAGCGCCTTTCCAAATATTCGTAGGCAGTGGTGAGATTGAGCCGGACAAAAAATGGCAAAAAGACAGCAATGACTAAGCCATAGCCGATTAAGTCTCCCAATTGCAGTTGCAAATATAAAAAGCCGTGGCCGTAACCCTCCCCCGGGCCCCCCAGCAAAGAAGCGGCGGAAAAAGAGGTGGCAATGATGGAAAAACCTAGGGCCCACCAGGGAATTTGCTTTGCACCCCGGAAATATTCATCGGTATTATCTTGTTTGCGACTGGCGATCGCCCCAATGGCAATGACAATCGCCGAATAGACCAGCACAATGGCCCAGTCAATCATGCCCATGAAAAATCAAACTCCTTGGCAATGTGGCAATATTCCACCCTACAGGTTTTGGGACGTAGAGCACCGCCAGATTGATCCCAACTACAGGGAATGAAAGTGAAAAAGTCTGTTTTTTCCGACAGAGGAAAGAGCTTGATTGGTTTTAACTATAAACAAGCAGCCAAAATGTCCTGTTCCAGGGCACCAATGGTGCTGATTTCCTTTAAGCCCTGCAACGTTAAGTCAATATTGTTACCACTGCGGGCCACTGGCGATCGGGGAACTAGGTTCAGGGCAAAACGGCTGGGGGGCTGCTCCCCATAGGGGTCTTCCACTACCAAATCCAACGCTTGGGCAGAGACGGCGCCATGGGTACAAGCAAACTCAGACTGGTAAGCAAAAAAAGCTCCTATCAGTTGATTGCCCCGTACCTGAAAGATGAAATATTCCTGGCCCACTAACCCCGGCTGGGCAGATTCACCATAAAAATGAACACCTTGGCGCAGAGGAAAATTTTGGGCTGCAACGGCCATTGGTGTGATTAAATTTCCTAGTCCCATAAAGGCAAAGCTTAGTAGGGCGGTGGAAAATTTGGCCAGGCGATCGCCGCTGCCTGGAAGTAGGAAAAGTAACATAATTTTGTAGGTGGGAGGAGTAAGGTTAATGATTAAATCATTACTTCTAACTTAACAATCATTCACGAAACTGAGCTTCCCCCGATAGTATGATGATCCAAAAATTAACAAACTTTCATTAATTTACTGATGGCGATCGTCAATGATGCGGACTATATTGCAGATTGTCAGTAACCATCTCGGCAGTTTTTAAGCCAGCGAGACCCATAACTCCCATAACTATGGATAAAGCCATTCGGAAAATTTTTGCCTATCTTCGTCCAGGGGTCATCCTAGTCGCTTGCTTGCTGAGCCTATTGTTTTTTGTTCGGCCTGCCCTGGCTTTTTGTGGTTTTTATGTAGCCCAGGCTGACACTAGTCTTTATAACCATGCGTCCCAGGTGATCATTGCCAAAGACGGCGATCAGACAGTGCTAACCATGGCCAACGATTACCAAGGGAAAGCCCAAGATTTTGCCCTCGTGGTGCCGGTTCCGGTGGTGCTACAGGAAGACCAAGTAAACGTAGGGGAGAGAAAAATTATTGAGCGTTTAGACAATTTTAGTGCCCCCCGTTTAGTGGAATATTTTGACAATAATCCCTGTGAAACCTACGGCGGCCGTCAATTTATGGATGCAATGCCAGCGGCCCCCAGCATGACCAGAGGATTGCAAGAAAAAATAAGCAATGAAGCGTTGGGAGTCACCATTGAAAATCAGTTTTCGGTAGGAGAATACGACATTCTCATCCTCAGTGCCAAGGAATCCAATGGCCTAGAAACTTGGTTAAACCAAAATAATTACCGCATTCCCCCTGGAGCGACCGATGTATTGGGAGCATATATTAAACAAGGGCTAAAGTTTTTTGTTGCTAAAGTCAACCTGAAAGAATTCGATCGCCAAGGATTTCAAGCCTTACGGCCGCTGATGATGGCCTATGAATCCCCCCGGTTTATGTTGCCCATTCGTTTAGGTATGGTGAATGCAGATGGCCCCCAAGAATTAATCGTTTATCTACTCTCTCCCCAAGGAGCGGTGGAAGTTACCAACTATCGCACTGAAAAAATTCCCTCTAACTTAGATTTACCTGAATTTGTCCAGGGGGAATTTGGCCAGTTCTATGGCGCTATGTTCGACACTGCCTATAAGCGCTCCGGCAAAAATGTTGCCTTTCTGGAATATGCCTGGGACATGGGCAGTTGTGATCCCTGTTCGGCGGATCCCCTTTCCCCCCAAGAACTAGAAGAAGCCGGAGTATTTTGGTTAGACCAACCCAGTGCTAGCCCCAATCCTTCCTTCCGGGGTATGCCTTTCCCTGGCAACAGCAATGTGTTCATCACCCGTTTACATTTACGCTACACCCCCGACAAATTCCCGGAGGATTTACGTTTTCAAAACACCGCTAACCAGGAATTGTTCCAAGGGCGTTATGTCCTACGGCGTCCCTATCGTGGGGAAATGAATTGCACCGCCGCCAACACCTATCGTCAAACGGTGCAAAAACGCCAACGGGAAGAAGCCAAGACCCTTGCTAATTTGACTGGTTGGCCCCTGGGGGAAATTGAGGACAAAATTAACTATCTGGAAGGCCCCCGGGATTCTATTCCCTGGTGGCGCAAACTCTGGCCCCGTTAAAGTTGAAGTAACTTATACATCTCAATTGCCATGGATCCCTTAACCAAATTAGTTTTAAGCGCCACTACCCTGCCCGTGCTTTCCGCCCTGGGTTTAGCCCGTTGCCTTGGTCAACGCAGTGAAGCCCTAGGTAAACTTTCCGAAGAAGTGTTCCGAGGCGATCGCCTGCCGGTGTTACCCTTTCCCGTCGAAGAAGAAGCAGGTTAAAGTGAATACTCCCCCCAAACCTTGGCTGGGGATAGCGGGTGAGTTGTAATTTGACTAAAACTTTATGGGTCATTTTCCCCACAAACTGCGGGTGCTGTTGAGCGTTTACTTTGCCCAAATGGTGGAGTACCGGGCAGAAATTTTCTTTTGGATTTTGTCCGGCTCCCTGCCTCTAATTTTGATGGGCGTGTGGGTGAAAGCAGCGGAGAGTGGCGACTTTACCCTTGACGCGATCCAGGTGGCCCGGTATTTTTTTGCTGTCTTTGTGGTGCGCCAGATGACCACCATCTGGGTAATTTGGGAATTTGAAAAGGAAGTGCTGGAAGGAGTTTTATCTTTCCGTTTACTGCAACCCCTAGATCCGGTGTGGCATCATATAGCCCGCCACTGGGCCGAAAAAATGACCCGCCTGCCCATTCTGGCTATTTTGACTGTTCTTTTTTTCTCCCTCTATCCCGAAGCCTTTTGGCTGCCCGATCCCTGGCATTTTATCCAAGGGCTAATTGGCATTGTCTGTTCCTTTACCTTGTACTTTTTGATTCAGTACACCTTTGCCCTCTGTGCCTTTTGGACGGAACGGGCCAGCGCCCTCCAAGACCTCTGGTTTTTGTTTTATATTTTTCTGTCGGGCGTTATTGCTCCCCTAGAGACCTTTCCCGACGCAGTAAGGCAAATTGTTTTACTCACCCCGTTCCCCTACGGTGTTTACTTCCCCGCCGCCGCTTTGGTGGGTTTACCTTTGCCCTTCTTCAAGAGTTTATTAATTATTGGTGTTTGGATTGGCATATTTGCCCTGCTTAACCGTTGGCTATGGCGACAGGGTTTGAAACAATATTCTGGCATGGGAGCGTAGGGCCAGGGCCCTTTGCCTGGTTTCAGGTTACTATTCTCAATTGACCCACTAAAGTGACCCCAATGCTGGGGGATTTTTTTCTAGCTTCTCCCCCGACTTGGGATTCAATTCCCCCATTTAATTGGGGCTTGGCCTAACTTTTTTCAGTGGAGACAATAGTCGGGAATGCAGTTTTGCTCCATATATTCATGGTACTTTTGAATTTGCTTGTCACATTGCTCCTGGGTCCAGCCACAATGGTCTGTTAACGTTTGGCAAATGCCGGCCAGGGCGCTAAAGCCATAATCGTTAGTCACCATGGCGATCGCCGTACGTCGTCGACAAATATCCACCAAGGTGTGGGCCATTTCTGCTTGTACTGCAAAAACAACTTGGGCTTTGATATCCGGCAAGGAAGGAATAATCCTTTCCCCCAACTCCGGCGCTCCGTGGACTAAGGCTAAAATGTCTCCAGCCCTGGCTCCGTAAAGGCAAAATAAATGTTGAATAGAATGACGCTCCAAATGATTGCCATATTTATCCATGGCAGTTTCCAAGGACAGGGGATAGGCTTCTGCCCCCGGTAAAGGTTGGGTCAGGGTTGGACAGGGAGGAGCAGAGCGTCTCAGCTTGCCATAAACCTTATCCACCATTTCTTCTCCCACCTGGCGATAGGTGGTCAACTTACCGCCAATTAGGGAAATCAAATTATTAACTCCGTCTTGACTATGGTCATAAAGAATATGGTTGCGGGTAATACTGCCGGCCTTTTTGCCATCGGTGTAGGGCAGAGGGCGCACCCCGGAATAGGTGAAACGCACATCCTGCCTGGTTAACTGAGCTGCTGGCATCACCCGGTTAGTTTCCGCAATCAGGTAATCAATCTCGTCATCACTGGCTTTAACCCTGTCGAGGGAACCATCATAGCGGTGGTCCGTGGTGCCAATCAGATATTTACCCAACCAGGGAATGATGAAATAGGGCCGTTTATCCACAAACGCTTCCACATATAAGGCTGAAGCGGGGGCTCCAGGGAAGGGATCCACCACAATATGACTGCCCTTGGTGCCACCAATTTTTCTTTCTTGGACAATGGCAACGGGTTCTCCCCCTCGATGGGCTAAGCCACAAACTTCATCTACCCAGGGGCCAGTGGTATTAATGACGATCGCCTGGGCGCTATTAACAGTAAATTTTTCTCCGCTCAGTTGATCCTGGCAATGGATGGCGGTAATCAGGTTATTTTCCCCTTTCTCCAACCCCTTCACAGCCACATAATTGAGCATGGCCGCCCCGGCCTTTTGGGCCGATAGGGTCACTTCTAAATCTAACCGTTCCGCATATTCCACCTGGCCGTCAAAATATTGGGCTCCTCCTTTTAAGCCTTTTTTCTCCGCCGCTCGGAACAGTTGCTGGAACTGTTGGGGGCTTAACATCCTATGGGAAGGGAGGGTTTTATCAAAACTGAGGATGTCGTAAAGAATCATGCCCGCCTGAATTTCCCAATAGGCCCGGCTCGACCAGTCGTACACCGGAATGGTCAACTGGAGGGGCTGGACCAAATGGGGGGCGGTGTGGAGCAGAACTTCCCGCTCCCGCAGGGATTCCCGCACCAGATTAAATTCAAAATATTCCAGATAGCGCAGGCCGCCATGGATTAAGCGGGTGGACCAACTACTCGTACCACTGGCGAAATCATCCTTTTCGATCAGGAGGGTTTTTAGGCCCCGTAGGGCTCCGTCCCGGGCCGTGCCAACCCCGTTAATGCCTCCCCCAATCACAATTAGGTCATAGGCCGTATTTTGGATTTCTGGGAAATTACGCATGGCTGGGTAATGCTCCAATGAGGAATAAATCGTGCAATTGAATGGAAAAAAGCCCCCTAAACTCTAACTTTGGGCAATTTTTAGGGGGTTTGGACAATGGTTATTTGGTTACCATCCGCCGACCACAACTGGCATTGGCGATCGCCTACATTTGGGGGGGCTCTCCCAGTACCACATCGGCGTAGGCTTCCCGCAGTAGGTGATTGGCCCATTGTTGAACGTCGTAACGCTTAATGGCGGCGTACATTCTCCCCATGCGTTTTTTCTGTTCGTCTTTGTCCATGGCCAGGGCCTGGTCAATGGATTCGTCCATACGGCTGGAAGCGTAGGGGTTAGTCAACACCGCATCGGGTAGTTCCACCGCACAACCGGCAAATTCCGAGAGGATCAGAACTCCTTCTTCGCCATTTTTAGCCACCACATACTCCTTAGCCACCAGGTTTAGCCCATCCCGCAGGGGAGTGATCCAGGCAATGTCGGCGGCACAGAACAGGGCAATGAGCTCCTCATAGGCTAAAGGAGAGGTGAACAGCATCACTGGTGTCCAGGACAGTTTGGCAAAGCGACCGTTAATTTTCCCTGCCAGTCGTTCAATTTCGTTTTGGGCGTTGCGATAAATACGCATTCCCTCAGCGGCCTTGGCTACGGGGACTACCAGGCTAATTTCCCCCTGCAATTCGGGGCGACGCTCCAGTAGACGTTCATAGCACATCAACATTTCCTTGGTGCCCTTCACGTAATCCACCCGCCCAGCGGAAACAATTAGCCTCTTACCGCCTAAATCTTGTTTAATTTCAGCAACTTTTTGTTGCACACTTTCTTTGGCCACGATCGCCCGGATATTTGCCGGATTGGTGCCCACGGGAAACGCATCGAGGTTAATGAGGCGATCGCCATAACGCAACTGGGTGGTGAGTTCCGGTTCCGCCAGGGCCGTACCGTAGGGGGTAAAGGCTTGGTCTACCACAACCCGTCTGGTGATTTCCACCGGCTTGAGACTACGGGCCACGGCGACAAAATTTTCTACGTAGCGGGGAATATGAAAACCACAGAGATCACAGGCCAGCAAGCTTTCTACGATCGCCTCCCGCCAGGGCAAAATATTGAAAATATCAACGCTGGGGAAGGGGGTGTGGTGGAAAAAGGCAATCTTGGCGTTGGGCTTGAGCTGACGAATGTAAAGGGGCGCTAACCAGAGGTTATAGTCGTGGACCCAAAACAATGCATTGTCATCGGCATCGGCACAGGCCGCCTCGGCAAATAAGCGGTTAATGTGCTGAAAATTATCCCAATCAGAAGAATCGTAGGTGAACTGCCAGGGGAAAGAGTGGAGAATGGGCCAAAAGGCTTCCTTGGAAGTGATGTGATAGAAGTTTTTTACCTGCTCCGCCGTCAGGGGCACCCGGCGCACCGTACAACGATCGCCAAGGCCTTCAATGGACATATCCGCCTGAAAATCATCCTTTTGCTTCGGCGAAACCTGTTTCCATGCGACCCAGGTGCTCTGTTCCGCATCGGCAAAAAAACTTTTGAGGGTGGGCAAAATCCCGTTGGGACTCTTTTTCTCTCGATACACCGTTTTGCCATTTTCCCTAACTTCGTCGTAGGGCTCACGGTGGTAAAGGATCACAAGGGATGAATTCATAAAATCAGCGGTCTCCAAAATCAAGAATCAAACAAAGTAACTATTGGGTTAGTCTAGTACGGCTAATGCACCCGACTTCCCGGAACCCAAGTTAATTCCCGCCGGGGCATTTTAGTACGTTGAATAAAACTTTTCACCGCTAATATCGGTACAGAAAAATTGATTACGTCCTGGGCGAGTCCACAGACATCGCGTTCCCCTGTGGGGGCAATTACGGTAACGGCTCATAAATCTTTGTTAAAGATTACTTAACCCGTCAGTAAAATGCCGTAACACTAATTACCTTTTCCCCTTACTCCAGAGGAGAACAGCAGCGGCAAGCCACCAATCTCTGGTTTTTGGAAAGCCGCCCCTGGACTATGGAAAAAGTAGTTACTTGTTAAGTATAGTAACAGAAAAAGCTTTTCTGGCAAGATTTCTGCTTCTGGAGTTGGGGGTATCCTCTGGAAATTTACCCGTCGATTGCGGTAAATTCTATTTTTTTTGTTAACCTTAAAACTATTGCCATGGGCAGGGTAAATTGATTTTTTCTTGTTGTTTGATCCCATTTTCCAGTCTTTTTGACTTCCATTCAGTCAGGATAATTTTTGCAGTTTTTTTATGGAGTTTTGATAACATTGAGCTTTGCCCCCGGCGATCGCCTAGGGATAAACAATAAACGTGTGAACTAATATGCCTGGATTTATCCCTGGATTGACATTGTTTTTGCCCCCCTAAGTCAGCAATGACAGAGTTGAAAATCCCTTACTCCCCAGCAATTTCAGCTTATTTTGAGCTTATTTTTCAGTATGAAAACATTGAATCGTATCCATCTGGTCGAAGAAGAAACAGAAAAACTAATGGCTTGGGCCCGGAGTGTCACGGAATCGCCGGAGAACTATTTCCAAGCGGCCCGGGAAGTGGTGAAAAAATTGGGGGGCCATTACCAAGGGGATGGCCTAACCCAAGTGGGATTTTGGGTGCCCCGGTTAGCGGGGGAAGGGGCTTTTACTGAAAAGTTAATTTACCTAGAGGTGTTTACGCCCCTGGGGGAGATTGATTTCCAAGCGCCGGAACAAACTGGCTTGTTTCGTTGGGAAAGGATTGAATTGCCGCAACAGGGGGAATTTGTTTGGGCTGTGCTGTCGGGGATGCGGCCAGGCACCAGAGATCAAGCTGGTTCTTTCTATTGGTTGCGCTATTACGATTCCATTTTGTCCAACACGTTGGTCATCCGTGATCCCCTGACCTATTCCCTGCCCTACGGTGTTTTTGCCCCAGCGGAACTGTACGATGTGGAAAAAATGCAGAGGGAACGGGCGGATTTAGATTATTTACGGCGATCGGCTGCCCTGAACCATTGCCAAGAAAATCCTGAAAATGTCTTTGATCCGGAGCAGCTTAAGGCCCAGCGGGCGGCGGTGCTTAACCCGGCCATTCCTGTGGATCAAAATTTGCATCCCGATGAAGACAGCGAAGCGGCCATTTGTCGGGTGGGGGCCATGGCCAATATTTTGCAGATCCACATCAATACCGCTTCCCCGGAAGGCACCCTGGTGGGACTCACTAAAATTTACCAACGGCTGGGGGAAAAAATTCTCCGGCACGAACCCCTCAGCGACGCGGAACAGAATTATTTGGGCTACGACGCCATCCAACTATTGCCCATCGAACCCACCATTGAATATCGCCTGGAAGATTTCAACCAAGACCACGAATTTTTCTCCATTGCCGGGGAAGAGGTGGAGGAAATAGAAGTGGAAGAAGGGGCTGTGGTGGTGGAAGAGAAAATCAAAGTTACCCTCCGCAAACCCAATACCCAAAATTGGGGCTATGACGTGCCCATTCTCGGTTCCGGAGCCACTAATCCTGCGGTGTTAGGTACTTTGCGCCCGGATGAATTGGTGGACTTGATTGCCACGTTGCACAATTTTCCCAGCGGCCCCATTCAGGTAATTTACGATTTGGTCTATGGCCATGCCGATAACCAGGCGTTGGAATTGCTCAATCGGCAATATTTTAAAGGCCCCAATATGTACGGCCAGGATTTGAACCATCAGTTGCCCATTGTTCGGGCCATTTTGTTGGAAATGCAACGGCGCAAAATTAATACCGGAGCCGACGGTATTCGGGTGGATGGGGGCCAGGATTTCCGCTTTTTTAATCCCCTCACGGGACGGGTGGAACAGGACGATGCCTATTTATTAGCTATGAGCGATGTGGTGCAGGAAATCCAAGGTTGTAAACGGTTACTGTTCACTATTTTTGAAGATGGCCGTCCCTGGCCCGAAGACGGTTGGGAAGAGAAATCCACCTATAGGGAGTTAATTGAGCTGCGGCCGGAATCCTACCAGTGGGGTCCCCTAATTTTTGCCCATAACACCCCCTCCCTCAAGGGTTTTTGGCAACGGAAATGGGAACGGGTTTGTGAGGTGATGTACAAAGGCGATCGGTGGATCACTGGCTGTGGTAACCACGATACGGTGCGCCGGGGTAACCAAATTGACCACCATAACTCGGAAATTAACTGGAATTTGGGCACAACTTTGCCGGAAGTGTTGCACAATGCCTACGACAATCCGGCCACCTTATTGTGGGTCTATGGTTTTTGCCCGGGCTTACCGATGGATTTTTTAAATGCCATGATGCACAGTCCCTGGGGGTTTTTCCGCAACACCGATGAACGCTATGGCGTGAAAGTAGCTTTTGAAGAAGCGGGTTTTCTCGATTGGCAAATTTCCCCGGAGTTATACCAGCACCCCCAACTATTTCCCCAACTAAAGGCCCTGGGTTTTAAAGATTTGGCACTGTTGCAACGGTTTATGAAGGCAGTGGCCGATGCCATGGTGAAAAAAGATTTTCAGCTCGAAGCGGTAGCTAAGGCCTGTCGCCATTGTTTGGGCTATGAGCCTGAGGAAGATGGGGACGCGGCGGCCTGTGATCTGGAATTACTCAGTCAGTTTAAACATGCCGAACAACCGGAATTTGTTACCCGTTTGGATGTGCCGAAGTTGAAAAAATTTGCTAGGGCTTTTATGGAAGATGGCCACGAAGCTTGTCGGGTATCCTATCATTTCGACCAAGTGGACCCAGAAAGAAGTCGTTTTAACTTGGCATTGCGCAATTACCGACGGCAACATCCCTGGTTACACCACAATCTCCAAGACGGCGATCGCTTTAACCGCATCCATGAAAATGACCACACTCTTTTTTATGGTCTCAGGACTAACCCCGCCACAGCCCACAGTGATGATCCTGAAAAGGTGGTGATGGTGACCCATATGGAGGGAGATCCTGCCATTGTTACCTTGGGGGACTGGTTACAACTGGATTTGCAGGAATGGGAAGTGGCGATCGCCACCCCGGGGGTGAATGTGGATTCCACGGCGGATTCGTTACGGGTGTTTGAGTTGCGGGATGGCCAGGGTGTGATTTTGCGCAACAGTCGCTCGAAGAAGGAATGCTAGGGCCAACCAGAGCAAGGATTTTTTTTGATTAATTTTTCGGAGGTTACCGTCTATGACAGCAAAACATAATCAGTATGTAATGGCCCTGGATTTGGGCACCACCGGCAATCGAGCTATTTTGTTTGATTACGAAGGCAATATTGTCGGGCAAGCTTACAAAGAGTTAACCCAGTTCTATCCCAAGGCTGGCTGGGTGGAGCACGATGCCCTGGAAATCTGGCGGGATACGAAAACAGTCATGCAGGAAGTGGTGCAAAAAACCGCTATCCAACCCCAACAAATTGTGGCGATCGGTCTAACGGTGCAACGGGAAACGTGTTTGCTCTGGGATAAGACCACTGGCCAACCCCTCCATCCGGCAATTGTCTGGCAGGATCGACGCACTGCTCACTTTTGTGGAGAATTAACCGCGGCGGGCTACGTGGACGAAATTTATGAGCGCACCGGCCTCGTGTTAGATGCCTATTTTTCGGGCACCAAACTCCATTGGTTATTGGATTGGGTTAAACAGAGTAAGAGTGTCGATCCAGCTAATCTGTTGGCGGGCACCATTGATAGCTGGGCCCTCTGGAACTTAACTGGGGGTAAAGTACACCGCACGGACCACAGCAATGCTAGCCGTACTATGGTGCTCAATTTAGACAGCCTCATCTGGGATGAAAAGCTGTTGGATTTATTCACCATTCCCGCCCAGATTATGCCGGAGGTGCAACCTAGTTTGAGTTACTTCGGCGTTACCGACCCGGAAATTCTGGGGGTAGAAATTCCCATTACCGCCATTTTTGGTGACCAACAGGCGGCCCTCTATGCCCACGGCTGCGATCGCCCAGGATTGCTGAAATGTACCTACGGCACGGGGGCTTTTTTGGTGGCGAATACGGGGCAAACGGTAACCCGTTCCCAACATCGCTTACTTTCCACTGTGGCTTGGACCCAAACCAACCGAGACAAAAGCTTGACAAGGGATTACGCCTTGGAAGGAAGTATGTTCACTGCTGGTTCCTGTGTGCAATGGCTACGGGATAAGTTGGGTTTAATTGAATCAGCGGCGGCCAGTGAAAGCCTAGCCCGCAGTGTGGATAGCAATGGCGGCGTTTACTTTGTGCCGGCCCTAAGTGGTTTGGGGGCTCCCCATTGGGACATGAATGCCTGTGGCGCTTTTCTTGGCTTAACAGCAGGGGTAACTAAAGCCCATCTAGTCAGATCGGTTCTAGAGGCGATCGCCTTCCAAGCCCGGGAAGTGGTGGAGGCCATTAACCAGGATAGTCCCGCCCCCATTCAACAACTGAAAGTAGATGGAGGAGCCTGTAACAATGACTTTTTGATGCAATGCCAAGCGGATGTTTTAGGCATTCCCGTAGAACGGCCTGCGGTGTTGGATGCCACGGCCCAGGGAGCCGCCTTTGGAGCCGGGCTAAAAATTGGGTGGAATCAGCTTCAAATTAGGTTTTTCCGAACCTTCCACCACGGGACGATAAGCTTAATTTGTCTTCAATTTCTGCCCATGCGTATTCAGGAAGGTGTATCCGTTGACCAGTGACATTGCTTCCATCACCAGCACCCAAAACCCCCTGGTTAAACAATTGCGCCAACTGCACCAAACCAAGGGACGGAAACAACAGGGTCAACTTTTGCTGGAAGGCACCCATTTGCTCGAAGTGGCCTTAGCCCAGGGCAAAGGCTTTAACCATGGCTGTTTCACCGCAATGTGGCAGGAAAAAAATCCCGTCTTGGCCGATCGCCTAATGGCCCAGTCTGTCCACAGTTATTTGGTCAGTGGGGAAGTTTTGGCAAAAATGGCCAGCACCGTTAATCCCGACGGCGTGGTAGCAACTTTAACCATGGATCAATTTTGGCGATCGCCGCCCCCCCATGCTCGGTTAGGCCTAGTGCTGGAAAGATTACAGGATCCAGGTAACCTGGGCACTATTCTTAGAACCGCCGCCGCCACCGGAGTGGAAGGAATTTGGTTAACCGCTGACTGCGTTGATCCCACCAGCCCAAAGGTCTTGCGCTCCTCCGCCGGTAGTAGCTTGCTTTTGCCCCAGCAACAACTGCAATCTTTGCCGCCACTCTTGGAAAAATTTCACACCCAGGGATTACAACTCATTGCCACCGTTCCCCAGGCAACCCAAACTCTCTGGGAAATTGATTTTCAGCGGCCCACCATAGTCATTTTTGGTAGTGAAGGCCAAGGGCTCAGCGCTCCCGTGCTGGAACTAACCACCCATCAAGTGGCCATTCCCCAGGCTCCCCAGGTGGAATCCCTCAACGTGGCGATCGCCGTCGGGGTAATGCTCTACGAAGCTCGGCGACAACAATGGGCGGCATCAACACCAGGGTAAGTTCGGTTCTTTGCCCTCCGGTTTTTTCCTGAAATTGTTACATTGTGTTTATCCCATCGGAATCAATCCCAAATCGAGTTCCATTACTAGAAGAGGAGATCCACTGTGACCCATGAACCCCAACGTCCCCAACCGTTATTCGCTGGCAATGAAGCCCCAGGCAAAGATAGTTTGTGGACATACGTTCAAGAATTAAGCCCCGAAACCATTGCCCAATTATCTCGCCCCGATTCCCAGGAAGTGTTTCAGGTGATGGAGCGCAACATTATCGGTCTGTTGGGAAATTTACCCCCGGAGCACTTTGGGGTAACCATCAGCACTAGCCGGGAAAATTTGGGCCGTCTTTTAGCCTCCGCCATGATGAGTGGCTATTTTCTTCGCAACGCCGAGCAAAGGTTAGGATTTGAACAAGCTTTTAAAAGTAGCAGCAACAGCAACGAGAATACCGAATACTAACACCGAGTTCTATGAGGTGGGATCTGTCCAGATCAAAGCCTCTGCAGGCACCCTAAAGAATAGCTAGATTTTGCTTCTAAGTTTTGGTTTTCCGCCGCATTGTTCTGGGATTGCCCTGTCTGGAAAATGAACTACCCAGAGTTAATCATATGCACGAAGTTAGTCTGATGGAGCAAACTTTGGCGATCGCCATTGCCCAGGCGGAAGACCATGGAGCCAGCCAAATCCATCGTTTAACCCTGCGGGTGGGGCAACAGTCTGGGGTGGTGGCCGATGCCCTACGGTTTGCGTTTGAAGTGGTGCGACAAAATACCATGGCCGCCGAGGCGAGATTGGAAATTGAAGAAATTCCCGTTACCTGTCGTTGCCAACACTGCCACGAAAATTTTCAGCCAGAGGATTGGATTTACCGCTGTCCCCACTGCGACCAGATTAGCCAAACAGTAATGGATGGCAAACAGTTGGAACTAGCATCCCTAGAACTGAGTTGAGCATGGGCCAAGTCCTAACCGGGGGAGGAACCGCTGTCACCATGGGCTGTGTTAAATTTCTTTAAGCAACCGTAGTTAGATTTTTTCCAAGCTGTATTAACTACGACCAATCATCAACTTAATTAAAATGATGTTTCCTCTACTGGCCCTTGAGATTCCTGAACCGATTAAAATTTATAGCCAATTTGGCCACCCCATTATGATGTGGGCGTTGTTCTTCACTTCGGTGTACGCCATGTGGCTGGGCTTCCAGTCCCGACAAATTCGCTCCGCAGAACCGGAAAAACGGAAGGAGTTGCTCCAAAAAGATGTTAAGGGTAAACACTTTATCCTCGGCTCTCTCCTACTTTCCCTAATGGTGTTGGGGACCATTGGCGGCATGGCGGTTACCTATATCAACAATGGCAAGCTGTTTGTCGGTCCCCACTTACTCGTTGGTCTCGCCATGATTGGTTTAATCGCTACGGCGGCGGCGTTGGTGCCCTGGATGCAAAAGGGTAATGAAACAGCCCGCTTAACCCACATCACCCTAAATATCACATTGATTGGTTTATTTGGTTGGCAAGCTTTCACTGGGGTGGAAATTGTCCAAAGAATTATCAGCAAATTGGGCTCCTAGGTTGTTACTGTTTTGCAAACTTTGCCCGTATTAACCAATCCCGTTGACGTTTTAATCCTGTCCAATGGCCCAGGGGAAGTGACCACCTGGGTTCGTCCTGTTGTGCAGGCTTTGCGTCAACTTTTGGGCTACAGCCACCTGAGGATTTCGGTGATGCTTTCCCCCTGTCCCCATGCCATGGGTAGGGAAGCGGAGGTGGTGCGTAGCTATCCAGAAGTGGACCGGGTGCAGAGTAGTGAACATTTTTGGAATTTCTTGCTCTGGGGGAAAACGGCCGAGTCATGGTCCTGGCATTCCCAAGGGGTGGTGCTTTTTTTGGGGGGAGATCAGTTTTTTGCCCTGGCGATCGCCAAACGGTTGGGCTATCGTTCCGTGGTCTATGCCGAGTGGGATGCCCGCTGGCCCCGGTGGATTGATGCCTTTGGGGTGATGAATGAACAAGTACGCCAAGCTTTACCCGAAATTTATCGATCAAAAGCCACCGTCGTGGGGGATTTGATGGTGGATGTTGATGCCGCCGACGCTCCGGTAGGTCCATCGGCAAAACCTTTAATCGGTCTCCTGCCCGGTTCTAAGGCAACTAAACTGACCCAGGGAGTGCCCCTGGAAGTGGCGATCGCCGTGGAGTTACAGAAAACCCATCCCCAATGCCGATTTGTGCTTTTTTTGGCGCCCACTGTAGATTTGGAGCAATTGCAGAGCTACGGACAGGTCAAAACCAACCCCTTGGTTAGTTCCATGGGCAATATTGAAATAGAAGTAATGGAAAAAGAGGGGCAAGAATCCTATTTGT
Organism: Synechocystis sp. PCC 6803 substr. PCC-P; assembly: GCF_000284455.1. Taxonomy (GTDB): domain Bacteria; phylum Cyanobacteriota; class Cyanobacteriia; order Cyanobacteriales; family Microcystaceae; genus Synechocystis. The sequence continues at coordinate 1,956,003 of NC_017039.1, forward strand.
TGGCAGCAACGGGATTAAGAATTGATATTTGTCGCCAATTTCCCGCCCTGACGGAGTTGAAAAAATTGACCTTCGCCCTAACCACTGTGGGGGCCAACACCGCTCAACTGGGAGCTTTGGGCATCCCCATGGTGATTTTATTGCCTACCCAACACACGGAAGCGCTGAAGCATTTGGACGGTTTACCAGGATTAATTGCTCGCATTCCCTGGGTGGGACAACAATCCACCCGCCTGATTAATTACCTCATTGCCAAGAAAAAACGTCTCTTTGCTTGGCCCAATCTCTGGGCTGGTCGGGAAATTGTGCCGGAATTGATGGGGGATCTAACGCCAATGGGGGTGGCTAGTCAATTAACGCCCTGGTTAGACCATCCTGAACAGTTAACCCAGATACGTCAACAATTACAACAGGTGCGGGGCCAATCCGGGGCGGCGATCGCCATGGCCGAGTTGGTGGCAGAACAAATTGCGGTCCAGCAAACACCAGTTAGGATGAGTTTGACAAAATAGCTAGCAACTTAGAAAATAGAAGATCGCTTGTCAACTATCCCGCTCGGATCAGGTTACGACAACCATTACCCAAAAATGCCAGAGCTTAATATTTTTCTGTTGTTTCCCTAGGATCTGTTTGTAATGCCCCCCTAGCCCCCCAATTCTGGGGGGGATCAATTTCAAAGTCCCCCAACGTTGGGGGATTTAGGGGGCAGAGTTAACAAGTTCCTCAAATAAACCAGAAAACTTAACGGCGGCATACCTGTACGGCAATTTACGCAAATAAATTATGAGTTACGCCATTATTGAAATTGGGGGAACCCAAATTCGGGTTGAGCCCGGCCGTTTTTACGAGATTAACCACCTCGACGCCGCACCGGAAGACAGCTATGTGGTCGATAAGGTGTTGCTAGTCAAAGACGGAGACAATGTCACCATTGGCCAGCCCTACGTCGCTGGAGCCACTGTAGAAGGGGAAATTCTCTCCCACCGTCGGGGTCGCAAAGTCATCGTCTACAAAATGCAACCCAAAAAGAAAACCCGCAAAAAACGGGGTCACCGCCAAGAGCTCACCCGCCTATTGGTGAAATCCATCTCCGTCAACGGCACGGCGATCGCCGAGGCCCTCGAAGTGGATGCTAAAACCCCAGTGGTGGCTGGTTAAGACAACAACCAGTCAAATTTGGCTAGTATTGTAGGTCGGGTACAATCAGAACTCGCTGGCTAGCCTGAAAAAAATTTGTTAACCATTAACAGGAGACATTAATAACCATGGCCCATAAGAAAGGAACGGGGAGTACCCGGAACGGTCGCGATTCTAACGCCCAACGCTTGGGAGTCAAACGCTACGGTGGTCAAACCGTTACCGCTGGCAGCATCATCGTGCGTCAACGGGGTACCCAAGTTCATCCCGGCAACAACGTCGGCCGGGGCAAAGATGACACCCTTTTCGCTTTGATTGACGGTGTGGTTAAGTTTGAGCATAAAACCAGAAGCCGCCGCAAAGTGAGTGTTTATCCCGCCACTGCTGAATAAACTTCCATCAAGTTAGAATGCTTAAAATCCTCCAAATTCTGGGGGATTTACTGTTTTTACCCCTGTAACTCAGCTTCGATGTCCTTTGATACCCCGCTCAAACCCTATCTTGCTATTCCCATCCAAGATTGTGGTGAACCCCTCGCCCCCATCAATCTTGAAGGCGTTAAATCGCTTAAACCCCATCCCTACGCACAAGTAGGAGCGGATTACCAAGGGCGATCGCCTTACGTATTGCGTACTGGAGTTTTAAAAAGATTGGATCAGGCTCGGTTGACCTTGGCTGACATTGAGCCGAGCTGGGAGATTTTAGTATTTGATGCTTACCGCCCGATCGCCGTTCAACAGTTTATGGTGGATCACACTTTTGCCGAAATTGTGGCGAGAGATGGCTTACAAGGCCAAGTTTTAACCCCCGAACAAAAGGAAAATATTTATCACCAGGTTTATCAAATTTGGGCCGTTCCCAACAATAATCCCCTCACCCCTCCGCCCCACAGCACGGGAGCAGCTCTGGACATAACGTTGCTGGATGACTTAGGGCAACCTGTGGATATGGGGGGAGAAATTGACGAATTATCAGCCCGTTCCCTGCCCAATTATTATCAAACAGTGGAACCGAATAGCGATCGCCAAAGGAAAGAATTTGAGCAATATCAAAGACGACGAGAACTCTTAAATACCATCATGGAAAGCGCCGGGTTTCTGCGGCATCCGGGGGAATGGTGGCATTTTTCCCAAGGGGATCAACTCTGGGCATGGCAATATAATCAACGACATCCAGACCACCAAAAGATCGCCTACTACGGCCGGGTTGAATGATGTTCAAATTTTGTTTACAAAGCTTTAATTTGTTTATTTAATCTCGGAAAATGTTGAAGAATAAATTAAAACTTGAGCAACAGATTTTTTAAAATTCTAACAAGCAGATATTAACTGGAAATCGCCTCTTGATTAGTTAGCCCACAGGTTAATAAGCGCAGGCCGTATTCAATGCCTTCCACCACCGCCTGATAGGAAGCTTCTAAAATATTGCCCGATACTCCTACAGTGGTCCAACGGCGATCGCCATTGCTGGATTCGACGAGGACACGGGTTTTGGCGGACGTGCCGGCCCCTCCATCTAAAATCCGTACTTTGTAGTCAGTCAGGTGAAAATCGGCAATTTGGGGATAAAAACGGGTCAAGGCTTTACGCAGAGCTTGGTCTAGGGCCGAGACGGGGCCATTGCCTTCCGCTACTTCCAAGATATTTTGCCCATTAACAGTTACTTTCACCGTGGCTAAGGCATTGCGATAAGCAGGATTTTCCGCCGGGGTCAGCAAATCACAGTGTACTTGGAAGCCCTGCACTAAAAATAGGGGTTGGCGATCGCCCATGGCCTGACGCATAAGCAGTTCAAAGCTGGCCTCCGCTGCTTCAAATTGGTAACCTTGCTGTTCTAAATCTTTGAGGGTTGCCAAAATAGTGCGGCAGGCGGGATTCTGACGATCTAGGGCAATGCCAAATAACTCCGCTTTAGATAAAACATTGCTCAACCCCGCTTGTTCTGACACCACAATACGCCGTTCATTACCAACCAAATTCGGGGCAATATGCTCATAGGTAAAGGGATTACGTTGCACTGCCGAGACGTGGATTCCGCCCTTATGGGCAAAAGCCGATCGCCCCACAAAAGGAGCATGGTCATCGGGGGCCAGGTTGACTATTTCACTGATTAAACGGCTAGTACTAGTGAGATGGGCTAGCTTTTCCGGTTCAATGCAATCGTAATCGAGTTTCAGTTGTAAATTGGGAATCAGAGTGCAGAGATTAGCATTGCCACAGCGCTCTCCGTAGCCATTGATGGTGCCCTGAACCATAGTCGCTCCAGCCTCCACCGCCAGGAGGGAATTGGCCACCGCTGTGCCACTGTCGTTGTGGGCATGGATACCCAGTTGGGGTTGACGATCGGATTGACCGTCCAGTCCTAAACTCCGTCGAACTTTAGTGGTAATTTCGCTGATTTGCCCCGGTAAAGTACCCCCATTGGTATCACACATCACGAGCCATTCTGCCCCGGCCTGCTGGGCTGTGGCTAAGGTTGCCAAGGCATAATCTGGATTAGCTCGATAGCCATCAAACCAATGTTCGGCATCGTATATCACCCGCCGCCCTTGGCTACGTAGATAGGCGATCGTGTCGCTGATCATAGCTAAATTTTCCGCCAAGCTAGTTTGTAATCCCTCCAGCACATGGAGGTCCCAGGACTTGCCAAAAATGGTTACCCAGCGGGTTCCAGCAGAGAGAATCGCCTGGAGCATTTTGTCTGTTTCCACCGCTTTGTGGGGGCGACGAGTGGAGCAAAAGGCCACAATTTCCGCCTGCTCCAAGGGCTCTTCCTGTAATTGCCAAAAAAACTGCACATCCTTAGGATTGGCTCCGGGCCAACCTCCCTCAATAAAGGGAATACCCAATTGATCCAAACGGCGGGCAATGGTCAATTTATCGGTCAACGACAAAGAAATTCCCTCCCTTTGGGCCCCGTCTCGGAGGGTGGTGTCGTAGAGCCAAAGGGAAGTTTTCTTGGTAGCCATGGGCGATGGATGGTGAGGGATACGGACAAAAATCCTGCTACCCTAATTCTAGATTAACTTTTTACTATTCCTGGGCAAAAATTTTAAAGTTTGTTCCATCTTGGTATCAAGACTTTGGCTGACCAAATTTAACTCTCAGCCGATGGGTAAAGCTTTATTAGATAGTAGATAGTGTGCCGACGGAGGGAGAATTCAAGCGACGTTCAAGTGTGATTGAGACCATACTGACGAATAAGTTCCAGGATTTGGCCACGGAGAGGATTATGTAGTTACTGGATTTGAAACAAACCGATATTAACCAGTTTCTTTTCTATTAGGAGATTAAGCGGAAGGGTCTTCAAGAGGGGGAGCCCGCATTAATGGCTTCTTCGGTTGGCGCGGACGAAATTGTCGATTTTGCGGAGGTGGAAAAGTTTCTCGATACGCAGATAAAATGCTCTTCATCGGGAATGTATGTCTGCTTAGCGTTTGCGGTGGTGGTCCATTTGGAGCTAGAGATTTTGTTAGAAATAACCCTGTAAAATAAGATTCAAGCACAAACATCCATGGACAACATTAAAATCGATCAGCTGTATGAAAAAGACTATAGCCAATGGGCAGAAACCATGGCCGATTTGCTCCAATCGGGTAAATTTACGGAACTTGATATTGAAAATTTGGTGGAAGAGGTACGGGATTTGTCGAAGCGAGAAAGGGATCGCCTTCTGAGTAGTCTGCGGTTGATTGTCCATCATTTGCTGAAGTGGGATTATCAGCCAAAACGGCGCTCTCGCAGTTGGCAAGGAACAATAGAGTAAGAAAGAGCAAATATCGATCTCTACTTGAAAGATAGTCCTAGCCTAAAACGCTATTTGATTAATGAATCCCTATCAAAAATTTATCCTGCCGCCCGGGCCGATGGATTTAAGGAAACGGGTTTGGCTCTGCCTGATACCTGTCCCTATGGCATTGATGAAGTGTTGCATCGTGTGGTTTCCCTGGGTGATTAATCATCAATTGTGTCGGTCCGGGGTAACGGTTTGTTACGGGTGTTAAGGGTTGGGAGTTTGTTGAGTAAGCTAATGAATGTCGGTTCTCAATTGGGATTCCTATGTCGGACGTGATGATCCGGGGGTCAAATTTAGGCAAAAAGTACATGATTGGCCACCAAGCAGAAGGACGGTCTAATTATGTGGCGCTGCGAGATGTACTGACAGATGGAGCCAGGTCCCTGGTAAAGCGGTTTACGGTTGATAAAAATCGATCGCCTGCTTGGGGTCTATTCCAGTCCCGACAGAGATCCCCGTATGCACTCCGTCACCATTTCCCTGGTGGTTAAAGCGCAAGGTGATTTGCTCATTGGCGATCGCCAGGAAGTATCCGAGGTCAAAGCTTTTGCGGTGAAAGATTTACCGTTGGGAGCATTAAGTCACGACCACGATCAACAACTACAGGATTTTTTGCAGGGGGAAACAATCACTGCCTGATTCCCAGTACTTCATCTTGGGTAAACATTCCGTATAAATCAGCTAAGTTTTCAATCAGATCTTCAATTTTTTTTCAAGAAGTATGGGTGATTTTCATAATGCAGTTCGTTTGATGTAATTCAAATGTTTTTCAATAGTTTTGCAAAAGTTGTCTTCTATTTAAAAGATATCTGCCCCTAGTGCTTTTCGTTTCAAGACTAATACACGAGGTCTGGCTCCTTTCTCTAGAGTAAACCCAAGACCTGACCGATATATCTCCGGCATGTAGTAACGTGCAATGTCATCTTTACCTCTATCTTCATAAATCACACCTATATCTTCCAGCATTCTAATGGTTGCTTGGTTGATAGATAACGCATCCAAAGTAAAAGGTGCACGTTTCTGCTCTGGTGTGTATTCTGTTTCTACAATGTCAACCCATTTTTTAAATTCGGGATACTCTTCTTTGACTTCGCTAACTTTATCTTTGCTGCAAGGCTCTATTGCTCGTCTAATTGCTTGAGGCGGCAGAAGACGGCTTTCAGACCAACGCTCAAATTGAACTTCTCCACTTCTATCGATAGTGATATGTGCAGCATGATAGAGGAGTCGAACAATGTCCCTCGCTTGTAAGCGCCCCTTGAAATCTGACAATGCTGCATAAATCCAATTCGCGGTATGCGCCTCTTTTCCAGTATCTTTTCCCAATTTTTTTCCCCATAAATTTTCTAAACTGGTAACCAGTTCTTCTCGACTCAAACTATCCAAGACTTCTTCGTTGGCACCAATCACAGAAGCTTGACTACAAACCCAATAAGCCAATCTTAAAAATGAGTCTGCATCCCAAGATAAGTCGTAAGGACTATAAAGGCTTTCAAATTGTGCGAGGTTTTGTGTAACTGAGTATCTTAAAAAATCACGTCTCAGAAGAATGATTAAGCCAAAGTTAGCCTGTCTAATTTCATTTAGTCTCTTGGGCAAATTAATTAACGTTCTTAACGCAATTTGTTGCCCTGAATCTACTACAGCCTCTGCAAAAATATCCTCTAATCCATCAAACAAAAAAATAAGGCGAACATTTTTTTGCTTTAAATAATCGTTTAAGATTAGCAAACTTGAAGAATCATTATTCTGTAATAAACCAACCGACTTAGATATTTGCTGAATCCAAAATCTTGTCCACTCTGGTTCACTGCTAGACTTTTCAAGAAAACTTTTGATGCTGTCCTGAAAATCTGAGTGATAAAATTCAAGCATAGAATCAGACAAAGCTTTCTGAGTTGACGCCCTGGCCTCTCTGACAATATTTTCTGCCGCATCCCTCAATGTACTTGACTGAAGTAGGGGAAAGATGTGAGTCCTTGGTTCGATTTCAGCTAAGTCTCTTGTTGCACGCCTTAGAAATGTTTCCCAGTATTTTAATCTAGAAAGTTGAACATATATAAACGTTTTTCCAGCTCCCTTAGCTCCAATCGAAACTACACGAGGTAATTCATTACGAAAAGTCGTTGCTAAATTTTTCAAAGATTCAGTGACTAATAAACTTTCTCCTTCACCACTTTCTGCAAATTCATACTGTTTACACACCTTTCTAAAATTACGAACTGATTCTAGAGAATTGTCAATTGTGAGATCTGCACTTGAAATCTGAGGGTCTTCTGTTAATTGAGATGCAGCCCATTCCCTTGCAATTCTCATCACTGAAGTTGAAGCTAATTTATTTTTTGCTTCCTCCCAAGAATTAACATAAAGTAACTCTTGAGTAAAGTCTGTTTCCTTAATTTCTAATCTTGCAGAATATAAATTTTCATCATCGGACTGATCACCAGGATTATAAGCAGAGTTGAATTTTTCTAAAGAATTCTCAAAGGCAGAAAGCTTTTTTAATTCAGGAGTTAGAAAACTAATAATTATTGATGGATCATAAAATTTTCCACTACTAATCTCTTCTTCAGAGGGAGCAATATGACTAATTTGCTCTAAAACGAGGCTCATACCAGCAGTAGATTGTTCTGTAGCTGTCGTTACAAAGAAACGCTGAATTCTGGGGTCAAAAATGATAGGACTCGAAATTTCGCTTAAGCCTGCCCGCAAATCTATTAGAACATAATCTGCGGATAATGCTATTCCTAACTGATGAAGAGCATTTCCACAAGACCATTCACCTTCAGGACTTCGAGCCAAATGCTCGGGTAAGACTGGAGTATCTAAAAGTTGTTCATTACTCAAGCAAGCTGGCAAAAAATAAAAGGTTGATCCCTCTTCATATCTAGGAGTTTTCTTAATCTCTTCTGCTAATAGCACAATAGTTTCTTGACGATCAATAGGAGTGTAGTGATAAGCTTCCAAAAAGTCAATAAAGGAAATTGCAGGTCGTTGTTTTTCTGATTTATCCCAATAGGTTAATCCTGGGGCTTCTAAATCCGCATCTACTACTAAAACAGTGATTCTTTTATTGTGTTCTTTAGATGCTTCTAAAAGAGCAAATAAGAAAGAGGCCAAATGTAACGTCCTACCAACACCTCCTTTGAAAGAATAAAATGCAATGATCTTTGGCGATGATAAAGCAGTTTCTGGAAAATGAAATTTCGAAGTTAATTTAACTAAATCAATATTACTATCTGAATCACTGCTTATATATGCAATTTCCTGCCAGAAAGGACGAATAAAACCTGAAATATCAAATTGTGAAGGTTCATTTTCATAAAACTCAATAGGCAAAGCTGCATCGCCAAGATCTAAGCGAATAAGATTCTGATCTAGCTGATACCAGTCTTGAAACCACTTAGTTAAAATTCCTTGAGCAGCCTCTATACAGTTCAAATTTGGAATCCCAATTTCTAGTGCATCAGAAAAGCATGAAATCGAATTAATACAATCTGGCAGTTTTTCTCCATTGAAAGTAATTTTACGAATAAATCTTTTAACATCTAGCCAAGTCAAATATTTCAAAGATCTCATTACGAATTTAGCTCCTGTCGAATCCACTCTGATATACACATCAACTGCTTTTCCAGTTTATCGTCTTCTATTGTCCTCAATGAAGAACTGCTATTGACAGTATCAATCAAGCATCCGCCATATCGCCACGCCTGATTGATTTTTCCCGCATCTATCTTTCGCTCAATCTTTTTACCTTTGATTTGAATGGGCTCCATTTGAAGAGATGCTGATAACTTTAGAGACGGTGCTGCACTTAAATAGTCTAGCAATTTATTAATATTGTGCTGTGCTTCTGTAATTTCATCACAAAAGCTTGTGCAGGATGCAGATTGTCGTTTCATCAAAACTGCTTTGAGTCCACATTCTATTGAATAAAATAATAAAAGTCTATGGGCATTAGTGCGTGAACAATGAGTAGATGCCTGGAGATTGTTTCGCCATGCTTTCTGCATTTCTCTGTCTGTAAATGGTACGGAAGCCATAATTTTAATTGATCACTTGTCTCTCGGTTAATAGAAGTCTTGTCGGATTTTTATTGAAATTACTACGATGTAGTAGTGGCGACTAAAGAGAACTTCAATCAACCAACTAACACCCTATAATACGTAATAATTTGAAGCAGGACCCCGATGACTCAAGAACCCTGTACAATTTTGCCTTTCTTATTCATTTACTTATTTACTGATCTGCCCCCTCAATTGGTGCAAATCCTTGCCGTTGAATATTCTCCGTTACATGGCGTGGTTCTAAGAACTGTAACAAATAATCTGGTCCACCCGCTTTGGAACCAACCCCAGACATTTTGAACCCCCCAAAAGGTTGGCGGGAAACGATCGCCCCGGTGATGGTGCGGTTGATGTAAAGATTGCCTACTTCAAACTCCGCCGCGGCACGATTAATGTGATCTGGGGTACGGGAATAGAGACCCCCCGTTAAAGCGTAGTCGGTACCATTGGCAATTTCCAACGCTTCGTCAAAATTGGCCGCCCGAATAATGGTTACCACTGGACCAAAAATTTCCTCCTGGGCAATGGTGGCATGGCGGTCAACATTTTTGAACACCGTGGGACCGACGAAATAGCCTTCACTAGGAGCATCACAGGCGATCGCCAATTCACATTCCGCCTTACCCTGTTCGATGTATTCCTGAATGCGGGCTTGGGCCTTGGCATCAATTACCGGACCAACCTGGGTGCTGGGGTCATCGGTGGGGCCCACATTGAGGGAACGGGTTGCCTCTACAAACCGCTCCACAAAGGCATCGTGTACGGGGGAAAGCACCACCACCCGGGAACAGGCAGAACATTTTTGGCCCGTGTAACCAAAGGCGGAATACACTGCCCCGGCCACCGCTTGATCGAGATCCGCACTTTCATCAACGATGATGGCGTTTTTGCCGCCCATTTCTGCAATTACCCGTTTGAGGTGTTTTTGTCCTGGTTGTACCAAAGCGGCATCGGCGTAAATGCGACAGCCCACTTCCCTGGAGCCAGTGAAAGCAATCAAATGTACGTCGGGATGATTGACCATGTGGGAACCCACCACCGACCCCTTACCAGGTACATATTGGAAGACCCCAGGGGGAACCCCCGCTGCAATAAGAATTTCCGCAATTTTAGCCGCAATTACCGTGGAAGTTTCCGCTGGTTTTAGTAACGTACAATTGCCCGTCACCAACGCCGCCACCGTCATACCAACGGCGATCGCCATGGGGAAATTCCAGGGGGAAATCACTAGGGCAATGCCCCGGGGTTGATAGAAATAACGGTTGGTTTCACCGGGAATATCGAGGTTAACGCCTTGGTCTAGCCGTTCCATTTCATCGGCATAGTAGCGACAAAAATCGATCGCCTCGGACACCTCCGCATCAGCTTGGGGAATAATTTTGCCCACTTCCAAACAAATCCAGGCGTTTAACTCATGGCGACGCTCTTCCATAATGTCTGCCGCTTTGCGGAGAATGCCACACCGTTCCCGTACTGGAGTTTTTTTCCAAGCAGGAAACGCAGCCTTGGCTATTTCCAGGGCATGGTCTGCCTGTTCAACACTGATTAACCCCACTTTCCCGATCGCCTGGGATGGACGACAGGGATTAACGGAATCAATGTAGTTAGCCGTTTCCACGTACTCGCCGTTAATGTAGGGCAGATAGGTTTTGCCCAATTGTTGTTTAACCCTGGTTAGGGCTTGAAATGCTTGCTGGCGTAAATCAGCATCGGCGTAATCGGTGTCGGGAGCGTTGCCATAACCCTTGGTGGGTAGGTCATTAATGCCTTTAACTTGGGGCGGAGCAATTAATTCTTCAATGGGCCGCTCTTCTAGGTTTTGGCGTAGAAAAGAACTGTTAGCAGTATTTTCCAATAAGCGTCGGATTAAATAAGCCATCCCCGGTAACAGCCGACCGTAGGGTGCATAGACCCGCACCCGATGACCCCGTTTAACAATGGCCCGGGCCAGGGGTTCTCCCATGCCGTAAAGAATCTGCATTTCATAACGACGTTTGGGAATATTCAACTCTTCGGCGATCGCACAGGCCAGGGCTTGGGAACGGACATTATGACTACCAATGGCGGCGTACAAATATTCGTGGTTTTCCAGTAATAGCCGAGTCATGCGCTCGTAGTTGGCATCGGTTTGGGCTTTTTCCACATAAACCGGAATTTGCCAATGATTCTGTTGGGCTTTGATGGTTTCTTGATCCCAATAGGCTCCTTTCACCAAGCGCACAGTCACGGGATAACCCCGATGTTTAGCCCAGGGAATTAATGCTTCCAAATCTTCGGTCGAATCCCGCAGATAGGCCTGCATGGTAATGCCCACATCGGTGCGGGAGCGGAACTCTTCTTCCACTAACAATTCCTTGAGAATATTTAAAATCAGGTCTTTGTAGTGGTACTGCTCCATGTCAAAGTGAACAGCGACACCTAATTCTTGGGCTCGCCGCAACAATTCCCGAATCCGCTCACAAACCTTGGCTTTACTACCTGCGGGGTCCAGGGGATCAAACTGGGAATAAAAAGCCGTTAACTTTACCGATACCTGCACCTGGGGCAATATTTCCCCGTCTGCCTGATCAATTTGGGGCACCTTCGACCAGGATTTGGCTTGCTGGGATAACTGGGCCATCAGGTCCAAATAATTTTGCCAATATTCCGCCGCCTCCGATTCCGTAATTACCGCTTCCCCCAGTAAATCAATGGTAAAGCCCATTTTTTCCTTGCGGAGCCGTTCCACTGTTTTGATCACCTGGGCGATCGTTTCCCCAGCAATGTATTTAAAAGCCAACTGTTCCGTCGCTTTACTCACCGTTCCCGCTGCAATCTGGGCCGGCGTCGAGTGGGCATCGGCAAAATTCAACAATTTTTTCAGTGCTTCTGGTAATTCCACCTCCTCTTCGCTCATATACTGCTGGAGATGGTTGGCAATCTCACTGTTACTCTGCAACGCTGGCAGACAGTCGATAAATTTGAACAATTGCACCCGCAATCCAGGATGACCCATGGTCCAATCCAGCAACTTGTCATCGAGCCGCAGATTATCGCCAATTTTGTCCCACAGCGATCTTTTCTCCCTGGTCTGGGCTAATAGTTCCTTGGCGATCGCCTGGGTGGCCTGTTCATACTGTTGTTGTGAATCGATTTGTGCAACCATGGCTTATCTTCTGGGCGATCTGTTTGGTAAGGTATTCCCAACCCTTCATTGTACATTCAGAAAGTGATGCTCTGATTCTTCATCCTAATGAAATGGCAAAATTAGTCTCTCTCAAGAACAGCTAAATTTCCATAATGAAAATTGCCGAAAAAGTGAGCTTTTATACCTTAAATAAGAGTATGACGTGTGTAGAATGATTATAGATTTCTCAAAATGCCTGTCATAACTAATTTTCAGCCAAATCAACCGACAATCCTTTGTTGACTAAGCTCAATTTTTGGGTGTGGCAAAAATTTTTGGATGCTACAAAAACAGTATTTGCCTCAACAAAAATTAGAAGGAAAGGATTATGTCGGTTAAATTAGCGGTTCTAAGCTTACTTGCTTCCACGTTCACATTACCATTGCTGCTACCATCCTCAGTCCAGGCCCAGACATTAATCCCGGGTAAACAGTGTGTATTTAACAACGGCGCTTTCTCGGTAAACGTAGATTGGTATGACCCCGGCTCGATTGTTTTCATCGGCAAAGATGCAACAGAGGCCAAAGACTACTCAAAATATCAAGTAACTGGGAATCCCGTAGATACTAAGAAGGATGTGACACTGGGGTTTAGTTCCTGTACTGAGGGGGCAAACCGTGTGGCAGTTGTCAGAATTGTTGGCCATGACATAGCCAATTCAGCAATTACAATTGCCGCTGGAACCCTTGCCGGGGTGGCGACAGGCGTGGGTGGTGCATTCGTTTGTGCGGCTTCAGTCGGTGCAGGTTGTATTACTCTGGCAGCGGTGGCACCTGTTACAGGAGGGGCGATTGCGGCGGTGGAAAAAGCACTGCCGGAAGTCAAAGAAATTGCCTACATTGGTTCCCCTGGCACAAAAAATTACGTGGATTTATCGGGCACAATCTGGCAAGTGGGCATTGCTAATAATGTTCCCTTGAGTGATAGCCGTGGATTTGCTAAAGTTGGGACATTTTTCACTGGTGGAACGCCTGGGCCGAGAAGTATTAGTTTTAGTAATCAAGCCGGTTATGTGGCGGAAATGCAGGTGATGTATTTTCAAAAACAGTATCTAGGTGGGGCTTTTGTTGATCTACCAGTGGTAAAAAGTTCCGGAAATATAACCCTTGGTCGGACTGTCCACATTGATGTTCCATTGGCAATTTCTAATCAGCCCATTCAAGTATTTATTAAAGGTGTTGCGACATTGAAACCCGATGTTTACTCAACGACTATTCCTGTTAATTTTTCAGGAAACAGGTGCTATAAGTCATTTGGGACTATTTTTGATGCCCAAGGTAGCACTTGCTAGAGCCCATTTCCAAAGAAAAAATCAAGCCCAAATTATCTCCACTAAAATGATTTGGGCTTCGCAATAAGGGTGACAGATATTTTGTATCCCTCTTCCGTCAGACTGAGGGAATTAAAATGGAGATAAAAGGCTGAAAAGCGCGGAGGGAGAATGACAAAGACAAGAGAGGCGAAAAAGACAGTACAGTGTGTAGACACATATAGTGAACTGTATAAAGATATATTTCTAGAAGTGAGGTCTTATGAGTCATTTAAATATATCATTGTGGGAATATTAAGTGATATAAAAAGAAAGAGTTTACCTGCAATAGCATCATCACTAGGATTGAAAAATGAACAGGGACTACTGCATTTTATGACAGATTCTCCTTGGGAATTAAAAGAATTAGAAAAAAGAAGATTAAATATTATCTTAGAAGTTTTAGAAGGAAGAGAAATAATAGTAATAATAGCAGAATCGTTGAATGGCACTTATGTACGACCTAAAAATAGACAGAATAATCCTACAGCAAAGCAAATTCATCACCTTAGTGCTAACTCCCTTAGCCAGTGTACATAGCTTATTTTTTCACACATGAAAGCCTGTAAATAACATAGTTTGTCTAACATTGTTGTACCTGCTTCTTTTGGGATTACCAGTAATTTTAGTATTAAATAAGCAATTATATAGGTATAGATTTGAATCCCAATTGCATTCTCATTTTTGGCAATCAGTCTATTCAGCTTTAAGTGCATTTTTAAGAATTTCCATAACAATTCTATTTGCCATCTTTTTTTATAAATTTCTGCTATTTTTTCATCACTAACTCCTTCTATTTCTTTACTTTCTATAGGTAAATTTGTAACCAATCTAAACTCTGAATTATCATGGGTGAATATTACCACTCTACTCTCTATTTTATTCTTTTCAGTTCCAACCATATAGTTATCATTGGCTAATTTTTCTAGCTTTATATTATTCTTTATTCTTAATACATGATATTTGTTATTCTCCTTTTGTAATCTCTTGATTCTCTGTAAGTCACAAAATCCTCTATCCATTACTGCTACTCCATTTTCTGGAGTCTCTTCTATTGTTTCATTCCCATATTTATTATCATGACCTTGTCCAAAGTGAATTACTATTCCCCCCGGAATCCCTGTTGATAAGTTAATCCCACTGAATACTTTTACCTGATGAAATCCAAGGTTCCACATCAACTTACTAGTTATGCTGACAATGGTTGAATCGAGAGGAAATATTTCTAATTCTCCCTGCTTAATTTCCTTCCTTTTCGACAATTCCTTTTTTAAGGAAAATATTATTTCTCTAAAAACTCCCACATCCCTTTTTTTGCTTGCCTTTGAGAATGTAGATATATCGACTGTCTCTCCTCGTAAGTTCAGTCTTTTAAACATACTCCTCATGCTTGTCTGGCTCTGGTCTAACACTAATCCTAACCAGATACTCACAAACTTAAATGTGTCTAATACTGGGTAGTCATCTTTAGGAAAATTAGATAGATAAGTTTTGACAATATGTCCAAAATTTGATATCATCGCTTCAATTATTCTAATATTTCTGCCCTTTATTCTATCATTTTAAAGAGCTTTTTTTCTCTTTATCACTATCGTTCAACACTTCTGTAATAATAGATGAAACAGGAGACCCCAAAAAAGGGAAAACAACAGATTATGTAAAAAGACAATATATTGAAAATTTAGGAAAAATAGAAAGCGGTATAGTGTCAGTAAATGCCTATGGTTACTGCGATGGAGTAACGTTTCCTCTAGAATCAAAAGTATTTAAACCAAAAGAAAGATTAAAAGAGGGAGATAAGTATAAAACAAAGCCGGAATTAGCAGTAGAGATAATAAAAGAACTAGAAGAAAGTGGTTTTAAAATAAAAAGAGTAGTGTCAGATAGCTTATATGGAGAAAGCCATAGCAATTTTATCAGTGCTGTAGAGGAATTAAAAATAGAATATGCAGTGGGAATCCGGAGTAATCATGGGGTCTGGCTTCCAAAGGAAGCTAAAGTAAGGGCAAATAAGTGGAGGAGGTTTGAACACATAAGATGGGATAGAAAACAGGAAGATAGGTATATCAGAGAAATAGTTTATGGCAAAAAAGCGCAATAAGATATTGGGAAATTAAAACAGAAACAGAAAAAGAGGAGGAAAAAGCAGGATGGTTTGTAATGACTCGAATACCAGATATTAAATATAAAGAAGTTGGCAGAATATATGGAGTAAGGTCATGGATAGAATATGGATTTAAGCAATGCAAAAGTGAATTAGGATGGGCAGATTTTAGGGTAACTCATTATGAGCAAATTCAAAAATGGTGGGAATTAGTGATGTGTGCATATTGTATGATTTGTTTTTATGATGAGAATTTTAATCCGACTCTAAATTCAACGTCAAAGTATCATCAAAAGCATGAAAAATGGGATAAAGAAAAATGGCTAAACAACCTACGATTAGTGATCTCTGTATTTAATGCAATAAATCTTATCAAAAAGTGGTTAAAAGTATTTCCATTTGCTCATGTTTTGGATGAATTAACTAAATTTTACAACAAGGTTGATAAGCTAGATCGATTAAAGTATTTGCTAAATTCATGGAATACATTCTATTCTTCTTCTGCCTAGATTGATGAAAGAGGGATATCTCCACGGCCGCCACCAAAAAGCAACTATGTACTACATCAGATGACTAGAAGCCCTATCAACCACTGCTGGATGAACATCCCGATGCGTTTCATATAATTAGCAAAAGAGAAACAGTAGGAATTGAGAGAAACAACTCAGATAATCGCCATTGGTTTGCTAGATTTCATCGCCGCACGAAAGTTGTATCCAGGTCAGCCCACATGGTTGATATCACCATGGCAATATTTGCCAAATTCAGGGTCAATGGTAACATAGAACTACTGCAGGACTGGCACCTCTCATTACTTTCTTGGAACTCTCCTGAATAAAAATCTAAGCCCTACGTCCAAATGCTTTCACCCTATTAGTTCTTTTGAAAACCGGCTCGGTGAACATGACTCTAGTTAATCCCACTGGCCAAATACAGTCACAAAAAAAGAGGAGATAAATCCAAGGTCAGAATTGTTCATTCCCTGGTTTACCCCCCTCTGTGACGATATTTGGAGATCGCCGTTGTTAATATTGCTGGTTTAAGACTTTGTCAGGTGATTAACCTTTAGCCAAAACCCCAGCGGCGGCGGCCACTCCAGATCCAGGGGTCACGCCCTCATAACCTAGTTCAATCAAAGTGGCTTCCAAGGCCCCGATGCAACTGAGGATATCCCGGTCACAAACAAAACCCAGGTGCCCAATGCGGAAGATTTTTCCTTTCAGGTGATCCTGCCCACCGGCCATGGCAATGTCGAATTTTTTGCGCATGGTACTGCGAATTTTTTCCGCTTCCACTCCCAGGGGCGCAACGGCGGTAATGGCATTACTTGCCGCATTATCGGGGGCAAATAGGGGTAAATTCAACGCTTTCATGGCCCCCCGGGTCGCATTGGTGTGGCGTTGATGGCGGGTAAAAATAGCATCTAGGCCTTCCGCTTTCATCATTTGCAGAGACGCTTGCAACCCATACATTAGGTTGATGGGGGGGGTGAAGGGGGAGCTATCTTCATCGGTGGATTTTTTATATTTTTTCAAATCCAGGTAGAAGCGAGGAATAGTGGCGGTTTCGTAGGCTTGCCAAGCTTTGGCACTTACGGAAACAAATCCCAATCCAGGGGGAATCATATAACCCTTTTGAGAACCGGATGCCACCACGTCCAGGCCCAAATCATCGATCGCCACGGGGGTAGCGCCCAAACTGGTTACGGCATCCACAATCATTAACGCCCCACCATGGGCCTTAGCGGCGGCATTGATGGCGGCCAAGTCATTCAAGACTCCGGTGGAAGTCTCGGAATGGGTGATGATCAGAGCTTTAATAGTTTTATCGCTGTCCGCTTCCAACAAGGTTTTGAAGTCATTGGGGTCCAACGCTTTGCCCCATTCGGCTTTAATTTCTTCTACTGCTAAACCGAAGGTTTTGGCCACCTTGACCCAACGATCGCCAAATTTACCGTTATTGCCCACCAATACCCGATCGCCAGGGCTGAGGAAGTTGATAATGCTCGCTTCCATAGCCCCCGTGCCACTGGTAGTCAGCATCAACACGTCGTTTTCAGTTTGATGTAACCATTTGAGGTTTGCCGTCAGCTCAGCGATGATTTTGCTAAAGTCACCACTGCGGTGGCCAATGGGATGTTTCGCCATGGCCAACAAAACTTTTTCTGGTACGGGAGTTGGCCCCGGAATCATCAACATTTGCTTATTATCCATCGCGGTCAATCCTCCCCTTCGCTAAACGCAGTCAGGTAATTTTCTAGGGTTAATTTGTCGGTAATTGTT
The DNA here is from genome assembly GCF_000284455.1 of Synechocystis sp. PCC 6803 substr. PCC-P. Classification (GTDB taxonomy): domain Bacteria; phylum Cyanobacteriota; class Cyanobacteriia; order Cyanobacteriales; family Microcystaceae; genus Synechocystis. The sequence goes on from NC_017039.1 coordinate 1,973,863, forward strand.
ATCAATGCCGGAGTTATTGGGCATGATAGTTAGGCTTCCCATATTACCAAAACATGGCGCTGGCAAAATCTGTGCTGTGGCCCCAGCTTGATTTCCTTGACTGCCATTGGCGTGGTTTTAAGAGGACTCTGGGGCGATCGCCTCCACCAGAATTACCTAGGTGCAAAAGCAGGACAGACCGTACAATGGGAAACGATTAATCAAATGCACGCATAACTTGAATGGCCGCCATCACCCTCACCCTCCTTCTCCCGGGTAAAAGCGTTGCTGTCCAGAGCTGGACCTTTGAATCGGAACAAACCATCCGTGTGGGTCGGGCGGCGGATAACGATGTTGTACTTTATAGTGCTGTAGTATCCCGGCATCATCTAGAACTCCGACGGGAAGAGGAAGCTTGGGTCGCCATTAACTTGGGAGCTAATGGCACCTATATGGAAGCGGAAATGGTGGAAAAGCTTGTCCTCAAGGATGGCATGGTTCTACGCTTAGCCAGTTCCGGCCCCAAAATACAGATTAGGCTTCAGTCTGAACTCAGTACCCTGGAACAGGAACTAGCTCAACAAGATAGTTCCCCTACTGGGCCAGGGGAAGAACAAAAATCCAGCCGTCTCCACCCTGGGGATTCCAAAGAGACCATCATCAACTAGTGGTCCGACTAAAGTAGTTGATGATCTTACCTCCGGATGTTGAATGACATCATATCTAGCCCTTATCCAGCCCTTGGCCTCCGGTGATCGCCCCTAGCCTTTGGGTTTGGTGTTCACACTCACCGGCCCATTGACCAAGGTTTGACAGGCGAGACGGAAATTGTCGGGCTTTTTGCGCAATACCCTATTTTCAAAGTCGGTTTTCGGGGAAAGATTTTCCATACCCGCTGTGATTTCCACGATGCAAGTGCCACATTGGCCGTAGCCTCCGCAGTTCATCAGTTTTCCTTTCAAGGTATAAATATCAACGCCATTCTGCAGGGCCTTTTCCCGTAGGTTGGCACCCTGGGCCACAACAATATCCTTCTGCTCTTTAACAAAGGTAATGGTCACTGCAATTTCCTCCTGTCCTCAGGGGACAAACTATATTAAGAAAGTTTACGGGATTATGTTGCCCGGGGAGAATTTGTCCGTGGGGGGTTTACCGACCGATCGCCGGTGAGAAGTACCAGGATAGCTTTATAAAGTTTTGTTACAATGGCAGAAGAAATTCTCAGAAACCCAGCCATGACAGCCCTGACCCTCGAACAAATTGCCAGCCAACTCGACAGCCCCAATTCCCGCGATCGCCTGATTGCCCTAGCTTCCCTGAGACCCTATTCCAGTGAGGAGGCGGTGCCCCTGATTAAAAAAGTTTTAGATGACGATACTTTACAGGTGCGTTCCATGGCGGTGTTTGCCCTGGGCATTAAGCAAACCGAGGAATGCTATCCCATTCTGGTTAAGCTGTTGGAAACCGATGGAGACTATGGCATCCGGGCCGATGCCGCGGGGGCCCTGGGTTATCTAGAAGACGAACGGGCTTTCCATCCCCTCTGCCGGGCTTTTTACGAAGATACGGAATGGCTGGTGCGGTTCAGTGCGGCGGTGGCCCTGGGCAATTTAAAAGATATTCGGGCTCAAACGGTCTTGCTGGAAGCACTGAAAAGTGACGAAGCAGTGGTACAACAAGCGGCGATCGCGGCCCTGGGGGAAATTGGTGCCGTGGATGCAGTAGATGCGATTTTGGCCTTTGCATCCCATGAGGACTGGTTAATTCGCCAAAGATTAGTGGAGGCCCTGGGAAATTTGCCCTGCGACCAGAGTCGTTCTGCTTTGACTTTCATGGTCAAGGATGAGCACCCCCAGGTGTCCCAGGCGGCCCAGTTGTCCTTGCAAAAATTAGACCTGCTTAGCTAGGTTTTCTGTTTCTTTTCCCCTTGTCTAATCAAAATCTGCAACCGGAGAAAAACAATTTCCCCCAGTTCTCTTCTGTGATTATTCCGGCTGGAGAAGCTTGGAAATTTCCCTTTGGGATGGGTATTCTTGGCGGTATTGCACAGCGGCATGGCGAGCATCGGTGATGAGCCAGTCCAACGCCGCTGCCTGCACATCGATCGCCGCTCCGGTTTTATCTACACAGTAACGACCAAACACCAACTTATCCACTAAGCGAGCCCCGGGACCTAAACGGGAATACTCAAAAATTACACTGTTGTCCACCACCGCTCCCTGACAGATCAGGCAACTGGGGCCAATCATGGAAGGGCCGATGATTTTTACCCCGTCCTCAATGCGGGTCATGCCGCCAATGTAAACTGGACCCTCAATTTCAATGTTGTCCCAGTTAGCGGCTACGTTGATGCCTGTATAAACCCCCGGTCTAACTTCAATGCCGGGAATTTGCACATTTTTAATTTCCCGGGAAAGCACTCCCCGGATGGCCTGCCAATAGTCGGGCACTTTGCCAATGTCTACCCACTCAAAGTCCATATTGACTGCATAAAAGGGTAGGCCGCTATCCACCAGCTTGGGAAATAGATCCCCTCCCAGGTCGTATTCCTGGCCAGAGGGAATGTAGTCGATTACTTCCGGCTCAAAAATATAAATGCCCGTGTTAATTTCTGTGCTCAGGGCTTCTTCCACCGCTGGCTTTTCCTGGAAAGTTAAAATTTTGCCGTTGTCGTCCGTGACCACTACCCCATAGCTAGATACCAATTCCTGGGGCACTGTCTTGGTGATAATGGTGGCGATCGCCCCTTTTTCTCGGTGGAGCTTAACCGCAGTGGTTAAGTCTAAATCAATTAGCGCATCACCGCAAAGCACCACAAAGGTGTCGTCAAAAAAGGGGTTAAACTCCTGAATTTTCTTCAGCCCCCCGGCTGATCCCAAGGCCTTGCCCACCAGGTCACCATCAACAATATTGCCTTCAAAAGAATAGGCTATTTGTACGCCAAACCTTTGGCCATCCCGAAAATAACTTTCTATCTCCTCCGCTAGATGGCTCACATTGACCATGATCTGGTCAAAACCATGTTGGCGCAACAACTCCAGCAAAAACTCCATCACGGGCTTTTGCAAAATCGGGATCATCGGCTTAGGAATGGTGTGGGTGATTGGTCTGACCCGAGTGCCCTTGCCGGCGGCCAAAATCATGGCTTTCATCAACAATTTTCCTCAAACTCAATCACACAAGTTGGCATAACTCACCCGCCAGTCTATCAAGATTCTTCTCACTACTCCAATAAGCATAGCTGAAAGCTTGGAGGAGTAACTAACCCCATGGTGACCGCTGGCGGGAAAGCAGAATCTATCTCCATCATCTTTGCCCTAATCAGTGCCCAAATGGCGACTTTCCATGGCTAGGGGCAAAAAAATGGGTAGCTCCCAGGGGGCTTCCGCCACCGGAATGTTAGCGTTCTCAAAGGCTTGTACCGTTTGCTCAACGCTGGTTAGAAGGGGACGTTTATGGGACAGTTGGTTGGCCACAATGGTGAGGGAATCGCCAAAGTGTCGTTTGATTTTTGCGCCCCGTCCTGCCAAATAGGCCACCACTGGTTTTTCAATGGCCGAGGCCACATAATCCGCCGCCCGCATTTCCCCGTTACTGTTGGGTTGCCCCAGCAATAAAATAGTTGCCGTTTGTTCGTCTTCTTCTAGCACCTGGAGCCATTGCTCAAAGTTGGAACCATTGAGGCCGTCGGTGCCTAGACTGATCACCATGGATTGTCCCAAGCCAGCGGCGCTTAAGGTTTGGGCTATGTCGTCGGTGAGGCGATCGCAGTGGCTAATAATGCCGATGGGCCCGGGTAGATAGCAATTGGGGTCGAGGGTGCCGACGGAAAACTGTTGGGGGATCATAATGCCTTGACTACCGGAACCAAGGATCAGGGTGTGGGTAGCTTGGGCTTCCCGCAGGAGAGTAATCATATCCAGGGGGGGGACTCCAGCGGACACAATTACTAGTTGACGAATGCCTGCGGCGATCGCCTCTAGGGCCGCATCCAAAACTCGGTAGGGGGGATTGAGAATTAAGCTAATGTCCACGGGGCCGACGGTTTTAACGGCTAAATCCACCAAATCAAATACCGGCAAATCCCCAATTAGTTCTCCCCCATGGCCTGGACTTACCCCCGCCACCAGCTTGGTCCCACAGCTCCGCATCTGTTCCAGGTAGGTTAAACCGAGGGGATGATGTACTCCTTGTAGTAATACTTTGCTCTCTTTATGCCATTTCATGGGGGGATTATTAAAGGAAAACTGTGGCTTGATGCCCTACTCCGCAGCTATCGGGGTCAACCAGTCCAAGCTTCACTGTATCGTCAACCAGAGCAAAATGTCCCTTAAGGTTTAGTTAACCTTTGTCCCGATTGTCTGTCCCAAAGGGGGACTTGGGCCAGTTGGGTCAGATTGGCGGCATCACAACAAAAGGCGGCGATTTGCAGTTCCCTTAGCCGTGCCTGGTAATGGTCATAAACCCTTTGGGCGTTGATTTTCGCTTCTGCTAATACCGGTGCCGCACTACCCACCAGGGTGGCCCCCAGGGCGATCGCCTTGGCCCCGTCAATGCCGGAACGAATGCCGCCGCTGGCGAAAACCAGGATCTGCTCAGTATTTTGCACTACCTGTTGCAAACTCCAGGCTGTGGGTAATCCCCAATCGGCAAAGTTATGGGCCACTTCCTTCGCTTGGCGATCGGTTTGTCGATGGGCTTCCACTTCACTCCAACTGGTGCCCCCAGCTCCAGCCACATCGATCGCCCCGACCCCACATTCCTGCAATCTTTTGGCCACCGGACCGCTAATGCCATTGCCCACTTCTTTGACAATTACCGGCACTTCCAAAGCCTCTACTAAAGCTTCTAACTTAGACCAGAGTCCCGACCACAGGCGATCGCCATCGGGTTGCACCGCTTCCTGGAGGGGATTGAGATGCAAAATCAGCGCATCGGCTTCAATCATATCCACCGCCCGCTGGGCTTGCTCCAAACCGTAACCGTAATTTAATTGCACTAATCCCAGGTTGGCAAAAAGTAAAATATCTGGGGCGACGGAGCGGACTTGATAGGTGAAGGCTAAATCAGGATTTTCAATGGCGGCCCGTTGGGAACCCAAACCCATGGCGATGCCCAAAGCCTGGGCCACCTCGGCTAAAAATAGATTAATTTGCTTGGCCTCTGGCGTGCCGCCGGTCATACTGCTGATCAACCAAGGGTAAGTCAAGGATTTACCCCAGAGGGTCAGTCCCAAATCCACTGCATCCAGATCCACCGCAGGAAGAGCGCAGTGTTCCAGCATCAATCTTTCAAAGCCGGTGGAAATGCCTTTGCCCACCACATCTTCTTCTAGGACAATGCGGATATGATCGGACTTACGGTGGGGGGTGCTATCCATCAGTGAATTACATTACAAATACCGGCAAGCAATTTTGCCATCAACTGGAGGGAGTGGAGCAATAACTTAAAAATAACCCAGGATTAAGGTGGGGGCATATTGTGGTGGTGCTGCTAGGAAAAACCAAAAAACATTAGGGATTTCGATTTCAGTACTATTGCCCTTGGAGTCTTAAATGGAGTCTGATTCCCAGCCCTGGATAGTAATGGTGGTGCCTTCCCCGGGGACACTGGCGATCGCCAATTTTCCACCGTAGAGTTCCGTCAGTCGTTGAGCTAAGGTCAACCCCAGCCCAGAACCCTGTTGCTCAAATTCGTGACGCCGGAACTGTACATGGGCACCGATGGAATTTAATTCTTCTTTGGCCATGCCCCTACCATGGTCTCGGATGGTCAAGTGACAGGTGCCATTTTTAGCCACGGCTTCCAGTTGCACCAGGGTACCAGGTAGTGAAAACTTAAAAGCATTGTCCAGCAATTCTTGAACAATTTTCTGAAAATCTGGCTCCGCCACCTGGACCCGCTGGGGCACAATCATCATTTCCACATCCTGACGGCGGGGTTGATTCTGTCCCAAATTCTCCAACACCAGAGCCAAGCTCAATGGCAGTTCGGTGTATTGACTCAACCGGGATTGCCACACCTCCAGGCGGGTGGGGCTGGCCAAGAGTAGGTCCAAATCTGCCATCAACAAAAAATTCTCCACCAAACGATGGAGTCTCTCCCCAGAGGTTTTGATGTCATGCAACGATTCCATCACTTCATTGTGGGAGAGGGAATCATAGAAATTAATCAGCAACTGGGACGTCCCCAAAATCCCGTTTAGGGGGGTCAATAATTCATGGGGCAGGGAACGGGTAACTTGTTGGCGCAGATTATCCAGGCGGCTTTCCACCATGGCCTGGCGCTGATAATGGCGGTCCAAACGGGTGGTGATGGCATGGAGCAGTTCATCGATGGTGAAGGGTTTGGTTAAATAATCATCTGCCCCCAATTCCATGCCCTGGCGGAATGCGTGGTGGTCTGCCTTTGCTGTTAAAAGAATAAAAGGAATAACCGCCAAGTTGGGGTCCTGGCGTAGGGACATCAATACTTCAAATCCCGTCACCCTGGGCATCATCACATCACAGAGAATTAAGTCCGGCAGATGTTGCTTCGCCAAAGCCAGACCAGTTTCACCATCGGGGGCAGAAATAACTTCGTAGTCTTCCAGGGAGAGAATGTCCTCTATATTCTGCCTAACCTCTAGTTGGTCTTCAATTATCAAAATTTTGGGCATGGGTTGCGCTTAAAAAATGATGTTGTAGATAATTCTGACCTTTCTCCATTATTTTCCTACCTCATGTCTCTTTGCTCACCATGATTTTTTTGTTAGGGGAGTTTTCTGGGCGGCAGAATATCAGGCGATCGCCAAACTCAGTTGTGCCCTCAAGTGAGCAGCAGTAATGAAGTCAAATTCCATACTAGGCGGCGGTAAAAAGGACTTGAATCAAGTTTTTGGGAGTAGGGGAGCAACTTTAAGAAGAGATTACGGAAAATTTAAGGAAAATAAGATTTAAAGAAAATCTAGAAACCCCAGGAAATTTTAAGATTATTCATAACTGTCGATTGTGCTTCTATTATCTATCCATATGATCCAGAAAGGGGAATTGGGTCAAGCTCTTTTCCCTAGAACCACTCCCAGGAGCAGGGATATGTAAAGAATTGTTTTGGGAAAGTCGGGGGGAGGGGGAGGACGCAGAATAAAGCTGGTAGAATTTGGCGTTAAGTGGGCTGGGTTGTTGCCTGGGGCTTCCTCGGGACACCAGCAAACGGGATAGTTTTTTACAAATCGCAATTATCTAAGGAATTAAATCATGGCCTTAAATCGTGGTGACAAAGTTAGAATCAAACGCACTGAGTCCTACTGGTACGGTGATGTTGGCACGGTTGCTAGTGTGGAGAAAAGCGGCATTCTCTATCCGGTGATTGTGCGCTTCGACCGGGTGAACTACAACGGTTTCAGCGGTAGTGCTTCCGGGGTAAACACCAACAACTTTGCCGAAAATGAATTGGAATTGGTGCAAGCGGCGGCAAAATAGTCTTGACTGTGGACTAAATTTGCATTGTTGAACTGTGCCAGAACTACCAGAAGTTGAAACAGTATGCCGGGGGCTCAATCGTTTGACCCTGGAGCAGACCATCGGGGGAGGGGAAGTGTTGCTTGATCGCAGTCTTGCCTACCCCGTTTCTGTTGAGGATTTTCAGAAGCAAATTACCGGTTGTCGTTTGGTGGGCTGGCAACGGCGGGGAAAGTATTTGCTGGGGGAACTTAGAAGCAATCAAGCCCCAGGGCCGGCGGGATGGTTGGGATGCCATTTACGTATGACAGGGCAGTTACTCTGGACAGAACGGGATCAGCAGAGACCACGACACACTAGGGTGGTGCTCCACTTTGAGGGCGGGTGGGAGTTACGTTTTGTGGATACCCGCACCTTTGGCAAAGTCTGGCTCCTACCAGGCGATCGCCCTTGGGCTGAAGTAATGACGGGGCTGGGACAGTTGGGGCCAGAACCCTTTGGGGCGGATTTTACGGCGGAATATCTCTACGAAAAGCTGAAATCCAGTCGCCGCCCTTTAAAAAATGCCCTGCTGGATCAACGGTTGGTGGCAGGCTTGGGTAATATTTATGCCGATGAAGTCTTATTTTTTTGCGGCTTCCATCCCACCATGGCGAGTAATCAGGTGAGTTTGCAGGACTGTGAACTGATACATCAACAAATTCAAGCCACTTTAACAGCGGCCATTGAGGCTGGAGGCACTAGTTTCAGCGATTATCGCCAGGTGACTGGTATCAATGGTAATTATGGCGGTATGGCCCAGGTCTATGGTCGGGAAGGAGAACCCTGTCGTCATTGTGGTACAGTGATCGCCAAAATTAAATTGGGAGGGCGATCGGCCCACTTTTGTCCCCAGTGTCAGCCAAAATTAGAGCGGTGAATATAGACGCATATAGGTCAAATAAATTATTGATGAATCCGATGGGCCAGCCTCGACAAAACCATTTAGCTGACTTTAAAGTGGGTGTGGATAACGTTATTTTTTCCGTCGATACCCACTTACATCGTTTATTGGTCTTACTAGTTAAACGAGAAGATCAGCCCTATCAAAATTATTGGAGTTTTCCCGGCACCTTAGTGAGAATGGGGGAAACCCTAGAGGGGGCCGCCCACCGGATTTTATCAGAAAAGATTGCCGTCAAAAATCTTTATTTAGAACAATTATATACATTTGGTAACCCTGGTCGAGACCCCAGGGAAGCACCGGATCAGTATGGGGTCAGGTATCTATCCGTCAGCTATTTCGCCCTCATCCGCTACGAAGATGCCCAGTTAATGAGCAAAAATCTGAGTCAGGTCAGTTGGCATAATGTGGCGGCCATTCCGACCTTAGCTTTTGACCACAATCAAATCCTTGACTATGGCTATCAGCGGCTCCGTAATAAATTGGAATACAGCCCCATTGCCTTTGAAGTGTTGCCAGAATTGTTTACTTTAAATGATTTATTTCAACTCTACACCACGGTTTTAGGGGAAGATTTTGCCGATTATTCTAATTTTCGCTCCCGCTTATTAAAATTAGGTTTTCTCAAGGACACCGGCCAAAAAATCAGCAAAGGAGTAGGTCGTCCCGCTAGTCTTTTTCGTTTTGATGCCCGGGCCTTTGCGCCACTCCGGGATAAACCCCTAGTGTTTGTCTGAATTGGCTCCGGTGGATTAAAGTAATAATTACCATAATACCCCTCTGACTATGTTTACCATTGCCCTTGCCCAGCTTAATCCCACCATTGGGGCGATCGCCGAGAATGCCGAAAAAATTGTCACGGCAGCCCTGCAAGCCCAGGCAAGGGGAGCTGATTTACTATTAACGCCGGAATTAGCCCTCTGTGGTTATCCCCCCAAGGATTTGTTACTTAATCCAAGTTTTGTCGAACAACTGGAAGAAGAGTTACAATGGCTGGCGGAAAAAATGCCTCCTTCTATAGCAATTTTAGTGGGCACTGTTACTCCCCACCACCAGGCAGAACGCCAAGGACAAAAAAAACTTTGGAATAGTGCAGTATTAATTGAACAAGGACAGATAAAGCAGTGGTTTCATAAATGTCTCCTACCCACCTATGACGTATTTGATGAAGACCGTTATTTTGCCTCGGCTGCCAAGAGTGAATATTTTATCTATAAAAACGTCAAAATTGGTGTGACTATTTGTGAAGATTTGTGGAATGACGAGGCTTTTTGGGGACAAAAATTTTATCAAGTTAACCCCCTCATGGATTTGATTGATCAGGGCGTGAATTTAGTTGTTAACCTATCAGCTTCTCCCTACAGTTGTGGCAAGCATTACCTGCGAGAATCCTTGATTAGCCACAGTGCCAAGAGATTTAATGTGCCTTTGATTTATGTTAACCAAGTGGGGGGCAATGATGATCTCATTTTTGATGGGGGTAGTTTTGCTGTCAATAGCCAAGGCAAAATTATTGGGCGATCACCGTTATTTCAAGAAGACTTAGCCCTGTTAAGTTATGACTTAAGTAGTGGGGAGTTAACTGGGCAAAAGTTAGCTAGTTTACCTATGGTGGATACCGAAGAATTGTGGCAAGCTCTGGTGTTGGGGGTGGGAGACTACCTCCACAAATGCGGTTTTAGTAAGGCAATTTTAGGTCTGAGCGGCGGCATTGACTCTTCCCTAGTGGCGGCCATTGCTGTGGAAGCTTTGGGCAAAGAAAATGTGCTGGGAATTTTGATGCCTTCTCCCTACAGTTCTGACCATTCTATTCAGGATGCCTTGGCCTTGGCAAAGAATTTAGGTATGAATACCCAAACTATTCCCATTGGGCCGATTATGGCCACCTATGACCAGGCCCTAGTACCCCTTTTTCAAGATGCCCCCTTTGGCCTTGCCGAAGAAAATCTCCAGTCCCGCATCCGGGGCAACCTCCTGATGGCGATCGCCAATAAATTTGGCCATCTACTCCTCAGCACTGGCAATAAATCGGAATTAGCGGTGGGTTACTGCACCCTCTACGGGGACATGAACGGTGGCCTAGCGGCGATCGCCGACGTCCCCAAAACCCAAGTATTTGAACTATGCCGCTGGCTCAACCGGGAACAAACCATCATTCCCCCCAGCGTTCTGACTAAACCGCCCAGCGCCGAACTCAAACCAGGGCAAGTAGACACCGACTCCCTTCCCCCCTACGATGTCTTGGACGGCATTCTTGGGAGATTAGTCGAAAAACATCAGTCTCCCCAGGAAATCATCAACGCAGGCTTTGAGCGGGAAGTCGTACTAAAAATTTGCCAACTAGTGCAAAAGTCAGAGTTCAAACGTCGTCAGGCCGCCCCGGGACTGAAAGTCACAGATCGAGCCTTTGGCAGTGGTTGGCGCATGCCCATTGCCCAAGCTTTCCATCCCCAAGGCAGTTAATTTCAGCGGCAAAGCTATATTTCAGGGGCTAACTAGTCCGGGAGGATCATTGAATTTTTTCCCTGGACTAGGTTAGGATTTATTAATGTAAAAAAAATATAAGCACAGTCAAATTGTCTCCAAACTTGGCATCTAAGCTTAGCGTTTGCTTAGAATAACTTAATTGCGTTTATTTAAAAATCAATAATTTCTCTTTTTTGGAACGAACAAATGTCATGAATTCCTCGCTTTACCATGGTGAAAAAATCCGCCATTGGTTTCCTAACTCCTCCCTAGATTTTGTTTCCTCACTACATGCAATGTTGGACAATTTGTCAAAATGGTTTCGTAATTTACCTATCCCAAATTTTAGTAACAATTCCTTGTTTCTCCGTGGAGTTAGTAAAGTTCCCAACTCTCCCCAATTTAATGACCCAATTCAAAACCTGGCCTGGGAAATGGCCCATTGCCTGGAGCAAAAAAAATTTCACCTCCATTACCAACCCCAGATTGATATCAAAACAGGAGCTTTATTGGGGGTCGAAACCCTCATTCGTTGGCACCACCCCCGCCTAGGCTTTATCTCCCCTGCCGAGTTTATTCCCATTGCCGAACAAACCGGATTAATTGTCCCCATGGGCTACTGGGTACTACAACAAAGCTGCCTTCAATACCAACGCTGGCTTTCCCAAGGCATTCCTCCTTTCAAGTTATCGGTCAATTTATCCCTACGTCAATTACAGGAAGCGAACTTAGTAAGCGAGATAGAAAGTATTGTTGCTCAGACTCAAATAAGTTACCAGCAAATTACCCTGGAAGTGACAGAAAGTCTTATGCTCTATGAACCAGGGGAAACCATTAATCGCCTCAATCAACTAAATGAAATGGGCATACAAATCGCCATTGATGATTTTGGTGTCGGCTATTCTTCCCTCTCCTATCTCAAGGATTTACCTCTCCAGACTTTAAAAATTGATAAGTCGTTCTTAGATGACCTTTTGACTAGGGAAAAAAATCAGGTAATTCTCCAAAGCATTATCGAACTAGGTCATCGTCTAGATCTAAAAATTGTTGCCGAAGGCGTGGAGAGTGTAGAACAATTAGCCATGCTCAAATCCATGGATTGCGACTATGGCCAAGGCTACCTTTTCAGTCGCCCTCTAACTGATCAAGATACTACTGCTTTTTTTCGCACATCATCCTTTCTGGAAACTCGCTGCCTAGCTACAGTTTAAAGAATCCGTTTTTGATTTGTTGTTAGTATGTTTTTAATATTTAAATACTCCATAAACTCCACTTTTGATTCCAGGTCAATGCCGTCTCTAAGGCCGGGGAAATTAGTCAAAATAGTCTAAATCTTCAAAATCCAGCAATACACAATACCATTAAATAATCAGCCAATTGCTCCGCTAATTAACTAAATCCAACCTTCTAAATTTCCATCCACTGTTCAAGCACCATAATGAGCAATTCAGTTTTGTCCACTTCTTCCCCAGGTAATATCCAAACTCGGCAGGCGATTCCGGCCCAACTCCTCTATTCCCTCGTCAACCAAAAAGCCAGCGGCAAACTTGTGGTACAAAACCCCTTTGACGAATTTGTTTATTGGCAAGTTTATTTGGGGGATGGTCGTATTCACTTGGCCAACAGCGCCAATGGTTGTTCCGAAAGACTTAATTATCTGATTGGTAGCACCCTTCGTCAGAAGGGCATTGAACTGCCATCAAGAATTGCTGACGATTATATTTTTCTTTCCGGGCTCTGGAAAAGGGATGTTTTTTCCTTTCAGCAAACCCGCTCGATTCTGACCCAAGCTAGCCAAGAAGCCTTAGTTCAGGTACTTTCCTTACCTAAAACATCCTATCGTTTTAATCAAGAAAAAGAACTGAGCGAACTATTTTTGAATTTAGAGTTAGAAAAAACTATTACCCCCATCAAACATAAAATTCGCTATTGGTGGGAATTGAGGTCCTATATTAACTCGCCTTTCCAGCGACCCCTAGTGGAAAACTGGCTTAGTCTGCGCCAAAATTTGGTGAAAAATAACCTCCATGGCCAACATTGGCTAAAACGCTTCCACACTTGCTTGGAAAATCTAAATTGCTTATATGAAATTGCCGGGCATTTGGAAATCAGTACTTTGGAGTTGGCATTAATGCTACAGCCCATGGTCAAGACTGGCGAAATCAAGATGCTGCCTTATCAAGAAATTCAAACGGATGACCGCCCTTTGGTGGCTTATGTTGACCATAGGGAAGTCCAGCAGCGCATGATGACCTATTCTTTGGAAAAAGAAGGCTATCGAGCCTTAGTACTGGATGATCCCTTTCGGGCTTTAACGGTGTTGTTGAATTCTCCCCCCAATCTGATTATCATAAATACTGACTTGCCGGACATGAACGGTTATCAACTCTGTTCGTTTTGCCGTAAGTCCAATCAACTTAAAGATGTGCCGATCCTACTATTGGGGAAAGGTGACAATTTGATCAGCGGTATTCGTATCAAACTTTGTCAAGCTTCTGGGTACTTAAGTGAGCCTTTTGTTCCAGAAGAATTACTCGATCGGGTGGCAAAACTCCTTCCCACCAATAAAACCAACTCCTGACGGCTTTTCTGCGTGATGAAAAGACAGTTTCAAAGGAGCGATTTCTGTTCCCAGGTACTGTTTTCCTTGATTCTAATCCAGATAGCAACCCACCATATTATTAATCCTAAAATTACAAAGTAGCTAAAAGCTACGCACAAAAATGAGTTTGTACCGTTTGATTTACAGCAGTCAGGGCATTCCCAATTTACAACCCCAGGATTTAAAAGATATCTTAGAATCTTCCCAAAGAAATAATCCGGCCAATGGCATTACCGGACTGCTCTGCTACAGCAAGCCGGCTTTTCTGCAGGTATTGGAAGGAGAGTGTGAACAGGTTAATGAAACCTACCACCGGATTGTGCAAGATGAACGCCACCACAGCCCCCAGATCATTGAGTGTATGCCGATCAGAAGAAGAAACTTCGAGGTTTGGTCTATGCAAGCGATCACGGTGAATGATTTGTCAACGGAACAGGTTAAGACTTTGGTATTGAAATATTCCGGCTTCACCACCCTACGGCCCAGTGCCATGGACCCGGAACAATGCCTAAACTTTTTGCTAGACATTGCCAAGATTTACGAGTTGTCCGATAACTTTTTCCTCGACCTCTAACTGCGTAAACTAACGGCAAATTGTTTGGTCAAAGCTTCACGAATTTGATTATGTAGGGGTTCCACATCGGCATCGGTGAGGGTTCGATCGCCGACCCGGTAGGCCAAACTAAAGGCGAGACTCCGTTGTCCGGCGGGGACGGATTGCCCCCGGTATTCATCAAATAGTTCCACCTGCTCGAGTAAATCGCCGCCCGCTTTAACCATGGCTTGGGTCAGTTCCGCCACGGTTAGTTCCAGGGGAGCATAGAGGGCTAAATCCCTGGCCACCGCTGGGTAAGGGGAATAAGGACGGAAATCGGGAGTACCCAGAATTTGGGTTTCCATGGCTTGGTATAGGGGGGTTAGGGTGATTTCAAAGGCGTAAACCTCATCAATCAGACCTTTTTCCCGGCGTAATTGGGGATGGAGTTGCCCAAAGCGTCCTAACACTGTTCCGTTACAGCTCAACAGGGCGGTGCGACCGGGATGGAGGCGGGGATCTTGGTGATCGCCGCTGTAGGTGACGGTTGCCCCCAAACGCTGAAAGATGGCCTCTAATAAACCTTTGGCATCGTACCAGCTCATGGGTTGGGGTTTACCACCCTGGGGCCAGGTGCCTTCGGTAATCTGGGATCCGCCGCAAATGCCCGCCAGGTGGTCCGCCTCACCGATGTCTCCTTCGTTCTGCCAAAAGACCCGACCCACTTCAAAGGCATTCAAAGCCCCATTATTTTGGGCCTGGTTGTTGGCAAAGGCGGTAATCAAACCATCGAGTAAATTGGTGCGGAGAGCGGAATATTCCGCAAAGAGGGGGTTAGCCAGCATCACTTCAGACCCGTGGGGTTTCACTAAGGAGTAATGAACTACCTCGGTTAAACCTACTCCTCGACAGGCTTCCCGTAGGGCTAACTCAGCTTGATAGGAGGGGGATAAACCACCGGCAATGGTATTGGAGGGTAACTGCTCACAGAAGTGGTCATAGCCGTACAGTCGGGCTACTTCCTCAATTAGGTCAATTTCCCGTTCAATATCCCGTTGACGGTAGGAGGGTACTGTCACAGCCCACACCGGAGTGTCACTGTCTGATTGTCGGGTTAATCCACAACCCAGATCGGTCAAAATTCTTTCCACATCTTCAGCGGTAATATTACCGATGCCGGTGGGGGTGTTTACTTTACCCAGCAATTGTTGCAAGCGTTCCAAACGCAGATTAATTATCGCTTCCCCTCGGTCTTGCCGCTGATCGGCTTTACCTTGGCGGACTACGGTGCCCCCGGCCAATTCCGTCATTAGGGCGATCGCCCGGTGCAAAGCGACTTCCAATTCACACCGGTTCACGCCCCGTTCATAGCGGGTGGAAGATTCACTGCGGAGATTAATGGCCTTACTGGATTTGCGGATGGTGACCCCATCAAATAGGGCGGTTTCCAGCACAATATTTTGGGTATTTTCATCCACCTCTGTAGCGGCTCCCCCCATCACCCCGGCGATCGCCACTGGTTGGTCGTTGGCAGTAACCAATAAATTTTGGGGTTGCAAAGTCCGTTCCTGGTCATCCAGGGTAATTAACTTTTCCCCTTCCTCAGCAAAGCGTACCCCCAGGGCAAACCCTTCTGGGCCAACTAGGGTTTGCAATTTATCCTGGTCAAAGCTGTGCAAGGGCTGACCCCATTCCAACAGCACGTAATTGGTCACGTCCACCACGTTGTTGATGGGCCTAGTTCCCGCCGCTAACAGTCTTTGTTGTAACCAATCCGGGGAAGGACCCACTTTGACTCCCCGTATTACTGTGCCCACATAGGTAGGACAAGCCTGGGGTTCCGTCACACTGATGGGCAAATCCTGGTCGGATACCGATACCGCTTTTATCTCCGGTAGGCTCAGCTTACCTCCAGTGAGGGCGGCCACTTCCCTGGCTACCCCCACCATACTGAGGGCATCGGCCCGGTTGGCGGTGGGGCTAATTTCTAGAATGACATCGTCTAAACCGAGTAGGGGCCCCACAGGACTACCCGAGGGCAAGTCCAAGTCTGGAAAAATATGAATACCTTCAGACTCCTTACTCAGACCCAATTCCGCTAGGGAACAAATCATGCCGGAAGATTTTACCCCCCTTAACTTGGCGGGTTTAATTTTTAGATCTACTTTGGGTAAGTAACTGCCCAGGGTGGCCACCGGTACCAAAATATCTGCCCTGACATTGGCAGCACCACAGACGATGGTAGAAGGCTCCTCTGTCCCAATATCCACCACGCAAACGCTTAATTTATCGGCATTGGGGTGTTTTTCCCGGGAAATTACTCGCCCCAGCACCACCCCCGCTGCCCAGCTCCGACGGTCTTCAATTTCTTCCACTTCCAAACCGGCGATCGTTAGCAATTCCCCAAGCTCTTCTGGAGACAAATTAAGTTCAACCAGGGATTGCAGCCAGTTGACAGAGATGCGCATGGGTTTCCTTTTCTACTGATTTGTATTAATGCTTGCTTAGTTTGCGATGGCGTCAGCGGCATCTATTGTATCGCTGAAGGCATTACCCCAGGCCACTCCGGGTCATGTTTACAACTTTCGGAACAAATTTATAGCTCTGGAAGCTCAATGAACCAAAGTTTCCCACTAACTAGCCTAAAATAGAGTGGCCTTCCCCATCCCATCAACCCTCGGAAAATTTAACGAATTTAATACAGCATAGGTTAATAGGTTAGTCTTACATCACACCATCTGGTGAACCGGAATGAGTTTTTGCGTTAATCCCAATTGTCCCCATCCGAAAAACCCCAATAATGTGCAGGTATGCCAGGCCTGTGGGAATAGTCTGCGCCTCAACGGCCGTTACCAAACCTTGGGTTTATTAGGAAAAGGGGGATTTGGGGCCACCTTTGCCGCAGCGGACGTGGCACTGCCGGGGACTCCCATTTGTGTGGTGAAGCAGTTACGGCCCCAAACCGATGATCCCAATGTGTTCCGTATGGCCAAGGAACTGTTTGAGCGGGAAGCCCAGACCCTGGGTCGGGTGGGCAATCATCCCCAAGTGCCCCGTTTACTGGATTATTTTGAGGACGATCACCAGTTTTATTTAGTGCAAGAGTATGTTAAGGGGCATAATTTGCACCAAGAAGTGAAAAAAAATGGCACTTTTACCGAGGGGAGTGTCAAGCAATTTTTAACAGAAATATTACCTATCCTTGACTATATCCATTCCCAAAAGGTTATTCATCGGGATATTAAGCCTGCCAACCTCATTAGGCGGCAAACAGACCAGAAATTAGTGCTGATCGATTTTGGCGCAGTGAAAAATCAAATTGATTCGGTCCTCTCTTCCAACACCTCTGCCCAAACGGCCTTAACGGCCTTTGCGGTGGGCACCGCCGGCTTTGCTCCCCCGGAACAGATGGCCATGCGGCCAGTTTACGCCAGTGATATTTATGCCACCGGGGTAACTTGTTTGTATTTACTAACTGGTAAGACCCCCAAGGAGATTGATTGCAATAGCCAAACCGGGGAGATGGACTGGGAAAAACATGTGACAGTTTCCAGCAAATTTGCTGAAGTGATCCGCAAAATGTTGGAACTTTCTGTGCGCCACCGTTACAAGAGTGCCCAACAGGTGCTGGATGCCCTGGAGATGCCCACCTATGAGGATGGCATGATGCAGGGCATGGTTTCTACCCCCTTTACTACCCTAACAGGAGCTGGGGACGAGCCGGCCACGGGTATCCGCATGGGGAATAGTTCTTCTCCAGACTATGGCGACCCATCCACCCGATTTAACACCAATGTCCAGCCCAGGGACCCTAGTTCCACTAGCCTGAATACTGGCATTAAAACCCGCACAGCTAAACCGAGGCAAAGTCCCAGGGATAGGGCTACCAGCAATATTGAGTCTCCGACCACCAGGGTACGTCCTGCCTCCAATATGGCGGATGGAGGCTCTGTTGGGGCAGGGGGGATTGACTACAACATGGTTAACCCAAAACCCTTTTCCCGTCGGGAAGAAGAAAAGCAGGCGATCGCCAACCAACCGGAGACTAAACGTTGGAATGGCAAAACTTTTTTGGCGGAGTATGCCCAGGGTAAAAGGGATTTTGCCGATCAGAATTTAGTGGGCATAGTGTTAGCTAAGGCGTTTGTGCCGGGGATTAATTGTTATCAGGCTAATCTGACCAATGCTAATTTTGAGCAAGCGGAGCTCACTAGGGCAGACTTTGGCAAGGCCCGCTTGAAAAATGTCATCTTCAAAGGGGCTAATTTGAGCGATGCCTACTTTGGCTATGCTGACCTGCGGGGGGCAGATCTACGGGGAGCAAATCTCAACGGTGTTAATTTTAAATACGCCAATCTCCAGGGGGCCAATTTCTCCGGGGCGGATTTGGGTTCAGCCAAAGTATCCCCAGAGCAGTTGAAGCTTGCTAAAACCAATTGGCGCACGGTTATGCCCGGTTCTGGTCGGCGGAGATAGGCTTAGGTCCAAAATCTCCACTGTTTCTGACCAAACCAAGCATTAGGGTAAAAACTCCCATTTCCCCTTGGGGCCAGAGCGTCACTAGCAGTGTCAGTAACCCTAATTAACTAATCCGGAGCGGATGGCCCTCACCGCCGCCTGGGTGCGGTCATTGGCGCAGAGCTTGTTGAGGATATTCCGTACATGGGTCTTAACTGTGCCCACGGTGATATAGAGTTTTTCCGCAATGTCGGCATTACTACAACCGTCCACAATCAACTGCAGAACCTCCAGCTCCCGTTCCGTCAACCCATAGGACAAAGAGGTGCGGCTGGGGGAAGATGGTTCCGATGGCTCCGCCCCTGGGGCATGGGCCAAAACTATTCTGGCGATCGCCGGATCAATCCAGGCAAAACCACCATGGGTGGCTTGAATCGCTTCAATTAACAATTCAGTGCGGCTATCTTTCATGCAATAGGCATCGGCTCCAGCACTGAAGGCGGCCAATACTGTTTCTTCTTGGTCATTGAGGGTCAAAATCACTACCCGACATTGGCAATTGAGCGGGCCTTTTTTCAACTGTTGGGTGACATCAATGCCGTTCATGTCGGGCAGGCCAATATCGATGATTACCACATCGGGCCGTGTTTGTTGCATCATCACCAATCCCAACCGGCCATTGGCGGCTTCCCCCACCCACTCAAAACTGGGTTCCATGGTCAAAGCATCCTGCAAACCTTGGCGAATCAAATCTTCATCTTCAATTAAGGCAATGCGAATTTTCTCCATGGTCAGGACATTGGCAATGGTATGGGATAATTTTTCGTCACAGTAAGCAGGGTCTAGGCAAGGGCAGGTCCTTACCCAATATTAGGCACCATATCACTGGATCAACCAGTATTACGCATTCCGGCCGCAATACCGTTAATGGTTAACAGAGCTCCCCGCAGTAGTTCTTCTTTGGAATAACGACGGTAACGCACGCCGCTGGTCTCCGCTTCCTGGGTTACTTGGCGTAAACGTTTCAGCAGGGAAATCTGCAGTAGCCCCAGGGGAACAATAGTACGATTTCGTAGGAGTACCGACCGTTGCAAAGAGCGATCGCCGTCCAGGAGGTGGGGATGGGCCGTAATTTCCATGGCAAAGTCCCTGGTTAATTGATACTCTTGCTTGATCTGCTGAAAAAGGCGATCGAATCGTTCCCGGTCTTCTGGCTTAGATAGCTCTTGCACATAGTGGGAAGCGATGGTGAGGTCCACCTTGGAAAGGGTCATTTCCACCTTCGAGATCACCATGTTGAAGAAAGGCCATTTGAAATAGAAGTAACGCAACAACTTCATATTTTTGACCGGGTCTTGGTCCACAAAGGATTTCAACGCCGTGCCCACCCCATACCAAGCCGGCAGCAGGAAACGGGTTTGGGTCCAACTGAACACCCAGGGAATGGCCCGCAAACTGCTGAGATCCGCTTTACCCCCCTTACGTCGGGCAGGGCGGGAACTAATCTGTAACTCGCTAATTTCAGGAATGGGGGTAACCGTCAGGAAGAAATCTAAAAAGTCCGGTTCTTCGTAAATCAAACTCCGGTAGGCTCGACGGGCAGTGCAGGCCAACTCCTCCATAATCCGGTTCCAGGGCTCAATGAAATCAAAACTACTTTTAAGTAAACTAGCTTGGATGACCGCCGTGGTTAAAGTTTCCAGGTTGTAGAGGGCCAACTCTGGCAGGGAATATTTAGAAGCTAACACTTCCCCTTGTTCGGTAATTTTGATCCGACCGTCCACGGTGCCTGCGGGCTGGGCCAAAATGGCTTTATAGGCCGGGCCGCCCCCCCGGCCAACAGATCCTCCTCGACCGTGGAACAGCCGGAGAATTACCCGATGGCTTTGGGCCACTGCCTGCAGTGATTTTTGGGCCTTATGAATTTCCCAGTTACTGCTCAAAAAGCCGGAGTCTTTATTGCTGTCGGAATAGCCCACCATAATTTCCTGGAGATTGCCGGGATTTAGTAGGGCTGTGGTGGTGGGAATTTGGTAATAATCCGGTGGCTGATTTTGCAACTCTTTTAAGGAATGGTAACTGCCCGCCAATGTAGCCCGGTAAAAAGGCAAGCTGAAAAGAGAATCCATAATCCCCGGAGCGTTTTTGAGATCTTCTACTGTTTCAAACAGGGGCACAATGCGGAGGGAATTGGAGGCGGTGGCCGGGTCATACAATCCGGCTTCCTTGGCTAACAGCAATACTTCCAACACATCACTGGCATCGTTGGTCATGCTGATGATGTAGGTTTGGCAAATATCCACCCCAAATTCCATTTGTAGATGGCGCAGGGTGCGGAGGGTTTCAATGGTTTCCCTAGTCCGCTCCGAAAAGGGCATTTCCTGGGGAATTAAAGGACGGCGGGTTTGCAGTTCTACCCCTAACCAGGCTAATTTATCTTCTTCGGCCATTTCTTCGTAGGGAGTGGTGAGTACCCCCATATACTCAGCAATTTCGGCGATCGCCTCGGCGTGGCGGGAAGATTCCTGGCGAAAATCCAACTGGGCTAGGTTAAAGCCATAGACTTCCAACTGGGTAATCAAATTTTCCAACTCCAGGCAGGTTAAACCAGTTTCGGTCAGATTACGCTGAATGAGTCTTAATTCCTCTAATAATTCTTCCCCAGTGCGATAGTGATTTTCGGCCGGCATGGTGATCATCGTTTGCCGTTCTTCTGGGTTGGCTAGACGATTATTACGCCGCAGGGTGTTTTCCAGCCGTTTGGTAACGTAGGCCAGCTTCATCCGATAGGGTTCCTGGCGATAGCGGAGAGAAAGTTCTTCGTAAATTTCCGGTAATTGAATGCGGTCCCGTTCCAAAGAGTCCAACAATTCCTGGGAGACTTTGCACCAATGGAGGGAAGGGCTAAGAATGGCCACCAGTTCCCCCAAACTAAACAAATATTTCCCCAGCACTAAACCCCGCTGGTAACAGGCCGTCTGCCAGGTCACTTCTGGGGTTACCGAAGGGTTGCCGTCCCGATCGCCACCGACCCAGGAGCCAAAATAACAAAAATTAGCCCGGGGGGCCCGCAGATGGGGAAAGGTTTCTTTAA
This sequence comes from Synechocystis sp. PCC 6803 substr. PCC-P, assembly GCF_000284455.1. Taxonomy (GTDB): domain Bacteria; phylum Cyanobacteriota; class Cyanobacteriia; order Cyanobacteriales; family Microcystaceae; genus Synechocystis. Next base: position 1,995,379 of record NC_017039.1, read on the forward strand.
TAGCTTGTCCTAACCGTTTGGACAATTCCGGTACAGCGTCGAACAGTACTTCATCAAAATAATGGAGGGAATAGTCCACTTCGTCCAACACAGTGGGTTTGAACTGATGAAGTTCGTCGGTACGCCACCAAAAGCGAATTTCCTCCGTTAATTGGGCGATCGCCGTTTTTGCATCCCAGGTGTTGAGCCAGTCCCGACCGGTCACAGAACCCTGGAGTTGATCTAGTTTACGAAGAATGCGGTCCACCCTTCTTTGTTTGCGCCGGATGGTGTGACGGACAATTTCCGTGGGGTGAGCGGTGATCACCAGGCGAATGTCCAGATGATCCAATAAATTTTGGATATGTTGGGGGGGCACATTGAGGCGTTTTAGCTCCCTCATTAACCAATGGAACGTACCTACAGAAGCTTGCAATTCATTCTGGTCAATGCCCACTGGCAATGGTTCCGTTGACGCGCCTAATCGGGATGGGGGGACCATTTCTTCCTCATTGCCCGCCTGCTCATAGAAGTTGGTTTCCTGGGAAGCTTCCCAACGATTCCGTTGTTGCTCGTTTTGTTCGTAGTGCTGTTCAACGATGTTGATCAACTGGAAATATAGGGCAAAGGCCCGAGCCGCCCGGATGGCATCATTGAGTTCTAAATGCTCAATGCGCTGGGTAATACCCATGATGACTTCTTCGGAAATTTCGCTGGTGATCGCCTCATGGGTACCCTGAAGCCTTAATTCCGTCAGCAAATCCACCAATTCCTGGCCACATTCGCTTTGGAGCACCCTTTCCCACAATTCCTCCACCATCTTTAACCGCTGGTAAAGCACCGACTCTTCTTCAGAGTTGGAACCATTGCCATTACCAGACCAGTTAGTGGAAAGACCGAATGCAGGAACTGCCAAGTTCATGGGAACCTCTAGGACAAGATGGTGACGCTAACAACATCCAGAATGCGTTGCTACTGTACAAGATACTACGGGATTATCCCTACCTCACTCCGCATCCCAGGCTACAGCCAGCGATTTGTCGATGCCCCTCCCAGATTAGGGCAGAAAAAAACCCCTGGAGCAGGGGGAGGAAGAAGACAATGGACTAGGACACTAAAAGCCAAAATCACCGCAACCATAGATGAACAAAAACTAAATAGTGGCGTTTAGTAAGCTAAAGTTTCCAGGGTTTGACGAAGGTAGTGGCGCACTTGGGCGTCCAGCAGGGGAGGGGCCACAGTTTCTGTTTTGGACACCACAGCCTCGCCGTTATCATCCTGCCAGCATTTGAAACCGGAGCTATCGGCTATCGCCAATTTGAGACTGTTCCAGATGGCGGAATCAGAGTTAGAAGCAGATGCAAGGGTAGCAGTAGTCATATTTTTATATCTCGCAGTGGTGGTCAGGAAGCAACGAACGGGGTCCGACGTGACTTTGAGGTAACAGCTAAATACAGCCATTTTGTCGGCCTTAGCTCAACTACCTTCAGGTTAACCCAACTCCGGCGAGCTGGACTGTCAACTTAAGCACAATTGTAAAGAAAATTCAACAAACTTGCCATCACCGGGAATCAATGGACTGGGTTAGGATTGGGGAGAAGGGGAGCATTTCCCCCCTGGTTGCTAATTTTCCGGCTTTAACCGCAAGCCCAAGCTATTTCCTATGTCCCCTGTTTATCTCTGGATTGTAGCAGGCACCATACTCTGCCTTGTGGAAGTTATCTTCCCAGTGGATTTTGTGGCCGTTGTGATGGGATTAAGCGCTGTGGCTACCGCTGGAGTGGCCCTATTGGTCCCCGGCAGTTTTGCGCTCCAGTCCCTTTTTTGGTTGGGGTTATCGGTGTTGTCGATTATTTTACTGCGGCGTTTTCTGCCCCGGCCCAGCCGCAAAAGCATTCTCCAGGATGCAGTGGAAGGGCAATGTCTAACAGCTATTTTGCCCGGGGAAACCGGTCGGGTGCTCTATGAGGGCAACTCCTGGCGAGCGGAATGTCAGGATCCCGATGTGGCGATCGCCGTCAATGAAAAGGTTTATGTGGTGGGGCGCAGTGGCAATACGTTATTGGTTTATCCGGCCAATGCTCTCCAAGGGCGATCGGACATCCAACACCCCAATTTCTGATAAGAAGAGTGATGCGAATTTTGGTAACAAACCCAGCCCCCATGACCTGTTTACCCCCGTGGATAATTATTGATCCTTGGCTCCAGCAATGGTTGGCGGAGGATATTGGCCGGGGAGATTGGTCTACCCAGGGTCTCGGTTTACAGCATCGAGGCCAGGCCCGCTGGGTAGCAAAGGAAAATGGTGTGATAGCTGGATTACCCATGGCCGCCCGTATTTTTCAGCTTTTGGATCCCTCCATGGAATTCCAAGTCTTGGCTGGGGAAGGGCAAGCGGTGACTGCGAGCACGGTGGTGGCCACCATGGCAGGGAATTTAGGCAGTTTACTGACTGGGGAAAGGGTAGCTCTTAATTTGGTGATGGGTTTAAGCGGCATTGCCACCATGACCAGACAATACGTCCAGGCGATCGCCGACTATCCCACCCGCTTTGTCGATACGAGAAAAACCACCCCAGGGCTGCGGGTGTTGGAAAAATATGCCAGTCGTTTGGGGGGAGCCATGAACCATCGCCTTGGCCTGGATGATGCGGTAATGGTCAAGGATAATCATATTCAAGCGGCGGGAAGTATTACAAAAGCAGTGCAAACCCTACGGCAAAATTTGCCCTATCCCTTGGCCATTGAAGTGGAAACCAGCAATTTGGAGGAAGTACAGGAGGCGATCGCCACCCAGGTGGAAATTATTATGCTGGATAATATGGGCACCGACACCATGGCCACTGCCGTCAAATTAATCCGCCAAGCTAATCCCCTGATCCGCATTGAAGCTTCCGGCAACGTTACCCTGGCCAATCTAACGGCGATCGCCAGCACCGGGGTGGACTTTATCTCCAGCAGTGCCCCCATCACCCGTTCTCCCTGGTTAGACTTAAGTATGCAAATTGTACGAAATTGAACAAATCTGGCTAAATTTATGCCCAACCTCGGAAACTTAAACCGAAGTCGAGCCATCTTCAATAGGCAGTGACGGCTTGCCCCCGGTCCATGGCCATTGTCCTCTGCTTCCCCCCAGCCCTAAGTTTTTATGAATAACTCTGATTTCCTGTCTTTTTTCCCCGAGTCTGAAAACAATGGCCCAGCGGACGTCAACGCTGAAGAATTGGCCCTATTGTTCAATGGATTGAATGAAGAAGTACAGGAACAGGTAAATTCCTCTGAAAATGAGGATTTCGGTGCCATGTTGGACGGCATCGAAATGTTAGAAGAAATGCTGGTGGAAACGGAGCTAGCAGGGGAAGCGGCTCTGCAGGAAATGACCCCCTTGGAACAGGAAACGTCCGTCATGTTTGAAGGGAATGATTTGCAGTATGAAGAAGTGGATGAAGATAATTTTGCTCCTAGTGTGCTAATTCCGCCCTTTCTCCGGGCCCATGAAGCCTTACAGGAACAGGTTGTTAGCCTAGGACAACGTTTAGCTTCTACGGAACAGGAACTCCTGGGGCACCAGCGTCGGGCTTCCAGTGCTGAGAATTTAATTCAAGACCAGGCGATCGCCCTCACCCAAGCCCAGGAACAATTGGCCCATACGGTGGCGGAATTGCAGGTTTACCAAGAAGCGTGTAAACAACAACAGTTACAGGTGGAAACCCTGACGGAACAGCTCGCCGCCAGCCAGGATTTGATCATTGCCCAACAAAATCAGTTGCACAGTGGAGAGCATGGCAATAGCAATGAGGTAAAAATTCAAGAACTTCGCACTGAGATCAATAGTTTGAAGACGGAAAATGAACAACTAAAAGGACAGATCACTTGCCACAACTCAGAGGTGGCCCGCTTTGAACAACAACTTGCTGAACTGACTGCCCGCTTACAACGACAACAGCGCTACGCCTTGCAATATAAATCTGCCTTGGAACAATACCTGGCCCAACCTGACCTTCTTCCCCTGGAAGCCATTGGTGAGGTGGTGGCTAACGTAACAACCCAGTCTAAGGAAGTGAAACCCTGGGCCAGTGTGGGGGATGTGTTGGCTTCATTTACCAGGGGCAGTTCTGAGTCGGCCAGTGCTCCGGTGGCGGATCTCACACCAGGCTTGGTAAACTTTTCCCCTTCCCCAGATAAAGAATCGGCTGGCCAGCCATCGGCAAGTAAGAAGGAGCAAAAAGAGCAAAGGAATCAGACAGAAGAAGTTCCTTTCTCCCCTCCCGTGGAGCCGGCTAAACCCGTTGACCCTATCCCCGCCATTGACCAACTGAGTTTTGCGGTTAAGGAGCCAAAACCTTCCCGTCGCTCCATTGATTTGCCAGGCTTTTTACCCCGCTCTACGCCAATGGAGTAATCTTCAACGGTAATGTTGAACAAAGACGGTAGAGATTGATTTTCTTACTGTTACTTGGGGGCAGTTTATTTTTCTTAGATATTCATGAGTAATCTTTCGATCGCCGATGGGATTCGTCTCGGCATTGCAGTAGGGGTGGCCAAGACCGTTACGGCCGTGGTTAAAGCTCTGCGGTTGGGGTCTGCCAGTGTGTTACCGGGGGAAATTGCCCGTCGTCTGCACCCGAAAATGTTGGGACTGTTGGCCCAGCAGGTGTCCCAGGGGGTAATTTTAGTAGTGGGAACCAATGGCAAAACCACCACCTCGTTGCTGTTACGAAAAATTTTGGTGGATCAGGGCTATCGAGTCACCCATAATGCCACCGGCGCTAATTTAATCAATGGTTTAATCACCGCTTTACTGGCCGATGCCAATTTATTTGGGCGTTTATCCACCGATTTCGCCATCTTAGAAGTGGATGAAAATGTACTTCCTTTGGTGTTAAAAGATTGTCAACCCAGGGCAATTTTGGCTTTGAATCTTTTCCGGGATCAATTAGACCGTTACGGCGAAGTGGATAGCATCAGTCAGCGCTGGCAAAAGGCGATCGCCCCTTTACCAGAAAACACCATTGTTGCGGTCAATGCCGACGACCCCACCCTCTCCCATCTGGGGCAAAAGTTAGCCCAACGGGTTTGTTACTTTGGCCTGAGCGAGCCGGATTTATACCTGGAAGAAATTCCCCATGCAGTGGATTCCATCTACTGTCCCCAGTGCGGCACTTCCCTGGATTATCGGGGAGTGTACCTTTCCCATTTGGGGGATTATCAGTGTCCCAGCTGTGGATTCCAAAAAAGTCAGCCCGCTTTCCACAGCAGTAAGTGGCCCCAAATTCTCATCGGCGTTTACAACAAATACAACACCCTCGCCGCTGGTTTGGTAGCCCAACAATTGGGGGTGAACACAGAAAATATTTTCAACAATATCCGCAGTTTTAAAGCGGCCTTTGGGCGGGCGGAGGAATTGAACGTAGAGGGCAAACATGTCCGCATTTTGTTGTCTAAAAATCCAGTGGGTTTAAATGAAACCATCCGGGCTGTTAATGACCTCAAACTTCAGGGCCAGTGCTCCACCACTCTATTAGTGCTCAATGACCGCATTGCCGATGGCACCGATGTTTCTTGGATTTGGGATGTGGATACAGAACCCCTAGTGGCTTCCGGGGGCACTTTTGTTGTCAGTGGCGATCGCCTTTATGACATGGCACTGCGTTTGCAATATAGTCAGGAAAATTTAATTCAACCTAGCCAAGGGGAGGAACCGTGGGATGGCCACACATCAAGGCTAATTTTGGAAGAAAATCTTGAAAAAGCGGTGCAAATTGCTTTGGAGCTAACCCCAGCAGAGGAAACTCTCCATATTATTCCCACCTATACCGCCATGTTGGAAGTGCGGGGCATCCTCACTGGCCGAAAAATTCTCTAGGACTTGTTGGAGTCCCCCTGGCCTCCCAATGATGGGGGGGATTTCTTCAGCCTTCCCGCCATGCCAGCATGAGTAACGCATTGACAATACCTGCAGCCACGGGAGAACCACCTTTGTTACCCTCAACCCTTATTTGCGGGCAAGGTAGTAAGGACAAGGCTTTTTTCGCTTCTAAAACCCCAATGAAACCTACCGGAACACCAATAACTAGGGCCGGTTTTGCTTTACCTGCGGCGATCGCCTGACAGAGGGTTAACAAGGCGGTGGGGGCATTGCCGATGACATAGATAGCTTCGGGAAATTGGGCAATACAGCGGTCCATGCCGGTTTCGGTGCGGGTTTTGCCTGGGTCAGCGATGGTAGCAAAATCGATCGCCGTTTGGATTGGATTGTTAAAAGTGCGCTGGACTAAACCTTGGATGCCCTGTTTGACCATATTCACATCCACCACAATGGTTTGACCGTGGCGCAAACTTTCTATTCCCCTGGCGATCGCCTGATGTTCCGGCAGATCTGGATCAAACTCAGCCTGGGGTAAATCCGGAGCAAAACGGAGTAAATGCAAAAAATCAAAATCCGCTGTGCTGTGGATCACCCGGCGGGCAATGGCATACTCCTGGGAAGATAAATTATGGGGCCCCACAGAACGGTCAATGTGGGCAAAACTTTCTAGCAAAATCGGATGTTCTAGGGGAATCATTGGCGATTAGATTCCGGTAAAATCCGACCAATGGTACTGTTTTCTGGACGAAAAGTTTCTTGGGCCACCCGTTGAATATCCTCCGGTGTCACTGCGGCGATCGCCTCTAAGCGGGCAAACAAATTACGCCAATCCCCGGTGCGGACGTTATATTTCACCAACAGTTGGGCCATGCCCATATTGGAATTGAGGGATTGCAAAGCGGAAGTTTGCAGTAAATTTTGGGCCCGCTCCAATTCCTCCGGGGTAACGGGTTCCATTTTTAGCCGTTCAATTTCCCCGTGTAACGCCTCGCTAAGGTCGTCCAAACTGCGACCGGGGGCACTCTGGGCATAGAACATTAACAAATTGGGAAATTTATCCGCCGGAAAACCGTTAAAGCCCTGGGCCATCAATGCCAACTGTTTTTCTTCCACTAGGGATTGATAAAGGCGGGAAGTGCGGCCACTGCTCAAAATAGTCGTCATCACATCAAACACCGCACTGTCGGGATCATCAAAAGCGGGGCTATGGTAACCCTCGAAGTACCAGGGTTGGGAAGGCAAGGTCAGATTAATTTCCTTCTGCTGCGTCTGGGGAGGCTCCACCACCGTTACCTGGGGCGTAGGGGGACGCTGGGGGAAACGACCAAAATATTTCTGCGCCAAACTTTTTACCTGGTCAACCTTCACGTCTCCCACCACGGCAATGGTCATGTTACCGGGGATGTAATATTTCTCGTAAAAATCCGTCACGTCCTGGCGGGAAAGATTGCGGATATCTTCGTCATAGCCAATCACCGGGCGGCGGTAGGGATGTTTGGTAAAAGCCGTATCTAAAAATTCCTCCACCATTTGCCCCACTGGGTTATTTTCGGTCCGCATGCGCCGCTCTTCCAGAATCACCTCCTGCTCTTGGTAAAATTCCCGAAATACCGGCTCCAAAAAGCGCTCCGACTCTAGAGACATCCACAGTTCCAGCTTGTTAGAAGGCAAACTGTAAAAGTAAAAAGTAGCATCGGCACTGGTGGCCGCATTTAAACCCACGCCCCCGGCCATCTGGATAATCTGACCAAATTCGTTCTGCTTGATTAAATCCTGGGCCTGCTGTTGGATTTGCTTAAATTGCTCCTGTAACTTTTGTTCCCCCGTCTTATCTCCTTTAGCCCTGGCAGTGGTGATTTGGGCAAACACTTGGTCTAACTGATCCAACAACTGTTGTTCCTGGGTAAAATCCTTAGTGCCAATGCGTTCCGTTCCCTTAAACGCCATGTGTTCCAAAAAGTGGGCCACCCCAGTTTTTCCCACTGGTTCGTCCACGCCCCCCACGTCAAAATAGGTGTAAAAAGACACCACTGGAGCCTCATTATTTTCCATCACAATAAATTTCAAGCCATTATCCAGTTGAAATTCCGTTATCCTCTGGATCGCCCGGTTGAGGTAGGGAGTCAGGGTTTGGCTATTGCGGTTATTGGTCGGGGCCAAGTCAGCGGCGATCGCCGGATGGGACCAAAGCCCGGGTCCATGGAGAACCAATATTAGGGCAGTGACCAATAGACAACGGGATAGAGAACGGAACACAAGCAGAGGCATGGGGAAAATGAATAACCAACGCAAACTATTTATAGCAACTACTTTAGATGATCTGGGCTGACAACCTTGGCGCTTGCCGGGAGGGATCAATCAACATTAAAATTTGTAACAGTGCCGATTTAGCGGGCCAGTCAAAGTCAAATCAAAGGGTAAAGCCGAAATGCGTGTTGCAATTGTGGGAGCAGGATTGGCGGGAATGGCCACCGCAGTGGAATTGGTAGATGCGGGGCACGAAGTTGAACTGTACGAAGCCCGTAGTTTCATCGGCGGTAAAGTGGGCAGTTGGGTGGACGGCGACGGTAATCACATTGAAATGGGTCTGCACGTTTTCTTTGGCTGTTACTACAACCTTTTTAACCTGATGGAAAAGGTGGGGGCCAAGCAAAATCTACGGCTCAAGGAACATACCCACACCTTTGTTAACCAAGGGGGCCGCATTGGTGAACTGGACTTTCGTTTCCTCACCGGTGCTCCCTTTAACGGTCTGAAAGCATTTTTCACCACGTCCCAACTGGATACCAAAGATAAAATTGCCAACTCCATCGCCCTGGCCACCAGTCCCATTGTGCGGGGTTTAGTGGACTTTGACGGAGCCATGAAAACCATCCGGGATTTGGACAGAATTAGTTTTGCGGAATGGTTCCTCAGCAAAGGTGGCAACGAAGGTAGTTTGAAAAAAATGTGGGACCCGATCGCCTACGCGTTGGGTTTTATCGATACGGAAAATATTTCTGCCCGCTGTATGCTGACCATTTTCCAACTGTTTGCCGCCCGCACAGAAGCATCAGTGTTGCGGATGTTGGAAGGTTCCCCCCAGGAATATTTACACAAACCCATTCAGGAATATTTGGAACAACGGGGCACCAAGTTTTACACCAGGCACAAAGTTAAGGAAATCAAGACCAAAGTTACGGACGGGGAAACCAGGGTAACAGGATTAATTATCAATGACGGCGTGGAAACCAAAACCGTAACCGCCGATGCTTATGTAGCCGCCTGTGACGTGCCGGGTATTAAAAATCTGTTGCCGGAAAATTGGCGCACCCAATGGGATTTTTTCAACAAAATTTACTATTTAGACACTGTCCCCGTGGCCACGGTGCAACTGCGCTTTGACGGTTGGGTTACGGAAATGAACGATCCCGCTAAACGCAAACAGTTGGAACAAGCCTTTGGCTTAGATAATTTGCTCTACACCAGCGACGCAGAGTTTTCCTGTTTTGCCGACCTCGCCCTCACTAGCCCCGCCGACTATTACCGCCCAGGGGAAGGTTCCCTATTACAACTGGTATTGACCCCCGGTGACCCTTTTATGAAAGAATCCAACGAGGCGATCGCCTATCGGGTACTCAAACAAGTCAAAGCCCTTTTCCCCTCAGCGGCGGATTTGAATATGACTTGGTACAGCGTAATTAAACTAGCCCAATCTTTGTACCGGGAAGCACCGGGCATGGACCTGTTCCGCCCCAGCCAAGCAACCCCCATAGCCAACTTCTTTTTAGCCGGTAGCTACACCCAACAGGATTACATCGATAGTATGGAGGGGGCCACCCTGTCCGGTCGTCAAGCGGCCCAGGCGATTTTGGCCAACCAAGCCCGTTTGCAAACTGCAGTCCTGGCATCTCAGTAATTTTGGTAAACATCGGCAAAACCCATGGCTAATTGGTTAGAACATAGCGTGCAAGTGGAAGTGGATGCCCCCATCGAATTGGTGTGGCAACTGTGGTCTGACCTGGAGCAGATGCCCCGCTGGATGAAATGGATCGATTCCGTCAAAGTACTGGAAGACAATCCCGACCTTTCCCGCTGGAAGTTGGCCAGTGGCAGTTTGGAATTCACCTGGTTGTCCCGGATTACTAAGTTAATTTCCCAACAAATAATCCAATGGGAATCGGTGGATGGTTTACCCAACCGGGGCGCAGTGCGTTTTTATGACCGCCATGGCAAAAGCATTGTCCGCCTCACCATTGCCTATAGCGTCCCAGGCTGGTTGGCATTGCTAATGGATAATCTCTTCCTCGGTCGGGTGGTGGAATCCACTATTCAAGCTGACTTGGAACGATTTCGGGAATATATCAATAATTTGCAGGCTTCCTGAGGTAAGTTTGCGCTGAATAGTAGAACTAAGGCTAATGGTGCCGATTACTGATCAACATTGAAAGGATTAAGTAAACAAACTCCCGTAGCAACAAAATCCTTCACATTGCGAGTAATTGGGAATGTCGGGTTTGGTTGTTTGGATTAATCACTTAATCGGATGGAGAAATCTTGCAGAGATTCATCGTAAACCTGAACCAAAGAAGACACAGGCTTGAAATTTGACCAAACGCTGTCTAAATAAGTGAAAATTTAGGTACTGTGCAGAGTTTCAATAGGATAAATTCAATGAAATATTTCCCTTTGAGCAATGGGGAGCAGATTCCCGCCCTGGGTCTGGGAACATGGAAATCGTCCCCTCAGGTAGTGGGTCAAGCCGTTGAGCAAGCTTTGGACTTGGGGTATCGTCACCTTGACTGTGCTGCTATCTATGGCAATGAAGCAGAAATTGGAGCTACTTTAGCCAATGCTTTCACCAAGGGGGTGGTCAAGCGAGAGGAACTCTGGATTACCTCCAAGCTGTGGAGTAATGCCCATCATCCCGACGCGGTTTTACCTGCTCTCGAAAAAACTTTGCAGGATTTGGGTCTAGATTATTTGGATCTATATCTAATCCATTGGCCGGTGGTCATTCAACCCGATGTTGGATTTCCTGAATCCGGTGATCAGTTACTACCATTTACCCCGGCTTCCCTAGAAGGAACCTGGCAAGCGTTGGAGAAGGCCGTTGATTTGGGACTCTGTCACCATATTGGGGTGTCTAATTTCAGCCTGAAGAAGTTGGAAATGGTGCTGTCCATGGCCCGTATTCCCCCCGCTGTCAATCAGGTGGAATTGCACCCCTACCTCCAACAATCAGACTTGCTAACGTTTGCTAACTCGCAAAACATTTTACTAACAGCCTATTCTCCCCTGGGCTCTGGCGATCGCCCGGCGGCCTTCCAACAAGCAGCAGAACCGAAATTACTAACTGATCCAGTGATTAATGGGATTGCAGCTGAACAAGGGTGCAGTGCGGCCCAAGTCCTTTTGGCCTGGGCCATTCAACGGGGAACCGTGACCATTCCGAAGTCGGTTAATCCTGAACGACTAGAACAAAATTTGAGGGCGGCAGATATCACCCTCACGGATAGCGAGATGGCGAAAATTGCCCTATTAGACCGTCATTACCGCTACGTGTCGGGAGACTTTTGGACCATGCCGGGCAGTCCCTATACGTTACAAAACCTATGGGATGAAATTTAAACCTTAAGATATTACAGAAACTTATCGCAGAGGGAAGAAAGCGTGATGACTCTCGAACCAAACCAGGAACAACTGAAAAAAATGAAATCCCATCCTGGTTTCATTGCCGCCCTAGACCAAAGCGGTGGTAGTACTCCAGGGGCGTTGGCCGATTATGGAATCGAACCCAATACCTATTCTGGTGACGACCAAATGTTCGCACTGGTGCATCAAATGCGGACCAGGATCATGACCAGTCCCGGCTTCACTGGCGATCGGATTTTGGCCGCAATCCTGTTCGAGGACACCATGAACCGGGAGGTTGATGGGGAGCCCACGGCCAACTACCTTTGGCAAAACAAACAAATCGTACCGATTTTGAAGGTAGACAAAGGACTGGCCCAAGAGAAGGATGGGAGCCAATTGATGAAGCCCATTCCCCAGCTTGACAGTCTGCTAATGAAGGCCAAGAAAAAAGGCATCTTCGGTACCAAAATGCGGTCATTTATCAAACATGCCAATCCCGCCGGTATCGAGGCGATCGTGGACCAGCAATTCGAGCTAGCCCAGCAAATTATTGCCGCTGGCCTGGTGCCGATTATTGAGCCCGAAGTAGATATTCACTGCTCGGAGAAAGCTCAGGCGGAAGCGTTACTCAAACAAGCCATGCTGAAACATCTCAACCAATTACCCAAAGGACAGTGGGTGATGCTCAAACTCACTCTGCCGGAGCAAGACAACCTTTATAGCAATTGCATCGAACATGCCAATGTCTTGAGAGTGGTTGCTTTGTCGGGGGGCTACTCCCAAGCGGAAGCTAATGAGCGTCTAAGCAGGAATCACGGTGTCATAGCAAGCTTTTCACGAGCTTTGACTGAGGGACTAACGGCCCAACAAACTGATGCTGAGTTCAACACCATGTTGGACGAATCCATTGAAAAAATCTATCAGGCATCGATTACGTAGTCCATGTTAAGTAAAAATCCCATACCTTTAAGGAGCTAAGGGGCACCCGAATCACAACACGGTGAAACTTGCCCCTGCCATCCTCTTGTCTGACTTTACCCTTTAATATCATTCAAAAAATTCAAAATAAATTTTCCAAAATGCACTCAGTCAAATTGTGGTAGCCCAAATCATTAAAATGGGCGTCGTGTTTATGGTACATGTCTCGATTCCAAGTGCAGATTTCTAGCAGGGGAACATACTCCAATCCTATTTGCTTGATATCACTTCCAATTTCCAGGGAGTACTTATTACTGAAAGTTTCTCCTTTTTCCGGGATGTGGACGACACGAACAACCGCGTTGGGAAAACTATTTTTAATCTCTCTTAAACTAGCTAAGGCATTTTTGTATAGCTCGTTTTTGTCATACTCATTAGCCTGATTAAATTTAAGATGAGGACAAAAATGAACGAGTGAACTTTGATTTTTGCCCAAACTATACACATCACAGGCTAGATTATACAGACGTAACTGTTGCAGAAAATTTAGCTTGGGTTCCTCCGAAGAACCCTTAGTTTCATATAATTTTTTGGCCCGGTCTACCAATTCTTCTTGACTATCGTTGTAGTTGGCAATGTACATAACTGGAGGGTAATTTTCTACGCATTCCTTAGTGTTTTCTTGCTGGCAAAACCAGAGGGCTTGGTCTTGGATTAACGGATACCACAAAGTCCGAAAAAAGTCATTACCAATGACCATGATATTAATTTCATCAAAATGCGCCCCATCTTTAACACTTGTCAGTAATTGCTGAAATTGTTTGACTCCAGCGCCGGTAATACCAAGGTTGTATAGACTGATCTCTGGGCGATCCAAACGTCGCCTTAGTTGACTGATCCAGGACTGATTGCCCCCATCTCCGGCGGTGAAAGAGTCACCGACAAACACAACTTTTTTGCCGGGGGCGGAATCAAAATTGTAGTCTACGTCATCTACAAAACCGAGGTTATTGGTGCCATAGACAATGTCGTAATCAACTTCATCCCCATAGATAGCAACACTTCTAATTTTCGTTCTTGGCTCATACCTAACAGTTTTATCCCCCGTTCTCACCAGGGAAGGCTTGGTAAAAAATAAAATTCGGTCATAGAGACTGTATTTACCTATGCCAGTTAACCTCAATGCAATTTCAGCTATTACCAAACTAAGGACAATTGAAGCAAGAATTAAAGCAGTATTTTGACCAATTTTAATAATTTTGGGGGCGGGCATTGTTTTATCAGAAAAATAGGTTGAATGCCCCTTTACCTAAGGCAGCGGAGGATGTGAATGGAACAATGGGGGCAATGAGATTTCCATAAAGTACTCTATTTTGCTCCTTTTCCATCGGAAGACACGGCAACAGTAGACCGGGGACAGACCGAGTTGACATATCAAGTTTTTTTGATGTAAGATTATTCCATCAAGTTTTTTTGATGAGTTGTCATGGTCAATCGCATTAACCCCAAAGCCATTAAGGCTGGGGGAACGCTCAATTTGTTTGAAAAATACCTTACCCTCTGGGTTGCCCTTTGTATCGTCATTGGCATTGCCCTGGGGAAGTTATTGCCCGCGGTGGCCCAAACCCTCGATTCCTGGAGCATTTATAACGTTTCCATTCCGATCGCCATTTGCTTGTTTTTCATGATGTACCCCATCATGGTGAAAATTGATTTTTCCCAGGCACGACAAGCGGTCAAGGCTCCTAAGCCGGTGATATTGACCCTGGTGGTGAATTGGGTAATTAAACCGTTTACGATGGTGATTTTTGCCCAGTTTTTCCTGGGTTATCTTTTCGCCCCGTTGTTGACTGCGACGGAGATAATCCGGGGGCAAGAGGTAACCTTAGCCAATTCCTACATTGCCGGTTGCATTTTGCTCGGTATTGCGCCCTGTACCGCCATGGTATTGATGTGGGGTTACCTTTCCTATAGCAATCAGGGTTTAACCTTGGTGATGGTGGCGGTCAATTCTTTGGCTATGCTATTCCTTTACGCACCTTTGGGTAAATGGCTGTTGGCGGCCAGTAACTTGACAGTGCCTTGGCAAACCATTGTCTTATCGGTGTTAATTTACGTGGGTTTGCCCCTGGCCGCCGGTATTTATAGTCGTTACTGGATTTTGAAACATAAGGGACGGCAATGGTTTGAGAGTCAATTTTTGCATTACCTCAGCCCGATCGCCATTGTGGCTTTGTTATTGACGTTGATTTTGCTCTTTGCTTTTAAGGGGGAATTGATTGTTAATAATCCTCTGCATATTTTTCTAATTGCCGTGCCGTTATTTATCCAAACCAATTTCATCTTTCTCATTACCTATGTTCTGGGGTTAAAACTCAAACTCAGTTACGAAGATGCCGCCCCCGCCGCCCTGATCGGTGCCAGTAATCATTTTGAAGTGGCGATCGCCACCGCTGTGATGTTATTTGGCCTCAATTCTGGAGCTGCTTTGGCCACCGTAGTGGGGGTATTAATTGAAGTGCCAGTGATGTTAATGCTGGTGGAAATTTGCAAAAAAACAGCCTTTTGGTTCCCCAGGGACCCGGAAAAAGCCACTTTGCTAGACCCCCGTTGTATAAATCAAGAAATTAGGATCTAAAAACGTGTTTGGAAAGTTTTATTCTGCCCCCTCAATCGACCAACTAAAGCGACCGCAATACTGGGGAACTTTCACTCAGTTTCCCCCCAAATTTGGGGGGCCAGGGGGGCTTTTAAAACAAGCTCTAACCAACTTTGCCTAATTGCCAGCAATGACCGACTTTAACCATCCTCCCCGGATTTTATTTCTCTATGGTTCCCTACGGGAGCGTTCCTACAGCCGTTTACTGGCCGAAGAAGCGGGCCGCATCATCACCACCATGGGAGCGGAAACCAAATTTTTTGATCCGAGGGAATTACCCCTGCGGGGCCAAGTTCTGGATAGCCACCCCAAAGTTCAAGAATTACTAGAACTAAGCCAATGGTCTGAAGGCCAAGTGTGGTCTTCCCCGGAAATGCACGGCAACATTACAGGAATTCTCAAAAATCAAATTGATTGGATTCCCCTGGAAATTGGTTCCATTCGTCCCACCCAGGGCCGCACCCTAGCGGTGATGCAGGTTAGTGGCGGTTCCCAATCTTTCAATGCCGTCAACACCATGCGCATTCTTGGTCGTTGGATGCGGATGTTTACCATTCCCAACCAATCATCCGTGGCTAAGGCGTATCAGGAATTCCATGAAGACGGCACCATGAAGGATTCCCCCTATCGAGACCGGGTGGTGGACGTGATGGAAGAACTATACAAATTCACCCTGCTACTGCGGGACAAGGTGGATTATTTAACCGATCGCCATAGTGAAAGAAAAGCTAAGGTCAACACCGATGGTTGATGTTTTTCCCACTGAAACTAACTCCAATCACTCCAATTTATTCCATCAATTAATTAATCAAACTAATTAATCTAAGCGAGGCTAAAACTGTGAAAAAGGTAATGTTCGTTTGCAAACGTAATTCCTGTCGCTCCCAAATGGCAGAGGGCTTTGCCAAAACTTTAGGGGCCGGCAAAATTGCTGTTACCAGTTGTGGACTGGAATCTTCCCGGGTCCATCCCACCGCCATTGCCATGATGGAAGAAGTAGGCATAGACATCAGCGGCCAGACCTCCGACCCCATCGAAAACTTTAACGCCGACGATTACGACGTGGTAATTTCCCTTTGTGGCTGTGGGGTTAATCTGCCGCCGGAATGGGTAACCCAGGAAATTTTTGAAGACTGGCAACTGGAAGATCCCGATGGTCAATCATTGGAAGTTTTTCGCACCGTGCGGGGCCAGGTTAAGGAACGGGTGGAAAACCTGATCGCCAAAATTAGCTGATCTGCCCCATCCCCATTGATACCAACGATACCAAACCCCCAATTTGGCTATATGCTTAGGGAAATGGCTTTTTGCCACGAAACTTCACTAATCGTTATACAAGTTAATCAAAGGAGGGTTGTGGATCTTGGAAACCAATAAAGAAAGGATATTGGTGGTCGATGACGAGGCCAGCATCCGACGCATACTGGAAACCCGTTTATCCATGATTGGCTATGAAGTGGTGACCGCTGCCGACGGTGAAGAGGCGATCGCCACTTTCCATGAGAGCGACCCCGATTTGGTGGTGTTGGATGTGATGATGCCCAAGCTGGACGGCTACGGCGTTTGCCAAGAACTACGTAAAGAATCGGACATTCCCATTATTATGCTTACCGCCCTGGGGGATGTGGCCGATCGCATTACCGGTTTGGAACTGGGGGCCGATGATTATGTGGTGAAGCCCTTTTCCCCCAAGGAATTGGAAGCTAGAATCCGGTCCGTGCTACGGCGGGTGGACAAAAACGGTATGCCGGGCATTCCCAGTTCGGGCGTGTTGCAAATTGCCACCATTCGCATTGATACCAACAAGCGTCAAGTGTATAAAGGGGATGAGCGCATCCGCCTAACAGGAATGGAATTTAGCCTGTTGGAATTGTTGGTGAGTCGCTCCGGAGAGCCCTTTTCCCGTTCGGAAATTCTCCAGGAAGTGTGGGGCTACACCCCCGAACGCCATGTGGATACCAGGGTGGTGGACGTGCATATTTCCCGCCTGCGGGCCAAACTAGAGGAAGACCCCAGCAATCCCGAATTAATTCTTACTGCCCGGGGCACCGGTTACCTGTTCCAACGCATTCTGGAACCGGGGGAAGAACCGTAATTCCTAGGGATTTACCGAGGAATTTTCAGCCCATTGCCAGTTAATTGCCACCATGAGTGCAGATCCCAATCGTATTGTTCGTTTATTACCCCTTGGGGCGGGCAGTCTCGGGGGACTGTTATTGCTAATTAACCGCCTTTCCACCCCCATGTTAAACCCTTCCCAAGCCCGTTCCGATGTGGTGGGGGTAATTTTGGCGGGGATGCTGGTGTGTGTCTGGCTAATTTGGCAACGGATTCAGCCCAAGTCCCCGGAAGCGGTGGTGCTAGAAGGCAAAGAAGGCTTTGATTTACTGGATAGTCTGCCCCAGGAAATAAAAACAGAGTTAGCTTGGGCTTCCCATTTGCTCTTGACTAATACGGTCACCCAAACCATGGTGGTCTATTACGATCGCCAGGTGTTATTGCGCCGGGGCATTTTGAGTGAGCAAAAAGAAGTGAAACCGGGGCCGATTGTAGAACGGGTAATGCAAACCCAAAAGCCCGTTTATTTGGTGAATTTACCCCTCTATCCCGGTCGAGTGGAATTTGATTATTTACCCGCCAACACCCAGGGTTTAATCTGTCAGCCCCTCGACGATCGGGGTGTGTTAATCCTAGGAGCCAATATTCCCCGCAGTTATACGAAACAGGATGAAAATTGGGTCACGGGCATTGCTGATAAAATTGCCCATAGCTTGAGCATGCCCATCAATGCTTAACGGACAAATTTGAGCCAAGCAAAAATTTCCGCTGTGGTTAGGCTGAGGTCCAAACCATTTAATACTGGCAATAGTTCTTCCCTATTGTTCATCTCTGCAGCTTCAACACCGTAAAACTTTGGTGGGTACTGGGGAAAAAAAACTAAAATTGAACGTTCCTCTGGACTGATGAGCCACCCCAATTCACTGCCCTGCTCTAAGCAATAGAGAATATTATTAATTACCTTTGTTGCGCTTTGCTGGGGGGAGAGAATCTCAATTATCCAATCAGGGCAACTCGTAAAATGATTAGCAATATCTCCATCCGTAGTTAAGGGAATTCTTTGCCAACGAAATACAGAAATATCTGGCACCAGGGAACGATCAGCAAAGGTACAGCGTAACTCCGGCAAAGCATAGGCGAGGCGAAGGGGCTCGGCCACTTGGTTAATGGCCTGGCAAAGTCGGTATTGCAATTGACTATGCTGTCCCTGGGGCATGGGTTTTTGAGTAATAACTCCGTTCACATATTCCCACGCCGGAGAGTCTTCAATGTGGGATAGGGTGAGAAATTCCCATAGCGTTGTGATGGGGCTAGAGGCAAGCATAGTAACTATTCTCACAAGATGAGTTTATTCTGCCATGTAAGCATTTTAAGTATAACTCCGCCATGATCAACGTTCCAGGTAAGTTAAGCCAGCCAGTCTGACATGCAACTCAAGTCTAAAAAATAGCAAATTACCTCAAATTCTCTCAGCTAAAGTTAGCCAACGTTCTGTTTTTTGATCAATACTTTCACTTAAATTAGCTAAGCGTTCCGTCAGGTTTTGCAACTCGGTAAAATTGCCGTTGGAACTCTGGTAAAGTTGGGCTTCCAGTTGGGCTTTTTCTTCTTCCAATTGGGGAATTTGTTGCTCAAGCTGTTCGTATTCCCGCTTTTCTTTATAGGAAAGTTTT
The DNA here is from genome assembly GCF_000284455.1 of Synechocystis sp. PCC 6803 substr. PCC-P. Taxonomy (GTDB): domain Bacteria; phylum Cyanobacteriota; class Cyanobacteriia; order Cyanobacteriales; family Microcystaceae; genus Synechocystis. Next base: position 2,014,150 of record NC_017039.1, read on the forward strand.
TTCGAGCTACTATCTTGGCTAACTTTGGTCGTAACAGAAGCAACTGGTTGAGATTTTTTTAACTCAGTTTCTTCTTGGTTTGCTCTAACCTGTTCTGCTTTTTTATATTCCAAATACAAAGTGTAATTGCCGGGATATTGCCGTAGTTCTCCCTCTTCTTCAAAAGCAAAAATGGTTTCCACGGTGCGGTCGAGGAAATACCGGTCATGGGAAACCACAATGACGCAACCGTTAAAATCTTCCAGGTAATCTTCCAACACCGCCAGGGTTTGCACATCCAAATCGTTGGTAGGTTCGTCCAAAATTAAAACGTTGGGGGCTCGCATCAACACCCGCAGTAAAAATAAACGGCGCTTTTCTCCCCCGGATAACTTGGCAATGGGAGCAAATTGTTGATTGGGGGGAAATAAAAATCTTTCTAACATCTGCCCAGCGGTAATTACTTCGCCGTCGGTGGTTTTGATCAATTCCGCCACACTTTTGAGGTAATCAATTACCCGTTGATTAGGATTTAAACTCAGGTCATCGGAGTGTTGATCAAAATAACCAAAATGAATGGTGCTACCAATGTCCACTGTGCCTTGGTCCGGCTCCAATCTGCCAGTGATCATATTCATTAAAGTGGATTTGCCCACGCCATTTTTGCCCACAATTCCCACCCGATCGCCGGGGGTGAAAATATAGGAAAAATCTTTAATTAATTGTTTGTTTTCAAAGCCCTTGCTAATGTTTTCCAGCTCTACCACTTTTTTGCCAATGCGCCGCCCAGCCGTACTAATATCTACTTTTCCCGTCCCCGTTTTAAAGCTGGTCTCCTGCATATCCTGGATGCGGTCAATGCGGGCTTTTTGCTTAGTGCTCCGGGCTTTAGGCCCTCTTTTTAACCATTCCAATTCCCGCCGCAACACTCCCCGGTGTTTTTTCTGACTGCTCTGTTCCGATTCCTCTGCTTCCGCTTTTTTGGTCAGATAATAACCATAGTTACCGTTGTAGCTATACAGTTCTCCTTGGTCAATTTCCAAAATACGGTTCGTCACCCGGTCCAAAAAATAGCGGTCGTGGGTAATTAATAACAATGCTCCCCGGAACCGTTGCAGGTAACTTTGTAGCCATTCCACCGAAAAAGCATCCAAATGGTTAGTGGGTTCGTCCATCAACAGCACATCCGGTTGGGACAACAATGCGGCGGCGATCGCCACCCGTTTACGGTAACCACCGGAAAGATCGCCTACTTTGGCATCGAGATGATCTACCCCCAACTGGGTCAGAATAATTTTGGCTTGGGTTTCCAATTCCCAGGCCCCACTGGTTTCCATCTGGGCTGATAGGGCCGACAGTTGATTAAGCAATTGCTCGTCACTGCCCTGGTGGGCCAACTTGTCCGACAGCAGTTCGTATTGTTTAACTAATTGCCACTGTTCGCCACTGTCCACAAAAACCTGCTCCAACACGGTGCGATCGCCGTCCATCTCTGGTTGTTGGGGTAAATAAACCACTTTGGCACTGCTGTTGCACCAATATTCTCCGCCATCAAAGGGTTCTAACCCGGCAATCATTTTCAACAGGGTGGATTTACCGGAGCCATTAACCCCAATTAATCCCACCCGATCGCCTGGCTCGATGTTGAACGTAGCGTCCCGCAGAATTTCTTTAATACCAAAATCTTTGCGGAGGGATTGAACAGTGATGAGAGCCATACGGGGAAATTTACCAGGAAAAATTGAGCAGACTGGCAAATTACAAGCCTTGGTCTGGGGCCCATTTTATCGAAAAACTGGGTTTACCCCTGGTCTTCCACCATGATTTGCCCTAGCCAAAATCGAAAATGGCGCTCCATTGTTTAACCACCTGTTTAGGCATCCCTATGGGTCGTGTTTTTGCCGCCCTAAAAGGGATGTTATGGAGATCACAAAAATGAACGAAAATCCCCTAAAGTAGGGTAGCTTACGGCGACATCGCCCTTGGTCTCACGTTAGGAAGGCATGGATCTATCACAGTTAATCTTTAATGGCATTGCGGTGGGAAGCATTATCGCCCTGGGGGCAGTGGGGTTGACCCTGACCTATGGCATTTTACGCCTGTCTAATTTTGCCCATGGTGATTTTATGACTTTGGCGGCCTATTTAACTTGGTGGGCCAACACCAGCGGCATTAATTTGTGGTTATCCATGGCCCTGGGTTGTGTCGGTACCATCATTGCCATGTTCATTGGTGAATGGTTGCTCTGGAAGCCCATGCGGGCCCGGCGGGCTACGGCAACAACGCTGATCATTATTTCCATTGGTCTAGCCCTATTTCTCCGCAACGGCATCCTCTTGATCTGGGGTGGCAATAACCAAAATTACCGAGTGCCCATTGTCCCTGCCCAGGATTTTATGGGCATTAAATTTGAGTATTACCGTCTACTGGTCATTGCTATGGCGATCGCCGCCATGGTGGTGTTGCATTTGATTTTGCAAAGGACGAAAGTGGGCAAAGCGATGCGGGCCGTGGCGGACAATGTTGATCTGGCGAAAGTATCCGGCATCAACGTGGAATGGGTAGTGATGTGGACCTGGGTAATGACCGCAGTGTTAACAGCCCTAGGAGGATCCATGTATGGCCTGATGACCACCCTGAAACCGAATATGGGGTGGTTTTTGATTTTGCCCATGTTTGCTTCGGTGATTCTAGGGGGCATTGGTAATCCCTACGGGGCGATCGCCGGGGGGATAATTATTGGCGTAGCCCAGGAAGTGAGCGTGCCTTGGTTTGGCACCAGTTACAAAATGGGGGTGGCATTGCTGTTGATGATCATCATTTTGTTCATTCGTCCCCAAGGTTTGTTTAAAGGCACTCAATAATGGCCAAAGCAGATAAACAACGACTGGATGCCCTTTTGGTAGCCAAAGGTTTATGTGAATCCAGAGCCCTGGCCCAGCGGTTGATCCGGGCGGGGGAAGTGAAAGTTAATCAACAGTTGGTGGATAAACCAGGCACCCTGGTAACCATGGATGTGGCGGTGGAACTAGCCCAAAGGCCTCCCTACGTTTCCCGGGGAGGGGAAAAGTTAGCCAAGGCCCTAACGGAATTTGCCATTGATGTGACCGGTCGCATTTGTCTCGATGGGGGCATTTCCACTGGTGGCTTTACGGATTGTTTATTACAAAGGGGAGCAACGAAGGTTTACGGCGTGGATGTGGGTTACGGCCAGGTGGCTTGGAAATTGCGTCAGGATGACCGGGTGATTTTGCGGGAGCGGGCCAATTTTCGTTACCTCACGCCCCAGGATTTGTATGGGGATCAACCCTGGCCGGACTTGGGGGTGATGGATTTGTCCTTTATTTCCCTTACCAAAGTGATGGCTCCCCTCTGGTCTCTCCTCGCTCCTCCCCGGGAAGTGGTGTTATTGGTTAAGCCGCAATTTGAAGTGGGCAGGGAAAAAATTGGCAAAAAGGGAGTGGTGCGGGATGCCCAAGCCCAGGCAGAGGCCATTGACCAAGTGTGGCGATCAGGGCAGAGCCTCGGTTGGCAGTTTAACGGTTTAACTTTTTCCCCTATCACCGGGCCGGCGGGCAATGTGGAATATTTACTCTGGCTCAGTCAATCCGCTGTTAACGCCTCTGCTCCAACGCTAGCTCAGTTGGGGGAAATTACCCAAAAAACGTTGGATTCTTTTAGAAACTGAATTGGGATTTTGTGTAAATTGTAAAGAGATAATCAGAAATAATAGTCGAGTCGACAGCTATTTTATTCTCTACTAAGTAGGTATTGTTCAGCACTTAATTTGAGCTTATCTCCTTTTAAAATCAACTGATCAATATAATCTTTTAATTCCATATAAGGCTGACGAGCATCTTTTTTATTACGTTCAATCATGCGCCTAGTTTCTGCACGAACTCGCCCTGCCCACTTATTTTTACCAAATATATCTAAACCAACGGAAACGATACTATCAGAATAGGCTTGGCTTGCGTCTTGATTAATTTGCCGAATGTGGGCGTTGATTTCCTTTTTAATAGCTCGTAGTTGCTTTTGGGCAAGATTAATTTGCTTGACTTGTAACTTTACGGATTGGGGAGAATCAAGCGTTAAGGTCAGTTGGTTGGCAATAGTTTGAATTTCTTGAATATTCATGAGTTTATTAGAAAGTTAATCAATTATTGTTTGAGCTTTTTGTAAATCTTCTAGTGCCTTCTCATGATTTCCAAGTTCTCTAAATACTATACTTCGATTAACATATGCCGCTTTGCACTTAGAATCAATGACTAACGCTTGATTATAATCATCTAAGGATTTTTGATGACAACCTAAATCGTAGTAAGCTACGCCTCTATTAATATAAGCCCAAACAAATGTTGGCTTAACAATTAAAGCATCAGAAAAATCTTTGATAGCCTTCTTAATCTGTCCCATCTTATAATAAGCAAGACCTCTATTATAAAATCCATTAAATAAATTACCATTTAAAGCCAATGATTGATCGAGGTAATCAATTGCAGACTGGTATTTTTCTAAGGAAAGGAAAGAAGAACCAAGGATATATAGTGTATTATCCTTATTAATGTGCATTGGATTCAACCTTAGAGAAGTAAAACAATCTTCAATAGCTGCATCAAAATCACCCAAAAGATTATGTATTTCAGCCCGTAATATGTAAGAAGATACAAAATTTGAATTTAGTTTTAAGGCTTCGTTGATTTTTTCAAGAGCATCTTGAGTATTACCCAGTAGTCTGTTAATAGCCCCTTGAATAGATAATTCAATGGGATTATAACACTTGTTGATATCGGTCTTAATTTGTAGCAAATCATTGTAACATGAAAGAATAAAACTACTTGCTTGTAGCTCAGAGATTATAATAATTTTAGAATAAAAAGCAATAACTGAATCTTGATAAAATTGCTTATGTTTTAGCCCCAGATATAAATCATTTTTGCTGTCTATATTATTACCTAGAAAAGAATGAGCAAAGCCCCTCAAAAAATAGGCTTCACAAAATCTATCATTAAATTCTAAAGCTTTAGTAAAAGAATCTATGGCATCAGATATATTTCCTAATATATATTGCTCTACTCCAAGTTTGAACAGATGCTCATGGTTGCTTGATTTTGTCAATATTTTTGTACAATCTTCGAATTTCTTTTCACTCTTTGATAAAGTGATTTTTTGGGTAAGCTGTAACCCCTTTTTGACCACATCAGAAGAATAACGAGCTAAATTTTGTTTGTAGTTATCAGTCATGAGATTAAACCCCTAATTGTTCTTTTAAATCCTGTAAACGCTCTTGAGCCTCAGCAATTTGCTCATCCAGATGTTTAGCCATTTCTGTCAAAAGATCTTGACCAGACTGTCGTGCTTGCTCTACTTGCTCCATTAACTCAAAAAGCTCCGTTTGTCTTAACTCTGCCATATCTCGATGGATGGCTACTAACCGAGAACGACACTGGGCAATCTGACGAATAACCCGAATTAACTCCGCTGCAACGCCTTCTCCTTGGACTGAATGAGGATCAGATTCCCAACTAGCTAAAATTTCCCGTAACCGTTGCTCATCGCCTTCTTCGTAGGCCTGATTTGCCGCGGCCATTAAATTTTGTCGTTTAGCCCTTTCCACCTCATCCGTTGCTAAATCTGGATGAACACGCTTTGCCACCTCTCGATATAGCTTTTTCAAACCATCCGACGGTTTAAAATTACGGGATGACTCCAAATAGTCCATGTACTCCGTAATCTGCGCTTCAATGCGTTCCAGTTCCGTATAGCGACTTCCGATCAGTCCTAAATACTGCTGTTCAAAACTATGTAACTCAGCTTGAAAAGTCGTCAATTTAAGCTCATTTTCCGCTAATTCTGACTCTAAAGTTTCAAGTTCAGCCTTTTTTGCAGTTAACTCTTCTTCTTCCGGACTTGTGTAGATGGTGAGGTCGTCCATTGTACTGACTGTTAACTTTAATGTTTTTATCCTAGCTTATTTATCAACTTTCATAAAGAGCTAAAATCAAAACCAGCTAGCCACTCTGGGGAATTTTGCAGAGCCGATCATCTCTAGACCTATCGTTGCGAATTTTCCTTTTGTACTGAGATTTCCCCAAAGTAAACATGGTAAGGTTTGAGACCGAGAATTTCAGCAGAGTTGACGGTCGGGTAGATGCATTTACTAATTCCAGCGGCGGGTTCCGGCAAACGGATGGGGAGCGGTCACAATAAGTTACTTTTAAATGTTTTGGGGCAACCCCTGCTGAGTTGGACAGTGCAGGCGGCATTGGCATCCCAGTCCATTGAGTGGATTGGCATCATGGGCCAACCCTACGATTTTCCAGCCTTTGAAGCTCTATTAACTCCCCTCCATAGCCCTAAACCAGTGCAGTTAATTGTGGGGGGAGATACCCGACAACAATCGGTTTTTAATGGCATCCAAGCTCTGCCCCCGGGGGCGAAATTTGTGTTAATCCACGACGGTGCCCGTTGTTTGGCTACGCCGGATTTGTTTGATCGTTGCACAGAGGCTCTCCAGCATTGCCAAGGATTAATTGCCGCCATGCCAGTGAAGGACACCATCAAAATAGTTAACGCTGATGGTTGGATCACTGACACCCCCGATCGCCAAGGATTGTGGGGAGCCCAAACGCCCCAGGGTTTTGACGTGGCCCTGCTCAAAGCCTGCCATGACAAAGGTAAACAGGAAGGTTGGGAAGTAACGGATGATGCGGCCCTGCTGGAAAAATGTGGGCAACCCGTGAAAATAGTGCCAGGGGAAGATACTAACTTGAAAATTACCACCCCCGTAGATTTGGCGATCGCCGAATTTATTTTGGGGCAGAGGTCGGCAAAATCCGCCTGAAAATAGGCAAATTTCGGGGTTCGGAAAGATCAAGCTAGGATGGAAGGGACTTTGAGCCTAGCAATCCAAGGAGACTTTTATCCATGACCGTTAGTGAGATTCATATTCCTAACTCTTTACTAGACCGGGATTGCACCACCCTTTCACGCCACGTACTCCAACAACTGAATAGCTTTGGGGCCGATGCCCAGGATTTGAGTGCCATCATGAACCGCATTGCCCTAGCGGGAAAACTGATTGCCCGTCGCCTGAGTCGAGCTGGGTTAATGGCCGATGTGTTGGGCTTCACTGGGGAAACCAACGTCCAGGGGGAATCGGTGAAAAAAATGGACGTATTTGCCAATGATGTTTTTATTTCTGTCTTTAAGCAAAGTGGCTTGGTTTGTCGTCTGGCTTCGGAGGAGATGGAAAAACCCTACTATATTCCTGAAAATTGCCCCATTGGTCGCTATACTTTGCTGTACGACCCCATTGATGGTTCCTCCAACGTGGACATTAACCTCAACGTGGGTTCCATTTTTGCCATTCGGCAACAGGAAGGGGACGATCTAGACGGCAGTGCGTCAGATTTATTGGCTAACGGAGACAAGCAAATTGCTGCTGGTTATATCCTCTACGGCCCCTCCACCATCCTGGTTTATTCCCTCGGCTCCGGAGTGCATAGCTTTATCCTCGATCCCAGTTTGGGGGAATTTATTTTAGCCCAGGAAAATATCCGCATTCCCAACCACGGCCCCATTTACAGCACCAATGAAGGTAACTTTTGGCAATGGGATGAAGCCCTGAGGGATTACACCCGTTACGTCCATCGCCACGAAGGTTACACTGCCCGTTATAGCGGTGCTCTGGTGGGGGATATTCACCGGATTTTGATGCAAGGGGGAGTGTTTCTTTATCCTGGTACGGAAAAAAATCCCGACGGCAAATTGCGTTTGCTCTATGAAACTGCGCCGCTGGCCTTTTTGGTGGAACAGGCTGGGGGAAGGGCTAGTGACGGCCAAAAACGTTTACTGGACTTAATTCCTTCTAAATTACATCAGCGTACCCCCGCCATTATTGGCAGCGCAGAAGATGTGAAATTGGTGGAATCTTTCATCAGCGACCACAAACAACGGCAGGGTAATTAGTTTACTTAATCACTGCAAATCGTTTGAGGTCTAGGAACGTCTTTTAAAAGCCCCCTAGCCCCCCAATTCTGGGGGGAATAGTGTTCAAAGTCCCCCAAATTTGCCGGAGCTTTAGTGAAGACATTTGGAGAGTGGATCATGACTTTTCAAACATACTCTAACGCCGGAGATTCAACTTTGTTGGTAAATCTACATTGATCAATCCTATGCGACAGTTATTGCTAATTTCTGACCTGGACAATACCTGGGTCGGAGATCAACAAGCCCTGGAACATTTGCAAGAATATCTAGGCGATCGCCGGGGAAATTTTTATTTGGCCTATGCCACGGGGCGTTCCTACCATTCCGCGAGGGAGTTGCAAAAACAGGTGGGACTCATGGAACCGGACTATTGGCTCACCGCGGTGGGGAGTGAAATTTACCATCCAGAAGGCCTGGACCAACATTGGGCTGATTACCTCTCTGAGCATTGGCAACGGGATATCCTCCAGGCGATCGCCGATGGTTTTGAGGCCTTAAAACCCCAATCTCCCTTGGAACAAAACCCATGGAAAATTAGCTATCATCTCGATCCCCAGGCTTGCCCCACCGTCATCGACCAATTAACGGAGATGTTGAAGGAAACCGGCATCCCGGTGCAGGTGATTTTCAGCAGTGGCAAAGATGTGGATTTATTGCCCCAACGGAGTAACAAAGGTAACGCCACCCAATATCTGCAACAACATTTAGCCATGGAGCCGTCTCAAACCCTGGTGTGTGGGGACTCCGGCAATGATATTGGCTTATTTGAAACTTCCGCTCGGGGTGTCATTGTCCGTAATGCCCAGCCGGAATTATTGCACTGGTATGACCAATGGGGGGATTCTCGTCATTATCGGGCCCAATCGAGCCATGCTGGCGCTATCCTAGAGGCGATCGCCCATTTCGATTTTTTGAGCTGATATTTTAGTTAACAATTCCGAATGGGCAAGCAAAGTAAGCTACAATTTGACATTGTTCAATTTTGAGTACAGGGTGTAAAGCCGAGGAGGGCGTTATTGCTGAGCCACTAAACTTGACGGTCAGTTTGCGCGGGACATTAGAAGTCAAGGAAAAGTTACAAATCTTCCGTCTGACGGGTTTGTTGGACGCATTTTCCGAGCCTACCTTCCGTAAGGTAGTCAGCGATCACATCGAAGCAGGGCCTCCCCATGTGGTGCTGGACTTGTCCACCATTGATTTTATTGATAGCTCTGGCCTAGGAGCTTTGGTGCAGGTAACCAAACTTTCCCAAAACAAACAGGGAAGTGTACAGATTGTCACCAACCCTAGGGTTACCCAAACGGTAAAACTGGTGCGTTTGGAAAAATTCCTCCATCTCCATAATTCCCTGGCTGAGGCGATCGCCGCTACCACTGAGGGGTAATGATGGTTGGTTGTTCACGGGTGGTCCAACCATGGTGGTGCTGTCCCGTTTTGACTGCAATGGGGAGGTGCCATGACCCAGTTTGATGACCATCCCCTTTGGCAATCTTCCCTGAACCCCGCTGATGCCCCTGCGGTACAGTCCCTATCCCCCGTGGCCCTGGCCTATCTAGGAGATGCTGTTTTTGAACTTTATGTCCGTTGTTGTTATCTGTTTCCCCCCCGTCGCATAGGGGATTTTCACCGTCGGGTAGTGGCCCAAGTTCGAGCTGAACAACAGGCCCAAATTTTAACCACCCTTTTACCCCAATTAACCGACCCAGAAAAGGAATGGGTGCGTCGGGGTCGTAATGCCGCCACATCTACCTCCCGGCGAGCTAATCCCGAACTGTACCAGGCCGCCAGTGGTTTAGAAACTCTTTTAGGTTATTTATACCTCAGGGATGCCCGTCGACTAGATGAACTATTAGCCTTAATTGAACTGCCCGACGCCGCCCCCCGTTAGCCCCCGAAAGTCATGACTGAAATGCCCAAGAAGAAATTTTCTCCCCGTTCTGCCCGTGGAGATAAGCCCCGCTATGGAGAGCAGAAACCCAAACTAAAGCGCAGTGGAGATAAACCCCGCTTTAACGATGACCAGCCCCAGGGTTTTAAAGAAAAATCCGATCGCTTCCAGGATAAGCCCCGTCCCCGGACCAACGACGATAAACCCCGACGGGCTGGGGATAAGCCCAGCAACTTTAAGAGTCGTTTTAAAGATAAAGACAGGGATAAACCCCGCTACGGTGACGATAGACCCCGGCGATCGGGCCAGAAGCCTCCCTTTGGCAAAACTTTTCCTGCTGCTCCCCCGCCGATGGACTCCGAGCAAGCCCAGGAAGCCTTGGATTTACTCTACGGCCACCATGCTGTTCTAGCGGCCCTAGACGGCGATCGCCAATTGAACCGCATTTGGATTACTTCCCATCTCCGCCACGACATCCGCTACCGCACTAAAATTCAAACCGCTAAGGCCAACGGCACGGTAGTGGATGAGGTCGATAATTTTCGCCTGAACCAAATCACCCACAACGCCAATCACCAAGGCATTGCCGCCCAAGTAGCCCCCTACCACTACTGGGAACTGGGGGATCTGATTGATAAAGCTAAAAGCCAAAGCACTGCTCCAGTTTTGATCATCATCGACAGCATCACCGATCCCCATAACCTGGGGGCAATTATTCGTACCGCCGAAGCGTTTGGGGCCCAGGGCATGGTGTTACCCCAACGGCGGGTAGCCGGGATCACTTCCACAGTGATGAAAGTGGCCGCTGGCGCCTTGGAACATTTCCCCGTGGCCCGGGTGGTAAATCTTAGCCGTGCGTTGGAAACATTGAAGGAGTCTGGCTTTTGGATCTATGGCACCGTAGCAGGGAAACAAACTGCTCTGCATCAAGCGGATTTGCGAGAACCCATGGGGTTAGTAATTGGCTCGGAAGGAGAGGGATTGAGCTTGCTCACCCAAAAACACTGTGACCATCTAATTACCATTCCTTTAGCCGGTAAAACCCCCAGTCTGAATGCTTCTGTGGCGGCGGCCATCAGTCTTTATGAAATTTTTCGCCAACGGGGTTTTGATCGCCCCACCCTATCCCACACTGCCTCCGACTTACGAGAAGTTTCCGAGGATTAGGAAAAGAAGGGACAAGGTAGCAGATTTAATTACGATTCTGCCGGCAATGTAACAAAATATTGCGGATTGGAAAGTTAAAATGACAGCAAACAAATCCCATTACCTTGTCTCTATCCCTACCCAAAGTCCTATGAAAGAACTGTGGATCCGTGTTTTATCCTTGCTGGGCATGGCTCACTGGGTTGTAATTAGCACCGGCGCTCCTCGCTGTACCTATTATTTTGGCCCCTTTGCCCGCCGTAGTAGTGCGGAAAAAGCCCAGCTAGGCTACCTGGAGGATTTGCGGGGAGAAGGAGCCCAGGATATTCAGGTAACCGTCAAGCAATGTAAGCCCGCCCGCTTGACCATTTTTGATGAGGCAGAGGAGTTAATGCCTATCCTTTCTCCCTAGTACTGAAAGCGTTACCTTTTTACCACGCTCAGTTTTCCCAGTCTGGCCCAATTCCTGGCGATCGCCGTTGGGCCTGGGTGTGGCTTTGATGGAGAATAATGGGAAGACTGTCCATTGATTTTTGCCTTCCCTGCCCATGACCCTGCGCCTGTACGATTCCCTCACCCGAGCCAAACAACCCCTGCAACCTCTCCACCCTGGCCTGGTGACAATGTACTGTTGCGGCATCACCGTCTATGACTATTGCCACCTAGGCCACGCCCGTACCTGCATTACCTGGGATTTGGTGCGTCGTTACCTGCAATGGTCGGGTTATGAGGTGCGCTATGTGCAAAATTTCACTGATATTGACGACAAAATCCTCAAACGGGCAGTGGACGAAAGCTCCACCATGGAGGCGGTGTCAGAAAAATTTATCGCCGCCTATTTTGAAGATATGGAAGCGTTGGGAGTGCAACCAGCGGATCTTTACCCCAGGGCTACCCACACCCTAGATGGCATTAAAAGGTTAATTGCGGAGTTGGAAGCTAAGGGCTACGCCTATCCCAGCGGTGGAGATGTCTATTACTCAGTGCGTAATTTTGACGGCTACGGCAAGCTCTCTGGACGCAGGCTAGAGGATTTGCAGGCGGGGGCCAGCGGCCGGGTGACAGTGGCCGATCCCGATGGAGCCCAAAAACAGGACCCGTTTGATTTCGCCTTATGGAAAAGCGCTAAACCGGGGGAACCGGCCTGGGAATCTCCTTGGGGTAAGGGGCGGCCGGGCTGGCACATTGAATGTTCCGCCATGGTGAGGGAATTTTTAGGGGAAACTATTGATCTACATGTGGGGGGCAATGATTTAATTTTTCCCCACCACGAAAATGAAATTGCCCAATCGGAGGCGGTGACGGGTCAACCCCTGGCCCAGTATTGGCTCCATAACGGCATGGTGAAGGTAGATGGAGAAAAAATGTCCAAATCCCTGGGGAACTTCACCACCATTCGGGCTTTGCTAAAAACCGTTGACCCCATGGCAATCAGACTTTTGGTTCTCCAAGGTCATTACCGTAAACCGCTAGATTTCACCGAGACGGCGATCGCCGCCGCCACTAATGGTTGGCACACGCTAAGGGAAGGTTTGCAATTTGGCTATGACTACGGTGGAGATTTTGGCTGGGAGTTGGCATTTACCCCCCTAGGCCCCGACGCGAACCAATGGACGGTGGCATTCCAGGAGGCGGTGGACGATGACTTTAATTTTGCCGGTGGTTTGGCCGTAATGTTTGAATTGGCCAAGCATCTACGGTCTGAGGGCAATAAATTAAAATTTGAGGGGTCCACCCCCGCCGATCTGGATTTGTTGCAAACCCAATGGATTACTTTGGTCAGTCTGGCAGAGATTCTGGGTTTAAGTATTAATCCCGAGTCCCAATCTAGCAACGATAATGGTTTGACTGATGGGGATATTGAACAACTGGTGGCCCAACGCACCCAAGCCCGAAAAGATAAAAACTGGGCCGAAGGCGATCGCCTCAGGGATGTGCTGCAGGAAGCGGGGATCACATTGGTGGATAAACCCGGTGGGCTAACGGAATGGTTCCGCTAGTCCAACTTTGTGGGATAATTTAGTTTATTGTTACCAAAAATCTTTAAGGGAGTAACCCAACCGTTGCAACAATGACCGCAGAATGGGCAAGCTCAGGCCAATCACGTTGCTGGAACAACCATCCAGTTTATTAATTAACATTCCCCCTTTGCCTTCCAGGGCAAACGCCCCAGCACATTGGAGGGGTTCCCCACTACCCACGTAGGCTTGGATGGTGTCGTCATCCACATCAGCAAAATGAACTTTGGTTAACCCCGTTTGGCACAGGCAACGGTTTTGGGTGCGGTCAATCAAGGCATGGCCCGTGTACAGTTCCCCCACCTGACCCCGCATGGTTTGCCAACGGGCGATCGCCACCGCGGGCGACTCTGGTTTACCGTAGGTTTGACCATTAACCAATAAAAGGGAATCACAGCCGAGGACGAGGGCATCAGCGAATTTACTGGCCACCGTTCCTGCTTTAGCCTTGGCCAGAGCTTCCACCAGGGCCACTGTGTTGTCGGCGGCTAAGGAAGATTCATCGAAATGGCTCACGGCCACTAGGGGGCTAATGCCGGCCATTTCCAGCAAACGTTTGCGGGCGGGGGAAGCAGAAGCAAGAACAAAAGTTGGAGGCATAATCGTTGTTTTTTAACACTCATTGTACTACAAAGGCAATGCTCCCCGAGGGGGATAACCGGCCTGGCCAAAAGGGGGCGATGGGTTATGCTAGCTTCGTTAACACAGCCGTCCCTGAGCCAAGGACGGGGTTTTAGACCCAGTTTTTTTTTGATGAAGCGAATTATCCTCGCCCTGTTGACGGTTATTTCCCTGGTGCCCTTTTTACTTTCCCTGGTGGGAAGCTTAGAAGAACCCCAAGTACAGTCTCAGCTACAACTTTCCCAAACCAATCTGTTGTTGCAAGCTTCGGCTTGGCAGGGGAAGGGGGAATCGGGAACATGGCGGGAAACCCTGCAAACAGCCCTATTGGAAAGTCAACCCCAACAGGGAGGGTTAAAACAGTACGAAATAGCAGTCCAGGAATTGACTGACTATCTAGACCGGCTCAAAAATCAACAGGCGACCCTGGAGACATCCCCCAATGTCAATCCGGCCCCAATCCAAGCAGTCATTGCCAAAAATCAAAAGACCCTAAACCAAATTCAAATTAATTTGGGGTTGCTCCAATACGCTGAGAATCAGACGCAAAAATCCCTCGATACTTGGCAATCTGTAGTGAGCAACGGTGAGCCAAATGAGCAAGAAATCGCCACCGTGCTGATTGCTCTACAACAAGCCGAACCCATCCCCTCCAATGCGGAAGCGGTTATTAATAGCCAATTAAAGGGATGGTTTCGTTGGCAGGGACTGACCCAGCTTTATCGCCGCCAAGGTAATCTTGAAAGCCTCGATCAGGTTTGTGATACCCCCGCCTGTGGAGCGTTGCAAACAGAAGTGGAAAAGGCTAGCCAGCGGGCCCTGGTGAAATTAGCCCTACTCAACAGCTTGCCTTTGTTGGGAGGAGGCATCGGTGTTTTGCTGATGATTGGACTGTTATTGCAATGGGCTTTGGGTCGGGAAAAGGCAATTCTAGCTACTAACGCCAAAACCAGATGGGACACTCCCTGGAATTGGGAAACCACTTGGCAGGTGTTGGTGGTGGGTTTCTTTTTTCCCAGCCAGATTGTTTTGCCGTTGGTGGTGGGGGTGTTACCTCTGCCCATGGCGGATTTGTCATTGATGGGCAAAGCCTTCTACGTATTGGCCACCTATGGGGCGATCGCCGCAGTGGGTTTGGGGTCTTTATTCGTCTCCCTAAAGGACTTTCGTCCCCTACCCCAGGATTGGTTTACCCTGCGTCCTAACTTCGGAGCCATTTTGTGGGGCTTGGGAGGCTACCTGGTGGCATTGCCATTGGTGGTGTTGGTGTCCTTAGTAAATCAAGAAATTTGGCAGGGCCAGGGGGGCAGTAATCCCTTGCTTTCCCTTGCTTTGGATTCCCAAAATTGGTTAGTGCTAGGAATTTTCTTTTTTACCGCTGCCGTTTTAGCGCCGGTGTTTGAAGAAATTATCTTCCGGGGCTTTCTCCTACCAGCCCTAACCCGCTACTTTCCCGTTAGTGTAGCCATTATTCTCAGCAGTTTACTGTTTGCCATCGCCCATTTGAATGTGTCGGAAATTTTACCTTTATTTGTTTTGGGCTCCATTCTCGGCCTTGTTTATAGCCGTTCCCGCAATCTTTTATCTTCGATGATTCTCCACAGTCTCTGGAATAGTGGAACATTGTTAAGCCTATTTATTTTGGGTGGCAGTTGAATGCTGATAGTGCCCTGATTTTGAAAGTAAGATTCTAGAATGGTGCTGGCAGGCCGAATTTTCCTCTAGCCCCCTAACCTGTGGTGAGTCGCCAGTGGACTGGTGAGTTTTTATGGACTGGCTTTTCTATTTGTTCTTAACAGCCGTTTTTTACGTTTACCGTTTAGTCAGCCTGAAATCGAGAACAGAGCAGGAACGCATCGGTTCAACGCCGGTGTTTTTCTCTACCCTCGGTTTTTTTGCCATTTTTGAATTTGTTTTTGCGGACTCTTTGTTTAGACTGCCACTATTTCATGTTTTAGGGCTAATTTTTTCCTTTATTTGTGCTTTTACCATTTATATTTACCTGCGGAATTTAAAAAAGGAGGTAGAAGTGATTTTCGAAAAATTAGTCAAACAAAGTCAGGGCAAAGTGAGCGTACTGACTTTTATGCAACGTACTAACATGACTAAAGATGAAGCCATGGATTACTTAGACGCCAAATTACGCCAGCTCCCTGGCATCACCTACGAAACCCTGGGCAATATTTATTATGAATTTGACCGTTGGTAAGGGCTTCTGCGGTGGCCATCTAGACTTCAAGTCTGGGCCCAGGAACCGTGCAGGGGATAGGGAATGTGATGCTTTAACTTCAAAGTGGCGATCGCCGGAGCAGTAATGTCCTGAGCATCAAGAATCACTAGTTCGGAACGGTGCAAATCAGCTTTATAAATCAAGCAGAGCAACCAACCATCATCTTCAGCCACGCCACCGGGTCGGGGCACAAAAATAGGTTCCCCGGCAAAACCATGGGGGGCAAAGGAACGTAGAGTTTCAGTGCCGGACTCTAGATCTACTTTGAGAATGGCCTGAAGGGGAGCATTGCCTGTGCTATGGTGTGCGGCTCCCATGTAAACATAGCGATATGGACGGCCAACCTGCTGGGGATGGACAACGGGAAACTCGCAACAACGACTAACCATTAACTGTTTTTCCACCGTGGCTGCTGCGGGATCAATGGTGAAACGCCATAACTGTCCGGGATCTAAATTATCGAAATTCGTACTACGAAAATCCCCATCGGTGTCTACCTGGGGCAGGGAATTGTAACAAATGGAATCGAGGATTATTTTGCCATTTTCCTCAAAAGCGTTGGCATGGTGAAAAACAAAGCCTGCCTGTACCGGAATTCTTTTTATTTCTCCACCGTCCCTAGGAACGAGAATAATTTGAGCAGGTTTATCGGGATGAAATTGCACACATTCCCCTGCTCCTCGCAAACCGAAAAGGTAGGGTAACCCGTTGAGAGTAACGTTATTTTGCAGAAAAATGGCGTAATGGGGCGTGATCGCAAAATCATGAATAAAAGCAAAACCAGGAAAAGTTTCAGTTTTTTGCCGCAACAATTTACCCTGGGGGTCTAGCTCTAACAGGGTGAGGGTACTGCTCAAGCTGGATTTAATTGAAAAGGTCACATAGCAGGGTTGGCCCCCATCAAAAGTTGAAGCCGGATCAATGCGGGGATGGGCCGACAGGGGTTGCCCTTCCGCAAGAATGCCGCCCAAATCATCCAACCCAATGGTTGCTAAGTTTGATGGTTCCAAGCGATGGGGTTGTCCCCCTTCCCATAGGGCCAAGAGGCGATCGCCCCAGTAGGTAATGTTGGTGTTGGCAATGTTTTTTAGCCGTAAGTCAAAGATAGTTTTGAGCCAGCCCCCCGCCGGTTGGGAACCAAAGACGCCCCGATAGATCATTTTTCCCGCTTTTTGCTCTTCCACGTAACCCTGGGTGCGGACAAATTTGCTCTGGAAATGTACTCGACCGTCCCCAGGAAATTTAAAGGCTGTCACCATGCCGTCCCCGTCAAAGGGATGCTTCAAAGGGCGATCGCCAATTTCCAATAATCCAGGGCCGTTGCGATAGAGCGTTCCCTGGAGGTCTGGGGGTATGCTCCCTTCCACGTCTTCGACCCAATAATCCCACTCCTGGGGCTGGGACTGGTAACCTCTCAGCCAATCCTGCGGACTGTAGGAGCGCTGCGATGGGGAACTGGTTGGGGGGGAAGTGACCATGGTCAATGGGGAAGTTTGTTACATTTCTTTACTTTTACCATTGTAACGTTCTCCGCTCCGGGGAACTGGGGGTTAAAATCTATACGTAAAGAATCTGAAGTTTTTCCACTTTCGCCCAGGGAGGTAAATGATGGCGACCGAAGTTTTAAACAAGCCCAGCAATAGCACAATCCGCAAACACGCCCCCCGTTACCGGGTCTTACTGCACAACGATGACTTCAACTCCATGGAGCATGTGGTGCAAACTTTGATCCAGACGGTGGCGGGCATGACCCAGCCCCAAGCGGTGGACATTATGATGGAAGCCCACTTTAACGGCATGTCTTTGGTGATTACTTGTGAGTTGGAACACGCTGAGTTTTACTGTGAAACCCTGCGGAGTCACGGGCTGTCCAGCACCATCGAACCGGACGAATAGGCCCTAATTTTTTCTTGATGACAACGGTTGATCCGGTGGAACTTCAGCGGCGGAGGGCATTAGACATCCGTAACTCGCCAACTAAGTTTGAGGTTGAACCAAAAGTTCCAGAGGGTCACTAGGGCGATCGCCAGGGCGTTGGCTAGGTAGCGGTTGAAGTGGGAAAAGTTAAAGAAGAAATTCAACAGCCCCAGGTTAATGCCCAGGCCAGCCCAGCAGATCAGGTTAAATTTGAGCAGACGTTTACTGACTTGGGAGGGACTATTTTGTCCCTGGGTTAGATCTTGAAAAGTCCAACGGTCATTCCAAAAAAAGTTGTTCAGGATGGCTAACTGGGCGGCGATGATCTTACTGCGGCTCAGGGGCAGATCTCCCAGGGATGGTTCCGTGAGGATAAATAAAATGGCCATGTCCACCGCCACTCCGGTTAGCCCCACCGCGCAAAATTGCAAAAACCGGGAGGAAAGGGACAACCTCAGTTTGCATAGATGCTGGAGATATTCCACATACTGTCGCCAAGTGACCTTGCTTTGCCCCGATCGCCGTTCTTGAAAAACGTAGCCGACCTCCGCCAACCAACGGATGCGCCCCCGGGCCGTCACTTCAATGAGGATTTTGTAACCCACTGGACTGAGGGGACAATCGGCGATCGCCTGACGCCTAACCAAGAAAAAACCACTCATGGGGTCGGACAGACGGCCAATTACCTCCGGCAGAATTAATAAACCTAGCATCTGGGCCCCCCGGGAAAGTAGCCTTCGCACTAAACTCCATTGACTGACCCCCCCTCCTGATTGATGACGACTAGCCACTGCCAAATCTGCCCCCCGCTCCATTTCCGCCAACAGGGCCAGCAAGACCTGGGGAGGATGCTGTAAATCTGCATCAATAACTCCTAAAAAATTTCCCCTAGCTTCTTGCCAACCTCGAATCACCGCCGTGGATAAACCTCGTCCTTCTGTTCTTCTAATTACTCGCAATTGGGGATAGGTGTCGCTTAAGTTAAAAGCCTTTTGCCAAGTTAAATCGGGACTGTCATCGTCCACCACAATCAACTCATACTGTCCAGACCAACGGTTTTCCAACAGTTTCACCAGGGTAGTTACCATGGCTTGGATATTTTCCCCTTCGTTATAGGTGGGCAACACTAGGGAAAGGAAAATACCATCGGCCTCCCCCAGCTTGGGCACTGTTAGGGCAGTGGCTGGCGATGGCAGGGGAAAATAGACCATGGACAGGGGCAGAAAAATTGACAATAACCGTCCTAATTATGGCCTGTGAAAGGGCCAAGGGAAATTCCCCTCAGCTAAGGCTAGGTACAAGGGGAGCCCAACGAGTAAAATGCGATCGGGTTTTGAGCCCGTTTGGTTGTGACTCTTTTGTATTTCGTTGGAGAAAAATTGTGGATCTAAGCCGTATTCCTGCCCAGCCCAAAGCCGGTTTGATCAATGTGTTGATCGAAATTCCCGCAGGGAGCAAAAATAAATACGAGTTCGACAAAGACATGAATTGCTTTGCCCTCGACCGGGTACTGTATTCCTCTGTGCAATATCCCTACGACTACGGTTTTATCCCCAACACCCTGGCTGACGATGGCGATCCCCTCGATGGCATGGTGATTATGGACCAGCCCACTTTCCCCGGTTGCGTAATTACCGCCCGCCCCATTGGTATGTTGGAAATGATTGACGGTGGCGATCGGGACGAAAAAATTCTTTGTGTTCCCGCCAAAGATCCCCGCTACACCTACGTTAAATCCATCAATGACCTGGCTGGGCACCGCTTGGATGAAATTGCCGAGTTCTTCCGCTCCTACAAAAATTTGGAGAAAAAGGTGACAGAAATTCTGGGCTGGAAAGATGTAGATGCAGTGCTGCCCTTGGTGGAAGAGTGCGTTAAGAACTACAAATAGTAGTTGGGGTGGAGCTAACTGAACCGGTAAATCCTCTAAATTTTGTTTGCCCCCGGACTTCTTAATTTGGGGGGCTATGGGCTCAAATCGAGGGTCTTCCCCTGGCCCTAAAGCCCCCCTCCTATTAGTTGATAGGGGCGATAAGACTTTTAAATATCTTCTTCAAACAAGGGTTTGGCTGGATTCTTGCCATTGCCTGGTGACCGACCCCGGACAAATTTGTTTAGAATTACTCTTGATCTCCAGAGGCTTAGCTAATTGCCATGCTTGTTAAATCCACTACCCGCCACGTCCGTATTTTTAGCGCTGAAGTACAAGGTAATGAACTGATTCCCAGTAACAATGTCTTGACCATGGATGTGGACCCCGATAACGAATTTGTTTGGAATGAAGATGCTCTCCAACAGGTTTATCGTCGCTTCGATGAGTTGGTGGAGTCCTACAGTGGTGAAGATTTAACTGACTACAATTTACGGCGCATTGGCTCGGATTTGGAGCATTTTATCCGTGACCTGTTGCAAGCAGGTAAAGTTAGTTACAACCTAGATTGTCGGGTGTTGAATTACAGCATGGGGCTGCCCAAGGTGGAAAATCAGGAAACTGCAGGAAAATATTGGCTGGATAACTAACTTGGTATCAATTGACCATAACTGGAGGGAGGCTTAACACTGTGCTCGATCGCCATTGGCATAATCAAAATAATTGTCGGCCAAGCTATTGGTCCCATGTGACCACTGTGCTGACGATATGTCTGCTGGCGATCGCCATGGGTTTAGGGGGTTGTCAATCTTTATCGGCATCGTCCCCGCCCCCCTTAATTAAAACTAGCGAACCAGTGCAGTTGGGCAACCTGCGGGAAGTATCTCCCCCCAAAACAATACAAGCCCTAGCCTCCAGCTTTAATCAATACCAACCCCAGGTAACAATCCTCTCCCCGGCCCCCGATACGGTGCTCAAAAAGACCACAGTGGCGGTGAAACTCCGGGCGGAAGACCTACCCCTGAACCAAAATGACACTGTTCCCCTGCGGGCCCATGTCCATCTAATTTTGGATAACGAACCCTATCGGGCGATTTATAACCTAGACCAACCCATTGTCCTAGAAGATTTGGAGCCGGGCACCCATACCCTGCGGGCCTTTCCTGTCCGCCCTTGGCACGAAAGCTATAAAAACGATGGGGCCTATGCCCAAGTTACTTTCCACGTTCTCACCAAAACCGACAGCAATAATCCAGACTCCGACCTACCCCTATTGACCTATAGCCGTCCCAAGGGAGACTATGGCGCTGAACCAATTCTTTTGGACTACTATTTAACCAACGCTCCCCTCCACATTGCAGCGACCAATGATGCTGACTTGAGCGATTGGCGCATCCGGGTCACTGTCAATGATGAAAGTTTTTTGGTGGACCAATGGCAACCCATTTACCTGGAAGGCTTTGAAACCGGGGAAAATTGGCTCAAATTGGAGTTCATTGACGAAGCGGGCAACCTAGTGGCTAACCGTTTTAACAACACAGTGCGGGTGATCAATTACCAACCTGATGGCCAGGATGCCTTTTCCCGTTTAATGCGAGGGGATGTGCCCTTAGCGGAAGCCTACACTATGGTCGGCTTGGACCGCCCCTTTGGAGTGGAGCCTGTGGAGGAAGCGGGAGAGCCGGAGCAATTGGTGGAAACTGCGCCGGAACCTGCCATTCAAACGGAAGCAACGGAATCAGTTGAACTCGATCAACAGGTTGAAGTGGAGGAAACGGAAGTAGTAGTGGAAGAAGTTCCCCTTGCCGCTCCAAAGGAGACCATACAGGATTTGAACACTTCCCCAGAGGGCATTACAGAAGAAAATATTTCCGAGTCCCCCCCACAACTATCCCCAGATATCCAACAGCCTGAAGCGGTGGAGGAACCGGAGTTAGTAGGGGAGACAGAAGAGGAAATACTGCAGACAATGGTAGAGGAAAAGGTGATTGAAGAAGAAATTACTGAGCTTCCGACAGCACCTTCAGAACCGTTGGATAAACTGACCCCTACTCCCTCAGATAGTTGAGCAAGAATTACCAGCGCTATGGTTTCCCAGAGTATTGCTTGAGCCTGGGTGAATCAGCTTTTAGGTGGTAAAAGTCCTATCTTTAATGCTTTGATCAGATAAATCTTGCCAACCGAATAATCGGCCAATGGCGATCGCCTGGGCTTGGGGCATTTGGCCATGGGAAAAGGCCCAGGGTAAATGGGGGCAGAGTTCCGCCATCTGGGTTTGGAACCAATCTAAAACGTAGGGACTGCCGTAGACGATTAATCCCTGTAAGGATGGATGGGTTAAACATTGGCGATACAGCGCTTGGGTTGCAGATGTTAAACCCGCAGTGCCCCGGAAGGGATTGCCCCGAATAAATACCTGGAGTAAAAATGGATTTTGACCAAGGGGATAGTGTTCCAACAATTCTGGAGTGAGGATTTTGACTGTGTATCCTCCTTTCACCGGCAAAGTTAGAGCAGGACAAGCCCGGTCAAGGAAATCGGCGGTAAGTAAATCATCCACAATAACTAAATTTTTTCCCGGTTGATCGCCTAGGTTGGCAATGGGCAAATCTCCCTCGCTTTGCAGTGCTGCAGTGAGAATTTGATCCACTAATTTGCGGCCGGGCCCAGTTTGTAAATTAATGGTGAAATTGTTCGGATCAGGGGCGGGGGCTAATTTTTCCTTGGCAGTTAATACCCGTTGCAAAGATTGTTCAATTCTCTCCTCCGTTAAACGACCCGATTCCACCGCCTCGGCGATCGCCGCAATCACAGTTACTGGATCTGGTGGCATTAAGAGAATATCCACCCCTGCTTCCAAAGCCCGTACCGCCACTTCCCTAGGGCTAGCAATGTCCGTAATTCCCCCCATAATCAGCGCATCGGTGACAATGATGCCGTCAAAACCGAGTTTTTGTCTTAATTGTCCAGTCAAAATGGCCGGGGATAAAGTTGCCGGATTACTATCGTCCCAAGCAGGGACAAGAATATGGGCAGTCATCACACTATCCACCCCTTGGGCGATCGCCTGCTGAAAAGGAAGCAACTCTAAGGTTTCCAGTCGGTCGATGGGGTGGGGAATAACGGGCAAATGTAAATGGGAATCGGTGCTAGTGTCCCCATGGCCAGGGAAGTGTTTAGCAGAATTTAGCACAGGAAATTGCTGGGTTCCCGTAATAAATTCCCGCACTAAAGTCCCCACAATCTCCGGGGTTTCCCCAAAGGCCCGCACATTAATTACTGGATTGTTAGGATTATTATTCACATCGGCGATCGGGGCCAAAATCCAATTCAAGCCCACCGCTAGGGCCTCCTGGGCAATCACTTCCCCCATCTGCTTGGCATATTGTTGAGCCAAGTCTAAATCTTGCTCGGCAATGCTGCCTAAAGCCATGGGAGGGGGAAACCAAGTGGCACCGGAGAATCTCTGCCCCACCCCCTCCTCAATGTCAGCGGCTAAAAGTAATGGCGTCGGAGCCCAACTTTGTAACTGAGCAGTGCGTAAAGCTAATTCAGCCCCACTGCCCCCTAAGAGAATTACCCCGCCCAAATTAAGGTTTGCTAACCAATTCTGCAGAGTTTGATTGGGAGCTTCCCAAGCAGGGTAACGAATTTGATGGTCAAACAAAAATCCTGAGGCCCGCACCACAATTAATTGGCCGATTTTTTCTCGTAAAGTCCAATTGCCGGGGTTGATGGCCGCCATAATTTTCGCTTTGCTTATTGTTAAAATACTAAATAGTTAAAAATCAATTTCTAGTTGGGTCAAGCTTAACGAATTTAGTTTCATTGATTGCCAAAAAAAACTGATTTTAGTAATCATTAAATGGACATAAAACGTTGCTGATAATCTTCCAAAAGTAGCTTGGTAAAACTATTAAGGGGAAAATCCAATGCTTCTAGGGGAGTGACCCATTCCCATTCAACAATTTCCTCATTGGGAATCACCTGAGTGGACTCACAACGGGCGTAGTAGTTTAATAAAACAAAATGGGCTGGGCAATGGAACTGTTCATCATTCACCGCTTCCTGTACCAAAGCAAACTTTATTTCCCGTAGATCTAACCCCACTTCTTCTTGGAATTCCCGTTTTAGGGCCGCTTCTAATGTTTCTCCCCATTCCACCTTTCCCCCAGGCACCCCCCAGGTGCCCCGCCATTTGGTGGTTTTGACAATTAAAACTCGGCCGTCGGGGGCAGTAACCAGCGCACCAACCGTAGCTAAGGGAAATTGGGGAGGCATGGCAGGGAAAAATTATGGCAATTTTTGACGGGGTGATCATACCATGGTTAGCTGGGGAACTTGTTGTTCTTAGTTCAATATCTGGTAGTCAGCTAGTACTTAATCAATTTATGGATACGTTAAACGTTAAGGGAATTCGAGCCTATGGTTACACTGGCTACTTCGATGCAGAACAGTTTTTAGGGCAATGGTTTGAGGTTGATCTCACCATCTGGATCGATTTGGCCAAGGCTGGGCAGAGCGATGACCTAAACGATACCCTCAACTATGCGGATGCGGTGGCGATCGTGCAAAAGCTCATCCGTGAGTCCAAGTTTAAAATGATTGAAAAACTGGCCGAGGCGATCGCCGATGCCATTTTAGGAACAGGCAAAACCCAGCAAGTAAAAGTGGCCCTGACTAAGTGCCAGGCTCCCATTCCAGATTTTGACGGGGATGTGACCCTAGAAATTCTTCGGAGTCGTTAGATTATTTAAGGTGTTAACCATGGGTTGGTCTAACATACTCAGTTTGTTTGGGGCGATGTTGATCCTAGCGGCTCTTCCCAGCTTGAGTGTGTTAACCGTTTCGAGTAAAAGTGCCAGTGGTGGTTTTATTCATGGCTTATTTGCGGCCCTTGGCGTTGTTTTAGGCGATATTATTTTTATTCTCATTGCTCTCTGGGGTTTAGCTTTTTTACGGGGGGCAATGGGCGATTTTTTTGTCATTCTTAAATATATCAGCGGCATTTATTTAAGTTGGCTGGGAATTAACACTATCCGAGCCAAAGTTAACAATCAAAGTCTGGCCAAGGTAGATGTCAAATCCCTCTCTTCTAGTTTTTCCGCCGGATTGCTCATAACTTTAGCCGATCAAAAAGCTGTCCTGTTTTACCTGGGCTTTTTACCCACTTTTGTTGATGTCAATAATATTGCCTATCTTGATATCGCAGTCATAATCTTAACCGCCATTCTGACGGTGGGAGGTGTAAAAATATTTTATGCTTTTCTTGCCCACCGCTCAGGGCTATTAATCAGTAGACAAAATAAACGGATAATGAATTATTTAGCCGGCGCTCTAATGATTTCCGTTGGTGTATTTTTGCTTATTTCAAGCTAGCGAAGGTCAATCAATTGGGTAAATTCCATACAAAAAAGTGACCGCCATCTCCACTACCAGGAAAATGGCGATCGCCAATATGATCAACGTGATCAACAACTATTAGGAAAACAAAAGTTTAGTATTCGGTCACGCTGGGATCCACTTCCCGACTCCAAGCAGTGATACCCCCTTTAACATTGATGCCTTCAATGCCGGCCTCTTTAAGCAGAGATAAAGCTTTGGTGGAACGCCCCCCCAATTTGCAATGGGCGATCAAAATGCCCTCGTGGCCGTCTAGCAATTCTTTGACCTTGTCAATGCCATGGCCTTCTTCAATGTCCGGCAGAGGCACTAGTACGGAGCCAGGGATCCGGGCAATATCATATTCATTGGGATTACGAACATCTAAGAGGATAAAGTCTTTTTCTTGACTTTCCATCAAGGCATGCAACTCTCGTACTGTCATTTCCGACAGAGCAGAGGCCTGTTCTGCTTCAGCGGCTTTGGCCTGGGGAATGCCGCAAAACTGATCATAATCGATTAATTTTTCAATGACCGGCCGCACAGGATTGGGGCGCAGTTTCAATTCCCGGAATTTCATATCCCAGGCGTTGAACAGCAGCAGACGACCGCTGAGGGTGTTGGGGGCTCCCAAAATGATTTTTAGTGCTTCCGTTGCCTGAATCGTACCCACGATGCCCGGTAATATACCTAAAACTCCCCCCTCGGAACAGGAAGGTACCATCCCCGGCGGTGGCGGTTCTGGATAGAGGTCACGGTAGTTTGGCCCCCCTTGGTAGTTAAACACCGTAGCTTGTCCCTCAAAACGGAAAATGGAGCCGTAAACGTTGGGCTTATTCAACAGCACACAGGCATCGTTGGTTAGATAACGGGTGGGAAAATTGTCCGTACCATCGATGACAATGTCGTAGGGGGCAATGATGTCTAGAGCATTGGCGGAGGAAATCTGGGTTTCGTAGAGGTCCACCTGACAGAAAGGATTAATTTCCATAATGCTCTGCTTGGCAGACTCGATTTTGGGCTTGCCTACCCAGGAAGTGCCGTGGATGATTTGCCGTTGCAGGTTGGAAGTATCAACAATGTCAAAATCCACCAAACCGATCCGTCCTACCCCCGCTGCAGCCAGATAGAGTAGCAATGGGGCACCTAGACCCCCGGAACCAATGCACAGGACACTGGCGGCCTTGATACGTTTTTGGCCGTCGAGCCCCACCTCCGGCAAAATAATGTGGCGGGAATACCGTTGGTAGTCGTCTTGGGAGAGTTCAATCTCTGCTAGGTTTGGGTTAAGCATTGCTGTTGTTCACGGAAAATCATCGTCGGGACTATGGCCGCAACGAACCTATCATTTTAGTCTTTTTGGCGGCGGCACTACCATGGTTTTGGTGTGAAGATTGTTAAATAGAATTCTTATTTTTGCTTAAACAATATGGCTACTCTCCAGGATTCCCGGGATAAGAATGTGTTGGGCGGTGACCTCAAATGTTGCTGTAAGTCACCGTTGACGGGCTTTTACCGTAATGGTTATTGCCAAACGGGGCCGACGGATTTCGGCCGCCATGTGGTTTGTGCCCAGGTGACAGCGGAATTTTTAGAGTTTTCCAAAGCCCGGGGCAATGATCTTTCCACACCCCAACCGGCTTACCAATTTCCCGGATTAAAACCAGGGGATAAATGGTGTTTATGTGCGGCCCGCTGGCAGGAAGCAAAGGATGCGGGCATGGCTCCGCTGGTGGATTTAAGTGCCACCCATGTTTCTGCGTTGGAGGTGATCAATTTGGATGCATTGATTCCCCATGCGTTGCCAGGACAATTTTCACCGGAAGAAGAATAGATGATTGACCAAATTATTGATGAAGTTACGGATTCAGATCCCTATCAAGAATTGTTGGTAACGGCCGATGGCGTTGCCGAAGGCACACTGGGTGTCCGCCTGGATAAATGGTTGGCGGAACAGCTACCAGAGTTGTCCCGTTCCCGTTGTCAAAAATTGATTGAGTCGGGGCAGGTGCAACGCAATGGGTTAGTTTGTCAGGATAAAAACTTGATCCTCAAAACTGGCGATCGCCTGGTGGTTAATATTCCTGAGTTGATTCCTTTGGATGTGGTGGCCCAGAATATTCCCTTGGATATTTTGTATGAGGATGAACAGTTAATTATCATCAACAAGCCAGCGGGATTGGTGGTGCATCCCGGCCCTGGTCATCCCGACGGCACAGTGGTTAATGCTTTGTTGGCCCATTGTCCCGATTTGGCTGGCATTGGCGGCGTGCAAAGACCGGGCATTGTCCACCGTTTGGATAAAGACACCACTGGAGCGATGGTGGTGGCCAAAACTGAATTAGCACTGCATAACCTACAGGTTCAACTCAAGGAGAAAACTGCTCGCCGTCTGTATTGGGGCATTGTTTATGGATCTCCAAAGGAAATTCAAGGCACGGTCAATCTCCCCGTGGGCCGTCATCCCGGCGATCGCCAGAAAATGGGTATTGTCCCGGTGGAAAAAGGGGGTCGGGAAGCGGTTACCCATTGGCGACTGTTGGAAAGGATTGGGAACCACAGTTGGTTGGAATTTCAGCTAGAAACGGGCCGTACCCACCAAATTCGGGTACACAGTAAGCAAATGGGCCATCCTTTGGTAGGGGATAATCTCTACACTTCCCCTGGCAGTGTCAACGTCAACCTGCCCGGCCAAGCCCTCCATGCCCACCAGCTTTCCCTCATCCATCCGGTGAGCGGAGAAATAATTACGGCGATCGCCCCTATGCCAGCCCATTTTGAAAAGCTGTTGGTTTATTTGCGGCAAAGAATTCCCTAAATGTTGCTATGGATGCAAGGAAGGGATAAATAGACTCTAACCAAACTGAATGTGGTCTAATTTTGGCCACATCAAGGAAGGCTCGAAAATTAATTAAATTAGGAGCTGAATTAGCTTAGGAGAGTTAATAAGCCCCATTATTGTTGGGAAACAGCATCACACCCAGGGTTTTAGCGATGATCAGTAAATCCAACGTCATGGTGCGGTAATAGACGTAATAAACATCAATTTGCACCCGCTCAGGATAGGGAATATCGTTGCGGCCAGAAACCTGCCATAAGCCGGTTAGCCCTGGCTTAATGCTCAGAACTTGGTTAATTTGACGTCCATACTTGTGCAACTCCTCCGGCACCAAGGGACGGGGCCCCACCAAGCTCATATCCCCCTTGAGCACATTCCAGAATTGAGGAAATTCATCCAGGCTAGTCAGGCGCAAAAATTTGCCAATCCAGGTAATGCGGGGATCATTACGGAGTTTGAAGTTCTTTTCAAATTCTTCTCTGGTTTGAGGACAGCCCGCCATCAGCTTTTCCAACACCTCATCGGCATTGGTGACCATGGTGCGGAACTTAATACATTTGAAACGTTTAAATTTGCGCCCCACCCTTTCTTGCACATAGAAAATAGGCCCCGGAGAGCTGACCGCAATCATTAGGGCGATCGCCAGGTAGAGGGGGGAACAGAGAACCAGTACCGACAGGGAGAAACAGATATCGAATACCCTTTTAGCCACGGTTCCGGTGAGGGAACTGGAGCGGGAACCTTGATACCTTCTCGGAGAGACCGTTGGATAAAATCCGCGTCTCATCAAAGCACGGAGGGCTTTTACAGAGATCGGTGAGCTATTGGCAGTCATCGTACTCCATCACACATCACACCATATGGTCCTAATCATAAAGCCTGAATCGACAATTGTTACGATTCTTTGCTAAATAACTGAGGACTCCCACCGCCACTAAGTCCGACGAGGGGCTTGATGACAGTATTTTTCCAGCAACGCCAGATACGACGTTTGAAATATTTTAGAAGAAAAACGGTTTGCTTGCAGGAAACAGTTCTCTGAACTGATCTGATGGCTAATGTTGGAAAAAGTTTCCACTGCTTGCACCAAAGACTCTACTGTTTGTTGATCAAACCAAATCCCGGTGGCAGTTTTGGGATTTTTTTGATAGTCAACTACGGTTTCCAATGCCCCCCCACGGCCAAAGGCAATGACTGGGGTGCCACAGGCCTGGGCTTCCACTAGGGCAATGCCAAAATCTTCACAGGCTCCGTAAACAAAGGCTTTGGCCCTAGCCATGTAATCCTCCACTACGGCATTGGGTTGGGGCCCAAGGATCTGCACGTTGGGTTGAGCCAATTCCTGCAGGAGCGGTAAATCAGGACCATCGCCAATCACCACTAGGGGCAATTGCAACTGGTTAAAAGCCTGGACAATCAGCTTGACCTGTTTATAGCTCACTAAACGGCAGACTGTCAGGAAAAAATCATCTTTTTTTTCTTGGTAGGTAAAACGGTCTAAATTCACGGGGGGATAGACCACATCGGCTGATCGCCGGTAGCAACGCCAAATGCGCCGGGCCGTATGCTGTGAATTGGCCAAGAAGTAATCCACTCGATTGGCGGAAATCACATCCCATTGCCGTAGTTGGTGGAGCAGGTAACGGGTCAAAATCCCCGGCAAACCCCGTCCCATCCGACTGTTGTTTAAATAGTCAAAAGTTAAATCCCAGGCATAGCGCATGGGGGTATGGCAATAGCAAATATGAACTTGGTGGGGCGCAGTCAACACTCCCTTGGCCACAGCATGGGAAGAGGAAAGAATAACGTCATACTGTCCCAAGTCCAATTGCTCGATCGCCAGGGGCAAAAGAGGTAAATATTTTTGCACTCCCTGTTCTGTCCGGGGAAAATGTTGCAAAAAAGTGGTGCCAATGGAACGGCCGTAAAGATAGCTGTGGGGGTTGGTGGACTCAAAATCAATCAGGGCATAGAGATCCGCCGTCACATGACTGAGAATCTCCTGCACCACCAATTCCGACCCCCCCGTGGCCTTCGGGGTGAGCCACTCGTGGACTAGGGCGTACCGCATGCCTTAGGTTCTGCCCCGCAGTCGCATGGCCATTTCATTCCGCACCGGAGCCATTTCCAAAGCTACTTCCTCGGTGATCCGCCCTTCTTGGTAGAGATTAAATAGGGATTGGTTGGCAGTTATCATACCGTCGTACTCCCCATCCTCCATCAGTTCAGCAATTTCATCGTACTTGCCTTGGCGAATATAATCCTTGACCGTTTCCGTATTAATCAGAATGTCATGGAAACCGGCCCGTTTCCCATCGGTAGTACGGCATAAACCTTGGGCAACGATGGCCACCAAAGATTCGGCGATCGCCGTCCGCATGGCTGGTTGTTCCTCCGCTGTGTAGAGGGTCAAAATCCTTTCTAGGGTCTTAATGGCACTGTTGGTGTGCAGGGTTCCCATGACCAAGTGACCGGTTTGGGCAGCTTTGAGGGCGGTGTTCACCGTACTCCGGTCCCGCATCTCCCCAATCAGGATAATATCCGGGTCTTCCCGCAGAGAAGCCTTCAGAGCGTTGTCGAATTCCAGGGTGTGCATGCCCACTTCCCTTTGGCGGATCAAGGAACGACGACTTTGGTGTACAAATTCAATCGGATCTTCAATGGAAATGATGTGTTTGGCATGCTCCTTGTTGATGTAGTCCACCATAGCGGCCATGGTAGTGGATTTACCGGAACCGGTGGGCCCCGTCACTAGAATCAGGCCTTTGTGGGAGTCGGACACAGTACGCAAAATATCCGGCAAGCGCAACTGTTCCAGGGTCAAAATCTTGAGGGGAATAATCCGCAGTACCATGGCGGAGCCCAACAGACTTTCAAGAACGTTAATCCGAATCCTGGCAAAGTCGTACTGCTTTGCTCCGTCAAATTCCAATTCCCGCTTGAATCGTTGGATT
The DNA here is from genome assembly GCF_000284455.1 of Synechocystis sp. PCC 6803 substr. PCC-P. Classification (GTDB taxonomy): domain Bacteria; phylum Cyanobacteriota; class Cyanobacteriia; order Cyanobacteriales; family Microcystaceae; genus Synechocystis. Next base: position 2,044,986 of record NC_017039.1, read on the forward strand.
TCATCCTCAGTGAGAATTTCCCGCAGCCAACTCATGAAAGTTTGCTGATCCGTTGGCTCATAGCGGAGGGGCACCATTTCTCCCCGGTCCCGCATGCGAGGCACCTCCCCTATCCCCAGGTGAACATCGGAAAAACCTTGGTCAAAGGCACTGCGAATTAACTCCTCCAGACTAGGTTGTCCTGGCGATCGCCCTAGGTTGGCATGGCTTGGGGCTGGTGGGCTAGTGGGTAAATTGGGTGTCGGGGGACGATGTTGCGGTTGGGGCTGGCCAATGCTGGGGGGAGCTGGCATAAACTGAGTTTCCGGAGCCATACTTTCTTGCCGAATGGACGACGCAGGTCGCCCAGCAGGATTGTTGGGAAGGGGGGGCAACGGGGGAACAGAGGGGCGGGGAGGTTGGTTCATGGGATTTTTTCACCGGATTTTGCACTTGTGGCACAGCTAACCCCCGGTAAACCTTTGATGCAGACAGAGGAGACGATACAGCCTGCAGCAACGAATATAACCGGTCGAATTCAATGGGGACATTGGGGACATTATTTAATAGGTTAAAGACTTTTTTCTGTTTTTCGTCAGTTGTTTAACAAAACGACGCATTTGTTTCCCCACGTTTGTCCCTATGTCCTTAATGAGATTCAAGCGACAAATTGTTAACAAATGTAAAACTAACTGAGTCTTGCATTAATTGCCTTCTCCATGCCGTCTCCAGCACAAAAAAGAAAAATGTGGGGATCAAAGCTAAACGACAAACTAGCCATGAAATCAGGCTTTAAACTGAGATAAATAGAGTTGAGGTTAATTTTTACCTATGGCTGGGAAACAGCAGAGTGTAAGAATAATGAATAAATGTCAATGATTAAATGTAAATAATTATAAAGAAATCTCAGTTTCTCGAAGTCGTTGCCTATACTGGACTCAACAGCCCCCAGTCGGAGCCTTCAATTTGGGCACCGTTGTTTGGGGTCTGCCTCACCCGATTGTTGTTGTTGGAGTTAATAGTTATGGAGCTTTCGTCAAGGGAAGGAGTAGGAATGAGCTATATGCTCGTCCTAATGAAGAGTTTTTCTGTTTGGACTTTCACCCTGTTAGTTTGTCTATTGGTGGTCGGTTTCCCGCTGGTGTTTTTGGTCGCTACAGTGGGGGTTTTGGCGACGGTGGTATTACAGTCAGTTTTACCGATGAGTGCTGTGCTCTTAGTAGCCAGCAGTCTTTTGGGAGGGACAGTTTTATTGGTTCTTTCTGGGGCCGCCACCTTGACCGCCAAAGGAATCCATCCTCAGGAAGTGCGTTGGTTAAGTTGGCTCCATGGGGAAACTAATTTAATTCATAAACCCATGTTTGCATCCTGCCCGTTGACGTGCAGTCTCATTCAGTGATTAATTTTTGTCGATCTTTTGCTTAATTTAATTCTCAGCTTTTCCAAAGCCCAAACGCTTTTGTTTGACTTCTTGCCTGTTCTTATCAACCCCGTCTGAAGCAGCCTATGCCCAAGTCGGGGTTAATTATTTGTGTTTTATTTTTCCGCCGTTGAAGAGCTAGGGCATCAACAATTGGGCATCCCCCGGCTGGGAAAGTCCAGGTTGATTGGGAGCTGTAACGGCTGGGGGCGCCGTTGGATTCTGATCACCTTGTTCCCCCGAACCAGAATCTGTTCCATTGGATGCGGCCTGGGGGCGATAAAGTTCGGCGAGAAAATCTACTAATTCCTGCCGTTGTTTCCGATTTAGCCCGGCAATAAGTTGGCGATCGCCATCGAGGGGACTTGTTTGGAGAGTGGAAAAACCGGGATAACGCTCCGGCACCATTTGATCATTGGCACCAAGGTAATCCGCTAGGGTTAAACGCCAATCAAAACGATAGCGGGTTGGCCTTTTTTGTATATCGCGGTGATATCGGATCATCCGACTGATCAGGGTATTCTCCGGATCTGGGCTACCATCGCTTTGGCGGCGGTAATCGTTACCCTTGGGCAAATCGGGAAAACGAGCGTAAACCTGCTGAGCAATTATTTCCACCACCACCGTATATCCTCCGGCGGGCACTCCCTGAGCGGGCGGGGCCGGCTGAGCCTGGGAAACAGCCCCCCACTGTCCGGGACTATGGAGTAGCATGGTGAGCAAAAAGCTCAGACAACCCAATAGTAACGTCAGGGGAAAAAGGGGCTTAAACATGGAACTGGGGGAATTAATTATCGCTAATAATTTCTGGGCGGGTGAGCTCGTCGGACATTTCAATGATGGCCCGGATAGCCGGCTTCATGTTGGGATCGTCAATGCTGTCAAAATCTTCGGAGCGATTTTCCTTGGCTCGCTTGGCTACCCTGACAGTAATGTTGTAGCGGTTTGATGCGGCTCCTAGGAGCTCTTCGGAACGATAAATAATGTGGTTAGAATCCAAATTACTACGCTTGGTCATGGTAAACAGGCGATCGCCATTCGGAAAAGCAAAAAAGCAGAAACCGGGTGGAAGAAAAATCCGCAGAATACGCTTCCCAGTCTAGCGGAAAATTACCTCGGCTCCATCCCAACTGACCTAATATTGACCCTCCCCTCTATCGACATATCGACAGTGCATCCATTAACCATGGACGAAAATATCGGCCTAAGCCTAGGCATCGAACAATTTAACCGGCAAGATTTTTACGCCTGCCATAACACCCTCGAAGCAGTGTGGCTAGAGGCTAACCCGACGGAGAAAAATTTCTACCAAGGTATTTTGCAAATTGCCGTAGCCCACTATCATCTTGGCAATCACAATTGGCGGGGAGCAGTGACTTTACTGGGGGAGGGTATCCGCCGCTTGAAGGGTTTTCGCCCTGACCATCGGGAAGTGGATATAGAGAGTTTATTTCGGTCCAGCGTTTTGCTGTTAGAGAATCTACAAACTATTACGCCAGAAAATCTCCCCCAATGGTTAGAATCCGCTGCAGCGGAACAACTAACCCCCCAAATTGAGATTAAGTCGAAATAGTGCCAAAAAGATCCAAACACTGTGCTAGCATGGTTAATGCCGAAAGCGAAACGGCGAGCGTAGCCAAGGGGTTAAGGCAGAGGATTGTGGTTCCTCCACTCGTGGGTTCGAATCCCATCGTTCGCCCTTACAGATACGGTTGGAAACCATGGCTCGCACCATCTGTGTCTATAGGAAAATTTAAGTATTTTTCAAAAATTCTTAGATTACCTAAATGTCAATTTAAGTATGGGCTATTCCCCCAGGTTTTTGGGTACTTGTTTACCCTAGCCAGTTTTATGGCTTTTTACAAAACTTTGCCTGAGCCGCTATAGTGGAAGGTAATGCCAGTGATTAAAAGGTCAGTCCGGAGTTAGGGAGTAATAATGGAATTTAACTTTGACTTTCATACGTCTGAACAGGAAGAACAACGGGTCAACACACTGCTCCAATATCTGCAAAAACAACACCCCGAAACCTTAGCCTGGATTGCCCAATCCGCCAGCCCCGAGATTAAAGAGATTATTCACCAGAATGTCCAAGGCCTAGTGGGAATGTTACCCATGGATGACTTCGATGTGCAAATCACTACTGACCGGGAGGATTTCGCTAATCTGTTGGCTTCGGCCATGATGACAGGCTATTTCCTTAGCCGTATGGAACAACGGAAGAATCTGGAGTCATCCTTTTCAGGCTCGGATTGTTTATAGGGAATCACAGCATAGGCTGCTGGGGGTCATTGGTGACAGCGAGTTCCTGGTATTTTCGGTAGGCCATGCTTTTGGATCTACAAGAGCAACATCTAACAGACATATTACGGATACATTACTGACGGTTCATGGCTAAGGAAAAAGAAAGGATAAAAGTTGTCAGCGATAATCGCCAGGCTCGTTTTCTGTACGAAATCTTAGAGACCTATGAGGCGGGCATCGAGCTGCAGGGTACTGAGGTCAAGTCAATTCGAGCAGGGAAGGTTAATTTACGGGATGGTTTTGCTCTGCTGCGGGACGGGGAAGTCTGGTTGATGAACGTGCATATTTCGCCCTATGACAAAAGTAGTTTATTTTTTAACCATGATCCCCGTCGTACCCGGCGTTTGCTAATGCATAACTGGGAAATTCGGAAATTAATTGGTCAAGTTGAGCAAAAAGGCCTAACTTTAGTGCCGTTGAAAATGTATTTCAAGGGTAGTTGGGTAAAAGTTGCTCTGGGCCTTGGTAAAGGGAAAAAACTCCACGATAAACGGGAGACTTTAAAGCGTCGTCAGGATGACCGAGATATGGCTCGGGCCATGAAACGCTAATTTCGACTACTTTCCAAGAAGTTGCGGCAGAGGTTAGTCCGATGTTAGGCGATCGCCAATGGCCTCTTAGCGCAGAATTTTTAATCCTTCACATTTATCCTTCATCCTTTCATCCTCGAGATTAAATTCGGCTCGAACTGAATAATTCCGTCCGGGATGAAAATAGGAATTGTAAAAGAAACTAAAGGGTGCTTTTTCCACAATGCAAACCCGATCACCATCTTTAATTTGACTAAAAATTTCCTTTTTCACCATCCAATCTGCGGTTTCTAACTGTTGGGTCAGGGGTTGAAAAGCCGGATAGGTAAAGAATTTGTTAGTTTTGTGGATAAAGATAATCATAAACACAAAGGCAACTAAGCCAAAATATTGGGGCTTCAGAATAGTTTTTGGGCTGGGACTATGCTCAGCGAAACGGGTAACTAAATAGGCGTTGAGACTGACAAACACAATCATCCAATACATGTAGTAGCGCAATTCGTAAGATTGAGGCATCCACATAGTCACCACCGACATAATTAGCATCAAAGCCAGGGCCACTTTGGTGGATTTTTGCCAATTTTTCCAGCAAAGAAAGACAAAAAGCACAGCGTTAAAAATTACATAGCCGCCAAAGTAACCCCCCATGCCAAAACGTTCTTCGTTCCACGAAATAAAATCCATGGCCAAGGTCCAGCGCCAGGGTCGGCGATCGTCAAAAGCATTAATTTCTAATAAAGATTGTCCCCATCGGACTGGGGGGGGGAGCCGGCGAATCTTTTCGTGCATGAAGTTGGGAGATTCTTCGGTGTGATTAAGCACCTGGCCAACAATGGTAATTTTGACAGGATAGGCAGGGTTTTGGTAAAGAACAATATTCTTGATGGGGTTGTAGAAAATGATCAGACTAGCAAGGGTACCCAATGCAAATACTTGGGCTAATTTGAGCATATTGGCCTGGCGAGTTTTATCTGTTTGCCAGTAGTTAATAACAAAAAGTGGCAATGAACAAAGTATTAACAAAAAAACTACAGGAATTAGTTGCAATTTAATGTTGGCCGCCACAAATGCGGATAAGAATAAAATTGAAATGGTTTTTAAATTAAGTTTAACCTTATGTATGTAGAGTAAATATAAAGTTAAAATGCAAATGCTAACCCCAACATTACCTGGCAAATCAATGTAACTTCTTGCCGCATGCATGTGAATCATGGGCACGGCCAGCAGGGAAAGGCTAGCTAGGTAGAAGGGAATTTTTGGAACTTTTACGAGATAAACAATTAAAATTATTAGGCTAAAGTAAGAAACTAAATTAGTCGCTTCAATGCGGTTAAAAACCACCCAGAACAATCCCTGCAGCCAGTTTGCCAAGAGGGGAAAACCAAGAAATCGATTTTCTGTAAAATATTCAAAAGTATATTGTTCTGGGGGAATAATGCCCCAAATTCTGGCGGCGAAGGGTATGTGATACATAAAAGCATCACCACCATAGTTATAGTCAAAAAAAGCAATACCAAAAATAGAAATTAAGGTTAGAACTGCCGCGCCACTAAGAATGTAGCCAATAATATTTAACACCCCTATTTTTTTGATCTTTTCCGCAACAGCAAATTTCTTCAGAGGGTGATTAATATCCAGTGTTTCGAGTATTGACCAGCTCGTAGCTATTATTCCGACGAGGAACAAAACAATTCTCCCCAAACGTAGATCGTCCCCCTGAAAAACATTCCAATAACCAGCAATACCCAGCATCGCAGCTAGGGAAATGGAAATATTCCCCCAAATAAAAAGCACATTATTTTCAAATTTGCCTAAGAAAGTATAGCGTTGGACAATGGTCACTCCCTTGTAAACCAAAAGACTAAAAGTTAACAGGAGAAACCCGATCGCCAAACCAAGAAGGGGAACTAACATTGGGGATTAAACACTAGAAGTAAAGGGCGGCAGGAAGATGGTCAAAGTTGGCGATTTTGGTGATTTTGGCACTATTGATGGTTAGGGTTGGATCTTGGGTGCCATGTTGGAATTCAAAATAAAGTTGAATTTCACTAGTTTCGGGCAAATTAATCACCCAATCCCGATAGCTAGAGGCTAATAGTTGACTAAAGGCATGGTAGCGAAATATCACTTTGTCATTAACTTTAACACCGCACATTAAATCATTTTGGGTGCCTTCTGCGGTGAAATCCCAATCAATTAAATAGCGACCTTTGGGCAAAATTAACTTACTTTTGAGGCGAGCAGAACCATCCTTACCCCGCTCGAAATGATCGGCATCTAACAGGCTATGGCTCTCAAACTGAAATGGGACTTGGTAGGGAGTTTCCCCTAGGCGATCGCCATGGATATAGAGATTATTGCGAATGTCTGCCCCCACAGGATAATCGTCAGCAGTTTTAACTTCCCGATAGGTATTAACGTCGATGGCAACGTAGCCCAAATTGCGCAGAAAATCCAAACATCGAGTATCATCCCGCTGGGTTTCTAAAACTAAATGGGGTTTGGCAGAAACTAACGTTTTTTCCAGACCTTTAATGGCATCAAATTCTGCTCCTTCAATGTCCATTTTTAGTAAATTTGGCACCAGCTTGGTGTGTTCCACAAAGTCATCTAGAGCAATGGTTTTGACTTCATAGCTGGAGCCTTCTCCATTTTCACTGTAAATACTGTCATTGAGATGGCTGCCCAGGTAAATTTTTACAGTTTCATGGGAAGTGGAGTAAACCGCATGGTGAAAAAGCTGGACATTATTACAGCCACTCAATACTAAATTGCGTTGGGTTTTATCAATAATGCGGGGGCTAGCTTCAAAGGCACAAACAATACCCTTTGGCCCTACCATTCTCGACATTACTGTGGTTAAACCCGCAAAGTTTGCCCCCACATCAAAGACAACATCTCCCGGCTTACAGAGATCTCGTAATACTATTTGCACTGGCGGTTCCCAAAGGTTTTCCTGGTACCAAGGGGCAATGCCAAAAAATTGTACGGAGGACAGTTTTTCCTCCACTGCTAGCTTTTTATCAATTTCTGGAGCAAGGACTTTTGCTAATTTGAATTTGAGTTTATCTTTGATTCTGTTAAACATAATTATTTTTTAGAAGCGGTAATATCCGTAAACCAAAGGAAAGAATGTTGTTCGTGGCGATTATCGTTAAAAATTGAGTAATGGGGAGAAAAAAGTCTATCTTCAGGCCAAGACTGTTGGTGTTCCTGCTCCCATTGTTTAGTTAGTTTGCGAGCCGTTAGCATGGAGTTAAGGGGAGAAAATTTAGATAATTTGGGTAACCAATCCAGAGAGCGATAGGTTCCTAGCAATGCTTCAATGCCCGGAGCGTATTTCAAAGCTTCAGCATTGGGGTCAACTTTTTCTAGATAAGTGACCAAATTGTGGGCATGGTCAAAATCTGTACTAGTATGCTTACAGTAAGATTTGCGATAGCCCAGGCAATGGTAGAGTAAATTTTCCACTTCTCGTGGCGATCGCCGTTGGAAAGCATATTTAACACCGGCCAGGGTGCGATGTAAATACCAAGCCCGCATATCCTCAATTTCCGTGGCAGGACTTTGGGTGGTGCGCTCATCGGGATAATTCCAGAACAGACCCAGCATTTTATCCACCACTTTACTTTTAATGAAGGGCATGACCCGGTTTTTAAATTCCGTATCCCCTGCCCCCCGGAAGCTTTGGTCATAGTAACCAAAACGTTCGTGAATTGATTTGCGATATAGCGCCCCTACCCAGGATAAGTAGCAGGTTTCTAGATAAACTAAATCCTGTTCATAGCCAGTGCGGTCGTAGGGCATAATGTCGCTGACCCAACCCCCCTGCATATCCACATTGGTGACCAAACTATGGCCAATGGCCCAATCCAATTCTGGATCCTGATCCAATTCCCCCGCCAAAATTTCTAAACAGTCGGGCAAAATGGTTTCATCTACCCCCAAAAAGGCTAAATATGGGGATTTTGCCAACTTAATCCCCCGGTTCCAGGCACTTTGGATGGTTTCCCGTTGCGGCGATCGGGCATATAGGAGAGGATAACCCAGGGTGGGAGCTAAATCTTTGAAAACTTCATACTCATTTCCCGGCGAACCGCTATCCACCAATACCACTTCCGCTTCTCCCCGTTTAATTAGGGTTTGGTGTTGTAGGGTCTTTAAGAATAGGGGTAATTTTGCCGCTGCATTGTAGAGGGAAACAATAATGGAAGCTCGGTATGGCCCATCCCCCCGGCGATCGTCCCAAATCTCATACTCATCCCCCGCCGGATTGGCCAAATTATCCAAACGAGCCTGTTCGATTAAGCTAAGGCAACGCTCCTCCCGTTCTGAAGGTTGACCATAAAGGGCAGACACCGCCGCCATTTCCTTGGGAAAGCCATATTCCGTCAGGGTCCGCAACACAAAGGGTAAATCGCCAAATTGATCTGAACCCAATGCTCGCAGGGCCCGGACCTTATAGGTGGCAGAAACCAAAGTATTGCCCCGTAATTCTTCAATACGTGCTAGCTCCCGCCAGAGTCGCACCCGGTCGATGCGGTAATTGGTAGCTAATTTACCCCGCACTCCTTGGAATTCTGACTCGTAGCCGGAGCCTAAACGCCATCCCATTTGGATTTTTTCCGCCAAATCTTTAGCGGTTTGTTCCGTGGCATTGAAGGCTTCTTTATATTTTTTAAGTAAATTAGGAGCCTTAACTAACTGGGCATTGCGGTCATCTGCTAAGGGCTGTAAAATTTTACCTTTTAATTGTCCAGCGGTGCTTTTTAAATTATTTTTAATTTGCTTGAGAGTTGGTTTTAATTGGGCTTTCAGCGGTTGTAAGAAAGAAACATTTTCCTGGGTACTTACCCAATAGCCCATTAATTGACCATACCAACTTTGTAACTCATCTCTGATTTCCTCCTCGTACTGGCCAGTTTGTTGATAGATATCAGCCAAAATGGGACTATCAGCAATGGCTGTTGAGTTTTTAACGCTATCCACCAATCGGCGACGGTAATTATTGTAGTCGCTTAGAATATTTTCAATGGCTGGTAAGCAACTGTAGATATTATCCAGATCAATTTCTACGAAAGGAACATCGGGAAAGTCTTCTTTGAGTAAACGACATACCCCAGCTCCACCGCCAACTACAGTGGGACAACCGGAAAACAAGGATTCCAAAGCTACTAAGTTAAGTGTATCGTAGCGTGAGGGTACGAAGGTGACTGTTTTGCGGGCGAATAAGCCCATCAATTCCTGTTGCGGTTTGGGGGGTAAAAATTTAACCGGACTCTGGCGATCGCCAAGCATACTCCGGAGATAGGTTTCCGAAGAAATGGTGCCGGTATCGTTAAAACTATGGGGGCCAATGATATTAGCTTCATGATAAAGATTTCTGTTTAACCACCAAGCGATATCAATAAAAATATCTGGGCCTTTCCGTTTCTCTGTGCGACCAACAAAGTTTAAATCAGGGCGATCGCCACTGGCAATTGCTTCTAGGGGCTGGGGTAATTCAAAAAAGTGTAGAGGATGGTAATAATGGGCAGAAAATCGACTTAGGGATTGCCATTCGTCAATGTAGCTTTTGCTAATACCGTAACGCAGATCTACGGTGGCGTATTGCTTCCATTCTTCTAGTTCTAGGGGTATATTTTCCTTCCCTTGATTGAACCAATCTAACTTTAAAGTGGTGGAAATTTTGCCGTGGAGAGAAAGGGCAATCTTAGCAAATTTCACCCGATGGTAATCCAGGGCTGGACGCAAAAAAATCGCCCATTGTTCATAGTCAGGGGAATCGATCAAATCAAATTCCATGCCGGCCACTGACGTGGCAATATTACTGGCCCTGATGAAGGAACGATAAACCCATTTAGGGGGATTAACGTCAAAAAAATTGTTTAAATCGGCGAGGAAATATTTTTCCTGAAAGGGGACTCCGTGGGCATTATCAGGGCGTTCAGTTACACGAGCTTCTTTGTCAATCAGGTAATAAAAGTCAATATCGGGGTTTTTCCGAATTAAACTGCGGTAAAAAGTTTGCCCGCCACCTACTTTGGCAAATAGGTCAAAATCTGTGATTAATACCTTCATGAAAGCAAATCTAGGTAGGTTTGATAAAGCTGACGATAGTCGTAGTTTTGGGCAAAGTTGCGGGCAGAATTACCCAACTGCTCATATTGGTGGGGGTGCTGGATAATATCTTCAATTACCCCAACATAAGTGGCTAAATTATTGTTGATTAAACAATCTACCCCCGACTCCACCGGATAGCCCCGAAAGGCGATCGCCGTGCCGAGGATTACCTTACCACAGGCCATTGCCTCCAGGGTTTTGACAGACATACCAGTGCCCGCTTCGAGGGGAATTAGCACCAGGGCCGAGCGTTGATAAAGGGCTTGGAGGACGGAATCGGAGACTTTCCCCAGGGCCAAAAAGTTTCGTTTCTGAGTTGGTGGACAACAACTGCCCACGGCGATCGCCTGCCAATGGCCACTACCAACTTGGGCCAGGGCTTGAATTTGCTCCACTGCTTTGACATTGGGAGGATGTTGACTACCCACAAATAAACAGAAAGGTTTTCGCCAATCAATGGTGGAGTCAAAGGATTGTAACTCCGCCAGGGCTGTTTCTGGAGCAAGTAAATCTACGGTGGCTTGGGTGTCTAAACCAATGGGAACACAATGGCTGGTAATGTTATGACTTTGAAAAAATGCTTGGTCATCGGGGGAAAGGGTCACTACTTCATCGGCTTCCCGCAAGGCTTGCAATTCTTCTGCCAGGGCAATCTGGGCTAACCATGTGTGCGGTGGCAATTGTTTAGCCAACACGTCATGGGCTGTGAGAATTAATTTGACTCCCCGACGGCGACAAATGGGCCCGGCGATCGCCGCCCAAAAGGGATATTCCAGCAACACCGCATCTGCCCCATCAATCACTCGCTCTAACGTTTCTTGAAATTTCTGGTCAAAACGACTGCCATAGTAAATCCAAGGCAGCCAATTTTCCCCTAACTCCTGGTGGGACAATGGGAAAAAATTAATGTTGTCAGCTAGGGAAATGTCCAGCATTTTCTGCCAACTTAAAAACGCTTCTTGATAAATCTTCTGTATTAGCTCACCCTGGGCAAAGGTTGATCTGAAATAACGATAATGAATTTGTCCCTGCCAATTACTCTGGCGATCGCCAATGGTAAACACCGTCACATCTAGGCCTTGACTGGCAAGAAAATCTGCCACTTTTCCAGACCGCTGACTGGCTCCACTACGCCGCTCTTCCATATCCCCCCAGGGATAAAGCATGACAACCTTCTTGACAACATTTTTGTTGTTAGTTGCAGATAAAAGTTTCTCTCCAAGAATATCGGTAAAGGCTTGGTTTAAATGTTCATAATCAAGACCTTGACCATTAGTTTTCAGTGAATAAATTCGTGTTTGAGGTTGTAATTCCTGCAACTTAAAAGCCAAAGGTTCAGTAGTGGTGAGTAAAACTCCAAATAATTTCAGCTGATCAAGTTCCCACTGAAAATCTTGATAAACAATTTCTTTTCTTTGGCGGAGGGCATCATCATAGGTATGAAATCTATCCACCTCCAGTATGGTTCTAGTTAAATCTAAGCCTAATTTTCTTAAGTAATGTTGGCAGAAGAACGAATCTGCGTAAATTAAATCGATGTTACTACCCAATTTATTTTGTAATTCTTGCGAAATAAGCAAACCTGCCGACTGTACCCAATCCGTAATTAGCGTTGATCTATGCTCGTAATAATCCCGTAGATATTTTTTCTGTTGTTCCGGAGATAAACTGGTAGAATTTTTAGCAAAATCAATGTAAAAATCATCATCTACATAATAATCTTGTAAAATCCAATATTGTTTTAAGCCAAGCTGGTGTAGATCATCGCTAAGATAGTCCCATTCCGGTAAGTTAGCCTGGCCTAAGCGGCGATAAAAAATGCCATAAACTCCATAGCCACAACGACAAAAATATCTGATTTTATTAAGGTTATCCCTATCGCTTAATTTATCTAGAGCCATTATCACCAATATTGAAGCCCTAGCTGAAACTTCGGGCTGAATTTCCACCGTTTTTACAAGGGATATTGCCAGTGGCTTAAGCAGACATTCTAAAAAGTAATCCGGGGATTGAATAAATTGCCAATGGTAACTAAAATGCTCAGCTTTTTCCGTCAGACTAGCTAGATTTTCTAACACATACCGAACTGACCTGGGTAAATCTTGGGGATTTTGATAAATGCCAGCTCTAGTTTCATCAACCTGCTCCGCCAACCAACTACCCTGGGGTACCACCACTGGTTTACCCGCCGCCAGAGCTTCGGTTAATACCCCTGAAGTACGTTGATAATTTATTGGGTTATAGGGCAATACCACCACATCCGCTGAAGCTAATAAGTGATAGTAGGCATCGGGTTCCAGAGCATGATCAATTAACTCCACTGCACTACAAGGATACTGACAAAGTTTAAGCTTAGCTTCTAGAATTACTTCTTCTCCTCCGACAACATTATAGTTAGATTGAATGGTAAATTTTGCCAAACCAGGCTTGAGATAATCAGTCCATAAATCTGCTACTAAAACCGGTAAATGCTGATAACCTTTCTCCGATCTGGCATCACCTAAATAAATTATATGAACAAAATTTTTATTACTATCACCCTTATGAAAATTTTCTAATTTTAGTTTTTCTTGGCGAAAAGGAATCGGTACCTGGGTGAAAATTGCGGGACTCAGTTGATTATGTTTTCTCACCAAATCTTTAGTATCTGTGTAAAAGCGAATTTTGCCAGGCCAGAGTTCAGTTTGGCAAAACTTTTCCAAACATTTTTTTAATCCTATGCCCGTAGCATTGACTACTAATGGGTCTTCAGTATCACGCCTAAATAATAGATGATAGGTAGGCAAATCATCCTGGTTTTGATTATTTAAAAAATAAAATAGTTCTTCTAATTGCTCAATGCCGAAGGTATGAATAAGAATGTGATCCGCCGCAGTCAGCTCTAGCGCCGGCAAAATTTCCTCTAGGGTTTGGGTAAAACTTTTGGTTTCTACAACAGAATTTCCTTCGGATTGATTAAATTTATCAACAGTTTTATTAATAATTTTTATGGAAATTTTTCCCACTAGACGGGTAACACCCCAAAGAATTTTTAATAAGCCCCAAGTTGTGTTAGCTAAGGGTATGGACCGCAAAGATCTAAGATCGGCTTTAAACCACCCTTTCAACCGTTGGGTGCTACCTTTTACTTTTTCCAAAAGTATTCTTAGTTCTGGATGATTTTGTTGCCACAGATAAAGTTGATGACGCCACCTTTCTTGCCAAGGTTGGGTTAGATTTAATAAATCGGGGGCAATAGATTCTATATTTTCGCCATTGGTTGGCTGGTTGAACCAATCTACTTGAAAAGCTGGAATAATTTTTATATCTCCAGCCGCTAAAGACTCCTTCAGAATTTGATTGGCAATGATAATCGGTTGATAGCCTTGTCTCTGGGCTGCTTCTGCCACAGCAACACTACACTCATAGTGATGTCCTTGCAAGTTGCACAGGGAATGGTCAATAACAACAAATTTTTTCATTACCAGAGCAAAATAAAGACGAAAATTCTCCAGCCCAATGATGACGGAGAAGTCAATTAAAAGACATAGTTATGGGAAGTTGGCTAGTGCTTGGGGACCATGTTCAGTTGATAAAATAAACACAACTAGCTAATTCCTAACTTAGTCAATAGCGGCAGGCGATCGCCATTAAAATTCTCTGCTACGTTTTTGAGATGTTCTAAATTTTCAGCTTCTGTTTCTAAGGTTTTTCCTTCCTTAATAATTTTCTTGCCTTGACTGGAAAGTACTTGCCAGACAAATTGAGGGCCGTCTTGTTTGCGCTCTTTCGCTAATAGCAGTAGCTGTTCCAGACGATTGACAGCAATACCTGTGCCAACTAGGGGAGAGGCTAAAAATGCCATTTCATCGCTATAGAGAGATTTTGTTTTGACGGCACTGTTAAAAGCATCGGTGGATTTTTGTCTTTGTTTCCGCACCGTTTCATTTACCGCCGGATGGGTATAACCAATGCCAGTCATGATGATTAGGGCTTGGTAAAGACTGTTCAAAGTGATGCCTTTGGTTTTGCTGTCTTTTTGTAATTCCCCTAGGGTTAAAGGCCCATTTTCCAAGGCCTCACAAATGGGACGATAAACTTTTTCCTGGAGTTCCACTTCTCCCAAGGGAAACTGTTGTTTAAGCTTGATTGATTTGATCGGTACCACTAAGGCAAACCGTAGATTCCCCAACGCTTGTAAATGCTCCTGGGGCAAGAGGGCAAGTTTTCCCCGGACAAAAATATCTCGCCGGAACTGGGTATTTAAAAAGAAATCTCGCACTACTTCCCGAAAAGTTGGATCTGTTACTTGAGATAGCTGGGTTTGGGCGGCACTGGACAAGTTAACAGCATCCACATAGTCGATTAAATGGGCTGATCCCATAAAATTGAGCTTGGCTTCTTCTAATTCTTTGGCCACTTCATCAAAATAAAAAGCATTCCACTCTTCGTTAAAATATTCATGAGCTAGATAGTAACGATTTTGTTCTTTCAGCTTTTCTAAACGGGGTTTTAAAATTGGATTTTGAGTGAAATAATTTGCTTTGGACTCCAGCATTTGTTCCGTGAAATCCAATGCCTTTTCAATACGGCTTAGAATTGGCTCGGAGGAGTTACGTCCATAGCGGAGCATCAAAGCTTGCATCGGTCTTGCCGCTGCCCAACCCGGTAGAGTGTTATAGGAGATATAAACCATACCTCCCACTTTGATTTTCTGCCGAATAAAGTTCACGATCGCTTGACGATTTCTGGGGGTAATCCAACTGTAAATACCATGGAGAACAATGAAATCAAACTGCGGTAAATCTTGATTGATAAATTCTTCAAAACTATCGTCAAAAAAATGGACATTTTTGGTGCCCGCTGTTTCGGCTAGGGTCCGGGCTTCAACTATGTGACTAGGATTAAAATCGTTGGCGTAAAACTGAGCCTGGGGGTAGCAACTTGCCAATAAATTGGTGGAATATCCTCGGCCGCAAGCCAGTTCGCAGTAATTAAAATTTTTCTCTAGATTGGGGGATTTTAATGACTTCAGAGTGTTGGCTAGGGCTAGTTTAAGGGGACTTAATTCCCCATAAAAACCATAGGTATAGTTAACTTCTAGGACGTAGCCCTCATTCCAAGTCATGGCGTCTGATTCTGCGTAGGGGTCAAGATTAGCCCTTAGCTTACAAGAAAGGGGCTTTGGGGCCTAGTTGAATGGCACAAATTTTCCTTCCCTGACTGTTTTTGCGCCATTGTCTAGCTCAAAGTCAGCCTCCGGCATCCTCTAGAAAGACTTCCATCCCCTGGTTGAGCAAGGGTAAACCCCACCACTGCATTGGGAAAACCCTCCTTCCTAGCTCCGGATTCCACCCCCTAAAATTGATTTGGTAGTCCTTACACACCCAATAGCCAATATAGAAAATTTTATGCAACCCACAGATCCTAATAAATTTACGGAGAAAGCTTGGGAGGCGATCGCCAAAACACCGGAGATTGCTAAACAGCATCGACAACAGCAAATTGAGACGGAACACCTACTCAGTGCCCTACTAGAACAAAATGGTCTGGCCACCAGCATCTTTAATAAGGCTGGGGCGAGCATTCCCCGAGTTAACGATCAAGTTAATAGCTTTATTGCCCAACAGCCAAAATTAAGTAATCCGAGTGAATCGATTTATTTAGGCCGCAGTCTCGATAAATTGTTGGACAATGCGGAAATAGCCAAGTCTAAATATGGAGACGACTATATTTCCATCGAGCACTTGATGGCGGCTTACGGCCAAGATGACCGCCTGGGCAAAAACTTATATCGAGAAATTGGCCTAACAGAAAATAAGTTGGCAGAAATTATCAAGCAAATTAGAGGAACCCAAAAAGTGACCGATCAAAATCCAGAGGGCAAATACGAATCCCTTGAAAAATATGGGCGAGATTTAACGGAATTAGCCCGGGAAGGTAAACTAGATCCTGTCATTGGCCGGGATGAAGAAGTGCGGCGCACCATTCAGATCCTTTCCCGCCGCACAAAAAATAACCCTGTGTTAATTGGGGAACCGGGGGTTGGTAAAACGGCGATCGCCGAAGGTTTAGCCCAAAGAATTATTAACCATGACGTACCGGAATCATTGCGGGATCGCAAACTAATTTCCCTCGATATGGGGGCGTTAATTGCCGGGGCAAAATACCGGGGGGAATTTGAAGAAAGACTTAAAGCGGTACTTAAAGAAGTTACCGACAGCCAGGGGCAAATTATTCTCTTTATTGACGAAATTCATACCGTTGTCGGCGCTGGGGCCACCCAAGGAGCCATGGATGCGGGCAACTTATTGAAACCCATGTTAGCCCGGGGTGCTTTGCGTTGTATCGGGGCCACCACTTTAGATGAATATCGCAAATATATCGAAAAAGATGCGGCTTTGGAACGACGTTTCCAGGAAGTTTTAGTGGATGAACCCAATGTATTAGATACCATTTCCATTCTCCGGGGATTAAAAGAACGCTATGAAGTACACCACGGCGTAAAAATTGCCGATAGTGCCCTGGTAGCGGCGGCCATGTTGTCCAATCGTTACATCAGTGATCGTTTTCTGCCGGATAAAGCTATTGATTTAGTAGACGAAGCAGCGGCCAAATTAAAAATGGAAATCACCTCCAAACCAGAGGAATTAGATGAAGTTGACCGGAAAATTCTCCAACTAGAAATGGAGCGTTTATCTTTACAACGGGAAAATGATTCTGCTTCCAAGGAGCGGCTAGAAAAATTGGAGAAAGAGTTGGCTGATTTTAAAGAAGAACAGTCTAAACTTAATGGCCAATGGCAGTCGGAAAAAACGGTTATTGATCAAATTCGTACTGTTAAGGAAACCATCGACCAGGTGAACCTAGAAATTCAACAGGCCCAACGGGATTACGACTACAATAAAGCAGCGGAGTTACAGTATGGCAAATTAACTGATTTACAGCGGCAAGTGGAAGCTTTGGAAACCCAATTGGCGGAGCAACAAACCTCTGGCAAATCCCTCTTACGGGAAGAAGTTTTAGAGTCTGACATTGCTGAAATTATCTCGAAATGGACCGGCATTCCCATCAGTAAATTGGTGGAATCGGAAAAAGAAAAACTGCTCCACTTGGAAGATGAACTACACAGCCGAGTGATTGGTCAGGATGAAGCGGTAACCGCCGTAGCCGAAGCCATTCAACGCTCCCGAGCTGGTCTTTCCGATCCTAATCGTCCCACCGCTAGCTTTATTTTTCTGGGCCCCACAGGGGTCGGGAAAACTGAGTTAGCGAAGGCTTTGGCGAAAAATTTATTCGACACGGAAGAAGCCCTGGTGCGGATTGATATGTCTGAATATATGGAAAAACACGCTGTTTCCCGTTTAATGGGGGCCCCTCCGGGCTATGTGGGCTATGAAGAAGGGGGACAATTGACGGAAGCAATTCGCCGCCGGCCCTATTCGGTCATTCTTTTTGACGAGATTGAAAAAGCCCATGGGGATGTGTTTAACGTCATGCTCCAAATCCTGGATGATGGCCGTTTAACCGATGCCCAAGGCCATGTGGTGGACTTCAAAAATACGATTATCATTATGACCAGTAACCTGGGCTCCCAATACATTTTGGATGTGGCGGGGGATGATAGTCGTTATGAAGAAATGCGGAGCCGAGTTATGGATGTAATGCGGGAAAACTTCCGCCCAGAATTTCTCAATCGGGTGGATGAAACGATTATTTTCCATGGCTTACAAAAATCCGAGTTACGATCCATTGTCCAAATTCAAATTCAGTCTTTGGCTACCCGTTTGGAGGAACAAAAATTAACTTTGAAGTTAACGGATAAAGCCCTAGATTTTCTGGCTGCCGTGGGCTATGACCCCGTTTATGGGGCCCGACCTTTAAAACGAGCCGTCCAAAAATACCTAGAAACGGCGATCGCCAAGGGAATTTTACGGGGGGATTACAAACCTGGTGAGACCATTGTGGTGGATGAAACCGACGAACGCCTCAGTTTTACCAGTTTAAGGGGGGATTTAGTCATCGTTTAGGGACTTCTGTTCCGTCAACTCTGACGGATTAATAACTCCATCAATGCTAACCCTAGGGGATTCCAACTCCGCCGTCATGGTTGCCCCTGGGGTTTGGTGATGGGGTAATAACTCCTGACCCCGGTTAATCAAAGCCGCCATGCCCTTGTCATAATTGCTGGCGATCGCCAAAAAAGCACCGGCCATAACGTAAATAGGCAGGGGCAAAATTACCCCCCATAGCCATTGGAAAAGTTGCACTCCGGCAAATAAAACCACCACCACCACCAGTAAAAATGGCATCATTATCCTCCCCAGAAATAAGCTCAACCCGGATGTTGTGAAGATATCAAACAACGACTCCGCCTTAGATATTAGAAGATTTCTCCCTTAAATCAAACCCCAACAAAAATCGTGGCGGAACCACAGCCATGGCCACCACGAAATAGTAAATTAGGTTATGCAGACCAGCAGGTCAGGTAATTATTGGTACCGCAGTTACACAGAGGCCGGGACCTTAGCTTCCGCCGTTAACTGTTCGTAAACTTCCCGCATTTTCAGACCCACTAACACCTGGAACAGGCCAGTACCATTGTCAGTGCCTGGGTAATCCTTATGCTTGAGCAACAACTCGGTCATTTCACCGTAGTACTTAGTACCAGTCTTGCTGAGGTGGTTTTCCACATAAACCATTTCCTCTAGGTTTTCAAACCTGCCGTCCACTTCCAGCAAAGATACTTCGTTGCCCATAAAATTATCGGGGCCGTAGTACATCTTGATGCCAGGATAGGTACAGGTCAGCTTCCGACCACAGGGACGCCAATCAATGGTGGAACCTTCGTCAAACAGGTAGGCTGGCTCGAAGAATTTAACCCCTTCTTTTTGCACAAGACGAACCCGCAGGAGTTTACTTTCCTTGTCCTCAATCAAGCGGGTGGGCAACACCTGGATCACCACGTCCGCATATTGCTTTTGGGGCTCGATATAGGCAGTGAAGTCAGGCTTACGGGCGTTGATGGAAGCCAAAATATCTTCATAGGTGTGGCCCCGTTCGGCCATGTCCCGTTGAATTTTCCAGTTAATTTTCACTTCTTCGCTGATGTCCAGGTAGACCCCGAAATCCACCAGTTCCCGCACCCGTTCATCGTAGAGGGGATGCAAACCCTCAATAACCACCACTTTGTTGGGTTCAACTTTTTCCGGCGGATCCAGCAGCCCCGTTTCGTGGTTGTAAATGGGTTTCATAATGGATTGACCACTTTTGAGCGTTTTAATCTGCTCATACATGAGGTCAAAATTGTTGGCTCTGGGATCCAGGGCGGTGACCCCAGCGGCTTTTCTACCCTGGCGATCCAAACTATGGTAATCGTCCAAACAAATTACCGTCATGAACTCTTCGCCGAATAAATCCGTTAAACGACGTAAGAAAGTAGACTTACCGCAACCGGAATCCCCGGCAACACCAATAAGAACCACGCGGTCTAGCTGTGTGGTCATAACATCCCTCAAAAATGCAAAACTGATTGTTAACCCGGTTTCCTAGAAAATTTCTCCTCACCCCAGATGGCGTGTTGGAGAGACAAACCAGAGCCTATGGGCTTGTTAACCCCCTGTCAAGGGCCGAAGGAAAACTAATCCTGAGATCTAGTCATCCTGGTCAACCCCAGATAACGCTCTTCGGTTCTAGCCAGAGATATAGCCTGACCCTCTGAATACTGAGTATGAATTCTATCAGAATTGTATTCCCTTCTACAAGATTGACCGATTCAAGGGGGGGCGCGCCCTATGACTAGACTTAACTTAGACTAGTGGAGGTTCATTCCAGGGTTAATCGTCCGGTAAAGTGATACATGGGTTACATTTTATCAAGGTTAACTTTGTTAGGGTGGTAGGACTAAATATCCGCTTCTGACCCCACTGCTCCTCCCGGCCACGGCGATCGCCTGACGATGGTAGGCTTGATAATACTGCGATAAATTTCTGTCAGTATTATTTGATTGAGTAGGGAGCAATTAACCCATGTACAGTCCCGGTTACGTAGCGACTTCATCCCGCCAGAGCGATGCCGGTAATCGTTTATTCGTTTATGAGGTAATCGGCCTGAGTCAGAGCACCATGACTGATGGCTTAGACTATCCCATCCGCCGTAGTGGCAGCACGTTCATCACCGTCCCCCTAAAGCGGATGAACCAAGAAATGCGACGCATTACCCGGATGGGAGGAAAAATTGTCAGCATTAAGCCTCTAGAGGGAGATTCGCCTTTACCCCACACCGAGGGCATTGCTAAACCCAGTCAATCCGAGGGAAGTGGTTCAGAAGCGGTGGCTAATCCAGCCCCTGAATCTAACAAAACCATGACAACAACCCCCAAAGAAAAAAAAGCTGACGATATTCCCGTCAATATTTATCGTCCCAAAACTCCCTACATCGGCAAAGTTTTAGAAAATTATCCTTTGGTAAGGGAAGGGGCCATTGGCACAGTACAACACCTCACGTTTGACCTCTCCGCTGGGGATCTCCGTTACCTAGAAGGGCAAAGTATCGGTATCATTCCCCCCGGGGAAGATGATAAGGGCAAACCCCATAAGTTGCGCCTGTATTCCATTGCTTCCACCAGACACGGTGATTTTGGCGACGACAAAACCGTTTCCCTCTGTGTGCGCCAATTGGAATATCAAAACGAAGCCGGGGAAACCGTACAAGGGGTCTGCTCCACCTACCTGTGCAACATCAAGGAAGGGGACGACATTGCTATTACTGGCCCCGTTGGCAAGGAAATGCTCTTACCCCCAGACGAAGATGCCAACATTGTGATGCTGGCCACCGGCACCGGCATTGCCCCCTTCCGGGCCTTCCTGTGGCGTATGTTCAAGGAACAACACGAAGATTACAAATTTAAAGGCCTAGCTTGGCTCATCTTTGGCATTCCCAAATCAGAAAATATTCTCTATAAAGATGATTTGGAAAAAATGGCAGCGGAATTTCCCGATAATTTCCGCTTAACCTATGCCATCAGCCGGGAGCAACAAAATGCGGAGGGCGGCCGGATGTATATCCAGCACCGGGTGGCGGAAAATGCTGAAGAACTGTGGAATTTGATGCAAAACCCCAAAACCCACACTTATATGTGTGGTCTCAAAGGCATGGAACCCGGCATTGATGAAGCGTTCACTGCCCTAGCGGAACAAAATGGCAAGGAGTGGACCACTTTCCAACGGGAAATGAAAAAAGAGCACCGCTGGCACGTGGAAACCTACTAAGGACTTTTGCCTGGGCATTAAGTAGATTAATTTGTTTGGTCTGAAGGGGAGTTTGCTGTTGGCGGGCTCCTTTTCAGTTTTGGGCCAACAATTAACAGAGTGCTAGGGTTGAATCTAGGCAGAACCTAGCCAAGGCTTGGGACACTCCATCGGCTTCCACGTCCGCCGTTACCCAGTCTGCCACCTTTTGCACTTCCGGGGGAGCATTACCCATGGCTACCCCCACTCCGGCATATTTCAGCATTTCCACGTCGTTAAAATTGTCTCCGATCGCCAAAACTTCTTGGGGATCAAGCCCTAACACGTCTTCAGCTAAATGTTGCAGGGCCAGGCCTTTGGTGGCTTCGGCGTGGGTGACTTCAAAGTAAATCTCGGTGGATTGGGTCAGATGCACGGCTTGGCCCTGGAGTTTTTGACCCATTTCCGCCATCAACTGGGCCATGAGGGGAGCATTGCGACTGATGGCTAACATTTTGGTGGTGCTACCCAATTCAATAATTGAGCGTAGATCGCCGCTAGCTTGGGCCATGGCACCGGACCTTTCCATATAAACATGGGTTTCTGGGGTGATATGCCGCACATGGAGCTGGTCGTTGTAATAGCAGTGGATATCAAGATGGGGTTCCAGTTCCGGTCGCTCAAAATGGTCCAAAATTTCCAAGGCGATCGCCGGGGGCAGGGGTTTTTCCCTTAAAACAGCACCAGTGTGGGGATGCTTGGTTAGGGCACCGTTGTAACTAATCAAAGGCAGGGTTGATTGAATGGTCTGATGGAACCGTAGAGCAGAACTAAACATACGGCCAGTGGCCAACGCCACTTGGATACCCCGGCTCTGTACCTGGTGAATGGTTTTCACCACTGACGGGTTAATTTGATTGGATACTCCGGCGATGGTGCCATCAATGTCCAATACTACTAACTTGATTGACACTGTTAAACTCCCTGGCAACGGATTAGTTGGGCAAAAATTCTGTTAGAAAGCTGAAATCTAAAGCTTAAATTTACAATGATTTATATTTCCCCCTCCATTTAACCATTCTGAGAACAGCGCTTAACATGGACTTCTAGGGTCGGGCGGCTATGCTGGAAAAGCAAAAATTGCTAGTCTGGATGGTAAAAATTATCTTTGAGTCTTCCATGACTGAACTGGTGGAGTGATCTGTCAGGGTTATTAACTGAGATTTAAATTATTTAGACTTAAATTTTTCAATCATTGCTTTAAGCTAGGGTAAATCTTGCCGGAGGAGGCATTGGGGTGGCAACTTCTAGGACACAACGGGATGTTTGGGTTTATGTCGGCATTGGGGCCATGGTCAGTGCCTTGGTGTTATTTTCCTTGGTGCCTCTGGTGATGGGTTTGTGGCAACCCCGTCCCGCTGCGGATGGAGTCGTCAATGGGGGCACACCTCTAGAAAGTCAGGCGTTGGGCTATCAGTTAGTGCTGGAAAGGGAGCCGGATAATGTCAATGCTCTCCAAGGTTTGCTAGAAATTCGCCTGCAACAAAAAAATCTGGCAGCGGCGATCGCCCCTCTCGAGCGGTTGGGACAGATTAGAACGGATCAGGTGCAGTACCGTATTCTGTTGGCCCAGCTTAAGACCCAACTGGAGGACAATGCGGGGGCGGCAAAGGTTTACCGAGAAATCCTGACTCAATCCCCCCATAACATCCAAGCTTTGAAAGGTCTAAGTGGACTTTATGCCCAACAGGAACGCCCCGCTGAAGCGGTGGCCATTGTGCAAAATGCCATCACCCAGGCGATCAAAGCCCAAACCGGAGCCCCTGGCACTGTTCCCCCCGACCAACTCACTTCCTTACAACTTCTGCTGGGGGAAATTTACCTCAGTCAAAATCGCCCCGACCAGGCGATCGCCATTTATGAAGCCGCTAGCAAAGTCAACGGCAATGATTTTCGTCCCGTCCTAGCCCAGGCCCAGGTCATGGCCCAAACTGGCAAAGTTAAGGAGGCCGACCCTTTTTTCCAGCAGGCAATTATGCTGGCTCCAGTGCAGTATAAGGACCCGATAAAAAACATTGCCCTCCAGGTGACCAACCAGGCTTTGGCCAATCAGAATGGAGCCCCCGAAACCAGTATCCCTTCCCCCGCCCCCATCCTCAAGTCAGAATAAAAGGAAGTCTTAGGGGGCCCTGGCCAACTGGTAGGATAGAAAAATTAACAAAATTTAGTAACAATCCAGGGAGGGAACCCTCAGTGATGTCCTTTTTGAAAAATCAGTTGTCACGGCTGTTGGCCTTAATTTTGGTGGTGGCGATCGGTCTGACGGCCTGCGACAGCGGCACAGGACTCACCGGCAACTATAGCCAAGATACCCTGACGGTCATTGCCACCCTGCGGGAGGCCATCGATCTACCCCAGGATGCCCCCAATCGCCAAGAGGTGCAGGACACCGCCCGGGGCCAGATTAATGACTATATTTCCCGTTACCGTCGCAAAGGTGATGCCGGTGGGCTGAAATCCTTTACCACCATGCAAACGGCCCTCAACTCCCTGGCTGGATACTACACTTCCTACGGTGCCCGTCCCATTCCCGAAAAGCTGAAAAAACGCTTACAACTGGAATTTACCCAGGCAGAAAGATCCATTGAACGGGGCGTGTGAACCATCCCGATTTCCCCCCCATCGGGGACCCCCAGTTAAAACTCGAAGCCCTCACCCATCGTTCCTATTGCAACGAACATCCTGGTACTCCTTCCTATGACCGGCTGGAATTTCTTGGGGATGCGGTGTTGGGTTTTGTGGTGGGGCGCATTCTTTTTGAACGTTATCCCCATTTTACTGAGGCAGAGTTAACCCGTCTGCGGTCCCAGTTGGTTAATCAAAATCAGTTGGCCTATCTAGCGAGGTTTTTACACATTGCGCCGGAAATTCGCCTGAGCCAAAGTTTGGCCAGGGACGATGGACAATCCAGCCCTTCCATCCTGGCCGATGTTTTTGAATCATTGTTGGGGGCGGCTCTCCTGGATAGGGGTTTGACGGCGGTGGAAGATTTCATTCAAGAACTATTCGTTCCCATCCTAGAGCAGTGGGAAAAAAGCCAGGATGGGCGATCGCCAAAACTAGTGCCGACCATGGATGTAAAAAGCATGCTCCAGCAGTGGGCCTTGGCCAAAACTAAACAATTGCCAGAATATGAACTAATCAACACCAGTGGGCCACCCCATGCCCAGGAATTTACCTTTACCGTCAAAGTAGCGGGAAAAATCCATGGCCAAGGCTCTGGCCCCAGTAAGCAAATTGCCACCAAACAGGCAGCCCTAGAGGCATTGAAAAGTTTGGGGCTATTGCAATAAGCAAAGCAGAATCCACACTGGTGGGGAGAAACGATGGAACACGCCTTAATCGAACTGGATTGGGCCGACATTGGTTGGATGTTGGGACTCCTGGGCGCGGCGATCGCCCTTTTGCAATGGCAGGGGCTAAATCTGACGGGGCAATTACTGTGGGCCGGGGGACGCACCATTTTGCAACTGATTGTGGTGGGCTATTTTCTCGCAGTGGTTTTTTCCTTGGATAATCCCTGGGCAGTGTTGCTAGTGTTGGCGATTATGTTAACCATTGCCGCCGTGGTGGCCAGAAATCGCATTAATCCCCGCAGTAAATCCCTGTTTGGTTGGCTATGGCTTTCCTTGGGGGCCAGTACTGCCATCAGTTTGGGTTACGCCCTGGTGGTGATTATCCAGCCGCCCCAATGGTATTCCCCTCAATATCTCATTCCCCTCACTGGCATGATTCTGGGACAAACCATGAACAGCGCTTCCTTAGCCGGTGAAAGATTAGCCAGTGCCATTCAGCAAAATCCCCGGGAAATTGAAACCCACCTTTGCTTAGGAGCTACCCCCGGCCAGGCGATCGCCAGTTATCGTAGGGCCGCTATCCGAGCCAGTCTGATTCCCACTGTGAACCAAATGATGGTGGTGGGCTTGGTCAGTTTGCCGGGAATGTTAACCGGGCAAGTGTTAGCTGGGGGTGATCCCCTCAATGCCTCGGTCTATCAAATTTTGATTATGTTCTTAATTTTATTGACCAACACCCTTAGTACCATTGCAGTCACCGCCACGGTTTACCGTCAGTATTTCAATCAACATCAACAACTTTTAGTGTAACCACGAATAGCCAGCTTTTTAAAAGCCCAAACCGGGCATCGAAAAATTAACTATTTTGTCTTTTGATCGGTACTAGGTTTTATCCCCAATTTGGGTCGTCATCATTCAAGGAATCCCCATTGTCCCCTGGGAAATTTTGCTATGATCTGCCTAGCTTTGCAGTCGAAAAACCCCAGTAATGTCTCTACTTTTGCTGGTGTTCCCCGGAAGCCCAACGTCTGTTAAGGCTGATTTTTCTGCCGTCATTTCCCACACAAATTTTTTCACCCCTCTATGACCGCTACCCTCTCCCGGGCCGCTTGGGCCAGCAATTTCAGCCAAAACGCAGTGGAATTTGACCGCACTGGATTGGAGCTGATCTCAGGACAAATTCCGGCGGAATTAAAGGGGAGTTTGTATCGCAATGGGCCGGGCCGCCTCAGTCGGGGTTCGGAAAAAGTCGGCCATTGGTTTGATGGGGATGGGGCGATTCTGGCGGTGCATTTTGGCGAAGGGCAAGCCCAAGGACTTTATCGTTACGTGCAAACCCAAGGTTACGCAGAGGAAGAAAAAGCAGGACGTTATCTTTACGGTAACTACGGCATGGTTGATCCTCAAGGGGTTTGGCATTACTGGAAAAGTTTGTTGACCCAGACCGATGTACTCAAAAATGCTTCTAATACCTCGGTAATGGCTCTGCCCGATCGCCTATGGACCCTGTGGGAAGCGGGGCATCCCTACGCTTTGGATCTAGAGAATTTAGCTACGTTGGGCACGGAGGATTTTGGCGGGGCTTTTCAACCGGGGCAACCTTTTTCCGCCCATCCTCTGCGGGATCCGGTCACGGGGGAAATTTTTAGTATTGGGGTGGATTTCCAATTTAACCTCAACCTTTACCGTCTAGACCGCCAGGGCAACTTGCTCAAGCACCGTCGTTTGAAACTGAGCCGCACTCCCTTCTGCCATAGTTTTTGCATGGCGGGGCGTTATCTGGTCCTGTTTTTACCCCCTATCACCCTCAATCAATTTTCTTTACTGTTGGGTAATGTGGCCTATGCCGATGCTCTGGGTTGGGATGCCCAAGGGGGAACAAAGATTGTGGTGTTCGATCGCCAAACGTTGGAAATTGTCAGTAAAGGGGAAACGGAATCCTGGTTCCAATGGCACTACGGCAACGGCTGTGAGTTGGACGATGGCAATGTGCGGCTCGATTTTGTTCGGTTCAACGATTTCGCCCAAACCAATGAATATTTGCGTGAAGTACCCACCGGAGCGGTGAAAACCTCCACGGATGGTCAACTATGGCAAGCTATCCTCAATCCCCAAACGGCCAAAATAGTTGAGTTAACCAATGTGCTGAGCCGCAGTGGGGAATTTCCGGTGATTAATCCCCAACGGACTGGGCAACCGTGGCGCTATACCTATATGGCTCTGCAACGACCGGCGGAAATCCTTGGTTCCCAATGGTTTGGGGAAATTGCCCGCATTGATTACCACACAGGGGATGTAACCACAGCTAAGCTAGGAGAGCATCAGTATCCCGTGGAACCCCTTTACATTCCCCACCCGGATGACGGCGGTCGGGGTTGGATTATCACTGTGGTCTATGACGGCGATCGCCATGGCAGTGAGGTGTGGCTATGGGATGCGGATCGTTTGCAGGCAGAACCCATTTGTCGTTTAGCTTTACCCCAGGTAATTCCCTTTAGTTTCCATGGCACTTGGCGATCGGTTTAGGAAAATTTTCCGTCAGCATAGTCAATTAAGGGCAACTTTCCTGGTCAAGGGACACAGTTACAATGGAGCAAAATCTCAATGGAGAGCTGAATGAAAGCAATTACAACCACCCAAGCCAAAGATCATTTGGATGAATTAATTAATGCTGTCATTTCTGATCTAGAACCAACCATCGTTAGCAACAATCAAGGTCAGCAGGCGGTATTAATATCATTGGATGAATTTAATTCTTGGCAAGAAACCCTTTACTTACTCTCTAATCCAACCAACGCAGAACATTTAATGGCATCGATTAAGCAAGCTGAAACTGGACAGATCATTAAGCAAAAATTACCAGATTTATTGGAACTGTGAAAATCGCCTTTACCGAGCTATCTTGGCATGATTACCTCTGGTTTCAGCAAAATGATAAAAAACTTCTCAAAA
The DNA here is from genome assembly GCF_000284455.1 of Synechocystis sp. PCC 6803 substr. PCC-P. Taxonomy (GTDB): domain Bacteria; phylum Cyanobacteriota; class Cyanobacteriia; order Cyanobacteriales; family Microcystaceae; genus Synechocystis. The sequence continues at coordinate 2,072,857 of NC_017039.1, forward strand.
GAATTAATTTACTCATTAAGGCAATTGCCAGGGATCCTTTTGATGGTATAGGAAAACCAGAACCACTCAAAGCAAATCTTTCCGGTTACTGGTCGAGGCGCATCAATTCTGAGCATCGTTTGGTGTACACGATTGCTGATCGAGATTTACTAATTATTTCCTGCCGATTCCATTATCAAAGGTAAAACCACGCTTCGTACAGAGTTTTTAATGAATACTTGGCGTCAACTAATGCGGTAAAATTACCTGAAACAAGATATTAGATGCCTTGAGAAGGCTTCCAATGTATTTTGTCTTTACTTAGACATTTTTTAAAAACCTTTTAAAGCAGTCATTATTCAATAACTATTTATGTCCCATTCCACTGATCTTTCCGCCCTAGCCCGTTGGATGGCCGCCGATTTTAGCAACCAGGCCCAAGCCTTTGAAAATCCCCCTTTTTATGCCCATATCCGGGTGGCCATTCGTCCCCTCGACCAAGCAAAGTTTGGCGATCGCCTTTTATTTTTAGAACAGGCCTACGACTTTATGTTGCAGAGGCCCTATCGCCTACGGGTGCTGAAATTAAAGGTGGTGGAAGATCATATTGAAATTGAAAACTTTAAAGTCAAAGATGAGGAAAAATTCTATGGTGCGGCCAGGGATTTGGGCAAACTAGCTCAACTAACCCCCGCTGATCTCGAACCCATGCATGGCTGTGACATGATTGTGGAATGGACCGGCACTAGCTTTAAAGGGGAAGTGCAACCGGGACGGCAATGCCGAGTGATGCGGGACGGCAAGGAAACCTATCTGGAAAATAGTTTTGAAGTGAGCGAAACGGGATTAATTAGCCTCGACCGTGGTTACGATCCAGAAACCAACGAACGGGTTTGGGGCTCCGTGGCCGGTGCTTTTCATTTTGTCCGGTGGCAGAGTTTCGCCGATGAAGTTAGTTTTTAGCCAGCCTCGACTTTGTTGTTTCCCGGAGGAAACAGGTAGATTGCCCCGGAAATGAGCGTTAAAACCACTGCTATCCAGAAGATGACCGTGCCAATTTGGCCATAAATTTCTGGCAACGGTGCTAACAACAAGGCGATCGCCGTGATTTGGGTAACGGTTTTTACTTTGCCCCAGAGATTGGCCCCGGCAATTTCTGTTTGACTGGCAAGCTGGGGATTAACCCGCCAACCGGCGATGACTAACTCTCTGGCCAAAATTAAACCCACTGCCCAGGGGGGAACTACCTGCCAAGTTAACAAAATTAATAACGGGGCTAATACCAGTAATTTATCCACCAACGGATCAAGGAATTTGCCCAACTCCGTCACCTGATTTAACCGGCGGGCTAGGTAACCATCCAACCAGTCAGTGCTGGCGGCCAGCAAAAAAATCCCCACTCCCCACCAACGGGTTTCGGCTTCTGGAGTCGGTAGCCAAAGAAATAGCAGGGGTAAAGCCAATAAACGGGAAACAGTTACCCAGTTGGGTATATTCATCGAGAAAACGGTGTATTAGGACTAAATTTGCGCATTGAACTAATAATGATCGCCAGATTTCCGGTGATGCACCGCCGTTACCCCATCTTTGAGTAGGGCACCCCGGTCAGTCACGGCGTAAAGAACCCAATGGTCACCGCACTCCAGCCGTTGTTGTACCCGACATTCCAAATAAGCCAGGGATTCCGTCAAAATTGGTGCGCCATTTTCCGCCGTTTCCGTGGCCACGTCTGCAAACCGATCGCCGCCGGGGGCAAAGGGTTTGAGAAAATGTTTCATCAGTCCCAGATGGTTGCCTTCCTGCAAAATATTCAACACAAAGCAACTGTTTTTGTGTAGCAAAGATTCGATCGCCCTTTCTTTGGCAACGGCAACGGTCAAACCAGGGGGGGAAAAGGTAGCTTGGGAAACCCAGGAAGCTAACATGGCACTGCTCAATTCCCCTTGCTGGGCGGTAACCACACAGAGGGAACCCACTAAACGGCCTAACGCTTGTTCGGTGCGGGCAGATTCCGACTCCGGCAGAGCAGATTTAGGTTGACGGCGTTTTTCTGCCTTTTTCAGAGCTTGGGCAAAATCCGTACCGGCCTCTTCGCACATTTTCAAAGTTTGGTCGGTGGGCTTAAATTTCACCCGGATGGTGTCAAAGCCAAAGCTAAAGCCCGCATCCCGAAATTTGTTTTCCAGCATATCGATCGCCTCTCCACTCCAACCGAAGGAACCAAACACGCCGCACAGTTGGGTTTTGGACGCATTGGCCAGGGTGATGCCCAGGGCCGTTTGAATGGGGGTGGGGGCATGGCCGCCCAGAGTAGGGGAACCAAAAATAAAGCCAGCGGATTTACCGATCGCCTCCTTAATTTCCTCTGCGTTGCTAGTTTCCGCATTGATGGCCGTTACCGCTACCCCAGCTTTAGTAATGCCTCTGGCGATCGCCTGGGCCAGGGTGCTGGTATTACCGTAGGCAGAAGCGTAAATTAAGGCCACGTTCAAAGCTTGGGCCTGTTGTTCACTGAGCCATTGCTGATAGTTACGGGTCAACTCCCGCAAACCGTAGCGCACCAGGGGGCCATGGCTGGGGGCATAGGTCTGGGCTGGATAGGCTTCTAACTTATTCAGGGCGGCACTAACCTGGGCGGCGGCGGGGGCCAACAGACAATCAAAGTAATAGCGGCGGTCTTCTTGGTAAATAGTCCAACCTTCATCGAACACTTGGTCACCACAAACGTGGGCCCCGAACAGTTTATCGGTGAATAAAATTTCGGTGCGGGGATCGTAGGTGCAGAGTTGCCCTGGGTACCGGGGGCTAGGGGTGGGGATAAAGGTCAATTCATGGCCCCGGCCCAAATCCAGGTGGTCATTACCTTTCATCACTTGGATAGGATTATTGACTTCAGCATCCGCCAGCAATTTTTCTAAATTTTGAGCGGCGGGGTTAGAGCAGATAATGGTTGCCTGGGGAGCTAGGCTCAACAAAAGCTTCAGGGTATGGGCCCGGTTGGCGTTGACGTGGCCCAAAATGACGTAATCCAGGCTGTTGAGGTCTAACCGTTGAATTAGGGTGCCGACAAAATTATCGGTGAAGGATTCCCCCGGCGGGTCAAAGAGGGCAATCTTATCAGCACTGATCAGGTAACTATTGGCAGTGGTGCCCCGTTGCAAACCATACTCAATTTCAAACTTCAACCTGTCCCAGGTGCGGGAGCGAAACACAGTGGTGTCAACGGCGATCGGGCAGATTTGAACGTCTTTGGCAGGCATGGTGAGGGGAGGGAAAAGACAACTGACCAACAACGGTAGTTGGACTGTCTCCAGTTTTGCATGGATTCCCACTGTTAACTAACCCTGCGGCTCGGGATTAAACTTGGGAGGCTTGGCGACGGGCGGCGGATTTTTCCAATAAAGATTGGGCAAAGGCTAACGCTTCTTTGGCGGAATGGCCCCCGGTGAGTTGGGCTAATTCCTGTTGGCGATCGCCGTCGGATTGGAGGGGAGTAATGCGAATAACGGTGCGTAAATCTTCGTCAAGCTGGGGATTGGTGGGATCGGCAATATTTTCATTAATGACCACTTTGTCCACATGGAAATGGGCATCGGCCAGGGCCGCCACCAAAGGTTGATGGGTGACACAGAGCAGTTGTTGGCGCTGACTGAGTTGGGCTAGCTTGTCGGCGATCGCCTGGGCTACTTTGCCGGATACTCCCACGTCGATTTCATCAAAAATTAAGGTTTGGCTGGGGGGAGCCAGTTCACTAAAACAGGCTTTGAGGGCCAGGAGGAATCGGCTCATTTCCCCACCGGAGGCAGTGGCGGCCAAGGGTTGAATTTTTTCCCCGGTGTTGGGGCTGAAATAAAACACCACCTGTTCTGCGCCGAAACTACTGGGGGCACTGGACTCCAATTGGCAAACAAAAATTACCTTTTCCATGGCCAGGGGCTTGAGTTCTTGTACCAACCTTTTTTCTAGTTTTTGCGCCGTTTTTTGGCGAATTAAAGTTAACTGACCACAATGTTTAATTAATTCTTGCTCTGCCTTGGTCAAAGATTCCTGCAACTGGGCGAGGGATTGTTCTCCATCCGTCAACTGGTCATATTCAGCTTGGATTTTTTCTTGGTAGGCAATCGCTTCGGTTAAGCTAGGGCCATATTTACGACAAATCCTTTTCAGCACCTGCAATCTTGCTTCCACTTCCCCTAACCGCTCTGGATCAGCTTCCAAATTATCTCCATAGCGTTGCACTTGCCGTCCTGCTTCAATTACTTGGGTTAAAGCTGTTTGTACCAGTTCCAATAAGGGATTAAGGCTACTGTCAAATTCCGCCATGGTTTGCAACTGTCCTTCCGCATCCCCCAACAAATCGGCGATCGCCGGGGTATCCCGTTCACTTTGGTACAAAAGCTGGGTGGCTTGATAGCTTAACTGTTGTAGTTCCACCACATGGGAAAGTTTTTCCTGTTCTTGGATTAACAATTCCCATTCATCGCCATCGGTTAATTCTGCTTCGGTCAATTCCTGTAACTGATAGGTTAAAAAATCCAGCCGTTGTAAACGATTTTGTTCCGATTGTTGCCTGGCTGTTAAAGCTTGTTTGGCTTGGGTAAATTCTTTATAAGTTATTTCCACCGCTTGACGTTTTTCTAATAAGTTTTGCCCGCCAAATAAATCCAGTAGTTGCCGTTGTTGCCCCGGATCTAATAGTTGTTGAGTTTGGCCCTGGGCTGTAATTTCCACCAATTGGCTCCGCAATTCTGCCAAAATTTGGCGATTTACCAACACTCCATTCAGGCGGGAACGGGAATTTAATGAGCTTCCTTTTTTGCTAAATTCCCTCGTGCAGGCAATGGTGTTGTCTTCCAATGGTTCAATGGCTTGGGTTGCTAACCAATCATTAAGCTCGGTACTGGTGGAAAAAATTCCTTCAATCACACCGCTGGAACACCCCTGGCGCAAAACCCTCGCTCCGGCCTTTCCTCCTAGTAATAAATCAATCGCATCAAGCAAAATTGATTTCCCGGCGCCGGTTTCCCCCGTCAATACATTCAAGCCTTGCCCAAAGTTAATTTCTAAGCAATCAATCAAAGCAAAGTTATTGATCCGCAGGGATAGTAGCATGAAAAATTAGCCAATAATTTGAACGTTATGCTATGGGAAACTGTCGTTACGATAACTAAGTCTAGAATATAAGTGCAAAATAAAGTACGTCAGCCTTTCATACCCGATTCGGCATGGATTTTGATTTTACCGATGTCCGCCCCGATAAGTCCATTAAATAACCTTATAAGAGCCTGTTCGAAAAGCTCCCCTAACCTCCCAAATTTGGGGGGAAACTGAATGAAAGTCCCCCAGTATTGGGGGATTTAGGGGGCGGAATAAAACTTTCCAAACATGTTCTGAAAAGTTTTTAAATTTGCTTGCTGTCCACTGATGTGGGGGCAGGGCAGGGCAGTAATTTACTTGGGCGAATTGATGGTTGGTCCTGTGATTGAACGGAAGATTCTTTTCGAGTTTAGTTACCAATTGGTTTATGCCCCAGCAGGGCATTTTTGATTTTGCCTAACTCCTTGACTAGTAATGGTTTTGGGCTTTTAGCCAGATTTATCTCTAACTCCTCTGCTACTTTTTTGATTCTGTCTGGGTAGGTTAGGCTTAGGGTTTAATGAATGGTTGGAGGGCTGTGATCCAGATCACATACGTGGGTTAACCGGGATAATAAAATACAGTTTGGTGAAATGAAGGGTGGTGGTAGAGAGTTGACCCAGCTTCAAACAAGAACCAAAGTTCAGTGTTCCTAATGTAATTCGTTTGTTTTTATTTTCTTTTATTGATTGCTTTCCTATCTCGCTCACTTTATTTTTACTCACAGTTGAAGATCAATTATGAATACTCGCTTTTTCCTCAATTTCCTCACTGCCCCCAAACGTAATGCCGGCTTTGCCATGCCCATGGTGATTATGGGCGGTTTGGTGATTACGGTGGCGGCCGCCGCTATTGCTATGAAGGGGATGAATGATCAAAATCAGGTCACAGCGAAGGCAGCTAAGTCCTCTAGTGACGCAGCAGCGGAGACCGGCTTAGCGCGTGTTCAAGGTTTGCTTGCAAGCAGTAAATATGCAGCTCTTTTCGACGATTCTGATTGGGCAACCTTAATACAGTCGGATGGAACACCAAACAGCGAAACTACCCTTGGAGCTGTTCTTGAAGAGCATCTAAATTCGGTATCAAGCAACAGTGGGTCTATCTGTAGTGAGGGGAGCTCTTCTGGCGTTGATTCGGCTAAACTTGCATCTCAAAAACAAGTCTTAGGCAAACTTCGTGAGTTAGCTACTGAAGCGTCTGCTGGTCAAGTAGAACCGATTAATAGCAATAGCTCTTTTCGTATAGTAAGTTACAAAGTTGGAGTTGAAGAAGAGAACAAAGGCAAAATTCCCCAAGGTCAAGTTATTGGGCGTCTAGTTGTTGAGGGAGTGTCTAGCAAAGGAGCAACTGACGCCGTAACCCGTTTGATGGTGGATATTCCTATTTCTGGAAAACCAGGAACTTCCACTTTTGGTGGTTCGGATACGGTGCCTGCACTTTGGATATCAGAAGGCGGTGTTGATAAGGGTACTGCTGGTGACACTGTAGATACAACAGGTACTCCCGCTGTTCCTAAGACTGGTGAAATAAGAGGAAATATAGTCCTGGCAGGGTGTGGTTCCACAGATTTAACTGATGCTTATATTGATGATCTTAACTCAATACAGAACGCTGCTGGGGGATTTGCCGCTGTAAGGGCATCTACCCCAATGCCTTCCATCCCATTGTCGGCTTTAGCATCGGCAAGATCTCAGAATCGTGTATATACACTAAACGTGGGGAATAACGATTCAATCTCTCTCCCCCGAAGTGGAGAACAGCCGGTTGACGGTTACTATTACTATGAATCTAGTAGTTTAGACAGAAAGTTTGAGCTTAACTTTGACAATACTGGAGGAAAGAAATACCGTCTGTATGTAACTGGTGACATTGGTAGAAATGCGGAAATCAACGGAACTTGTAATACAGCTGATGGTTGCCAGCCGACAGATATCCAAATATTTGGTCTTTCGAGTAGTGGTTCAATTTGCATGAATGGAAACTCGAGCCGAACGACGAAAGCTTTTGTTCTTGCCCCCAATTACGATATAGGTCGCACAGGAAATGGGAGTTATGAAGGAATGCTTTTGGGTAAGACTTATGCCAAAGGCAATTGTGCTGTAAATAATGGCAAATTGGCTGTTACCCAAACCTCTCAAACCTGGGGATCGGTTCCTCCTGACCTACGTCCACTTACCGCTCCATCACCTACCCTTACATCATTTTCTAGCTGGTCTCAGATTGACTCCAGTTTAGCTGATGATGATGCTATAACTGAGCCCCCAATTTACACAGGTTCCTTCTTAACAGCTTCTTCTAGTCCATCTCCCAGTCCCAGTCCATCTCCTAGTCCCAGCCCGTCTCCCAGTCCCAGCCCATCTCCCAGTCCCAGTCCATCTCCCAGTCCCAGCCCGTCTCCCAGTCCCAGTCCATCTCCCAGTCCCAGTCCATCTCCCAGTCCCAGCCCATCTCCCAGTCCCAGCCCATCTCCTACCCCAGTTACCGTAAATGTACAGAACAAGAAGGCTTGCGATGATCTAGGAGGGACGTACTCTCAAAGCGGGAATAACAAAACCTGTACTTACATTCCTCGGTAGCCCGTAGAGTGTTTTCCTCCCCCTTCATTAAGCCCAAAAATCTCTAGCAAAACAATATCAAAATTACTTTAGGCAGACTCCAGCAGTTTGCTTTTTTTTGCTTATTTTCCCAGAATTAAAGGCACAACCGTAAAGATAGAATTTTACTTCTTTCTCACCCAACCATTAATGGTAAATCGACTATCTGCAAAAGCTTGGGAAGGACAGTTTACTGGTAGAACTTCGTGCATATAGCGACTGAGAAAAAAGACAATGCTGTTATTAACTGGCTGTACAGTTTTAAATGATTCAGCGGCTACATAAAAATTATTTTCGATTTTACTGTCATAAATGGCTAGCTCTCCACCAGAAAAGGCTTTAGGCTCTCGGTTAAAGTAATAAACATAGGTTAATTCACGGGTAGCAGAATCGGGGCTACCATTATCATTATGTACTTTGTAATAATTTCCATGGTTATGGGCAGTAAGTTGAGCTTCTACATAATCAATTTGAAAAGGTTGTATTTGTAGATCACTAATCAGTTGGGGTAAAATTGCCTTTACTCGTTCTATTATTAATTCTGAAAACGGCGCAAAAATCGGCAAAAACATAGAGCGACGATAATCAGAATCATTAGCTGAATTGCTTGTAGGCAGGAAATTATTTTCATTCTGAATTACAAATTTAAACAACTGCTCTAACTCTGTAGCACTCAAAAAATCTTTCACCTGAATAAAATGGGATGGCAAAATTTCTGGTGAAGCTTGGGGAGTAGCTGAAGTAGACTGTCGCTCTATCTGAATTTGACCTATAGATGAATTATTAGATAAGTTTTTATAAAAGTTGTGATTAATTAGAAATGAAGGTGCGTAGGATTCTTCAGCTTGGCTAACAGTTGATTGTGAAGAGGATTCGACTTGAGACTGGTTAATAATTTGCCAAAGTTTGTAATTACCCTGATGGCTAACTAAAGTGCAAACAAAATTTCGCCAAGCAAACTGAAATAATACCTCTTGAGTTTTCAACATATTTAAGGTGTCTGCATCAAACTCTAGCAAAATACACAATTCTTCCGTCGTTATCCAGAATTCGGAATCACTAACTTGCTTAACTAAGTTAAGTTGCTGAATTACCGCATGAAGTTTACTTTGCAATGGTTCTTGCATGATTCTGGTCATAGTAGTTAAAAGAGTATTGACAATCTCTTCAATAATCATTTTCTCATGATCAAAATCCTTTAGGCAGATCCCAGTGGTTTATCTTCTTTTTTGGCCGCTTTTTCTGTGGTGGCATTTCTGGTCTGAGGTTATTTGGCGGTCAAGAATAGGATAGCGCTTGGCGATCAGGGGGGAGAGGTTGACAGATGCCCAGCCCTATTGGCAGTGGGCTTGCTGAGCTTGTGTTAGCATAGAGCTATTATCGATTGATTAAGATGTCAAAACTATGACCAAACCAACGATAGAACTATCAGAGAGTGTATTTAAAAAAATTCAGGTACTTTCTCCGGAAAACCAAAAACAAATTCTAGATTTTCTAGAATCTATAACAGCAAATTCCGATGAAACTCAAGAAAAAAAAGCAACTAGAATTTCAGGATTGTATCAAGGACAAGGCTGGATAAGTGATGATTTTAATGATCCTCTAACGGATGAGTTTTTTTCGGAAGTCTGATTTATGGAACTGCTGTTAGATACTCATGCCTTTGTTTGGTGATCAATTGCTCAGGAAAAACTATCTTCAAAAGTAAGTTCTTTATTGTCAAACACAAGTAACAAAATATTTTTGAGTACAGCAAGTGCATGGGAGATACAAATTAAACTGCAACTTGGAAAGTTACAACTTAACATTTCCCCAGAAGAATTAATCAAAAATCAAATGACCATCAATGGTTTGCAGGTTCTGTCTATTGACTTGGAGCATATCTGGAAACTGGCGGTTCTTGAACATCACCATAAAGATCCCTTTGATCGAATCTTAATTGCCCAATCTATGACCGAAGAAATTCCGATTTTAAGTATTGATAAAGTCTTCGATCTTTACCCGGTTCAAAAACTTTGGTAACTGTTCAGGCGGTCAGGGTTAACTGACGATCAAGGATCGGATTGTGCTTGGCGATCGGGTATTAACGGCGATCCACATTAACCATGGGCTTATTTCCACCATGCTAGAATAGGGGCACAACTGACTTAAAGCAGTGTCTCCCACAGATTAGCGACCTTAAAATGAATTCACTTTCTTTTGAATGGGACGAAGAAAAGAATCGAACCAATCAGAAAAAACATGGTATTTCTTTTGAGGAAGCTGAGACTGTTTTCTACGATGACAATGCTATTCAGTTTTGGGATGATAATCATTCAGAAGTAGAAGATAGATTCCTAATGCTGGGTAGAAGTTCCAGAATGAGAATCCTGCTAATTGTTCACTGCTTCCAAGAGAATGAATCTATCATCAGAATTATTTCTGCTCGCAAGGCTACTCCTAAAGAAACGAAACAATATAGAGGATAATATTATGAAGAAAGAGTATGATCTAGCCAACATGAAAAGCCGTCCTAATCCTTTTGCTCAAAAGCTTAAACAAAAAGTTACTTTACCTTTGGGAATTGATGTAGTTGATTTTTTTGAAAAGAAAGCACAAGAAAAAGGCATTTCTTATCAAGAAATAATTGAATTATATCTTCAAGATTGTGTTGTTAATAATCGAGAACTTTCATTTTAAATGCTCAGCTGACGGACAGGTGTTTTTGTGTTTGTAACCAGAGTAGCTCTCAAATATGAAACCATCTATTTCAGAAACTACCAACTCCATATTCCCCAATGGGCAGGACTCAGCTTCGCCGGGATTACTTTCACGTTTGTGGTCTTGGATCAACTCCTACGGGGGTTTGTCCGACTTGAAGAAGTACAACGCCGAACTGAGGAAGAGCAACGCCGAATTAAGCAAACAGAACGAGAAACTCGCCGAGCTAGAATTGAAACTCGATAACGTATTGCAATCATCCAGCACCAACTTGACCCCAACAATCTCCACCGACAACAATTAGGGGATATTCAAGCACTTCTCGAAGAATATCTAGATACCCTTTAGCCAATTGGCTATCTGTGAGGTATTGGCAATCGGGCTAAAATGGGGGAAACTTTGCCCCAACAATTGCCAAACATGAACGCAGTCAGCCAAATTATTGCACAACAAAAACTTGCAGCTATCATGGAGCAAGTATGTAGTGATCATGTTCCAACAATTATCACCAGGGATACCCAACCATCTGTCGTCATGATTTCCCTGGAAGACTATCAGTCATTAGAAGAAACAGCATATCTACTACGTAGCCCGAACAATGCTCAAAAATTGATGTCGGCGATCAAGCAATTAGAAAATGATCAAGGTGTCGAAAGGGAACTATTGGAGTGAAGCTAATTTTCTCTGAGCAAGCCTGGAGCGATTATCTTTACTGGCAACAAAACGACAAGAAAATACTTAAAAGAATCAATACCTTAGTTGAATTAATTTGATAGAAAAAGACGACCACCTTAACGGCGATCGCCAAACTGTTCAGCTCGTCAAAGTAACTAACTAAAAAGCCAGTCAGCTACCACAACAAAAAATTAAACATCGGTGTCCACTCGACCGTAGAAAATGCCCCGGACTTTAACATCAAGGGGTTCTTTAGCACCCAAATCAGTGTCAGAGGGTTGCTCGCTTTCAAAAATACCGGCAATTTCCCCAGTGGAACCATCAACCTGGGTCACCTGCAAGGAAAGGGTTCCTTTACCCAAGGGGGTTTCCTTCTTGTTGGTACGGAATTTATCCGCCGCTGAAGGCAGAGCTACCGCATTGTCATAACCAGTGTATAGACCCCGGGCTTTGGGATCCAAGAAACCAGCCCCCCGGTAGGAAGGCACATTGAAATCCCCAACAAAATCGGTGGAACTATTGATGGAAGTAAAGCCAGGCTCCGTAGTGCCAGTAAAATTTTTCACCGTGAAAAAGAAGGGTACTTCTTCACCACCGGGAAGTAATACCGTAATCGGCTGGAAGTCAATGCCATCTTTTTCTTTAAAAGTCAACGTTCCATCAGCACCCACTGCAATGCTGCCGCGGATCTGTTCTAGGCTAGTGGTTTGACGGGTCAGAACCTTACCTTTAACGTACTCAGCCTTTTGGCGCTTATTAACGGGCTCTTCCTTAACAAAATACTCCTGGGGCTCCATACAGAAGTCAGAAACAAAATACTTAGTATTCGGTTCCACCTCAATGGTTCCTCTGGTGAAGGAAGAAATTTCAGGGCAAACGTTAGCTAGACCCGTATTTACAATGTCATCGTAGGTAAGCTGGCTCTTATCAACCGCAAAGGCACTGCCGCTATATAAAAACGTTAGTAGTCCAAAGCAGACTGAAAGCAAAGCCACAATAGACGGACGAAACCTCATGGTTTAACCTCGCTTAAGTCAATCTCAAATTTTTTGTCTTTTTCAGGCCTTGTCCGGCTCCAGACTTACACGGATGCAACCCTAGGGATTATGGACAAAATAGGCATATTTTAACGAGATCCACTCTACCAAACTTTCGTTACCTTACCAGCCATATGGCCGGAAGGGGCATTTCCGCAACAGGTCAGAGCAAGGCTTTGGCCACAAACCACTATCATTTGGGTTGGTGTTTGTTTGCGAACAGCCCATCTGCCTAACTGAGCTTTATTTGGAATCAATGGAATCGATCAACCAAAAATTATGTCTAACTCCCGAGTTAGAAGCCCTCATGACCACCACCGAAGCCCTGGCGGAAGATTACCAGGACGACCATGACCGTTTGCTACAGCTCCTAAGGGTTCTGGAATCTCTGCACCGTCACATTCGCATCGACTATTTTGAACCGGCCTTGCCCAATACCCGTCGGGGTCTATATGGCCTACTAAGGGATATCGAAGAAAGTGGCGGCTGGCCATACATTGAGCGGGGTAAGCTGAGTCATTTCATCAAGAATTTGCAGGAAAGCCTGGAGCAGGAGGTGGAGTCCCTGGGGGAATTAGATTAGGACCATAACTATTCTCCCAAAAAGCAACGGCCGTGTGGGGAAAGGCTGAAAGGCTTATAGATTGACGAAACTGGGGTGCTAGGATTCGAACCTAGGAATGGCGGGACCAAAACCCGCTGCCTTACCGCTTGGCTACACCCCATTGATTAACCTTTGTTATTCTACCAGCACCATTCCAAGTTCTGTCAAGCTCCCCTGAAAAATTTGCATCCGGGTCGGGAACAGGGATTTTGGCCGGGAGCCACAGGGTTAAGCACATCGCCCATTAATGAGCACTGTCACAGTGATTGGAGTTGACAAAAGGCAACGGTCATTAAAAATAAAGGAAAGAAAAAACTGTCTGCCTCCCAGAATCACGGGGAGACAGGGCCCTACCAAGACAAGCAAATTGATCAGCTAAAAAGTACCCAGGGGAAAACCGGAACCTGTTTGTTTGGGTTCCCCCGAAGAACTGCGTTGCCAATCATTTTCTTCTTTGATCTGGCTACTACGGTCATTGATACTGAGGGGAGGGGTATTGGTAGTGTTAATTTCCAATAGGGTTTGGGAATTAGTCCCCATATTTTGTTGGGGGAACCAATCTTCCACTTGACGTTCCTGGAGGCCATCGAGGTCGTTGATATTGCCCGTGGCCGGTAAGTCTTCTGGGAAAGGTTCCACTGGGTTATAGGATTGGGCTGTAACGGTAGTAGGGGTCCCGAGCACAAAAGCGGTGCCGGCAAGCAGAACTAATTTCCATGGGGAATAATGGTATTTCATTGGTTTGGCCTCTGGTCTGGCAATGGTTGCTAGGCGATCGCCTGTTGAAATTAACAAACTGTCGCCCTTCCACTGACCATGGTAACGATGTTTTTTACTTCCTTGACTAACCGAGGAAAATTTGGCGGGGGGCAGAAATGCCAATACAATTTAGCTTGGTCTTCCCTGCCCCTAATTTGTCCCCTCCATGGCCTTGCTTTCCCTCAACAATCATCAATCCCATCAACGCTTAACTGTTAATCCCCCTGCCCAAGGGGTCGCTTTGACTGGCCGCCTAAGGGTGCCGGGGGATAAATCCATTTCCCATCGGGCCTTGATGTTGGGGGCGATCGCCACCGGGGAAACCATTATCGAAGGGCTACTGTTGGGGGAAGATCCCCGTAGTACGGCCCATTGCTTTCGGGCCATGGGAGCAGAAATCAGCGAACTAAATTCAGAAAAAATCATCGTTCAGGGTCGGGGTCTGGGACAGTTGCAGGAACCCAGTACCGTTTTGGATGCGGGGAACTCTGGCACCACCATGCGCTTAATGTTGGGCTTGCTAGCCGGGCAAAAAGATTGTTTATTCACCGTCACCGGCGATGATTCCCTCCGTCACCGCCCCATGTCCCGGGTAATTCAACCCTTGCAACAAATGGGGGCAAAAATTTGGGCCCGGAGTAACGGCAAGTTTGCGCCGCTGGCAGTCCAGGGTAGCCAATTAAAACCGATCCATTACCATTCCCCCATTGCTTCAGCCCAGGTAAAGTCCTGCCTGTTGCTAGCGGGGTTAACCACCGAGGGGGACACCACGGTTACAGAACCAGCTCTATCCCGGGATCATAGCGAACGCATGTTGCAGGCCTTTGGAGCCAAATTAACCATTGATCCAGTAACCCATAGCGTCACTGTCCATGGCCCGGCCCATTTAACGGGGCAACGGGTGGTGGTGCCAGGGGACATCAGCTCGGCGGCCTTTTGGTTAGTGGCGGCATCCATTTTGCCTGGATCAGAATTGTTGGTGGAAAATGTAGGCATTAACCCCACCAGGACAGGGGTGTTGGAAGTGTTGGCCCAGATGGGGGCGGACATTACCCCGGAGAATGAACGATTGGTAACGGGGGAACCGGTAGCAGATCTGCGGGTTAGGGCAAGCCATCTCCAGGGTTGCACCTTCGGCGGCGAAATTATTCCCCGACTGATTGATGAAATTCCCATTTTGGCAGTGGCGGCGGCCTTTGCAGAGGGCACTACCCGCATTGAAGATGCCGCAGAACTGAGGGTTAAAGAAAGCGATCGCCTGGCGGCCATTGCTTCGGAGTTGGGCAAAATGGGGGCCAAAGTCACCGAATTTGATGATGGCCTGGAAATTCAAGGGGGAAGCCCGTTACAAGGGGCCGAGGTGGATAGCTTGACGGATCATCGCATTGCCATGGCGTTGGCGATCGCCGCTTTAGGTAGTGGGGGGCAAACAATTATTAACCGGGCGGAAGCGGCCGCCATTTCCTATCCAGAATTTTTTGGCACGCTAGGGCAAGTTGCCCAAGGATAAAGTTAGAAAAACTCCTGGGCGGTTTGTAAATGTTTTACCAAGGTAGTTTGGGGTAAAGGCCCCAGCAAGTGCTGCCAGGGTAATTTATCCGCAATTGACCAATCGGCATGGACCGTATCGTTCAAACTGGGTAATTCTCCCTTTAATTCCTTAAAAGCTCGCTTAAAACTGCCCAACGTATCTCCGTAATGGCGAGTGAGTAGAAGTAATGGGGCCAAACGGCGATCGCCACGGGAAATTAAAGCCTGCATCACTGACCAGTTATAACTTTCGGGACGAAAATCAACACCCAGGGGCCGCAGTTTTTTTTGCAAAAATTGTAGACGCTGTTTGGCTTCCGGATTGACCCCATACCATTGGAACGGGGTGTGGGCCTTGGGGACAAAGGTGCTACAGCCAAAGGTGAGACGTAAACCGGGGGCGACTTTTTTGACCTGTTTTAATAAATCTACCGTTGCTTCCACATCTGACCTTGTTTCCCCTGGCACGCCGACCATGCCATAAAGCTTCAATCCCTGTAATCCCCCCGCCTGGGCCTGTTGGGCAGCGGTGAGAATTTCCTCGTTAGTCAGTTTTTTATTGATAATTTGCCGGAGTTTTTCCGAACCGCTTTCAATGGCAATGGTGAGGGATTTAGTGCCCCGTTTAGCTAAGGTTTGGGCCAATTTTTCGTCCACTGTGTTGGTACGCACTGAAGCAATGCTGAGCCGCACATGGTCAAATTCTGGTTTTCCCAGGTAATCCAACAACTCGTTAAATTCCGGATGTTGGGTTACGGAAGCTCCTAACAATCCCAGGCGATCGCTCACTTGCAATCCCCGTTCAATGGCGGGCAGTAGGGATTTTTCCGTATCCGCTGGCCGAAAAGGTAACGTCAGGTAACTAGCTAGGCAAAATCGACACATTTCCGGGCAACTGCGTACCACTTCCACCATGAAAATATTTTCCCATGCGGCCTTTTCCGTCACTACTGTGGAGGCAGACAGAACATTACCCCGGTAGGTTTGCTTACTAACTTGGGCGGGAATGGCGGTGGTACTGGGTTGGATGTGACTAATTTTGCCCTCAGCGGCTTCGTAACTTATTTCGTACAAACTAGGCACATAAATGCCGGGAATTTGGGCTAGTTTTTCTAGTTTTTCATTCCTAGAACAAGACCGCACGCTTTGGTAACCATCAATAAATTCCGGCAGTAGATTTTCCCCGTCCCCCAACAAAATTAGGTCAAAAAAGTCTGCAAAAGGTTCTGGATTAGCGGTCAGCACCGGGCCGCCACCGAATATTAAAGGATCTTCAGCAGCCCGCTCTTTCGCCAGCAGGGGAATTTGTAATTGCTCCAACAGGGTCAAAATATTGCTGTAGTCCAACTCCCAGGAAAAGGAAAAGCCTACCAATTCTGGCGATCGGGGTAACGTTTCTTGGGCGTCGGTGAAAAGACGACTAACCTGCACATCGGAGCGTTGGGCTAAGGTTGACCAAATTACTTGATACCCCAAACTGGTAATGCCCACACTGTAGATGTTGGGAAAGGCAAAAATTAACGGCACCGCATCGGCTTGGGGAGACGCAGGGGTAAACAGCAGCCTTTCGGCCTGGGCTTGGTGCATAAAGTCAGAATACTTAGTTAAATCAATGGCAGATCAAACGGATCAACAATAAAACAACGGCGATCGCCAGGGAGTTGGGGTTAATGGTAAATTTCCAAATGCAACACATAATGACCCAAACATTCCTGGGCTGCCCAGAGTTCATATTCCACCCGCAAAAATTCCGGCAAGGGAGACCCCTGCAAGGTAATGTCCCTGGTGTAATTCCGTAACTGGAAGGAGTCGCTCAGATGTCTTTCCTGTTCATTGAGCCAATAGCGGCTAATGCCATAAACTCCCTGTTCCCAAAAATGACGGTAGGAAAATTGACTATTACCCTGGCGAGTCAGCACAATGCGTCGGGGAGACAGTTCTAACCACAATAGTTGAGAGGAGGGTAATACCTGTTGATCGCCGTTGGGAACTTGCTCCTGTTCTTGGTGGAGTAGGAGGTGAAAGCGATGCAAATCCTTTTGGTAGAGGGTAGCGGCGGTCTCCAGGGTGGAAAGAATGGGCAAATCGGTGGAAATGAGCGATAGGCAAACCGGACGACGGTGGTGGGTCAACATAAAAACTTGACGGGTGAGGAAAAGCAAATCAGCCTATCTATCCAGGGGATGACAAACAGGATTCTGTTTCAGCATAACGGTCAACATTGGCCCCCTGCCATAGGGCCCTGGGAGCAAATTGGCCCCAAGCTGGGAACCGGCCTAAGAATTTAGTAATTTTTTTAGCAAGGGGCTTGTGTAAAAGATCTTTTAGTTGCTATGATGTTGAATCGTTGAGTCAATCCTCGGTAGCTCAGTGGTAGAGCGGTCGGCTGTTAACCGATTGGTCGTAGGTTCGAATCCTACCCGGGGAGTTCTAAAACTCGGATGTTTTTTACGGTTAGAAACCAGGGGAATCTGTTTATTTTCCCCGTGTTTTTGTCTGTATTTTTTTAACTGTTTTTTGCAGTTTTTATATTGAGGCGTTGCCGTAGTGGTCGCCATCGGTTAATTCCAGCGTGTCTCCGATCGCCGTACCGGTGTGATAGGCCGCCAATAGGACAGGGCAGGTTTTTCCCCAGGCAATATGGCCTTGATGATCCAAGGCGATCGCCCCCAGGTCAGTGTTATTTTCCAAAGCTTCCGTGATGGATTTTGCCATGGCTTGAGCTAAATTTTGGCCATCCTTAACCCGGATTACCACCTTGGCGGCCAAACATTCATTGATAATGTCTTCCCCTACTCCAGTGCAACTAACCCCAGCAAAACGGGTGGCATAGTTCCCCGCCGGCATAGCAGAATCACTCACCCGACCAATGCGCTCTAGCCCTTTGCCCCCAGTGGAAGTACCGGCCGCAATTTTGCCGTTAGCATCCAACGCCACTACGCCGATGGTGCCTTTTCTGGCTTCAATGCCCACGGTGGGATCAGCAATTAGCCGAGCCATTTTTTTGCGCACATCTTCTCCCCGTTCCTCCATCCATTCCTGAATGCGAAAATCCGTGGCGGGATCGTAAATGGGCAGTTGCATTTCCCTGGCTAAATCCGCCGCCCCATAATCGGACAAAATCCGGTCTGTTTGCCCCTGCAAAAATTGGGCCATCTGGATCGGATTTTTAATGCGGGAAACGTTAATTACCCCACTAAAATTCTGGCGATCGCCGTCCATCAAAGAAGCACTCATGCGAACTTGTCCATCCGACTGGAGCACCGAACCAGTACCAGCGTTAAAACGAGGCTCATTTTCCAATAATTCACAACCTTGTACCACCGCATCCATGGCACTGCCCCCCGCTGTTAGGGTTTCATACACTGCGGCCACAATTTGATGTAGGGATTGGCGCACAGTGGCCAAGCCCCCCTTATCGTCGAGGGAACTCGCACCACCATGGATGATTAATTTGGGGGTCATAGAATTTTAGGTAAAGGCTTGGGTGAAGGATAGATCAGCACCAACGGATCGTAGATGGGAAAGGAAACCGTTAGTGATTATGGGTCGAAGTCAGAAGGGAAGGCAGATCCAAACTTTTAACTAAATATCCAAACGGCTGTAAATTTCCGCCAGGTTAGTCAAATGTTGTTGGGGGTCAAAGCACTGGTCAATTTCTTCGGCAGAAAGTAGGGCCGTTACCTGGGCATCAGCTCGGACTAGCTCTTCAAAATTGCCCCCTTCCGTGTTCCAGGCTTGGTGGGCGGAACCCTGCACCACTCGGTAGGCATCTTCTCGATTCATGCCTTTTTCCACTAGGGCAAGCAGAACTTTTTGGCTGAAAATTACCCCGCCGTAAACGTTCATATTGCGTTTCATATTTTCGGGATAGACCAACAGATTTTTCACCAAATCCGTGGTTTCCTTCAACATAAAATGGGTGAGAATACAGCAGTCGGGAAAAGCAACCCGCTCCACAGAACTGTGGGAAATATCCCGTTCATGCCAGAGAGCTACATTTTCCAACGCCGCCACTGCATGACCCCGAACCAGCCGGGCCATTCCCGTTAATCGTTCTGAGCGGATGGGGTTACGTTTATGGGGCATAGCGGAAGAACCCTTTTGGCCCTTGGAAAAATATTCCTCCACTTCCAAAACATCGGTGCGTTGCAGGTTGCGAATTTCCACTGCAAACCGTTCCAAAGAGGCGGCCAGCAAAGCCAACTGTTGCACGTATTCCGCATGGCGATCTCGGGAAATGACCTGGGTGGAAGCCGTATCTGGTTCTAAGCCTAATTTCTGACAGGCGATCGCCTCCACTTTGGGGTCAATGTTGGCATAGGTGCCCACGGCGCCGGAAATTTTACCCACGGCAATGGATTGGGCTACCCGCACCAGGCGATCGCGGTTTCTCAATACTTCCGCTAACCAACCAGCGAGTTTAAATCCGAATGTGATGGGTTCGGCATGGATACCATGGGAACGGCCCACCATGACGGTGTAACGATGCTGCTGAGCTTGGTAACGGATGGCCTGAATTAGTTTTTCCAACTGCTCCAAAATCAGGTCTAGGCTCGCCACCAATTGCAACGCCAGAGCGGTGTCCAGTACGTCGGAGCTTGTTAGTCCCAGGTGAATATAACGCCCCGCATCCCCCACATATTCATTAACGTTGGTTAAAAAGGCGATGACATCGTGACGCACTTCCGCCTCAATTTCCAGCACTCGTTGGGGATCGAACTTAGCTTTGGCCTTGATTTCGTCCACCGCTGCCTGGGGAATATAACCCAACTCCGCCTGGGCTTCACAAACGGCGATTTCCACGTCTAGCCAGGTTTGTAGCTTGTAGGTATCCGTCCAAATTTTGCCCATTTCAGGCAGGGTATAACGTTCGATCACAGGGCCAGTTCTCCAAATAACCGCTTAATTTTACTATTTGGCGGCAACCATCGTCAGATACTGGCATTCCAACTGCCAAGGCAATGGCGTTTTCCAGGTTTTTTGTAATATGGAAGATATTGCATTTATGCCACCCAGAGCAGGGTCTGTCCCCATGACCATCACCAGTTCTGCGCCGATCCCTACCCAAGACCAAACCCTTGTGCTGCCCGGTCACCACAGTTGGGAGGCTTTTAAAGCCATTCAAGCGGTCATGGAACAACAGCCAGGGCTACGCATTACCTATCTAGATGGAGTAATTGAGTTCATGACCCTGGGGGAGTACCACGAATCAATTAGAAGTATGATTGCCATTTTGTTGGGTATCTACTTTTGGCAACGGGAAATTGAATTTATTCCGGTGGGCAGTGCCACCCGGGAATCGAAGGGAGAATCTGTTTCCTTTGAACCCGATGAATCTTACTATCTTGGTGAGAAAAAGGCCCATCCCGACTTGGCCATTGAAGTCAATATCAGCAGTGGCAGTGCCAAAAAACTGGAAAAATATCAACGACTTGGCATTGGTGAAGTCTGGATGTGGCAAGACAAAAAGTTTTCTATCTACTTTTTAAATGGCGATCATTACCAAATCATTTCCAAAAGCCAACTGCTTCCAGATTTGGATATTGCCCTGTTGGAAGAGTGCGTACTGATGTCTTCTGCTTTAGAAGCGATGCAAAGGTTTACCAGTCAACAAAAATAGGCGGCGATCGCCTGATTTTAATGTGATCTAAACCTAATCTTTTGGGCAGATTCTCTTCACTCTAGAGGGCCGTTCACCAAGCCATTGAAGCCAT
This sequence comes from Synechocystis sp. PCC 6803 substr. PCC-P, assembly GCF_000284455.1. GTDB lineage: Bacteria > Cyanobacteriota > Cyanobacteriia > Cyanobacteriales > Microcystaceae > Synechocystis. Next base: position 2,093,588 of record NC_017039.1, read on the forward strand.
AGATTTCCCGACTGCCAGCATAGGCCACTAAGTTAACGTTTTTTTCGTCCCCTGGCTCAAAGCGCACCGCCGTTCCCGCTGGAATATCCAACCGCATCCCCTTGGCCAAATCCCGGTCGAATTGCAGAGCGGCATTGACTTCGTAGAAATGGTAATGGGAACCCACTTGAATAGGGCGATCGCCAGTGTTGGCCACATTAATAGTGCAGGTGGAGCGGCCTACGTTTAGTTCTATGTCACCTTCGGGGGTAATGATTTCGCCAGGAATCATAGTTGCCATATGGTTAGTTGAGCTATGGGTATTAGTCGATTGGCTTAGGGCTGCCAAGCAAAAAACAAGATACCCCCCAACAGTAACCCCAAAAATAGATCCGTGGCCATGGCGTAGTTTTCTTTCGCATTGCGTTCGGGTTGCAAAATATGGTTAATGCCCGCCAAAAGATAAAAAATTCCCCCGGCCAGAGCGGCCCCCAGCACCCACGCGTTGACGAAGATACTCCCCAAAGCCACACTGGCGATCGCCAAATTGCCGATGCCCAACTCTTTGACCAAAATCAGAGAGTCTTGACTTTGAACACCTAGAATTTTCTCGGCAGTGAAACTTGGTTTAGTGATTTGCACCACCCCAGCTAAAAATAGCCTCACCCCCACCCCCCAAAACACAAACCAGCGGGCCAGCACATCCACCAAAGCTTGGCTATTGCCGGAAGTGGTCCACTCCAAAGCAATAGAAAGTAGGGGAAAAACTAAAATTACCAGAGTTACAAGCAGAAAGTACATAATAGTTCTGGGAAATGCAGTCAAAAACCTCAAATATTCAGCTAAATTAAGAAATTAGCGAGTTCTTACGTGGCAATTTAAGCTTGAGTGGCGTTTTTTCGCACTGCTTTGAACATACCGAAGCGACAAAGTCCTACCCCAAAGGCAAGGCGCATCAATAAAATAGTCGGTACTTCCCGCACGGATTTGATAAACCCACGAATGCCGTATTGTAACCAGCCCTGGGGCCGGATAATGCCCTGCCAAATGGTATCCAACCAAGCGGGGAGGGTCGGTACAGTCCAATCAGCAGTAGTCACCTGGCCCTCCACCAAACCCGTGGCTTCCAAATTTTCCGCAAAACCTTCAATGCTGGCAAAGGCAGGGTGGGACCATTGATCCAACAGTTGTCGCATCACTGGTTTTTCCCAGAAGTTGAGGGGCACTTGGCGATCGTCCCGTTGATTCCAATCCGCCACCACCAGAATGCCCCCTGGTTTCACGACCCGCAGTAATTCCTTGGCAAACACAGCTTTGTCAGGCATGTGGGGCCCTGCTTCCACCGACCAAACTACGTCGAAACTACCGTCAGGAAAAGACAAAGCCATAGCATCGTCCACCGCAAACTTGGCCGTCACATCGGGAGGAGTTAATTCCGTCGCCCGTTTCACCTGTTGGGGACTAATGGTGATGCCGGTAACGTTAAAACCATAATCTTTGGCGAGAATGCGACTGCTACCGCCAATGCCGCAACCCACATCCAATACCGTTGTGCCGGGGGGAAGTGTATCTAATCCGCCCCACTGGGCCATGGCATGGACAAAATCAATTTTCGATTGGATGAAATCCTTGGCCACTGGCGGATCGCCATAATGGCCGAGGTGGATATGGTCGCCCCAGTAATATTCCAAAATGCCGTCCTCTGTCCATTGGTCGTAGGCGTTGGCCACGGAATCCGATGACTGATAGCCCCGGGCAGTTAGGAGATACAGTCCAGCGGCGATCGCCAGGGAGAGGGAAATTAGGCCAGCGGGCAGAAGCAAATACTCGGGCATGGAATAGTTAAAACAGCAGGGAAAATTAAGTATTAATCTTGTTTAGGGTAACAAAGTTGGGCAGGGCCATGAATCGCTTCCAATCTATCCTTGGTCAAGACCAAGCCATTGCTCTACTCCAACAGGCGATCGCCCAGAAACGCATTGCTCCGGCCTATTTGCTAGTGGGGCCAGAGGGGGTGGGCAAAAGTTTAGCCGCCAAGGCCTTTGGGGAAACCTTGCTAATGGGCTTGGGTACTAAAAGCGATCGCCAGGAACGTTTTTTTGCCGGGAATCATCCCGATTTATTGAAAATAGAACCCACTTTTCAACACCAGGGCAAACTGCTAACCGCCAGCGAAGCAGACCAGGCTGGACTTAAACGACGGGCGGCTCCATTAATCCGAGTGGAACAGGTGCGGGAAATCAACCGTTTCCTCAGTCGTCCCCCGTTGGAAGCAGACAGGGCTGTGATTCTGATCGAGGAAGCCCAAGCTATGAATGAAGGGGCCGCCAATGCCTTGCTCAAAACCTTGGAAGAACCAGGAAGGGCTACTTTAATCCTTTTGGCCCCCAGCGTTGATGTCCTGTTGCCCACCATTGTTTCCCGCTGTCAACGCATCCCCTTTTATCGTTTAGGGGAAGGTGATATGACCAAAATTTTGCAGAGATTGGGCCGTCAGGAAATCCTCCACCACCCCGAACTGTTGGCGATCGCCCAGGGGAGTCCCGGTCTGTTATTTCAAGCTTGGGAGCAAATGCAGAGCATTCCGGCGGAACTGCGGCAAAAGTTAATGCAACCACCAACTAGTCCTCTAGCAGCCTTTGATTTGGCCAAGATGGTGGATGGCAACTTGGATAACAGTGCCCAACTCTGGTTAGTGGACTATCTCCAGTATCACTATTGGCATGGCCACCACCAACGGCCATGGTTAGAAATTCTGGAAAAAGCCCGTAAATACCTGGCCGCCTACGTTCAACCTCGGCTAGTGTGGGAAACGACTTTCCTCGCCCTTTATCGTTTAGAAAACTCTGGCGATCGCCGATAATTCCCCAATAACTAGCCCCAAGATTGTTCTTGCTGAACGGTTCCAATGCTAAGCCTCCCTGACAATGGGGACAAAACAGGCGCAAAAGGGGCTTAGTCGGACAAAACGGTATCCTATGCTACATAATTTTTTCTTAACCTACTCGTAGTATGGGGTCTTATTTGTTTCCGGCGGATTTACCCTGGAAATCCACTGCCTTGTTGACCAAAATAAACTGCGGATAAAAACTTTTTAAGAGCACTGTTTCCGCCCAATAAACTCCTCCCCACCAGCCAACAAGCATATTTAGAATCCTTACGAGGTAATAATTTTTCGCGTATGACTAACCCTTTTGGAAGACGTAAATTTTTGCTGTATGGATCAGCAACCCTAGGCGCCAGTCTATTGCTCAAAGCCTGTGGCGGCGGCACGGAACCTACCACCGAACCCACTGCTGAACCGACTGAGTCCCCCACCACCGGTACTGCTCCCACCGGGGAACCGATTAAAGTTGGTTTGCTCCACTCCCTCAGTGGCACCATGGCCATCAGTGAAACCACCGTGGTGGAAGCGGCGGAACTGGCGATCGAAGAGATCAATGCGGCCGGTGGAGTTTTGGGTAGACCCATTGAAGCCATCAAAGAAGATGGAGCTTCCGATTGGCCGACTTTTGCGGAAAAAGCGGCTAAGTTAATTGACCAAGATAAGGTACCCGTAGTCTTTGGTTGTTGGACTTCCGCCAGCCGGAAAGCGGTACTGCCGGTATTTGAAGCCAAAAATCATATGCTTTGGTACCCAGTACAGTACGAAGGTCAGGAATGTTCCAAAAACATTTTCTACACCGGTGCCGCCCCCAACCAACAAATTGAACCGGCGGTGGATTGGTTGCTGGAAAATAAAGGCAATAAGTTCTTCCTGGTGGGTTCCGATTACGTTTTCCCCCGCACTGCTAACACCATCATTAAAGAGCAGTTGAAAGCCAAAGGTGGCGAAACCCTTGGGGAAGATTACCTACCCCTGGGTAACACCGAAGTTACCCCTATCATCACCAAAATCCGGGAAGCCCTGCCCGATGGCGGCGTAATTTTCAACACCCTGAATGGGGACAGTAATGTTGCCTTCTTCAAGCAGATCCAAGCCGCTGGTTTGACCCCCGATAAATATCCGGTCATGTCCGTGAGTGTGGCGGAAGAGGAAGTACGTCAAATTGGTAAGGAGTATCTGCTCGGCCAGTTTGCTTCTTGGAACTATTTCCAGAGTGTGGATACCCCTGCCAACCAAAAATTTGTGGCAGCTTTTAAGGCTAAATACGGTGAAGACCGGGTGACCAACGACCCCATGGAAGCAGCTTATATTTCCGTTTACCTCTGGAAGGCGGCGGTGGAAGCGGCTGGAGATGTGGGTGAAACTCCCGAAGGCTTAGAAAAAGTCCGGGCGGCGGCGATTGGTAAAACCTTTGACGCTCCGGAAGGCATGGTGACCATGCAACCCAACCACCACATTTCCAAAACTGTCCGCATTGGGGAAGTCAATGACGAAGGTCAGTTCACCATTGTTTGGTCCAGTGATGGCCCCGTGGACCCCATTCCCTGGAACCAGTTCGTACCGGAAACCAAAGGTTTCACCTGCGATTGGACCCGCACAGATGTGGAAAATCCTGGTAAGTTCAAGGCCAGCTAAATTGGCCTAGTTTTTACTAGTTTTTAACCGAGTAAAGAACTAAAACACTGCTCACTGATTGTTTGATGGTTTGAATTATTACGGCCATTGGCCCCATTGATTTCCCTAGAACGGAATTTGAAGGGGCCAGTGGTTTTTTCTTGCTCCATTCGGCGTGATTAGGTGAAGATAGGGCCCTAAGTTTCTCCTCCATTGACAACCATGGCTAAAGCCCGGACAAAGTTTGTTTGCTCTGCCTGTGGGGCGGATCATGCCCAATGGTTTGGCCGCTGCCCCAAATGCCATGAGTATGGAAGTTTGCAGGAGGAAATTGTCAATGCCGTTTCTAGTGGTACCAATCACCGTAGTTTAGGGGCGCAAAAATCCCGTTCTTCCAAGGTAAAAACCGGCCAGCCCCAGGCGGCTTTAACTTTTTCCCAGATTCGCCAGGAAAATCAAGGGCGTTTCCTCTCTGGTTACGGGGAGTTGGACCGGGTTTTGGGAGGGGGCATTGTGCCAGGGGCGTTAATTTTAATTGGCGGAGATCCGGGCATTGGCAAATCAACTTTGTTGCTCCAGGTGGCTTTCCAGTTGGCCACCCGTTTGCCCCGGATTTTATACGTTTCAGCGGAGGAATCAGGACAACAAATTAAGCTCCGAGCCACCCGCTTAGGCATTACCCAAACCGTTGAGCCAAGCCAAGCTCAAGATGGCATAAACAATCTTGCCCACGATGGCAATTTATTTGTTTTACCGGAAACTAATTTGGACGATATTTTGCGGGAATTGGAAGCCTTGCAACCCCAGGTGGCCATCATTGACAGTATTCAAAATTTATATTTTCCGGCCCTTAGTTCGGCCCCTGGTTCCGTTTCCCAAGTGCGGGAATGTACGGGTTTATTAATGCAATTGGCCAAGCGAGATCACATTAGTTTGTTTATTGTGGGGCACGTAACTAAAGAAGGGGCGATCGCCGGGCCGAAGGTTTTGGAGCATTTGGTGGATACGGTGTTGTATTTTCAGGGCGATCGATTTGCATCCCATCGCTTGCTGAGATCCGTAAAAAATCGTTTTGGGGCCACCCAGGAAATCGGCATTTTTGAAATGGTGCAATCGGGGCTGCAGGAAGTGCTCAACCCGTCCCAATTATTTTTGGGCAGTCGGGAGGAATTTATGTCCGGCACCGCCATCACTGTGGCTTGTGAAGGTACCCGCCCCTTGGTGGTGGAATTGCAAGCTTTAGTGAGTCCCACCAGTTACGCTTCCCCTCGGCGATCGACTACTGGGGTGGACTACAATCGCCTTTTACAAGTTCTGGCTGTATTGGAAAAACGCCTGGGGGTACCCCTCTCTAAATTGGATGCGTACCTATCGGTGGCGGGGGGTCTGGAGGTGGAAGAACCGGCGGTGGATTTGGCCATGGCGATCGCCTTGGTGGCTAGTTTCCGGGACCGGGTGGTGGACCCAACCATGATTATTCTGGGGGAAATCGGTTTAGGCGGCCAAATTCGTCCCGTTTCCCAGTTAGAAATTCGTTTAAAAGAAGCGGCAAAGTTAGGGTTCAAAAAGGCCATTGTGCCCAAAGGTCAAACGGGCATTGAATCCGCTGGCATCAAGCTGATCCCTGTAGGCAAGGTCTTTGCGGCGATCGCCGTTGCTCTACCAGCCAACGAAAATACAACGGATCAAGGCAATGGGTCAGAAGCCAAAATTGAGGAGGACTTAGGTAAAAAGGATTAGGGACAAAATAGAGTCTCTTTTGTTTCTCGTCCTGTGACTGGATTGGTTCCCTTGGCTAGCCCACAAAGATAGTCCTCCGTGTCGGGCCGCAGAATAATATCCGTCAAATCAGCCCCTTCGATGTCTACTTCCCCAAACTTGGTATTGGTGCCAAAGGAACCCTCCAAGCGAGCATTGCGAAGATTAGCATGGGTCAAACGAGCCGATTCAAAATCTACGCCCCGGGCATCGGCCCCCTCTAAAATAGCCCCATCCATGTTGGCAGAAAAGAATCGTGCTCCCTGCAGATTGGCTCCAGTGAAGTCCGCCCCCCGTAAATTGGCATGGTCAAAGATGGAGCCCCGCAGATCCTGATGGGAAAAATCTGCCCCCACTAAGTTACCCCGGTTATAGTCTAGGGCTAGGCTAGGGCTTGCGAGGCTCCCCAAAGCGAGGATAAAAGTAGCAACTAGAATGCCAGTCCGGACTACGAACTGCCATCGGCCAAGGGACTGGGGCTTTTCCCTCTGGACCCTGGCGATCGCCTTCCATGGGAATAGATTGGGGGTGAAAAATTTTTGACAAATTACTAAAAAATTCATTAACATTCAGCTCCCATAGCACTTACCTTTTTCCACTATACATCAGTGCCTAAGAGCCTGTTGGTCGAGTTTTAGCTTGTCCCTAAAACCGAGCCGTTAGAAATCCGATCATGGGGGAGAAATTTTATTTAGTTTCCCCAAAAATTGGAGAGTCAGGAGAAATTTTAAAAGCGAACTAAATTGTGGTTACCTCTGCCGTTAAGTTCGTCAGTCATCCTGCAGGGCTAAAAGTTTTTCATTCAACACCTGTAAATATTCATCACTGATGTCATCGGCTAATATACCCTTTGCTAAGGCATCATTAATGGCACTTTTTTCTGCTATGTAGAGACGCCGATATAGGCCATCAATGTATTTCTTTTCCACTTCGCCCTCGGAAAAAATTAAATTTCTCTGGTTATAAAATTCTCTTAATTCTTGCTCAGAGTTGGCAATACGAGCTTGATAATCGGCGAATAGTTCTTCATATAAAAACTTAGGTAAACTTCCCGCTTCTAACAAATATTTTAACTCTCCTTGGGCGGCCTTAGCTGTGACCAAATTCAACTGGAGCATGGCAATTTTTTGAGCCAATGGAGAAGGTTTGCTTAGTTGCAATTTTTTCACCACCCAAGGCAAACTCAAACCCTGGCCAATTAGGGAAACCATCACGGTGCTGAATACCAGTGTCACCACCTGATCCCTTCCTGGTAGAGTCAGGGGCAAGGCTAAGGCCAGGGCCATCGAAAGGGAGCCTTTGACATTACCCGCAATTAAAACGTGTTGCCAACGCAGGGGCAGGGGGCGATCAAAAAAGCTGAGCAGATAAAGCAAGGGATAAATGGAGAAAACACGACCAATTTGATAGGCCACAATGGCAATCAGGGCTGCAGGAATGGTGGAGAGGAGAATACTCGGATAGACTTCAATGCCCACCAACAGAAAAATAAGAGTGTTAACTCCGAAACCGGCGTATTCCCAAAAACTTAACAGGGTGACCTTAATCGAGGCGGAGGTCTGTTTCAGAGCCAAATTACCAATTACCAACCCTGCCACCACCACGGCGATCGCACTGGAAACCCCCAGCATTTGACCAATTTGGAAAGTTCCAAGGGAAACGGACACGGTGAGGAGAATATCACTCAGGTCATCGTTGAGTTGGCGAAAAAGACCCACACAGAGATAGCCCAGCCCCAGCCCCACCAAGCCGCCCCCCACAAAGGCAACAAAAATTTGTCTAATGCCTTCCCCAGCGCTAAAGCCTCCTTGGATATGGATGGTGGTAATGACGCTGAGCAACACCATGGCCACCCCGTCATTGAGCATACTTTCCCCTTCCACAATGGTGGCTAAACGGCGGGGAACTGGCACACTCCGAAAAGCGGCAATGACGGAAACGGTGTCAGTGATAGTGAGGATAACACTAACCCCAGCGGCGGTAACCCAAGCCAAACCCAGGCCGATTTTTAACAACACAGCGGTGATAGCGGCCGATATTACGACCCCAGGGCCGGCCAACACAGTAATAGGTTTGATGGTGCTGCGTAAACGGCTGATGTCGGTGTTGATTGCCGCTTCAAAAATGAGAATGGGCAAAAAGAAATTCAGGATTAGTTCCGGATTTAGTCCAACCGATAGACCCCGGGGAATGGCTAAACCAGCCAAGACTAAGCCGATCACATAGGGAATTTTTAGCCAGCGGGCCACCAAGGCCACCAGGGTGGCCACTAAGAGAAGAATGATTAGATTCTCCACTAGGGTGGTGATGGCTAAATTATTGAGGATTAGCTCCGGCTCGGTGGGCAGACTCTGGATATTAATGTCGGCGAGGAGCACAGGGAGCTTAATCATGGAGCTGGGGAGTTACTTTTGCTGGGGCACTGGGAGTTGATCTGGGTTTAGTTGCCCCCTAGCCATTTTTGACCGTTTAACCGTTGCAGGGTGTAGAGCACCATCAGATCCAGGGTTACTTTACGCTCGTCAATCATAAAGGACTCTAGAGTGCTGGGGGGGCGATTATCCACGCTGTAGGCAAAGCCTTTGGGACCTTTGATGTCTTCCTGGAAGAAGTAGAGGTTGAACTGTTTGGAAATTTGGCGATCGCCGCTCCAGGTGCCTTGTACTTGCCAATAGGGGGTGTTGTCAGCGCCGGGGATGGCAATGGGCTTTTTGCTAAAATCCAGGGCCACCGGACCCAGGCCAATTTTGCCGAGGGCACTTTGGAGGGCCGGCAGAAAATCTTGGTTGATGAATTCGGTGAAGGGCTTCTCTTCCACTGCGGGGGGTTTAGCTTTCTTTTCAGCGGGGGCTTTGGCTTCTGTCATTAATTTGGGGAGGCGATCGCCATATACGTAAAAGGGAATGAGCGCCACTGGAGGCAGTCACAAAAAAAATAACAAATATTAACGGGGTTCACCAGGGGTGACGGGGGCTCCGTCAGTCTTTTTTTCGGTAACTCGGCGCAAGACCCCATTGATAAAACGGTGACCATCCTGACCCGAATAACGTTTGGCCAACTCCACTGCTTCATTGATGGCGACTTTTTGGGGCACACCGAGGTAATCCAGTTCGGCGATCGCCAGACGGAGTATGTCTTGATCTATTTTGGCCAGGCGGGACAGTTGCCAGTCCACCATGGCTTCTTGCAACTGCTCATCAATCTGCTGACGGCGGCGACAGACGGTGCCAATCAATTCCAACGCAAATTTTCGTACTTCCATTTGCCCCGCCAACTGCAACGTTTCCGGTAAATCCACCGCTAGGGCTAGGCGATTAATCACCGTTTCCGTTAGGGTCATAGCCTCTTCCAACATGGCCTTAGCACTGTTGAGGTTGCTAGCCCGGATTTCACTGTTTAACAGGCGTTCATGGCTACGACTCAATTCCGCCGAGGCCGTTTCTAAAATTTCATGGACTTCCCCACTCAGGGTGCGGGTGGCGGCCAACAACAATGCTTCCAGGTCGCCTTGCTCCAAGGTTTCGGGCTTAGTGTCCTTGCGGCTCAATTGGCTCAGGCTCAACAGGGACAGTTCACGGGCCACACGGCGGGGTTGTTGACGGGCAAGCATAGGTTCAAATCTCAGCAAATCAGGAGTAATACTTTCTCTGATCCTATGGCCATTGTTGGTTACTTGGATAATCTGGCCCAAGCCTAGGCGATCGCCGACTGGATTTCGATTACCATGCAACTCACCAATGCCGATGGGTTTACCCTGTGCCAGAGCCGGCACCAAAGGATTGGTTCCATTGTGGATTAATGGCAGAATGGCTCCATGGCCCTAGGGGATTTGCTGAAAATGGTTAATTGGACTAGAAATTGGTTTGGTTTTTCGTGCTTATTTGTTCTTACTCTGGCGGTAATGCTGGGGCTAAAACTGTTTTTGCCCAGTCCAGTGGTGGCCCAATCCTCTTCAGATTTTATTCAACAGGGCAATCAAATTAGCATTGACGGTAAATCCTATCCTGTGGCCTGGGGTCAATGGCAGGAGGGAGGCCAGACCCGCACCGGCCTTGGGGATACTGGGGCCATGCAGTTTCTAGGGCTAGATCTGCTTGATAACACCAGCCCCAATCAGCAACCTGTGCAATGGTTCAGTGGCGATCGCCAAACTTTAAACGCCCGTTTTGTCGCTCCCAATCGTTACCTGGATGTAACTTCCCTCTTGCAAGGCTTCGGACCGTTGCAAGCCCAGGGCAATACCCTCGTGATGCCCAACACCAATGCCCAAATTCTGACCGTGCGGGACGGTAGGCAATCCTGGGGGGAAAGGGTAGTGTTGGAACTAAGCCAACCAGCCTTTTGGCAAGTGAGCCAAGCCAGGGAAGAAGCCGTTGTCACCATTAACGCCAGCAGTACCATCGGTAGCCAAGGCAATGCCAACGCCCCCGGACTACAGGCCATTGACCAGGACGATTTGGGTGGTAAAACCAGCGGCGGGCAACAAATTCGTTATCGCCTGGAAAGATCAGGGGCCAGCAGCAAAGTCCATTTTCAATTACCCGTGGGTTACAAGCTCCAGGTTAGTACTCTTACTTCTCCCTTCCGTTTGGTAATTGATGCCCGGGCTGATGCTCCTCCGGTCAAAACTATCAACTGGACAGAGGGCATTACTTGGCAACAACGCTTTGTCAATATCAGCGGCGGCCAATTTCCCGTCACCACCGTCACCATTAACCCCCGATCTCCAGGCATTTCTTTACGACCTTTGATGGCCAATCCCACCATGGCCCAGGGCACAGCACCGTTGGTGACCATTGCTAGGGATCAACGGGCGGCGGTAGCTATCAATGCGGGCTTTTTCAACCGCAATAATCAACTTCCCCTAGGGGCAGTGTGGAGTCAGCAAAATTGGCGATCGGGGCCGATTTTGAACCGGGGGGCGATCGCCTGGAATGACCAGGGACAAACCACTTTTGGGCGCCTATCTTTGTCGGAAATAATCACCACTGGGTCTGGTCAACGCTTAACCGCCAATTATCTCAACAGTGGCTATGTGCAACGGGGCATTGCCCGCTATACCCCCGCCTGGGGCCCCAGCTATATTCCCCTCAGTGATAACGAACAGGTTTATGTGGTGCAAAATAGCCAGGTCACTGCCCAATATCCTTTGCCCAAAGCGGGCCAACAGCAAATGCCCATTCCCAGCGATGGTTATTTAATCATTGACCGGGGCAACCAAATTCCCGCCGGGGTTCTGGCTGTGGGAACCACCCTTAACGTCAATGGGCGATCGACGCCGGAAGCTTTCAACGCTTTCCCCAACGGCATGGGGGCAGGGCCCTTATTAATTGACCAGGGACGCATGGTGCTCAATGCAACAGGGGAAGGTTTTTCCAGTGCTTTTCAACAGCAACGGGCCTCCCGCAGTGCGATCGCCGTGGACAGAAACGGCAACATTATCCTGGTGGCTAGCCATAACCGGGTGGGGGGAGCTGGAGCTAGCTTGGGGGAATTTGCCCAAATTTTGCAACAGTTGGGGGCGGTGAATGCGTTGAATTTAGATGGCGGCAGTTCCACCTCCCTGGCCCTGGGGGGTCAGTTGCTGGATCGATCGCCAGTGACGGCGGCCCGGGTGAGCAATGCCATTGGCGTGTTTGTTCGTTAAATAATGGTTGTGCCGACCCTAATCAATGCTGAGGGGGTCCACGTCAATATCCAGGTAAACGGAGCTAGGGCAAATTTGTTTAATTCTCTCCAGCGGCAAAATTACTTTGATGAAGCTGGGATATTTAACTAACAACTGCCAGCGATACCGTTGGGCAATGCGGAGAATACTGGCCGGGGCGGGTCCCAAAATCTCCACGGTCTTGGGTAAAAGTTGTTCACACAAAACGGCGATCGCCTGGATCGTTTTTTCCACCTCCCTTTCATTGGTCCCCAGACAACGGAGCAAAATTAACTTGCCGTAGGGGGGATAATTTAACATTTCCCGTTGGGGTAACTCCTGGGCGATAAAACCATGGTAATTGTGGGTTTTAACGGCTTGGATCACAGGATGGCGGGGGGTATAGGTTTGGATAATCACTTGCCCCGGCTCTTCTCCCCGGCCAGCCCGGCCACTCACCTGGGTTAAGGTCTGAAAACCCCGCTCAGCAGAACGATAATCGGCAAAATTAAGTAAACTATCGGCGGCCACCACCCCCACCAAGGTAATCTGGGCCAGGTCTAACCCTTTGGTTAACATTTGCGTTCCCACCAGTAAATCTGCTTCTCCCCGTTGGAATTGATCCAACAAGGCTCGATGGGCACCTTTACGGCGGGTGGTGTCACTGTCAAAGCGAATCCAGCGTAAATCGGGAAATTCTTGGGTTAGGGCTTCGGTTACTTTTTGGGTGCCACTGCCAAAAAATTTCAGATAGGGGGAAGAACATTCCGGACACACTTTGGGCTGGATTTCCGCATGGTTACAGTAATGGCACCGCAGGAGAGGTTGGCCATTGCCCTGGACGTAGTGATAGGAAAGGGAAACGTCACAGTTGGGACATTCCAACACATAACCGCAACTGCGACAGGAGACAAAGGTGCTATGGCCCCGGCGGTTAATAAACAAAATACCTTGCTGTTGTTTGGCTTTGAGTTCCCCCAGGGCAGTTTGTAAAGCCCGACTAAAAATGGAGCGATTGCCCTGTTTTAATTCCGCCCGCATATCGACAATTTGCACCGGGGGTAGGGGGCGGGACTGCACCCGTTCTGGTAACTCTAGGTAATGTCGCTGGGGGTCATTTTGATGGCGATGAACTGTATGCCAGCTTTCCAAAGAAGGGGTAGCGGAACCCAGGATGAGGGGGCATTGTTCAAGTTCGGCCCGGCGTTGGGCCACGGTGCGGGCATGGTAATTAGGAGTTAACTGGGTTTGCTTAAAGCTACTGTCATGTTCTTCATCAAGGATGATTAATCCCAGATTAGGCAGGGGCGTAAAAATAGCGGAACGGGTACCAATGACAATCTGTTCATGACCTAGGAGAGTTTGCCGCCAGGTGTCGTACTTTTCCCCGGAAGATAGGCCGCTATGGTACACAGCCACCTTATTGCCAAAACGGGCCCGAAAACGGTCGGTTAACTGGGGGGTCAAACCAATTTCCGGTACTAGCACTAAAACCGATTGGCCCTTGCCCAGGCGATCGCCACAGATTTGCAGGTAAACTTCCGTTTTGCCGGAGCCGGTGACACCGTGGAGCAAAACCTGATGGTAACCCTGGAGGGGCAGGACAGTTTGGCAAGCTTGCTTCTGCGCAGGAGTTAGTTCTGGAGCTTGGCTGGCATTAATCGACGGTTGCTGGAAAAGCCGTAATTTTTCCCGTTCGGCGATCGCCACTAGTCCTTTTTTTGCCAAGGATTGAATGGTAGAGGCGGAACAGGGCACTGCTTTGAGTAAATCCGCTAACCACATTTCCCCCCCCTGGTTTTTGAGCACTATCAGGGTTCTGGCCTGTAGCTCCGTCAGTTTGAAACTGGGGTCAAAATTTAATAAAGTCACCATTTTGGGTAACTGGGGCTGCACCGCTTTGGGGGGTTCCAGGTAACTTTCCACCCATTGTCGTTTGAGCAAATCCCGCAACGCCTTAGTCAACCCTGGTACTTTTTGCCGCAGGTAACGGTAACTATAATCCCCTTCCTTAGATGATTGCAGTAGGGTTAGAATTTGCCTTGCTCCCTGGTGGGACGGTTGACTCAAAAACAATGGCCAGTCCGATGGCAGGCGATCGCCATTCAATTTAATGCGACGCTGGGACCGCTGGAGTAAACCTGGTGGCAACGCCATGCGAATAACGGTGATTAACTCGGTGCAATAATATTCCGCCAACCAATGCAACAGCCGCCAATAATGGGGCGCAAAAAAGCCCGATACAATTACGTCTTGAATGGGCTTAATTTTTTCCGGCGGCAAATCCGGTGGCAGTTTTGTCAAACAACCCACCACAATGCCCCCCAACTGCTGGTTACCAAAGGGCACCGCCACAATGTCCCCATCCTGCACGGTTAAACCTGGGGGAATGGCATAGGTATAAACCCCTTCATTTTGGGGTAAATCCACCAGCACCGCCGCCCAAGGGCGCACTGAATCTTCTTCCTGGTAGTTAAACCCCAATTCCGCCAGGGCTGAGGGAGAAACAGTCATATTTGCTTACTTTTTACCATTTTTTCCCTTGCTCTCCACGGTTAAATGCTCTGTGGGATAGACTTGCCAGGAATGCCAGGCTGCCTTGACTCCCGCCACAAAGCGTTTGGAACCCCCTTGCACCTTTTTGGCTCCCTCTTTGGTGATGGTTACGCCCCGGTCCACGGTTTGAACTACGTCTTCCACTGTTCTGACCCCTTGGTTTAAATCATCTGTCAATTCGCTAATTTCCAAACCCGTTAAACGAATGGCTTCCAACGTGGGGGGAAATTCCCGATTAAGGCTGTCAAATAATTTTTCTGCACTGCGTGCCGCCCGGGCCAGTTCCTGTAACGCCGGTAGGGCCACCACCAACACAGCGGTCAGGCTAATGGACACCAGGGTGAGGGAAAGACCCAGCCAGAAAAGGGGTTCGGTCATAGGTACAGAAAAAGTCAACTACGGGGGCAATGGGGTGAGGGGCGACAGCGGTGGCCACAAGTTTCTGGTGGGGAAGGATTTAAACAACCATAACCAGCCCAAAGATTAATGAAAAAACTAACTGTCCGCCAGGGTAGTTTCCGCTGTAATGTCCCTTGGTTTTGGTTCCGGTTCTGACACCACGGTGGTTTGGGTTGCTTCCACCCCAGCGGCGATCGCCTCTTTGAGCCGTTCCAGGGTGCCCTGCCAATTACGTTGGGTGGCTTCGGAAAGATAGTCTGCCTGGAGTTGCAGAGTTGTGGCCAAATCCTCGGCTAAATCGGGGAGGGCGTCGGCAGATTTTTTTAACAGTTGCCTGGTTTGTTTGCCGGAGCGGGGGGCTAACAATAACCCAGTCACCGATCCCACTAAACCGCCAATTACCATGCCTGCCAACAGAGCGCCACCTTTGTTATTGCTGGCCATGTTCCCCCGTAAAAAGAATTTCCCCCATTCTAGTGGAAGGGGAGAAAATGCTGGCCTCATTCCCCCATTTGTCTGGGTTAATCCGTTCGGCCAACTTTAACTGGCGGTTAATTTTTGATGAAATTCATCTATGGGCATGGGGCGACCGTAGAAATAACCCTGGTAAAAATTGCAACCCAACTGGGCTAAAAATTGCACCTGTTCCTCCGTTTCCACCCCTTCCGCCACGATCGCCAGATTGAAAGTGCGGGCTACGCTAATGATGGCTTCCACCAGGGCGGCATTGTTGAGGTCCTGGGGCGCATCCTGGACAAAGGCTCGGTCAATTTTCAGTTCATTCAGGGGTAACCGTTTCAGATAGGACAGGGAGGAATAGCCCGTACCAAAATCATCCACGGAAAAATGAATACCCAAAGTTTGCAGCTCAAACATGGTGGCGATCGCCTGGTGGGTATCCTCCACAATTAAACCTTCCGTCACTTCCAGGGTGAGGCGATAGGGATCTACTCCGGTGCAGGCCAGCAAGTTTTTGATTTCCTTGGCAAAGTTGGCTTGGCGGAATTGGCGGGGACTGACATTAATGGCAATGCGCAGAGTTAAGCCCAATTGTTGCAGCCGGGCTAAGTACTGACAAACTTGCTCCAGTACAAAATCGCCAATGCCCCCGATTAAGCCAATTTCTTCGGCAATGGGAATGAAAATGTTGGGGGGAATAAAACCCCGACCGGGATGATTCCAACGGAGTAAAGCCTCTGCCCCAATCCAGACACCATGGCTATCCACCTGGGGTTGCAAATAAACCTGGAATTGTTTTTGTTCCAGGGCTGAGCGTAGATCCGCCTCCAGGGCAAAGCGGGACTCCACTTCCAACTGCATCTGCGACTCGAATAAACAAACCTTATCCCGGCCAGCCTTTTTCGCTTGGTACATGGCCGTGTCCGCCTCTTTAAACAAATCGCTAACTTTTTCGTTCAGTTTGGGGAAGAGGGTTATGCCGATACTGCCGCTAATCTGTACCTGTTCCGCTTCCAGGGTAAAAGGGGTGGCTAGGGCTTGGCGAATTTTTTCCCCCACCCCCAACCCCAACCTAGCCGCCAATTCCCGGTCATGGGCCAACTCCGGCAACAGCACAATGAATTCATCTCCCCCCAAACGGGCCACGGTGTCGGAATCCCGCAAACTATCGGCCAATCTTTTTGCCACCATCTGCAACAGGCGATCGCCGCTGTCATGGCCCCGGGCATCGTTGAGGGTTTTAAAGCCATCGAGGTCTATCAAAACAATGGCACCGAAATGCTTCGACCGTTGGGCTAAAGCCAAGGCATTTTCCGCCCGGTCCAACAACAAACGACGGTTGGGCAAAGCGGTGAGGGGATCGTAATAGGCCAGGTTTTCAATCTGGGCCTCCGCCTGTTTTCGTTCCGTCACATCGGTCAAAATACCTAACATCCGCAGGGGTTTGCCCTGGCTATCCCACTCGACAATTTTGCCCAGAGAAAGGAGCCATTTCCATTGCCCCGCCATGGTTCGTTGGCGACACTCCACTGCGTAACGGGGAATTTTTCCTTGGATATATTGGTCGTAGATTTCCCTGACCCTTTGTTGATCCTGGGGGTGGATGCGCTCCAGCCAGCGTTGCTCAGTTTCTTGGAAATACTGGGGGTCGTAGCCCAAAATTTGCCCGTATTGGGGCGAAACTACGGCTTGGCCCGTTTGTAAATTAAGGTCGTAAAAACCTTGGTTGGCCGCCTCCAGAGCCAGGCGTAACCGTTCTTCGTTTTCTCCCAATTGATTCTGGGCCCGCTGGTTGGCCTGGTCTAATTGGATCGCATCCAGGGCAAAGGAAAGGTTATCGCTAATTTCCTGGAGCAAATCCTGCTCGTCTTCGCTGAAAAAGCCCGCTTCCTGGGAATAAAAAGTCAACACCGCCACTACTTGGCCGCCCTGGCGGATGGGTACAGCGGCGGAGGAAAGAAAGCCATAGCGCATGGCACTGCCACGCCAAGGAGCCATTTTGGGGTCTTGGCTAATGTTGGAGCAGATCACCAATCTTCCTTCCCTGGCGGCGGTACCGGTGGGACCCCGGCCGGCCGGTTCGTCTTTGAATGTGATGCGAATATTTTCTAGGTAAGCGGTGGTGTGACCCCCGGCCATGTAGGGAATGATGGTTTGGCGATCGGGGTCAATGAGCCCAAACCAGATCAGGGAAAACTGCCCCACTGCCACTCCCACATCGCAGATGGCCCGGAATAAATCATCCCGTTCGCGATTTTCGATGATGGCTCGGTTAACTTGGCTCAGGGTGGCGTATAGGCGGGAGAGATATTCAATGCGCTGCTGGTTTTGTTTGCGTTCACTAATGTCCCGGACTACGGCCAGTAAGCGGGATTTGCCATCAATCACTGTGGGTTGAATGGATACTTCGGCCCAAAAGAGGCTGCCATCTTGTTTTTTCGCTAACCATTCAAACATTTGGGGCTCAGCGTTTCTGGCTTGGCGGAGTTTTTGCTCAATTTCTGCTTCGGTTTTACCCGGTTTATCGGCACTGAAATCACCAATGGGCCGGCCAATGACTTCTTCTTTGTTGCCATAGCCATACATGGTCAACATAGGTTGGTTCACGTCCAGCACTGTCGCCTGGTGAGCATCTTGAATAAAAATGGCTTCGTGGGTGGAGTTAAAAATTTCCCGGTAATTGCGCTCATTTCTTTCCAAGATGATTTCGGTGTAATGGGATTCGAGGAAACGACTCAGAAATTGGCTGACCGTGTTGAGTAGGGCTTTTTCCTCCGGCAAAAAATCCCGTTCTTCGCCATAGCAAACTTCTAACTGGCCCCGATGGAAATGTTCCGTTTGGAATTCTGCTATCAAACAGTAATCGGTCTTTTGATAGTTAGGGCTTTGGTAGATGGAGTTGCCCCAGGTCAAACGGGCGGAAGCTAATTTTTCGTAGCGGAAAGCCAGGGGCAAAAGGTCTACGGTGTTTTGTAAAAACTCCTCCAGCACCAAATCCGCTTGTTGGCCCATCTGGGCGATCGCCACTAAGCAATCCATTTCCTTAACCCGTTCCCGCAATTGCCCCAGGGTTGCCCGTAATTCTTTGGTTCTTTGCCTAATCTGATGGGTGAGATTGGCCTGACTGTTGGTGATAATTGCCACAATGATGGTGACTAGAACTGTGATCCCCGTGCCCACACCAAAAGCGACCATGGCCATTTGCTTGGGATAGTTCTGGTTAAACTCTGGCCCGGGCCAAAGCAGCAGTGCATAGGCCCTGCCAAAAATAAACAGGGGGTAAACCTGGAATAGCTCCTTATTGCTCTGCCAATTGTTCATAGAGAAGGGAGAAGGGGCAGACGAAGCCAAAACCAGAGGCGATCGATCCACACTCAGTTGCAACCACTGTAATTCCAGAGATTTATCACCAAAACTAATTTCTCCAAAAGTTTGGGTCAAAAAGTCGTTCAATCGCAACACCACCGCTGCTACCCCCATGGGGGGATTTTCCAGATTACCGTCGGCAAACACTGGGGAATAAGCAACAATGCCCCTTTGTTTTCCCAATTCTTGGATCAGAGTCAGGGGATTGGTGGCGGTGGGTAGTCTATTCTCAAGGGCTTCATCCAAAGCCATTTTGGCAGACTCGTTAGAACTGACATCGAAGCCCAGGGCTATATCATTACCCGCCAATGGTTCCGCATAAAAAATTGGATAATAAACTTCCCTTCCCTCGGCAGGAACAGGTTTCCCCCGACGATTAAGTTCAAAAATTTGGAAATTCTCTATCCCATCCTGCCTGGCCCTACGTTCAAAATTTTCCCTATCGGCGGCGGTAACTTTAGGAATCCATTCCCAGGCTTGAATACTCAATTTTCTGATCATGGGTAGGGTAAACCGGGCAAACTCAGCACGGGTCACCTCCGCACTGGACTCCATAAAGCTATTGAGGCTAGAAAGACCATAATTTTGCAATTCCCAAAGTTTTTGTGCAAACAAGTTAGCCCTTGGGATGGCAAGTTGGCTAAAATTTCTTTGGCTATTGAGTAAAGAATTCTCCTGAACCACTGCTGTTAGGGCCAGGGTTAGGAACAGACCCACGATCGCCGTGGCCAAAGCTTCCCCTTGGTTAGTGATGAAAGAATTTCTCCAGCGGCGGCGTTCCTGGAGCAGATAATCTCCCCCTAAAATTAAGGCTATTAATCCCACGGAGAACAGGAGGGGAGTCCAGAGTTTTTGCTGTAATTTTTGGTGCCACTGCCTCGCTTCCATATCCATGGCAACGATCACCAAAACCCTTTCGGATTGGGGCTGTAGGATGGGCGCATAGGCCGAAACAAAATTACCCCGTTCACTATGGTATGGACCAATGACTAATTTTTTGGAAGGGAGCTCAAATAACTGTCGGACCGCCTCCGGGGGATTTTTATAGACGGCACCAGGGTCGCGGGCAAGAAAATCTCCGGACTTAAGACTATCAGGGCCAAAAAGAATTTTTCCACTCCTTATAACCATGGTGTATATGCTACGGTGCTCGAATGTCTGAGCGTAGGCAGCCATCTGATTGTGGAGTCTTTGGAAGGAAGGATTCTCCAAGTCTTGTGGGGTGAAGGAAAGCTCTTGAAAAAGTCGAAAGTTTAGGTTTAGGGAGACCATTTCCACCTGGCTCAGCAACTGTTGGCGCATCTGTTGACTAACCATTTCTATGCGCCAGTGGGCAACGGCAACTCCCCCAAAAATAATCAAAAAAATCAAGACAAGCAAAACCGCTCCCCGCCAAAACCCATGCCCCTGATGGGGCGGAACCGAAGACGGAGGAGGGGGCATGATGGACATCGGGAAATTGGGGATAGATTACCCAGGGGAAAATGCCGGAGCTACCATTTCGAACAATAGTACTTTCCTTCCTGTTGCTTGCTCCGAGGGAAGACTTAATTCTTGCTAACCATTGGGGGATGGAGTTTATACGTTTCTCCATACCACCACCAGTTTAAACAAGTTTAAACAAAATTTACTGAATTTTTGATAGGGCTAATACTGTTTATTTTTCCGTTAGATAGTGTACCGATGGGGCAGTTTGCAAAAATCGCTGCAATGCCCTGCCCTGGAGTCTTAAATAACGTTCCATGGAATTGCCCTTCATCAGAGCCATGGATTTGTTTGTCCGGTCTACAAACGGTAGGGGGTCTAGGTAAGCTTGGTAGGATAACCAGGCTTCTTGATGGGTTTGAAAACTACGGTGCAAGGCTTCCGTTTCCTGGGCGAAACAGGCCCAAAGCATGGCTTCACATTCCTGGGCGGAAAGGCCAAATAGAGGCGAGGTTAATAACTTCGTAATGGTGTCGTATAAGGCGGGGTCGTACCAAAAAATTCCATTGATAGCAACGGACACATGGTAATGATCCCTTTGACATCCCCTAATGCCCAAATTGACTAATTGCCGCTCAAAGACAGTGGGACTAGGAAAAAGACTTCCAACGTCGTGGGACAAAATGGTGGAAGTATTGAAATGAAAGCTTTCGTCTAGGAAATGGTAGTAGGAAATTTGGGTTGGGATGGTGTTATGTTCCGGCTCCTGGGGTTGGTAAAAGTTACTCAGCTTATGCTGCACTAACTTACCATTCAAGGTCCGCAGTCCCCTTACAGTCAGGTATTGAGAAGCTAAAAAAGCATTGTTAGCAGACAGTAAACCAAAGCTTTGGAGTTGTATCCCTTTCCACCAATTTTTAAACCAATTTGTGTTGGCAAAAATCATCGTTTCCCGGAAGGGCGATCGCCGGGGTTGGCCAAACAGATTACCGCCGAATAGGGTTGACTCTACTTGGTCAATTACAGTCTGAAAAGCATTGATATGGCAACGTTCCTGGGAAGTTTCCAGGTCTAGGGTGTCACAAACTAAACGAAAATCTGTCAGAGGATATAAACCAGTGGCACTGGTTTGATTGAAGAAAATAGTCGCCACTTCCGCCGCAATAATTTGACTGTAGTAAGCCACCCAATAAAGATGATTCAGAATTAATTTTTGCCCTGGACTAGACTGTTCCCAAAGGGGAGTGCCGTGAAGTAAAGAAAATTCCGGTGCTTGCCAGTATTGATCCCGGCATTGCTGATAATCAAATTGCTCCGCCAATTGATCTAAATTAGGACTGTGATCTGTTTGCTTCGCCCGGCGGTAATTAAGTTCTAATTTTTTTCGAGTTTTGCTATCTTTTGCCAACAAGGATGTTGATGTAACATTGGGTTGAGACAAGGAATTAATCACAGCAGTCATAGTACACATTGCTCAGCACTATAGGGCAGAAAACATTGTTGTCCCTCCAGACGAATGATAATTTCTGGGGGCACTCCATGGTTCATTAAGGAACGCAAAAGATTAAGTTTTTGTTGACTGTTTTCTTCCGTTTTCAACTCCTGAAAGATTTTTTGGCGATCGCCAGGGGATAAATAACCTTTGCCCTGTTCTATGGCCTTGACCAATCTTTGGGGCCCCACCTGGACCATGTGCAAAAATTCCCTTAATGCCTGGTAGATATTATCTAGACTTTGTTGCTCATACGGCCAGGTTTGTAATTGCTGGACTCCTGCGGCATGGTGACGGGCTTCAGCGGCTAAAAATCCCTGTAACGTTGCTTGCAGATGATTGTCCCGACAATGGTGTGCCAGGGAACGGTAATGGCTCAGCCCCCAACCCTCTAGCACTACCTGCACCATAGTTAGTAACAGGGCTTTATCGTCGGCTTCCAATAATTGCCCCATAAAAGATAAAAAACTATCCTGATTAAACTCTGGCTTTTGCTGAAAAAATTGTTCAATTTGGCATAAATGTTGCGCTTCATCGGCGGCAAATAAACTGTATAAAATTCGTTCTTCACAGGTTTCTGCCAACAGTGACATTTTAGCCATATAGCCCATGCCGGCCTGCTCCACCCAATAAATTTCCGTCAGCAAGTCCTGGTTGGCGATCGCCAAAATTGTTGCCTGTTCCACGGCGCTGGCCTGTTGAAATATGGTGACTTGGTTTAAGCCAAAATATTCGGCGGGCCAATATAATTTCTGGGTCAAATCAAGAGTTTCCTCCTCCCTCGGTCTATCCAGAGCAGAGGCAAAAATCCGATGCAGGCGATCGCCGGAGGCAAGGGAAGGTAAATTAAAGCCACTAACAGTTTGTGCCATGGATTTTTACACTTCCATTGTGGTTATTTATTACCGGGACAGACAAAGATTTGTCTTCATCTAGTGATTGCCAAGTTTCCCACTGGAGAACAGGTTGTTGTTCCAGATGGTGAATAAATTCAAGAATTGATTTATCTTCTGCTAAAGGTGTTTTAAGCGCAAATTTAATTGTCTGAAAAATTTTTGTATCTCCCTTAGCAAAGTAATTACCCACCAGTTTAGTTAGCCAAAGAATGATGCCGTTAATAAACCAACCCCAAAGCCCAGGGCGATGCTTAGTCAACAAAATTGTTTGCCCTTCCGTTTGCCCATTTTTGCCTAAGCGCAGGGTAAACATAATATAAAAATGTAAAAAATCTGGCCCCAAAGTTACCGTTCCCGTACTGCCAAACCAATAGGATAAATTATAGGTACCTGCTTCCCGATAAAAGGGTTTAATCAAACGCACTAAAAGGGAATCATTCCCCCCCTTGGTAGTGTTAGCAAAATTAATGATATTTTGATCAATAACCTCGGATTTAAAGTCAATTTCCACCGGAAAATTATGTACCGTATTGAAGTGGTGGGCATCGATGGCATTAACCATCACCACATTGGGATGGCAAGCTTTTGTAAAACTTTTACCCAACGCACTGACTACTTTTTCCTTGGTCAACTCTAGGGGCAGAGGCAAAGTTTGACTAGGTTGATTCCCAGTCCAGAGCCAAATTAAACCATAGGCTTCCGTCACGGGCCAGCTATTAACTTTCACCGGCAATGATTTAGCTAAACAGGGTACTTCCACACAATGCCCATGGTGATCAAATCGCCAATTGTGGAAAAAACAACGTAAACTTTCCTCCTCCACTTTGCCCTCGGCCAAATGGGCTCCCATGTGGGGACAATAGGCATCCACCGCCACTACTTTGCCACTGTCAGTGCGATAAACCGCCAAGTCTTTACCTAGTAAAAATACTGCCTTAACTTGGCCTCGTTTTAATTGTTTTGAGCGCAGCAACCAGTACCAACCGGCCACGAAGCGCTGGGGCTGATTAAACACTTTGGCGGAGTTCGGTTTAGGCAGAAAGACCACGGTGGTCAGACCAATCAATTCAAGATATTTACAGCATAGCTGGAATGCCAAATTCTTAGTCCCGCTTTGGTCAAATTTTCCGTTGACACTTCCGCCAAACACACCAACTCATCCCCCTGGATATGGCCGGGGTTTTTTTGTAAAAAGAATTCCACATGGCGATCGCCTAATTTTTCCGTTGGCACCTGGCGCAGGTTAGGGGTTAATACTTGGGGCTGGGGTAAGCGCACAATGCCCAAACTAGGATCGTAGTTGGCTTGGAATTTGTTCTGGGCTAGCTGATGGATAAAATTTTGTACAGGCGGGGGAGTGGGATGGAGATAGTGGGGATAGAATTCCTTGGCAAAAATGCTCAAAAATCGGTAGGTGCGATAGCCGGAAGAAATCAGGAGCCAATATAATTTTTCTGGCCTAGCCTCGTGGAGAATTTGCATGGCCTTGGTCCAAGCCTTGGCCAGGGCTGGGTTAGACCACATGGATGGGTCGGTGATGGTGTCACCAGAATAAACAATTCTGACGGTTTGTCCTTCCCATTGAGCAGGGTAGAAACCAAAGGTGGTGAAGCCTTTCAATATCCCAGCGGATTTGAGCAAAATCACCCAATCTTTGCCTCCTAGGTCAGCTTGAAACTGCGGCCAATGAACCCCCTCAAAGTGGGTTTGGAGCAATGCCAACATCAACCTTTGGTCAGCATCGGGGATTTGGTCGGCGGGCAACAGAAAGGCTTCGATCATAGATTTACGAGGGATTTTGCCATTTTGCTTCAATCCCAAGGCAATGTCACGATGCTTTGCCCATGGCCTCTAGCCAGCGATAGTTAGAGGCGATCGCCGCTTTGAAGGTGGGATAAACTTTATATTCCACACCAAACTCTTGGCAAACATCCTTAATAATATTTTCCAATTGGGGATAGTGAATATGACAAATATTGGGGAAAAGATGGTGGGTAACTTGGTGATTTAAACCGCCACAAAACCAGTTCCAAAAGGGATTATTGGTGGCAAAATTGGCCGTGGTACGAATTTGGCAAATAGCCCACTCGTCATCAATGGCACCGGATTCACCATCGGGGGTGAGAAATTCAGTTGATTCCAACACATGGGCCAGCATAAAGATGGTGCAAACCACGATGCCATAGGTCATATAGGTTACCGAAGCACCAATTAATACTTCAGGAATGGAAAAGCCCAGAGCCAGAGGTAAGCCGAAAACGTAGCCGAGCCATAATAGCTTAATCCCTAGCAAACTAGCTAATTCTAGGGGCTGGAAAGGAGGAATTTTATGGTCGTGATATTTGCCTTTATTAAGCACTAGGTAGACATCGTAGAGAAACCAATAAAAGGGAATGAAAAGATATAAACCCCAAATATAAAATTGCTGGAAACGATAAATACCAACATGTTCTTGTTCAGGACTCATACGTACTGCGCCATCTCCATGGATTTCCACGTCATGGCCAAGAATATTGGTGTAGGTGTGGTGCAAATAGTTGTGGCGATAGCGCCAAAGAAAACTAGATAACCCGACAAAATCGTAGGTCATGCCCAGAACCCGGTTGATGTGGGGATTGGAGGAATAGGCATTGTGGTTGGCATCGTGGCCGACATTGAAGGAAAAGGCCGCCAAGGCGATCGCCAAAACCATACAACCCAGTAGGCGCACCGGAAAAATAACTGGAGCAAAAAGCACAAAGGCCCAAGCGGAAAACAACCAGAGCACAATAATCAGGGTTTTCAGATACATGGAGGGATTATCCCTTTGGGTCAGGCCATGCTCGGCAAAGTAGGCATCCACCCGTTGGTTTAGTACCCGACGAAACCCCCGTTTCTGGGTAAATTTAATTCTTTCCGCTGTTAGCATTTATAAATTTAAATAGATAAAAAACTTTCACATTATACCGCCATTAACTACAAAAAAACTCCAGCGCCGGGGGAGACTAAAAATTTATTCCAACTGGGAGTCCATTGCTAGAATTTTAGTCTGCCTTCTACAGTGAGTCATCAAAGCTCTGGCAATATTGGGATAGTCTGTATATGATTTTGCCTAAAAATGGGGGAGTTAGCCGACTTGGAGAAAATACTCTCTAAAGGCAGCGGAAAAACTCCCTAGAGCAGATGCCTGGGAACCATGGTCACAATATAAAACCGAAGTGAAGCTTTTATTTTATCTGACTTTTTTGCACCGCTGTTTAGCAGTAAAACTCAGTTATGAATTAAACTTATTTTGCTACTTTTTGAGCTTAATTTCTTTTGGAAGTTATCCTCTGCTGTTGGTTAACTTAAAAATACTAAACATAGACAAAGCGTTCTTTCTTGATCACCATTGGGCCGAGTCAAGAGTTCCATCCCCCCATGCTAAACCAAAAAAGAGTCCAGAGGATCAGCAGTGGCACGGGGCGATCGCCAAAGTTGCTCTAGGGCAGTGGCGGGCATGGTTAAATACAACACGTCTCCAGAGTCGAGATGGGTACCCAATAATTCCCAGCTATGGATGGTTTTGCCACCCCGTTCTAGATAGAGGGGAACGAAATCAGACTTTTGGGCTGCAATTTTAACCAATTGGTCGGCAAAGGGATGGTTAGGAGTGATTAAGGTGGCTAGGGCTACCCACAGCAAATCATCGGTCATGCCGTTGCCCAAAATTTTGCCCCCCAGGGCCGCCGCCGCAAAGGAATAGGTGGCCAATTCCGCCGGACAAAGCACCGTTTCAAATTCAAATACTTCCTGCAGGGACAGGCTAAACTGGGCATCCTGGCAACGCAACACCACTGGCAGGCTAGGGGCGATCGCCTTGGCAGTTAGGCCAATTTCCAAGTTAACGGTGTCGTCGCTGGTGGCCACCACAATGGCTTCGGCTCGGTTGATATTGGCGCAGGCCAACGTTCTTTCTAGGCGGGCATCCTCCACAATTACGGGCACCCCCAGGGAGCGGGCCGTATGCAAGAAACGATTATCTGTATCCTTTTCGATTACCACAATTTCATGGCCCTGGTGAATTAACTCTTCAATAATGGCCATGCTCACTCCCCCCAGCCCACAAATGATGATGTGATGGCGATCGGGTAACTTGGCCGCATCCAAAAACTGACTAAAGCGACTGCCAAGGATGAAATCATTCAGTAGGGCATAACAAATACCAATCACCCCCGCCCCGGCGATCATCATCACCACTGTGAATACTTTGATGATATCGGGGGACTTTTCGGCCACCTCTTCCTTGCCACCGGCCCCGGTAATCATGCCCACGGAAAAATACAACGCGTCCACTGGGGCAATATGTTGATCAATGGAAACGTAGATGAAGGTGGCCAGAAAAATCATCAACAATAAAAACAACACCACCCATATCACCTGTTGGACATACCGCTGATACTCCCGCAGGTTGGTAATCAGTTTGGAAAATTTGCGCCAAGGCGATCGCCGTTTGGTCTTGGGTTGGGGTTTTTGTCCCACTATTAAATGGTCCCCAGATTGCAACGTTAAATTATTCACCACTGCGCCTACTAAATCCGTTTCACTGTGGGCCGGTAGGTAATAGATCAACATTCGGCTCGGATCATCCCATAAATCCGCCAGGGGTAAATTGAGCCAGGGATGGTCTTGGTGAATGACAATTTCCTGAATGGGCCAAGTCTGGTCAAACAAACGCAATTGCCCGATCGCCTGATTGCCCAAAGCCGCAAAGGAAAAAATCGGGGCCGCCAGGGCGGAAACACTCAAACTAACGTGGTCTGGCAAGGTGGTGTCTAAACGTTTACCCAGGGCATGGTTGAACAAACGATTAACAATGCGAATGCGGGGATTCAGAATACGGGCCTGGGTCAGAATGGCCAAATTCAAGGCATCGTCACTGGTGGCTAGCACCAAAGTTTGGGCAGTGTGGATAGCGGCCCTAGTCAGAGTAGCAGTGGAATTCAGTTGCCCCACCACAATATTGCTGGGATTTTCCCCTGGCACGGGGCGATCGGAAACGCCAATCACTTCCGCTCCCTGTTGTTTAAGCAGGCTAAAAATTCGATAACCCGTTTGCCCCAAACCACAAACGATGATGTGCGGTTTCATAACGTCCTAAAAAAAGGGGAATCTGAAGGAAAAAAATGTCACCGACGGTAAGCCTTATCCCAGGGCCGCTGGAACTGGTTAAAACTCACCAAACTGCCCTTTGCTAGCCCGGCCATTTCATTGTCTCCATTCTCTCCAGACAACGCTAGCAAAACTGTCACCGTTCAATCATTTTGCTCAACTCGGCGATCGCCCTAGCCCCAGCATCGTACTGAAATTGATCTGCCAATCATTGCGGCCAACGTTTAAGATGGGGGCATTGTTTTAGTCCACCATTGTAATTACCAACGGAGGGAAAATGTTACAACTACTTATCGTCTGGATTGTCACCTCAGTCAGCCTGCTGATCATTGCCCAACTGCCCACAGGGGTAGAAATCTCCAGCTTTAAAAAAGCCCTCATTTCTGCCGTCGTTATCGGTTTACTCAACGCCCTAGTGCGTCCAGTACTGACGTTTTTCACTTTTCCCCTAATTTTTCTGACCTTTGGCCTGTTTTACACCGTAGTCAACGCCATCATCTTTGCCCTTGCTGCCGCTTTTGTAGATGGTTTTAGCCTCCGCTGGGGCTTTTGGAGCGCTCTCATTGGCGCCATTCTGCTGGGATTTATCAACTCTCTCCTCTTCCAATTACTACCCATCAGCAGCTAGTCCACAGTTTGACTTAGCTATGACATTGGCATTTCAAAGTATCTAATTAATGCGGTGGGGTTGATTCTAACTTCACCGTTTTCATCTGTTCTTGCAAAAATTAAAAATTGTTTGAGGGAAAAATTTTGCAAGTTACCATTAACCAAGCTAAATCTATCCTCAATAAAGCTACTGGTTTTATTCAGGACTACGATTTCACCCTCAATCCCTATCGTGGTTGTCAGTTCGGTTGTGACTATTGTTATGCTTCGGCCTTTAGTCCCAACTCTCAACTAAGGGCTAATTGGGGAGATTGGGTAATGGTAAAAGAAAATTCAGCAGAATTATTGGTGAGTGAACTAGAGAGAATTAGTAAAAAATATGACCGTCCGATTCGGATCTATATGAGCAGTGTGACCGATCCCTATCAACCAATTGAAAAAGAAGTACAAATAACAAGAAAAATTCTCGAAGTATTAGTTAAATATCAACCCATACTAGTCTTACAAACCCGTAGTCCCATGGTTGTGAGAGATATTGATCTTTTAGGTCAATTTCACAAGCTGAGAATTAATATTAGTATTCCCACCGCTAGCGAAAAGGTGAGAAAAGATTTTGAAAGTCGCTCTCCCAGTGTTAAAGCTCGCTTACAAACAGTGGAAAAACTCAGACATCAACTTCCTTCTGATGACAGTTATCAAATTAAATTTGCCATTACCATGACCCCCCTGTTACCGTCCTATGATGAAGATTTACCCCAGTTTATTGAACAATTAGCCACAGTTGACAGGATAGTTATACAGCCATTTCACAGCAGTAAAAATCAATCTTTAAAAGCTTCCACTCCAGCCAAAGCTATAGAATTAAAAGAAAAATATCAATGGTGGTATGTAGATGAAGATAAGAATTATCATAATCTATTCAAAAAATTAGAGTTACTCAATCAATACTATGGTGTAGAAATTTTTGAAGGCAGAGAAGGTTTTGGCTATGATTAATCCGATCAAGGCTGTCAAAGGCTTATGGCAGTTAAAAATCATAAAATCTGAAATTGCTCGCGGCAATACCAAACTAGCCCAACACTTAATTTTAGCCAGAAAAAAGCAAGGTTATAGGCTAACTCTTTTAGAAAAGTTATTTCTAGAAAATCAAAACTATCAAGCAAAAGTCCGGCAAGCTACTGACTATATATTTCAACAAAGCTCATCAGTAATTCAGCAAAAATTTCCGATAAAAAAACAGCTAATACAGCAAGTCAGCCAATCTTTTCGCTTAATTGACCATGACGGTTACAAAATCGAATGTACGGGTATTAAAACTTCAATATTTGCAAAATTAGAAACTGAGTTAGTTCATTTTCTGGAAAAAATCATTGCCGATAGTGGATTAAATGATAATGAAGCCAAGAAAAAAATAGACGAAGCCCATCGAGATTTAAATGGGTTGAAAAAGGGACTAGATCCAACCTATGACAAAGCCTTTAGCCCCCATGTGTACTTAATAAAATATTTTTTGGACAATGTTTATTGTAGCTATCTCGCCTATTTTTTTATTTATCAAGCTGGATATCTTCCCAAAAATATTACGATTCTTGATATTGCCGCCGGCCCAGCTACAATGCTATTCGGTTTATCTTTATTTCTAGAATCTTTAGCTCAACATCAAGAAATTAGTGATTTTAATTGCTCTTATTATTCTCTAGAAAAGGAACGTAATTTACAATACCGAGGCCTACAATTTTGGCGACAGTACATTAACGAACTTAAATTCCCGCCCAATATTTTTTATCAATTCAATACAGTCAATATTTTTGATTATGACAACTATCGCCATAAACTACCGAAGGAATTTTTTAATTTGATTATTATTGCCCATTGTTTTTTCTACCAAGGGGAAGATAGAAGTAAATCTTTGGATATTTATCGATCAATTTTCAAGCAATGTTTAGAACCGGATGGAAAAGTTCTATTGGTTATCCAAGGCAATAAATTTTATAAGATGTTTGACACTTATCCTGATGAAAATTTAGCGAAGGAGAGAGATTTAATCAAATCATTTTTAGATTGCCTCGGTTTGCGATTGATCCTTTATAAATATTTTACTTCAACTGGCAAAAGAACCAATAACAAGGAAGACTTCAAGCAATTTATCCAAGGGGATCTGCCGGAGCGTCCCCAAATTTCCAAACTGCAAGAAAAGTACTTCGGTTATTCTTCCATGAGTAAATATATTATTGATGACTTTGTTATCTATGCAGAGAAACAAGTTTAATTATCTGTTTCAGACTCTTCCTCCGTTGTAGAAGAATCCTCCGGCAGTTGATTGACTAATACTTTATCAATACGGATACCGTCCATATCCACCACTTCTACTCGGAGAGTATCGGAAACAAAATAATCACCGGATTGAGGAATTTTGCCCAAGCTTTCGATCACAAAGCCGCCGAGGGTATGGTAGTGGCCTTCCTCTTCGTTGGAGAGGGTTTCAATGTCAAAAATTTCCTTAAATTCATCAATGGGCAGTAAGCCATCGAGCAGGTAGGAACCGTCTTCCCGTTGAATGATTTGGGGCTCTTGAATTTCGTCGTCATTGGGGATACTTCCCACGATCGCCTCGATGAGGTCGTTTAGGGTGACTAGGCCTTCAATGCCACCATATTCATCCGTAATTAGGGCCAGGTGGGTACCGGAAGCCCGGAACATTTCCAACACATGGAGAGAGCGGGTATTTTCCGCCACAAATAGGGGCGGCTGAACAATTTCCTCCAGGTTGATTTTTTGTCCTGACCACTGGCTATTGAGAATGTCTTTGACCCGGACAAAACCTAGGCACTCGTCCAGACTATCCCTACCCACGGGAAAACGGGAATAGGGTGTGTCCAGAATTTCCTGTTGGTTTTCTTCCCAGTCCGACTCCACATCCAACCAGGCGATCGCCGTGCGGGGAGTCATCAAAGTTTTAACGGGGCGGTCCCCCAAGCGAAAAACCCGTTCCACCATTTCCTGCTCTGCTTCATCAATCATGCCGGCCTGGGCCCCCTGCTCGATCATGACCCGGATTTCCTCTTCCGTGATCGGGCTAGCTTCCTTACTGGTAATACCAAATAGCCGTAGTACTGCATCGGTGGAGACCCCCAAAAGATAAACTAGGGGCGCTGTCAACTGGGCTACTAAATGCATCGCCGGGGCCACTCCACAGGCAATGTGTTCCGGATGGCTGAGGGCAATGCGCTTAGGCACCAACTCCCCCACCACCAGGGATAAATAGGTAATGAACCCCACCAACAGAGAAATGCTCAGGGGGCCGGCATAGGGGGCTAAGAGGGGAATATCGTCCAAAAACTCCGCCAGACGCAGGGCCACCGTTGCTCCCCCCACCGCACCGGTTAAAATGCCAATCAGAGTAATGCCAATCTGCACCGCCGACAGAAAATTATTGGGGGCTGTGGCCAGCTTCAGTGCCAGCTTTGCTTTGCGATTACCCCGCTTTGCCAACTGTTCCAAACGAACTTTACGAGCTGAGACTATGGCAATTTCCGAGCCAGAAAAAATTCCATTTAACACCACCAAAACGAAGATGAAAAAAAGTTCCAGCTCAACAGAAGAGGAAAACATTCAATTTTTAGGGATAGAAATCCGGTAGGCCGGGGATAAATTTAGTGGGGAGTGGCTGACGACAAACATCAATCATAGAAGAAAACATCCCGACTGTCTGTGCTCCTGAGTCAGTTTGTGCCCGGGGGAGAGTTCGGAATCCTTGACCCCATTGGGAAAGCCCTGGTGCCATGGCTATCTGCGGCGATTGAGCTGGGCCCCTGAAAATTTACGACCCTAAAAATTCTGGCCCCAAAAAATAGGTTAGAATGATAAACGCGAAATTTTTCCCAGTCTATTTTTATTTAGTATGATTAAACTCCGTCTAAAACGCTTTGGTAAGAAACGTGAAGTTAGCTATCGGATCGTTGCCATGCACAGCACCACCCGCCGGGATGGTCGCCCCTTGGAAGAATTAGGATTCTATAATCCCCGCACCGATGAAACTCGCCTTGATGTACCGGCGATCGTCAAAAGATTAAAAGAAGGTGCCCAACCCACCGACACCGTCCGCTCCATTTTGACCAAAGCCCAGGTTTTCGAACAGCTAAAAGCTTAGTGCCGGTTTTTTCCGTGGTGTTTACCAACGTCTGCCCCCTGTGACTACCCTAAACTACGTTGAATTGGTCAAGTTTCTTGTCCGTCCCTTTTTGGAAAAGCCCGATGATCTGAAGGTGGACTGTGAGGTGTTTCGACAAAATAGCCGGGTTTGGATTCGGTTAGCCCTAGGGGACGAAGACCGGGAAAGGCTCCTTAGCCGGGGAGGGAGGAGTTTGCAAACCATTCGCACCCTACTTACCACCGCCGCTGACCAGATGGAACAGTCAGCCTTCCTAGAGATATACCTCACCGATTCCGTTGGGAAATCGACCCCCCTACGCCGTCGTCGCTCCTCTGCTGGCCCCGCCCCTGTCCGTCGTTCCCGCAGTCGGGGAGAGTCCGTTAATCGCTACTAGGGGCAACGGTTTTCTCAGACAACATAACTTGGAAAGTTTTCTAATTTATCTCTGGGTAATGGGGTAGTAGTATCTGTTTGTAATATTTCTTCATATTGTGATCCAACGATGTCGACCCATTTACGCTTCCCCTTGGGAGGCAAAGAAATGGGTCGTTGTTTTTGTATCTATATTGTCTATTTTAAAAAATCATCTTGCGTATGATTGGGGGGTTTGTAAATTCTGAAATAGAGATTTAGTCCATGACTGGAAACGCCGCCCGCACCCAATCAGTTCACCAAATCATCAATCGACCTCTATCTTCTGGCAAGAAGTTATCCCGCCTGGAAGATATGTGGGCTGAGAACGTTTTTAATTTGAGCAAAATGCAGGCCAGTCTTCCTAAAGGCGTTTTCAAATCAATTAAAAATACTATTACCACTGGCGAAAAATTGGACCCTTCCGTTGCTGATGCAGTGGCCACTGCTATGCGGGACTGGGCCATGGGGAAAGGGGCAATGTACTATGCCCACGTTTTCTATCCCATGACCAACCTCTCGGCGGAAAAGCACGATGGCTTTATTTCTGTACAGGGGGATGGCAATGTCATTTCAGAGTTTTCCGGCAAAGTTCTAGTACAAGGGGAACCGGACGGCTCTTCTTTTCCCAACGGTGGCATTCGGGATACCTTTGAGGCTAGGGGCTACACGGGATGGGACGTAACCAGTCCTGCCTACATTATGGAAACGGATAATGGTTCCACCCTATGTATTCCGACGGTGTTTGTTTCCTGGACAGGGGAAGCGTTGGATAAAAAAGTGCCCCTATTGCGGTCCATTGCGGCCATGGATAAGGCGGCCCGCAAGGTGCTCAGTTTGTTGGGTAACGAAGACATTGCCCACGTTAATTCTAGTTGTGGGGCGGAGCAGGAATATTTTTTGGTGGATGCCAATTTTGCTAGCCAACGGCCGGACCTACTCCTCGCCGGACGGACTTTGTTTGGCAAGCTCCCGGCTAAGGGTCAGGAATTCGATGACCATTATTTTGGCGCTATTCCTGAACGGGTGCAGGTGTTCATGCAGGACGTGGAGGAGACCCTTTATAAGTTGGGTATTCCAGCTAAAACTCGCCATAATGAAGTGGCTCCCGGCCAGTTCGAAATTGCGCCCTTTTTTGAAGCGGCTAACGTGGCCAGTGACCACCAACAATTGTTAATGACGGTACTGAAAAATACGGCCAAAAAACATGGCTTTGTCTGTCTACTCCATGAAAAGCCTTTTGCGGGCATCAACGGTTCCGGTAAGCACGTTAACTGGTCAGTGGGTAACTCCACCCAGGGTAATTTGCTTGATCCCGGCGATTCTCCCCACGATAATGCCCAATTCCTCGTTTTTTGCGGTGCAGTGATTCGGGGAGTGCACAAATACGGCCCTCTGATGCGGGCGGCGATCGCCACGGCTAGTAATGACCACCGTTTGGGGGCCAACGAAGCTCCCCCGGCCATTATGTCCGTTTATCTGGGTACCCAATTAGAAGAGGTGTTTGAACAGATCAAAACCGGCAGTGTGAAGGATTCCAAGAAAAAAGGCGTGATGGATCTGGGAGTTGATGTACTTCCAGATTTAACCAAGGACGCTGGCGATCGAAACCGTACTTCTCCCTTTGCCTTCACTGGTAACCGTTTTGAATTCCGAGCAGTGGGCTCCAGTCAGTCGGTTTCTGGTCCGCTAATTGTGCTGAACACCATGCTGGCTGACTCCCTTAACTGGATTGGCGATCGTCTGGAGGCGGAGTTGGCCAAGGGATTGGACTTGGACACTGCCATTTTGACGGTGCTGAAGGAAATTATGGAAAACCACGGCCAGGTAATTTTTGGTGGCAATGGCTATTCCGAAGAATGGCATAAAATGGCAGTGGAAGAACGGGGTTTGGCCAACTTGCGTACTACTGCCGATGCTTTGCCGGTGCTGAAGGAGAAGTATATCGAAGACCTATTTGAAAAAACTGGTGTATTGACTCCAGTGGAGTTGGAAAGCCGCTTTGAAGTCTACGCTGAGCAGTACATCCTCTCCATTGAAGTGGAAGCCAAACTGGTGGTCAGCATGGCCAAAACGGTCATTTATCCAGCGGCAGTGGAATACCTGTCCAAACTTTCCTCCACCATTGCCAGCCTCAGTGGTTTAGGCATTGATTTTGAAAAGGAAAGTGCCAAAAAGATCGCTGATTTGACCAACCAAATGGTCGGTGCTGTCGCCAAACTAAGTGAAGCTATGGCTAAACACGACTTTGCCAACACCGAAGAGAAGTTGCAGTATTGCGCCCAAACTCTCCGTCCCCTGATGGATGAAGTACGGACTTTTGCCGATGCCCTGGAAGGGGAAATTGCCGATAGTTTCTGGCCCCTGCCTACCTACCAGGAAATGTTGTTTATCAAATAGTGCATATCACCCCAGGGGGATGGGTAAAACCATCTCCCAATGCTGGGGTAAACCAGCTTAAAGTCCCCTCAAGCTTTTGGAAGTTTGGGGGGATTAATGATCGGGAAATTGCTGATTTTTTAGATATACCTTTAAAATTGGTCAATAGATTTGATTAAAACCCATGAAAAACCAACTTTACGAAACGGATTTTGTACGGTGGACAGAAGAACAGGCACAATATATTCAACAAAATGACTTGGAATCCATTGACTGGCAAAATATTCAGGAAGAAATAAGTGCCTTGGGTCGCAGTGAAAAACATGAGCTAGAAAATCGTCTTGAAGTTCTCCTGGAGCATCTGTTAAAACGAGGCTATATCAATAGCGCTTACGATAATCGTGGCTGGGAAATTACTATTAAAGAACAACGAAAGAAAATTCGACGGTTATTACGAGATTCCCCTAGTTTAAAGAATTACGGCGAGGCCTTAATTCCAGAAATCTGGCAGGAGGCACGCTCTGATATCCAAGACATTTATCCGACTACTCCACTGCCCACAATCAATCCATTTGGTGAAAGTTTGGATCAATTATTAACGGTTACTTTTTGGCAATAAAAAAGACCTCCAACTCAGAATCGAGGGGAGATCTTGCTAGTTTTTACGGAGTTCGATGGTTTACTTCTCTATTTTTCTAGAAGTAGATGGTGCCACCCCACCGTTCATCTAATTTGGGAGCAATGAGGGTGTAACCAGCCACATCAAAGATGTCGTCTTCGGTGTAGTTTCTCATTTCTGGGTAGATGTCGGGACGGGAAATATTGGGATGTAATTCCGAATAGTCATCTTCACCGTCATAACTCTTGGGATTCTTGAGAAATTCCACCAAGGCCAGGACGTTGTCCCGACGGGGCTCGGCACCAGCCAAGTCTGCCAAGCCTAAACTAACGTTATTATTAGTTTTGGTTTTACCCTGGAGGTGACATTGGGTGCAGGTGTCCACAAAAATCTTTTGGCCGTTGGTGAACTGGCGGGCGGTTAAGGTTGTGGTGCCACCGGCTTCATCGAGGGGAATGGTGCGGGTGCTTTCGGTTAACTCCACCGCATTGGCACTGCCGACCATGGTGTTAAAGAAAAATAGGACAGAGGCGATCGCCACCAGAAAAAAGCGTTTCACAAAGGTTCTCCTCAAACTGTTGGTATAAGGGGTGAGAAAGGGAATCGGTCAATTCTCAATCTTTTTAAAAATAGGGTTTTAATCAAGTATGCCAAGAAAATCGAGGGTTTTTGCTCGGTCAGTATGGGAACAGGAGCCATAGCAACCAGCCGACAATGTCAGGAAAGGCCCCCTAACTCAGAAGCAGATTGCTGGCGGTGTAGAATTTGCATAATCACCGCTTTAGCGTCCTCTAGGGCAAGGTTAGTATCCTGGTTTTTGTAGGCTATGCCGAGTTGGTCGCACAGGTCGAAAACCGACTGCACAGTCAGATCGTACTCTGTGGCAATGGACTGAATCGACAGATCCGCAAACCCCATAAAATTTAATTGCTATGGTTTACCGAAAGATTGAGCGGTATAACTATCATGCCATTCTCGGTTCCCTTTGCCACAGCCTGCCGCCGGGGATCTAACCGAGATATGCTGTGCCCTATGCCATTGCTGGAAAAGATCCCGCCGCATTTGGGGGCTTTGGGCCGTTGGAAGCTCTGAATTTGGTTAAAATCGTCACCCCAGGGTAGGGATGTGTTGATTAAGATATATTAAGCCCAACTTCCCATCACCCCTAATCAACCTTGTCCACTGCCTATCTGTTGGTTGCCCACGGTAGCCGTGATCCCCGTCCCCAGATCGCCCTCGATCGCCTGACTTACCTAGTGGGTCAATTTTTACCCAGACCCCGCCCCCTGGAAAGCAAGAAAGGGTTAGCTAAGCGCAATGGGGCGGAAACTTGGCGGGCGTATTATTCCGGAGGATTATTAACGGAGGTAAATCAGGGGAAGCAACTGGAACCGCCGGTGTTTAGTGCCAGCTTGGAGGCCCAGGCGTTACCTCTCCATCAACAGTTGGTAAACTTAGCCGAAAACCTGATTCCCCAGGGGGTCAAACGGATTGTCATTCTGCCCCTGTTTCTGCTTATGGGAGTACATACCTGTGAAGACTTGCCCCAGGCCATTGCCCAGGCCAAAGCGGAGTTGGGTAATAGCATCTCCATTCACTGTTTGCCCATTTTGGGGGTTTATCCCTGGCTACCAGCCTTACTAGAAAAGTCTTTCCTGCAGTACCAAAACCAACCCCAGGCGGAGAGAATCCTCTTGGCCCACGGTAGTAAACGGGCCGGTGGTAATTTGGCGATCGCCACGGTGGCGGAAAAATTAGGGGCCAGGGCAGCCTACTGGAAAGGGGGCATTAGTTTGAACACCGTCCTGGGGGAAATTAAGACGCCGGGGGAAGTTGTGATTTTGCCTTACTTTCTATTTGCCGGAGGATTGACAGACCTGATCAGAAAAGAGCGGGAACAACTCCAATTGGTCCATGGCCAGCTCCGCCTGCAATTGGGGGAACCCCTGGGGCCCCAACCGTTGCTGGCCCAGTTAATTGCCACGGAACTACAGCGTTTTAACTAGGTTTTAACTAGGGGGCAATAGCTCTTTTAAATCCATGGCCCAGTCCTGGGCTGTCAGGGCGATGCTCCTTCCTTCTCCTTGGTGGCACAGTTGAATTTGTAAATACTGACTTGGTAGTTGCGGTAATCTTTCCGGCCACTCGACCGCGGTAATACCCAAGGGAAAATCTTCCCCTTGCCAATATTGTTCCGGGTATAAATACTCGACTTCAAGGGTGTTAAGTCGATACAAATCCAGATGGTAAAGGGGCATCTTACCTTCCCGATACTCATTAACAATGGTGAAAGTGGGACTGACAATTTCCCCCGTAATGCCCAACCCCCGGCCAAGGCCCTGGACTAAGCTAGTTTTCCCCGCTCCCAAATCCCCCTGCAACAAAATAATGGTGCCCAGCGGTAACTGTTGGGCCAATTGTTGTCCCCATTGATCGGTAGCATTTAGGTCAGGGAGAAAAAATTCCATGGAGTTTTCATTCATCGGCAAATGGGAAACGTTTTAAGAATATTTGGACGAGTTTTATGGGGATGGGGCCGCCTTGGCAATGCTGACCCCTAGGCCTACCAAAATTTGTTAAGCTTTGTATCTAATTAGAGCCAATCTGTAACATTTTTTGACAGATCCAGTCCAGGCGTTCATCCTTTCCCTACTCCGCCATTATGCCCAACCTAGAGCCCGCCGTTGTTGTCCCTACCTCCGAGGCGATCGCCGTTGACCTGACTAAGCTAGAGGAGAAGTTAGCTCCGGCGGATAGTTTTTTGGATCGTCACTTGGGCCCCGGAGAAACGGAACAGCGGCAAATGCTCCAGACACTGGGTTTTGATACTTTGGGGGATTTGATTGACCAAGCCGTGCCCCCGGCCATTCGCTTTCCCCGGTCTTTGCAACTACCAGCTTCCCAAAGTGAGTATGGGGCGATCGCCCAACTGAAATCCATTGCCTCCAAAAATCAAGTTTTTCGCTCCTATATTGGCATGGGGTACTACGACACCATCACCCCGCCGGTTATCCAACGGAACATTTTAGAAAACCCCGGTTGGTACACAGCCTATACCCCCTACCAAGCGGAAATTGCCCAGGGTCGGTTGGAAGCGCTGTTGAATTTTCAAACCATGGTGATGGATTTAACCGGGCTGGAAATTGCCAATGCTTCTTTGTTGGATGAAGGTACCGCCGCCGCTGAAGCCATGGCCCTGAGTTATGGGGTCAGCAAAAGTAAAGCCAATGCTTTTTTCGTTGCCCAGGACTGCCATCCCCAAACCATTGAGGTGATTAAAACCCGGGCCAATCCCCTCGGTATTGAAGTAATTGTCGGCGACCATCATACTTTTTCCTTTTCTACGTCCATTTTCGGCGCTTTACTGCAATACCCTGCCACCGATGGGGCTGTTTATGATTACCGTAGTTTCATTGACAAAGCCCATCAACACCAAGCCTTGGTTACCCTGGCCGCCGACCCCCTCAGTCTGACCCTGCTCACTCCCCCCGGTGAATTGGGGGCTGACATTGCGGTGGGCAGTACCCAGAGGTTTGGCATTCCCTTGGGTTACGGTGGGCCCCACGCCGCCTACTTTGCCACCAAGGCCGAATATCAGCGGAAAATGCCGGGACGCATTGTGGGGGTTTCCAAGGATGCCCATGGTAACCCCGCTCTCCGTTTAGCGCTGCAAACCAGGGAACAACATATCCGTCGGGACAAGGCCACTAGTAATATCTGTACTGCCCAGGTTCTCTTGGCAGTGATGGCTTCTATGTATGGGGTGTACC
Source organism: Synechocystis sp. PCC 6803 substr. PCC-P (assembly GCF_000284455.1). Taxonomy (GTDB): domain Bacteria; phylum Cyanobacteriota; class Cyanobacteriia; order Cyanobacteriales; family Microcystaceae; genus Synechocystis. The sequence continues at coordinate 2,133,137 of NC_017039.1, forward strand.
ACGGTTCCACGGGGCTAAAAAATATTGCCCTGAGAATTCACCAGTTGACGGTCCTATTGGCGATCGGCTTAAAGCGGTTAAATTACAGTCTCAATAATGATTACTTTTTCGATACCCTGCGGGTGGGGGTAGGGGAACAGAGTGCTCCAGCCATTTTGAAAGCGGCGGAAGGGCGGGGAATTAATCTGCGGCCCCTGGTCCCTGGGGAAGTGGGCATTAGCTTGGATGAAACGGTGACGGTGCAGGATCTGCTTGACCTGTGGCAAGTTTTTGCTGGTAAGGATAATTTACCCTTTACACCGGAGGAACTGTGGTCGGAAGTTAAAACGAGCTTTCCCGCCGATTTAACCCGTCAGAGTCTATACCTACAGGATGCAGTTTTTAATCAGTACCATTCCGAAACCGAGTTACTGCGTTATTTGCATCAATTAGAAAGCAAAGATTTAGCCCTAAACACTTCCATGATTCCGTTGGGTTCCTGCACGATGAAACTCAACGCCACAGCGGAAATGATGCCGGTTACTTGGCCTGAATTTGGCAAAATTCACCCCTTTGCCCCCGCTGGTCAAACGGAAGGTTATCAGATTTTATTTGCCCAATTGGAAGCCTGGTTGGGGGAAATCACCGGTTTTGATGCCATTTCTTTGCAACCTAATGCCGGTTCCCAAGGAGAATATGCGGGTTTGCAGGTGATCCGTCAGTATCACCTCAGTCGGGGTGAGGAACAACGCAATATTTGTTTAATCCCTGAATCGGCCCACGGCACCAATCCAGCCAGTGCGGTGATGTGTGGCATGCAGGTGGTCCCGGTTAAGTGCGACGGGGAAGGCAACATCGATGTGGAAGATTTGACCAGTAAAGCAGAAAAGTACGGCGATCGCCTGGCGGCGTTAATGGTGACCTATCCTTCTACCCATGGGGTATTTGAAGCCACCATCGGAACTATTTGCGACATTGTGCATCGTTTTGGCGGCGAGGTTTACATGGATGGGGCCAATATGAATGCCCAGGTGGGACTGTGCCGTCCGGCTGATTTTGGGGCGGATGTGTGCCATCTCAATTTACACAAGACTTTTTGCATTCCCCACGGCGGTGGCGGCCCCGGTATGGGCCCCATTGGGGTTAAATCCCATTTGCAGGCATTTTTACCCCGGACTAGTTTAAATTCGACTGCTGAACTCCAAGCAGAAGACCAATCCATTGGCATGATTTCCGCTGCCCCTTACGGCAGTGCCAGTATCTTGGTTATTTCTTGGATGTACATTGCCATGATGGGCCCCCAGGGTTTAACCAAGGCAACGGAGGTGGCCATTCTCAGTGCCAATTACATGGCAAAGCGGCTGGAAAATTATTACCCCATTTTATTCAGGGGCAATAATGAGTTAGTGGCCCATGAATGCATTCTCGATCTGCGTCCCCTGAAGAAACAAGCGGCGATCGAGGTCGAAGATGTGGCCAAACGCCTCATGGATTTTGGTTTCCATGCCCCCACGGTGTCCTGGCCGGTGCTGGGTACCATGATGGTGGAGCCGACGGAGAGTGAATCCCTAGGGGAGTTAGACCGTTTTTGTGATGCCATGATTGCCATTTACCAAGAAGCTCAGGCGATCACCCATGGAGAAATTGATCCCGCTGATAACCCGTTGAAAAATGCTCCCCATACGGCCCAATCCCTCATCTGTGGCGAATGGAACCATCCCTACAGCCAGGAAGAAGCTGCTTACCCTGCTCCTTGGACTAAGCAGTTTAAATTTTGGCCCGCCGTTGGCCGCATTAATAATACCTACGGTGATCGCCATTTAGTTTGCTCCTGTGAAGGTATGGAGGCTTATAAGGAAGGATAGCCCAGGTAGCTTTATCCTAGAGAGATCGTCACTTGTGAAGGATTAATGAGGCGATCTCTAAAATGCTAGACTGAGAAACTGTAGTAAGAAATTCTGATTTTGAGTATGACGAAGAAAGAGGCTCTTACCTTCGCTCAAGGCTTGGGGTGGACAAAGGCTGATGCGGAAAGGGCTTATCAAGCTTTAAATGTTAATTTCTCCGACCTTCAATCCACCCTCGATTATTACAAACATGAGTACGGTATTGAGGATGTAACAGACCGAGATATAGCTGTTCTTTCACTCGTACTAGCAGATTTCGCAGGCGAGGTTTTGCTGGATAGGCAAAGGAAACAAGCTGCACAACAAGGTGAAGTAACAAAAAAGAAAAATAAAATCAAAGAAATCGAACAGAGTCACGCCCAAGAAATTGCTGATTTTAAAAAAAGCTTCCACGAGCAACACAGTGCATTAATGGAGCTTTTGATAAAGGTTTATAGCACGGCGAAAAGATTCGGTCTAAAACCGGAACCGTGGATTGAAGCTATGATTGATGCTTATGAGGAGGCAAAAATTGGAACTGATAACTCGCAAACAGTTGCTTGAACTTGGATTGACAAGTTATCAAGCTCAGCGGATAACTAAAGAACTTAAGCCGATTTCAAAAACAAAAAGAGGTAAAAATTACAATATTCAAGAGGTAATTTTATCGATTAATACCTTACTTGAAAATAAGAGGATTCAGAAAAGAACAAGAACAAGTTTGAAAAAAGTAATAGATATATTGATCCCCACTCTTGACAATATCATACCTATTAGTTTTACTCAGGAAAACACATCTGAATTACAACAACTAGCACAGCAAGCATTAACTACAACCTTAGAAGTAAATCGTAAGCTAGCTAAGTTAGAAAGGCGTTCATTAGAAATTAAAGGACGATATGAATGAAGATTTAGATAATGACTTCCAAAAATTGTATGAAAAATACAAGCTAGCTCGCCGAAAATTTTGCCATGATCTAGAAAAGCTTCAGCGAAGGGAGGAAAATATAAGGGGTTATTATACTCCTCGAAATGTATTTAATCGTTGGCGAGACTCAATAGAAGGAAAAAAATGGAAACAAAATCAATATGAAAAACAGCAAGGAAAATGTGCTTGCTTTGGTTGTGCTTTTGTCGCTCAAAGCCCGGAATATCTTGAAATAGATCACATAAAACCTATTGCAACTCATCCCGAATTATCTGTTAATATAAAAAACTTAAGATTGCTTTGCCCTCCCTGCAATAAAAGAAAAGGGGGGAGATAAATTATTAAACTACTATTTTATTTTTTGTAAAACCTTTACATTACCTTGGAGGTGGAATGACTATTGAAGAGGTTTTGGATGATTTCCCTGATCTCACTCCAGAAGATATCCAGGCTTGTTTTGCCTTTGCTGCTGATCGTGATCGTCGCCTCATGGTTGTTCCTGATGAAATTGCTGTTTGATGAAAATTTCTCGCGCAATTCTGATTCAGTGTTGATCTGAAATTAATTGTTGGAGCCGCAGCTAATTAGAAGCTAATCTGCACTCGAATGAAGATGAAAACCTATCGTGAAAAATGCTGTTTCACCACATCCCAGGGGGAACAATCCCAATAATCGATGTGGGAAATGATTAACCCAGCTTCATTTAGGGTTAATTCACTGCAGCCGCTGATGGCAATTCTCGGTTTCCAGGGCAGGGGAGAAGTCCAGTTCAAGGTCCAACGGGTGGTAATTTCCTGGTTCACCTGGGTAATCTCGTGGAGCTGTAGGTCGATCGCCTGAAACCAACGACCCAAGAATTGGATCATCTTTTCGTATCGAGCCAAACCCCGAAATTGGCTTAAAGGATCTTGAAAATAAACGTTTGGGTCATAGATGCTGAAGGTTTGGTGCCAGGGAAAATTGGCGTAGTCCTGTTGCAGAATGGTCAGAATGCGATCATTGGAGGTCATTTTGGGGCTTTCCATTGTCGGCGGTAACATTGACTGGTTTAATTTTGTTAAGTTTATTTGACATTTAGGAGGAAAAGGTTTTGTCTAAGCAATCGATCGCCAATTTGACGGAGGCAGACCTCGCAGGGAAACGGGTTTTTGTCCGGGTAGATTTTAATGTGCCCCTAGATAACGGCAGCATCACCGACGACACCAGGATTCGGGCAGCCTTACCCACCATCAAAGACCTGTTGAGCAAAGGCGCCAAAGTTATTTTGGGCAGTCATTTTGGCCGTCCCAAGGGCAAAGTAGTGGACAGCATGCGCCTCACCCCCGTTGGCGATCGCCTAGGGGAATTATTGGGCCAGCCGGTGGTCAAATGCGACGATTGCATTGGTGCTGAAGTTACAGCCAAAATTGCTAGCCTACCCAATGGTGGTGTGGCCCTGTTGGAAAATCTCCGCTTCCATGCCGGGGAAGAAGGTAACGATGCTGAATTTGCCAAAGCTTTAGCGGCCAACGCCGACCTCTACGTTAACGATGCCTTTGGTACTGCCCACCGGGCCCACGCTTCCACCGAAGGGGTCACCCATTTCCTCAGCCCCAACGTTGCTGGTTACCTAATCGAAAAGGAATTACAGTTCCTCCAAGGAGCCATCGAAGCCCCCAAACGTCCCCTAGTGGCGATCGTGGGAGGTTCCAAAGTGTCCAGTAAAATCGGTGTGATCGAAACCCTATTGGACAAGTGCGATAAGTTGATCATCGGCGGCGGCATGATTTTCACCTTCTACAAAGCCCAAGGTTTAAACACCGGCAAATCCCTGGTGGAAGAAGACAAATTGGACTTGGCCAAATCCCTCATGGCTAAAGCCAAAGAAAAAGGCGTGGAATTTCTCCTGCCCACGGACGTAGTAGTGGCCGACAACTTTGCCCCCGATGCCAATGCCCAAACCGTTGGTGTCGATGCAATTCCCGATGGTTGGATGGGTCTAGACATTGGTCCCGACTCCGTCAAAACCTTCCAGGATGCCCTCGCTGGTTGTGGCACTGTCATCTGGAACGGCCCCATGGGGGTATTTGAATTTGACAAATTTGCCGTTGGTACCGAGGCGATCGCCTGCAGCTTGGCTGAATTGACCGCCAGTGGCACTGTCACCATCATCGGTGGTGGAGATTCTGTCGCCGCAGTGGAAAAAGTGGGAGTGGCCGAAAAAATGAGCCATATTTCCACCGGTGGGGGCGCTAGCCTGGAATTGCTAGAAGGTAAAGTTCTGCCCGGCATTGCCGCTTTAGATGACCGATAAATTCCCCTAGATGATACTGGAAAAAGATTTTTCTCGTCAGTTTGCAGACTGGACCACGGGATAACTTTTTTCACTAGATGAATGGATTCTTTTCATCTTAGAACGCTGAAAAACTCCTCAGAAATTAACCGGGAAGATGGATGAAAATCTGTCCTCCCGTTTTTCATTATATCGCCCCGAGAAAAGTGCATCAATAACATTTTTGAATAATGGAGAGTGCTATAGCTAGGAATAGTTTATTATGCCAACTTTCCCCGAAAACTAACCTATGCGACTAGAACAGTTACAGGCTTTTTTAAAAGTTGCAGAGCTAGGCAGTTTTCAACAGGCGGCATTACAATCGGAAGTCACCCAATCCACCATTAGTAGGCAAATTCAAGGTTTGGAATCTGCCCTCAAGTGCCAATTATTTCATCGGGGAGCCCAGGCTAAATTAACGGTGGCAGGGGAATTATTTCTGCGGCGGGCAAGGAAAATTTGTCAAGAATGGGATGTGGCTAGCGAAGAAATTAGTAGTCTTTTTCAAGGCAAACAAACGGAATTATGTGTGGCAGCAATTCACTCAGTTTGTGTCTCTTCCTTGCCTAGTTTATTGCCCAAATTTTGCCTGGGCCATCCCCAAATTCAACTACGGGTGACGGCCCTGGGGAGTGACCGGGCTTTGAAGGTTTTACAGGATGGTTTGGTGGATGTGGCCATTATTATGAGCCATCGCAATTTAACTAATACCAAAGAGTTGGCTATTAAACCCCTCTATGAGGAGCAAATTTGTATTTTGATGGCGAGCGATCATCCTCTGACAACAAAAAAATTTATCACCTGGGAAAATTTAGGCCCCTATCCCCAGGTTATTTTTAAAGATGGTTACCGGATGCGACGACTGGTAGAAGATGAATTTAGTCGCCGGGAAATCCCCCTCAACGTTAGTTTAGAACTAAATATTCCTGAAGCCTTTTATGGGGTGGTACAGGGGAGCGAAATGATTGCCTTGATGCCCCAATCCTTGGTCACACCGGTGATTGATAATCCCAACTTTTCCGTGCGCTATTTATTTTGCCCAGAGTCCGGCGATCGCCAGGATTTTCGACGGCAAGTATCGGTGGTGACCACGGTGGATCGTTTGCAAATACCCCCCGTGGCCGAATTTTTCAATTTAGTAGTGGACCATTACCGCTGTGGAGCCTTGACAGTAAAATGACGGGTTTAAAACCTAACCCCTAACCTAGTTCAGCCAACAAGGTTTGTTTCGCCGTGGCCAGGGCTTCTGGTAACTTACTGGCATCCCGTCCACCGGCCTGGGCCAGATTAGGACGACCGCCACCGCCACCGCCACAAATTTTGGCAATGGCACCAATGAATTGACCAGCTTTAAGCTGTTTGGTTTTAACCAATTGGGGACTAAAGGCCGCCACTAGACTGACTTTGCCCTCTTCTGGAATGGAAGCAAGCACCACTGCACTTTCTCCCAATTTTTGTTGTAACCGTTCCGCCGCAGTTTTGAGAGATTCCCCGTCCACAGTACCCAGATCCGCCACCAGAATTTTAAACTCACCCACAGTTTGAGCTTGGGTTAATAACTGTTCCGATTTTTGTAGAGCTAACTCTTGCTTGAGGGCTTCCAACTGCTTTTGGCTGGCTTTTAATTCCTGTTGTAGTTGGTGGACCCGGTCTGGGATTTCCTCCGGTTTAGCTTTTAGGCGATCGCCGAGCTCTTTGACCACCGCTTCCCGCACATTGAGGTAATCCAACACCGACGGCCCTGCCACGGCTTCAATGCGCCTTACCCCGGCGGCAATGCCCGTTTCTGCGACGATTTTGAATAAACCGATTTCCGCCGTATTGGCCACATGGGTGCCGCCACACAGTTCCAAAGAAACTCCCGGAACGTCAATGACCCGCACTTCAGCCCCATATTTCTCCCCAAACATGGCGATCGCCCCTTTGGCCTTCGCATCGGCGATCGGCATTACTGCCACCTCAGTTTGATGGGCTTCGGCAATCCATTGATTGATCAAGTCCTCAATTTGTTGTAGCTCCTCCATGGTCACCGCCCGGGGAGAGTTGAAGTCGAACCGTAAACGGTTGAAATCCACCAGGGAACCAGCTTGGGAAATGCCTTCGTCCACCACTCTTTTTAAAGCCGATTGCAGTAAATGGGTGGCGGTATGGTTGGCCTGGGCCCGACGGCGGCAAGCCCGGTCAATAGTAGCGGTAATAGTGGTGCCAATTTGCACTGTACCCCGTTCTACCCGACCAAAGTGGATAAAAATGCCCGACTCCCGCTTCACATCTTCAATGCGAATGAGCAAATTGTCGCCGTTGAGAAAACCTTTATCCCCAATTTGACCGCCGGATTCGCCGTAAAAGGGAGTTTGATCTAGTACGATTTGCACCGTTTGCCCTGCGACCGCTTGATCTACCAATTCCCCCCCAACTAATACCGCTTTGACTATTGCAGAACTTTGTAAATCGGTGTAGCCCAAAAATTCCGTCGGATGGATATGGTTAGCCAATTTATCCAGACTTTCCTGCACGGTTAAATCAATAGTTTCGTGGGCTGCTTTGGAACGTTCTTGTTGTTCCTGCATGGCTTTTTCAAACCCTTCTACGTCCACAGTAATGCCCTGTTCCTCGGCAATTTCTTGGGTCAATTCCAACGGAAAACCAAAGGTGTCATATAAAGTAAACGCATCTGCGCCGGCAATTTCCGTCACTCCGTCGGCCATTAAATCCGCCAGTAACTTTTCTCCCCGTTCTAGGGTTTTTAAAAAAGCCGCTTCTTCCCGCTGTAACTCCTGCTCAATCAAGCTTTGCCGTTCTAAAACATTGGGATAAACTGGCTGGGCGAGTTGAACAGCAGTGGCTGCTACCTTAGTGGTAAATTCACCGTTAATGCCCAGTAAACGACCATGGCGCACCACTCGACGGATCAACCGCCGTAACACATAGCCCCGTCCTAAATTGGAAGCACTAATACCGTCAGCAATCATGTGGACAACGGAGCGGACATGATCCCCAATTACCTTCAGGGAAACTTTGGTTTTTTCATTGGCTTGGGCGTAATCAATACCTGCTATATTCGCCGCTGTTTGAATAATGGGAAAAATTAAATCTGTTTCGTAGTTATTAGGCACTTTTTGTAAAATTTGGGCCATCCTTTCTAAGCCCATGCCAGTGTCAATATTTTTCTTCTCCAGGGGCGTTAAATTACCCGCATTATCCCGGTTGTACTGCATGAATACCAAGTTATAAAACTCGATAAAGCGGCTATCATCTTCCAAATCTAATTTTTCATCCCCTAATTCCGGGTGGAAATCGTAGTAAATTTCCGAGCAAGGGCCACAGGGACCAGTGGGGCCAGAAACCCAAAAGTTATCGTCCGCTCCCATGCGTTGAATGCGGTGGGCAGGAATACCAATTTCATCGCGCCAAATGGCAAAAGCTTCGTCATCTTCTTCAAACACACTGACCACTAACCGTTCCGCTGGCAGTTTAAATACTTGGGTCGATAATTCCCAGGCCCAGGCGATCGCCTGGGATTTGAAGTAATCCCCAAAGCTAAAGTTGCCCAACATTTCAAAGAAAGTATGGTGGCGGGCGGTGCGGCCGACGTTTTCAATGTCGTTGGTGCGGATGCATTTTTGGGAAGTGGTGGCCCGGGGAAATTCCGCCGACTTTTGTCCTAAAAAAATTGGCTTGAACGGCAACATCCCCGCAATGGTCAACAGTACGGTGGGGTCCTCCGGCACCAGGGACGCACTGGGCAAAATTTGATGCTGGCGATCGGCAAAGAAGTTTAAAAACTGTTGACGAATTTCGGGACCGCTGAGGACGGGCGGGGTAGTGGTCATGTCTAGTTGAAGATTTTGCAGATGAAAATTTCGGGCACTGTGGCTATTTTCCCATTTTAGGGGTTGGTTCCTGACCCTTTCTGACCGGAGGTTAAACCGGAGTTAAAACTAAGCCATGGGGAGTCCAAAATCTGCCCACTGCGGTGACATGATGGACAAAAAACTTCGGAGTTAGTGTGCCTAGGGCTGTTGACAATGGACATTGATGTTGGTGATCACCTGTTGCTCCTGCTGGCCAATGGTAGCTACCTGTTTTTGGGCAAGCTGGGCCGTCAAAATATCTTTACTTTCCAGGGCTTTGACCATGGTGCGGGTGGCCTCCGCATTGCCCTGGTAAATACTGACCAATTCCCCTTGATAGTTAGCTAGCACTGGATCTTCAAGGTTGAGTCGTTCTATTTTTGTGGCGGTGGCATCGAAGGCATCGGCCATGTTCAGCACTTCTTCCGTTGAGGTGGTATCTCGATATTTTGCCCCTTCCTCTGCCATTTGTTTGGTAATTAAAATTAGCTGTCGGCATTGATCCGCTTTGCTAGCCCCGCAACTAATTAAGCCCTGATTCAATGCCAGCATTAAAATAACGCCCCAACTAAGGCCCATTAATCGGCGGGGAAGAAAGCCAGTAAATCTTACTGATGGGGACATTGGCATAGGGACAAAGTAGAGAAAAGATGGCAACGGGGAACCATCATAGCAAAATCATTCGGTTCAATTAGGGAGTTAAAATCCTGGCTAGAGGGGAGATAGATGGGGAAATAAGGCGATCGCCAAAGCAGTGAGGAGCAAACAAATAATGCCAGCTAAACCGGCTAAAGGTTGATTGGCCTTGCCCACCCAAATATTGCCATCGGTGTTGGGATAGGTAATTAAACCAGTGGCATCACAGGCCGCCAGGGCAAAAACCCACCCCCCGTGGAGTCCCCAAGCTAGGGCGAGATTACCGCCATCCACCAGACGGGCCCACAGCAATACCATGCCCAATAACCACAATCCTGGCAGTTGGTAAGCTGTTAAACGCCGTTCCCATAGCAGATGAAGGATGGCAAAAATGGTGCTGACGATGGTGGCTGCCCCCCAGACTGGTAAATCCTGTTGCAGTTGATTTTGGAAAATACCCCGAAAAATTAACTCTTCCACCAAGGCGATCGCCAGGGCCAGTATGAGAAAAAGCGGGGAAAGTTTGACTAAATCCCACCATTTTTCCCGATGCCATTGCAGTAGACCAATTTGGCCCTGTATTGCCAAAGTTAAGCCTAAACCGAATACCGCCACCCCCACGGCGATCGCCAGGGAAAGTAATTGGTCGGAGATGACGCTTAAACCGTAATCCCCCAAGGATTGTTGGTCTAACCAAGTCACCGCCCAGATGGGTAGGGGGGAAACCAAGTAAAGCGATAACACCAAGGGTAATTTTTGCTCCGGGGTAACAGCCTGCCAGGGTTGCCAAGCTAGTTTACGACCCACCACCAGGGCAACGGGATACCACAGCACTAGCCAACTAAAAAGAAAAACAATAATTTTTAACAATCCCGGCCATGGTTGCCAAAACTCCATCAAATTTTCCATCGGCCCATCCCACTGGCGATCGCCAATTTTCGTTTAAACAAAAGCAAAATTTGCAAGGCCCAGCTTGACAGTACGTCCGCCGTCATCCCTAATTGATAAAAAAAGGGAGAAACCTTTTTGTTTCAGGTCTCCCCCCCGGCGAAAAAGCACTTAGTCCCCCTTGCATAGGGAACCGCAGTCGAGAAATTTATACTTCCTCTTCGTCATCGCTATCGGTAATTTGCTTCAGATGAATATGCTTGTAACCGAGCTTGATCTCGAACTCATCACCGGACTTAAGACCCATTTCTTGGGTGTAGGTGGATCCGATAACAATCTGTCCATTTTTGTGGACACTAACACGAAATGTCGGTTCACGACCCCGACCATCTTTGGTACCAGAGGGATCGAGGGGAACCCCTTTGGCCGCTAGCACTGCGTCATAGAAGTCGGTCAAATTTACGCGTACTTGTCCTTCCTTAGAAGTAGAGTAGTAACCACAGGCTTTTGCCGTTTCTCGACGGGGCAGATGGGATAGTTCTTTAACTTTATTGAGTAATGCTTTGCCGGTTAGTGCGGTGGAGGCGTTTGGCATAGGATTATTTTTTCCGTTGAATGATGCTTGATTGCGGGGACTTGTTTTTTTCAAAAGTCTACATAAGATAAAATATAACATCAAACCTTAGCTGAAAAACTTTTTTTTTCAACTTTTTGATTATTTAGCCGAGGAATTTTTCCCTCTGAAAAAATCAAGCCTTGACCTCTGGCGAGTTTTGTCCTAAAGATTTTTGGCCGCCATGGAGCAATGATGAGTTAGGTTTGGGCAATACAAGCTAGCTACGGGTTCACCTTTCCGAAAACCAACGAATTTTTGCCCAGATTAGCGCCAAAATTAAGCGGAGCAGTGGGTCAAAATATATTTATCTCAGGGGGAATCATTGCTTTAAATCAATTCGCTATCCTATGCATGTCATGTGTTCATTAACATTCCCCTGTTCCCCAAGATTTTATGGTTCTCACCCAGTTCGCCTCCAGCCCAGCTCCTCCCCAGTCCTTTGCTGTTGCCCCCAACCGTCAACAATTGCGACAAATGAATTGCTACCTGGACCAGCTTTTGTTGGCCTTGGTTGCCCTGACTGATGTGGACGAGGATACTTGGACGGCAATCCTAGAAAAAATTTCGTCATCTACGACAACAGGCCAATCTTTGACTAGGAAATACCCCATTCCTGCTGTTGCCCCCGGCCAGCTAGATGTGGAGGGAATTCGACTTTTGGCCATGGCGATCGCCTATTTAGGGGCCCATTACCAAGAACTACTGCGGCGATCGGTCAGTTTAGTTGAACAGACCAAGGAACAGGGTAAAAATCCTTTACAAACCGTACTTTTAAGCGAGTACGCCCGAAAATTTACCTCAGCTTGGCAAGCCTATGGAGAGAAACAAGGGGGAGAAGCCCATATTCCCTTAGCCCCCATTACCTCTGATCGCCTGCTTTCTTTGCTGACAGAATTATTTTTCTTTAGCAGTCAAGACGGCCCCCGCCGACTCTGGGGAGTATTGGCCACCATGGTGTCCCCCGCTTAGATAAACCCAAAAAATGCTGGCTTTGTTGCCCTGTCAACCAAAGTTCCCAATACGTCCTTCCCAATTCTGCTCAAATCGAGTTAACTGGGCAAATATCTATGGATTACTCCTTCCCATTTCTCATCAACAATTAACCAAATGACCCTGATGGAAGGAAGATCGACCCAGTGAATGACTACAATAATGGTCAACCTGGCCCATTTACTAGGTAAACCTAATTTAACCGAGGAAATAATCTCCATGGCTCAAGATTCTCCATCTTCCCTCTCCCAAGAAGCCCTAACCATTGCCCATCTCCAGGGGGTGCAGGAGCGACGGCAGGAAGAGCGGATGTTGGCCTTTTGCCAAGTGTTCGATATGGAAGGGGAATTGGTGGGGGTATCCTTCGACTTAACTCGCAACGGTATCTGTGTGAGCGTTCCCAATGATTGGCCCCAGGACACGGATTTTACCGTCAAGCTCCGGCGCATGGACAATGAAGCTTTACCCACCATCACCATCAAGCTCACTCCCATGTGGCGTCAATCCCGCAACGAAAGTTTTGACGAAATTGGCGGCAAAATTATTGAGGTGGACTGCCCCGAAGCTTTCTCTACTTTTTTGCAATATTGTCAACAGGCTGGCCCCAGTGGTTTAGTGGAGCGTCCAACGTCCTGACCATTATTATTCCTCCCTTCTTCCTAACCTTGGGGCAGTTGGATGGGTTACCTTATCCTTGTTTTTGGTGGGGGTTGACCCTGCCATGGTGGGATTGCATTGACATTGGAGCCAGTACCGGGGTAGGGAAACAAATTTTTGTGCCCTGGCCCCAATACCCATAATTGTCAGAGTCTGATAGGATTTAGCAAAGTATTAAAATTTGTAAAGAAAATTAAAATGCGAGTTTTGGTGGTAGGCGGCACAGGAACCCTCGGCAGGCAAATTGTTCGGCAGGCGATCGACCAAGGTCACACCGTTGTTTGTCTGGTTCGTAGCCTAAGAAAGGCAGCTTTTCTTAAAGAGTGGGGCGCCACCATCGTGGGGGGAAATATTTGTAAGCCGGAAACTCTGTCCCCAGCCCTGGAAAATATTGACGCAGTGATTGACGCTTCCACCGCCAGGGCCACCGACTCCCTCACCATTCGCCAGGTGGACTGGGAAGGCAAGCTTAATTTAATTCGAGCAGTGCAGAAAGCGGGTATCAAAAAGTTTGTCTTTTTCTCCATTTTGCGGGCGGCCGAATATCCCAAAGTGCCCCTGATGGACATCAAAAATTGTACCGAGAAATTTTTAGCCCAAACGAATTTGGACTACACCATTCTGCAACTGGCGGGTTTCATGCAGGGGTTAATTGGTCAGTACGCTATTCCCATTTTGGATAATCAATCGGTTTGGCAAACCGGCGAGAATACCCCGATCGCCTACATGAACACCCAAGACGTGGCTAAGTTTGCAGTGCGGGCGGTGGAATTGGACAGTGTGGCCCGTAAAACCTATCCAGTGGTGGGCAGTCGGGCTTGGGGGGCAACGGAAATTATTCAACTTTGTGAAAGAATGTCTGGCAATAATGCCCGTATTTCCCAGGTGCCCATGGCGGTGCTCAGATTTATGCGGAGCTTTACTCGCTTTTTCCAGTGGACCTATAACGCCTCCGATCGCCTAGCGTTTTCGGAAGTGCTGGCCAGTGGTAAAGCTTTAACGGCGGACATGGCTCCGGTGTACGAACAATTTGGCCTTGATCCGAAGGAAACCACCACCCTAGAATCCTACCTACAGGAATACTTTGGGCGCATCATCAAGAAGCTCAAAGAACTGGACTATGAGGTTAACCCGACCCAAACCGAAGGCAAAAAGAAGAAAAATAATTTCTTTTTCTAGTTTGACTAGTTTGATTGACAATTTGATACTTTTAGATAATCTCGTTTTCTATTCGATTTTTCCGCTCCCTGTTCCCTGACTCCCTAGGATCTCGCCCCTGTGCCAAAAGTCGGCATCATTTTCAACGACGATAAGCCCACCGCCTGTAGCGTTGCCCAAGAATTGCAGGAGCAACTGCAACAGAGTGGGTTTACAGTGGCGATGGAAACCGGATCCGGTGGCCTGTTGGGCTATTCCCAGCCCGATCGCCCCATTTGCCATACCCGCATTGAACATCTGACTCCGCCCCATTTTGATGAGTCCATGCCCTTTGCCATTGTTCTGGGGGGAGACGGCACAGTACTATCAGCTTTTCGTCAGTTGGCCCCCCTCGGCATCCCCCTGTTGACCATTAACACAGGGCACATGGGTTTTTTAACGGAAATTTACCTCAACCAACTACCCACGGCGATCGAGCAGTTAATCAACGGTGATTACCAAATTGAAAGCCGCTCCATGATGACAGTGCGGTTAATGCGGGAGGAAAACCTTTTATGGGAAGCGCTCTCCCTGAACGAAATGGTATTGCACCGGGAACCCCTCACCAGCATGTGCCATTTTGAAATTCAGGTAGGCTACCATGCTTCTGTGGACATTGCCGCCGATGGCATTATTGTTTCCACTCCTACGGGTTCCACGGCCTATTCCCTTAGCGCTGGAGGCCCAGTGGTTACCCCCGATGTACCAGTGTTTCAGTTAGCGCCCATTTGCCCCCATTCCCTGGCTTCCCGAGCGTTAGTATTTTCCGACCTAGAACCGGTGACCATTTTTCCCGCTACTCCCAACCGCATGGTGTTGGTGGTGGATGGCAATGGCGGTTGTTATGTGTTGCCAGAAGACCGGGTGCATTTATCAAAATCTCCCTATCCTGCCAAGTTTATTCGCCTGCAAACGCCAGAGTTTTTCCGGATTCTGCGGGAGAAATTGGGCTGGGGGCTGCCCCACATTGCTAAACCAACATCGGTGGAGTTGCCATGAATTTACCCTGCTATTCCCGCCGCCATTTTCTCCAGTCCGCCGCCGCTGTCGGCCTTGCCACGGGTCTAGGAGGCTGTTGGCCTGGCCAGGGCAGTAGCAAAGAAGTGCAGTTTTTGAACCGTTCCCTGCCGCCCCAGTTAATTAACCAATTTCAGCGGCAGTTTCCCCAAGCTAAGGAATTAAATTTCAAGGCGATCGCCAATCTGCAGAGTTTGTTCGACAATTTACAAACCTGGCACAATGCCCAAAATGCAGATACTTCCAAGGGACTGTGGGGCAGTGGATCGAGGGCAAATCAGACCCCAAAAGCCCAGTTGGTCACCGGGGGAGATTTATGGTTGGAACGGGTAATCAAAGAAAAGCTCATTCAACCCTTTGTCCCCGACCAATTGAGCCAATGGTCTAGTCTGCCTCCACGGTGGCAATTGTTGGGGCAACGCAATGACCAAGGCTTACCGGATCAAAGCGGCAAAATTTGGGCTGTTCCCTACCGTTGGGGGCCCACCATGATTATTTATCGCCAACAACCATTTGCTGATTTAGGTTGGCAACCGACCGATTGGTCTGACCTCTGGCGGCCAGAGTTAAAGCAACGCATTGCTCTGGTGGATGATCCCAGGGAGGCGATCGGTTTGACTCTGAAAAAGCTGGGTTATTCCTACAATGTCACCAACCCCAAAGCTGTTAATGCCCTACCTTCCGCTTTGCAAGAATTGGCGACCCAAGTGAAGTTTTACAACAGTAAATATTATCTCCAAGCTCTACTCAATAAAGATGTATGGTTAGCAGTGGGCTGGTCAAACCAAATTATTCCTCTGCTGAGAAATCAGTCAGAACTCAGGGCGGTTATTCCTAGTTCCGGTACATCCCTCTGGGCTGATCTCTGGACTATGCCCGCTGAGATGGAGGCGGCTGAAATTACCTATGAATGGTTAAATTTTTCCGCCCAGCCTTCCAGTCTAGAGCAGATGGCAACTTTCAGTAATGCCCTGGCGGTGCCCTATCAAAACCTGGAGGTTTCCGCCCTGAGCACTAACCCTTTATTGGCTTTTTCACCGGAGTTACTGGAGCGTTGTGAATTTCTCGCGCCCCTGGACATTGCCACCGTCAACCAATATAAGCAACTCTGGCAAACCATGCGGAGTGCTTAGACGATGATCAATGATAGGTTAATGAATTCAAAATAAGCTGGTGACGGGATTTGAACCTGCGACCGACTGATTACAAATCAGTTGCTCTACCACTGAGCTACACCAGCATCTCTGATACAGAATAGCAGAAGATTAACCCAGAGGGTCTGGCTAATTTTTGTCCCCGAAAAACTTTTTTAACGATCCGTAAAACCTAGTAAAACCATGCCTACTTTAATTGTCGCCACGGGTAACCCCGGTAAATTAGCCGAGATGCAAACTTACTTAGAGCCCCTTGGTTGTCAATTAACCCTTAAGCCAACGGAAATTGAGGTGGAGGAAACCGGCAGTACATTCTATGAAAATGCTTGCTTAAAAGCTTCCCAGGTAGCAAAGGCCGTGAATCAATGGGCGATCGCCGATGATTCTGGTTTGGCAGTGGATGCTTTGGATGGGGCACCGGGTTTATATTCCGCCCGTTATGGCAACACCGACAGGGAAAGAATTGCCAAATTGCTCCAGGCTCTAGAAGGGGTAAGCCAAAGACAAGCTCAATTCATTTGCGTGGTGTCGATCGCCGCCCCCGATGGCAGTATTCAACTGAGTACTAAAGGCATCTGTTCAGGGGAAATTACCCATAGCCCAAGAGGCGATCAGGGTTTTGGCTATGACCCAATTTTTTGGCTCCCGGAGCACAAAAAAACCTTTGCAGAAATGACAAAGGTAGAAAAACAGAAAGTGAGCCACCGGGGAAAAGCGTTTAACAAACTCATCCACCAGTGGCCTGGGTTGAAATTTGACAGCTTTTGATGGCAGTGACAGGAAAGTGTCTGGGGCCAAGAGAACAAAACCGAGACTTGTCTCAATCTGCCCAACATTAACGGCAACCGGAAAGCTAATCTCAAAAAGATTAAATAGCTTCGGTATCCTTTTCCCCTGTCCGAATCCGTACCACCGAATCCACCGGGCTGATGAAGATTTTACCGTCACCGATTTCCCCGGTGCGGGCCGCCGATACCAACTTGTCAACAACCATGTCAACCTGTCCTTCGTCGACGACAATCTCAATTTTGAGTTTTTGGAGAAACTCAACAGTGTATTCAGAGCCACGGTAACGCTCTGTTTGACCTTTTTGACGGCCAAAGCCCCTAACTTCAGAAACCGTCATACCAACGATCCCTGCATTAACCAGCGCAATTTTGACTTCGTCTAGTTTAAAGGGGCGAATAATCGCTTCTACTTTTTTCAAACCTGGTACTCCTCGTGCAATGATCTGGTTGTTGTCTTATTTATAAGGCTAGCCAGACACTTTTAACATGTTCTCCAAAAGTTTTTTTGTAAAAATCAGTACCGTTTGGCAGCGCCCATGGCCGGAGATGAGGCATTTTAGTGACAATTGCAAGTACAAAATCCCTGCTCTTTCGTCCGAAGAATCCGTTACCCTAGAGGAGTGAACGGCACTATGTTTAACTGACAGGCTTGAATCTACCCTGGATTTGGTGAACCCTTGACCAGGGAGTCCTAGCCGGAATATCGAAAAACTTTTCCTCTATGCTTAAGATGCTCAAGAATTTACCTCTACCCAAAAATATTACCTGGCGATCGGTCTGGATGCGGGGCACTTCAGTGGTAATTATTTTTGTCCTGGCCTTTACCCTAGTTTTTACCCCCACCTTTGAAGCTGAAGCTCGCCGGAGTGGTGGCCGCATTGGTGGTGGCTCCTTCCGAGCCCCTAGTGCCCCCAGTCGTAGTTACAGCGGTCCTAGTGGTGGCTCCTATCGTTCCGGTGGAACCTATGGTGGTGGTGGCTTTGGTTTTCCCTTCATCATTCCTTTTTTTGGCTTTGGTGGGGGATTCGGCGGCATCTTTGGCATTTTAGTGATGATTGCGATCGCCAACGTAGTTATCAATGCCATCCGTAATGGTGGTGGCAGCAGTGGTGAAGGGGGCGGTGGCCTGGCGGCCAGCAGCGATCCCCAAGTGGGCATTGCCCAAATTCAGGTGGGGTTACTGGCCAGTGCCAAGGAATTGAAAAAAGAACTGGATGAATTGGCCCTGTCTGCTGATACTGGCACTGCCAATGGTCGTTCCCTAGTGCTCCAGGAAGCTACTTTAGCTCTGCTCCGCCATCCTGAATATTGGGTTTATGGATCTAGTCAGAGTGACAAGGTGCGCTTGAGTGCTGCTGAGGCTGCCTTTAATCAATTAGCTCTCACCGAACGGAGTAAGTTTACCGACGAAACCCTGAGCAACTTTAACAATCAGCTACGTCAAGGGGGAAGGGCAACCGCCATTGGTGGAGATAGTCCCGATGCAGTTCCCGATGGTGCGGGAGAATATATTCTGGTGACCATTATTGCCGCAGCCTTGGGCAATTTGAACTTGCCGGCAGTGAATGATTCCAGTCAGTTAAAACAATCCTTGCAAACTTTGGGCGGTATTAGTAGCGATCGCCTGTTGGCCATTGAGGTGCTCTGGACGCCCCAAGAAGAAGGGGATACCCTCACCAGCAACGACATTATCAGCGAATATCCAGAACTCAGGCTGGTGTAGTGGTGGGAGCGATTCCTTGCCCATAGCCAAAAAATACATATTTGAGTGAGCCTGGGGAACTTTGCCTGGGCTTTCTTTTTTGGGCAAAATTTATCCAGAATATGCCGGGGAAAACTTTTTGCCTCTGGGGGAATGGGTCTAATGCCATAATTTTCGGGGCAAGGGAGCAAGGGCAATTTCCAACAGGCGCCCGGCAAAAAAGGTAATAATCAGAGCAGTTACCCCGCCGTCCATGGCTTGGTGGCCATAGTTTTCCCCGTAGCTTGTAACCATGATTCCCTTTGCTTCCCAAACCTCCTCCCTCGTCAGTCACCCCGAACTTTCTGCCCTAGAACTGGCCCAGGCCCTAGCGGAAAGATTGGCGATCGCCCCCCAGGATTGGCATCGTTTAAAGGGTAATCGTCAAGCCCAGGCCGGACAAGAATTGGCAGCGGCATTGGTGTATCTACTCAAAGATAATCCCCAGGAAGCCTTAACCCATGTGCAACAGGCAGAAGGTTGGTTAGACCGCAGTTTGAGTGCGCCTCCCTGTCCGACCCACGGCAATCGGTCTCAAAAAGCCTAGGTTTTTCCAGAATAATTTTAGTGCTGCAAAATTGCTAGGGCGTCCAACTGAGCCCTTAACTGGGCAACTTTGGCCACATCCTTATCCGCCGGGCCCTGTTCCACGCCACTGGAAAGGTCAATGCCGTCAGGCTGGAGTAAATTTAAGGCTTCTTGAACATTGCTAGGAGTTAATCCCCCCGCCAACCACCAGGGCAGGGGCGGCCGAAACTGCTGTAGCTTTTGCCAGGGTAGGGTTTGCCCAGTACCTCCCAATTGTTCTGGATGGTAAGCGTCGAGCAGGAGGACATCCACGGCATTGTAATAGGCTTCAGCCCGTTCTAAATCTGCCGATCGCCGGAGTCGGAGAGCTTTGATCAATCGGTGTTGGGGAAATGCTTGTTTAACCTGGCGGCAAAAGTCGGGGCTTTCATCGCCGTGGAGTTGGATACCGTTCAGACTAGTTTGGGCTAAAAATTCCCCCAGTTTAGGGAGGGAAACATTGGCAAATACTCCGATCGCCGATCGCTTGTTATGGGCAGTTAAGCTTTGCAAAACCAGTTCAATTTCCCTGGAGCTGACGTAACGGGAAGAAGCTTCCACACAAATAAATCCCAGGGTGGTGAATCCCAAAGCGGCGATCGCCTGGGCTTGGGCAGGATGGCGTAAACCGCAAATTTTTACCTCCATGGCCATAGGGCAAATTTCCTGGGGATTTTAGGTTGAATAGTGAATAAACAGATGGAAATGTTCTAAATTTTAGGAAAATTGTTGAAATAGGCTCAACAATCGCAAATTAATCGTTAATTACGGGTTTACGAACCAAACTCCAAATGTCTCGCAGTTGTATCTTTAACTGCTCCCGCTGGTTGATTAAATAAATACTCACCAACGTAAAAGCAACCCCTAACCACTGCAGAGAGCTAAGTTGTTCCTCCAAAATCAAGTTACTAAAGCTGAGGGCAAAAATGGGCGTTAAAAAAGTCAGGGAACTCAAGCTAGTCAAATTGCCCTTAGATGCAAGGTAGAAAAAAATGCCGTAGGCAATGGCACTGCCAAACACTGTTGCATAGGCGAGATTGCCCCAACCCCAGAGGTCAATGTTCTGCCAAGGTTCAGAATCTTGCACCAAGGCGATCGCCAACAGGGGCAAACCACCAATGATCATATGCCACCCCGTAGCTACCACCGGGTCCACCCGACGACTAACAAAGGGAATCAGCACTGTGCCCACCGCCATGGAGAGGGACGCCAACAACATCCACAGTTCCCCGCTACTACCGAGGGCGGAACCACTCCAATTAATGCTTAAACCCTGGAGATGCCAAAGCTGATAAAACCATTCATCCGGCAGCCCAATTAGGCTAATGCCTCCCACCCCTAGTAAGAGTCCCAGCCAGCCAATGCCGCCAATTACTTCTTTAAATAACCAACTGGAAAGTAATGCCACGGCGATCGGTTGGGAATCAATAATCACTGAGCCCAAGCCTGCCCCTGTGCGCTCCAACCCCTGGGCTAAAAATCCTTGAAAAAGAGTACCGTCCACCAGGGCAAATAAAATAATCCAGCCCCAGCCCTGCCAATTCTGGGGTTGGGGACGTTTCTGTCCCATGGCCCAGAGCAAGACTAAGATTCCGGCTGGTATGAGGCGCACCGTTGCCACAAAAAAAGGCGTGGTATCTGCCAGAACCCCCTTCATGGCCACCATGGCCGTTCCCCAAAGGAAAAAAGGCGCAATTAGGGTTAACCCAGAACGGATGTTGGTATTTGTTTTTGATTCAATTTGCATTGGCGGGGGGGTAATGGAGCAGGTATGGCCATCCTCCCATTGTATGTATAGTTTTGTTACAAAGCTATGGCCAAGGCAATAGTTGATATCACCATGGCAATATTTGCCAAATTTAGGGTCAATGGTAACATAGAACTATTACGCAACTGGCGCCTTTCATTACTTTCTTGAAACTCTCGAATAATTTATAGCAAAAAGGGGCAGACCTATGCCCCGATGTATTATATGCGATTAACCAATCTCCGTTTGGGGCGTTTCCATTGTCGAGTCATTCCCCTTGCCCCATTGTTTAGTAATGGCCGCCGTGAGCAGATGGGACAACAGACCAATGGGCCCAGCGAATAAACATAAAATGAGGGAATGTACCGTCCAAACCCCAGTTTCTCGCCCCTGCCAATAAATCCAGCGACCCACAAACAAATCCATCACCAGATAGTGGACCCAACCCACAGCCATAATTTTTTCGTCAGCAAAAGCTTGGGCAATAACGGACAACTCCGGACTGGCCAACGCCGCCGCCGATTCGGACCCCAAGGAACCGATAAATAAAAATAGATAAACCGCAGCTAAAATGGCGATGGGGAGCAGGGACTTCATCACTTTTTCCGTCCATTGCCACCGTGGCAGTAGAATCATCAAGCCCCAAAACGGCAACACAAACACATTGCTGAGATTAAAAAGTAGTTCAGTAGCCATTTTCAATAACAGTTGCTTACCAACAACTCGACAGAACAATTTAGAGTATAAAAGAATTTACAGAATCATGCCGAGTAGGCAGTCCCTTAAAGTAACAGGTAAGTGTTTATTAAGTTCTGTCGCTAAGGAAAAATTCAACCATTTGAGTAAGCTATGCTACAAGATATTGTTGCTGTTAACCCTCTCAAAAACTACAAGCTTTATTTACGCTTTGAAGATAATCAAGATGGAATAGTTGATATTCAAAAACAAATTGAATTTACAGGTGTATTTGAGCCACTTAAAGACCTTGAATATTTTGCTCAAGTCAAAATCAATCCGGAACTTGGAACTATTCAATGACCCAATGGAGCCGATTTAGACCCCGATGTGCTGTATGAAGTAATTACCCGATCGCCGTCTCCAAGCCCCCTAAATCTTGAAGTTTAAGGAAGGGGAAAAAGACTTTTAACTAAACCTAAACCAGCTTATGATTAAGCCATGGAAAAGCTTACCATCACTCGACCCGACGACTGGCACCTGCATCTACGGGATGGAGCGGCCCTGAAAGCAGTTCTACCCCACACTGTCCGTCAATTTGCTAGGGCGATCGTCATGCCCAATTTGAAGCCTCCGGTGCGTTCCGTGGCTGATGCCGCCGCCTATCGGGAAAGGATTCTCGCCGCCATACCTGCGGGAGGCCAGTTTGAACCGCTGATGACCCTTTATCTAACGGATAATACTAATCCCGAAGAAATTATTGCGGCCAAAGCATCCCAGTTTGTTAAAGCAGTAAAATACTATCCCGCTGGAGCCACCACCAATTCTGACTTTGGCGTCACGGATATCCATCGATGTGATGCAGTGTTGGCAGCCATGGAACAGGTGGACTTGCCCCTATTACTCCACGGCGAAGTAACGGACAGTAATATTGATATTTTCGACCGAGAAAAAGTATTCATTGAAAAATATTTAATTCCTCTCAGGGAAAAATTTCCCCGGCTGCGGGTAGTGCTGGAACATATTACTACTTCAGATGCAGTGCAATTTGTTTTATCTGCTAATAATATTGCAGCCACTATTACGCCCCAACATTTACTATTTAGTCGCAACGCTTTATTCAAAGGTGGCATTTGTCCCCACTTTTATTGCCTGCCAATTCTGAAGCGGGAAGAACATCGTTTATCATTGCTACACGCGGCCACATCTGGTAATCCTAAATTTTTTCTCGGCACTGATAGTGCTCCCCACGCTCGCAATAGTAAAGAGAGTTTATGTGGCTGTGCTGGTTGCTATTCTGCCCTCCATGCTATGGAGCTATATGCCGAAGCTTTTGAAAGTGTTAATTCCCTGGATAAGCTAGAAGCCTTTGCTAGCTTTTATGGCCCAGATTTTTACCAATTGCCCCGTAATACAGCACAAATTACGTTGATGAAAAACCCTTGGCGTATTCCTGCTGAATTACCTTTCCCTGAATCTGGATTGGTGCCTCTGCGGGCCGGCGAGGAAATAACTTGGCAAATGGTGTGATCCAAACGGGTAAAGTGGAGTGAAAATTATTAATAGTAATTACATGAATTTGCTTTTTATTGAGTCACAATCATGACATACTTTGCCAGCGACTTTCAAGACTTAGATAACTCTGGAAACATTGAAAACTTTATCCGTTGTCTGGAATTGCAACAGTCACTGGACTTGTATAAATATTACAAACAAAAAACGTTTGAGAAAATGCAGTTAAAGCCCGGTGATTCAGTGCTGGAAGTGGGATGTGGCACTGGCAATGATGCCCTTTTATTGGCTAATTATGTAGGGGAAACGGGTAAAGTTACAGCGGTGGATCGTAGTCAATTTATGCTTGACCAGGCAAGAGAGCGGGCAAAAAATTCCACCACTAAGTTTGAATTTGTTTTAGCTGATGCAGAGCAATTACCTTTTCCCGGTGCTAATTTCACTGCGGCTAGGGTTGACCGCACTCTGCAACACATTGCCCAGCCCCAAAAGGCGATCGCCGAAATGGCCAGGGTTGTACAATCTAATGGTTGGGTAGTGGCCTTTGAGCCGGACTGGGAAACGTTGGTCATCGATTCTGACCAGCGGGGCGTAACCCGTGCAATTACCAATTTTTGGTGTGATAACTTTCCTTCTGGCTGGGTGGGTCGCTATCTGTTTAAATACTTCCGGCAGGCGGGGCTAACTGATATTGCCGTTGACCCCATTACCATTTGCCTGACTGAGTTTGAATTAGCTGATAAAATTTTGGACCTATCTCGGACGGTGGAAAAAATTAGCGAACAGGGAACAATCAGCCAAAATGATCTTACCCTTTGGTTCAAGGCGATTGACCAAAATGATCAAGCGGGAGAATTTTTCTGCGCTTTTACGGCATTTTTAGTTAGGGGCAGAAAGCCTTAGTTAGTTATTAGTATTAAAAATTAAAACTCCTGTATTTACCCGATTATTTGGCGGTGATGATTAACCATTAAGTAATATTACTAAGAATGATCATTTTCCCAACTGCTATGACTTGAAAATTAGTGGTTTTCACTGTTGTTTCGCTATAATGACGGAGAGCAAAGAGGAAATCGGCGGAATAGTAACGTAATATCTCAGTATTGAGCAGTCAAGCCAAATAAAAGCCATTGGTTTTGCCTATCTTCCCAGCAATTAATCGAACTTATGACTATCAATTTGGCCGATCGCCTGTCTGCGCTCACCACAGATTCAGCAGGAACGACCCATGTTGTGTGGGTGGAAAATACCAGTCTTTGGCACGCTGTCTATGATCCGAACTCCGCCATGTGGGTTAATGCCCAGGTGATCGCCAATGTGGGTAATCAATCCCTCACTAGTCTAAATTTAATCGCCAATGACAAGTTAATTCAGCCCCCTGGTAATAACAGTAACGCCGCTCCGGCCCCTGGTTTAGTGGTGGTTTATCAACAGGGCAGTGGCAATGACAGTGATATTTTTTACACCGCCGCTCGTTACAACTCCGGGGGCAGGACGGAATGGTTAAGCACTCCCCAGGCCCTAACTTCAGACCAAGTGGGAGATTTGGCCCCCAGGGCGATCGCCGAAGAAAATGGCACAGTGCTTGTAGTAGGGCAAAAAGTTGATGCAGAGCAAGCTAAAAACCAAGCCATCCGAGAGGATACAGATCTCTATTATCAAAGTTTTACAGTCAACCAAAATCAATTTAGCAGTAATCAAAATTCCCCTGCTAGCGGCAATATTATCCAGGGAAATTCCTACAATTATTTAGGTCGTAATCGCAATGCCCCTGCCGCCAGTTATGAAGTTCTTAGTGCAGGGGAAGCAAGCTTTCTTGGCAACAAACCTACCTATCAAGGATTAGGATTAAATTGGAACGCATCCAATGAATTTAATATTAATGCCCTTTCACTTATTCTTGCTAAAAAATTAGGACAAGAACCAGAGAAAGTTTTAAAAAGCATGTTCGGCCCTCTAATTTTATCTATCTCTTTGCAGGGTTCATCGGGCAATAATCCCGAATGGAGTTTGTTTGGGGGCGGTGAATCAACCAAAGGGAGGTTACTACTGAATTCCCTGGCTACCGTAGGGAGAAAACAAAGACGGAATGTTGGCAATAGCGAGGATAGTAATCGTTTTGATAAATGGAGAAGTCAGGGAAGAGGTGCACTTTCTCCGGATTCTCAAGAAGGGTTTGATTTATCCTTTACGTTGTCTTCTCTGTATAGCTATGGCAACAGTAATGGTAATTCTGACGGTAAATTTCCCCTTTATTTGGAAACTGGAGGAGCATTAGCTAGTTTAGCGGGGTCTATTCCTTTATTTGGTTTTGATGATATCTTAAATCGTGGTCTAAATTTTAACTTCGGCTTATTTTTTAATGCCGGTGTAGCTCTGCAATGGCAGGTTGCCCCAAAAGATCCCGGTAATTATTTTCCCCTATTAGCTCCATACCTTGATTTAAGCGGTAACACAGACCGTTTATTTATTACCGATGGTTTTTACAATGCTTTACCGACCTATTCTGAAGTAACAGCAGCTCTAGCTTTACTGTCTAATCTGGAAGCGGCCTTTGCTTCCATTGATCAAAATAGTTCTGTAGAGCTGGAATCTTTACTGGTGGGAATTCCTGTTACATTAGGCTTTGAAGGAACCCTTGAAATTCCCTTTATTTTTAAGCTATTTGGTTCCATTGGCTTCTTTGCTGATGGTACTTTTACTATCAAAGGAGATACTCCCTCTTCCATTACCATTGGTGCTCCTTTCAATCTTACTGTCAGTCTGCTTGGTCTTATTGGTGCTAGGATTGCAGGATTTCCCACTTGGACGCAAACATTTGCTGCTTCTTCATCTCAAAATAACCAAACTGGGCTGGAAGCGAATAATACTGCTAGTGTTGATGGCTTTTTGCTCACCATTAATCTTGCTCAATTCCTGGAGCCTAATCTTAGTCTTAATCCCACAGACTTTACTGTCACCGTTACCAACGCCAATGGTCAAATTTCCACTATTCCTGTGTTTGGAGTGGTGGTTCAAACTGATAGCCAAAGTAACAACAGTGAAGTTATTTTACGACTAGAGCAGGAAATCCCCTACACCACCGTAAATGGCCAGCCTTTTTCCAATATTATTGTTAAGTACAGTGGCAATCAATTAGGTAACTTTACCAGTAGTCCCGTTGCCCTTCAATCTCCCGACACTCTAATTTATACCTATAATCCCACCAGTGGTACAGGAAATGACTACACCCAAAATAATCAACAGATTACTATTGCTTTTAACGGTCCACTAGACCCGGATATTCTGCCTACTGAGAATCAATTACTCAATTGGTTTGCGGTCACCAACAGCAGTAATCAAGCCATTGCTATCACTGATGTAGCGGTCAATCAAAGCAGAATTGTTTTAACCCTTGCTTCCAATACCGCCATTAACCCTGGTGAAATCTATACTGTCCAGTACAATCCTGATGCCAATAGTGACCAACAACTTAAAGCTGCCAATCAGAAAACTATCACAGCTTTTACCGTTAGTAATGGCACTGCTCCCACTGCCTGGGGGTTGATTAATCGTACCTTTGCCGGTGTTATCAATGTCCAAACCCAACCGGTACTGAGTAATTTAACCAGTGACTTTGCCCAGGACACTTCCCCCGCCTTAGCCCTCACCAGTCAGGGGGACATCTTATTAGCTTGGAGTAGTGACACCCCTCCCATTACTCCCATTTCCGTTTTAGCAGAAGGCGATTATCTTTACCTTGTCTTTGCCGATAATCTCAAAAATGACTCGGCTAATCCCCCCAGTAACTCCCAATTTACGATTAAAACTAGCGATGGGAATACCACTACTCCCACCAACGTTTCCCTAGCCCAAAATACCATTACCCTAACCCTGACTAATTCTGTTAATGCTAGCCAAATTGTTGAAGTTAGTTATAGCTTAAGCGGGACTAATCTCACTTCTAATCTGTATCTGGCTGATGCCACAAATACAAGCTTTTGGGTTCCTGATTTCACCAACTCTGTTCAATCCGCTGGCAGTACTAGTACTGCTCCCACCAGTTTGTTAGGGTCGGTAATTTCTAACCTGATCACCATTCCCTTCAATCAGACCCTAAACGTCAATCAAATTCCCAATGGCGGTCAATTTCAAGTCACCGTTAATGGCAATAGCACCAGTCCCATTACCGTCACCAGCGTCACCGTTGCTGATACTTCTATCACCCTGGTTTTAAATCAGATTATTGGCCAGGGTCAATTGGTCACCATTACCTATACCCCTAACTCCAATGGTGAAAATAACTTAGTTAGCAATACTGGCACTCCCCAAACCGTTGCATCCTTCAGCACCAACAACTTTTTAACCACCGCTTCTAGCACAGGTACGGTTATTAAAACGGCATTTTCTCCCTTTGGGGACAGTGGTATTTCCTCCATCACCACTATTCCTGGCACTACCGGTATTAATTCGGATGTTGTGGCCACGCTTTACCAAAATCCCAGCACCAAAGCATTGCAAAACGTTGTAGCTTGGGTTAACGTCGATACTTCCGCCCTCTCTCTTAAGACCATTCCCGGGCAAAACTACGGCCCCAATGAAGCGGCCTTGATAACCACTGCCGCTCAGCAATCGGACATCTACTATGCGGTGCTTGGCCCCGATAATCAATGGGGTTTAGCCGCTCCGATTTTCTCCAGCCAACCAGGACAGGACCAAAAAGTAACATTGGGAGTTGGCCCTGGGGGCAATTTACTGGCGGCTTGGTTGAATACCCAACTGGATAGCGATGGTGATCCCAATACCACTATTCAGTTAGCGACTTTTAATGGTACTACGTGGACTAATCCAACAATCCTAGGCGGAGCAAATGCCGGCATCAATCCCAATAGTTTCAGTGAATTAAGTATTAGTTCCATTAATGGACAACCAGCGATTTTCTGGACGGAAAGCCGGCCCCCTTCCTACAGCAACTTGGTATCAGAGCAGAATCCTTTGGTTTATCTACGGCTAGGGGAATTGAGCGGCACAACGGTTATTAACCAAGGGCAATTATCCGTGGCAGGAAATGGCACCTACAGCACGGCTGGTTATACTCTGGGCCAGGTGGGGGCGCTGGAAAATACTAACACCAATACAGGGGACTTTAACCCCGCCGTGTTATTCAATGGTGGCGGGATAACAATCAATTCGCCAGTACCTGTTTCCGTGCAAGGTTTTTCGGTGGAATTTTGGTTCAAATTACCAACGTCTGACGGAGTAGTGGGTTTGGCTAATTTGGCCGGGGTATTTGATCTGAGTTTGAATGAAGATAGCTTAACTTTTACCTTGAATAATGGGAGTAACCCCCAGATTAGCGGCACTGTTACCACTGGTAATTGGCATTATGTGGTGGGAACTTATGATCCTGTTAAACAAATTCTTGACCTTTACCTCGATGGTCAATTGGTAAATACTCTAGAAAATATTGCTTTTGCCAATTTGCCCCAGTCGGGAACGCTAACTTTAGCGGGTAGTGGTGGGTCTGTTTATTTGGATGAATTTGCTTTTTATAATTCGATTCTTTCCTATGTTGATAATGGTTCTAGCCCTAGTTCAAGTAATAATAATTTTCTCAATTTAACGGGTTCCCAACTAATTAACGGAATTTGGGGGGTTAACGAAGTCGGTTCCCACTATCAAGCTCGCTTTTTTGAGCCAGTGACAGCGGGACCAGAAACTAACTACAGCGTTTGGGACAGCAGTGGCAATAGTTGGCAAAGTCCCGTTAGTATTAACCCCGTTGATGAAGTCGTTCCTACCATTCTTTCGGCAGCCAATAATCCCATTTGGGACATTGTTTCTGCTAATCCTGCTGGTAATAATAATGCCCAAATTGCTCCCAACGGTAACCCCGATACCATTTTTCAAGTTAACTTAACCGGGCAACAGGGAAGTGAGATTACTGGGTTTACTGTAACTACGTCCAATAATCAACTCTGGACTGTAGGCACAGATGGCACAGGTAATGCGTTTAGTGAGAGCTGGCAGCTAGGGGTAATTCTAGCGGAGAACGCAGATAGTACGACGCCCCAATTGGAGTTCATTTCTGGGGATAAGTTACTCAATAGTCTGAATCCTGGAGCTACTTTTTCCCATCGGGTTATGGGGGCAACGGAAACCTTTACCATTTTTGTGGATACAGAGGGTAGTCCCCTAACTTCCCCTGCCACAGTCAATATTTACCTCCAGGGGCAAACTGACCCTATTACCTTTACCTCCCTTTCCCCGATTCCCAACCAAGGTGGCCCCGTATCGGCTAACAGTCCCGATTATTTAGACAACCAAGTTCTCGGCATCGCCACCATCAAAGAAGCTAATGATGCCTCCCTTTCCTTGGTGGACAGTGGCTTTGTGATTGATACCGATAATCCGGCGATCGCCGCAGTGATGGCCAGTGGTTTTAGTAATGGGGCTTTGGCCTATGTGGCCGTGGGCAATCGGGGTTATACAACCCAGGGCAATGCCGTACAGGGGTCAATCCAGATTTTATTTGCCGGGGGCGATGTTTTAAGCCAAAAATCCACCCTGCCTTTAACCACCACGGATTTATCGGGCAATGGGGACGGGGTGCTAATTACGGGCATTACCGACGCCGGGGATATTAATAATAATGTGCCTATGGCTTTAGTGACGGGGGATGTGGACGGGGATGGCGTAGATGATTTGGTCATTGGGAATGCCAACGCCAATGGGGGAACGGGAAGCATTTATGTGATTAACGGCCATTATCTCAATGGCCTGAAGGGCAAAAATCAAATTATTGATCTCAGTAATGCCAGTAACTGGACTAGTGATCAGGGTTTTGTGATTGATGGAGTGGATGCCGAGGGCGGGGCTGGTTTTTCCGTGGCGATCGGCAATTTCACTGGTAATGACCCCCAAATTGCCTTTGGTGCTCCCTTTGCCAAAAACGGTAATGGGGTGGCGGTGGGCAAAGTCTATCTTGTTTCCCCCAGTAATCCTAGTCAACTTTCCCCCATCCATATTGGCAACACCTTTAATCTGACCAATCCCCAAAATCCTGCCCAGACTGTGACCGTGGGAGAAACGGCCGGCTACAGCTTGGGGGTTTCCCGTAAAATTTCCGGTGGCCCGGTCACTTTCACCAACAACTCTGGCGACGATCTATTTATCGGTTCCTCCACCTACGGCGTACAAGTCAGTAACCAATGGGTGGGCAAAAGTGCTTTACCGTCGAACAACCAGGGCAATTATCCCGATACTACTATGATCGCCGCTGGAGCAGTCCATGTGTATTCCCAGACCAGTAGCCAGCCCTTTGGCAAAGTGGCTACCTATACTGGGCCTAATATTCCTGCCGCCAATGGAGTAGGGGCAAACTATTTGGCCGGAGCGGCCATTTCCCTAGGGGACTTTACAGATTTAGACGGGGATGGCCATCAGGATTTAGCAATTTCTGCCTTGGGAGTTAATGGCAGTGCGGGGGCGGTTTATGCACTTAGCGGCAGTAAATTTACCCCTTCCAGTTCTCTCCAAGCCCTCAATGAAGCAGGTAATTTAATCATTAATGGCGGCATTGCTGGGGGTCGGGCCGGCATGACCATTATGACCCCAGGGGATGTGAACGGCGATGGTTATCAGGACTTTTTAATTACTGCCCCCCAAGCAGGCAACGGCACAGGGCAAAGTTATTTACTGTTTGGCCCCTTGGATTTATCAACCGAAATAGTACCGATCATTGAATTAAATGCGATCGCCAATGACAGTAAACAAGTTTTTGTATTGAATGGCAGTTTGCCCAATCAACTAGCAGGAACAGCAGTAGTTAGTTTAGGGAATATCACGGGCACACAAGGGCCGAACAACAGACCCATTGATAGCTTTTTAATCAGTGCCCCCAATGCCCAGCAATTTTATGTGGTTTTCGGTCAGCCTTGGTTGGCCGCCGATGGCAGTCTTAATTTGGCGGATGTTGCTTCCGATAACGGTTTTGTCATTGATGGCAATTTAATTGGTAATCCTCCCACCACGTTTGAAACTACATCCCAGTATATTGACACCACCCCGGCAATTCTTATCAATGGCTCCAACCTTTACCTAGCCTATAAAGGTTTCG
Source organism: Synechocystis sp. PCC 6803 substr. PCC-P (assembly GCF_000284455.1). GTDB lineage: Bacteria > Cyanobacteriota > Cyanobacteriia > Cyanobacteriales > Microcystaceae > Synechocystis. Next base: position 2,164,378 of record NC_017039.1, read on the forward strand.
GTGGCAATAACCAAATTTATTTCACCGTCAGCACTAATAATGGTCAAAGTTGGAACTCGGAAGTACAGTTACCTCAATCTGCCCAAACTATTTTTCCCCCGGCGATCGCCTTTTTTAACAATGTTTTATACCTGGCCTATGTAGATGGTAACAACGGGTTAAATATCATCACTAGCCAAGATCAAGGCCAGACCTGGAATGCTCCTTTGGCCTTGGGGGGCACTTCTTCCACACCGCCGACCCTGTTTGTTTACCAAGGAACCCTGTCCCTACTTTTTGCCGCCAACAACTCAACTTCCACCGTTCTGCAATTTTATTTAAACAGCAGTAATGAATGGATTTACGCCAACGAAATTGGTAGTAACCAAACTGCTATTAGTGCTATCAGTGCCACAGTGTTGGGGGATACCCTCTATCTGGTTTACAAAGGAGGAACTAGAAATACCCCCAGTACTCTTGACTACATAACATCCACCACCAACGCCGATCTTTCCGCTAACGATTGGAGCAGTATTCCTATTCCTGGAGTGAGTTCCCAGGGCGGCCCCAGTCTTACCAATGACGGCACCAATCTCTATCTGAGCTACCTCGACAGTAGTAATCAACTTAACTTCGTCAGTTCCGGTAATGGCATTAATTGGTCATCGCCCCAAGTCATTACCAACAACATCAGTCAGTCCCCGCCGGCGATCGCCTTTGCCAACAATGAACTTTATTTAAGCTATCCCGGCCCCCAAGGTTCCCAAGAACTGAATGTAACCAGTTTTCCCCTTCCCTTTACAGGCAGTATCCTGGGCAACGGTAGTTTAGTTCGTTTCCTGGGGGATGTTAACGGGGATGGGTTTGCCGATGTTTTTTCGGGTGGAACTAATGCCGGCGCAATTATTTTTGGGAACAGCACCAAAGATTTATTAACAACCGCCAGTGGCAGTGAAGATTTAGTGATTTCCGTTCCCAATGCTACCCTTCGGGACGTGATTAGTGTCGGTGATTTTAACGGTGATGGCATTAAAGATTTGGGAGTTTTAGATGGTAACGGCAATTTTTATGTTGTTTTGGGCAATACCAGTCTTGGGGACTTAAAAACATTAAGTATTACCTCCAGTTCCTCCCCTGTGGTCATTAATCAAGTGGGGGGCGTGACCAAATCCATGGCCATTGGTGACTACAACGGTGACGGCTATGACGACGTACTTTTGTGGGGAGATAACGGCAATCAGGTAGCTTGGGGGAATTCCACAGGAGTACTAAACAGTTTTACCAATATTGATTATCCCGAAACCCAAACAACAGCCACAGGGGTGGATCTCAACAGTGATGGTATTCCAGAAATTGCCATTGGTAGTGACGAAAGGAAAATAGCAGGGCAGATTTCCACCAGCGGCAGTTTTTCCCTATTGCCCACTCCCACCACTTCCTCTGTAATTAATACCCTGGCGGCGGCCAATCAATTAGAAAATATTGGCGACTTCAATGGAGATGGCATTGCGGATTTAGCAGTCCTAGCTTCCAATTATTATGCGGCGGCGATCGGGGAACCGAATAATCTGCCCAATTATTTGAGTCGGCCCGGCAATCAAGGGGGCGTTTTTATCTTCTACGGGAATAGTAATGGTCTAAGCAATACGGCCCAACCCGATGTTATTCTGGCAGCTCCCTTCACCAACCCCAGTGGACAGATCAGTACCTATCAACTGTCCCGCATTGCCCAGGCAGGGGACGTTAATGGGGATGGTTTTGATGATTTATTAATTAGTTCCCCCTACACCGTTGATGCGGAAAATAATCAGGGCGGTGTGTTTGTGGTTTTCGGCGGCGATGACTGGAATAATCAACCCTTCGATTTAGGGCAGTTGCGGGCCAATCAATCCCAGGGTTCAAATCCCAGGGGTTTTGCCATTGATGGTTCGCCCAACTCCCAAGCGGGTATCGCCCTGAATGGCGGAGGGGATATTAACGGTGATGGTTTTGCAGATTTTATTATTGGTGCTCCTGGTGAAAACAATCTGCAATATAACCAGCAGATTGTGTTTATTGAAAATGGCGAACTTAGCGATGATGATAAATATAGTTATATCCTCTACCTTGACGGTAACCAAACGATTCAAATGGGGGGAGGTGATTGGCAAGCCAATCAAGTTTGGACCAATCAGGTGGCCACCAATTGGAATAACAGTAGCCGACCGCCCGAGGCAGTTATTGGCCAATCCAATGGCGATATTTGGTACTATCCCGGTGGTAATCAAAACTGGCAATCCTGGGGCAAACTTCCCGCAGAAATAAACGAGTTAGCAGTTAATTGGAATACGAGCGGTAATCCCCAAATCATTGCGGGCCTGGGGGGCAAGGGCGGGATTGAATACTACAACGGTTCAACCTGGGTTAACAACGGCCCTTACCAGGGAGACGGTTGGCGGTCTGCCATTACCCAAATGGCGGTGCAATGGGGGGAGGATGGATCTCCGTCCCAAATTGTTGTTGGTTTGGCTGATGGGGCGGTGATCTATTACAACACCCAGTCCGGTTGGCGAACCATTAATAATTTTGGCAAAAGTGTTACCCAGTTATCGGTGCAATGGCAGGAAGCTAGTAATCCCAATATTGTGGTTGGCTTGGATAATAGCGAGGTGCAATATTACCAGGGCAGTAACGGTGTCTGGACTCAATTCCACGATGATGGCTGGGTTTATCCCGTACAACAACTGGCCGTGCAGTGGACTAGCAATGACGCTCAACCCTTAGTGGTGGTGGGTCTGGGGGATGATAACGGCAACAATGGCTCCGTCTGGTATTACCAAGGCTCCGGGGAACAGGGCGGGTGGACTTTCCTTTCCGGTCTTCCTTCGGGAGCGGCGATCGCCCAAATGGCGGTGCAATGGAATTTTAGTTCTAGTCCCAATCCCCCCAACAATGTTAATGATTTAAAAATAGTGGTGGGGCAAGCCGATAGTACGGTGAGTTACTACAACGGCAATGGTTGGACTGCCACCCCAGCCATTAACTCCAGCTTGCAAATTCCCACCCTAAATGCCATAACCGTCCAGTGGAGCGCCAATGGCCAGCCCCAGATCACTGTGGGCTTGGGAGATCCTGAATACGACAACGGCCAACTCTGGTATTTGCCCAACCCCAGTCAGTCTTGGCAGGAATTGCAAGGATCGGTCAACTACGCTTCCCCCATTACCCAGATTGATAGCTCCTGGACGGAATCCCTCGTTCCCAACAGTCAAACTGATAATCTCAGCTACGTTTTCTTTGGCAGTGACTTTAACGACACGGTGAATCAAACGGGCACTATTGGTGATGATGTGATGGTGGGCAGTGCCACGGGGGAAAGCTTCCTGGCAGGGCAGGGGGATGATCAAATTTTGACCAAGGGTGGTTTGGATGTGGTCTATGCTGGCCCCGGTGATGACTGGGTTTCCGTCAGTGATACCTATTTCCGTCGGTTAAATGGGGGCACAGGATTTGATATTTTAGCTTTGCAGGGTTACAACGGCCAAAACTGGGATCTAACTACCCTTTCCCCTGGCCTGCGGTTACAGGATTTTGAAACCATTGATATTCGGGATTATGGTGCAAATCAATTAACCCTTAATTCCCTCAGCGTTATTAATTTGTCCAGCAATAATACCGTTATCGTCTTAATGGATGAAAGCGGTGATAGTTTGCAGTTAAGCAGTGACTTTGGTGCGGACGGGACGACTTATCAATACGGACAAAGATTCTATCAATATAAATCGAATAATTCCGCCGCCATTGTCTTAGTTAATCAGCCAACAATGCCAAGTTTTACCGCTCCAAGTCAGAATAAGCCCCAGCCTGTTTTACCGAATGGCAATGGAACAAGCAATACAGCAGCTTTAAATACCAATATTGCTAATACGGGTAATGCCAATACCGGCAATTTTAATGATGAAAATATCAACACAGGCAATGCTAATACCGGCAACTTTAATAACGGAAATACCAACACAGGCAATGTCGGAGATATAAATATTGCTACAAAACTATTTGTTTCCAGTCCTACAGCTTCTGAAGCTTTGGGGGAAGTTGACTTCACCATTGAACGGACAGGCGATCTAGACAAATATGTTGTTGTCAGTTACCTAACCCAGGATATGGATGGCAAAGCAGGCGATCGCTATTTACCAGTAGCAGGACAGCTAGTATTCAAACCTGGGGAGACAAAAAAAACGATTAAAGTTAAAGTTCCTAATGATAGTATTTACACAGGAGACAAACAATTTGGCCTGTTGGTTTCCCTGTTGGAAGAAGGGTTACAGCCAGGGAATGGGGAACAAGCATTTTTCTTAGCTGCTGATGCCAATGGTTCCCAAATTCGCAATTGGAATTATCTCCCAGGAGAGTCAGCAAATAGTTTAACAGGGGGCGTAATTAACTTCTCTACCACCGTTAATGCTGGTCAAGCCCTAGTTAAGTTAGATGTTAATGGCTTAGCAGAATTTAATGACTTTGGCAGTTATAACCCCGTAGCCGGCAACTATGAATCCTTGATGCTCAATGGCATGACGGGAGCCAAATTTACCAACTTTGATAACGAAAATAATCCCCAGGGTCTAGAGCTTCAACTTTGGGATGGCGATCGGGGTGATGCCGATGGATTAACCAATGGCTTAGTGCAAACTAAAGGCTATTTGGGCAGGGTGATTCCAGGCTTAATCAGTAATGACAACCGAGTTTTCTGGGCTCCCACCAGTGCCGATGGCCAAGTGCAATTAAGGCTAATTAATAGTCCTAACCAAAATTATGCCATGGGCTGGATTGAGGTGGATGATACCAATGGTTCCATCGATGGTCTGTTGCCGGATGATCCAAGTTATGAAGCGGCCGCTTTAGCTCGTAAGCAGCTTATTTTCAGCGATCAAAATGGTGCTTCCACAAAGGCACTAACCCGTAGCTTAGCCCAACAAAGCTTTACTAATGTTGATAATTTAATTGCAACAGAGTCACAGTTTTTTGGTGATTTTAGCAACGCAAATTTAGAACCAAACCGTTATTACATTCTCTACAGTCAACAGGGGGATGAAACTACTTTTTCCATCGATACTGCTCCCATCATAGAGACCGATAGCCGCGGTTATCATCAACTAAACTTTGCTGGTATCACTGCCGAAATTGGCTCCAAAACTTTGGTGGTGCCAGGGGTATTGGGTCAGTCCGTCACTGCCGAAGTTTCCATTAGTCGGGCTGGGGCCTATGATAATGCCATTGCTTTGTACAAAGTCGACAGTCTGACTGGGGGATTGGACCTTAATGGCGATCGCCAAATTGATCTCAAACCCGGTGATTCAGGTTATACCGAAGCGGCATTAGGTCGTGCCCAAGCTCCCTTAACTGGTGTTAGCTTAACTGCCCCCGATGGCTTTTTCAGTACTACTCAACAGACGGTTAATTTGTTAGGTAATCAGATGTACGGCATGGTCATTATTCCCAATAGCACCATTGCAGAAGTTCTGAGTCAAAATCCCAGTAATGATCCCAACTTCGGTCCGGTTGCCCTGTTCTCTTTCAATGGAGCTAACCACAATGGCATCAGTCAAATGTCACGTTTAGGTAGTAACCTTTTCGGCTTTGAAGATATGGTAGGTGGCGGCGATCAAGATTATAACGACTTGATTTTGCAATTCGACTTTTTACCTGCTTAAAAATAAGCAAAAATAAGCTACCCTGAGTTGTTAAACTTTGTTTTTTCCATATAACTTAGTCCAACTCAGTCAACGTAGTTTAGCCTATAATTTACTCCACTGATTGACGCTACAATGACGTAGTTTTGCTAGGCAACTATGGACAATGAAACTATTATCAAGTGGGCAGTTAGTTGCCGGTGTATTATTCAGTGGGGTGGCTGGTTTTATCGATGCGGCTAGCTTTTTAGGGCTCAATGGTCTGTTCACTTCCCACATCACAGGAAATCTGGTCATTGCCGCAACGGAAATAATTGGGGTAGGGGGAGAAGCCCTTTGGGTGAGGATTGCAGTCATTCCAGTTTTTATGTTTGCGGTACTCCTAACCACCGTTCTTGCCCGTCGCCATCAACTACGTTTAGCCTATTTAATCAGTTTAGAAACTTTAGTTTTATTACTATTTACAATCAGTGCCGTTGCCTTGGATCCACCTCACCATAAATCGGTTAATAACTTACCATTGTTTGTGACTGGTTCTTTGGGAGTATTTTCCATGGGCATGCAAAATGCACTAATGCGGGAATCTTTGGGACACATTGCCCCTACTACTGCCATGACCAATAACCTAACTCAGTTCACCATGGATTTGGCATTGACTAGCAGCTTACAAAGTCATGCTCAACTACAACTATCCCTTCAAGATCTTGATGCTTCCCGCACCAGATTAATTAAATTTGGTAGCTCCTTGCTTGGATTTACCGTCGGTGCTATCTGCGGTGGAGTATTAACCGCTAAGTTTGGCTTAATTTCCCTATGTTTTCCCCTGACGTTGATGATATTTTTATCGTTTAAAGTGGAGTTTGTCTTTGGAAATAATCGCCTTGACGACAAGATAAAATAAAAATCTAAAGCAAAGGCCCTGTATGCTATCAAAGAATCAGGATACTGTTCTAATCTCCTAATTCATTAGGATGCACCAGTAAAACATAGCTGAAACAATGTCGCCGATCGCCCTCAATTTATTGCAGTCAACCCCCTATCAGGTGGGGGGGAGCTTGGCCGCTAATCATCCCAGCTACAGTCAACGGGAAGCGGATCGGGAACTATTGGCCCAGTTGCGAGCGGGCAAATTTTGCTATGTGTTCAACTGCCGGCAGATGGGTAAATCTAGCCTGCGGGTGCGGGCCATGCATCAACTGCAACAGGACGGGGTGGTGTGTGTGTCCATTGACATCACCAGTTTAGGCACCGAAGCTGACCCTCAGAAGTGGTATAACGGCATTATTACCCAGCTTTACCTCGGTTTGCCTTTGGCGGGGAAGGTGGCCCTCAAGCCTTGGTTACGGGAGCGGGAACAACTCAGTCCCATTCAAAAGCTACGGGAATTTGTTGAAACAATCATTCTTCAAACCATTGGCGATCGCCAGATTGTCATTTTTATCGATGAAATTGATAAGGTATTGAGTCTGCCCTTTTCCCTGGATGACTTTTTTTCCTACATTCGTTTTTGCTATAACCAACGGGCCGATGACCACGAATATAACCGCCTGAGTTTTGCCCTGTTTGGCGTAGCCACTCCTTCAGATTTAATTGATAACAAAACCCAAACGCCATTTAACATTGGCCAAGCCATTGCCCTCACGGGTTTTACCCTAACGGAAGCTCTGCCCCTGAGTGCTGGTTTGCCGGTAGATGAAGTTAGCGCCCGGGAAATTTTGGGGGAAATTTTAGCTTGGACTGGGGGGCAACCCTTTTTAACCCAGAAAGTGTGCGAATTGGTGGCAGAAGCTCTACAGAAAGGGGATTTAGATTGCCAATCTCAAACTATTGCCACTACCATTGCCCAACTAATTGAAGAAAAAATTATCCGCCATTGGGAATCCAACGATGAGCCGGTACACTTTCGCACCATTGGCGATCGCCTATTAAAAGATCAAGCCCGCAGTGGGCAACTGTTGGGGCTGTACCAAGAAATTTTGCATAAAGGTGCTATTCCGGCGGACGATAGCGTTGAACAAACGGTGTTGCGACTAACGGGGCTGGTGGTGAAAGTGAAAGGGCAGTTGCGTCCCTATAACCCCATTTACCAAGCAATTTTTAACGCCCAATGGGTCAGTAAGGAACTGAACAAACTCCGACCCTATGGCACCAACCTCCAAGCCTGGATCAATTCCAATTACCAAGATTCTTCCCGATTACTGCGGGGGGAAGCCCTACGGGAAGCATTGGCTTGGGCCAGTAGCAAAAACCTCAGCGGGGTGGATTACCGCTACCTCAACGCCAGCCAAAATCAGGAACAGGAAGCTTCCCTCGCTGCCAACCAAATTTTGACTCAAGCCAATGTCAAAGCGAAACGGATGATCAGTTTTGGCATTGTGGTGCTGATGATGTCCCTGGGGGGCTCGGCGATCGCCTTGAGCCAGGCCTACTTTGCCACCCTCAAACAACAACGGAGTCAACAGGGCACAGAACTCCAACGCTTAGGCACCAGCGCCCAACGGCAATTTACCTTTGATCAAATTCCTGGTTTGGTCACCGCTTTGGAAGCCGGGAACCAACTTCATCACCTGGTCAAAGCGGATGAAACCCTTAGTCAATACCCCGCCACCAGTCCCTTGGTAAGTTTGCAACAAATTCTTAGCCAAATTGCCGAAAAAAACGTTTTGACGGGCCATCGGGACGGAGTTACCAGCGTAGCCATCAGTTCCCATAAGAATTTGATTGCTTCTGCTTCCCGGGATGGGACAGTGCACCTTTGGACACCCCAGGGGGAATTTTTACGGGAATTCACCGGCCACACAGGCAGTATCTACCGGGTGGATTTCTCCCCCAACGGCAAAATTTTCGCCACCGCTGGGCAAGATCAGACGGTCAAAATTTGGGACCTAGACGGTAATCTGCTCCAAACCCTCAAGGGCCATCAAGATTCTGTTTATAGCGTTAGCTTCAGCCCCGACGGGGAAATCCTTGCGTCCACCTCCCGAGACCGCACTGTGCGCCTTTGGCATTGGCGATCGGGTAAGACCTTGGCTGTGTTGGGGGGCCATACTAAATCCGTGGATGACGCCCAATTTAGCCCTGACGGCCAAACCCTAGTCAGCGTTTGTCGGGACGGACAAATTCGCCTCTGGGATTTAGATGGTAATCTCATCCGTCAGTTTGGCTTACCGGAGGTGGCTTTTTTTGGAGTTAATTGGCATCCCAATGGCAATCTACTGGCTGTGGCGGCGGACGATGGCACAGTGAGACTGTGGACTCCCCAAGGGGAAATTAAAGCCACCCTATCGGGCCACGATGAATTTGTTACCAGGGTGGTCTTCACCCCCGATGGCAAACAGTTATTTTCCAGCAGTAGTAATGGCAGTGTCATTCATTGGTCCACCAGCGGCAAAATGCTGAAAAAGTACCAGGGTTACCCAGAGGCAATTTTTGGTTTGGCCTTGGCTTCCAATGGAGCCCTATTGGCGATCGGTGCGGAGAATAACTTAGTGAAGGTTTGGGACATGAGCCCAAAGTCCGATTTGGTTAACCTCAATCTGCCCGCTGTACTCGGGGCGGTGGCGGAAAATGCTAAGACCAACACCATTGCTTTGGCCATGGAAAATGAGCCCTTAATTTTGTTCAACACAAAGAATAGGAGCCGACAGTTTTTATCCGATGCTAGCCAAAATCTTGACCGCCTCAAGTTCAGTGCCGATGGCCAATGGTTATTGGGGCAACGGGGTCGGCAATGGCAACTTTGGCAACTCCAGACTAAATCCCAATTGCTCAAAACCTGGAGGACGGATATTAGCCGGGTTTACGACGTAGACCTGCGTACTACTCCCACATCCCCCCAATGGGCGATCGCCATGGCCACCGGGAGCGGAGAGGTGCAACTTTGGCAGGGGACAAAAAATAACCAGACCAGTGGAAACCAGTCCCAAGGGGTTCCCATTGAATTGAATGACCCCATAGTCCTTGCCTTGGGAAACTCCATACAACGGAAAGAACCCATCCGCAGTGTTAGTCTCCACCCGACCTTGCCGCAATTGGCCGCTGGCGATGAACAGGGTAATCTCACCCTCTGGAATTTTGATGGCACCCTGATTAGAAGTATTGTGGCCCACGGCGATCGCCTCAATCAACTGCAATACAGCCCCAACGGGAAGTATCTGTTAAGCGCTGGGCGGGAAGGCACCGCCAAAATTTGGAGTGTGGAGGGACAACTATTGCATACCCTAAAAAGTGACCCCCTACCCATTGATCAGATTGCCATCAGTCCCGACAGCCAATGGATTGCCACCGCTGCCAGTGACGGCATGGTCAGACTTTGGGACCAACAGGGTAACCTCCGGGGGGAATTTACCAGCACATCAGGTTCGCTATTAGGGCTAGATTTTAATCGGCAAGGGCAATGGTTGTTAGCCGTGGCCCAAAACGGGGACCTACAAAGTTGGCCCGTCACTCCAGAGAAGGAACGGCTCCGTCAACTAGTGGAACAGGGTTGTGACTGGTTGAGAGATTACCTAGCCACGGAGAAGCAACCGGCCCAGACCTATTCCCTAGAATTTTGCCAGCCGACAGGAAATTAATCGATGTTTTTGTCAATAAAATCAAATCAAACTTAACAATAATTAATGGAGAAATTTTGATTTATCTTTCTCCCCTTGACAACGTTTTGTAACAGAGGTTTCTCCCGCCTACAAAAGCTATGTAAGAATTAGGGTTAGTTGGAACTTCAACAACAGCTTCGATTATTCTTTGTACTGAATACAAAGTGGATCGGTCATCGGCGGGACATCAGTCAAATTTTCTCCATTTAGGAAAACAGCCAGTGGTAAGTCAAAATCACTCGACACCGTGAACCCAGGACAGAGCTCTTGATTTTTCACAGCATTTGCCCGTTTTATCCTGAATCCTTTTTTAACCCATAGATGGGTTACCTGCCAAGCCAAACTGATTTTTTCACCATACCTAAGGGGATGTCGTCCATGGTTTTAACTTCCATTAGTACATCAAATATTCCGGCTAAGGTCAAAGGATCTAACTTGTTGGAACATAGTTTAAGAAAGGTTCATCCCAGCAAACATCACCACTATCAAGTAGAAGACTTCTTTTGTTTTCAAATGAATTCCGGTTCCATTGTGGACTGGAATAACTGCCGCAATGTTCTTACCAGCGAAGATTTTATCGTCGGTTTAATTGACGGCTTGCAGGAAGAAGTGGGCAACGCCTCCAGTGTGGTGATGTACAACATCGGCAAGGAGTGGGGCCATTACGATGCCGAATTTTTTAACCAGTGGTTCCCGACGGAATTTGGCTATACCAGTTCTTTGAGCGAGCTCAATCTTAACTATGTGCTAGAAGGTTGGTGGTGGCCCTTCACCGCCCAGGGCTGGGGTAACTGGGCCATTGACCTCAGTGAACAGAAAAACGGCTTTTTGTTTGTGGATATTTTCGACTCCGCTGTGGCCCGGACGTTGGGGGATGTGGGTAAGCCTGTTTGCCATATTTACGCTGGCCTGTTGGCAGGTTTCTTTAGCCGCCTGGTGAATAAGTCCCTCAACTGCATTGAAATTCAGTGCTACGCCATGGGGGAAACCTATTGCAAGTTTCTGATTGGTAAGCAAGACCGCATTGATGCCGCCACTTTCTGGCAAAACGAAGGGGCCAATGCCAACGATATTGCCACCAAACTCGTCAAAGGGGAATACCTGAAATGATTCATCAAGCCCAGTGGGGGCAAATGAAGGTAGGGGATTTTTTCCGGGGCTACAACTGGCAGGGAGCACCGCCAGTGCTGGAATGTTCGGTAACGGAAGAAAGTTTGGATAATTTACCTTCTTTGCTCTGTCTGTCGGTGGCGGACTTTTTTACCCAGGCAAATTGGACTGGTCAGCGCCCCCATGCTCCAGAGGAAAATTTACCGGCCCTACATCGTCCCAAAGCTCCTCCCCGTCCCCTTTCTCTCACTGCTTCGGTGGCGGAATTTTGTCGGGGCATTGATTGGCATGGGCAAAGTTTATCGAGGGGAACCTTACCCCAGGCTAAGGCCCCAGTCCAGTCCAGGGAACCAGTGGCCAAGCTTGAACCAACCATCGGCTTGGAAGATCTTTCCGATTTATTTTAAGGACCCGTAAAACTATGCAAAAAGATTTTGAACGGCTTTTTCATCGGGCCGAAGACCACTATCTCCAACCTCCGGAAATCATTTCCTTTCATAAGCAACTGGGGTTGATGCGGGAACGGTTGAGTGCTTACCGTCTACTCCGGGACAACGAAATTGTCATTTTTCAGGCGATCGCCGATCGGTTAGAAGAGGAATTTAGCAACGTCCCGGCAACCCAATTACAACAGGCCCTTCTGCACTGGATTAGCGTTTTGCGCTATGGGGCCATGGCCATGCTCCTCAGTAATCCGGAATATCTCCAATACCGTTTACTGGAATGGCTCGAAGGTATGGTTCAAGCCCACGACCTATTGGCGATCGAAATCCGACTATCCGCATTACTCAAGGAACAGTTGGAGTCCCTCTTGGGTGGCCCCCAATACCGTCTCCTAGAACCCTTTCTAGTTCAGGCCGACCAAACCATCCTCGGCCAAGCCCCCGCCGCCGTTGCAGAGGAAGAAGCAGAAATGATGACCCTAGGAGAGTAACCATGATTGATGTCAATGCCCTAATTAATGCCCAACCCCCCAAAGGCAACTACTTTGCCCCCGACGTTTACCTCCAAGGAGACAACGAATTTGGCCTTTTGGAAAACCGCAGTGGGGCTCGCCTCATTGCTTTGCCAGACACCTTAATTAAGGGTTTATTTACGGCCATCGATTCAGAACTCGGCATTGGCGCTGGGGTAGCCCTCACCGCCTGTGGCAAAACCTGGGGCAGTGCTTTCTACAAACGCTTTGCCGATGAACTCCAGGAGTATTACGGCAAACCCATCCAAGCGATGGAAATGGTGGAATTTCTGCAAACCTTTAAACAGTGCTGGAAATCCCATGGTTACGGCCTGGTGGACATCGACTTAAAGTACTACCAAAACGGCTTCATTGTCGCTGAAGTGGTCAATTCTCCCTTTGTAGCCTGTGCTCCCCAGGGTAAATGCCCCATGGGTTTCCTGGAAGCGGGAATTCTCACCGCCTTTTTCTCCCAGTTAACGGGGGAAAACCTCCACTGTGAACAGACCACCTGTGAATCCCTAGGGGCAGAAAAAAATCTGTTCATCCTCGGTCTCAAGGAACGGCTCAAACCAGTTTCTGCTTGGTTAACAGAAGGCCATGACCATGCCACCATTATGGAATTGCTCTGTCGCCAACAGGGTTAATGCCATTGTTGCCAGTACTAAGGAGGATTGTGTGGCTAAAACTATTAAGCTCGACCCCATTGATTTAAAAGTCGCCATCGAGACCAACGATAACCTGCTCTCGGGGTTGCTCGGTCAGGATTTACGGATCATGAAGGAGTGTGGTGGTCGGGGTATGTGTGCCACTTGTCACGTTTACATCACCGCTGGGATGGAGAGTCTTTCTCCCCTCAACCGTCGGGAGCAGCGCACCCTAGAGGTGATCACCACCCACAATCGTTATTCCCGTTTGGCTTGCCAAGCCCGGGTGTTGGATGAAGGCGTGGTGGTGGAATTGCCCGCTGGGATGTACGTCAGTGAAATTGAGGACATCGAGGAGCTGATTGGCCGTCGAGCGGAGGAAAATATTCTCAATCCTCGGGATGGGAGCATCCTAGTGGAAAAAGGTAAGTTAATTACCCGTTCCATGATTAGTCAACTAGATGACCAGTTACAGGCGGCCAAAATTCAGATTGTCAACGATACCGATGAATAATTTCCTGGCTGACTGTGGCGGTTTAATGTTTGTTTTTATGAGGATTCTTATTTATGTTTAAGCCGTTGACTCGTCTCACCATTGATGCGGATGGTCGCTATGCTACGGACCAGGAGTTGCAATTCCTCCAGGACTTTTTAGACACAGCGGAAACCCGTATCAGTGCCTACGAAAAAATCCGGGATAGTGAAGAGCAAATTATCCACCGTTGGGAAGCCCAAAAGCGGGGTCTACCCCAGGATACTTTCCACATGGGCAATCGGGATGTGACGGAAATTTGCCGGCGGGACATGACTAATGTGTTCCGTTGTTCAATTACAGCCATCCTGTTTGGGGATTTGGACCGTCTGCGGGAGGGTCTATTAATTTGGTATCAGACCATTGTGCGGGCTTACAACTATACTGAATACGCCAAGATTAGCTATAAGGTAATTCAGGAAACCATTAAGGAATTTCTGGAGCCGGATGAGGTGGCCATGGTGTTACCAGCACTGAAGTTAGACCACACCATTCTTAGTAGTTAATTTGCTAGTTTCAGTCCATTGTTTGGGTCATTCATGGGTGCAATTTATTCCGTCAATTTAGTCAATCCAGCTACGGGCAGTGATGTCACCATTGAGGTGGCGGAGGATGAGTTAATTCTAGAAGCGGCGGAAAATCAGGGATTGGATTTGCCCTATTCCTGTCGGGCAGCTTCCTGTGTGGCCTGTGCCGGTCGTTTGCTGGAGGGGACGGTTGAGCATACGGATAAAGGCTCCGATTTCCTCAAGCCGGAGGAGTTGGCGGCGGGTTGTGTGTTGCTCTGTGCGGCCTATGCCACTTCTGATTGCAAAATTCTTACTCACCAAGAGGAAGCGTTGTTTGGTTAGGCCCCGGAATGTTAGTCCAGCGGAGTTTTTCCTGAGGATGCCCAAGCTGTTCAAATTACGTTGATGAGTTTTTTTAGCTCTAGCAATCTGTGTTTTACCCATTGTCGACAAAGGAATCAGGATTATGATGGAAAATCAAGTTAATGAGCAAACAGTAACTTCCCCAGAAAATGGATCCTCAGCCACCGGCTACAACTCCGGGATCTGGGATGGGCTGTCGGTGGTGGCCTTAATCGGTGGGGCGATCGCCAGTGTGGTCTTGCCTGCTAACCCAGCGGCGGGGGTAATTCCAGTAGCAGCAGGGGTGGGACTGCATTTGTTTAACCGTAAGCAGTTGGAAGAGCATTTACTGGCTAATCAACGGGCCACAGCGGCTCAAATTGTCCAGTTGGTCAATCAAAATCAAGCCCACCTACAGGAGTATCTACAAAAATTCCAAGGAGATATTCAAACTTCCCTTGGCCAACAACAACAGGCGATCGCCGCGAACCAAGAAAATTTGACCAAGGCTTTGGCAGAAAAATCCCTAGCTCTCCAAGGGAAGTTGGAAGCTTTCCAAGCCGCTGCTGCCCAAACCCATGCCGGTTTGGATATTAAACACCAAGACCTGCTGGCCGTGGTGACCGAATTACGCACCATGGAAGGTTGCACCCAGAGTCTTGCCGCCTATCCCCACGCCGAAGCCTATTACCAAAGGGGTTTAAGCCATTACCGTTTAGAAGATTGGGCCGAAGCCGTGCGGGATTGTACGGAAGCCATCCGCCTTAGGGGGGATTTGGCCGGCGCTTTTCACCATCGAGGCATGGCCTACGCTCGTTTGGATAACCGCAAGCAGGCTACAGACGATCTGCGTCAGGCCTACAAGCTCTATTTTGACCAGGGGGATTTGGACAGTTATGAAGTCGCCCGAGCGCTCCATAAGCAGTACTATGAAGGGCCAGTGGAAGACCTAGAGCTAGAGCCGACCCCGGTAATGCCCCCGGCGGAGGGAGTTGGCCATGAGGCCTATATTGCCGATCCAGACCGGGAAATTAAACCCCTGTTGGCCGAAGAAAGCGATACCACCGCAGCTAACCTATTTGGTTAAAACTCCAGTTTTAGCCCCCCGGCCAAGACTTTCTCTATTGCCTCCCAGACAACAACAACAGTAATAATCGCCTAGGACAAAGGTAAGATGGAATCACTCCCCGTCCTAGGCGTATTTTTTATGGTAAAGACTGCCAATGTGGCGGTTATGCCGCTGTTTCCCCGCTCCCAATATAGAATCATTGGACAGATCGGACAGGGACAGTTCGGGCGGGTTTACTGTGCTATTCACCGGACTACGGGCAAAATGTATGCCCTGAAGGATTTAGAACATCGGGTATTTCCCACTAATAAATTTCTGCGGGAACTGTCCTATCTGTTGACCCTGCGCCATCCCAACATTGTGGCTTGCCATGGTTTGGAGTACCATCCTGGGGGCCGCTATTTGGTGATGGATTACTGTGAGGGGGGAACTCTGCGGGACATTATTGATGGGGACGGAGATTTATGTTTGGCGGGAAAAATAGATTTATTAAGACAAATATTGCTGGGTTTGGCCCAAGCCCATCAGCATGACATTGTCCACTGTGACCTTAAACCGGAAAATATCCTGTTAATACCCCGGGCAGAGGGATGGCAGGTAAAAGTATCAGATTTTGGCATTGCTCGCCTAACAGCTAAAACGGGCAATCCTAATTTCAGCAAGGGTTACACTGGTTCTCCCGCCTATATGGCCCCGGAACGGTTCTACGGCAAGTTTTCTGTAGCTTCCGACATTTATGCTGTGGGTATTTTGCTGTACGAGCTCATCGTCGGCGATCGCCCGTTTTCAGGATTTCCTAAAGCGTTGCAGGCAGCCCATCTCAATGTCCGCTTAACCTTACCGCCGGAATTTCCTCCCTTACTTGCCCCCATTGTCCAACGGGCTTTGGAGAAATTACCCCAAAGACGATTTCCCAATGCCACAGCCATGGCCAGTGATTTGGCCACGGTTCAAAAACAAATATTGGAACAGGATCCCCCCAGGGGTAACGGCTATCTTTACCATCACTTGGCTCCAGCTCCGCTAGCCTTTACGGCCACAGTCAAACACAGTACTCCCTTGTTATTTCCCATTAGTCACCTAACTGGGGCAGGACTTTGGTTATACCTAGGCAATGGGGCCGAACTGTACCTATGGGAGTATGGCGATGGAAATGTGGAGCACCATCCTTTGCCCCGCTGGGCGTTGGGTTTACCGGGAACCATAGCTAATCTGGAAGTAAATCAAGACCAAATTAGCCTCTTAATCCAGGGAGGTGAACCAGGAGAATGGCAATTTTACCAGTGGCGAGAAACCCTACTTGGCGCTCTCTCTCTCCCCAAACCTCGCATTAATTTGCGGGCAGAGCGTCTGTTGGCCAATCTAAGCCCCGGTGGTAAAACTTTGGCAGTGGTAGTAGGCGATCGGGACAGTGAAAAAGGCCATTTTCAATTATGGCGCACTGACCACAGCTTACCTGTGGCTGCAGCCGTAGTAATTCGATGGCCGGATCAACTGCTCACCCTAGACCAAAACCATGGCCTGTTGGTGCAGTCTCAATCAACGGCAAGTTATTGTCATACTATTTTTTTCCTGTTTAATCGGCGGGGGTCCCTGTTTCCAGCCTTTCGCCTTTCTTTTTTGGTATTTCAATTGGTAGTTAATCGCTACTCCCGCAACCATCTGTTTGGCTTGGCCGATAATGCTCCCTACACTGGTATTTTGATTCGTCTGCAACCCCTGAAAGTCAATCGCATTGCCCTAACTATCCAGCCCCAATTCATTGAGCCTTTTCCCTGGGGTTATCTACTAGCCGATCGCCATGGGGAAGTAGCTTTGTTGGACTATGAAGGTTTTTTATTTGGCAATTTTTCCCTCGGGGAAACCATCACGGCGATCGCCCCCATGGGTCGCTATCTCTGTTTATTTGCTACCTGGCAGGGCAATGGGGGAACTTTACGTCTTCTGGATTTGGGTCCCCAAGTGGAAAACATTATTCGCCAACGCCAGGAAAAACGCTAAAACCACAGACTGTAAGATTGGATTTCTGGCTAGTCATGGTGGAATTTTTAGAATAAAAATTGACAAAATCCCTAAAAGTCTAGGTCAACTCCCAAAGATAAGCGCAGGGTGCCCAATCCCAACTCCTGGGGAGTGAGGAAACGGGTTTCAAAATAGCCCAACATATGGCGTAGTTCCGGCCTACCTTTGGATTGTCCCGTTACCCCCATGGCAATTAAAACCGCACAATAACCCTTGGTATCGCGACAGCGACGCTCCCAATTTTTTTTCGCCTGGCGGTGGGCCGGGGCATCAAGGAGAAATTCTCCAAAGAGAAACAATTTATCCTGGCCGGTTTTGAGGATACCCAAGTCATACCTAGTTTCCGTCCAGCAGTCTCGCCCCGCATTAAAACCCAGTCCGGCGATTTCTCCCTCTTGCTGTAACCGGCGAATTAAATCTTTGGCCTTAGGACGGCTAGTTTGGATCATCAACACTGGCATGCCATCCCCCTTTTGCCGAAATTCACTGGCTTGGTAATGAACCATCGGGGAGGAACGGAGACTATGCACTAAGTCCCAGGGCACCATACCCAAACTCATATACGAATTATCGGGAATTAAATCATCTTCCAACAGATCATCATCGTCTTCTTCCTCTTCCTCATCAAAACCCAATTGCCCCAAAAACTCCGCCGTTAGCTCCGGTTGGGTGGAAAGCTGCACCAATAGCTGTTCCTTGGTGTTCTTGGGCTTGAGGGGATGTTTGACCTTCACTTCTTTGGTAATTAGCTCGACATTTTCCGCTTCAAAATCGCCGTGGTGGGCTTTGACAAAATGGGCCAATCCTTCCAGGGCACAGTAAATCGCTAAGGCCTCCTCTTCGTCGATAAACGGACGAATGCCTTCTAGGGGATGGATACTGCCGAAAATGGCTGTGGCCTGGTTATCTTGGCTAGCTGGGAAAAATGGCGGGTTTGCCCTCGGCAGGGTTTCTCCCTGGTCTCCGGCTTCGTAGTTAATGAACCAACAGTCCTGGGAGAGAAAAACCTGTTCTAGGCATTGGTTATCGTCCTCACCCATGGCCATTGCCCGAAAGGTTTTCAGGGATTCCAGGGAACGGTAGAGGATGATGCCATATTCTTCCCCCAACATTCCCATCACACAGGCGTAGAGGGGGGGCACTCCCTCCAGGGTGGGAATTTGGATAGCGATAATGTCTAGGTCGGTCAACACCTCCCAGGGGGATAAATGCCAAATTTCCCGGGCTAACTTTTTAAGGGGGACATCGAATGCTGGAGGAATGGGAGCCGGGCGATGATCGTCAATGGTGTCAAAGGTGCGAAAGAGTTCGTCAATGAGGGGAAGCTGGGCTTGGTATTCCACATTAATATTCAGGCCCTGGAGAATTCCCCGCAGTAAAAACTGTAGCTCCCGGTTGCGGACAACAATTTTTTGGGGCCGACAGGGGGGCGCTGGCGATCGGGGCATCTCCATGGCCCGGATCAGAGTACGGACTACGGTTTCCATGCCTGAAGTTTCAGGAATCACATCCATGGAACGCACCAGCCCCTCAGTGCCATCCACCCAGAGAATGCATTCCCCTGCTTCCCCATCTTCCCTTTCCCCCAAGGATCCCCCCTGAAACGGGCGGCGATCGCCTTCCCAGACACTCGGAATCTGTGGTAGTTGCTGCAACCGATGCTGGGTGGACGAGGGCAAGGAAGATGTCATAGATGAACAATGGACAGACAAAAATATGTAGCACAGTGGCTGGGTTGGGGCATTTTCAGCGGAAAAAGCAATGCCTAGAGTTAATGACCGCACCAAGGTCCATGGCATACCCATAATCAGACCCCGCTGGTCAAGGGAAGCTCCACCAACCCTGAAACGTCTAATATCCTAACAAGGAATCCCTAGATTGCGGGCTTTTCTAAATGACTTGATACATAATGGGCAGACTTAACCAATCGGCGGTGGATAGTAAAATCATATCGTCAGGGACTGGGGCCACCGTCACCCCATGGGCGGTTAGGTCTTGGACCAGGGCTAGTACCACAGGGAGCAAATTTTTCAATGGCAGCACCCGGGGGGGATGGCTTTCTAGGCTGGGGGGATCGATGGAATTGTTGCCGGTGATTTGTTGTCCTAGGGCTGTGGCAGTGCCGGCCAGGGGAAAACGGGAAAGAATTAAAAACCAATGGGCGATCGCCTTGTCTCCACCAATAATCCAGAGGGGATCTTCTGGGCTAGGCCAGGTCAGTTGTTCTTTGCCCTGTAGTAACTTTAGGTCTGGACGGAGAATGGCCGCCACACTCAGACCGCGATTATTCACCCCAATCAAACAACCGTAGAGGGTTTCATTGCTAAAGTTTTCCAATTCACACTGTAAAGCTTGGTTGGTGGCCACGGCGGGCAGGAAGCTGGGGGGAGCATTGGGTATGCCATTGCCCCCATTGCCGGGGTTGTTGTCCTGGGGAGGATAGGGGTAACGGGTTGATCGCCATTGGTAAATTAGGCGGGGCAGGGGATTATCGCCGCTGGTTTGTTGCACCAGTTTGATGCCGGCCCCCAGTTGGGTGCTATTGCCATTGGCCAGTAAGGTCAGCCATTTCAAGGCCAGCAAACGGTTCAAGCAGGGGTCTAGGGCACCAATGACAGTTTTCACCGCCCCGCTGGACTCAGACTTAGTCAGGGGTTGCAAAGGGTTTCCCCCCTCGGTAAAGAGGCTATAGCGATGGGCTTCCAGTCTGCCAAACACACAGTCTGCACTACCTTCCCCGGCATTAATCACTGTTTCCACGGCGGCGATCGCCCCAAAGGCACTGGTGGCATCCACCCGCTCAATGCGTTCCAGGTCATGGGCTAGGGCCACTGTTAAAGCGAGGTTTTTAGGGATAGCTCGGTATATTTCCCGCAGGGCACTGCCCACCAGCATTTCCTTTTTGCTTTCCCCGCCATTGGCTTCCGTTGAGGATGTCGCTGACTCGGCCTTGGTCGATGAAGTTTTGGTGATCGCCGTTAATGTGGCGCTTTGTCCTTTAACACTTTGCACTTGCCAGAGGGAATTATCCGTGGAGTTAAGATCGCTCCCCGTCTCCGTAGCTGGAAAAGTTAAATAACAGGAATGCACCAAAGCCCGCTTTTGCACCAGGGGAGCCAGGGCCACAATTTGACTTTGTAGGGAATTGCCACTGATTAAGCCAGTTACCATTCCCTCTCCTCCCGTGGTTAGGGTGGTGGGAGCGAGGAAATCAGGGGAATTATTTGGCGATCGCCATTGGGGAATTTGTTCTGTCCCTAGGCGGGGAACCAGTAAATTGCGGCTATGGTCCCACAGACTGGCCATCACACTGGTGGAGCTATTTTCCCAAAGACTTTGGGTGAGGGCCAAAGTGAATAGTCCCGCTGACTGCTTGCCCAGTTGAACTTCCACCGCAGTTTGCCCAGGGCTAGTGGCACTAATTAGGGTGATATTGCCCAAACTTGCTTTGGTTGGGGGATTGCTGGGGTTAACTTCTGGGGGGATTGGCCCACCCCGACCGCCACTACGACCCCGGAGATTGCCCTCAAACTCCTCCACCCCAGTGCTAAAACCACAGTCGAGCACAAGATAGACCTGCTTAGTTTTGAGAGATTGCAACCAATTGATTAGGGTAGTGAGGGGTAGAAAGTTATCCTCTCCTTCCCCGTCTAGAAATAGTCCCAAATGGGGTAGAGCCTGCTCCCAGGTCGGGTTGGGGGTCATGGCTGCTGGTGGGTTATAACTGCCATAACCACTAAAGGCCACCACCACTGGGTCGCCTTTCTGCACCTGTTGCCGTAGATGCTCATCAAATAAAATTTCCAGGGCTGACAGGGTAATACCTTGGGGGTCTAACCCGGCAATCTTGGCTTGATCAAAACCGTAACGCCCCGTTAAAACTTCCCCCAGCAATTGCCTATCGGTGGTGCATCCCATCAATCCCCGGCGATCGCCATTGGCTCCATTACCTTGCCCCGCCGCCAACAGTAGGGCCCACTTTTGATTGGTGTTGGATGCGAGGGATTGGCCCATATTTCTGCCGGACCATGCCCAGGCCCAGGAACCAAGGCCCAGGGCCATGCCGCTACGTAAAAATGTCCGTCGGTCAAAGGTCATTGTCAATTCAACTCTCTAAGGCGATCGCCATGGGCCTAGCTTAGCGTTTTGAGAACTTTGGTGCTGGACACATTCCCATAATCAGATTAACAGCAATGTTTGCATTGGTGAATGTGCCGGAGCAAATATTTTTTTCTTAATGTCGCCCTAATTTACTTGGATTGTTGAGCTAATTTTGGTTGAATTTGATAACCGAAACACAACAAAGAAAACCATAGTTGGGGAGAAAGCTTTTCCAACCAATTGCGGGAATTAATTAGCCACTGGGGATACCAAAAGCGGAATAGGGCATTGAGTAAAGCTTGACGGGAAAAATCAAAATAAACTAACAGCCATTTTAGTAGATCCTCGGTGCCAGCCATCTGCCAAATCCAAAACAATAGTTGGGGATTTTTGCTAGCAGCCTTAAGAGCTAAGCGAGAAAATAATAGCCAAGTAGTGCGGTCTTTAATGAAAGTTTCCGCCACCGTTGGGGCCGAGTCTGCCAATAGACCAAAGAAAGTATTGAGCATGGCATTAACCTGTTGGGGCGGCAATTGTTTCCCCGTCGGCACCATCATTCCCTTGGAAAACATCCAAGTCACAGCAATATTACTTTGGTAGGCCCGAATTTGATTTAATTGCTTTGCTTGGAGCAGGTCATACTGCAAAGCTGTGTGCAACAAGTCCGTTAATTTGGCTAGATTCCGTACTAGAGAGCCAAACCCAGTGAACACCAAAGGAGATTGGAGAGAAGCGGCATCCCCGATCGCCATTAATCGGTCTAGGGCAATGGTACGGTCTTGGGCGCTGGTGCTAAAGTGACCAGGAATATAACCGAAGGTAGCTTTTTTCCAAGTTAACTTTTCCAGATTACAGCGACGATACTCCGGCAAAATGCTGAAAAAGTCTTCGTACATTTCCAACAAAGAACCAGGATTTTCCCGATTAACTTGATGGTAATGGAAAAGATAAATGGTCATTTCGTCCCCTGCTCCGGGGAACAATTCCCAAATTAACTGCCTACCCCGGGAAATATCTCCATGGGAATTGAGCACATCACCATAAGCATTATCCCAAACCACCGGATCTAGGCCTTCCACCACGGCCCCCACCGTGGGACAAACACTGTTAAAAGTTTTACCGCCATTTAATTGCCAAGCAATGGGAGAAGCGGTACCCATGGCATCTACTAACAATCTGGCTTGGGCTAATTTTGTTTGATTATTTTCCAAATTAATGCAATGGACTACCACTTTGTTCGGATCAATAGTGGCGTTAATAAATTCAGTTTCATCCCAAATAATTCCCCCTGCTTGCTGGAGTTTATGTCCACAGATAGCCAAGAATTTAGCCGAATCTAGGGCAATGTTTAATACAGTGGGAGTGTGGAGCACATTAGCTTTAAGATGGGGCGGATTATAGGCATCAAAAAACTTATTAAACCCGTCTCGATATTCCCGGGCAATGACGCTTTCAAATTCCTCTGGGGTGAATAAATTTAAGTCAATTAACCGCTGAAATTCATCCCGGGAAATATTCCATTCCCGATTCATTCGGCCGAAGGGCAATCGTTCAATGAGCAGTACCCGATAACCCAACCGGGCCATCACCGCCGCATGGACTGAACCCAGAGCCCCGCCCAGGTAAATTAGGTCAAACTCAGGGGTTGCAGGGGCGATCGCCGTTACCGTGGAGGTTTGACTGACCACCTGCCTAGGGGTTTGGGGATTCGCTACATTGTCCCGCCACCGTTGTTCCCACCAGTAAACGCGCTTGAGGTCATATTCTCCTTGGGGAAATTTTTGGAAGAATTTAACCGTTTCAGGATATCGATCTTGTAACGCCTGGAAAATATTTTGCCGATCCAGATCGATCGCCGGTGGGACCGGATAGGTGGGAGGAAATTTTTGCCCTAATGCCCGCCTTAATTCCTTGGCGATCGCCGTTTCTTGGGGGAAGCTAGTGTCACCCCAACGCACACACTTAAGATAGGTAGTTCTTTGTAGAGACCACACAAAAATGGATAGTTCACTGCTTTGGCCGGAGGAACCCCGCAACCGTAAACCTTGCTCCGTAGGCAACTTTTGCCCCACTAAGGGCGACCAATTTCCCTGAAGCCAAGCGACAACTTCAGCGGTGGCAGGGGTGGGGACTTCACAGTAGAGCAGTTCACGCATGGGTTGGAAATGGACTTAAAAGTCGTGGCCGGCGGATTGCCAAAGCACAAAAAATGTGTAGGAAAAAAGCAAAATGTATCTGGCTTGTATTTATGGTATCAACCAATGGGCAACTGGTTGAGTATTTGTCGGACAAAAAACTAAGTTTGCCTATAGATTAAACCCTAGGCTTGACAAAATTGCCACTGAAATCATATGAGATTTACAAGTTTTTTTGATGATTTAATAATTTAATCGCCCAGATTTAATTAATTAAAAGCAAGCCTAAATCTTGTCATTAATTTATTGGAAAAACCTGTGGTGTTAGGGAATTAGTCAGCACGGTAAGCCGGGAAAATTTTAATAAATGAAAGCTTCTTAATGGCTGGGGTGTATAAATCACCGCCATCCAGGGCTTTAATAAATTAAAATAGCATAATGACTGAATTATTAACCTCATATTATTAAGTATGTTTTTCCAGCCACTTCTTTGATTCCAGCAGAGATATTTTTGTATATTCTGATAAGCTATCTTCTTAGTCTGTTTTGATTGACTTTAAGGAATCACTCTGCGGGGATAAATTTTCTATCTAAAGACTTACCGTTAAATACACGCTCATCACTATTTCCTCCCATTTTTCTATTCTCGAATAGCCCATCATTCTAAAATCTGCCCACCCCAATTCATTCTTTAAGGGAATTTGAACAAAGTTGCCCTTAGCGCCCTAGGGTTAACTCTTCTTTTTTGCCTAAAATGCCCTGGGGTCGCCACACCATTAACACCATTAAAATTAGCCCGATGACCATAACCCGTAAAGCTCCGGCTTGACTCTGGTCTAAAAAAGCAATTTGGGGTAACAAAAACCTGGTTAGGGAATCATAGGCCCAAAAAATAATGGTGCCCAACACCGTGCCCGCATTACTGCCCGCTCCCCCCAGCACCACAATGATCCAAGCGTTAAAAGTCAGCAACGTGTCAAAATTACTGGGGTAAATACTGGTCAATTGCCAAGCAAACAATGCCCCCGCTAAACCGGCGATCGCCCCGCCACCCATGAAGGCCTGTAACTTATACCAAAAAACATTTTTGCCCAGGGCCCGGGGAATTTCTTCATCTTCCCGGATGGCTTTGAGAATACGACCCCAGGGGGAATGGACCCAAAATTCCAAACCAGCATAGGTAAGGGCCAACAAGGTTAAAGCTAATAACATTAGCCCCGCCTTACCAGAGTAGTTATACAAAGAAACTACCCCAGGCACATAGGCAGTTAAAATCAACGCTGTGGTAATAATTCCCCAAATTAGCAAAGCCAAAGGCTTACGGGGCTGATAACTCTTACCTTGGATTTTTTTACCCTCTTTCCACTGTTTTAAGAGACTTTTAATTAAAATACTTTCAGCATAAATAGTGAGAACTGTGAGCCAAATCACAAAAACAATGCGACTTAATAATGTGGGGTTAAAATCCATCGGCCAGGGAAAACTTTGTACCCCAAAAGTTCCCTGGGTTAACCACTCTTCGTTGTTGGCTATCAAGCGAATTAACTCGGAAACGCCGATGGTAACGATCGCCAGGTAATCTTCCCTTAATCTGAGGGTAGAGGTGCCAATGAGCAAACCCAACGCCATGGCCAATCCCATCCCTACCAACACTGCCAGGGGAATGGGCAAACCTCGTAAACTCAGCAAGGTGGTCGCGTAGGCCCCCAGGGTCATAAAAGCGACATGGCCAAAATTAATCAACCCGGCAAAGCCCCATTGTAAATTCAAGCCCAGGGCAAAAATACCGTAGGTAGCGGCGGAAGTGATCAAAAAAATCAGATAGCCAAAGTTCATAGAATTCAAGGGAGCAATGATGTTCGGCCAATGAGTCCAGGGTTTATTTTGACCACTGTTGAAAGTCAGTCTAGCAAAGGATTACACCGTGGTGATGTCCTTTTCCTTAGCCGCCAACAATTCATCAATACGCTTGGTGGATTGATCAGTCAATTTTTGGATTTCTTCTTGCAGATCCCTGGCTTCATCTTCGGAAATGTCCGAATTTTTTTCCTGTTTCCTCACTTCATCCACCGCATCCCGGCGAATATTACGGATGGCCACTTTGCCTTCTTCCGCCAATTTACCTGCTACTTTCACTAGTTCTTTGCGTCGCTCCGCTGTCAGAGGAGGTATATTCAGACGAATGACTTTACCATCGTTGTTGGGGGTTAAACCCAGATCCGACAGGGAAATGGCCTTTTCAATGGTGCCAATACTGCCCATGTCAAAGGGTTGAATCACAATGGTGCTGGCATCGGGGGTGCCAATGGTGGCCAGAGATTTTAACGGGGTTTCGGCGCCATAATACTCCACAGTAATCCGGTCTAGCAGGGAGGCATTGGCCCGGCCGGTGCGGATGGTATTGAAGGATCTCTGGGTCGCTTCAACACTTTTTTGCATGTGGTCCTTGAGTTCAGCTAACTTCACAATTTTCTCCAACTAACGTACCGACTGCTTCGCCTTTGATGGCCCGTACAATGTTACCGGGAACCCCCAGGTCGAAGATCATAATGGGAATATTATTATCTTTGCATAAGGCGATCGCCGTGCTGTCCATGACTTTGAGATCTTCGGCCAACACATGGCTATAGGTCAGAGTGGTGAAGCGGCGGGCATTGGGATTGGTTTTGGGGTCAGAATCATAGACCCCGTCCACCTTGGTCGCTTTGAAAACCACTTCCGCATCAATTTCGGCGGCCCGCAGGGCGGCAGTGGTGTCGGTGGTGAAAAAAGGATTACCCGAACCAGCCCCAAAAATTACTACCCGGCCCTTTTCCAAATGACGGATGGCCCGCCTACGAATGTAAGGTTCCGCCACTTCCTGCATGGCGATCGCCGTTAACACCCTGGTGGGAATATCCATTTGTTCGAGGGCGTCCTGGAGGGTCATGGCGTTCATCACCGTGGCAATCATACCGATGTAGTCGGCGGTGGCCCGGTCCATCCCAGCAGCGGAAGCTTTCACTCCCCGGAAAATGTTGCCTCCCCCCACCACAATGGCCAACTGTACCCCGGCCTGGAGAACATCCTTAATTTCCTGGGCGATCGTTCCCACCACAGCGGGGTCAATGCCATAGCCCAGGTCTCCCATGAGGGCTTCACCGCTCAATTTCAACAAAACTCGCTGGTAACTCATGCCGCCATCACCATTGATATAAAGACAAGGAATGAGGGTTAAACGCAAAATTCCCCCCATACCATAGCACCCAAGGGGAACCTGCAACGACTTTTAAACACCCCCGGTCTTTCTCCAACGGTCAGCCAGCTATTTCATTTTCATTACCCAATTCCTGCAATCGGATTTAGCGGCGATCGCCCTAAAAATACCCATGTACCCTATGCGGCACTCAACATCTTAATTTTGGCAATTTCTGCTTCCAAACTAGGCAGTTTTTGGTTGTGGGTCTGGGCTGTTTCTAGCCAGAGATCTTTAACTATCATTAATTCTTCTAGAGTTTCCTCTAGGGTTTCTCCTTGGGCCAAACAGCCACATAACGCAGGAATTTCAGCGACAAAACCACCTTCTGCACAGGGATAAATAACAATTGGATAATTCATCTATTTTTTCTCGATAATTTCAAGGATTCGGCGAATATAGATTGACTTGACTTTCTTGTTGTGGACGGGAATAACCAGAATAATATCATTTTTTTTGAAAATGTGATGACTACCTGTGATTCTTTCAAGATAGAAGCCTTCTAGCTCCAGTAACTTACAGACATCACTGAATCTAATGTTGTTAGGACTATTTTTCAGGAGCGCAATGAGTTTTTTTCTTTTAGGCACAGTTTCATAACTTATCAATTGTATTCCCCAAAATTTTACCAGAGTCTGAAATGTTTGTTGAAGTGACTCTTCTTTGCTGGCAAAACTGATTTGGCAAATATTAATTTCAGGTAACAAAGCAGTAAACTAAGATCATAGACTATGACAACCTACTTTTAAAATATCTAGGAAAAACAATCATTATTAGATAGCTAGATGGAATTTTAAAGGGACAAAGCTGAGGGGATAATAGCTAATAAAAAATTTGCCAAATTGTATTCCAGACAAGCTTAATCAAAAATGCAAAGCTTAACAACTAGGAAAATGATTCAGTCCCCCTTACAATGGATGAGCAGTTTTGCCCATATCCCTCAAGCTAGTCTGAATGCAACCTACTGATCCAACCAAATTTACTGAACAAGCCTGGGACGCCATTGTTAAATCCCAAGAAGTAGCCCGTCGTTATAAGAACACAAATTTGGAAGTAGAGCATATTCTGCTGGCGTTGTTGGAGCAGGATATGGGTTTGGCGGCAAGGATTTTCCAGCGGGCGGCGGTGGATGGCGAGGGACTACGGCAACAGTTGGAAATTTTCACCAACCGGCAACCCAAGCAGGCTTATGTAGAACAACTTTACCTGGGGCGTAGTTTGGATGTGATGCTAGACCGGGCCGATGCCGCCCGTAGTAGCTGGGAAGATAAATTCATTTCCGTTGAACATTTACTGGTGGGGTTTGCAGAGGACGACCGGGTGGGGCGCAAAACCCTCCGCGCGTTTAACCTTGACCCCCAGGATTTAGAGTTGGCCATCAAAGCGATTCGAGGTTCCCAAAAGGTGACGGAGCCAAATCAAGAAGAAAAATATGAAGCGTTGGATAAATACGGACGAGATCTGACGGAGCAGGCCCGCCAGGGTAAGCTAGACCCAGTGATCGGTCGAGATGAGGAAATTCGTCGAGTTATTCAAGTACTCTCTCGGCGTTCCAAAAATAACCCTGTCCTGATCGGTGAACCGGGGGTGGGCAAAACGGCGATCGCCGAAGGTTTGGCCCAACGGATTATCAATGGCGACGTACCAGAATCATTAAAAAATCGGCAGTTAATTTCCCTGGATATGGGCAGTTTAATTGCCGGGGCTAAATATCGGGGGGAATTTGAAGAAAGACTGCGGTCAGTGATGAAGGAAGTGACCAATTCCGATGGGCAAATCATCTTATTCATTGATGAAGTCCATACCGTAGTGGGAGCCGGTGGTCGCGAAGGTTCTGGGTCCATGGATGCAGGGAATTTGCTCAAGCCCATGTTAGCCCGGGGGGAGCTGCGGTGCATTGGGGCCACCACATTGGATGAATACCGCAAAAACATCGAAAAAGATCCTGCTTTAGAAAGAAGATTTCAACAGGTTTACGTCAAGCAACCTAGCGTGGATGATACGATTTCCATCCTGCGGGGTTTGAAGGAAAAATATGAAGTACACCATGGGGTCAAAATCACCGACTCCGCCCTAGTAGCAGCAGCTACCCTTTCCCATCGCTATATCCAAGATCGATTTTTGCCCGACAAGGCGATTGATTTAGTGGACGAAGCAGCCGCCCGATTAAAAATGGAAATTACTTCCAAACCGGTGGAATTAGAGGATATTGACCGACGCTTAATGCAACTACAAATGGAAAAACTTTCCCTAGAAGGGGAAGAAAAACGTCCTGGTTTAGGAGCTGACAAATCTTCCAAAGAAAGACTAGAAAAAATTCAGCAGGAAATTACTGAATTAGAGGGTCAGCAACAGGAATTATCCGGTCAATGGCTGTCGGAAAAACAGATGCTGGAAGAAATTAACACCCTCAAAGAAAAGGAGCAAGAGCTAAGACTTCAGGTAGAAAAAGCTGAGCGGGCCACTGATTGGGAAAAGGCCGCCAAAATTAAGTACGGAGAGTTAGAAGTCCTCCAACATGACATTGAAGAAAAAGAAAGTAAATTACTAGAAATTCAAGGCTCCGGTAATACTCTTTTGCGGGAACAGGTAACGGAATCGGACATTGCCGAAATTGTCGCCGGTTGGACGGGCATCCCCATGAACCGTCTCATGGAAACGGAACGGCAAAAATTATTGCAATTGGAAGGTCACCTCCATCAGCGAGTGATCGGTCAGAAGGAGGCAGTAGCGGCAGTTTCTGCGGCCATACGTCGGGCTAGGGCCGGCATGAAGGACCCCAGTCGCCCCATTGGCTCTTTTCTGTTTATGGGGCCCACGGGGGTAGGTAAAACGGAATTGGCTCGGGCCTTGGCCGGGTTTCTGTTTGACAGCGAAGAAGCCATGGTGCGGATTGATATGTCCGAATATATGGAAAAACACGCCGTTTCCCGTTTAATTGGAGCTCCCCCCGGTTACGTGGGCTACGAGGAAGGGGGACAATTATCGGAAGCAGTGCGCCGTCGTCCCTATTCCGTTGTGTTGTTGGACGAAGTGGAAAAAGCCCATTTAGACGTGTTTAATATTTTGCTGCAGGTCTTGGATGATGGCCGCATTACCGATTCCCAGGGGCGGGTGGTGGATTTTCGCAACACCATTATCGTCATGACCAGTAACATTGGCAGTGACCATATTCTCAGCCTTTCCGCCGATGATGCCGACTACGACAAAATGCAGAAACAGGTATTACAATCCCTGCGCAAACATTTCCGTCCGGAATTTCTCAACCGTATTGATGATCTAATTATTTTCCATACGTTGAAACGGGATGAGTTGCGTCGCATTGTCGTCCTACAAATTAAACGCATCGAGAAGTTATTAGACGAGCAAAAAATCACGCTTTCTCTTTCCGATGCTGCCCTGGATCACATCGTCAGTGCTGGTTACGATCCCACCTACGGAGCAAGACCTTTAAAACGTGCTATTCAACGACAGTTGGAAAATCCTATTGCCACTAAAATCTTAGAAAATACTTTCGTTGCAGGGGACAAAATTCTCATTGATTGTGTGGATGGTCAGTTAATCTTTGATAAAGAAATAGAGCCCACAACATTACCAGAAGAGCCAGAAGAAAATATCACAGCGGTGGAAGTCGAGGTTCTTTCTTCATAATATTAACTCTAAGTAAATCAACATAAGACTATGGCTATCTCTCTAGATGAAGATAATCAAAAAATAATAGAAATTCATCAAGTGATAAATACGAATAGTCGTTTTTACGGACATTTAGTAAATTGGTATGAGGGCGTTTCTTGGCATTATGGCATTGGACTCGATGAAAATCTGATTTTTGACACAGGCGGGCTTTCGATTTTTACGAGAAATCCAAGCGAGTTCTTTATTGTCCCAGACGTGCAAAAGTTTTCTCCATATCAGACAATCGAGCGGCTCTGTTACGCTTTGATTTGCTTTAAAGATTGGGATTATGGGCTTTTGGGATGGAATTGTGAACATGTTGCTCGTCTAGTTGCATCGGATTCAGCCGTATCTTATGAAATTAAAAAACTGCCATTTCCTATTCCACAAATGAATCATGGTGCTTGGCACCCTAATGCCAGAAACATCTTGGATAGCTTTATAGATCAAAACAAATACCTAATCAATGACACACTAACTACATTTCCTAGCTGAAAAAATATTGTTCAGCTCTGCAAGGCACCGAAAACATCTGTGGATACCCAATAGACTGGTATTTCAATCTTTTTTCAACCTAGAATATTTGCAAAAATTTTGAGCAAACGATTATTGGATTTTTGTTGGTACATCTTCTTCGGTTAAGCGGGATTCCAAATCGGTTTTGACTTTTTCTATATCAACCCCTTCCCATTGGTGTAGCAACACGTACAAGCAGGGAATTAAAAATAGGGTTAGTAAGGTAGCGAGGGAAAGACCGGAAAACACCACAATGCCCAAAGGTTGGAGCAATTCTGATCCTTGTCCAATGCCCAGGGCGAGGGGAAACATGCCCAGCACGGTGGTAATGGTGGTCATCAAAATCGGTCGTAAGCGTTGGGGGGCTGCCCGTAAGATAGCTGCTTCTCGACTGATGCCTTCTTCGGCCCAGATTTGGTTAGCTAACTCCACCATGATGATGGCGTTGTTGACCACAATCCCCACCAGGAGTACTGTACCAACAATTACCGTGGCACCGATCGCCGTTTGGGTAACGTATAAACCCAAAATGCCTCCAGCCAAAGCCAAAGGTAGGGTGAACATAATTACCAGAGGATCGAGGAGAGAATTGTATTGCACCGCCATAACCACAAAGACGAGAAACGCCGCCAAGCCCCCTAAAATCACCAGGGAAGACTGTAACTGTTCATTGCTCGCCGCCGCTGTACTGGGCAGTCGAGACACCCCGGGGGGAAACTCCATGGCGGATAAAACTTGGTCAACTTCTGTGAGAGCTTCACTCAAACTAGCCCCTTCCACTAACGTACCAGCAATTAAAAACACCGGCCGTTGGTTAATGCGTTGAATTTCCCCCGGTGCCCGACCTTGGTCAATGGTGGCCACATCCCCCAAACGGATCGGGCGATCGCCATCAATAAAGAGGGGAATTTGTGCCAAATCCCCAGGGCCAGAGAGCAAATCATTGTCCAATTTCACTCGCACATCCACCAGGCGATTTTCCCGTTGCAACTGGGTGGGCACAGCACCGTCTAAAGCAGTTTGGACTGTCTGCCCAATGGCTTGGGTGGTTAAACCTAATTCCGTCGCCCTTTGCCAATCGGGACGAATCTGCACTTCCGGTTGACGGGGATCGGCATCGGGACGAAAACGGGCCAATGTAACTTTTTCTCCTAATTCCGCCAACACTGCCCGCCCCGCTTCATCTAACACATCGGCATCATTCCCCTGCAAAACCACATCCACATCTACGTTACGTAGGGGGGAATTGCTCAAAATCAGACCCCGCAACTGTCCCGGTGCCATCCGCAGACGAATATCCACCAAGTTCAGCGCTTCCAATTCCGCCGTCACCCGTTCGGTGAATGCCTCCACATCGGTATTGGGTTTTAGGGTAATGGTGCTGGAACTGCGCAGAGCATTAGCATTAACGTTACTGCCAAAGAGAAACCCCCCCACCGTGGTGAAAGCGTATTCGGTTTCCGGCTGATTGATGAGGATGTCATCCACGATCGCCATTAAGCGTTGGTTTTCCTCTAAGGGAGTGCCGGGGGGGAACTGGGCAAACATACTGGCTTGACCCGTATTGATGCGGGGCAAAATTTCCTGGGGAATCTGTCCGATCATCCACAAACTACTGCCACCAAAAACAATGAAAATAGAAGCCACCGCCACCAATCGATGTCGGATCAGGATGGATAAAAAACGGGCGTAGGCCGCCGTGGCCCCTGCAAAACGTCGGTTAAATTCCCGAAAAAATAACCAATTACCCAAACCACTCCGGCGGCGAATGGCCAATAAACGGGAAGCGGCCATGGGCACTAGGGTCACTGCCACCAGGATGGAAGCCGCCACCGCAAAACTGATGGTCAAAATTAATTCATTAAAAATCAGGGCAATGAAGCCACCAATCATCAAAAATGGCAATACCGCCACCAAGTTAGTGCTAGTGGAAGCCACCAGTGCCGATTCCACCGTTTGACTACTGGCGATCGCCTGGTTGCGCATTTCCCCTTTAGTTAGTGGGAGGGGATTAACTTTGCCGGGGGTCATGCCCGCCCCTTCCGCAATGGTTTCCAACATGACGATGGAGTTATCCACCACAATGCCCACCCCCAGGGCCAAGCCCCCCAAACTAAAAACGTTCAAGGATAAACCAAAGGCCTTCATGACAATGATGGCCGCCATGGTGGCCAAGGGAATAGCCAACACAATAATTAACGTCTGTCGCAAAGAACCGAGAAATAACAAAACGGCGATCGCCGCCAGGACCGTACCAATTAACCCCGAAACAACAACGTTATTGACCGAGTTACGGATAAAAACTGAATCATCTAAGGTAGGGGTTAATTCCGCCGCCTGGGGAATAATGCCTTCTGTGCGTAACTCCTCCAAACGTTTTTTAACCCCATCCACTACTTCAATGGTGTTAGCCTCCGGTTGTTTCTGCACACTCACTTTTACCGCCGGATTACCGTTGAGGGTCACAAAAATCCGTTCTTCCTCTGTACCGTCAATAACAGTGGCCACATCCCGCAGATAAACTTTTTGGGCCGATTGATCCTCCAGACCAGACACTGTGCCCACCACTAAATCCTCAATTTCCTGGGCTGAAGCAAATCTACCCACTGTACGGGTTAAAGGTTCCGACTCCGTACCAACAATTCTGCCCCCGGAAATATCCACATTTCGGCTCTGTAAAGCATCCAATACCTGGGTCAAACTCACCCCCGACCGCTGTAGTCGTTGTAAATCCACATTGATCCGGACTTCTTCCTGGGCTGCCCCCGACACATTCACCGATGCCACCCCCGGCACCACTCCCAATTCCCGTGCTAACTCCTCTTCTGCAAATACCCGCAACGATGGCCCCGACAACTCCGGGGAGGTAACGGCAAATTCATACACCGGCAACTGGGAAGGATCAAACTTAAATAACCGGGGGGTTTCCAGATCATCCGGCAACTGGTTGCGGGCCCGGTTAAAGGTAGCGGTGGCGTCATTCAACGCTTGGTCAATATTGCCCCCCGGCTCGAAAAACAAATCCAGGCTAATTTGCCCCTCCCTGGTTTGAGAGTAAACCTGCACCACCCCTTCCGTGGCTGACAGGGCCGCTTCCAAGGGTCTGGTAATTTCGTCCACCGCCACTTCCGGAGATACCCCTGGAGCATCTAGTCGCACGCCAATGCGGGGATAGGTGATGGAAGGCAACAGATCCACCGGCAGGGAAAAAACAGCGAAAACCCCCAACACAATAATGGCCAGGGTGAGCATAAGGGTGGCAATGTGCCGACGGATGGCCAGGCCACTCAGACTAAAAACGGAGTTGGGGGAGGACATAGGGGCTGGGGGGATGGGGAACAGAGGAGGCAATAATTCCTGGGGAAAGGAAAAATTTCAATGGTTCGAGGATTCGAGTCTTTTGACTGGGAAAATGTCGGAGAGGTTTAATCGATTTATTTGAACAGTTCCAGTGGAGCTAAAACGAACAAAAACTTAACAGTCTCCATTAACACTATTGTTCCTGCTATTTTTCTGATAAAACGCTGAGACGAATTTGACTATCCGGTTGTAGCGGTCTACTACTGCGGACCACAAAACGTTCCTGGGGAGCTAAGCCTGCCACAATTTCCACCTTCCCGTTGGCAGTTTGCCCCAGGGTAACCGATCGCCGTTCCAGCACGTCTTTTTCCCCTGCTTTGGTCACCACAAAAATGGCATCTTCATCGACAATGGCAGATTCTGGAACTACCACATTGGTATCTGCACTGGCATCAAAACTGACCCTGGCCAACAGCCCAGCGCCAATTTTTTCACCAGGATTATCCATGGTTATTTCCACCGGCACAAGGCGAGAATTAACGTCAGCCTGGGGGGAAATGCGGGTTACCACGCCCGTAAAAGTCTGGCCAGGAAACGCATCTAGCTTGACGTTGACCTTTTGCTGTAGGGCAATTTGGGCCAGTTGCAACTCCGATACCTGCACGTCAATTTCTAACTGACGAAAATCCCCCAGTTGCAAAATTTCCGTCCCCGGCTGCACTAAATTGCCTGGTTCACTTAATCGTCGTAACACCCGCCCCGGAAATGGTGCTCTGACGGTGGCGTACTGTTGCCTAGTTTGGGCCTGTTCAATGGAAGCTCGCTGGGCATTCATCTGGGCGGTGGCCGCCCCCACCCTCTGCTGTTCGATCTGCACCTGGGCGATCGCCGAGTTGAGGATTTGGGACGCAGTTTTGGCCGCTGTTTTAGCTTGGCTTAATTGTTGGCTAGCGCTGGCCTGTTCGTTACGCAAAATTTCCTTGGCTTGACGGGCTCTGGTTTCTGCCTGTTCCGCCTGTTGGGCACCGCCAGCTCCCTCTTCGGCTAATAGTCGGAAGCGAGCAGCATCGGCCTGGGTTTGATCTACTTCCAGCCGGGCTTGTTCAATGCGGGCGTTGAGGGAAGTTTCCAAACGGATAATGTCCGCCTGGGCCTGTTGCAGTTGCAAACGGGCCTGTTCTACCCGAATTTGGGCATCCCCCACCTGACTTTGGGCAGTTAAAACTTCCGAACGTTGGGCCATTTTCTCCGCTTTGGCCTGGTCTACCGCCCCCAGTAATAAATCATCTTCAATTTCCGCCAATATTTCTTCTCCCCTGACCCGATCGCCCACATCCACTGGTAGCCTTTGCAGTCGTCCTTCAATCTGGGCTTTGATGGAGGCTTCCCGCACTGGGGCTGTGGTGCCCGTATATTCCAACTCCTTGGTCAATGCTTGGGGTCGAGCTAGGGCCACATCCACGGCGATCGCCTGGTTTGATTCAGTATTCTCCGTTTGGGCTTTGACATTTTGTTCCCAGAGATCGCTGCAACCCATCAGGGAAAAACTTAATAAACCTAGCAGGGAAAGTTGCCGTCGCAGACGTTGGTGGGGGATGTACTTGTTCATAAAAACGATGCGAGGGAAGAATAGTACCGAATTAGCGGGCTAGGACAGGAAGGAAAGTCAATACCAGCCTTAGAATTTAGTTTTAGCCAGGCCAAGTGACCTAGAAAAGCCCAGTAATATTGCTTTACCTTAACAAAGTAACAAATAAGTTTACAAAACCCACCTTTGGGGTGGCCGATTCCAATCGTCCCTGTGCCAGTTGTCTTCAGTCCATTTTTTCTCCGTAAAAACCCCCAGCAAGTTGGCAAATTTGGGCAAAGAAGTCCAAGGAATTGATAAATTGTGACCATTTGTGGCGATCGCCGGACAAATAGAGGAAAGTGGCATTAAACTTTTGTTAGCCCCTGTGCTTGCTTTGGCTGTGGGTTCAGAACTTATAGGAGCATTAAAGTCATGGCTTTGGAATACATGATCGAAGACCTCATGGAGCAGTTGGTGGAAATGGGCGGCTCCGATATGCACATTCAAGCGGGGGCACCGGTTTATTTCCGGGTGAGCGGCAAATTAGAACCGATTAACGAGGAAGTTTTAACTCCCCAGGAAAGCCAAAAGTTAATCTTCAGCATGCTGAACAATTCCCAACGGAAAGAACTAGAACAAAATTGGGAATTGGACTGTTCCTATGGCGTGAAAGGTTTAGCTCGTTTCCGGATTAACGTTTACAAAGAACGGGGTTGTTATGCCGCCTGTTTACGGGCCCTTTCTTCTAAAATTCCCAACTTTGAACAATTGGGACTGCCCAACATTGTGCGGGAAATGGCGGAACGCCCCCGGGGACTAATTCTAGTGACGGGACAAACTGGCTCCGGTAAAACCACCACTTTGGCAGCAATTTTAGACTTAATTAACCGCACCAGGGCCGAACATATTCTCACCATCGAAGATCCGATCGAGTATGTGTTTCCCAACGTGCGCAGTCTTTTTCACCAGCGGCAACGGGGGGAAGATACGAAAAGTTTCTCCAATGCTCTGCGGGCAGCGTTACGGGAAGATCCGGACATTGTACTGGTGGGAGAATTGCGGGATTTGGAAACCATTGCCCTTGCCATCACTGCGGCAGAAACCGGACACTTGGTTTTTGGCACTCTCCACACCAACTCAGCAGCGGGCACCATTGACCGGATGTTGGATGTGTTTCCGGCTAACCAACAGGCCCAAATTAGAGCCATGTTATCCAACTCTTTACTAGCGGTATTTGCCCAAAACTTAGTCAAGAAAAAGTCCCCCAAACCCGGGGAGTTTGGCCGGGCCCTAGTGCAGGAAATTATGGTCATTACCCCGGCGATCGCCAACCTAATTCGGGAAGGCAAAGCGGCCCAGATTTATTCCGCCATTCAAACCGGAGCAAAACTAGGTATGCAGACCATGGAACAGGGCCTGGCCACGTTGGTGGTGTCGGGGGTAATTTCCCTGGAAGAAGGTTTAGCTAAGAGTGGTAAGCCGGACGAGCTACAGCGCTTAATCGGTGGCATGACCCCCCAGGTTGCCGCTAAACGTCGTTAGCATACGGAAATATACCGATTAACATAAGTTTTTCGGTGCAATCCCCCTAATCATCTGACCCCAAACTATTAAGCTCGTAAAATTGTGACGGAGACAATTAACCATGGCTACGTTTGTCGCTCAAGTTAAAGATCGTAAAGGTAAAACCACCAAAGCCAAGGTGGAAGCCATGAGTCCAGAACAGGCTCGTACCATCCTCCGCCAACAATACGCGGCGATCGGCCCCATTAAGCCAGCCGGAGGGGAAATAAACCTCGAATTCCTGGAAAATTTACTTAACAACGTTAGTGTCAAGGACAAAGCGGTTTTCTCCCGACAGTTTTCCGTCATGATCAACGCTGGCGTGGCGATCGTTCGTTGTTTGGGGGTGCTGTCGGAACAATGTCCTAATCCCAAACTGAAAAGGGCATTAACGGGTATTAGTGGGGAAGTTCAACAGGGCACTAACCTTTCTGAAGCCATGGGCAAATATCCCGAATGTTTTGATGACCTCTACGTCAGCATGGTGGAAGCAGGGGAAACGGGGGGGGTTTTAGACGAAGTTCTCAACCGACTTTCCAAACTGCTGGAAGACATGGCCCGTCTGCAAAACCAAATTAAATCCGCCATGGCTTATCCGGTGGCAGTAGGTTTCTTGGCGGTGGTGGCTTTTCTCGGTATGACCATCTTCCTCATCCCTGTCTTTGCGGGAATTTTTGATGACCTGGGGGGAGAACTGCCCGCTTTAACCAAATTTATGGTCGGCCTAAGTAACTTTTTAAGAAGTCCAATGGCCGTCATCCCCGTAATTGTTATTGTGGTTGCCGTTTTTCTATTCAAAAAATATTACGGAACCTATGCTGGGCGGCGACAAGTCGATGCGGTGATGTTGAAACTACCTTTGTTTGGTCCCCTGAATGAAAAAACCGCTGTAGCTAGGTTTTGCCGGGTATTTGGCACCCTTACCCGTTCGGGGGTTCCCATTATTCAGTCTTTGGAAATTGTTTGTAATACTGTGCCCAATAAAGTGATTTCCGATGCGATCGCCGGGGCTATTAGTGAAATTCAACAGGGGGGCATGATGAGTTTGGCTCTGCAACAAAGTAAGGTTTTCCCCTCTTTGGCGATTCAAATGATTAGTATTGGGGAAGAAACGGGGGAACTGGATGCCATGATGATGAAAGTGGCGGACTTCTATGAAGACGAAGTAGAACAAACCGTCAAAGCGTTGACTAGTATTATAGAACCAGCTATGATGGTGCTGATTGCCGGTATGGTCGGGACAATTTTGCTTTCCATGTATCTACCCATGTTTGCCATCTTTGATCAGTTAGGTTAATTCAATTTTTGCCGCTGTAGTTGTGAAGAGAGTAGGGCGTCACAAAAAAAGTATTAGCGCTCTGCTTTCTTCTGATTGCTTGTGACAACTTGCTTTGATCAATGCATGAAGCAACAGGGCGATCGCCACCATTACTTAGGAGGTCGACGTTTTTTGTGACCATTACTGGCCAATTTTGACCACGGCTTAGTCATTGGGGGTTCCTTGCCGGGGGACGCTTGGGAACTCGCGATCAGGAACAAGAGAAGGGCGACGAAATTACGTTCTGGGGGGCCGCTTTGCCCTAGGGAAACTTGCAGAGAAGGTTAAACTTAAAGGAAAATGATCGTAACCAATATCCACGGGCAAATAAGGCATTCCTCTGGTTTCGCCTTTTTATCCATCGACCCCAACCTGACAGCATGGAAATAACTGCGGTTCAATCCTCCTACTATGGCGACATGGCTTTCAAAACGCCGCCGCCGGATCTTGAATCACTTCTGCTTAAAGAGCGCATCGTTTACTTGGGAATGCCGCTTTTCTCCTCCGACGAGGTCAAGCAACAGGTCGGCATTGATGTGACCCAGTTGATTATTGCCCAACTGCTCTATCTCCAATTCGACGATCCCGATAAACCAATCTATTTTTATATCAACTCCACTGGCACTTCCTGGTACACCGGCGATGCAGTGGGTTTTGAGACCGAAGCCTTCGCCATTTGCGACACCCTCAACTACATCAAGCCCCCAGTGCATACCATTTGCATTGGTCAAGCCATGGGCACCGCCGCCATGATTCTTTCCTCTGGCACTAAGGGTTACCGTGCTAGTCTGCCCCACGCCACCATTGTCCTCAACCAAAACCGCACCGGAGCCCAGGGTCAGGCAACGGATATCCAAATTCGGGCCAAAGAAGTGATTTCCAACAAACAGACTATGCTGGAAATTCTTTCCCTCAACACTGGCCAAACCCAGGAAAAGTTAGCTAAAGACATGGACCGAACCTTTTACCTCACCCCTGCCCAGGCCAAGGAGTATGGACTGATTGACCGGGTGTTAGAAAGTCCAGCGGAATTGCCTAAACCAATGGCAGTGATTTAGTTAGTTTCCATTCTTTCCTGCCAACCAAGCCCCCTTAGGTCAAATCCCGACCTTTTTAATGTAGCC
Organism: Synechocystis sp. PCC 6803 substr. PCC-P; assembly: GCF_000284455.1. Taxonomy (GTDB): domain Bacteria; phylum Cyanobacteriota; class Cyanobacteriia; order Cyanobacteriales; family Microcystaceae; genus Synechocystis. Next base: position 2,204,344 of record NC_017039.1, read on the forward strand.
AAATTCCCTTCCCAAATTTAAGCGTAGAAACCCATGCCTATAGGTGTTCCCAGTGTTCCGTTTCGTCTTCCCGGCAGTCAGTATGAACGGTGGATTGATATTTATACTCGGCTGAGCCAAGAGCGGATTATTTTCCTTGGCCAAGAGGTGAATGATTCGATCGCCAATCGGATTGTGGCATTTTTGTTATACCTGGATTCCGATGATCCGAGTAAGCCGATTTATCTCTATATCAATTCCCCTGGTGGTTCAGTAACTGCGGGTATGGCCATTTACGACACCATGCAATATATCAAGGCAGAAGTGATCACCATTTGCGTTGGTTTGGCCGCATCCATGGGGGCGTTTTTGTTAGCCTCCGGGGCACCAGGAAAACGGTTAGCCCTGCCCCATGCCCGGATTATGATCCACCAACCCATGGGCGGTACTGGCCGCCGTCAAGCAACGGACATTGACATTGAAGCCAGGGAAATTCTCCGCATTCGTCAACAGTTGAACGAAATTATGGCCCAACGTACCGGCCAAACTGTGGAAAAAATTGCCAAGGATACCGACCGGGACTATTTCCTATCAGCGGCAGAAGCAAAGGAGTACGGCTTGATCGATAAAGTGATTGAAAACTCCACCATGGGCAATAACTAAGCTAATAGCCCAATCAATAATTGTTTCTTGGCAAAACCTCTGGCAAGGTTCCAAGATAAGATCCATCTCCCCATTACGGTTAAAACAAACCTGGGGAGATTTTTTTGCTCTGGAAATTGATCACAGAAGGGAGTTCAGTCAGAATCCTGAGTCAGCCGCCGGAATCCCTTCCGGGCCGGGACTTTGAGCAGATTTACAGGGTTTAGCCCATCAATGTTCTAAATCGGCGATCGCCTTGGGCACGGCACTGGTTAACACATCGGGGCCTTGGGCAGTGACCAATACGTCATCCTCAATGCGAATGCCAATACCTCGCCATTGTTCCGGCACTTCCGGCTGTCCTTCGGCGGGTTTAATATCGGGGGCGATGTAAATACCCGGTTCTACGGTGAGCACTTGCCCTGGCTCCAACACCGTCCAGGTTTCCTTATCCTGTTTGTAATTGCCGGCATCGTGGACATCTAGCCCCAGCCAATGGCCGGTGCGATGCATATAGAAGGGCTTATATTTTTCTTCTTTGATAATTTCCTCCTTATTTCCCACCAGTAGACCCAAATCCATCAGACCATCCACAATCACGGACACTGCCGCATCATGGTATTCGTGGTAGGGATTGCCCGCCTGTACCTTGGCGATCGCCGCTTCCTGGGCAGTTAGAACAATTTCGTAGAGGGTGCGTTGTTCGGGACTAAATTTACCGTTGATGGGAAAGGTACGGGTGATGTCACCGTTATAGTAACCGTAGGCACAACCTGCATCGATGAGTAGTAAATCCCCATCTTGCAAAGGGCAGTCATTGTTGATGTAGTGCAAAATACAGGCATTTTTTCCTGCCGCCACAATGGAAGGATAAGCCGGCCCCAGGCCCCCTTCCCGCCGAAAAATAATTTCCAATTCCGCCTGCACTTGATATTCGTAATGTCCCGGTCGAGCAAATTCCATGGCCCGTTGATGGGCGATCGCCGACAGGTCACAGGCCCGCCGCAACAAGGCTAATTCAGTTTCACTTTTAACTTGCCGGAGGGGATGCACCAAGGGATGGGAATTCACTAAAGCTTGGGGACCATAGCCTTGGCGGGGATAGGCGGCCAATTGTTTTTGCCAGTGCTTGAGGATGGTTTGATTTAACGCTTCATCTCGACCGAGGTGGTAATGGATTTTATCTGCCTTTTCCAGATATTTCGGTAAATGCTCATCCAATTCCCCAATGGGATAGGCAATGTCCGACCCAAAGCTGGATTGAACCCCCTCCACACCGTAGCGAATGCCCGTCCAGGTTTCCTTGGCTGGATCCTTGGGTTGCACAAATAGAATAAATTGATGTTCTTCGTGGTGGGGCGCAAAAACGGCGATCGCCTCCGGTTCATTGAAGCCCGTCAGGTAATAAAAATCACTATCTTGACGAAATACGTATTCCACATCGTTGTGCATCACCGCCTGGGGCGCACTGGCAAAAATGGCCGTCCCCTGGCCTAGCTTGGCCATTAGGCGATCGCGACGTTGACGATATTCAGCGGAACTAACAACCGGATGCATGGGCAAAAGTCAGACGAGTGAAAGGTCAATTCCCCCATTTTACCGGCTCGGAAAAAAGCACGACCAGATTCAAACCGGAGGTTCATGGGGCAGGGGGATAATACTTGCCCAAAAGCAAAGATAACTTTTCGTAGGTGGCGGCAGGAAACTTGTCCGGGGGAGTTAGCACCGCATACTGTAAAGCTCTGTGGGCAATGGATTCAAAGGGATTGGCCGCCAATTGTTTGACCGTTTCCAGGATCACCTGTTGGGCATTGACCGCATTTTTTTGCAGATTACCAATCACCATTTCCACCGTCACATGGTCATGGTCTGGGTGCCAGCAGTCATAGTCCGTCACCAGGGCCAAAGTGGCGTAGGCAATTTCCGCTTCCCTAGCTAGCTTGGCCTCCGGCAAATTGGTCATACCAATGACAGTACCGCCCCAACTGCGATACAAATTCGATTCCGCAATGGTGGAAAAGGCTGGTCCTTCCATGGACACATAGGTTCCCCGATCGTGGAGCGTCACCCCTTCCAACTCCAAACCGGCGATCGCCGTAGAGAGACACTGGGCTAACTGAGGGCAAATCGGATTACCAAAACCAATGTGGGCCACAATCCCCTCGCCAAAAAAAGTGGAGATTCGCTGGCGGGTGCGGTCAATGAATTGATCCGGAACGACCATATCCAAAGGTTTTGCTTCTGCCTGCAAAGAACCCACCGCTGACGCAGAAATTAAATATTTCACCCCCAACTGTTTCATGCCATGGATATTGGCTCGAAAAGGAATCTCACTGGGCAAAAGGTGATGTCCCCGACCATGGCGGGCTAAAAAGGCCACCCGCACCCCGGCCAATTCCCCCACAATGAAACTGTCCGAGGGAGCGCCAAAGGGAGTATCAAGGGTTACCTCCTCAACATTTTTGAGGGCTTCCATTTGATAGAGGCCGCTGCCGCCGATGATGCCAATTGGTGCATTTACCATGGTGGAATTTTTTCTAATAAAACAACTGACCCTTCCAGGCTTAGTCTTCGTCCATATCGTCACTGCCGTCATCGCCATAGAGATTATCATCCCCATCCATCAACTCAGCAATGTCCACATCTTCGTCACTCATATTGCTGGTGGTACCTTCTTCAATTTCCCGATAAATCAAACGATTATTACTTTCTAGCCAGTCAATTAGGGACTGCTCACGGGTAACGGGCAAAACTGCCGCCGGCTCGTAACGGGCTTCTCGACGGAGGGAGGGATTGTACATAGTGCTTAGTGCCAACTATTGAATTATCTATACTTGAGCGACCCATCATTATAGCAAAATGGGCTTCTAGTCTGGAACAGTGGGTAAATTTCGGATTAGCTGACGCAACACTTCGGTTTTAGTCCGCCCTTCCGCCGCACAGTAACGCTCCAAATGAACCAAATCTTTTTCGGGTAAGCGAATTGTTAGTACCTTGTCGGATTTCGGTTTTGTTCTAATCATTGCCCTCACAGGATCCTTCTCTTTCCCCAGCATAGCAACTTTCAGGGGATTACCATGGCATCACAGTAGGCGATCGCCTCTCCCTTTTGACATGGTCAAGTTGCCCTAAGAGCGTGTTTGAAAAGTCGGCATAATTGGGAAAAATGGTGAAGAATATAGAATTTTCACCGTAATGATACTGAGAGAATTTTACAGCAGCGACATCAGTGATAGCCAGTAGCAATTGGTAGAATCCAATCTCCCCCAAGCAAAAAGTGGGGGAAGAAAACGGAAAACTAATCCGAGGGAAGTGCTTAATGCCATTTTTTACATGCTCAGAGCGGGTTGTGCTTGGCGACTTCTACCCCATGATTTTCCCAAATGGCGAACAGTCTATGGTTATTTCCGACAGTGGCAGGAAGACGGTACCTGGAAAAAATTGAATCACATCCTCAGAAAGAAGATTCGACTTAAGGCCGGAAGAAATGCCAACCCTAGTGCTGGTTGTTTGGACTCACTCACAGTCAGTGAGAAAGGCTGGCGCTGGACAAGAAAGTGGTTATGACGGTGGAAAAAAGGTCAATGGTCGTAAACGTACAATCCTCGTGGATACCATGGGATTACTTCTCGATGTTGTGGTTCACAGCGCTCATCGCTCAGACCACCAAGGTCTTACTCTACTCGGTACTTGGTTTGCTCCTCTATGGCAGTGCCTGCAATTGATATGGACTGATAGCACTTTTGGCAGTAAGAATTTTACTGCCTGGGTTAATGAGACCTTTGGCTAGAATTTGGAAATCGTCAGCAAAAAGGATGGACAAAAGGGTTTTGAGGTTTTGCCTCGACGTTGGGTTGTTGAACGTACCTTTGCTTGGTTTGGTCGCTACCGTCGTTTAAGCAAGGATTATGAATATTTACCTACCACCAGTGAGACAATGCTCTATGTTGCCATGCTCCATCTCATGCTCCGAAGGCTTTGCCTCGAACTTTTCAAACATATTCTTAAGTTCCTTTGGGCTTAAAAAAGCTCCCGTGAGAACTATGGCTAACCCTTGCCATTGCTAATGGGTGGGCCCCAGGTTTTACGCTACCGTGGACAATAGTGACAATGCCAACACTTTTTGCAAATTTCCAACTTTTCCATGACCGTTCCTGCCCCCCACCAGAAAGCCAAAGGTCTTAAGCCCGGTAGTCCCCGCCCCGCCAAGGAACTCTGTAGTGATTGCGGTCTGTGTGACACCTACTATATCCATTACGTTAAAGAAGCCTGTGCTTTCATTAACCAGCAGTTTGACCATTTGGAGGAGCAGACCCATGGCCGGTCGAGAGAACTGGGTAAAGAAGATGAGGTTTATTTTGGTGTTCACCAAAAAATGCTCACCGCCCAGAAAAAAGAACCTATCCCCGGGGCCCAGTGGACAGGCATTGTCAGCACCATTGGTTGTGAAATGCTAAACAAAGGCCTGGTAGAAGGGGTGGTCTGTGTGCAAAATACCCCCGAAGATCGTTTCCAGCCCCAGGTGGTAATCGCCAGAACTCCAGCCGAAGTGCTAGCCGCCAAGGTTAATAAACCCACCCTTTCCCCCAATTTATCCGTGTTAGAGGAAGTGGAGAAGTCAGGTTTGAAGCGATTATTAGTTATTGGGGTGGGTTGCCAAATCCAAGCTCTGCGGGCGGTGGAAAAACAATTGGGTTTGGAAAAACTTTATGTGTTGGGAACGCCCTGTGTGGATAATGTTTCCCGGGCTGGGTTACAGAAGTTTTTGGAAACTACTAGTAGATCGCCAGAAACGGTAGTTTATTACGAATTTATGCAGGATTTCCGGGTACATTTTAAACATGAAGACGGCTCGACGGAATTGGTCCCCTTCTTTGGCTTAAAAACAAATCAATTGAAGGAGGTTTTTGCCCCTTCTTGCATGAGTTGTTTTGATTACGTCAACGGTTTGGCAGATCTGGTAGTGGGTTATATGGGGGCTCCCTTTGGCTGGCAATGGTTAGTGGTACGCAATCAAACGGGCCAAGAAATGTTAGACCTAGTGCAAGACCAACTACATATTGGGCAAGTAAGTTCCAGTGGCGATCGCCATCAGGCAGTGCAACAGGGGATTACGGCCTACGACAAGGCGGTAACGTTACCCATGTGGGTGGCAAAAATAATGGGCTTAGTAATTGATAAAATTGGCCCCACGGGTCTGGAATATGCTCGCTTTTCCATTGATTCCCACTTCACCCGTAACTATTTGTATGTCAAACGGAACCATCCGGAAAAGTTGGCTGACCACGTCCCTCCCTTCGCCAAGAAAATTGTTGAGCAGTATAAACTTCCCCAGCAATAAACCCCAATAAAATTCAAGGAAGGCTATGAAAAAATCCTTATTTATGGTCGGTACGCTAGCATTTTTTTCTGGTTTGCCCGCTGGTGGTGCCTGGGGAGAATCCCTCGATAACAAAGTGCAAACTATTTTGGACGAACATTATCAAAACCGTCGAGAGCCTGAGTTTTTTAGTGCGATTCAGTTGTCCACTAAAGTGGGGGATGGGGATATTAAAACCTACGTGGTGGGAACCAAAAGCCATGCCCCTAATAGTCCGCCCATAGATGCCAAAAGTCTGTTTCAAATTGGCAGTATAACCAAATCTTTTACTTCAGTTTTATTGCTCCAAGCAGAGGCGGAAAATAAAGTTAATTTGGGGGATGACTTTACCACTTATCTACCGGAATATGACCACTGGAATGGAGTAACCATTACTCAACTATTGAATATGACTTCCGGGTTACCCAACTACAGTGATAGTCCCACCCTTAACTATGGCTTTGTGCAAAGCCCGGAGCGCATCTGGCAAGATAAGGAATTGGTGGATGTGGTGTATCCCCAGCCTAACTTGCCGGCTCCACCCCTAAATACTGGCTATGCCTACACTAACACTGCTTACACATTGGGGGGTCTGGTGTTAGAAAAGGTTTATGGTCAAAGTTATGCCGAATTAATTGATAAAAAACTTTTGCAACCGTTGGAACTAAACAATACTTTTTATCCCATTCCTAGTTATCCCCCGGACATTTTAGATCGCATGGTGGAAGGCAGTAGTTTTAACCCGTACACCAATCCTGAATTAGCAGGAAAACCGGTGGCTAATGGCAATCTTTCCTGGGCTGGAGCGGCTGGAGGACTGGTAGCTAACACGGAAGATATTATTAATTGGGTTAGGGCTTTGTTTGTAGAAGATCAACTACTGTCAACGGAGCAAAAAACACAGTTAACCCGACTAGTTTCCCTCATTACTGGTAAGCTCATTGATGGTACGACTTCGGAAGAGCAGAGGGGTTTTGGTTTGGGTGTTGTCCAAGGTTACCACGAAGATTGGGGACAGTATTGGTTTTACCAGGGGGAGACCATTGGTCATCGCTCTTTTTATCTTTATTTTCCCTGTAATGAGGTAATTATTTCTGCCTTGTTTAATAGTGCAGTTGATGATCAAAATAACGATGTTAAACCCCTTCTGGTTGGTGTTTACGAAGCTCTTTTAGACGACCAGCCAAGCTTGGCTTGCAAAACTAAATAATGATGGCGGTAGATCCCAATCTTTTTCCTCTAATTGCTGTGATTATTCTAGGAGGATCTGCGCTGTTAGATTTTCTGTTGGGGGATCCTAAATCTTGGCGACATCCAGTGGAATTTATTGGTTCAGTCATTAACTTTGCTAGCCAGTTGATCATCCGCAAAGTTAATGATAAAAATTCTAGACGTTTATGGGGCATTTTTTTAGGATTAAAAATCATTATCAGCAGTGGTTTTCTAGCTTGGTTAATCGTTTACTTGGCTGAAAAAGTCTCCCCTGTTTTAGCAGTAATTATCCAAATAATTGGGGTAGCAAGTTGTTTTGCTGGCCATAGTTTAGCCCAAGCGGCCCAGTCAGTGATAGAACCATTAAAAGCGGGAGATTTGCCCACTGCCCGACAAAAATTAGCCCTATTCGTGGGTAGGGATACGAATAATTTATCGGAGAGGGAAATCCTGCGGGCCACAGTGGAAAGCGTGGCGGAAAACACAGTGGATGGGGTTACTAGTCCTCTTTTTTATGCTCTTTTGGGCATTCTTTTTCCTTTTGTTGGCCCCTGGCCCCTGGCGATCGCCTATAAAGCGGCCAGTACCCTGGATTCCATGGTGGGCTATAAACGGGAACCCTATACTGATTTAGGCTGGTTCAGTGCCCGTCTGGAGGATTATTTAACCTGGCTACCCTGTCGATTAACGGTGTTTATGTTGGCAATTTTATCGGGAAAACCAAAACAAACTTGGGCCATTGTCCGTCGGGATGGGCCCCTGGATCCTAGTCCCAATTCCGGTTGGAGCGAAGCCATTTATGCCGCTATTTTGGGCATACAACTAGGAGGAGATAACTATTACCAGGGAGTATTGAAAAGCAAACCTTTATTGGGAGATGGGATTCAGCCTTTAACCATAGCCAAAATTGCCCAAAGTTTATGGTATTCCCGCACGGTTTTTCTTTGGCAATTATTATTAGGCTTAACAGTAATATTAGCTATCCAAGCGGGCGCTATGTCGGAGATAAGCTTCAATAAAATCTGATAATTCCCCATCCATCACGCCCCCCACATCGGTGGTTTCCACATTAGTCCGCAAATCTTTGACCAATTGGTAAGGATGAAAAACATAGTTGCGAATTTGGGTGCCCCAGGCCGCTTCCACCATGTCCCCTCGAATTTCGGCGATCGCCTGGGCCCGTTGCTCTTCTAGGACAATTAATAACTTAGCTTTGAGAATGGCTAGGGCCTTTTCTTTATTTTGTAACTGGGAACGTTCCTGGGTGCAACGCACAGCCAAACCTGTGGGTAGATGAACAATCCGTACAGCGGTTTCCACTTTGTTCACGTTTTGCCCGCCTTTACCGCCGGCCCTGGAGGTGGAAATGTCCAAATCCTTATCCGGAATATCCAAACTAATTGCTTCTTCCCCCAGCAAAGGCATCACTTCCACCCCAGCAAAGCTAGTCTGGCGTTTACCGTTGGCATTAAAAGGAGAAATACGCACCAAACGATGGGTGCCCTTTTCCGATTTGAGGTAACCGTAGGCGTAACGCCCTTCAATCTCCAACGTGACGGATTTTAAGCCCGCTTCGTCTCCCTCGGAAATTTCCGCCAAATGGACTTTGTAGCCCTGTTTTTCGCTCCAACGGGTGTACATCCGCAGCAGCATTTCCGCCCAGTCTTGGGCATCGGTCCCTCCAGCCCCCGCATTGATAGTTAAAGTGGCCCCTTTCGCGTCATAGGGGCCAGACAGTAACTGCTGCAGTTCCCAACGGTCTAATTCTTTTTGCAGTTGTTCCAGGGTAGTTTCCGCTTCCGTCAGTAGGGCTTGGTCGTCCTCTAACTCCAAAAGCTCCACAATGGCCTGGCTATCTTGCCACTGCTGTTGCCAAATGCCCCATTGCTCTAACTGGGATTTTGTTTCGTTCAAAGTCTGGAGAATTTGTTGGGCTTGGTCCGTATCGTCCCAAAAATCCGGTTGGGCGGCGCACTGCTCCAAGTCTTGAACTTTGGCTTTTAATCCTGGCAGGTCAAAGATAGTCCTGGGTTTGCCCCAGGCGAGAGGAGATTAGTTCTAGGTTTCTTTTCAGGTCTGTTAATTCGGTGATCATTGAGCAAAAACAGTCTTTGACGCCAATCCAAGTATATGACCATTGGGCTAGCCCCGCACTGAGGGGGATTCATCAACAAAACTTATCGTGTTTGTCAAGATTTGTTAATTTTGCTTGGCTAGTCAAATTATTATCCCTATCATTTTGTAAATATGGATACAGAAATTATTCCTTTGACTTCCAAATTGCCCTGGTTGTCGTTCCTAGAGTCTTGGATTTTCTCCCGCTTTAGGGAACTTCAGTGGGGACTTGGGTAGGGAATCCCCGGATAAGTGCTAAAGAACTGGGCAGGCTCGGGGGTGCTTTTGGGAAGAATTTCGCCGGTTAGTAAAATGGAGAGGACTTTATGTCGCCACAAATGAACCTGTTTAATGCAACGGCATCGACGCCGGTCAATGAAATAGCTGGGGGTTGGCACGGTTTTTGTCAGATTACGTATAACCGAGATACTTGGGTCAAATTACTGGAGAAGCCGGGGAGCTATGCCTTCGATGAGGCTAAGTTACTTTGCCAGGATACTTCCACCACCTGGGTTGCCTGGGTGCCGGACCACGGGGAAGTTGTTTTAGACCGCAGTGATTTTTATTGTTAAACAGTTTGGCGACCGAAGTTGGCGATCCGGGTTGATATGCTGCCCAAGCTAGAATCTTTCTGGATCGCTGAAGTTGAGATTACTCGTCTAGACCGAAATCTGGGGCCAGGGGAGGGACGATCGCCTCTTCGTTGGGGGAGTCCACTGGACCGCGGAAAATAAACACAGTGGTGTTGGTTTGGCTAGCGATTTGGGTGGGTAAATTGCCGTGGATGACATTTTTGAGCAATCCTTCCCTACTGGCCCCCAGCACGATTGCCGCACATTCACGCATTTCCGCCAGGTCACTGAGGGCATCGGCAATGGAAGTGGAGCACACAGGAATGGGAATAATCGGTCTTTGTAACTGTTCTGACCACCGTTCTGCCAGGTTTTTTAAATCGTAAAAAGGGTCATAGCGCTGGGATTGACGGGGTAGATAAACTTTAGAAATCAGTAGCTGGGGGTTATTTTCCTCCGGGTAAAGGGAAAACAACGCCGGCAACAGATTTAACATTTTTTCAATGTTGGGGCCTCCCGCTACCGGCATTAACCAGTGGGCCATGGGGGATAAATAGCGGGGATAGGCGTGGTCATTGGTGCCCTGTTTAACCATTAATAAAGAGCAGGGGGCTTGGTCAATCAGGCGATCCGTGATTTGGCCAAAAATTTGGCCGCCAATGGGCATTTCCCCTTGCCATTCAAGGATTAGCAGGTCGCTATGGCGGGTTTGAATGGTATCAAGGATGGTGTCGGTAATGCTGTAGGCCAGCTTGATTTCCGTATGGAATAACACTCTCTGGTGGCGGGCAATGCGTTCCAGTTTTTGCATCAGTTGCCGTTGCCTCTGCCATTGCACCCTTTGCACAGAAGGGGATTGAGCTTTAGATACCTTGACCACCTGCAAACAGTCAATTTCGTAGTTTTGCTTTTTGGCGATTGCCGCCGCAATTTGAAACAAAACTAAAGCACTATCGGAGTCCCGGATGGGTAATAAAATGCGCCCTTCTCCCACCAACGGCGATCGGGTTTGGTATACGCTGTAGGCGGGATGGGGAGGATGGATAATTTGCCCCCCTAACTGACTCACTTCCTCCCGAATAATGTCTGTGCGGGTGATAATGCCCACTAATTTGTTGTCCCCTTCCACCACCGGCAACCGGGAAAGTTGATAACGGTTGAGCAAATAGAGCACATCACTGAGGGGCGCTTCCGGATCTACAGTGATGGGATTGGGGGTCATAATTTGCTTAAGGGCAATGTGCACCGACTCCTGGGCCGCATTGGCCAAATCCGTTTGGGTAAATACCCCCACCAGTTTGCCCCCCTGCACCACGGGAAAGCCCCGGTGATGGGAATTGGACATAATCGGTAGCACCTGGGCTAGGGTGAGACTCTGCTCCAGGCTTTCCACCTCCGTTTTCATTACCTGGCCAGCTCGGATATCAGCGAGAAAGTCATGGTCTGGCTTTTCCTCTGCCAAAAAAATGCCCTTGGTTTCCAGCAAATGATCGTACAAAGAACGGGGAAAGAGACTTTCCGCCACTAGATAGGACGTGGCACAGGCCACCATCAGGGGAAGCACCACGTTGAAATTGCCCGTTAGCTCAAAAACAATGATGATCGCCGTCACTGGCACCCGCACCACACTAGTGAAAAAAGCGCCCATCCCCGCCAGGGCAAAGGTAGTTTGGGTAACTTGATCTTGCCAATAACTGCCAAATTCCCCCACCAGATAACCCAGGGCCGACCCCATCACTAAAGCCGGCGCAAATAATCCTCCCGGCGCATCGGTGCTGTAGGCCAGGATAGTCAAAATGAAATGGGCCACTAAGGTCAAAACTACCTGATGCCAACTCAGTTCTCCGGAAGTAACAAATTCCCTCAGCCCTGCATTGTCCCGAAAAAAGCTCGGCAATAGGGCGATCGCCACGCCGGAAATTAAGCCCACAACACCAATGCGAATAACCAGGGAAAGGTTCTGTTTTCTTTGCCAGTTTTGCAGGGAGAGAATACTGCGGTTGAGCAAAACCCCCAAAATGCCAGCCAAAATTCCCAGTAAAAGATAGAAAGGAATCTCCCCCGTAGTAAAACGCACCGTTGGGCTATTGCTTAAGCTATGGGCCAGGTTAAGGTCACTGGATTGGAATACCAAAGACGTGACAGCCCCCACGAAGGAAGCGACGATCGCCGTTTCTAGGGTCAAGCTAGACACATCCCGCATTAATTCTTCCACCACAAACAAAACCCCAGCAATGGGGGTGGTGAAGCCCGCCGCTAATCCCGCCGCCGCCCCGGCCGCAATCATTTGCCGCCGATGTTCCGGGGAAGTGGGAAACCACCGACTCAACTGGGCCGCTAGAGCTGCGCCAATATGAACCGTGGGAGCCCGCCGTCCCAAGGTCATGCCTCCCCCCAGCACTAGCACTGTTCCCAACAGCTTGACCACCGCCACCCGCCAATCTAGGGGAATAGGATACCGAGCCAGGGCCGCTTTCACCTGGGGAATGCCACCGCCCCCCGCCGGTCGGGAAAATTGTTCAATTAATGCCCCCGCCAAACCCCCAAACACCAAGCCAAAACAGGGCAGCACCCAAATGGCCCCATAGGTATCCGCCAGACTCAAACGGCTGGACCCTAACCAGTTGACTCCGTTTTTAATTACTAAGGCCGCTAGGGCAGAAACAAATCCGATCACACAGGCTTCGGCGATCGCATAACGGCTATCGATGGCAGTGCGGCCATAGTGTCGAGAGCGCAACCATTGTTGCCACCGTTGCCAAAAGGGAAACCAAGCCATGGAGAGAAGAGAATTACTAAAACAGGTTTAGGGCAAATTTGGGGATTGCGTCGCCATCCGGCAATCAGTTTGTTACAATGGCAGCGGTCACCACAGCCTTTGAAGAGAGCGTCTTTGAGCCAAGTTGTTAATATCCCTACCCTAGATACCTTAGCGCAGGAACTGGCCGCTATTCAGCAAACTGGTTCTAAACGTATTGCCCTGCTAGGATCTCGCCATGTGCCGATAACCCACCAACAGTTGATCGAAATGATGAGCTACGCCTTGGTGTTGGGGGGTAACCATCTGGTCACTTCCGGCGCTACGGGCACTAATTCGGCCGTCATTAAGGGGGCTATGCGGGCCGATCCTAATTTACTCACGGTAATTTTGCCCCAAAGTTTAGACCGCCAGCCAAGAGAATCCCGTAATCAGTTGGGACAGGTAGTCCATCTGGTGGAAAATACTGAAAATGATAGTCTTTCCCTGGGGGAAGCCAGCACCATTTGTAACCGAGAAATTGTCAGTCGTTGTCAACAGTTGATTTGCTTTGCATTCCACGAAAGTCATACCCTTTTGCAAACCTGTGCGGAAGCAGAGGAGCAAAGAAAACTGGTCACCCTTTTCTATTTTGATTAATTCTAGGGATTTAAATTTTGCTGATTGGCTAGAGCGGCGTTGGGTGACTCCTTCCTATGCTGGTTGGTTGCTTTTGGTGCTGGCCGTTTGTTTATTTGGAGCTGCCACTAACTCCATGGCCGGCTGGTTATACGTCATCAGCGGCATCAGCTTTGCCCTCTTGATTATTGCGGCTATTTTGCCTTGGCGATCGCTCCGGCAGTTGCAGTTAGAACGTTTTCCCATTCAGCCGGTGAGTGCGGGGGAAGATTTGACCATTACCCTCCGACTCCATAACAACCATAAGGAGGCAAAAAATTTACTCCAGGTGTGGGATGTATTACCCACAGGTTTGGGACGGCCCCAAGGTGAGGCGGTCGAACTGGTTGCCCCCAAGGATTTTTACCAATGGAGTTATTTCCAGCCCACCCACCGGAGGGGAGTTTACCACTGGCAAAAGTTGGAATTACGCTCCGGTGCCCCCCTGGGTTTGTTTTGGTGTCGTCGCAGTCAGGCTCTCCCCGTGAAAGCCATTGTTTATCCCCAGGTGCTCAAGCTCCAACAATGTCCTTTGGTGGATGCTATTGGTACGGAGGATCAGGACAAGATCCAGAGCGATCGCCATTATCAGGCGGCGACGGAGGGCATAACGAAAACTTTACGGGCTTACCGTTTTGGTGATCCCACCAGGTTAATCCACTGGCGCAGTAGTGCCCGATTTGACCAATTTATGGTGCGGGAATTGGAAGTGGTGACAGGGGGTCAGGAGTTATTCATTGCCCTTGATAGTGCTAGTTCTTGGTCAGCAGAAATTTTTGAAGAGGCAGTCATTGCGGCGGCTTCTTTATATTTCTATGCGGTGCGGGCCCAGTTGAATGTGCGGCTATGGACAGCGGGGGCAGGCTTAGTGGCCGGTGGGCGATCGGTATTGGAAGCTTTAGCAGCGGTGCAAATGGAGGAATCTAACCAGCATGAACTACCCCGACGTATTCCTTTGCTGTGGATCACCGGCCGGGCTGACAGTGTGCAGGATTTGGCCAGTTACAGTCGTTGGCTCTATTTTGCTCCACCGGGGGCATCAGCTTCCCCTCACTCTGCCCTTTGTGCTGGCTTGATGGTTGAGGTAGGTAAAGATTTGTCCCAACAACTGCAGCGGCCTCCGAATTTTTCCCCAAGGATAGTTAGTTAGACATTAAAACAATACGTGTTTATGCTGAATGTGTCCTGGGTCACTCAATGGTGAATGGTGTTAGAGTAATATCATCAGCCACGATATGCTCCCCCCAGGCTTTTATCTCTCGTCAGGTTCAGCTATGTTTAAGGCTATTTTCCCAAGGTATTCCGTTGGCGATCGCCGTTTGCTAGAGTCAGTCCGCCACTCAGCTCAGCAGGGTTTCACCATGTTCGAGGTGCTGATTGCCTTGATGATTTCCTTTCTATTTCTGACAGGAACCCTGAATGCCATGGTAATGGCAACGGTAATGCGGGTTAAAGCGGAAAGAGAGGCCCAAGCTGGCTATTGGATAAAAGAAGATTTAGAGCAAGTTCGGGCATTAGCTGCAAACTTCAATCCGGCAACTGGTAATGGATGCCCTACAAGTGTGGGTGAAACTTTTCGAGATGCAAACAATAGTGCTGACGCCGATCCTAACAATGATGGACTAGCGAGCTTACCAGTTCCTGCCAACAAATCAATTGTCGGTGTAACAGCCGCTATTACTAGAACACCAGGGGTATCTAATAACGTTTTAACTCTTAGCTATCGTGTCAGGAACACCAATGTCACCGACAATGATATGGCTACCCTTGCAACACTTTACACCGAGGTTCTTCCTGCTGCCGCTCTTGCTTGTGAATAGATCATTGAGATGAATAATGGTGATGAAACTTCCTAATCCTACATTTCTTTTAAAACTGGTTTTCAATCCCCATCCATCTACGTCTAGTCAGGGATGGACACTAATTGAGATTGGTGTAGTCACAGTTATAGTAGGTATCTTAGCAGCCATGGCTTTCCCCAGTTTGGCAGGAATACAAGCTAGAAACCAAGTCAGAAGCAGAATGATTGAGGTCAGGGCTGCAGTACAGGAAGCCCAAAGAAATGCAATTAAAAGAGGTGCGACTTGCACTGTAACGATTGATGTTGCTGCTAGGAGTGTTAGGTTGCCCACCTCTCCACCTACCCCCATGGCTGGATGTTTAAATAACCCTGTAAGTATTCCTACGTCTGAACAAATCAGCTTTCTTGAACCATCCTCTGGTACGGTTGATATTTCTTTTTCTTATAAGGGCAATACAGTAAACTCACAGACGATAGTTTTGGGTTCCAGTAGAACATCCTATGAGCCATGCTTAGTAATTTCTTCCGGCTTGGGAATCGTGCGTTCTGGTTCCCGTGTAGGTGGTAACTGCGTAACTGGATTATGATTTGTTAAGTAAAATTAAGTTTTGTGAATATTTGTCTGGGTGTTTCTTTCACCACTTGCTTTTTTGATCACTATAAATATACTAAAGCCTAATGATCTTGAACAAGACTTTGCATTATGGCTTACAAGAATGAACTGATAAAAGCCTTAAAACTTTGCCTATTCACCCAAAAGAGCACATCAGGTTGGACATTAATCGAAATTGGCGTTGTGACCACAATTGTGGGAATTTTGGCCAGCGTGGCATTTCCCTCACTCATGGGCATAAAGGCTAAAATGGATACTAGGGGTGAATTTTCTGAGGTGGTACAGACTCTCCGACAGGCTCAACGTAATGCAGTCAAAATGGGTAGAGAATGTAGATTGATTATGGATACCACCAACACCCCACACCGCCTACAACTGGATCCCGATGCAAAATACACTGGATGTTTAACATTTCAGGAATTTCCTCTGAACAATAGTAAGTTCCATGAGAATTTTCCCGGTACAGCAATTCGCTTTTCTTACAAGGGAAACTCTACTAACATGGGAACGATGGTTATTCAGTCATCTTTTTCTCCCACAGTAAGTTATTGTTTGGCCATGTCTGGCATGATTGGTGTAATGAGAGCAGGGGTTTACGAAGGAGATCCAGAAACAGCTATTGATCCCACGCAATGCAGAACTGGTTATTAGCAAAACTAAGGAGATAAGACAGTGAAAATTCTATGGTACTTAATGACACGTAATTCCTCTAAAGGCTTTACACTACTCGAGTTACTGTTGGCCTCAATCATGACTTTTTTTGTGGTCAGTGCTACGGGCTATGCCATTTTAGTTATGACCAGGGAAAATATATCTTCTGACGTGTCCAGTGATTTGAGATTTAATACCGATAGGGCAACAGATTTCATAGCAGACGAAATAAGACAGGCCAACTTTTTGTCAACGAATACAGCTAACATACCGACAAATACAGGCACAGGTATAGAAAGTTGTGCAATGCAGACTGGTGAGCAATTTGTGATGGGATTAGCGGTTAGTTCTTCAGACGTAAACGTAGTTTATTACACAAAAACTCCTCCGGGCGGTGTATGGTTAGGGCCCAGTTCAATTTATCGTTGCGGGCCCTCATTGACTTCTAGTGGGCAGTTGGGATCGGGCAGAATCAGAAGTATTCTTGTTGATTCCATATCCACTGCGGCCGGCGCAACAACACCAACCTGCCCGTCTGGAACAACAAAAAGACCGACGACTCCTACCGCTGGCTTTTTTCTTTGTGTGGACAATAGTAACCAAAATTTAGTTCAACTACGATTAACGGCGGCATCTGACGAACTTGCTAATCGAGGGATGACAACAACTGGAGGTCAAGGCCGATTTGATAGTAAAGCTACCTACTCAGTTGTAACTACTGCTTTTACAAGAGCGGCATCTGATATTGCAACTTTAAATGAAAGTGGAACATGCACAGGCGTTACAGTGGCGGTTGATGGGAGAGCTGCTATACCTTTTTCTAGTGGAATGAGTGTGGTGGCAACATCTAGTAGCACAATGGTTTTTAGTCCTGGCACATGGACAAAAACAGGTAATAGCTATACCAGTGGAGGTTGTACAATTAATGCAGTCTTTTAAAGCAAAAATGGTAGCTTAAAATTATCTCTTTCCTAAATTATTGTCAGCAAAACTATAGTGAAACAGACCGTGTTATTCATTCCTGGATTTGCTGGAACCCCGGCCATGTGGGACTATCCCATAACTAATCTCGAGGATATTATCGATGCCCAAAGCTTGGTAATGGAAGGAGATTCGCTGCAGGCAATGGTGGATTTAGTTGTTAACAGCAACACACTGCCCGATAAATTTGCCCTGGTTGGCCATTCCATGGGGTCTTGGGTGGGAGCCGCCACCGCTGCCCTGCACCCAGAAAGAATTACTAAACTAGTGCTGATGGACGGTTGGGCTAGAAATAATGCTGCTAAAGCTGAAGAAATGGAAGCCACACTCAAGGCTCTGGAGGCAGGACAACACCAACAAGTTTTGGCTCAGCACTGCCCCAATGTTTTTTATGGTGATAATGCCAACTTTAGTAATAATGTTAAGTTTCTGCGGAGTCTCCAGGAATCTTTGCCGGCATCCCTAATTACGCAACAGTGGCAGGCCATGGCCAAAGACAACGATGTTCGTCACTTATTACCAAAAATTCAATGTCCCACCCTGGTGATCCATGGCCGTCATGATCCTTGGTTTGACTTGGACGAGAATTTATTCCTGGCCCAATCGATTCCCCATGCTCAATTCACCATCGTGGAAGATGCGGCCCACGGCACTCCCATTGAACAACCCCAAGCAACCACTGCTTTGTTGCGTCTTTTCCTCGGCAATTAAGATTTTGTGCAAACCACCCCAATGCCCATCATGTTGACTAAGCCCATCCGCAACCTAGGGAGTATGGAATCAAAGGTTGGGGTTTTCTGCAATGGTGACAGCTAAATCCTCCGGGTAGACGACGATATAGACTTTAATACCCGAATATTAAAAGCAGAAAAAAAGGGGGAACAGGTGGTAATTCCCGCTTCCCCAGCAATGGGCGATGGAGGTATCAAGACTAGAACTGTTTTTCAACCTGCTCAAACGTGTTGGACAATTCATTCCAACTTTTCTCTAGGCCAGCTTGCAATTCTTCCCAAGCCGCTTCACCGGACTGTTGCAGATCGTGCCATTTACCCATTAGGGCGTCCCGTTGAGCCTGAAGGTCTTTGAGGGATTTTTGATAGTTAACATTGGCATCTGCCGCTTTTTCTCTCGCTTCGGCAGTCATTTGGTCAATCTGGGCATTGAGCTTGTCAATTTTTGCCCTTACCTTCTCTTTGTAGGCTTCTTTTTCTTGGGCAGTCATAGTAGTGGGGTTAGACATAAAGGTTATCCTCATCTGTTTTTGTTTACTTTTCGCTTGCCGTCGGCTTTTTAATAAACCGCAGCACCCAGCCAGTGATGGGAAGAAGAAATTAAACGTTTCCCGGCATCACACCAGTAGGGTTAGTTAATGTTGTTTTGTGGAAATATTTATTTGACTGATTGGCCAAACTTGCTTGGTCTAGAATCTGCCAGTGATAGATAGGACTATCACGATTAGGGCTAAAGCCAAATTGGCAGCCAACCCGAAACCAATTAAATTCCGTCTAAACTGTTTCTTGGAATTTGGATCGATTTCTGATACAGGAGGAGAAACAGGATAAGCATTGATCAAACCCGAATCGGTGATCCGGTAGGCAGGCTCAACGTTGGGGGAAGAGGGCGCATTGGCTTTGCCGGTTGTTTCTTTCATTTCCGACTCTGGAGTCAGAGGCTTCTCCCTCTCTGTCAATCCCTTGGCGGCAACTTCAGAGGGAATTAGGTCGCTCCCATCACTGAAATGTTGGCCATGACTATTTTTAGCATTGGTTTCTTTTGCCAAAGCTACATTCTGGTTATCCATTGATAACCCTCCATCTAACGACAGCAAGTAATTTCCTTGCAATGACCCCATTATAACTCTCTGTCGTGCTTTTGTCAACTTAAAGTAATTTAACTTTAAATATATCGTTATAATTTTATAACTATTTTGTCATTACATAGCCTAAGAATATGTTTGAAAAGTTCGAGGCAAAGCCTTCGGAGTATGAGATGGAGCATGGCAACATGAATCATTGTCTCACTGGTGGTAGGTAAATATTCATAATCCTTTTGTCCATTCTTTTTGCTGACGACTTCCAAATTCCAGCCAAAGGTCTCATTAACCCAGGCAGTAAAATTCTTACTGTCAAAAATGCTATCAGTCCATATCAATTGCAGGCACTGCCATAGAGGAGCAAACCAAGTACCGAGTAGAGTAAGACCTTGGTGGTCTGAGCGATGACCGCTGTGAACCACAACATCGAGAAGTAATCCCATGGTATCCACGAGGATTGTACGTTTACGACCATTGACCTTTTTTCCACCGTCATAACCGCTTTCTTGTCCAGCGCCAGCCTTTCTCACTGACTGTGAGTCCAAACAACCAGCACTAGGGTTGGCATTTCTTCCGGCCTTAAGTCGAATCTTCTTTCTGAGGATGTGATTCAATTTTTTCCAGGTACCGTCTTCCTGCCACTGTCGGAAATAACCATAGACTCTTCGCCATTTGGGAAAATCATGGGGTAGAAGTCGCCAAGCACAACCCGCTCTGAGCATGTAAAAAATGGCATTAAGCACTTCCCTCAGATTAGTTTTCCGTTTTCTTCCCCCACTTTTTGCTTGGGGGAGATTGGATTCTACCAATTGCCACTGACTATCACTGATGTCCGTGCTGTAAAGTTCTCGGATTATCATTAATTATGGTGAAAATTTTATTCTTTTCACCATTTTCCATTCTTCACCCTACTTTTCAAACACGCTCTTAGAAAGTGTTTGAAAAGTTTTAAGCAAGCCTTTGAAGCATGAGATGAACCATGGCAACATAGAGCATGGTCTCACTGGTGGTAGGTAAATATTCATAATCCTTGCTTAAACGACGATAGCGACCAAACCAAGCAAAGGTGCGCTCGACTACCCAACGGCGGGGTAAGACTTCAAAACCTTTTTGTCCCTGCTTTTTGCTGACGACATTCAAATTCCAACCAAAAGTATGCTCCACCCAATAGATAAAATCCTTTCCGCCAAAGGTGCTATCAGTCCATATAACTTGCAGGCACTGCCAAAGGGGAGCAAACCAGGTAGCAAGTAGAATCAGACCCTGATGGTCGGAGCGATGGGCACCATGGACGACAACATCGAGAAGTAATCCCATGGTATCCACGAGGATTGTACGTTTACGACCATTGACCTTTTTTCCGCCGTCATAGCCAGTTTCTTGGCCAGTTCCAGCCTTTTTAAGTGACTGTGAATCTAAACAACCGGCACTAGGGTGAGTATTTCTTCCAGCTTTGAGCCGAACTTTCTCACGGAAGATACGGTTTAATTTTTTCCAGGTACCATCTTCGTGCCATGGCTGGAAATAACCATAGACCGTTCGCCATTTAGGAAAATCATGGGGCAGAAGTCGCCAGGCACACCCCGTTCTGAGCATGTAAAAAATAGCATTGAGTATCTCCCGCAGACTAGTTTTCCGTTTTCTTCCCCCAGTTTTTGCTTTGGGTAAATGAGGTTCTACCAATTGCCACTGGCTATCTGTGATGTCCGTGCTGTAAAATTCTCGAATTATCATTAATTATGGTGAAAATTTTATTCTTTTCACCATTTTCCATTCTTCACCCTACTTTTCAAACACGCTCTTAGGATCTATTCCAACGACAAGACTAGATCGGAAATTGGGGGAATTATCGAGTGAAACCTTACAAAGCATAAGACAAGGGATAATTTTTCATTAGCTTTGGAATAATAATCAGCCTATTTAGGGAGCAAAATAACAGCGATTAAGCCCCTGGGATTCAGCAACATAAAGGGATTGATCAACGCTGATCGTTACTATGCCATGCAAAAAGGAGGCATTGTGGCGTCCGGGGAAACCCAAACCTTGAGCCAGGAAGTTATCCAAAAATTCTTGGCCGTTTAATCTTTCCAGATTTTTCTCCACTGCCGGATTAATGGTATTTTTTCGGGTGTCGTAACCCTAAAGAGGAATTTAATCTGTGAACGTGATTCCCACAACTATCGCCGATGTGTTGATTTTGGAGCCCAAAGTCTTTGGCGATGAACGGGGTTTTTTCTTTGAGAGCTACAACGACAAGGTTTTCCAGCAGGCAGTGGGCATAGAACCCCATTTTGTGCAGGACAATCATTCCTTTTCTCGTCAGGGGGTAGTGCGGGGGTTACATTATCAAATCCAGCATCCCCAGGGAAAATTAGTTCGGGTGGCCCGGGGAGAAATTTTTGATGTGGCAGTGGATCTGCGCCGTAATTCCCCTAGTTTTGGCCAGTGGGTGGGTTGTGTGCTCAATGACCACAATAAAAGACAGCTATGGATTCCCGCCGGTTTTGCCCACGGTTTCGCCGTTCTTTCCCCGGAGGCAGAGGTGCTGTATAAAGCAACGGATTACTATGCACCGTCCTATGAGCGCACCCTATTGTGGAATGACCCGGCCATTGGCATTGATTGGTCGTTAACCACCACTCCCCTATTATCTCTCAAGGATCAACGGGGTCTTCCCCTAGCCGAAGCGGAGGTGTTTGATTTTTAAGTTCGCCTCTTTCCTGAATTACCCAAAAGTTTGCTGGAGAAGAATCAAGGACTCATTTTCTCCAACCCTAAGAAGAAGGGGGCAAAACATCCGCTCCTCCCGTCGTCTGGCCAAATTTTTGCCGGAGCCATTGCCAAATTTTTCCCAGTAATTGTTCCAAGCCGTACACCAGACGATCAAGCCATTCCAAGCACCAAACCAAGACGTGTTTGTCATAGCCCAAACTCTGGGCCTGGGTTTCAATCCAATCAAAAGCGGTTTCCAATTCTTGGGGCGATCGCCTTTGATGGGCCATTTGCCCCGTGGAGTGAAGCGATTTTCCTTGGGGTTTAGTCTCCCCTTGGGCAGACACAACTTTTTCCTCTAATTCATCTAAAGCCCAATCCTCCTCCAGCCAGGGATCTTGCGCCACCATCCCAGGGGGACTGGGGAAAACGGAATTTACCAAGGCGGATTGCTTACGGCCAGGGTGTTTACGACCACGGCGATTAGGGGCGATCGCCGGGGAATTATTACCAGGAACCAACGCAAAATTGTGGGGATTTTCAATGCTTTCCTCTGTCCATTGTTCAACGGTATGGGCTGTGGTAGCGGATCCATTGCCTTGGCCCAGTAGAGGCGTAACCATGGCGGGCATGGGCAAATCAGCAAACAATTCTTCCCAAGCCAACCACGGACTGGAATTTTCCCCTGGTAAAACAGGATTATTTCCCCCTTCCCCTGCCAACGATTGGGCTGAACCACTTCTCTGGGGACCGAAAAAGTAGGCGATCGCCGCTTGGAGAATCACTTTTAACTCGAACGGATCAGGGCCATTAACCGGATGGCGATCGGAATTGAATAATTGCTCGAGGGTTTGTTGTACCCGATGCTGTAAACCCTGCCCCAGATGTTGCACTGTAGGGGGCAGCACTTCGACAATTTGTTGGGATAGTTGTTGAGATTTAACTACGGTGGCTTCAATAACGGGTTGTTGTCCCAGGGTTGTGGCAGTCTGGGTGAGCCAATGTTTTAAGCCATTAAGATCGGGGGTTGAAACCGCTGTGGGGATAATGGCCCCGGTGGATTGTCCCAAGGTCGTTAAGGGCGGTCTAGTTTGCCAACGGTAAATGCCCTGCCAGAGCCAATCCAGGGGCGCAATCACTCGGGGTTGTCGTTCCAGATCCCCACTCTGGTCACTTTTGCCGGTAATCAGAGGGATACCCCGCCAATTTTGGGCCTGTAAAGCCCATTGCCGACGACGTTGATAATGCCATTGGGCCAACTCCCGCCGGATTTGTTGTTGCAATTGTTGCTGTTGCTCCGAGGAAAACACATCCAGAGTCAAATTGTCTTTGGTGGTCAGCACTAACCGGCGATCGCCACAACGGGAAGCTAAACCTTGAATAACAATGGCATTGTTGTCAGTTTGGAAAATGCTTTTAACCTGTTCCCCCAATTTAGCTAGCAGGGATGGGTGGGCACTGGGGGGTAAAGCCGGTTTTTCTGGCTGTCCGGGTAAAGCTAGGTCTTGATTATGAACTGAAACAATATTTTCCCCAGGGGATTGATGATTGACTAAAGCGGAGAAATCTTGGACTAAAACTAAACCCTGACCAGTTTGCTCCACTTCAGCATGGTCAAACCAAGCTTGGAGGGAGGTAAGTACCGTTTCAATGGGCTGGTCAACGGCGATCGCCAAATCTCCCCTATCCCCAGAATTTACCTTGTCTCCATCTTTTCCGGCAGGTAAAACCCGTTGATGCTGATTGCCCCCGCTCCCCAACACTGGCCCTAACCACTTTTCTGGATGGAGTAACCAGTAAAAGGGATAAATTAAAGCCTGTACGCCCCATTCCGCAGCCACCCGCAGATGACGTACTGTTTCCCCCAGGCGATCGCGTAACCGTTGGGATTGGCGATTGAGATTGGTAAAAAGACGACTCTTATAGGGGCCACGGGAACTAGACATGGGGGCTACCGATTACCAATGAAACACTCACAATGCTCAAAGACCAAAGTGATCAGATTGTGTTCTATCCTACCCCGACTAGATGGGGCTGACCGACTTCGCATAGAATCTAACAGGGATATAAAACCCCTTCCCCTTTATCTACTGCAAATTGTACTATGGTTTCAGAACGCATTTTGCCTGAATTGAACACCGCAGAAATTTCCCTGGACAGAGAAACCGCCTTAGTGCTTTACGAAGACATGGTCCTGGGTCGCTTCTTCGAGGATAAATGCGCTGAGATGTATTACCGGGGCAAAATGTTTGGTTTTGTCCACCTCTACAACGGCCAGGAAGCGGTGTCCTCTGGGATAATCAAAGCCATGCGCCAGGATGAGGATTACGTTTGCAGTACCTATCGAGACCATGTTCATGCCCTCAGTGCGGGAGTTCCAGCTCGGGAAGTAATGGCGGAACTGTTTGGTAAGGAAACCGGTTGCAGTCGGGGTCGGGGTGGTTCTATGCACCTATTTTCCTCGGCCCATAATCTCCTGGGGGGCTTTGCGTTCATCGGGGAAGGGATTCCCGTGGCCCTGGGAGCGGCGTTTCAAACTAAGTACCGCCGGGAAGTGTTGAAAGATGACGGCTACGACCAAGTTACCGCCTGTTTCTTCGGTGATGGCACCAGTAATAACGGCCAGTTTTTTGAATGCCTGAACATGGCCGCCCTGTGGAAACTGCCCATTCTGTTTGTGGTGGAAAATAATAAATGGGCGATCGGTATGGCCCACGAGCGGGCAACGTCCCAACCAGAAATCTACAAAAAAGCCAGTGTGTTCAACATGGTGGGGGTAGAAGTGGATGGTATGGATGTGGTGGCAATGCATAAAGTAGCAACGGAAGCAGTGGCTAGGGCCAGGGCAGGCGAAGGGCCTACCTTGATTGAAGCGTTGACCTATCGTTTCCGGGGTCACTCCCTAGCGGATCCCGATGAACTCCGTTCTGCCGAAGAAAAACAGTTTTGGGCTGCCCGGGACCCAATTAAGAAATTTGCCGCTTTCATGACGGAACACGAATTAGCCAGCAATGAAGAGCTAAAGGCGATCGATAAACGCATTCAAGAAGTAATTGACGATGCCCTGGCCTTTGCCGAGTCTAGCCCCGAACCCAATCCCGAAGATCTGAGGAAATATATTTTCGCCGATTAGTATGCTGGGGGAGCGGCGCAATACGTTCACCGTTTGGGAGAATGGAATAGTTAACCGTGGGAGTTTGTTTATGATTGTGCTCCTGATCGATTAACTGCCTATTTTTCCTCCTACCCCCTGTGCATGGAATCTAAGTTGCTGAGTGCAAATCAAGGCTTTGGCCCGGTTTTAAGAAATTCCCGCTTTTTGTTCCTCTGGGTTGGCCAAATTTTCTCTCAGTTGGCCGACAAGTTTTATCTAGTTTTGATGATTGCCCTGATCGCCAACCATTACCAGGGGGAAAATCAATCCATTAGCGGTTGGGTGTCGGCCATTATGATCGCCAACACGATTCCGGCGGTGCTATTTGGCTCCTTAGCTGGGGTCTACGTTGACCGCTGGCAAAAGAAACAGGTGTTGGTAGTCACTAACTTTTGCCGGGGCATTTTGATTTTGCTGTTGCCGTTTCTGCTCTGGTTCGGCGATCGCCAGAATATTAACTTGCCAGTAGGATGGCTACCTAGTTTTCTACGTCGTTGGCAAACAGAAGAACACCAGTATTTTGCTTTGCCCTTGGGTTTTGCGATTCTGTTGGTGGTTACCTTTGCGGTGTCCACCCTAACCCAGTTTTTTGCCCCGGCGGAGCAATCGGCCACTCCCTTGGTGGTGCGGCGGCGGAATCTATTGGCGGCCAATTCCCTCACTACCTTAACCATGATGGGGGTGCTGATTGTGGGTTTTGCCATCGGGGAACCCCTGCTTAGCTTGGCGGATAGTCTTTTCCCCCGGGCTGGAGATCTGGGACCGGTGCTGGTGGTGGCAAGTTGTTACTTGATGGCCGGCATTGTGTTGCTAATGCTGAAAACAGGGGAAAAGCAAGCTGATCCGGACTTGGTCCACCCCCATGTGCTGAGTGATATCCAAGATGGCATCCGTTATCTCCAGGAAAATCATCGGGTACGCAATGCCCTGATTCAATTATTGATTTTATTTTCCATTTTTGCTGCTCTATCCGTACTGGCGGTGAGTATGGCGGCCCAACTACCGGGGTTAAAGGCTTCCCAATTCGGTTTTTTACTAGCTTTTGGTGGTTTGGGTATGGCGATCGGAGCCTTGAGCATTGGTTACATTGGCCAACGGTTTTCCCCCACGGAATTGGCACTCTGGGGCTCCCTGGGCATGGGGGTTTGTCTGACCGGATTAGCCCTGTTTGACCACAGTTTAGTGCTGACTTTTATTGCCATCACCATCATGGGTTTTTTCGCTGCCATGGTGGGGGTGCCCATGCAAACGCTGATGCAGGTGGAAACGGACCCGGAATTCCACGGCAAAGTATTTGGCCTGGAAAATAACGTCAATAATATTGCCCTGTCTTTGCCCTTGGCCCTGGCGGGGGTAGCGGAAAGTTTATTTGGTTTAACCCCAGTGTTGCTATTCTTGGCAGCGGCGGCGATCGCCGGAGGAATTTTGAGTTGGTATATCAATGAAAACAGTCCCTCTGTGGCCCCCCGTAAGGAAAAAGGATCTTCCTCTTCTAGCTAGTTAATTGTTGATAGTTACCACCACCGGAGCATGGTCACTGGGTTTTTCCCAACCCCTGGGTTCCCTATCTATCCAACATTTTTGGGCCTGGTCGTAGAGTTGGGGAGTTAGATAATGGTGGTCAATGCGCCACCCCCGGTTGCGACTAAAGCCCCTAGTGCGATAATCCCACCAACTGTAATGGCCCGTTTCTTCGGTAAATTTACGGAAAGCATCCTGCAAATTGGCGATCGCCAACACTTCCGTTAAAGCTTCCCGTTCCATGGCAGTGGCCATAATATGATTCTCCCGGCCCACTGGGTCATGGATATCCCGGTCTTCTGGGGCAATGTTGAAATCTCCACAGACCAAAAATTCTGGGGTGTCACTACGGCGCAGTTGCTCCAGATAGGTCTGCAGTAAGTTTAACCACCGCAATTTATACAAATACTTTTCACTGTCGAGGGCAGATCCATTGGGAACGTAGAGATTAACGATCCGCACACCGTCATAAACGCCACTGATCACTCGTTTTTGTTCATCCAAATCCCCCGTCAAGGCTGGCTCCACTAGGGCCGCAAAACCGATTTTCACGTCTTGCAATGGTTCCCGACTGAAAATGGCCACGCCGTTATAGGACTTTTGCCCAGAAATATGGCAATGGTAGCCCGCCTCTTCAAACGGTTGCCGGGGAAAATCTTCATCCACCACCTTAGTTTCTTGCAAACAAAGTACATCAACAGGGTTTGTGCCCAACCAATCGAGGATATGTTGCTGACGACTGCGGACGGAATTAACGTTCCAACTGGCGATGTCCATGGGAAAACCGAGAAAAAATAGATTGGCCATAGCCCCTTCCCACTGCCAGTCGGCCCAGGTCAAAATTGATGGCGGCCTGTTCTAGTACCCATTGGGCATAGGTGTTGCTATTGGGGCCGGGCCAGTAACGATAGCTGTAACAGTGGGGATAGATTTGGGGACTGTTGAGAATAATTTCCCCCAGGCGATCGCCAATGGGGCCAGACCATTGCTGGGCTAAAAAACTGGGGCCGTTACCCACTCCTCCATAGGGAGTCAGCAGATTTTGATGGAGATGACCCCAACTAGGGAGCTTCAACTCTCGCCGTTGCCACACCTCCCATCTTTGTAAATTCTCCAAGCTCTGACCATGGCGATCGCCGACCACATACCAGTAGTGGACAGCCCAGCGACCAACAAAGGGAATTTTGGCCCACAATAGTTGCACTTCCATCGCCATGGCGGTTAAGCAAAAAGTTATGGGAATGATCTACTCGTACAACCAAGGGTTAAGGGTGGCATCCCATTCATTCACTTCCTCATCCTTAAACCAGAGGGAAATTTCCCGTTTAGCGGTTTCAATGGCATCGGAACCATGGATAATGTTGCGACCAACGGACACACCGTAATCTCCCCGGATAGTACCAGGGGCGGCAGCATGGGGATCAGTTGCACCAATCATTTGGCGGGAAGTAGAAACGATGGAATTACCTTCCCAGACCATGGCCACCACGGGAGAGGAACAAATGAAGTTCACCAAGCCGGAAAAGAACGGTTTGTCGTTGAGAGCTTCGTAATGTTTTTCGGCTAATTCTTGGGAGACAGTCATCACCTTCATGGCGACTAATTTGAAGCCTTTTTTCTCGAAACGGCCAACAATTTCCCCAATTAATTGCCGTTGTACCCCATCGGGCTTGATCATGATAAATGTGCGTTCCATGGCAACCTCCTTTTGCTTTTTCTGTTAAAAAAACTTAACAATCACCCTGTATTTTACATGGTTTGGGCATCGGGATTATGAATGGTAACCAGCCCCCATCGATAGGGGAAAACCACCCTGGCGATCGCTGTTCCAGAACCCTAGGGGAAAAGAAGATCAAGGATAATTTTGGTAAAAAGCTTGACAATGGGCACCACTTTCAGCACAATAGAATACTGTGACTCGGGGCTATAGCTCAGTTGGTAGAGCACTTGCATGGCATGCAAGGGGTCAGCGGTTCGAGCCCGCTTAGCTCCATTTAAATGGAAAACTAGTCAGTTACTCCTTTACTTCTTGTCTTGACCAGGCAGAAGGCTCCAAATGGTTTACATAGTTAATGTAGTGGGCTAGCGGTTTATCAACACTCAATAGAATATTGGGCTTAAATTGAATATTGTCATAAATCAAACCGTCTTCATGGCGCAGGAAATAGTAAGCTAATTTTGTGCAAAGCAAGAGAAAATGACTGACCAAATAGCCCATAATGCCACGACGTTTTGCCGTAACGTAGATGGGCTGGATGCGAATTTTACTCAACTCTAGATTGACATCATCACCGTGCAAGCTGGGCAGGGGAACGTAGGCATAAATCATGTGTAGAGGAGGAAAAAAACGGACATTTTTCATAATGGTCAGTAAACCAATGCAACCATTGTCATAACGCATGGAATATTCATAGGTTTCTCCCAAAAAATATAGTCATTTCAATTAACGATGAGAGAATTTAATGTAAAATTATGGAGTGTACAAAATGAACAGGTTTAAACAATGGCTTACAGTTTAGATTTAAGGCAAAGGGTAGTAGCTTATATAGAAGCTGGAGGAAAAATAACTGAGGCTTCCAAGATATATAAAATAGGAAAAGCCTCGATATACAGATGGTTAAATAGAGTAGATTTAAGCCCAACAAAAGTAGAGCGTCGCCATAGGAAATTAGACTGGGAAGCTCTAAAAAAAGACGTAGAAGAAAATCCCGATGCAAGATTGATAGACAGAGCCAAGAAATTTGGAGTGAGGCCGAGTGCCGTATATTACGCATTAAAGAAAATGAAAATAAACAGAAAAAAAAAGAACTACGTTATCGAGAAAGAAACCGGGAGGAACGAGTTAAGTACTATAGAATGTTAAGAGAACTAATTAAGCTCTATGGTAGTCAAGCTATAGTTTACATAGATGAATCTGGATTCGAAGCAATCCAGGCTTGTATTTATGCCTGGTCAAAAAAAGGAAAAAAAGTTTATGGAGATAGACAAGGAAAAAGGGGAGTCAGAGAAAATCTAGTAGCAGGGAGAAGAAAAGGAAAAAAAGATTTGATTGCGCCGATGGTTTTTACCGGGAGTTTGAATGCAGAAGGCTTTGAAGGATGGTTAAAATTATATTTGCTACCCTCCCTCGACATTCCATCAATATTAATAATGGATAATGCTCCTATTCATCGTAAAACTGCCATTAAAGAATTGGCTAAAGAAGCAGGTCATGAAGTTCTTTTTTTGCCGAAATATTCTCCTGATTTAAATGATATTGAGCATGACTTTAGTGCCTTGAAACGAGCTAGAATGTACGCTCCTATTGACACGTCTCTTGATGAAATTATCCGTTCTTACTGTGGCGTTTAGCGTCTCAGCTTTATTTGAAACTACTATAATGTATGAAGCTCTCTCTTAAGGTGGTGTTTGGAACATTGCCTTTCATGGTGAAATCAATCTGGGTTCCTGATGCGTTTTGTCGGAGGGATAAGTCCATTTTGATGTCAAGATGATGAACTGTCTTCAAATGTTGGGCATCAATGCCGTTCATCATGCAAATATGATGGTGACATTTTCTTTCAAAGGCTTTATCCGCTTGGGTGACCAGTTTCTGACCCTGGAGTTCATCAAATTCTGGTAAATCATTGGGGGCAATTTCCTCTGGAAAAATCCAAATAAAGCCATATTTTTCGGCGGTGGCATAGGGCGCTAATTGTGCTTTGGGGGGAATTTCCGACTGACAGGGAATATGGCGACATTTACCCGTTTCATCAAAGGCCCAACGATGAAAGTTACAACGAATCCAGCTGTCTTCAACTTGCCCTAAACCTAGGTCTGTGCCAAGGTGGGGACAGTAGCCGTGGAGGGCCCGAGCCTTTCCATCTTCTCCCCGAAACACGACAATTTTTTGCCCACAAAGGGCCAGGGATTTAGCTTGACCCCGCCGTAATGTCCGGCTAGGACAAACGATATACCAACCCTTCGCAATAATTTGCCAATTATTAAAGATTTCCATGGTTAAGTAAGACGAGGGGCTAATATTGGCAAGGGAAACAATTTTCTATTTATCACTCTGCTAAGAAGTTACTTTTAACATGACCCAATCTACAAATTTTGATGATGTTTATCCAGTACAGTGGCGAGATGATCAAGTAATTCTGATTGACCAGACCCGTTTACCTTTGGAATATAAAGAGGTGGCGATCGCCGACTATGAGGCCATGGGCCATGCGATTAAATCCATGGTAGTGCGGGGAGCACCGGCCATTGGAGTTGCGGCGGCCTACGGTATGTATTTGGGGGCCAGGAGGATTCAAACTACGGAATTAAGGGAATTTGTGGTGCAGTTGGAATTTGTGGCGGATCAGCTACGCCAAACCCGACCCACGGCGGTAAATCTATTCTGGGCCATTGACCAGATGTTGAATGTGGCTTACCACAGTGGCGAAAATGTGGAGCAGATTAAGGCCAATCTCCTTTCCCAAGCCCAACAAATTCAACTCGATGACCTGCGTACTTGTCAGGCGATCGGGGCGGCAGGACTTGAAGTATTACCAAGGGAACCCCATCAGTTGACTATTCTCACCCATTGCAATGCCGGCGCTTTGGCCACTGCTGGTTACGGTACGGCGATCGGGGTTATCCGGGCGGCCTGGTCTGCGGGCCGCTTGGCCAGGGTCTATGCCGATGAAACCAGACCTAGATTGCAGGGGGCGAAATTAACCGTGTGGGAATGTGTGCAGGCAGGGATTCCCGTCACCCTGATTACCGATAACATGGCCGCCCATTGCATGCAACAACAACGCATTGACGCCGTGGTGGTGGGGGCCGATCGCATTGCGAGAAATGGCGATATAGCCAATAAGATTGGCACCTATGGCTTAGCGGTGTTGGCGAAAATGCATGCCATTCCCTTTTTTGTGGCCGCCCCATTATCTACGGTGGATTTTGCTTTGGATGATGGTAGTCAGATTCCCATTGAAGAACGGGACCCGGTGGAAATTTACCAACCAGAAGGGAACCGCATTACCCCAGAGGGAGCAGAATTTTATAACCCGGCTTTTGATGTTACCCCCGCCAGTTTGATCACCGCCATCATTACGGAACAGGGTGCCATTGCTCCGGAAAAGTTGGCAGATCTACAGGCTTAGTTTTGCTGTCTATTTCCCCACAAAAGTAACTTTTTCCACATTTTTAGCGATAGTTTTCCACAGAAAATTCCCCTAAGGATGCCATCACTAATCCCTGCCTAAATCCAGCATCTCGTGAATTTGGGCTTGGCAAGCTTTAGTAACCGCTTCCAATTCGGGTTTCCTATTCTTTACTGGAGGGGCGATCGCCTTACCAATGCGAATAGTTAAAGGCACAGGATGGGGCCAGGGGGAACCGGGCTGAAAAATTTGCTCTACTCCCCCTAGGCTGACGGGAATAATGGGCACTTGGGCTTTAGCTGCAATCATGGCAGCCCCCAATTTTGGCTGGTGAATGCGGCCATCCTTTGTTCTGGTTCCCTCCAGAAAGACCCCCACTAACCAACCATCCCCCAGCGCCGTCAAGGCGGCCCGCAATGCTCCCCGATCGCCACTGCCCCGTTTGACTGGATAGGCCCCATAGAGGCGAATGGCTGGACCCAGCAGGGGCACATTAAATAACTCTTCCTTGGCCATAAAGGCCACCGGCCGGGCCATGGCACAGGACAAAAATGGGGGGTCAAAATAACTGGCATGGTTGCTCACCACCAAGGCCGGCCCCCGGGTTGGCACCAATTCCTGACCATATACCTGGGCCTGGAACAATCCATGGAGCAGTGGCCGCACCACCCCCCATTTCAAGCCCCGGTAGAGAGCTAAATTAAGTGACGTTTCCCTTGGGCGGGGAGCACTCAAACCACCACGATGATTAATCTCGGAATCCACTGAGCTTTCCCGGAAAATACTTGCCTCAACACTTTATCAAAACCATGGCGAGTAAATCCCCGTGCCAATGGCGGCAGCTTCTATCTTTGGAATCCATGGGAGGAGCCAGCATTGCCCGCCGAAAACTGGACTAACTGGATACTTCCGCCCCAAGTCGTGCAGATGATGGCAAGGAAAATTAAGCAAAACGCTTTTCCATAACTCATATTGGGGGTGGGAGAATGGAATTTTTGCCTCCATACTAGTTCCGGCTCCTCTGTTCTCGTTTCTCCGCTTTTACTTCCATGAATGCCCATGAAATTGCCCTGACCCTGCAAAAGGGACTTAAAGCCCTGCAAAATCAAGAATATCAGTCGGCGATCGAGGCTTTAGAAATGGTTTGCCGCCGGGTGCCCCAGCAGGAATCCCCCGAATTTCTCAAAGCTCAGATGGCCTTAGTGAGGGCCTACAGAGCCATAGGGAGATTTGATCAGTCCCGGGAAATCTGCGAATACTTAACCCGGAACCCAAACCCAGAGGTACAAAATTGGGCTAAAACGATGATGCTGATGCTCCTTAAACAGGAGAATGGGGCTGAAGGGGAAGCGGATGAGGATGTACTGTCCACTAATTTGAAAGCCGGTCGAGCGGAAAATAATCGGGTTAAGGTGGCTTTGCCCAGGGTAGCGGATAGTTTGCCTTTTATCTTCGGTATGGGCCTCTTGGTTCCCCTTTTAACCACTTCTGTATTGTTTACACCGCTGGCTTGGTGGCTGGCCCAGGGACAGTGGCAAAAGTTGCTGGCCATTAGTCTGGGGCTGGGCATTGTGGTTAATTTCCTGGCCTTGTTTTACAACGTCCCCATAATTGATTTGATCAATCGACGTATTTATGGCACCCAATGGGTCAACCTTGGCGCAGTGCAAAAATATAGCCCCGAAGCCGGGGAATTAATGTTGCGGGTGGCCAGGGCAAAGACTTTTCCCATTCCTAAGCTGGGGATTATTCCCGATAATCGTCCCGTTATGTTTACCTATGGCGTGCAACAAAACAATAGTCGTGTTGTGCTCAGTCAGGGGATTTTTCGTTATCTAAGCGCCGAAGAAATTGCCACCCTCCTGGGTCATGAATTGGCCCACATTGTCCGCCGGGATTGCGCCCTATTGACCTGTATGAGCGGTTGGGGACAGGTATTTTACTGGTTATACTGTGAGCTACAAATGGCCCGGACTTCCCAGCCGGCGATCGCCAAGATATTGATCACCCCGTTGGTGTGGATTTGCTTGGCCATGTTTCGCATTAACCAGGGGTCCAACCGTTACTTTGCCCGCACAAGGGAATATTACGCTGACCACTTTTCCGTCAACTACACTGGTAACCCCAACGCCTTAACTCGTGCCCTAGTGAAAATGACCAGGGCTTTGGTAAAACGGGAAAGACAAGCAGAGAAACCAGCCTTATTTCTGGAAGGTATGCGCAACTTTGCTAACTATGATGCCTACACAGCGTCGGCCTGTGAACGGGGAGAAAGATTTGATCCGAAGATGGTGGGCAATCTACTCCTCTGGGACTGGGGCAGTCCCTGGCGGGGCATTATTACCTGGTGTAGTTCCCATCCCCTTTTAGGTAAGAGGCTCCAGGTGTTGAGTCATTACGCCGAACAGTTAGACCTGGACACGGAATATAACCTAGTGCTCAGCCGTCGACAAATCTCCCTGGAAGAAGCAAAAAAAAGAGCTTTATCCTTTTATCTTGAGGTACTTATTTGGCTGCTGCCCCTCTGGTTTGCCCTGGGCTTGGGCTGGTGGACCCAACAGGAAAACCCCGTTCTTAAACTGCATCTACACCAAGCCATACTGGTGGGTCTAGGGGCGGGCATCTTACTGCGTACTGCCTGGCAAAGTTTGGGGCAAAGGAAAGTGGCGGCCCCCACCGTAGTGAGTGTGCTCAGCGACCCTAATTTAAGTCCCATCTGGGGTACCCAGGTTAATTGGCAAGGTAAATTCCGCCTGGTGCAAGCTAGTGTTTGGAGAGCGCCCAAATTGTATTTTCATGACCGCACCGGGGTAATTCCTGTGCGTTATCCTTTCTGGACTAGACTGTTGCCTCCTTTTCGTTCTCCCCAGATCCGCCTAGAGGCGATCGCCTTGGGGTCAGTAAAAGTCAGCGGCATGGTGGTGCGGGGTTTATCGCCCCAGTTACAACTTGCCACGATCGCCAACGAAGAAGGCCAAATGTTGATTGGTTATCCCCTTTTCCTTGCCTGGGCAGGGGGATTGTTATTGGTCTTATTGGGGATTTTGATCCCAGGGTAAACTGAGATTGCTCACTGCCAGATGATTTAGAACGGAACCAACCCCCAACTTCCCCCAGTCAGGGAAATTAGTTTGGTTTCCCTTTAAACCTGTGCCACAATTTCCCATGGGTTTTTGCATTGTAAGGAGAATTAATTTGCGTTTTGCCTCCATTTTGGCCCTGGCTATTCCCCTCAACCTAGTTGCCTCTAGCCTAACCGCCGCTCCTTTGACCAATGGAGAATGCCTACTTCTGGCCCAAGCAAGCCAACGGAGAAATGTTGGCTCCATCGGCGCACCGGGGGCAAGGGGCGTGGATGGCCAGGACGGTGCCAACACCGATGACCTAACGGTTTTCAGTGACGGTTCCCCCATGACCCTTAACCTAGCCGGTAGGGATGGGGCTCCGGGGACTCCTGGCGCAGAGGGCTCTCCAGCCAATTGTCCTGCTTTGGATACCAGCCAGCGGCAAGACGTGCAAATGGCCAATGGCAGTGACGGTGGGGATGGCGGTGATGGGGGGAACGGTGGCAATGGCGGTTCTATCACTATCTACACTCGCAACCTCGACAGTCTCAACCAAATTTTTGTCGGGGCCGCTGGCGGTAAAGGGGGCGCTCCGGGTATGGGAGGGGGCGGAGGCCAAGCCTGCCAATGTAGCCAGCCCTATTGGACTGTGGAAAGTTGTTCTGGCCGTCCGGGGGATAGTGGCTACCGTTGTTCCACCGAAGAATTTCGTTGTTTTAATGGTCTTAATGGCCGGGATGGGCGATCAGGTATTGCCGGGCAGGACGGTTTAACTGGGCGGTTGACAGTGCTGAATCTAGACCGACCCTTGGAGCCGGATCGACCTGGTACTACGGTGAGCTTAGATGTGTTGAAAAATCAGGGCTTCAATCTGTCCAAAAATATTTGGGAAACTCGCCCAGGGGCAGCCCAATTGTTGGCCCCAGGTTCCGTCATTGCCGACGAGTATTTAATTTTATTAGACCGGATAGAAAGATCTTTTTTGGTGGTGTGGAATGCCCCCCAACCTTTTGAGCGTTTTGCCAATACCAATGTGAGTTTAACCCTAACGGAAGATAATCAAATTGCGCCGGAGTTGCCAAGCAATCTTTGGTTGGAAGGTACCACCCAGCAGAGAAATAATGTCACCGAATTTGTGGTTTATAATGCCATGTGGGAAGGGGATGCCACTAGTTTAGGGCGTTTAACCTTATCCGGTAGTGGGAATAATTTAAAGCTTTCTTTGGTAGATGAAGCCAATCAATCCAATTTAATGGCCACCAAGTTTAGGCTCAGATATCGAGTTACTAATGAAGACCCCAGGTTTCGCCCTCCCTCTACCTATACTCTGCGTTATGAAGGGGAAATCGAAGATAGTTTGGTCACGGTTAATGGCAATCAATTCACCATTGATATTGGTCAGTTACCAATTCCCCCTAAAGATTTGGAATCCGGTACTGGAGTAGAAATTGAGCTGGTGGCGGAAAGAACTTTTTCCGGTAACACCGCTGAACAAAAGCTGATCATTCGAGATTTAATTCGAGGTAGAAATTAACCTGGAATTAAGCCTTTCCCCCAATCCCTAGCAATTTTCCCGCAGTCAGTACAACCAAGATTGGCTCGCTTGGGTTAGGCAGGGCATTATTGACGAAGTGGTGGTGCAGGTTTACGGTTCTACTCCGGCGGAAGTGCAACAAACCGTTGCCAATTCTGGTATTCATACTGCCTCCCGTTACGTGCCCGTGGGCATTGGCCTCTACACCGGCATTAAAGCTAAACCATTTAATTTGCAAGCCGTCCAAAACCAGGTTAAGGCTGTGAAAGAGCAAAATCTAGGTCATTCTCTTTTTGTCTGGGAATTTTTAGTGTTGAGAACAATCAACGCCCATCTCAATGTTCTGTAAGGGTTCTATAAAAATTGTGAGAAACTCCCCTGGGCAAAGGAGCCATAGCTAGTGTTAGACTCCAGCCTTTTTTTTCCCAAGCTTTCCTTCGTTATTTTTTTCTCTTTAGTCCCTAAATTTCCCCTGGATTGAGGGGAATCATGGCCCAGGTGACATAGGTGCCAATGGGGCTCCAAAGCAAAAACGGTACTAAGAAACCAAAAGCAGTGGTGGAAACTTGACTAACGGCGATCACCAGGGCGAGCCCCACAAAGAAACCTGTCGCACCAATAATACTGCCCACCCTTAAACTCCGGAGTTTACACATCACGGGGGTGTAGGCCATGACAGTCAATTCCAGCAGAAGATAGCCGACCATTAATCCCCAGCGATGTCCCGGGTCCGCCGTGGCATTCCAGGCTAGGGTAGCGGAAATGGCTCCAGCAATGAAAATGGCAATCCAGATGAAGGGGATGGCCCACTCAAAAGTTAGCCAAGAAGGGCGACGCAGGCGATTGAACCAACGCAAATCCCTGGGGGATAAACGGTTACACACAAAGGCTAGGGCAAAAGCGATCAACCCAATCCATAGCCAAGCTGGAATCATAAACACTTTCCATTAACTTGTGCAAATTCTATCATCGCCCCCTGGCTGAGATCGGTGATATCGGTGGCATTATCAACACTGGTATAATTCCCGTTGGTTCCGAATACGAGTATGGGGCAGTGAAAGGATGATCGACCAAGAGACAGATGGCATTGAGAAGTTGGAGACGGGTATTCCAGGCTTTGATTTTCTGTCCGACGGTGGTCTCCCCCTCGGCCGCGCCACCCTAATTGCCGGCACAGCAGGTAGTGCTAAAACTATTTTTGCTTCCCAATTTTTAGTCGAAGGTATTCAGCGGGGGGAAAACGGTGTTTTTGTCACTTTTGAGGAACCCCCCAAGGCCCTACGGAAAAATATGCGGGGTTTTGGTTGGGATATTCAACAATGGGAAAACGAAGGTAAATGGGTTTTTGTCGATGCTTCCCCCCAACCAGGCGATCGCCCCATTGTCAGCGGTGAATATGACCTAGGGGCCTTGATTGCCCGCATTGAACACGCTGTCCGTAAATATAAAGCCAGTCGCATTTCCCTCGATTCCCTGGGGGCAATTTTTAGTCACCTCAGTGACAGTGCCCAGGTGCGCAGTGACCTATTCCGCTTGGCCTCTGCCCTCCGGGAACTGGGAGTCACCGCCATTATGACCGCCGAACGGGTGGAAGAATACGGTGAAATTAGCCGTTACGGAGTGGAAGAATTTGTTGCTGATAACGTGGTCATTGTCCGCAACGTCCTCGCCGATGAAAAACGTCGTCGCACCATCGAGATCCTTAAATACCGTGGCACCGACCACCAAAAGGGCGAATTTCCCTTCACTATCATTAATAAAAAAGGCATCGTCATCATTCCCCTGTCGGCGATCGAGCTGGAGCAAAAATCCTCCGACATCCGCATCACCTCCGGCAGTGAAGAATTAGACCGCATGTGTGGCAGTGGCTTCTTCCGGGATTCGATTATTTTAGTCTCCGGGGCAACGGGTACTGGTAAAACCCTGATGGTGACGGAGTTTATGGACGGCGGCGTGGCCAATGGAGAGCGCTGTTTAGTTTTTGCCTTTGAGGAAAGTCGAGAACAATTAATTCGCAATGCCACCGGCTGGGGGGTAGATTTCAAACAAATGGAAAAGGAAGGCAAACTAAAAGTGGTTTGTCGCTATCCAGAAACCACCAACTTGGAAAACCACCTGATCATGATGAAGGATATTATCCAAGAATTTAAGCCCAATCGGGTGGCGGTGGACAGTCTTTCTGCCCTAGAACGGGTTTCCACCCTAAAAAGTTTTCGCGAATTTATTATTGGCTTAACTTCCTTTATTAAACAACAGGAAATTGGTGGTTTATTCACTTCCACTACCCCCAATTTACTAGGGGGAGCTTCCATTACCGATGCCCATATTTCCACCATTACCGATTCGATTATTCTTTTGCGTTACGTGGAAATGTATGGCGAAATGCGCCGGGGAATTACGGTGCTAAAGATGCGGGGTTCTATGCACGACAAAGATATCCGGGAATTTTCCATTGACCATCAAGGGATGCACATTGGTAAACCTTTCCGTAATGTCACCGGCATTCTGGCCGGGACCCCCATGTACACAGCCCAGAGTGAGGTGGAAAGATTGAGCGGTTTATTCGATGAGAAAATATAGTCAATTCTTCCCTTTGTAAACCTGGAGGCAATCAATCCATGCAGTGGCAAGAATCTTTACCCTGGACCCCCGAAGCTCGGCAAAAGTTGAAGAATATTCCCTATTTTGCCCGGGTGCAAGCCCGTCAGCGCATTGAGCAGTTAGCTCGGCAGGCCGATCTAGATGAGGTCACTGTGGATTTGGTAGAACAAGCCCGTCTGGAGTTTGGCCAATGAGTTGGTCTGACTTTTGGGGCTAAACTCACAGGTAAATCCCATTTCACCATGCATGGTTACAAATTCACCAAGCCGGTCTGACATCAGTGTTTACAATGGCGATCGCCAGGGGCCAATGTATTCTCTGATTGTGCCCATTTATAACGAAGAAGATAATATTCCCGTGTTATATGAGCGGCTCAAGGCAGTCATGGATCAATTGGCAAGTACGGAACTAGTGCTGATTAATGATGGCAGCGGCGATCGATCCTTAGAAATGATTCGGGCTTTGCATGATCAGGATAAACGGGTCTGTTACCTTAGTTTTGCCCGTAACTTTGGTCATCAAGTG
The DNA here is from genome assembly GCF_000284455.1 of Synechocystis sp. PCC 6803 substr. PCC-P. GTDB lineage: Bacteria > Cyanobacteriota > Cyanobacteriia > Cyanobacteriales > Microcystaceae > Synechocystis. Next base: position 2,243,741 of record NC_017039.1, read on the forward strand.
GCGGTGACGGCGGGGCTAAACTTCGCCCGGGGCCAGGCGGTGATTATTCTCGATGCGGATTTGCAAGATCCCCCCGAATTGGTGCCCCAATTGGTGGAAAGGTGGCAAGCAGGCTACAGCGTGGTCTATGCCCAACGGGTTAAACGTCGGCAGGAAAGCTGGTTTAAGCGGCTAACGGCCTATGGGTTCTACCGACTATTGCAACGGTTAGCAGATGTAAGAATTCCGGCGGACACGGGGGATTTTTGCCTGATGGACCGCCAAGTGGTGGATTTGCTCAACACCATGCCGGAAAGAAATCGTTATATTCGGGGATTAAGGGCCTGGGTTGGCTTTCCCCAAACCGGCGTTAAATTTGAACGGGATCCTCGCCATGCCGGGGAAGTGAAATACACTTTTCGTAAATCTCTCCGTTTAGCCATTAACAGTCTGGTTTCCTTTTCCATTGTGCCCCTGCGTTTGGCCACCTACCTAGGACTTTTAGCCGCTCTCCTAGCCATAGCTATGATGATATTAGTTTTATACTGGCGCTTATCGGAAACCAATTCCCCTTTGGATGGGTTTGCCACAGTGGTCATCGCTAATCTATTTTTTGGTGCAGTTCAGCTAATTTGCATTGGCATTTTAGGGGAATACATTGGCAGAATTTACGATGAAGTCAAAGGGAGGCCTCTGTATACTTTGGCAGAGATGGCTGGCTTTGAACAACTTCTTTAGAGTCTGTTTAAAAAGTCTAAAAATTGTCTCACTACCCCCATGATTTACCTTGGAAAGGAGAAAAATTCTTAAACCCAACCCTTTTCAAAGGGGATTAGATAACGGTAAATACAACCTTTGAAAACTGCCCTTAAAACGCAATTTTTAGCAATAAAAACTATCCTCACCCAATCAACTCTTCACCCTGACATCAGATTGGTCAACAACTAATTTTTCCAACTATTTTTCCAATACCATGATTGACTTCAAACGTTTGTTAGGAATTGCCCTTACTTCTAGCCTATTAGTTTTAGCTTCACCAAGCGTAATCAAAGGGGCCGAAACCATTACTTTTTCCATTATGCCCCTGGGACAGTTTGACATTTCTGTGAAAAGTCTGACAGATTTTGCTGAAACTGGTACCATCGACCCGGATTTTAAATTTTATACTCAGCATCTCAAGCCAGAAGAACTAGAGAAACTAAGGGGCTTGCTGAACCATTCTTTTAAGTTTAACTCCGTAGAAGCTTTTCGATTTTTTAATACAACTTTTGGCAAAGAAATTGCCCAACAATTGAGCTACATTATTGCGGCCCCGACCGATCAAAGCCAACCTTTTTTAGAAGGGGCGATTGTGACAGCGGCCCAAAACCCTGACGGCTTTAAAATTATCGATGTTATTAATGCCTATGGTGGCTCAGATTTAGTTTTAAACTTAGATACTTTTAAAAATACCATTGACCAAGCGGATACCCTATATCAAGCCACCGATCGAATTTTTACCTGGTTGGGTAAGCAGGAAATTCCATCTAACCCCGTGCCCCCTAACCTAAAACCCTTGGCTTTGGCTGAACCTGGACCACAAAAATGGACAACGCAAAATCTCACCATTCCCCGCCCCAATGGGCAACCAGTCAATGTTTTTGTTTATCTGCCCCAAGGCAATAGTTCGCCAGCCCCTCTAGTAGTGATTGCCCCTGGCTTAAACTCTAATTTTCAGGCCTTCACCTACATTGCCGATCATTTGGCGTCCTATGGCTTTACGATCGCCGGCATTGATTTTCCCGAAAGTGATGCGGCTCGGATGCAGGATTCTCTCCAGGGCTTAGATGCGTTTCCCGATCCCAATGCCTGGCTAGAACAACCCAAGGATGTCACCTTAGTGCTCGATACCCTAGCCCAAAAAGCAGCCACAGATCCAGCTTGGCAGGGCAAATTTGACATCAATAATGTGGGAATCTTGGGCCACTCCCTCGGTGGCTACACGGCGATCGCCAGTGGAGGAGCAACCCTGGAATGGCCGGAGTTACTGCAACAGTGCGAACAACTAAATAAACCCAATCAAATTAATCTCAACCCGGCCCTACTCTGGCAATGTCAGGGGGTTGGCAGTGCCCCGCCTGCGTCTAACCTCAGGGAGTCCCGGATTAAAGCGGTGCTGGCCATCAATCCAGTTACTAACCCCATTTTTGGCCCCGATGGCATGAAGAACCTAGCTGTACCCACCCTGATTGTGGCGGGTAGTAAAGACATTTTTGCTCCACCGGTACCGGAACAAATCATTCCTTTTTCCCTAATTGAAGGGGTGAATAAGTATCTGCTTCTAGTGCAAAATGGCACCCATCTATCCTTTCTAGAAGATACGGACAATTTACCGGAAAAAATTGTTGGCCCAGGACAAGATTTAGCCTACACCTACATGAAAAGTTTAGGTTTGGCTTTCTTTGATCTTTATCTTCAGCAAGATAGTAGTTTTAAACCATATCTAACGGATAGCGTGGTGCAACAAATGAGTCAGGAGCCTTTACCTTTGCAATTGGTGCCCAGCCTCACCCCAGCCCAACTCCAACAGGCTATGGATATTAATAACTAGTACTCGGTCTAGGGCAGGAGTTGCCCCGGATGTTTTTGATGGTATTATCAAGGGCATCTTTTGCAGACTTTATAACTGTAGTGAGGCAATAACCATGGCAGAGGCACCGATCGCCCCGGTGGTTCTGGTCATCCTAGATGGCTGGGGCTATCGCCCAGATACCCGCGCAAATGCAATTGCCCAGGCTAACACCCCCATTATGGATAGTCTGATCGCCGCTTATCCCAATACCCTGGTGAATACTTCAGGGAAAGATGTGGGTTTGCCCAAAGGTCAAATGGGTAATTCCGAAGTTGGTCACCTCAATTTGGGTGCTGGGCGAGTGGTACCCCAGGAGTTGGTGCGTATTAGTGATGCCATTGAGGACGGAACTTTTTTTGACAACCAAGCGCTGATTGAAGTCTGCCAACGGGTGCGCGATCGCCGAGGAAAATTGCATTTAATCGGTCTTTGTTCCGACGGAGGAGTTCATTCCCACATTGACCATCTTTTGGGACTGATTGACTTGGCTAAACTCCAGGGCATCAGTCAACTTTGCATCCACGCCATTACCGATGGCCGGGATACTCCCACCAATGAAGGGGCCCATTTTGTCCAACAAATCCAAGCCCATCTAGAGAAAATTGGCCTGGGCCGCATTGTCAGTGTCAGTGGCCGCTACTACGCCTTAGACCGCGATCGCCGTTGGGACCGGGTGGAAAAAGCCTATCGAGTCATGACCGAAGACGGGGTAGGGGATGGCCGCAGTGCCGCCCAGGTGATCAAGGATTATTACGCCAGCGACATCACCGATGAATTTATTCCCCCTACTAGAATTGGTGCCGGGGCGATCGCCTCTGGGGATGGGGTAATTTTCTACAACTTCCGTCCCGACCGGGCCAGACAACTTTGCTACGCCTTGGTTAATCCTAGCTTTGATGGTTTTCCCAGGGAAAGGATTCAGCCTCTGGATTTTGTCACCTTTACCCAGTACGATCCTGCCCTGCCAGTGGTTGTGGCCTTCGAGCCGCAAAACTTGAATAACATTTTGGGGGAAATTATCTCCCGCCAGGGAATGAAGCAATTCCGCACCGCAGAAACGGAAAAATATCCCCATGTCACCTATTTTTTCAATGGTGGTTTGGAACAACCCTTTGCCGGGGAAGACCGGGAGCTAATTCAAAGCCCCATGGTTTCCACCTATGACAAAGCGCCCCAGATGTCTGCCAAAGCCGTTACCGATGCGGTTTGTCGGGCCATGGAAAAAGGCATTTATTCCCTGGTGGTGGTCAACTATGCCAACCCCGATATGGTGGGACACACCGGCAAGCTCAAAGAAGCCATTCAGGCGATCGAAACCGTCGACCTCAATTTGGGCCGCCTTCTGGCCAGCGCCGCTAAAGTGGGGGGCACCGTGTTGATCACCGCGGACCATGGCAATGCGGAATATATGAGCGATGAATCCGGCAATCCCTGGACCGCCCACACCACTAATCCGGTGCCGTTTATTTTGGTGGAAGGGGAAGGACGTAAAATTCCTGGCCACGGCGGTGAAGTCAAGCTACGGGAAGGGGGAAAACTGGCGGACATCGCCCCGACTATTTTGGATATTTTGCAGTTGCCCGTTCCGGCGGAAATGACTGGTAAAACCTTAATCGATCAGCCGTTGGTAGAAATCAAGGCCAATCGCACTCCGGTCAATCTCTCCCGTTAGGTAGGGGGATGGAAAAGCGCTAAAATAAAAAGCCTGTATGATCGCCGAGGGGCGCTGAATTGTTATGACTTTGATTACTGTTCTACGAATTATTTGGATGGCTTCCGCCGCTCTGTTGACCGTACTGGTGTTGCTTCATAGCCCCAAAGGGGATGGCATTGCCGGCATCGGTGGCCAAGCCCAATTATTCACCAGTGCCAAAAGTGCAGAGAAAACCCTCAACCAAGTGACCTGGACCCTGAGCATTATTTTTATTGGTCTGACTATTATTTTGAGCGCTGGCTGGCTAGCGAATTAGAACGTGTTTTAAATGCTCCCCTAGCCCCCCAATTCTGGGGGGAATGGTGTTCAAAGTCCCCCAAACTTGCCGGAGCTTTAGTGAGGAGATTTAGGGGGCGGGTCATAGCCTTTTAGACAAGCTCTTGGGTTAATCACACCGATCATAAAATAAATATAACTTCTAGGCTCCAACATATTCAGATTTCCTTCTCTCCGTCGTTGGAGAGTCAGGCATTGGCCCTGGGGGGAGAATTTGTGAACAAAAAAATCAAGCTCTGGGGTTGGTGCTTAGCCCTATTCTTGTTGACTTTATTACTGGTTAGTCTGCCGGCGATCGCCAACAATGGGAGCAAGCAAGCCTTACCGGAGTTGCAAATCCATCCCCTCCCCCCCGAGTTGGTAGATTTAGGCATCAGTCTGGAAAACCGCAGTTTACTCGGAGATGACGGCACTGATTATTTCTCCCAAGTTCAACCTTCTCCCCTAGGTTATTTACTCTGGTCTAAATTTCCCGTCACTGTGGCGGTGGACTATCCCCCTGGGTTAACCCCCGGCAGTGCTGCTCAAAAACGTTACTACACTTGGCAACAGGCCATTAAAACGGCGATCGCCGACTGGCAAGAATTTTTTCCCCTCACCATCGTTGAGAATACTACCGAGGCGGATATCACTATTTTTTACCGAGAACCGCCCCTACCCCGCATTGTGGACCCAGAAACAGGATTGGTGAGTTTTGGTCGAGCCCGCACCGCCCAGGCTAACTATGAATTTTATTGGACTGACACATCCCCGCCCCAACTGCGTCACCGCATGGCGATCGCCATCAAACCTGGCCTAGCTCCCCTTTCCCTCCAAGGCACTGCCCGCCACGAACTAGGCCACGCCCTAGGCATTTGGGGCCACAGTGACCACAAAGAAGATGCTTTATACCCAGCCCAGACTGCGGATGTACCGGCCATTTCTCCTCGGGATCTAAGAACTTTATATCGGCTTTATCAACAACCCACTCGCCTAGGTTGGTCGGTACTAGTCAGCAATTAGAAAACTTGAGAAAATTTTGATTTTTTTGTGAACTCATCTGGACAGGATCAACGTTGTCTTAAAACTGCCGTAGTAGATGAGAAGGCTCCCGAAAGGAAATCCCCCAAAACCGAACGAGTTGGGGGACTTTTCCAAACAAACTGACTTAGTTTGCAAAGAATTACATAGTCAAAGACTGGGCATTCTCTTCAATAATGACAGCCAAATCCTTCAGGAAAGCGGCGGCATGGGCCCCATAAATTACCCGATGGTCACAGGTTACATTAACCGCCATTTGTCGTTTGGTACCAATCAAACCTTCCTCATTGGCCACTACTTGGGGACGGGAAGCACCCACCGCTAAAATTCCCCCTTGACCCGGCGGTAGAATGGCATCAAATCGGTCTACCCCAAACATACCCAGGTTAGAAATAGTGAAAGTGCCAGTGCTGTATTCTTCAGGCTGTAACTGCTTAGCCCGGGCCCGTTCCACCAATTCTTTCCATCGGCGGGAGAGGGAGTAGATATCTACTTGGTCTGCATTTTGCAACACCGGAGTAATTAAACCGCCATCGGGCATGGCTACGGCCAGAGCAATGTTGACATCCTTGTGGTAGATGATGCCTTGGTCAGTGTAGCTGGCGTTGACAATGGGATGTTTTTTCAAGGCCAGAGCCACAGCTTTAGCCAACAGGGCCGTCATAGTCACCCCTTTGCCTTTGATTTGTTTATAAAGTTGATCCAGTCCATCGGTGGTGATGGTGTAGCCCACTCGGAATGTAGGAGCGGCCATGGCGGCCACCATATTTTGCACCAAAGCTTTTTGGAAAGTGGTCAGGGGTACTGTCTGGCCGACGGGAACACTGGGGGTAGAGGTTACCCTTGGAGTAGGGGCAGGGGATGTTTTAGGAGCTGGGGCACTGGGGGCAGCGATGGAAGCAGTGACGGGTTTACCAGCGGCACTTTCAATATCTGCGGCCACAATTCTGCCGTGGGGGCCAGTGCCAGCAATGGTAGCTAAATCAACTTTTAACTCTTTGGCTAGTTTTTTCGCCCGGGGGGAAGCAATAATTCGCCCACTGCCTTTGCCATTGCCGTTACTGCTAGGGGCCGGAGTTGTCTCTATGGCAGTTGCACTGGCGATCGCCACTGGTTCAGGTTGTTGGGGGGCTGGGGTTGCAGTCGGAGCCGCACTAGAACCACCACCAGAGCCAGCTTTAGCTTGGGCTTCGGCAATTTCCGCTTCCGTTTCCACCACTAGGCCAAGGGTTGCCCCCACGGGAGCTTCTTCCCCTGCTGGAACTAGAATGGCGGCTAGGTAACCTTCGTTAAAGGACTCCACGTCCATATCTGCTTTGTCCGATTCCACCACCAAGACAGTTTCACCTTTTTCCACTTTGTCGCCGGGGGACTTAGTCCAAGAAACAATTTTCCCCTCGGTCATGGTGGAACTCAGGGCGGGCATGAAAATGTCGTAAATCATGGTGGTTTTATCTCTTAAATCTCTTGTAGATCCCTTGGAATACAGCGGATTAGGACTGCGGAAGACCGTTCAAATTCTATCAGATTTCTGCCGGGGGGTTAGTTAAGGAGCACTTTTCGACCATCTAGGCGATCGCCCAAAGGAAAATGTCAAAATGGGTTAGGATTATCCAGATCCATTGTTGATCAGTCAAGAAAATAGCAAACTGCCATGACCTCCTATTCCTCTGCAACGGCCCGCGCTGAAATGAGTGAACTGCGGCGCTTGAAAAGTTTACTGCCGCCGGAACTCCAAAGTTGGGTAATGGTGGAAGGCAGTACCGAAGTTAATCCCCCTCTGATCCGTTCGGAAGAATTGGGGCGGGATGAGATTGAAATTCAGGTGGATTTGGCCAAATGGGAAAACCTGGCCATTGACCAGCGGAATTTACTCTTTTGGCACGAAGTGGCCCGCATTCAGAGTGATACCATTCCCCGGGAAGGTTGGGAAATGGCTGCCTTGGCGATCGGTTTGGGGGGTGCAGTGGGGGAACTGTGGGTGCAAGATGGATTGCTCTTACTTTTAGCCCTGGGATTATGTGGCATTTCTGGCTACCGGCTCTGGCAAAAAAATAACGGTGAAAAACGGATCAAAGAGGCGATCGAGGCGGATGAAAAGGCCATTACCCTGGCTACCCGTTTCGGCTATACCTTGCCTAATGCCTACAAAAGTCTTGGCAGTGCTTTCAAAACATTAATCGAACAAACCCCCAACCGTCGTCAACGCAAACAGTATGAAACCCGTCTCCAAGCCCTGCGCCAAAGTGCAGCCAAAATGAAAGCTAAAACCCAAAAGGCCAAGGCTCTCTAAACATAGTTGATTGTCTAGTTAGTCAAAGTCCCTTGTCTCGGCATGGGCTGAGTTTGCCGCCACTGTGCATTTTTCCACAACCATCGTCACTACGGCGAATTGCAGGCTGGTAGAACTGGTTTGGTAAATGACCTGTGACTATCCATCAATTGAAGGCATTGGCAAGATGGAAACCTTCCAGAAGGAACGGGAATGCTGGTTCGATCGCTAATTCTGGACAGGATAACAAAACCAGTTGGTAATGTGGAAAAAGCTGTCTCCATGTCATTTGGACTGATGCCCTGTTTACTTTATTAACCCCACCATGGTTCAACTTTCCCCGACCCCTGCATCAACCCTGACTTACAAAGACGCAAATGGGCAAAATCGTACTGCTAGCTTGACCCTCGACGTGGGGGGCATGAAATGTGCCGGTTGTGTGGCGGCGGTGGAAAGACAATTGGATCAACTAACGGGAGTGACGGACAGTTGCGTCAATTTGGTCACAGCGGTGGCGGTGGTGCGTTATGAACCGGAAAAGATTCAACCCCAGGCGATCGCCGAACATTTGAGTCAGCGGGGATTTCCCAGTCAGATTCGTCATGGCCATGGCGCTATCCCTGCGACGATAGGGGAAAAAGAGACAAGGGAAAACGTTAACTGGGGTTTGACCATTGCCCTGGTGTTACTGCTCCTATCGGGGTTGGGGCATCTAAGCCATTTTGGTGGCCCCATGATTCCCTTTTTCCATCACCCCATATTTCATTGGAGCTTGGCAACCCTGGCGATCGCCATACCGGGGCGGGAAATTTTTCTTGATGGTTGGCGAGGTTTGAGATTTGGCCATGCCAACATGAACACTCTGGTGGCTTTGGGGACTGGCAGTGCGTACCTCACCAGTTGCATTGCCTGGGCTTGGCCTGGACTTGGCTGGGAATGCTTTTTTGATGAGCCGGTGATGTTGTTGGGGATGTTACTACTGGGCAGAACCCTGGAGAGTAAAGCAAGGCAAAAAGCCAAATCTGCGTTGACAGAATTATTGGCTTTGCAACCATCCCTAGCTCGGTTAGTGGGGCGGGGAGAGGACCAAGGAGAAACTGGCATTGAAATTCCTGTGGAACAGGTGCGGGTGGGGGAATGGGTACAGGTGCTCCCCGGGGAAAAAATCCCGGTGGATGGCATTCTGGTGGCGGGAAAAACCCTGGTGGACGAGTCCTTGTTAACCGGTGAATCCCTACCAGTGGCGAAAAATGTTGATGATGCCGTCATTGCGGGAGCTTGGAATCAGTCCGGAGCCATTATTATTGCCGCTACCCACATTGGAGCAGAAACCACTTTGGCTCGCATTATCCAACTGGTGGAAACGGCCCAAACCCAAAAAGCTCCCATGCAACGATTGGCTGATCAAGTGGCGGGCTGGTTTGCCTATGGGGTGTTGGCGATCGCCTTGGTAACGTTAGGCTTCTGGGCCATGGTGGGGCAATCCTTATTTCCCGAAATGGTGGCGGATACCGGACTTTCTCCCCTTTTGCTAGCTCTCAAATTGAGTGTTTCCGTCTTGGTGGTGGCTTGTCCCTGTGCTTTAGGTTTAGCCACCCCCACAGCGATTTTGGTGGGCACCAGTTTGGGAGCAGAACAGGGCATTCTGATCAAAGGGGGTAACATTCTCGAAATTCTTCAACGCACCACGGTGATGGCCTTCGACAAAACGGGCACCCTCACCCAGGGTAATTTGCAGTTAACCGATGCGGTGCCAGTGGCTGATATTACTGGGATTGAATTATTAACCCTAGCGGCTTCTGTGGAACAGGGAACTCGCCATCCCCTCGCCCAAGGCTTAATCTCCAGTGCCCAGGGTCTGGAACTATTGCCGGTGGAAAATATCGAAACGGAAGCGGGGCAAGGGGTTCAGGGTTGGTACCAAGGCGATCGCCTGTTGGTGGGAAATCAACAATGGCTCATGGAACAGGGGGTAATGGGGGAACCTCAATGGCAAACAGCGGTGGATCAACTGCTTGACCAGGGGAAAACCGTTATTTTTGTCGCTCGCAATCAGCAATTACAGGGATTTTTAGCCTTGCGGGATACTCTCCGACCGGAAGCCAAGGCCACCATTGCCCAACTGAAACAATGGGGTATTGCTCCCTTGCTGTTAACCGGCGACCATCCCGCCATTGCCCAGGCGATCGCCATGGAAGTAGGTATCGAGGAATTTCAAGCCCAGATGACCCCCCAGGCCAAGGTGGCCAAAATCAAGGCAATGCAAGGGTTTAACCCTGTATCAGTGATAGCGATGGTAGGGGACGGCATTAATGATGCTCCAGCCCTGGCCCAGGCCGATGTAGGCATTTCCCTCTCCGGGGCGACAGCGGTGGCCATGGAAACAGCCGATGTGGTGTTAATGCGCTCCCATCTTTCCGATGTGCTCAAAGCTTTGACCCTAAGTCGTAGCACAGTGGCTAAAATCAAGCAAAATCTCCTCTGGGCTTTGGGCTACAATCTCCTTGCCATTCCCCTGGCCGCTGGGGCATTCTTGCCTAGTTTTGCCATTGTGCTGACTCCGGCGATCGCCGCGGCTATGATGGCCAGTAGTTCCATTGTGGTGGTGTTGAATGCCCTAGCTTTGCGGTATCAATTTTCCCGTTCCCTTGGTCAAGATCCCGGTTAAGGTTCGGCGGGCAAAGAAGTGAACTACCTAAGCTATTTAAATCTCTGGCGAAGCTGGAGGCTTTTTTAGGCGGAATTAGGTTGATTTACCGTCAATTTAGCCCCTGATTTAAGGATTGCTTGGTTAGTTTGGTTAAGATTGATGAGGGTAAATTTTTGATCGTTTGCCCATTGGATCGATTGGGAACTAAACTTCGTCCAGTCTATTTGTCCGTTACCATCCGCTTTTTTTCTCCCCCGGCCATGTCTGATCCCTCGGCAAAACCCCTGCAAGAGCACATTTTGATCATCTTAGATGACGCTGGCCGTCGAGAAGTTTTACTCACTGAAACCTTCTACACCATCGGGCGATCGCCGAGGGCTGATATCCGCATCAAATCCCAATTTGTTTCCCGTATCCATGCGGTGCTGGTGCGTAAATCCTCCGACGATGTACAAGCCGCTTACCGAATTATTGACGGCGATGAAGATGGACAGAGTAGTGTCAATGGACTGATGATTAATGGCAAAAAAGTGCAAGAGCATATCATCCAAACCGGAGACGAAATTGTCATGGGTCCCCAGGTGTCTGTGCGCTACGAGTACCGTCGCCGGGACCAATTTGGTACTATGCCGGGCAACGAACAATTTGATATCACCCTCATTGACCCTGGCATGATTGACGATGAGGAGGAAATTCCTACCTCTGTTTCTTCCTCTCCCCCAGAAATGGAATAATTATTGGTGTGTTTGTTAGACGGTAATGACCAATGGGCGGCCGTAAATGGCAGAGTATTAAACGACAAAAAGCACGGGTGGATGCCCAGAAAGGTAAAACCACCACCCAACTTTCCCGGGCCATTATTGTGGCCGCTCGCCAGGGCATTCCCGATCCGGCGGGCAACTTCCAACTGCGGACAGCCATCGAAAAAGCCAGGGCCGCAGGGGTTCCCAATGACAGCATCGACCGGGCGATCGCCAAGGGGGCAGGCACCTATGAGGATGGGGAAAGTAATTACGAGGAAATGCGCTACGAAGGCTATGGCCCAGGGGGAGTAGCAGTGTTAATTGAAGCCCTCACCGATAACCGCAACCGCACGGCGGCAGATCTACGGGCGGCATTTAGCAAAAAAGGTGGAAATTTGGGGGAAACCGGTTGTGTCAGTTGGATGTTTAGCCAAAAAGGGGTAATTCGCTTAGTAGGGGAACTGGAGGAAGAAAAGTTACTGGAAGCCTTGCTGGAAGGGGAAGGGGAAAGCTACGAATGGCTGGACGAGGAAGATGGGGGTGGGGTGGAAGTTTTCAGTGCAGTGAATCAACTGGAAAACCTCAACCAAGTGTTACAGAACCACGGCTTCACCATTGCAGAGACGGAACTGCGTTGGTTACCGGAAAATACCATTGAAATTGCCGAGCCAGACCAAGCCAAGGCCCTTATGCAAATGATCGACACATTGGAATCCTTGGACGATGTGCAATCGGTCACCAGCAACTTTGAGTTAACGGAAGAGTTGTTAGCCCTGGCGGGGTAGGCGGTGAGATACTGGGGAAGCGGAATGTTGATCCATTTTTCAGCATCCTCCCCTATCCACTGTTTCCTGGTGGTCTTTCCCCCAACTAATTTTTAAAGAGGCGAGTGCAGTGCAATTGACTAAAGGGTTAGAAGTCGAAATCTATACCGGCAAGAAAACCGGTGAGATTGTGGGGCTTTCCGATCGCATTGTGCGGGATTTGAGTGGCTTTGTGCGGGAGCCGGACAGCCGCAATGTGGAATACACTACACCTCCGCTAAATAGTTACGATCGCCTGTTGTGTGGAATTCTTCAGCCCCGTCGTCAATTACGCCATTACCTCAGTCAACTAGGGGAAGACTACACATTAATACCGGGCAGTTGCTTGGCCCTGGGGGGGACGGATACCTTTTACCGTTCTGACCCCCAAAATCCTTACCATACCTACATCGAACAAACCTACAGTACCCAGGTGGTCACCGCCAGCATTCACATCAATATAGGTATTCCTGATGTGGAGGAGTTGATCCGGGCCTGTCGTTTAGTGAGGATGGAAGCCCCGTTATATCTTGCCCTCAGTGCATCTTCCCCTTTTCTGAATGGCCAGGTAACAGGCTACCATTCCAGCCGTTGGCAGATGTTCCCCAAAACCCCCCAGGAGGTGCCCCTGTTTACAAGCCATGGCCATTTTGTGCAATGGACAGAGGAGCAATTGACCTTGGGCACTATGCAAAATGTCCGCCATCTTTGGTCAGCGGTGCGTCCCAACGGCGATAATCGACCCCATAACCTGAACCGTTTGGAATTACGGATCTGCGATTTGGTCACTAACCCCCTCTCCCTCCTGGCGATCGTGGCCCTACTGGAAGCCCGGTTACAACAAATGCTGGCCGATCCCACCCTGGACCCCCTCCAACAAAGTCAACTTACCCCCTCGGAATTGCTAGCCCTAGCGGATCAAAATGAAATCTCCGCCGCCGTTAGTAGCCTGGACAGCACCCTGCACCATTGGCGGGATGGTCGGGCGATCGCCGCCAGAGAATGGATTGAGGAGTTATACCAGTCAGTACAGCTGGAAGCTAAATACCAGGGCTTTGCTTGCTTTTTGCCACCATTGCGAAAAATTTTGCGGGAAGGCAACCAGGCCCAACAATGGCTTACCCAATATGAACAGGGGAAAACGCCCCAAACCATTGTCCAGGAAGCGATTCTGCAAACGGAGATGGAGGAAGCCATCCTGGCCCAGGACCTCTGCTTACCCCTGAGCAAAGCCCGGGATGAAATACTAAGTTTGGTGTGATGGCTTCGGTAGCCGATAAAAAATCATAAACTTTTGCCGAGGGGACAGTTTAATAACTGTTGGTTATCGATAGTTTGTGATCTCCGTCACCGGCATGACAAAATATTTTTGCCCATTTTTGCGGTAAATATCAATTAAATTGTTCAAAAATAGTCTTTATGGTCAAATTAGTCCTAGTTAATCCCCAAATCCCCCCTAATACTGGTAATATCGCCCGAACTTGTGCCGCCACTGGGACAGAATTGCATCTGGTCGGCCCCCTAGGTTTTGAATTGGGTGATCGTTATCTCAAACGGGCAGGATTAGACTATTGGCCCTATGTTGACCTCCATTACCACAACAGTTGTGAAGAATTTATTACCCATTGGCGTGGTCAAGGGGGTAACCTGCTCGGTTTTAGTGTCACTGGCACGGTTAATTTCTGGGACTACACCTACCAATCCACGGATTGGCTGATGATGGGCAGTGAAACAGATGGTTTACCCCAGATGATGCGGGATTTATCTACCCAGTTACTTTGCATTCCCATGCCCCACTCCGAGGTAAGGAGCTTGAATTTGGCCTCCAGCGCCGCCATTGCTCTGTTTGAGGCCGGACGACAGTTACGCAGTCTTGGCTAGGAAACCCCGTCACTACCATCGAGTTGGGCAAGAAGGACAAAATCGAACTAGTGAACTGATAAGAAATTGTGATGGCCGGAGCGAATTAGCCAAGGGGTCGATTCAATTAAAATTTCTGATTAAAAATAAACTTAGGACTGATGATTCTCGGCGATCGCCAGGGGATTTTTTTTCAGAAAAGAGGACAAAGCAGCCAGGGAAAAAGCTTGGCAGGGCAAGGAAATTTGCCAGAAACAAAAACCGGAGGGCTACGTCTAGGGGGTCAGTTAACCACTGATCTAGATTCGTTACTATTTTTCACAACTCTGTAAAAGCGGGAATTTCCACCAGCTTGTCGAATCATTGAAAGCAGGTTAATCTTTCTTAGCAGTCTTCATTCTTCATTAGGTATATTGGCTCAGTCAGATTCAGTCGTGGAATTTAATCTCCCATTAAACCTGAAATGACTGGGGCGGTCTAACAATCTAGTTCTAGGTTTTAGGCTCATTCACACACAAGGAGGTTCTTCTTGAAAGACGTACTCAATCAACCGGCGACATTTTTTCCCTCGTGTCCATCTCCGCCTATGGAGATTAATTCCTATGATGGAAGCACTAAACAGGAGGGTACTGTGCCCCTGGGCGAAGGATACCGTCGGGTTCGCCGCTCTGCTGCAATGGTGGGTTTAGCCGTTTCCATGGGAGCAACGAGTATGTTGTTTTCCCAAACCGCCACCGCCGCCGCCAGTTCTGGCAACTCCCCCTTGGTTGCGGTGAGTAATTTATCCCTAGACCAATCCCATGGCTCCTCCACTGAGCCGATGCTGGCTTCCCCTTCCCTGAAGCACCAAGTCAAAGAAGGAGAGTCCCTTTGGCAAATTAGCCAAGCTTTTCAAGTGGACGCCAAGGCCATTGCCCTGGCCAACAGCATCAGCACTGATACGGAACTACAAGCGGGACAAGTACTGAATATTCCCAGACCTAGTTCTTCTGCAAAAGCAGTTCAAGACCAAGTCCCCGCCGCCACCATCCCGCCCCTGGCTCCCCTGGAGCAGACTGATTCCATGGTTGTCTCTTCATCCTTAGCTCCCGGTCAGTCTTCCAGCACCGCTAATACCACTGCTGTTAAGCCCAAAGCCCAAACTTTAGTTGCCGATGTGAGTCGCCCCATGCAGGGCACCGTCATTGAACCGTTGGAAGAGAAGTTAACTTCCCAAAGAATTAAAAGTACTGCTGAAGATGCGGGCATCAAGCTCGATACAAAAGCTTCCCTGCCCAGCCCCGTAGAGGTGGCTGCCGCCGCCCATGGCGATCGCCCCATTCCCATTGCCGTAGTGGGCCCGGAAGAGTTCACTGCCATTGAAGTTCAGCCCAGCTCCAGCCCAGCCAATCCCCAGTCTTTGCCCGTACCGGCTCTCCCTGCTGTGGCCCCAGCGCCCACGAGAGCCCAACGACAAGATGAGTCTTTGGCTTCCGGAGAGGATATTTCCTTAGATAATCTCCGTCAGAATGGCATGGCCCAGCCGGTCCAACCAGTGGAAACTGCATTAAATCTTGACCAGCCCGTGGCGATCGCCGTTATCCCTCCCGAAACTGAACCGGAGATTATTACCAGATCCCCATTACCCAGTGCTCCGGTAGTCCTGGAAACCGGCCCGGCCGTTGCGGCCTTGCCCTCTCCCTCCAATGTTGCTCCCGCTAGTGCCGAACAAATATCCTACCAAGTGAAGCCAGGGGACACCCTCAGTCAGATTGCCCGCAGCCATGACATTCAGCCGGAGAAAATCCAACAAGCCAATGGTTTGAGTAATCCTGACGAGATTAAGGCAGAGCAGATTTTAGTGATTCCTCCTCCCAACACTGTGGCGGCAGTGCCGGAACCCACCCCCCCCAGCTTGCCCAGCTTTGTTTCTACCCAGCCAACGGCCTCAACAATCGTAGCCAGGGCCCAGGCAGAACCCGAGGCCCAGTACCAGACTCAACTAAGGGCAGAGGTAACCCAACTCAATCAAACTCAACCGATCAGGACTCCTATGGTACCTCGAAGTGCCCTGACCGTTGCCCGCCAAGTTAATAACGAACCAGTTCCTGATTGGCAAGCCCGTTCCCCCCAAGCCCTACCGGCCAAGTTCAACCAGCCCCGGCAGGATCTAGCCCAGTTGCAACGGCAATATTCTCCCCAGGCACAAAGAAGTCAGTTTTCCACCTCCGTCGGCCAGTCCCAAATCGTCGGGGCGGCCCCCAGTCCTGTCCAGGGCTACAACGACACCATTCAAATCCCTGTCATCCAAGAAGTTAGCCCTGAGCTGCCGGGCTTGAGTACCCCCGACTTTCCCCGTAGCCCGGGTCAGTTTAACGGTTACATCTGGCCTGCTAAGGGGGTCTTCACTTCTGGTTTTGGTCCCCGTTGGGGTCGCATGCACCGAGGCATTGACATT
Organism: Synechocystis sp. PCC 6803 substr. PCC-P; assembly: GCF_000284455.1. Taxonomy (GTDB): domain Bacteria; phylum Cyanobacteriota; class Cyanobacteriia; order Cyanobacteriales; family Microcystaceae; genus Synechocystis. The sequence continues at coordinate 2,260,106 of NC_017039.1, forward strand.
GCTGCTCCCATTGGTACTCCCATTATGGCAGCGGCTTCCGGGGAGGTGGTGTTTTCTGGTTGGAACTCCGGCGGTTTTGGTAATTTGGTCAAAATTCGCCATGGTGATGGCAGTGTTACCTACTATGCCCATAACAATCGCTTGTTGGTGCGCCGGGGAGAATACGTTGAACAAGGTCAACAAATTGCTGAAATGGGAAGTACTGGCCGCAGTACTGGGCCTCACCTCCACTTTGAAATTCGGGTAGGCGGGACTAATGCCGTTAATCCAGTGGCCCTGTTGCCCCGTAGTCGCTAAATTCTATTGCGTCGCCATACTACTGCATCGTAATCGTACCTCTTAAGTGTGTTTATTCCCCTGGGTTAGCTTTGCTGTTACTTACAGCATGAAAGCCTGGGGGCTTTTGTTTGAGGGGGCGACGGAATAAAGTTTTTGGCAACAAAAAAGATGGATCCTTAGGACCCATCCTTGCTTTATTTTGAGGTTATGACACTAGGTTAGATTAGACTTCACTTCAGTAATTAACTAGCTGGCTTGGTGGGGTTGAATAACGCCATAGCCGCCATGGTTACGAATGTAGATGACGTTGATTTCATCTGTGTCCTTGTTACGGAACATATAAAAGTCATGGTCCACCAACTGTAGCTGTTCCAGAGCGTCTTCAATGGCCATGGGGGGCATAGCAAAATATTTCATCCGCAATACCTCCGAAGGTAGCTCGGGAGCCCGATCGCCGATGAGATTTTCTTCCACTGGCTTGTCTTCAACAATTTCGCTTGTTTTGACATTGCCATGTTGCTTATCTTGGATGCGTTCTTTATATTTCCGCAACTGACGGGCAATTTTGTCGGCAACTAGGTCGATGCTGGCGTAAAGATTTTCACTGCCTTCCTGGGCCCTGATCACTGTGCCATTGGCATAAACCGTTACTTCCGCCTTATGTTTGTTAGTAATGCGGGCGTTGCGGGCCACGGAAAGATGAACATCAACTTTGGTGGTCAGATTTTGAAAGTGTTTAACTGCTCTTTCGACTTTTTCTTCCACGTAATCATGAATCGCTTCAGTAACTGTGATATTATTGCCCTGAATTAACAGTTTCATACTGAATTCTCCCTTCGTAAAATTAATAAAAAATGAGCAATGGTTGGTTTTCCGCAGATCTAAACTTAAGTTATAAAAACTAAGTTAGATTGGGCAATTTTTCCGAGAAACAGTGAGGTGGAATCATTACTTAAAATGCCTTTCTGCTAAAGATATCAAAAGCATGGATCATTGAAAAAACACCATAAATTTGAGCTTGGTGATGAATTATAAACCCAACCTTGTTATTCTCTAGTTTACTTTTAATCATCCCTAGGGTAGAGGTAAAGTTTTCCAGAAAATTGTGGTGGTAAATAATTAACTCCTAAGACTATCTTCAGATTAGCACTATGTATTGAATAAGACCTAATCGGTCAGGTGATTTTGACTTTCCTTTGCATCTCTTTACGTTTCTTAATTTCTGCCAACTTTGAACTTTAGTTTGATTCCGTTTCCTTTGTAGCGCCATGGCCAATCCTTCCTGTCGTTTATTATCGTTCGGACTTGTGCCCTACTGCCAAGCTTGGCAATATCAGCGGCGATGGGTCAGAGCCAAACAGCGCGATCGCCAACGGGAGGACGGACTAATGTTGTTGGAGCATCCCCCGGTCTACACCCTGGGCACTGGCTCCCAAACCAAATATCTGAAGTTCGACCCGGCATATCCCCCAGCGGAATTGTGGCGCACGGAACGGGGTGGGGAAGTCACTTACCATTGTCCGGGGCAATTGGTAGGCTATCCGATCCTGGATTTAAACCATTTCCAGAAGGATCTGCACTGGTATTTACGACAACTGGAAGAGGTGCTGATCATCACCCTGGAGAAATTGGACCTGCAGGGGGAACGCATTGCTGGTTTAACGGGGGTTTGGTTGGAAGGTCATAAGGTAGCGGCGATCGCCATTAAGGTTAGTGGCTGGGTTACGTGCCATGGTTTTGCTTTGAATATTTGCCCCGACCTAGAGGGATTTAGTCACATTGTGCCCTGTGGCATTGGCGATCGGCCTGTAGGAAGCCTAAACCAGTTCTTGCCTGGTCTCACTGTGGAGATAGTTCAACCTCTAGTTATTCAAGCCTTTGCCGAAGTATTTCCGGTTACCTGGATCGCCACTGGAGAAATGCCCTGCTGGCTTAGCGACGATGTTGCTTAGTTAACATGGGCAGAGGTTGTCGCTGGGTACTACCACTGGGGGGCAAATAACGGCGGGGAGATTGTTTCACGGCGATCGCCTTAGTTTTTTCTGACTGCCACCAGCGTATGCCCACCCCTAACATGGCTACCATTAAGCCCAGGGAAAATAAACTCCATTTACCATCTACTCCACCCATGACCATATCCACCGCCGCCACAATTAGAATGAAGCTGGAAATCGGCTCACGGCGATAAAAAACTTTGACAAAACGGGGCCAGTAAAAATTCATTCCTAAATGGTTCCAAAACCCTCTGGGGGAAGCTCAACTACAATATAGCCTTTATTTGTAATTTCTCTCGGCTGTGAACGGGATGGTTAAGCTGGCAGTAACCAAGGAGGAAGGGCTTGGCAAAAGCAAAATTCTAAGGGCGAGCGATCAAGACCACCATTAGGGAGCTTTTGGTAACATGTTTGGAGTTTTGGAAAAAATGGGTCGCCTGGGATTCGAACCCAAGACCAATCGGTTAAAAGCCGAGTGCTCTACCGCTGAGCTAGCGACCCGTTGTGCTTCATTGGCACGATTTATAACGTTAACATAGCTTTTGCTTCACCACAAGCATTGATCAGAAAAAATTTTCAAATTTGCCTAGGCAAGGAGAATTGGGGTCGGCAGTGGAGCGGGATTAGGGTTCAGGATTTTACTTCACTGCCGGGAGATTGTTAGCGATAGGAAGCAGTTAACTCAGCGATTTTTTCCTCTTCCATGGGGCTTAATTCCTCCGGTTTCCCCACCACGCCCTTATAAACTTTGATATATTCCCCGGCGGAACGGTACCAACTAAAGTCTGCCCGCATGGCCCGTTGCTGTAATTTTTGCCAATCTGCCTTGAAACGGAAACCCTCCCAGGCCCGCACCATGGCCGTAAAGCAATCCAGGGGTTCATAACGGTCAAAGCAATAGCCGGTGCCGGCTTCATTGATAGGATCGTAGAAGGATACCGTATCCACCAAACCCCCTGTCCGCCGCACAATGGGGATACAGCCATAACGCATGGCCATCAATTGACTCAGCCCACAGGGCTCAAAGCGAGAAGGCATTAAAAACACATCCGCCCCGGCATAGACTCGACGGGAAAGGGCATCGTTGTGGAGTAATTGCACCGCCATCCGCCCAGGAAATCGGGAAGCCATCTGCCAAAGTTGGGTTTCGTAATGGCGATCGCCAGTGCCGAGGATAATTAACTGGGAATCGGTGTAGGACATGAAGCGGTCAAGGATCTGAATCACCAAATCAATCCCCTTTTGTTCCACCAAGCGAGCCACTATACCCACCACCATGGCATTACGATTAATTTCTAACCCCGTTTCCTCCTGGATGGCAATTTTATTTTTCACCCGCTTGTCCAAACTGTCCGCATCGAAAACATTGCTGATAAAGCGGTCTTCCGCCGGGTTGTAAATCTCCGTATCAATACCGTTGAGAATACCGACTAAATTACCACTCAGGTAGGACAATAACCCTTCCAGCTTTTCCCCATAGGCCGGGGTTTGGATCTGTTGGGCATAGGTGGGAGAAACGGTAGTCACCCGATTGGCAAATTGAATCGCCGCCGCCATCACATTGTCTCCCTGCATGTACCAAGGACACCAAGTCATAGTTTCAAGCAAGCCCCGCCAGGGCCCTTGGTAAGCAAGATTATGGATGGTGAAAACGGTGGCGATGTCTGGGGACTGATGCATCCAAACAGGGATCATGCCAGTGTGCCAATCATGGCAATGGATAATTTCCGGCTTCCAATGGTTCCAGGCAAATTCAGCTGCCCCGTTAGAAAAAAAAGTGAACCGCCACGCCTCGTCATCTCCGCCATAGATCCTTCGGGAGTCGAAAGCTGGATGGCCGAACAAGTAGAGAGGAATTTTGGTGTCCGGTAGATAGGACTGGTAAACAGCAAACTGCTGGAACATGGCTTCCCCTTTCCAGACCGGCTCCTTGGGCACATCAATCTTGTCGCCGATGAAACCGTAGTAGGGCATGAAGACACGGACATCATGGCCCAACTGATGCAGAACTTTAGGCAGGGAACCCACCACATCCCCCATGCCACCTACCTTTGCTAGGGGGGATACTTCCGCCGCCACAAATAAAATCTTCATACCGTCGTTATTCCACTAATTGAGTTCAGGGCCTGGTTGCCATACTTTCCGCTCAATTATATGACGGTGGTGGTTACCCATCGGAGAGAGTAATTAACAGTTTCTGCTTTCCATCCCTATACCTTTTTCTTAGTGCTTTGTCCGTGGACTATCCATTGCCGGCCGGTGGCATGGCCTAAGTATTCCAATTCATTAATTCATTGCTAAGCCACTAAGGATTGGGAAGTCATATCCTCGGACTCGTGTTCTTTTTCTGGAGAGATGAAACCGCCCGCTGCTAATCCGTCGGGATCAATACTCAGTTGTTCGCAGGGAATGGTGTCCGAAATAATCGAGCTGGCCATCATGCCAGTATGAATTTCTAACTGAGCGCTGGGCACTGCCTCAAATACTAACCGTTGACCAGGGAACACAACTCTTTCAAAATACCAATTAGGGACATTGGTAATGCGGGCCACTTGGATTTGATTGGTGGCATTGACGTAGCAACAGAATAAGGCTGATGGCTGGTTGTTGGGGATGGGATCAAGAATTTGGGACATGGCAGGCATGGGATTTTTATTAAAAAAAGGTCTTTTAACTATTCTGGACAAAGCTAACACCCGCTGATCCCGATCCGCTGTAAAGATAATTACAATCAAATTTTTTGACTCTGGCTTTGTCCCTGGACTCAAGAAAATTTTTCCGAGGCATTGCACTTTGGCGTTGGTGATTACTTGGGGCTAGAACGGTCAGAATGCTGAGGGTGGCGGCTCCGAGCAATCGTTAAGATATATTACAATTGTGAGTAAGTGGGGGTAGTCCCTCCCGTTGCTGATCTCACCCTACCAGTGCCCCAACGCCATGATCGATCGCCTTTTGTACGTTCGTCTTCCCTGTAACCCGATTTTCCCCATTGGGGTGATTTATCTGGCGGACCATGTCCATAAATGTTTTCCGGCGACCGCCCAGCGGATTTTCGATTTAGGCACCATTCCTCCCCTGGATTTCAACCGGGCCCTTGATGAATGTATTGATGAATTTCAGCCGACAATTTTGGTTTTTTCCTGGCGGGACATTCAAATCTATGCTCCGGTGGGGGGTAGGGGTGGTAATCCCCTGCAGAACGCGTTTGAGTTTTACTACGGAAAAAATCCCTTGGTGAAGCTGAGGGGAGCCTTAGGTGGTTTGAAAGTTACCAGTGCCTATTACGGCGAATTATGGCGTAATTTAAGACTAATAAACCGGGGATTGCGGAGGGCAAAGCGTTATTGCAGTGATCCCCAAATCATTGTCGGGGGCGGAGCAGTTAGTGTTTTTTACGAACAGTTAAAAACCAAGTTGCCAGCGGGCACCATTGTGTCTGTGGGAGAAGGGGAAACCCTGTTAGAAAAATATCTACGGGGGCAAACCATTGAAGACGAACGGTGTTACATAGTCGGCCGCAGTCAGCCCCGGCCCCGGTTAATCCATGAACAGCCCTCCCCCATGGTAAAAACTGCCTGTGATTATGACTACATCGAGCAAATTTGGCCGGCCTTTGACTATTACCTCCAGGAGGATGATTTTTACCTAGGGGTACAAACTAAGCGGGGTTGTCCCCACAATTGCTGTTACTGCGTTTACACCGTGGTGGAAGGGAAACAGGTCAGAATTAATCCCGCCGCCGAAGTGGTCAAGGAAATGCGGCAACTTTATGACCGGGGCATTCGCAATTTTTGGTTCACCGATGCTCAATTTATTCCGGCTAGGGTTTTTATAGATGATGTGGTGGAATTGCTGGAGGCGATCGCCGCGTCGGGCATGGAGGATATCCATTGGGCTGCCTATATCCGAGCTGACAATTTAACCCCTCGGTTGTGTGAACTGATGGTACAAACGGGGATGAACTACTTTGAAATTGGTATCACCAGTGGTTCCCAGGAATTGGTACGCAAAATGCGCATGGGTTACAATCTCCGCACCGTGTTACAGAATTGTCGGGATCTAAAGGGGGCAGGCTTTAATGATTTGGTTTCCGTCAATTATTCCTTCAATGTTATTGATGAAACCCTAGACACCATCCGCCAAACCATTGCCTACCATCGGGAGTTAGAAGCTATTTTTGGGGCAGACAAAGTAGAACCAGCCATTTTCTTCATTGGGCTACAGCCCCACACCCATCTGGAAACCTATGCCCTGGACAAGGAAATTCTCAAACCAGGCTATGACCCCATGAGCATGATGCCCTGGACCGCCAAAAAATTACTCTGGAATCCAGAACCCCTCGGCTCGTTTTTCGGCGAAGTTTGCCTCCAGGCTTGGCAACAAAATCCCAATGATTTCGGTCGAGAAGTGATGAATATTCTCGAGCAACGGCTGGGCAAAGCTGATCTCGAAACAGCCCTCCACTCCCCCCTGCCCGACAAAAAAAAATTTCCCCCTACCATGGCAGAGGGAAAAAAACTCAGTCCTATTTAGCTTGGCCAGATGCTGGCCGAGTGGCACCGTAGTTGGGCAACTAACTGGCGATAATATACTCTGCCATATTAGCCCGCCGACGCTTCAGTTGCGCAAGGGCTTGGTTTTCTAATTGGCGGACCCTTTCCCGGCTGATGTTGAGATGCTGGCCGATTTTAGCCAAAGATAGCTCTTGGCCATCGTTAAGACCAAAACGCATGGTCAGCACAGCCTGTTGCTGGGGTGTTAATTCCGCCAGTAAATTTTGCAGGTCTTGACGCATGGACTCCTGGGTGATGTAAGCATCGGGGGAAACCCCTTCGTCCTCCAAGAGTTCGGACAATTCTGTGTCCTGATTATCCCCCACCCGCACATCGAGGGAGATGGGTTGGCGCGACAGACTGAGGTACTCGCGAATTTGACTAGGGTCAATTTCCAGAGCCTTGGCTACTTCGGCGGGGGTGGCACTGCGGCCCAATTGTTGGGAAAGTTCCCGTTGGGTTTTTTTGATTTTGTTTAACTTTTCAGTGATATGAATGGGCAAACGGATAGTCCGGCCCTGTTGGGCGATCGCCCGGGTGATGGCTTGGCGAATCCACCAGTAGGCATAGGTGGAGAATTTATAACCCTTGGTGGGGTCGAATTTTTCCACCCCCCGTTCTAAACCCAGGCTACCTTCTTGGATCAAATCCAAAAACTCCATATTGCGCTTCTGATATTTCTTGGCGATCGCCACCACCAACCGGAGGTTAGCTTCAATCATTTTCCGTTTGGCCCGTTCCCCTTGGCCCAGATAGCGGTGTAATTTCGTCACCGACAAATCCGCCGCTTCCGCCCATTCCGGGTCGGAGGGCTCTCGGCCCAATCTGTCAGCCAGGGCTTTCTTGTGCTCCAGCAGGGCCATCATTTGTTGGACTTGTTTACCGAGGATAATTTCTTGCTCATGGGTTAACAGGGGTACCCGACCAATTTCATGGAGATAGGACCTCACCATATCGGCGGTGAAAGTGGGGGGGGAGGTAGGGGAGGAGAGATTGGCGGTGGGCATTCGGAATGACTCCTTAATGAAGAGCAACAGAATAACTGTCACTGTTACCATCTTTCCCAAAAATGTCTTAGACTAAGTCATTGATGGTGGAGAATAGGGTAGTGCAGTCGTCAATTTTTTTTACACCGTGTCCTAACGAGTGGGCCTTTAGACGCCGCAAATGGTGACAAGGTTCGGGAATAAATAATAATTTTTGTGGTTCTAGGCTGGGGCGTTACCGCCGAAACCAATACCACGCTCCTACAGCCGCATAGCTAAAAAGATACCCAAAAAATCAATATCACCATGATGACGAATCATTAAGGGATTCCACAAGGGCCAAGATGAAGGATTACCGAATGGCACAGTGGGGTTAACCCAACATATTTTTTTGTCAAGCTGGCAAGCCGTTTTCCAGGCGGATAGTTTACCTCCTTGACTTTTTCCTCTGGTTGATTAACTCAGTGGAGTTTTTAACGTTTTTCCGCTTGACCCTCCATAAACTAAGGAATTTTTAGGCTTGATTTTTTCAATGGATATTCCCAACACCACCGCAACCATTGCAACTATTCCCCAGGCTCCTGCGGGTTTTCGTTCCGGCTTTGTGGCCATTGTCGGCCGTCCCAATGTGGGTAAATCAACTTTGATGAACCAATTGGTCGGACAAAAAATTGCCATCACTTCCCCCGTAGCCCAAACCACTCGCAACCGCTTACAGGGCATTATCACCACCCCCAGCAGTCAGATAATTTTGCTCGATACCCCTGGTATTCACAAACCCCACCATGAGTTGGGAAGGGTGCTGGTAAAAAATGCGATCCAAGCTATCCATAGCGTTGATCTAGTCGTTTTTCTTGTGGACAGCAGTGCAACTTTGGGACGGGGAGACCGGTTTGTGGTGGATTTGCTGCAAAAAACTGACGGGCCGGTGGTGGTAGGACTCAATAAACAGGACCAACAGCCCCCAGACCAGCGGGAAGAACTTAACGCTAGCTATGAAACCCTGACAGAAAACCATGGTTGGCCCTGCTTTAAATTTTCTGCTTTGACGGGGGAAGGTTTAAGCAATTTTCAGAGTGCCTTGGAGGCAAGACTGGATCCTGGCCCCTATTACTATCCGCCGGATTTGGTCACCGACCAGCCGGAACGGTTCATTATGGCCGAGTTAATTCGGGAGCAGATTTTGTTGCTCACCCGCCAGGAGGTGCCTCACTCCGTGGCGATCGCCATTGAGAAGGTGGAAGAAACGCCCGAACGCACCAATGTTTTTGCCGCCATCACAGTGGAAAGAGGTTCCCAAAAGGGCATTATCATTGGCCAAAAAGGTAGTATGCTTCAGGCGATCGGCACTGCGGCCCGGCAACAAATTCAAAAATTAATTTCCGGGGATGTTTATTTAAAACTATTTGTGAAAGTTGAACCAAAATGGCGGCAGTCTCGCCAGCAGTTGTTAGAATTTGGATACCGTGTGGAAGAGTAGCAAGAAGCAATGACTAGCGATCCCAATCCAGCCCAGGCATTTGAAAATTGGTTTGAGGAGGAAGAGGGGGATGACGCCTTTACTTCCCTCATTGCCGGTGAGGAGACTAACAGTGGGATTGAAGAACTGGATTTTGGCGATTTATTTGAGGGAGAACCCACCGTCATCCAGGGTGAAGGGTTTGGCTCGCCGTCCTCTGGAGAGGAAGATCCGCCGGTCCGCATGACCCTAGATTTTAATTCCCCGGAAGCGGAACTAGACGCTCTCTTTACCGATGAGGATGCCCCCACAACGGCGATCGATCCCTTTGAAAGCTCCAGTTGGCTAGAAATCGACCAGATGATGGAAGCTGATCCCCTGGCTTCCATTCCTGAGACCAATGCCCCCGCTTACCAGACCGCTGGTGGCCTAGATGACAATGACCTAGCCGAATTGCAGGATTTACTAGGAGTAGGGGACGTCGAGCCCGCCATTACCAACCCTGGTTTGCACTCCTTTGCTGGGGCTGATCGGGTAACTCCATTGACAAATGAGGTCCTGCTTTTTGCGGCGATCGATGACTTAGACGGATTGATTAATGCCCCTGTCCTGGACGAAGAATTTTCCTTTACCGAACTAGAGACTTTAATCGATACCCCAGCCCCAAAATCTTTTGCCACCATCAGCCATCCTTTTCGTTTACCGGTGGCTATGGAGGAAGACGAGGATGAATTCAAAGACTTAGAAGCATTATTAGAGCAAGCGGATAGCAGTCTGGGGGGGGGCATAGCCGGCATGGGAGGGGCTCGGCTGCCCGCTCGACCTAGGCAGGTTAAATCCCGTAGTTTTGAGCAAACTATGCGGGTGCCCATCAAACAACTTGACAACCTCAGTAACCTGATCGGGGAGCTAGTGGTCAAACGGAATCGCCTTGAACAGGATCAGGAGCGTTTACGACAGTTTTTGGATAATCTGCTCAACCAAGCCCAAAACCTCAGCGATGTGGGGGGGCGGATGCAGGATTTATACGAAAGAACTTTGTTGGAAGGGGCCCTTTTAGCCAGCCGCAGCACCAACAGCCGTCACCACTCCTCGAAAACCACCTACCCCGATGCCAGGATCACGGCCTCTAGTTCCTCGACCATGAATGACCAGCCTTTGGATGCGCTGGAAATGGATCGATTTACCGGATTTCACCTGCTTTCCCAGGAGATGATCGAGTTAATTGTGCGGGTGCGGGAATCTGCGTCGGATATTCAGTACTTGGTGGACGAGACAGATCAGGTGGCCCGAACCCTCCGGCAGGTGACTACGCAGTTACAGGAGGGAATGACCAAATCTCGCATGGTGCCCTTTACCCAAACCGCCGATCGCCTGCCACGGGCCATCCGGGAAGTGTCCATGAAATTGAATAAAAAAGTCAACCTAGAGGTGGAAGGGGGCGACGTGCTCATCGACAAAATGATTTTGGAGCACCTCTACAATCCCATGACCCATTTGGTTAACAATGCCATCACCCACGGTATTGAAACCCCAGCAGAACGACAAAAATTAGGCAAATCCCCCGAAGGGCATCTAGCAGTGCGGGCCTTTCTCCAGGGCAACCAAACCCTGATCACCGTCTCCGATGATGGAGCAGGGATCAACACGGAAATGGTTAAACAAAAAGCAGTGGAAAAAGGGCTCATTAGCCGTATGGAGGCCCAGAGCCTATCCCAGTCAGAGGTTTATGACCTCCTGTTCCATGCTGGTTTTAGCACCAAGGACACAGCGGACGACTTTGCCGGTAGGGGAGTAGGTCTTGACGTGGTACGCACCAGTCTGATCGATATTCGCGGAGCCATCAACATTGAATCCACTGTGGGCAAGGGCACCACTTTTACCATTCGTTTGCCCCTCACCCTGAGCATTTGCAAAGCCCTTTGTTGCCTGAGCGATCGGGCTCGCATCGCCTTTCCCATGGACGGGGTGGAAGATACCAGGGACTATTTGCCCAAAGACATTGTTACCGATGAGGATGGTCAAAAGTGCGTTAAATACGGCAAGGAAGCCCTGCTTTTACCGCTCTATCCCCTCAAAGATTTGCTCAACTATAACCGGCAATTAAGCCGGGGTAGTGTGTATGGGGGCAAGCAAGAGGAAGATGTGGTGCGGGTCATCATTGCCCGGGGGAGTTCTGGTAACCTGTTAGCCCTCCAGATAGACCAGGTATTAGGGGAAGAAGAAATTGTTATCAAGCAAATTGAAGGGCCCATTCCCAAACCTCCAGGCATTGCCGGGGCTACCGTGCGGGGGGATGGTAGCATCATGCCCATTGCCGATGTTTTGGAACTGATCGAAATTGCCCAGGGTCGTCTCCGCACTGACAGCAGTGGTGGACTATGGCGCAAAACCCTGACCCCCACGGTCAATGAAGTCCACATGGACCCCACTGTGCTAATTGTGGACGACTCCATCACGGTGCGGGAATTGCTCTCCCTCAGTTTCAAAAAAGCTGGTTTCCGGGTAGAACAGGCTAGGGATGGACAGGAAGCCTGGGATCAACTCAAGTCTGGTCTGCCCTGTGACTTGGTCTTCTGTGACATTGAAATGCCCCGCAAAAATGGCTTGGAATTGTTATCGGAACTGCAAGCAGACGAAGAACTATCTTCCATTCCAGTGGCCTTACTCACTTCCAGGGGAGCCGATCGCCATCGTAAAGTGGCGGCCAAGCTGGGGGCAACGGGCTATTTCACCAAGCCCTATACAGAAAAAGACATTTTGGACGCGGCCAACCGGATGTTGAATGGGGAGGTGTTACTCCCCGGCAGTACCCGCAAAACTAATTCCATTCTTTCTCGCTTCAAAAAAGCCCGAGGCAACTTCTCCGAAGAAGCTCCCACCATTGTGAGAAGTAATCCAGGTACCCTACGTTCGACGGTGTTAATTATTGATGACTCGGTGATGGTGCGGGAAATGCTTTCTATGACCTTTAAAAAAGCCGATTACCATACAGAAACTGCTCGGGATGGCCAGGATGCCTGGGAAAAACTCAAGTCTGGCTTACCCTGTGATTTGATTCTCTGTGACATTGAAATGCCCCGCATGAACGGTCTGGAATTATTGGAGCGCATTCAAGAAGATCCCAACCTTTCCCGTATTCCAGTGGCCATGATTACCTCCCGGGGAGCACAAAAAATGCAGCGCATGGCAGCAGAAAAAGGCGCCAAGGGATACTTTGTGAAGCCCTACATTGAGGAAACTTTATTGGAAGCCAGTCAAAGGTTGATAAGGGGAGAAGTGTTGCTAGATTTGGCCGCTCTAAGTGCAGACGAGTAATGACAGAATCGTTGAGTCCCTTACTGCCGGAAATTAGTATCGCCCTGGTGCTGGAACAACTAAGGCGTTTATGTCGGCAAAATTGTCAAAGCCATTGGTATTGCTTACCTGGTGCGCCTTGGGAGATTTCTGATTGGCAAACTTATCCATTGGGTAAAGTTAACGAGAAGGGTTATTTAATTTGGGAAAAAGGCGAAAAAACCCAATGGTTTGCCCAAACTTTTACCGTGCCTAAAGCTTTGGCGGACTATCCTTTAGATGGTTTGACATTGCGGTTAGCTTTAACTTGGTGGGCCAAGGATGCTCAAATTTTTGTTAATGGCGAGTTAGTTCAAGCTGGGGATTTATTTGATTCTAAAGCTAGAGTTTTGTTAACTGATAACTCCCAAATTGGTCGAACATTTACCGTAGCTTTAAAGTTAACTAGTTCCGGCCATGACATTGGTGGATTGATGCAGTCCCAATTAATTTTTGAGCGGAAATATCCTGACCTAGATCCGGGTTTTATTGCTGACGAAATTGAAGTTCTAAGCTTATATTTAGCTCAATTTGAATCAGAAAGACTAGCTCAATTAAGTAAAACTTTAGAAGCAATTACTTGGAATAAAATTTCAGATCAAGAACAATTTGATCAATCATTACTGCAACTTCGCCAGCGGTTACTACTGTTAACTGAAGGACTAAAACAACAACAAATAAATTTACTAGGGCATGCCCATCTAGATATGGCTTGGTTATGGCAGTTGGAGGAGACTTGGGAAGTAGGAGAAAGAACTTTTCAATCAGTCATTAATTTACAAACAGAGTTTGCTGATTTAGTGTTTGGCCACACCAGTCCGGTTTTATACCAATGGATTGAAGAGCATCTACCGGCATTATTTGAGCAAATTCAAGTAGCAATTAAAAAAGGAAACTGGGAACTTTTAGGAGGCATGTGGGTTGAACCAGAAGTAAATATTATTAGCGGTGAATCCTTAGCCCGTCAATTTCTTTATGGCCAGAGGTATTTTGAAGCAAAGTTTGGTCAAATTAGCAAAGTTGCTTGGCTTCCCGATAGTTTTGGTTTTTGTGGTCAGTTGCCCCAAATTTTTCATCAAAGTGGGATCGATTATTTTGTTACTGGGAAACTCCACTGGAACGATACTAATTCCTTTCCCCATGGGGCTTTCCACTGGCGATCGCCGGATGGGACAGAAATTTTCACAGTAATGTCTCCCCCCAACCTAGCTGGAGTAATGGATAATCAACCCTTACCTATGGCTAATTATGCTAATCGTTGGCAAGAGCAAACCGGACTTAAGGAATGTCTTTGGTTGCCGGGGGTGGGAGACCATGGCGGTGGCCCCAGTCGGGATATGTGGGAGATGAAGGAACGGTGGCAAAATTCGGAATTTTTCCCAACTATTAACACAGCCAAGGCTGAACATTTTTTAGCTGGCATTAAACAGAAGTTACAATCAGATCAGTCTTTTCCTATTTGGGAAAGGGAATTATATTTGGAATTGCATCGGGGCTGTTTTACTGTTCATGCTGACCAAAAACTTTATAATCGCCAGTGTGAACATTTACTCTATGAAGCAGAACTTTGGAGTAGTTTTGCTAATTGGTTAGGCGGCTATAGCTACCCCAAAGAAAAACTAGAACTAGCTTGGAAAAAAGTTTTACTAAACCAGTTCCACGATATTTTGCCAGGGACTTCTATTCCTGAGGTTTTTGTTACTGCTAATCAAGCTTGGCAAGAAGTTTACCAAACTACTAATAAAATCATTAATCAAGCACTAAAACATCTCAGTGATCAGATTAATTATCCTAGTTATCACCATGATTCAACCGAACGAGAGACACCACTATTAGTTTTTAATCCTCTCCATTGGTCACAAAGTCAGCTTGTGGAAATTCCCATTCAAGAAGGCAAGCATTATCAAGTTTATGATGGTCAAACAAAAACGTTGGTTAATAGTCAAATTACAGCGGAAGGTAGTCTAATATTTTTAGTTGACTCGCCACCTTTGACTTGTAAGTACTATTGGTTAAAAACAAAAGAGCCTTTATCCAACAGTCAGCAACTTGAATCTTTCAGTCAAGACCCTATTTTGAATAATGGTTTACTCAAAGTTGAAATTAGTTTGGATAATGGGGAAATAGCCAGCATTTATGACTTAGCTAACCAACGCCAAGTTTTGGCTGGCCATGGCAATCAGCTACAATTTTTCCGCGACCAAGGGCAATATTGGGATGCCTGGAATATTGATCCCAATTACGAGCAATATCCTTTATCTTCTGCAAAATTGATCAATTACCAATGGCTGGAACAAGGTCCCCTGCATTGGCGCTTAAGGGTGGTCAAAAAATTTCAGCAATCGGTTTTTACCCAGGACTATTGCTTAACCAAAGATTCTCCATTACTAGAAATTAAAACTGAAGTGGATTGGCAAGAAACCCACGTGATGGTGAAAGCAGCTTTTCCGATCGCTTTGCAAAGTGAATTTTTTACTACGGAAGCTCCTTGTGCTGTGGTTGATCGCCCAACTAATCCCCAAACTGAGACAGAAAAAGCCCAATGGGAAGTACCCCACCAACATTGGTTTTCCTTAACTGATCAAACGGAAAATTATGGGGTTAGTTTGCTTAATAATTGTAAATATGGTTGTGATGTGAAAGATAATTTAATGCGCTTAACTCTTCTGCGTAGTAGCGTGTGGCCAGATCCAAGCGCTGACCGGGGTAAACATAAATTTAGTTATTACTTTTATCCCCATCAAGGAAATTGGCAATCGGCAAAAACGGTAGCCGTGGGTTATGGTATCCATCGTCCTTTGCGGACCTATTTTCCTGAAAATTTCAACCCCTTATCAAGTCAAAAATTATTATCTCCGGGAGAGCCCTGGTTAAACCTTGGCAGCGATAATCTTTGTTTAATGGCTCTGAAGTTAAGGGAAGATTATCCTGATCAATGGGTATTGCGATGTTACGAAATGTCAGGAGAATCAGCCCAATTAGAAGTAATCACAGCTTTTGACCATAGGGTTAAAACAAGGCTAAATTTGTTGGAGGAAGCCCAACCAGAGGAAAATAATAACCATGTTAATCCCTGGCAAATTGTTAGCGTCTGCTTAGCCTATGACTAAAACTTTT
Organism: Synechocystis sp. PCC 6803 substr. PCC-P; assembly: GCF_000284455.1. GTDB lineage: Bacteria > Cyanobacteriota > Cyanobacteriia > Cyanobacteriales > Microcystaceae > Synechocystis. Next base: position 2,275,830 of record NC_017039.1, read on the forward strand.
CCCCTTTCCGGTCAAAGTGTGGCCATTAACTTACAAAGAAAAATTTTCCAAAAGCCACTAGCTTCCTTGAGCCTAATCACCCTGATCATAATTGTTTTATCGGTGGTTTTTGGTCCAATCTTTTATCGAGTTCCCATTGACCAAATTGATTTTAGCCAAACAGCGGTGCCCCCTAGTTGGCAACATCCCCTAGGAACTAATGATTTAGGACAGGATCAATTGGCTCGGTTACTTATTGGTGGCCGGATTTCTCTAGCAGTGGGCCTCAGTGCCATGGCCGTGTCTCTCACCTTAGGCACCTTAATCGGGGCGATCGCCGGTTATTTTGGGGGGTGGTGGGACGTGATTTTAATGCGGATTACGGACTTATTCTTAGCCCTGCCCCAATTACCTTTAGTGCTACTGGTGGTCTATTTATTTCGGGAGCCGGTCACCAGGGCTACTTCCCCCGAAAAAGGTATTTTCATCTTGGTGGTTTTACTGATTGGTTTGCTCAATTGGATGAGTGTGGCTCGGTTGGTACGGGGCAATATTTTGCGCCTACGGGAAATGGAATTTGTCAAAGCGGCGATCGCCATGGGGGCAGGTTCTAACCATATTATTTGGCGACATTTGTTACCCAATGTGTTGAATTTAATCATTGTGGCCGCTAGTTTGGCCGTCGGCAATGCCATTATTACCGAATCAACTTTGAGCTTTTTAGGCTTAGGATTTCCCCCCGATGTGCCCACCTGGGGCCAGATGCTTTACACCGCCAAGGATTATTTGGAAACGGCACCATTGATGGCAGTTTTTCCGGGCTTAGCTATTTTTATTACCGTTTTAAGTGTTAATTATTTGGGGGACGGCATTGGCATAAAAAATAGTTAATGATGCAACCCTATTGATCAATCTTAGTTAAGCTCAAAATAAATTTCATGATTCGTCCAGTTCCCGATGCTAGTAATCAGTTTTATTTAGACCATATTAATTTACTACGTCAAAGTTATGAGCGCTTAACTGGTAAAACCTTTGGGCCCAGCGGATTAACCGGGGTGGCCCTAGCCCAGGCCGTCTATGAAGCTCCCTACGTAGTAGTTTCCCATGGCATAGAGCCTGACCCAATTTTTAATTATGCTAATCTTACTGCCCAAAAATTATTTGAATTTCCCTGGGTAGAATTTTGTCAATTGCCATCCCGTCAGTCCGCAGAACTTCCTAATCAAACGGAAAGGCAACAATTGTTAGATACCGTCAGCCGCCAAGGTTTTATTGAAAATTACCAAGGTATACGCATTGCCAAGGGTGGTGGCCGCTTTTGGATTAAAAATGTTACCGTTTGGAATCTCTACGACGGCGAAGGGATTTATCGGGGTCAGGGGGCAATTTATAGTGATTGGGAGAATATTGTTGAAAAGCTTTAAAATTTAAAATAGCCCAGACAATTTGCCAAAATATTGGCAATTTTACTCCAGGATTTTCAACTTAAATTAACAATTTTTATACACTTTTAACTATCTGCAACCCAAACTATCCCTGGTAGCTACCCCTGTCACTGGATTAACTCCCTCCGCCCGTTCACACATCAGCTTGACTTGGTAAGCATCAATCACCGCATCGCTGAAGTCGGCCCCGGTGATATCGGTGTCGTAAAAACGGGTGCGGGTGGCGATCGCCTCGGTGAAAATAGTGTCCCGCAGGTCGGCAAAATCCAGGGTAACCCGGTCTACGAGGGAACCACTTAGATTCGCTCCCCGTAAACTGGCATGGAGAAAAACTGCATCGGTGAGGATGGAAAAGCTGAGATCACTGCCCTCAAAATTGCTTTCCCGTAAATCCGCCGCCGCAAATACCGCCTTATTCAAATCCTGGTGGGAAAAATCTGATCGGGCCAGATCTCCGTAGGTATAGTTCACCGTATTGGCTTGGGCCAAGGCCGATGGCGCCCAGAGCAACACCAAGGCGATCGCCAGGATGAGTATTTGTAACCATCGCCGCCAGCTAAAAACGAGGAAAGAAGACATAGGAGCAAGTCTAGGCAAATTTTGCAATATTTTTCCCCAGCCTAGCAAAACAATTGGGTGGAGCAAAGGCAATTTAATTTGATTAAATTTGAATTTAAAAGGCAATTTCTGATCCCAAAATTCTTAGAGCATGTTTCAAAAGCCCCCCTGACCCCCCAAATTTGGGGGGAAACTGAGTGAAACTCCCCCAGTATTGCCGGAGCTTTAGTGGGTCGATTTAGGGGGATAAATACCTAGCCTTGCACTTTTCAAACACTTTCTTAGCCGTAGCCATGTTCCGCCAAAAAGGCTAGATCGATGTCCTTTGTTTGACCCATGGCCCGACCCCGGGACAAAAATCGGGCCGCATATTTACCCAAAATATCCCCCTCTAAATTGACCCAATCCCCCGGCTGCAATAACTGCAAATTAGTTTCGCTGTAGGTATGGGGAATCACGGCCACGTTAAACCAGTCTTCGCCGCAATCCGCCACGGTTAAACTGATGCCATTGACGGCAATACTACCCTTGGGCACCAAATAGGGAGCTAAATATTCCTGCCATTGCTTCTGTAAACTGCCCACTGAGCCGAAGCTGAGCAACCAGGCGTTATTGATTTGTTCATTGCTCAATAATTGCCCTACCCCGTCCACGTGGCCGGAAACAAAATGCCCCCCCACTTTTCCCCCCACCCGGAGGGAAGTTTCAATGTTGACCGCTGTGCGCCTTTCCTTAGCCCGTCCTAAGGTAGTGCGTTGTAAGGTTTCGGGGGAAACGTCGGCAAAAAATCCCTGGTGGGCGATCGCCTCTACGGTGAGGCAAACCCCATCTACAGCAATGCTGTCCCCTAGGGCCATATCCCCCAAAACCCGTTGGGCATCGTTGGGGCTAAGGGAAATTTCCAGGCGATCGGCCCGCTGAGCAGAAAGATAACCGAGGGATTGGATAATGCCAGTGAACACAATGGGACAAACCTTAGAAGATTAATTACAATTGTGCCAGTTGGGGGCCAATGCCATGGCTGGAGGGAGAGTTGCAGCTCGGGGTGGTCAAGGTTAGGGAAACGAGTCTAGAGTTCCCTTGGCATTATCTGGTCTCAATTAAGCATACCTTTGCCTTCGGTCAACCCCGGAAAACGGTCAATACCTTTACAATGGGTACTGTTCTTGTCCGTCGAAGAGATGATATGACTGATAATCCGGAAAAAGACGCATTTCTGTATCCCAAAAGCAAATATTATGGGGATTTCAAACCGGAGAAGCTGGTTTTCAACGCAAATTTGCAAGAATTTGCCCAAAAGGTGAGCGTTATTTGTAACCTAGAGACAGCGGGTAAAATCGAGACGATGGAAGCTTACGAGCGCATTAAGCAACTTTGGAAGAGTCTTAAGGAAAGCAAAAAGGAATTGGGCATTGGGGGAGACCCGTTTAAACCCACTGATCCCCCCAGCAGTTAATTTTCCCTGTTACGGCCTAGTGTTCCTGACCCGGAAGAATTTGCTTTGCCCCTGTGTTTGATTTGCCGTGTTTAATTTTTTGACCGTTCTCCCCTCTCCTCCCAAGGTATTGCTTAATTTTTGGGTGCTGACCAGTTTGCTGATTGCCGTTTGGATTGCGGTGCCGGTAATTTTTGTTTTTCTAGGCATTTTTTCCTGGCAGGGGGAAATTTTCAGTCACCTCTGGGCAACGGTGCTGGGGGAATATATCCGTAACTCTTTAGCCCTGATGCTGGGGGTGGGAGCCGGAGTTTTCGTGTTAGGGGTGGGCACCGCTTGGCTTGTGACCATGTGTCGATTTCCGGGTTGCCGCTGGCTAGAATGGGCTTTATTGTTGCCCCTGTCCGCCCCGGCCTATTTGTTGGCCTACGGTTATAGCAATCTTTTGGACTTTTACGGCCCCGTACAGACCCTACTACGCTCCATCTTCGGTTGGCAATCCGCCCCTGAGTATTGGTTTCCCCAGATCCGTTCCCTTTGGGGGGCGATCGCCATTTTGGCGTTGGTGTCCTATCCCTACGTTTACCTGTTGGCCCGCATTGCTTTTTTAGAACAGGGAGTTTGCACCTTAGAAGCTAGTCGTTCCCTGGGTTGTAATCCTTGGCAAAGTTTCAGTCGGGTGGCTTTACCCCTGGCTCGACCGGCGATCGCCGCTGGCTTGGCGTTGGTGATGATGGAGACTCTGAACGATTTTGGCACAGTGCAATATTTTGGCGTTAATACCTTCACCACAGGTATTTATTCCACCTGGTTCGGCTTTGGGGAAAGGCAAGGGGCCACCCAACTGGCCGCCTTTTTAATGATTTTTGTCTTCTTGTTAGTAGTACTGGAACGCTGGTCCCGCCGGCAAGCCAAGTTTTATCAATCTAGCAGTCCCCACCAAAATCTCCCCCGTTATCAACTCCGGGGCCTAAGGGCGATCGGGGCATTAGCTTTTTGTCTTTTTCCTTTCCTACTGGGCTTTTTAATTCCCGCCAGTTATCTTTTATATCTCACCGTTTCCTATGCCCAGGAGGTCCGTAACAATAACTTCTTTCAACTGGCTTCCCACAGTTTAATTCTCTCCTTCCTCACCGCGGCGATCGCCTTAGTAATTGGTTTAATCCTGGTTTATGGCCAAAGGTTGAGCCGTCAACCCCTCACTTCCTTTGCCGTCAAAGTTGCTTCCATGGGCTATGCCATCCCTGGTTCTGTCATTGCGGTGGGGGTGCTGATTCCAGCGGGCAACTTTGACAATTGGCTGGCTGATTGGTGGGAAAATATGTGGGGCGTAAAAATTGGTCTTCTGCTGAGTGGTACCATTGCCATCCTGGTCTACGCCTATCTGGTCAGGTTTTTGGCTGTGGCCCTGGGTTCCTTGGAAGGCAGTTTGGGCAAAATTAAACCCACTTTGGACGATGCGGCCCGTAGTTTGGGCAAAAGCCCCAGCCAAATTCTCTGGCAAGTACACACTCCCCTCATGACCGGCGGTCTGCTCACCGCTGTGATGTTAGTATTCGTGGATGTCATGAAGGAATTGCCCGCTACCTTGGTAATTCGCCCCTTTAACTTTGACACCCTCGCCATCCGAGTTTACCAATATGCCTCCGATGAAAGACTGATTGAAGCCGCTGCTCCAGCCCTGACCATTATTCTGGCGGGGATGTTGCCGGTGATTTTCCTGAGCGTGCAAATTGCCCGTTCTCGCCCCAGCGAAGGATAAATTTGCCGGATAATCCGTTCAAAATCCGTTTGATTTCGACCTTTTGCCCATGAAATTGTTATTTGTTTGTTTAGGTAACATTTGTCGATCGCCAGCGGCGGAAAATATCATGAACGCCCAGATTGACCAAGCAGGCTTGGGGGCAAAAATTGTTTGCGACTCTGCCGGTACTTCCAGCTACCATGTGGGAGATTCCCCCGATCGCCGCATGACAGAAAGCTTGAAAAAACGGGGTTATCGGGTGCAGGGAAGAGCTAGACAGTTTTTTCCCGAAGATTTTGCAGAATTTGACTTAATTCTAGCTATGGACGGGGATAATTACCGCAATATTCTAGCCCAGGATCCAGCAGGGCAATATCACCATAAAGTAAAAATGATCTGCGATTACACCGAAAAATTTGGCGATCGGGAAGTTCCCGACCCCTATTATGGCGGGCAGGCTGGTTTTGAGCATGTGATTGATTTGCTAGAAGATGCCTGCGGTAATTTGCTCACTAGCTTGGGCAAGGAATTGGTTAATTAGCAAGCGGTTGTTGAACCAAAGGGTTCTTTTTACCTGTGTTTAACAGTTGGAGGAGTATGGGTGAGGCCCATTGTGGTGTTGCCAGCCCGTGCTGGTATGGCTCCCCTGGGGGGTAGAATTAGCAAGATTTTCCCAATTTTCCCTTAATGGCATGAGTTCTCCCTCTTCCATACATCGTGAAGTCATCGGCATTGACATTGGTGGTTCTTCCATTAAGTTTGGCCGGTTCCTGAGCAATGGAGATTGCACCGAGTCCTTGGTTTTGCCCACCCCCCAACCGGCTTTACCCAAGGCAGTTTATGCTCAGTTGGCCCATGGTATTGACCTGTTGAAAAATTCAGCTTGTGTGGCGATCGGTGTTGGGATGCCGGGACCAGCGGACGCAGCAGGACGGGTGGCCCAGTTGGCAATTAATTTGCCCCAGTGGCACGACATTCCTTTGGCGGATTGGTTGGAAGACCATGGACAGTTGCCGACGGTATTGGAGAATGATGCCAATTGTGCTGGCTTGGGGGAAGCTTGGCTCGGAGCGGGCAGGGATTATCGTAATTTTATTTTGCTTACCCTGGGCACGGGGGTGGGGGGGGCGGTGTTTTTAAATGGCAAATTGTTTACGGGGCCCCAAGGAGCCGGGGGGGAATTGGGACTAATTTCCATTGAAACGGAAGGCTATCCTTGCAATAGCGGCAATCGGGGTTCTTTGGAGCAACATGCTTCTGCCCAAACCCTACGGCGGGAAATGAATTTGACCGGCCTGGAATTGGCCCAATTGGCCGCCAAGGGGGATGCGGAGGCGATCGCCTACTGGGAAAAGTTCGGCCAGCGGTTGGGCATGGGCATTGCGAACTTGGTCTATGTGTTGACCCCAGAGGCAGTAATTATTGGGGGAGGGCTAAGCGCCAGCTCCAGTTACTTTTTTCCCTCCATGGCATCGGAAATTGAGGAAAGGGTGCTATTACCTTCCCGTCGGGGATTAAAAATTTTGGTGGCCCAACTGGGTAACCGAGCTGGCATGATCGGTGCGGCCCGCCTAGCCTGGCAAAAGTTGGTTTATCGCACCGATGGCCCTTGAACTATATGAGGAACTAACGACTGCGAATCTTCGACCTCTGTTTACGGATGGCCAGCCAAGTGAAGCTTCTCAAGCCAAAGACATAGGCTGTTAAGCCCACCCCAGCCCCTGCCACCAACGATCCCACAAACAGGGCGATCGCCGCATCGCCACCATACTTTAGTAACTCGGTTGACTGCCAATCTAATTCGCTGAAGGGGATGCCTTCCCGTTGCAACAGCAATAGCCCCAGACGATAGTTAAACCAATAAATCGGCACATAGGTCAAAGGATTACTGATCCAAGTGGCCCCCGCTGCCACAATTTTATTGCCTCGTAGGGGAATGGCCAGCACCAAGGCGATCGCCGTTTGCAGACCGAAAAAGGGAAACATCCCAGCAAAGGAACCCACGGCCAAACCCCGGGCCAAGGCATGGGGAGTACTCTGTAGTCGTAATAGCTTGACGTATAGATAGCGGATTTGTCTTTGCCACAGGCGCCAGTGGCCGGCTTTACGGGGGGGAGTCAAGTTAACCAAGGTGCTTGAGGGGGGTAAGGAGTGGGGAAGATTATCAGTTATTTTAACTAAGATGTTGCTAAATTCCCCATTCCTAAACCGGTCCGGGGCAGAAACCCAATCTTCCATTGCCCCACTAATCGACGCCATAACGCCATTGACTAAGCTTTTCCCGCACTGATGGGTCTAATTTGTGCACCCAGCCCCGTTGCTTTTCCCCCAAGGGTTTACCCTTTGGCGATCGCCGTTGACTCTTTTTGCCGTACTGTTTAGCCTGTTGGCGAACTTGAGCTCGACTTTGATCCACCTCCTGGGCCAGAAGATGGGCCGACATCCATTCTGCACCGTAACCCACCACGGTTAATTGCTGAGCGCGATCGGAGGTGGCGACAATTACCCGACCGGGATACTCATAGGTGTGACGGCGATAATGGGCACAACGCTTTTCAATGAACGTATCGGCAGTCTGGAGCCAGGCAGTGTAGTGGATGGAAAGGTGGGGGCTGGGATGCTCTTGGCTAGCAGGGCTTTGTTGGTACTGAGCATCGAAAACCACTTGGGTTTGATAGCCTTGGTGACTGCTGTAGCTAATCAGTTCATCAATTAGGGTTTGCCGGGCCATCTCCAGCCCAAAGCGTTCACGGGTTTGTTTCAGGTGATTCCATTGGCCGATGATGTTGTAACCATCTACCAGTAGTAGTGCGTTGTAAGTGGGGGGCTTCATGGTGCAAGGAGAAGATCATAGATTGCGGATATGCGGAAAAATCAAAATAATCGACACACCAAAGCCGGGCTCTGACCCAGAAAAAGTTCCCTGGCGATCGCCTTAGCGTTGTGATCGGTCAAAAATGAACGAATCTAAATTTTAACAAAATTTACAAAAATTAAATTTTTCTCCCATAACTCAGCCAATCACATTAGCCAGGCAAAAAGCTCACCAACGGTGACTTGGAAATCTTCAGCAAAGGCTGGAACTGGTATAACTTCAGGTGCTTCATCAACGATCTGGACCTGCTTATCGGGCCGATAAACCAGTAGGGTTTGCTCCTTTGGATCTACGAGCCAGCCCATCTGGGTTCCATGCTCCAGACAGTACAAAATATTTTTAATTACTCGTACTGGACTTTGGTCAGGGGAAAGAATTTCAATAGTCCAATCAGGGGCCAAGTCAAATAGGTCCGCAATTTCTCCTGAATGATCACGGGGAATGCGGTCTTGGGTAAACACAGCAATGTCCGGCACAATGGAGCGATCGCCAAAGGTACAGCGCAGTTCCGAAAGAGCTAATGCCCGCCTTTGGGGACTGAAGACTCGATTTAAATTTGCCGATAATAAGGTTTGCAGGAGGCTATGCTTACCTTTGGGCATCGGCTTTTTTCGAATAGTACCATTAATGTATTCCTGGGCAGGTTTAGTCTCCGGCAATGCCATGAATTCTGCTAAGGATAGTGTCTTTACTGGAGTAGTAACCATAGCTAGGCTTCTTCAGGAAAATGGCCAATCCATCCAATTCACCATACCAATCTAAGACCCACTGCCTTGGCCCGGTAATATACAGCAGTTGACATCATTGAGACAAACCTTGCCCCATTGCAGGGCCCAGCGCACCAATTCCACCCGGTTTTCCGTGTTGGTCTTGGTCAAAATATTACTGACATGGTTATCCACTGTTCTTTTACTAATCTCCAAACGTTCTGACACCTCCTGGTTGGTCAGACCAATCGCCACTAGGTCTAAAATTTCCAATTCACGATCCGATAGGGACGCAGGGGGTTGATAGTTCCCGGCCAGCATGGGTGATTATCCTCAGGTATATTTACTCAGTCGGTAGACTATATTCTATGGTAATCCCCCCGTCAAGCCTAGCTTTGGTCGAAAATCGCCGCTCTGGTAAAAACATTAACTTTCGGATTATTTCGTGCAGGTGAACAAACTTAGATTGAATGTTGACAAACAAACAAATAAAAAAGAAGACCCCAGGGGCCTTCCCAGCTCGAAAGCTGTCAAAGTTTGATCAAAAATTGGAATAATGGCGGGGCCAGTTACCAGATCTATACGATTTAGTAAGCTAAACCCATACTGCGGGTGGTTTCGGCACCCAAATAAACTCGGATACTTAAAAAGTCTGTGGGACAGGCGGTCTCACAACGTTTGCAGCCAACACAATCCTCGGTTCTAGGGGAGGAGGCGATCTGAGCGGCTTTACAACCATCCCAGGGCACCATTTCTAGAACATCGAGGGGGCAAGCCCGGACGCATTGGGTACAACCAATACAGGTATCGTAAATTTTTACACTATGGGACATTGACTATCGGCTCCTTAACCGAGGGTTCTCCGTAAAGTCGAAAAAAATAATATTGTCAGGATTATGGGCTAGTTTACCCCACACCTGAATTTCCTTTCGGAAAAAACGCCATAACTTCAAATTCTGTTACATCTTTAGAGTGACTTTGAGCTTGTAACCAAGAAAAACCGCTTCAACAGAGCTTAAAGCAAAGGTAAAGCGAATCTAAACCATAGAAAAAAACCTGGGTGTGAACAAAAGTTAGACTGGCGGCGATCGCCACTGGCCTACCCGCAACTTAGAAAAAGTTAGGAAAAATTAATCTTTTCTGCGGGCCCGACCGGAAAAATCCCTGCTAGATTATTGTCTGTAAAGACTATCTGGGTAGTATGAACACTTTTCCCTGGCTGACCACGATCATCCTTTTGCCGATTGTGGCGGCTTTATTCATTCCCATTATCCCCGACAAGGACGGTAAAACTGTTAGATGGTATTCCCTGGCGGTGGGGCTAGTAGACTTTGCCCTGATCGTTTATGCCTTCTACAGTGGTTTTGACCTGAGCGAACCGGGATTGCAATTGGTGGAAAGCTACACCTGGCTACCCCAGATTGATCTCAAATGGTCGGTGGGGGCCGATGGCCTTTCCATGCCGTTGATCATTCTCACCGGTTTTATCACCACCTTGGCCACCATGGCCGCCTGGCCGGTGACTCTGAAGCCAAAGCTATTTTATTTCCTGATGTTGCTCATGTACGGTGGGCAAATTGCCGTGTTTGCGGTGCAGGATATTTTGCTCTTTTTCCTAGTCTGGGAATTGGAGTTGGTGCCAGTGTATCTAATTCTCTCCATCTGGGGCGGCAAAAAACGCCTCTACGCCGCAACGAAATTTATTCTCTACACTGCGGGGGGGTCTTTATTCATCCTGCTGGCAGGGCTGACTCTGGCTTTCTACGGTGACGTTAATACCTTTGATATGTCGGCGATCGCCGCTAAGGACATTCCCGTTAACCTGCAATTATTGCTATACGCTGGCTTTTTAATTGCCTACGGCGTTAAGTTGCCCATTTTTCCCCTCCATACCTGGTTACCCGATGCCCACGGGGAAGCCACTGCGCCGGCCCACATGTTGCTGGCGGGCATTCTGTTGAAAATGGGAGGTTATGCCCTGCTGCGGATGAATGTGGGGATGCTCCCCGATGCCCATGCCGTATTTGCCCCGGTTTTGGTGATTCTTGGGGTGGTGAACATTATTTATGCTGCTTTCACCTCCTTTGCCCAACGAAATCTGAAGCGAAAAATTGCCTATTCTTCCATTTCCCACATGGGTTTTGTCCTGATCGGTTTAGCATCTTTCACTGACCTGGGCATGAGTGGGGCCATGTTACAAATGATTTCCCACGGTTTGATTGGGGCCAGTCTGTTCTTTATGGTGGGAGCTACCTATGACCGGACCCATACCCTGATGCTGGATGAAATGGGGGGCATTGGCCAAAAGATGAAAAAAGGTTTTGCCATGTGGACAGCTTGTTCCCTGGCGTCCCTGGCTCTACCGGGGATGAGTGGCTTTGTGGCGGAATTAATGGTGTTTGTGGGTTTTGCCACCAGCGATGCTTATAACCTAGTTTTCCGCACCATTGTGGTTGTCCTTATGGGAGTTGGGGTAATTTTGACCCCCATTTATCTACTCTCCATGCTCCGGGAAATGCTTTACGGTCCCGAAAACGAGGAGTTGGTAAATCACACTAATCTAGTGGACGTGGAACCTCGGGAAGTTTTCATTATTGGTTGTCTGCTCGTGCCCATTATTGGCATTGGTTTCTATCCCAAGCTCATTACCCAGATTTACGATCCCACCATTAATCAATTGGTGCAAACCGCCCGGCGATCTGTGCCGAGTTTGGTCCAACAGGCTAACCTTTCACCCTTGGAAGTCACTGCTTTACGGCCCCCCACCATTGGTTTTTAAGTCGACCAAGAAAAAGGGTAGTTAAACACAGTTAACTCACTTAATTGTTGGTATTTATCTACCCTCTTCTAGTTGAGTTTGTATTCGATTGAAGTTAGTTAAGATTTTATTAAGATAACTCACCGTAAAAATAAATACTGTTACAGTTGAAAAATAATTAACCATCAACCTATATCCAATGACTTTGGACAAGCTTGGGTCGGCCTTTTTGCTAGGTATTGCTTTGGCGAGCTTGGGCGTTCCTGCCCTTGCCCGGGGAATTTCTACCCTCAGGGCAGCAGATCCCAATACTCGTATTAATGTGAGAACTCAGCCTACTATCAAATCCAGTGCTCCTCAGTATGGACTACCCGGTGACAAAGTTGAAGTCATCAAGTGTGTTCAAGATAAGGACACCCAAAATAGTGATTTGAATTGGTGTGAAGTTAAATTTGTTAAATCGAAAGCTGTCGGTTGGATACGCAGTGACTTTATTATTTTTGCTGACGGAGGCGAATAGCTTCGCAGAAGATATACCTTAAACACTTGTCATAATTCACAAAATTTTGCACTGCAAAACAACAATGAAAAAATTCTCTAGAACTGTTTCTGCACTGATTCTATCTATATCAGGGGCGATCGCCTGGTGTTTACCAAGTTTTGCAGCTATTCCCCTGTTTAATGCCACTTGCCCCGGAGAAATTGAGGTTCATGCTGATCAGGGCGGACCTATTTTTATCAACGGTAAAAAAGCTCAGTTAATTGTTAAAAAGCCTGCATATTATGAGGCGAAATTGTCCCAAGGTGCTAATTCTGACGTTGTCGTTTCGGTGGCTATTAATGAGGACGACACGGTAACGATTAGCTATACAGGTAAAAGAGGTGCTAACGGCATTTGCACTGTCAAAGAAGACTAGAAACCATACACAAAAAAATTTAAGACCTGACTGTTTCTAATTTGGTGCAGTTGGGTTTTGCCGATTTTAGAAATAGAAACTGCTGAGCTAGACTGGGGGTTCTTGTACTCCGAAAAATGTAATGAACAGTTAAGGTCGCTGCCGACTCTTATTTTTCCTGTCTATGATAGTTTTGCATTTGCACTCCTTGAATCAAGTTTATGTTAGACTGGGCGCAGATTAGTTAAGCGTTTTCAGCCAGTTTTCCGAATTTTTTGGACCCCTTCACAACAAACCTAAACCTATGAAAAACTTCCCCGCAATGATTGGTGGCAGCTTGATAGTTGGCTCTTTTGCTCTTTTTAGCGGAGCTATGCCCGGTATGGCCCAGGAAGTAGAATGCGAAGCCTATGAAGAAGATGGCATGGGCGTTGCGGTTTGCACTGATGATGATGGTAATACCGCCGTCAGTGTCACGGATGAAGAAGGCAATCAAGTCACCATTGTGGAAGATGAGGAAGGCAACGAATATACGGAAATTATCGAAGTGGAACAGTAAAATTGCAGAAGTTTTTGTGAAAGCAATTTATTTTCCTTTGGTCTAGAAAGCCGTTGGCAAAACTTTACTTTTTTTCTTAGGTCAACCCCAGTAAAGCTCAGGCAATACTATGGGTATTTTCTTGGTGTTCTCTAAAACCATTCGGAAAAGGGAGCAGAGAATTGTTGCAAAGACAGTAAGTGAAAACGTTTTTTTTGTTTGGCTAACCCTCGGCTATCTGGTGTGTTGTAGCCCCAATCTGCCAGAAATAAACTGGTTTGCTCTAGGGCAGGCTGGTTCGCAACGGTCTCCAGAGTGGTCAACATATCCTCCACAAACCAAAGGCGATCGCCGTCACATTGATGCTTGACTCGCAACTGTTCCAGGGTTTTGAATTTAGGTTGCTTAATTTCCTTGCCAATAATTTGTCCTAGAGGGAAATCTACTTTCTGATTTTTGAGCAACTGTTGTACGAAGCGGCCTTCCTTGGTGGTGACAACGTAAAGCCATTGAGGGTAGGGGGATTGTAGCCAATGATTTAACTGCCCAATTACCCCCGGATAAAAATGATGAAGTCCTAGCCAATAGGCCAAATCGTTGTGAATGTAGTTATCCCGCACCTGGTCTAGGACTGGAGCTAGTTGGGATTTGCCGATTTGTTCTTGGCGTTGTAGAGTCTGGGCAACGGCGGGCCATGCTGCTTCAATAGCGGCTGGTTCTACCCCCGTAGCCAAAGCTTTGAGTAGTAGGGGCATTTCCCACCCCGTTTCAATCACCGGCCTAAGGAAATAAAAGTTATCCCTTTGGCGATCGAGCTTCTCCCGCGGTAGATCTGGCCAAATTTGTCGACAAACTTGACAACTAGTTTGAAAATATTCCTGCAAACCGTCGCAGAGCACACCATCAAAATCCAGGACTAGCAAATGGGGAAATTTTTCCATAGATTCAAAGGGTGACATTTAAAACTGCATTATCAGTCATGTTTTTCCGGTCCTGGTATCAATCCCGATTTTTTTGATACAGTCCATTTTGCTTAGCCTTGGGAATGCCTAAGGGACTGCCAAACAGGGCCATTCAATCAAGTTCTCCTACATAAAAGTTAACAAAGCCCCTGTAGCGTTCCGAAACGTTCTACCCTAGATGCTGATTCACTTTTTTATGATGAACCTTTAAATAAGCCTTGGCCGGGCGGCTTTTTCCCTCGTTTTAAGGCGATCGCAATTTTGTTAATGGGAGATAATGAAATCCAATGAGTGTTAAGGCAAGTGGTGGCAGCTCACTAGCGCGACCCCAACTCTACCAAACCGTTCCCGTCTCCGCTATCAGCCAAGCAGAGCAACAGGATCGCTTCCTAGAAGGGTCAGAACTAAACGAGTTAACAGCGTATTTTCAGTCCGGTGCCCTGCGTCTAGAGATTGCAGAGACCCTAACCCAAAATGCCGACTTGATCGTCTCTAGGGCCGCCAATCGAATTTTCACCGGCGGTTCCCCCCTCTCCTACCTGGAAAAGCCCGTTGAGCGTCAACCTGCATTGGTGGGTGCCTCCAGTGATAGTCGCAATGGCAGTGTTACCTATGCCGAAAGCAATGGAAGCGGTGGTCTCTTTGGGGGACTCCGTTCTGTTTTTAGCAGTACTGGCCCCATTCCCCCTGGTTTCCGTCCCATTAACATTGCCCGGTACGGTCCCAGCAACATGCAAAAATCTCTCCGGGACATGTCCTGGTTTTTGCGCTACACCACCTATGCCATTGTGGCCGGGGACCCCAACATCATTGTGGTCAATACCAGGGGTTTGAAGGAAGTCATTGAAAATGCCTGTTCCATCGATGCCACCATTGTCGCCATCCAGGAAATGCGGGCTGCTTCCGCCGATTATTTCCGCAACAATGCCCAGGCTAAAGAGATTGTTCTGCAATACTTCGACATTCTCCTGAGCGAATTTAAAGCCCCCACCCCAGCCAATAAAGTTCGCCAGGGCCCTTCCAATGATATCCAAGGTTTAGAGCTACCCCAGAGCTATTTCAATGCCGCCGCTAAACGGCAGAAATACGCCATGAAGCCCGGTTTGTCCGCCCTGGAAAAAAATGCGGTCATCAAGGCAGCCTACCGGCAAATTTTTGAGCGGGACATTACCAAAGCCTACAGCCAATCCATTTCTTATCTGGAATCCCAGGTACGCAATGGCGACATTTCCATGAAGGAATTTGTCCGTCGTTTGGCTAAATCTCCCCTCTACCGCAAGCAATTCTTTGAACCCTTCATCAACAGCAGGGCTCTAGAATTGGCTTTCCGCCATATCCTTGGTCGGGGACCCAGCTCCCGGGAAGAAGTGCAAAAATACTTTTCCATCGTTTCTAGTGGTGGCCTTCCCGCCCTGGTGGATGCGTTGGTCGATTCCCAGGAATATGCCGATTACTTTGGGGAAGAAACAGTGCCCTATCTGCGGGGTCTAGGGGTAGAAGCCCAGGAATGCCGCAACTGGGGGATGCAACAAGATCTCTTTAGCTACAGCGCTCCTTTCCGCAAAGTTCCCCAGTTCATCACCACCTTTGCCCAGTACGATCGCCCGTTACCGGATCAACACGTCTATGGTTCCGGCAACGACCCCCTGGAAATTCAATTTGGGGCCATTTTCCCGAAAGAAACCCGCAATCCTAGCAAACGACCTGCTCCCTTTAACAAAGACACCAAACGGATTCTCATCCACCGGGGCCCGGCGGTTAATAACCAAGTAGGCAATCCCAGTGCTGTGGGCGAATTTCCCGGTAGTTTGGGGGCGAAAGTGTTCCGTCTCAATGGCGGTTTACCCGGTGCCAAAGTGGGCAAAAATACCGGCACCAGCGTCAAATTTGGTGAAAGCTCCACCCAGGCTTTGATTCGGGCTGCCTACCGTCAAGTGTTTGGTCGGGATCTGTACGAAGGGCAACGGCTCTCCGTGGCGGAAATTCAACTGGAAAATGGCGACATTAGCGTGCGGGAATTTATCAAGCGTCTAGCTAAATCGGAACTGTTCCTCAAGCTTTACTGGGCTCCCCACTACGTCTGTAAGGCGATCGAATATATGCACCGTCGCCTGCTGGGTCGTCCCACCTACGGCCGCCAGGAAATGAATCAATATTTCGACATTGCTTCTAAACAGGGTTTCTATGCTGTGGTGGAAGCGATGATTGATAGCAAAGAATACAGCGATGCCTTTGGGGAAGACACCGTTCCCTACGAGCGTTACCTCACCCCCGGTGGTCTACAAATGCGTTCCGCCCGGGTTGGTTCCCTGCGGGAAGACATTGGTCAACGGGTGGATAAGGAAGTTACTCCCCGCTTTGTGGAATTGGGCCAGGTTTCGGCCATCCGCACTGAGCCGGAAATTGCCTACCGCAGCAACCAAGGGGTTACCCGTCAACGGCAACAAACCAAAGTCTTTAAGCTGGTGTCCACCTACGATAAGGTTGCGGTTAAAAATGCCATCCGGGCCGCCTACCGTCAGGTGTTTGAGCGGGATTTGGAACCTTACATCATCAATTCCGAGTTCACTGCCCTGGAAAGTAAGCTCAGCAACAATGAAATTAACGTTAAGGAATTCATTGAAGGTTTAGGCACTTCCGAGCTCTATATGAAGGAGTTCTATGCCCCCTATCCCAACACCAAAGTGATTGAAATGGGTACCAAGCACTTCCTCGGTCGGGCTCCCCTCAATCAAAAGGAAATCCAGCAGTATAACCAAATTTTGGCCAGCCAAGGGCTAAAGGCCTTCATCGGGGCTATGGTCAACGGCATGGAATATCTGCAAACCTTTGGTGAAGATACGGTGCCCTACCGTCGTTTCCCCACCCTACCGGCGGCTAACTTCCCCAATACGGAACGGCTTTATAACAAGCTCACCAAACAGGATAAGGAGTTAGTGGTTCCCAGCTTTACCCCAGTAGTAAAAGTGGGCGGTTAGGTTGCGGTTGTTTAAAGCTTAGCTATTCCTGATTGGTTGATTGATTGTTCTGAACCTAGCTAGTATTCAACACTGGCTAGGTTTTTTGTTGTGGAGAGGACAATAATTCCTATATTTGGTAGGTTTTTGACTCCAGCCGAAGATGGGAGAAGTGGACAAAACCTGACAAAAATTCTCAGAAGTTAATTTTTAGGGCAATGCCATTGGCTATGCTGAGAGGAGCGGTCATGCTTATCGATCGCCGGTTTGGTTTTCCCCATTGCCTTATTTTCTATGGCCCACCCGTTGTATGTCGCTTTTGTTTGGCATCAACACCAGCCTTGCTATCAGTCCTATGGCATGGTGGGCAATGGCCATGGATATTATCAATTACCCTGGGTGCGGTTACATGGCACTAGGGATTACGGAGGGTTGATTAAGTTATGGGCCCGTTACCCTTCCCTGCATCAGACAGTTAGCTTCACTCCTTGTTTGCTAGCCCAATTGGAGGATTATGCCCAGGGTTTGGCCATCGATCGCCATTTAGCCCTCACCCTGAGCCCAGTGGAAAAGTTAAGCCTAGAGCAAAAGGTGGAAATTCTGACCACTTTTTTTGAGGCTAATCCCCGCACACAAATTTTTCCCCAGCATCGGTATCAACAGTTATACGAGCAACGTCAAAGGCAAGGGATAGACTGGTGTATATCCCATTGGCAACCCCAGGATTTTAGTGATCTGTTGGCCTGGCATAATCTGATTTGGTTTGATGCCCTCACCATCGCAGAAGATCGAGATGTGCGGGATTGGTATTTTCGGCAAAAATCCTTTACCCTCGGCGATCGCCAAAGAATTATTAGTAAGCAACGGCAAATTATCCAGGGAATTATTCCCCTCCATCGCCAGCTACAAGAATCTGGGCAACTGGAAATTATCACTAGTCCCTACGGCCACCCAATTTTGCCCCTTTTAGCGGATACCAACATTGCCCGCACTATACAAGCGGCCCTCGCCCTACCGGACCCCCGTTTTTGTTGGTCGGAGGACGGAATCAGGCAATTGCAACAGGGTAAGCAATACTATCGGAGCACCTTTGGCCGGGAATCCCGGGGTTTATGGCCGCCCGGACTGGCAGTTAGTCCTGCCATGTTGCAAACAGTGGCCCAACTCCGTTTTGAATGGTTATGTGCCGATGAATCCGTCCTGGCCCAGAGTTTGAGTACCAGTGCTGAAAGGTCTGTCTGGTTGAACTCGGTCTATCGAGTGCCCACGGAGGACGGGGAGTTGGCCATGGTGTTTCGGGACCAACAACTGTCGGATTTGATCAGTTTTCATTATGGGCGCTATTCCCCAGCCCAGGCAGCCGAGGATTTGATGGCCAGACTTTTAGCCCGCCGCCCCCAGGCGGAAAATGGCCAACCGAGATTGGTAACTATTGCTTTGGAGGGGGATCGAACCTGGAATGGCTATGAAAATAATGGCTTTGGCTTTTTGCAACAGTTCTATCAACAGTGTGAACAATTGGGTCGCCAAGGCCTACTGCAATTGGTGACAGTGTCCAAGTTTATAGACCAATTTCCCCCTACCCAAGTTCTGGCCCAACAGAATGGCATCCCTATTCCTCTGATAGGCTCCTGGAATCGGGGCAATTTCAGTAAATGGATCGGTCAACCCAGCCAAAACCAGGCTTGGGATTACTTAATTGACGCCAGGCAAGCCTTAGCAAGTCATCCTGAAGCCACAGAGGAAAATAATCCTGAAGCTTGGCAGGCTCTCTACGGGGCAGAAAGCTCCGATTGGTTTGAGGCTTTTGGCCAAGGTCATTCTCCCCAAACCCTCAATTCTGAAGCCCTATTCCGCCAACATTTGATCCGGCTCTACCACGCCCTTAACGAAACTCCGCCCGGTTATTTGCACCATCCCTTAATTGATCAAAATGGCGATCGCCCGTTGGGCGGTTATCTCTATCCCCACTGGGATAATTTAACTAATTTGATTCCTTGGCAGGTGGCTAATGGTCTGGCGGTGCAAGAGGGCAAGGAATTCGTGCAAACAATTTACTATGGCCACGATCGCCAACGGTTGATCCTGCGGTTTGATTTCCAGCGACTGTTGCCGGAATTGATCCCAGATGAACTCCATTTAGCTTGGTACTATCCCTATCTGCCCCATGGCCATGCCCCCCTGGCGATCGCCTCTTTGCCAGACCAAGGGCCGTTAAATTACTATTTCCATCACCACTGCCGCATTAATCTGCACCATCTCCAAAGTCACCACGACATTGCCGTGGGGCCCAACCGTTGGCAACCCCATCCCCAACGGCCCCAATTAGTCCATCAAGGACAAACCCTAGTGATGGTAATTCCCATGGCCGCTTTGACCACACCTAGGCCAGAGAGCCTCGACTTATTATTGTTGCTAGCCCAGCAAGGGGAATTTTGGGCTAATTTATCCGGGGACAATCTGGTGCAATGGCGTTTGCATTAGCTGATTTTTGCTGACCACCATCACATCTAAACCACCGTATTCCTTTTCCTGGCTTCCTTATAGGAAGTGCCAATGCTCCTCAGCCCCGTCCTGACCAATTGTTGTTCCAACAGGGCAAAAAAACGACGGCGATCGCCGCCCCGCACCACGGCCTGATTATGGGCTTCCGCTAGGGCCACGGGATAACCAAAACCCTTTTCTATCTGACTAAGGACAATGGCTAAGGATTGATCAAGCAACTCCGAATCCTCCGCTAGCCAAACGGGAAATTCCACCCTCGCTACCTCCGAACTGCCTTGGACATAGCAAAAACAAACCCGTTGTTCTGGGGCATAGGCTTCCAAAATGCGGGCATTACTATGCCAAATCGGCCCCCGTTGTCCAGGGGATAGAAACTCCTTCCACAGATTGCTATCCCGCAGCGGGTCAAAAATTTGACAGGGGGTTTTCCGTTCCTCCGCCTGACAACCTTCGCAATGGCTGACGCAATTGGGGCTTTCGTGGGGACAAGCCTGGAGCCGCAAAAGATTAATCGATTCCACACTCCTGGGGGCACTGATGTAACTCATCAGGGGAATGCGGGCCTGACGTAGCGTTTCCCAGGCGGCCAAAATCGGTTCCAGAATTTGGTTCCTTGCTTCCTGGGGTAAATTTTCCAAAAACCAATAAATTAGCGAACCATCCACCATGGCTAAGTTAGGGTCGCTGTGGGGCCCTGGGGGGCTAACCCAACGACAGGCTAGGGCGGCTAACCTTTCCGCTTCCAACACAGTGCGGCGATGACCCAACCATTCCTCGGTGCGAATACCCCAACGGCGGGAAGCGTATAAATCTTCAGGACGGTAATAAACCTCCGGCACACTGTCCAACAGAGGATGTAAATTTTGCCCATAGTGGAGCATCACCCGGCCAATGTTGAGCAGGTAACAGTAAGCGATTTCATGGTGGGAGGGCGCAATTTGGGAACCGTCCGTGGCAAACACACTGTGGTTAACCGGAGCCTCCCCAATGTTGACCCTTGTATCCAATGGTTCCAGAGGCCTAGCCACTGCAAAAAAGAGGCGATCGCCCCATTCTGTCAGGGTGTTGAGCAAATAGGATTGACGCTGTTGAGCTTGGAAAAATAATTCCTTAGCCCTTTCTAGCCGTTGATGGCCAGCAGTGGCTTCCTGACGGAAATGTTGCCCCAGGGCCGGCATTTGGCCAGCTAACTTGGTGATATCAAGCATAGAGGAGGCAAAATTAGGATCTATGGGGTCTAGATTTAGTAGAAGAAAATTGCTCCCGTGGGTTGCAAGTTAATGGAGCGGTGGCCGTAAAAACGTTCCTCTATATTGACATCACCTTTGGTTACAGTGATCACTGCCACATTATCAGCCCCTACCATTTGGGTGCGGGCATCGACGGGAACAGTAAATTTAAGCAAAAAGGATTGTTCTGGAGTGCTGGGGGTGGCATTTTCGGGATAGACCATGATGTAGGCATTATCGCCAAAGTTTTCGAGCAGAACTGTTTCCCCTGGGGCTACCGAAGCCGGGGGGAATGATTCCAAGTTAGAAATGTCATAGTCCAAAGCCACATCTGTTTTATTAACCAACTTAACCTTGACCGGCTTTTTGGGGTCAAATCTACCGACGGGCTGCCAAAAGCCCGGCTGATAGGTGGTGGCAGGGGGATCCTGGGCTTCGGCTATGGTGGCGTAAAGGGCTGGAGTTAGACCAACAAAGGCCGTGGTCAGTAAAGAAAGGGAAGCGGTCAGAGGACGAATATTCGGCATAGATAAATTCCTTGATGTAAGTTTGGTAAAGTTTTTCGATCAAATCACCAAAATCAGTTCCAGCACAATTATTGGGGTCAGTTTTAACCCCGGTCCAGAAAATCGGCGATAATCTCCCCTGGGTCGGTTTTTGACTGGGGAAAGAAGAGAAACACGGCCTGTGCTAGTATCTAAGGCATGAATTTTCGTGAAGTTAATTATAACAGTCAGTATTTTGCGGCTGGCTAGGTGTTTAGGAGTGGCAACAGCATCATGACGAGCCATCAGCTCAACGGGCAACGGAGTTACCTTCAGCCGATCCGCATCGGGGTGATTGGGGTGGGCAATATGGGACAGCACCATACCAGAGTCCTGAGCCTGATGAAGGATGTGGAGTTTGTGGGTATTGCCGATGTCAATGTGGAACGGGGCCTAGACACCGCCAGTAAGTATCGGGTGCATTTTTTTGAAGATTATCAGGAGATGTTGCCCCATGTGGATGCGGTTTGTGTGGCGGTTCCCACTAGGCTCCATCACGATGTGGGCATGAATTGTTTGCAAAATAATGTCCATACTCTGATTGAAAAACCCATTGCCGCTAGCATTGCTGAAGCGGAATCCCTGGTTAATGCCGCCGCCGATGCCAATTGCATTCTCCAAGTGGGGCACATTGAACGCTTCAACCCGGCATTTTTAGAGCTAACCAAAATTCTCAAAACGGAAGAGTTATTGGCGATCGAAGCCCATCGCATGAGTCCCTATTCCCAGCGGGCCAATGATGTCTCCGTGGTATTGGATTTGATGATCCATGACATTGACCTGTTGCTGGAATTGGTGGGTTCGGAAGTGGTTAAACTGTCCGCCAGTGGCAGTCGGGCTTCTGGGTCAGGATATTTGGATTATGTCACCGCTACGTTAGGCTTCTCCTCCGGCATTGTGGCCACCCTCACCGCCAGTAAGGTCACCCATCGTAAAATTCGTTCCATCGCCGCCCACTGCAAAAATTCCCTCACCGAAGCGGATTTTCTCAATAACGAAATTTTGATCCATCGCCAAACCACCGCTGATTGGAGCGCGGACTATGGCCAGGTATTGTATCGCCAGGATGGTCTAATCGAAAAGGTTTACACCAGTAATATTGAACCTCTCCACGCTGAATTAGAACATTTTATTCATTGTGTTAGGGGAGGTGATCAACCCTCAGTGGGGGGAGAACAGGCCCTCAAGGCCCTGAAGTTAGCCAGTTTAATTGAAGAAATGGCCCTGGACAGTCAGGAATGGCATGGGGGGGAAGTTGTGACAGAATATCAAGATGCCACCCTGGCCCTCAGTGCGAGTGTTTAAATCAACTTAATTAATGCAATTATTGCGAGTTCAAACTCGATAACTTTGTGAAATATTACTGTTGAATTAATCTATGACTATTCAATACACCCCCCTAGCCGATCGCCTGTTGGCCTACCTCGCCGCCGATCGCCTAAATCTCAGCGCCAAGAGTAGTTCCCTCAACACCAGTATTCTGCTCAGCAGTGACCTATTCAATCAGGAAGGGGGAATTGTAACAGCCAACTATGGCTTTGATGGTTATATGGGAATTCCCGGTATGGATGGCACCGATGCGGAATCCCAACAGATTGCCTTTGACAACAATGTGGCCTGGAATAACCTGGGGGATTTGTCCACCACCACCCAACGGGCCTACACTTCGGCTATTAGCACAGACACAGTGCAGAGTGTTTATGGCGTTAATCTGGAAAAAAACGATAACATTCCCATTGTTTTTGCGTGGCCCATTTTTCCCACCACCCTTAATCCCACAGATTTTCAGGTAATGCTTAACACGGGGGAAATTGTCACCCCGGTGATCGCCTCTTTGATTCCCAACAGTGAATACAACGAACGGCAAACGGTAGTAATTACGGGCAATTTTGGTAATCGTTTAACCCCAGGCACGGAGGGAGCGATTTATCCCGTTTCCGTAGGCACAGTGTTGGACAGTACTCCTTTGGAAATGGTGGGACCCAACGGCCCGGTCAGTGCGGTGGGTATTACCATTGATAGTCTCAACCCCTACGTGGCCGGCAATGGTCCCAAAATTGTCGCCGCTAAGTTAGACCGCTTCAGTGACCTGGGGGAAGGGGCTCCCCTCTGGTTAGCCACCAATCAAAATAACAGTGGCGGGGATTTATATGGAGACCAAGCCCAATTTCGTTTGCGAATTTACACCAGCGCCGGTTTTTCCCCCGATGGCATTGCCAGTTTACTACCCACAGAATTTGAACGGTATTTTCAACTCCAAGCGGAAGATATTACGGGACGGACAGTTATCCTAACCCAAACTGGTGTTGATTATGAAATTCCCGGCTTTGGTCTGGTGCAGGTGTTGGGGCTGGCGGATTTGGCCGGGGTTCAGGACAGCTATGACCTGACTTACATCGAAGATCATGACAACTATTACGACATTATCCTCAAAGGGGACGAAGCCGCAGTTCGCCAAATTAAGAGGGTTGCTTTGCCCTCCGAAGGGGATTATTCGGCGGTTTATAATCCCGGTGGCCCCGGCAATGATCCAGAGAATGGTCCCCCAGGGCCCTTTACTGTGTCCAGTAGTCCCCAGGTAATTGAGGTAACGGATACCATCGGCCAGCCCACCAAAGTCTCCTATGTGGAAGTGGATGGCCCCGTATTGCGTAATCCCTTCAGTGGTACTCCCATTGGGCAAGAGGTGGGTTTAGCGGTTAAAGATCTGGCCACAGGTCATGAAATTTATCAGTACACTGACCCAGATGGGAAGGTATTTTATGCTTCCTTTGCTGCCGCTGATGACCAAGCCACGGATTTAACCACGGCGATCGCCAATCCCACGGCCATCGATTTAATTAACGCCAGGGGATTTACGGCGGGTAGTTCCGTCACCGTATCGGGTTCCTACAGTCGGGAAGCCTTTTTTGATGGATCCATGGGTTTTTATCGACTTCTGGACGATAACGGTGCAGTGCTAGATCCCTTAACAGGTGGTGTAATCAACCCAGGACAGGTAGGTTATCAAGAAGCAGCTTTGGCAGATAGCAATCGTTTGCAAGCCACTGGCTCCACCCTAACGGCAGAAGACCTAGAAACCAGAGCATTTTCCTTCAATATTTTGGGTGGCGAGTTGTATGCGCCATTTTTAACGGTTAATGACAGTCTTTCCGGTATTAATCAGACTTATTTTGCCTTTGGGTCGGCCAACCCAGATGGCATCAGCCACAGCACAAACTTGGGACCCAACGTGATTGGTTTTGAAGATTTTCTCGGCGGAGGAGACCTAGATTTCGACGACATCATTGTCAGATTTACGCTGACTTAGCTCAGGGGCATTATCGGAGCAAGCCGATATTCAGGTAAGATGGGGCGGTGCTTTTGTGGGTTGATCCATTAGCTTTAACCCCATTGTCTCCACTGACGGTAATAGTTTTCCCCACTGCGATTAATTGTTTTGTTTGGAGGAGGGACTGCCCCACCGTCAGCCCGCCGCCATAGTTTTGCATTTCCACTGCCATGGGCATCGAACTCCGTAGTTACGTTTACCTGGATAGTCTCCAGTCCCAACATGCAGCCTACATTGGGACGGTGGCCTCCGGCTTTTTGCCGCTACCGGGGGATTGTTCCCTCTGGGTGGAAGTTTCCCCAGGCATTGAAATTAACCGCATTACCGATATTGCTCTTAAGGCAGCGGTGGTGCGGCCGGGGGTATTATTTGTGGAACGGCTCTACGGTTTGTTGGAAATCCATGCCAGTAATCAGGGGGAAGTGCGGGCGGCAGGGCAAGCGATTTTGGCATATATCGGTGCCAAAGCCAGTGACTGCATCAAGCCCAAGGTGGTGTCTAGTCAAATTATTCGCAACATCGATGCCTATCAAACCCAGTTAATTAACCGTAATCGGCGGGGCCATATGCTGTTGGCGGGGCAAACCCTGTTTGTATTGGAAGTGCAACCGGCGGCCTATGCTTCCCTGGCGGCCAATGAGGCGGAAAAGTCTGCCTCTATCAATATTTTGCAGGTTAGTTCCATCGGTAGTTTTGGTCGACTTTACCTGGGAGGGGAAGAAAGGGATATTAAGGCGGGGGCGCGGGCAGCCATTGCGGCGATCGAGAATGCCCCAGGCAAAGTGCCCACCCTGGAAGGTAAAAATGAATAATGGAGGCTCGTCACAATACATTTCACCGTAGGCTGCTTCTCTATCCCTCTCGATCGCCGAAGAAACGTTAACAACCTAGGCCAGAGCATTTTCCTAGTGAGATGGAAGCGTAACCACGTACAATGGGCTTCTGGGGTTAGCGATCGCCAAAGATGTTGGCCGTCGGGGCCGTTGCCTATTTTGTCGCCCGTTAATTCTTTCACCGAAGTATTAAGTTCACTGTTCCCATGACTGAGTCTCTACCCATTGTTTATCTTTCCGTCTTATTGATTATTTTGGGGGGACTGGGCATATTTGTCTTCAGTCAGGTGTTAAAGGCCCGTCGCCTAGAAAATACCTTTAGCAAACTACAAAAGAAGCTACAAAACACCAAAGGTACCGCCCAGGAATATTATCAATTGGGTAGCATTTATTTAGACAAAAAATTATATTCCCAATCGATTAATTTATTTCAAAAAGCCCTCAAAATGGCCGAGCAAGTGGAGCCAGAAAACCAAGCTTTGATTTACAATGCTATGGGCTATGCCTGTTTCGCTCAGGAGCAATTTGATCTGGCCATTCGCCATTACAAAGATGCCTTGAAACTATACCCAGATTATGTCATTGCTTTAAATAACTTAGCCAATGTTTATGAAAAAAAACAAATGGTTAACAAGGCGTTGGAAACCTACCAAGAAACTTTAGCAATAGAACCCAACAATAAAGTAGCTCAACGGCGGGCCAATTCCTTGAAAAAACGGCTTGTCGAGACTTAGAATAGATTGGGTATAACAAAAAAAAGTTAGGTCAAAGTTCCAAATTCAGCATAGGTTTTATGAGCAGAACGGTTGGGGAAGTGATGACCCCGAATCCCATCACAGTCAAACCAGATACCCCCCTACAGGATGCCATTCGTCTTTTGGCGGAGAATCGCATCAGTGGCATGCCGGTGCTGGATGACCAGGAAAAATTGGTGGGGGTCATTTCCGACACCGACTTGATGTGGCAGGAGTCTGGGGTGGATACGCCTCCCTATGTGATGTTGCTAGACAGTATTATTTACCTACAAAATCCCGCCCGCCACGAACGGGAATTGCACAAAGCCCTGGGACAAACGGTGGGGGAAGTGATGAACGATGTTCCTATTAGCATTTTGCCCACCCAAACTTTACGGGAAGCGGCCCATTTGATGAATGAGAAAAAAATTCGCCGTCTGCCAGTGTTGAATGTGGAAAGTAGGCAACTGATCGGTATTTTGACCCAAGGGGATATTATCCGCGCCATGGCCCGGGGAGAAGCCTAGGTCGCTGGGTTTCCCTTGGCTCCAAAGACGAAGGTGAGGCAAAAATCCCATCCCTGGGGTTTTCGTTCCAATTGGATACTACGAATAAACTCCCGGAAGTAAAAACGGCGTTCCGTTTCCGACAGGTCTCGCCAAAATTGCGGTAGGGAAACGGCAGGAATGATGCGTTGCAATTCGTCCGGGGGCATTTGGTCCAACTGTTGTTGTAGCTGGGCCAGGTCTTGTTTCAGTTGGTACCGGCGCAGTTGATGAGTGTGGCTGTCCAGTACGCCCCGCTGTTCCCAGGTGGGTAGTTGCTCGAGTAAACTCTGTTTTTCAACGATCGCCTGTTGTAAATGCTGATACTCGGTGCCCAGGGAAGACGGGGATAACTGGGCCACAGCCAGGGGCAACTGCTGACAAATTTGCTTAATTACCTGTTCTAACAATTGTCCATAGGCGATCGCCTGGCATTGTGGTTGTTCGGGACAATGGCGGGGCCGGAGATAAAGATAGGCCTTGCTTTGATGACGGGATGTCACATGGGCCACCACCCAGGGGGTCTGGCAACGGCCACAACTCACTAAACCAGCTAAGGAACGGGGGGCACTGGCGGTGCGGCGTGGTAGAGGAGCGTTACGGCGTAGGAGGCGGTCAATTTGGGCTGCTTCAGTGCGGCTTAATAAAGGGGCATGGGTATCGGCAATGACGGTTTGATTTTGGTAGAGCAAATCCCCCCGATACACGGGATGGCTTAACCAACGTCGTCCGGTGGCCACGGCAATTTTCTTGCCATAGGTCTGTTCCAAATAGCGGACAGAGCTCCGCAGGCAACCAGAGAGGATAAATTTTTCAAAAAATGCTTTCACTACCGGAGCTGTCGCCCGGTCCACCACATAATGGCCAGAACTACGACGATAACCATAGGGCGCTTTACCAGGGGGAGGAGCTAAAGCTAAACGATTACGGGCGTGGCCTCGGCGGAGACTATCTTTGCGTTGTTCTTGCTCTAGGTTGGCCCACAGTTCTGACCATTGTTGTCTGGCGATCGCCATTTCGGCCTTGCCATGGTTCTGATAATCCTGCTCTAGGGCGATGACCGTGATGCCATAATTTTCCAATTGGGTCAAAGTTTGGCTGACTTCGGCGGTGGACTGGCCCAATTCATTGAGATTTCTAACCAGACAATAATCAATGCTCTGATTTTGGCAATGCTCCAACAGTTGCCCCAGGGCTGACCTTTCCCCTAGATCCACATAAACTTGGTCCACCTCCACTCCCCAAATCTGAGGATCCGGTGCTGGTTCCAACAGGCGATCAGAATAAACGTAGGCAACAATACGCATGGCGACAGGTTGTAAAAACCCTATAAAAACCGGTCTAGGGCTTCCTTCAACTCCGCCAACTCCTGCTCAATATTGCCTTCCGCCGCCGCCCTGGTGATGCACTCATTCATGTGGTCATCCAAAATTAATCTAGCCACCCGGTCTAATGCCCCCCGGACTGCCGCCACCTGAATTAACACCTCTGGGCAGGGACGATTTTCCTGCACCATGGTTTTCACTCCCCGAATATGGCCTTCAATGCGGGAGAGGCGATTAACTAACTTTTGTAAGGATTCTTGGCTGTGGACATGGGGATGGGCGTGACTATGGCGGGCAGAAGGATGGGGTACGGGTTGGGAAGTCATACGTTCAATATTTGTCGATATTTGCCGATAAAACCATTGCCCAATTAGACAATTTTTCTTGATGTTAGCGGGGGGGAGAATTTTGCGTCGCTGATGGCTTATTTTCGGGAGGACACCTTTAGCCCAATAGCTTATCGTAGTCTTCGTGTGTACCAATCCAAAACCACACATAGCCGTCATCGGTTTCAACCGACAATGCTCGATAATCTAAGGTGACTCGAACAGACCATAATTCTCCCACTTTTTTGAAATGGAGTGAGGGATGGCGAGGATTTTGGTTGAGTAATTGATAAGCCTTATCTGCCCGTCTCTGAATTTCTTCTGGCAGATGCCGATAACAAAACCAGAAATCAGAGTTAGTGTGGTGGTTCAAAGCACTTTTGTCCGACCAGCGTTATGGTCTGCCAATGCCTTTTCCGCTAAGGCTTTTAGCTTACCAGACTTAGAGTCTTGCTCAATTTGACGATCCCATGCATGCCAATCGTACTCGTGGAACCATACGCGGAATTTGGCGAAATCCGAGGGACTTAGCTGTTTAACTTGTCTTTCAATTTGTTCTAAGTTACTCATCAAATTTATCAATACCCTAGCTAGGTTTGGCGTTACAAGATTATTCTACTCAGACGTCAACTTTAGCAAAAAAATCCAAGGCGATCGCCTCTGCTACCTTAATGCCATCAATGCCAGCGGATAAAATGCCCCCAGCGTAACCAGCCCCTTCCCCAGCAGGGTAAAGGCCAACGGTGTTAATGCTTTGGAAATCATCTCCCCGTTTAATGCGAATGGGAGAAGATGTTCTAGTTTCCACCCCAGTTAACACAGCATCATCCATGGCAAAACCCCGGATTTTTTTATCAAAAGCAGGAATGGCTTCCCGCAAAGCGGCGATCGCATAATCGGGCAAACTTTCCCCTAGGTTGACTAGTTTTACCCCCGGTTTATAGGAAGGTAGAACGAAGCCAAATTTAGTGGAAGGCCGATTGGCTAGGAAATCCCCCACCAGTTGCCCCGGTGCTTGGTAGTTTTCTCCCCCCAACTGGAAAGCCCGCTCCTCCCAAAATCTCTGCAAAGCAATGCCCGCTAAGGGATGATCTGGATAATCCACTTCCGGAGTGATGCCCACCACAATGGCGCTGTTAGCATTGGCTTCATCCCGGGCGTATTCACTCATGCCGTTGGTGACTAATCGACCTGGTTCCGAGGCGGCAGCCACCACTTTTCCCCCCGGACACATGCAAAAGCTGTAAACCGATCGCCCGTTTTGGCAATGGTGAACTAATTTATAATCGGCGGAACCAAGGCGGGGATGGCCAGCTTGCGTCCCAAAACGACATTGATCTATTAAAGATTGAGGATGCTCAATGCGAAAACCAATGGAAAAGGGTTTTGCTTCGATATAAACTCCCCGTTCAAATAACATTTTAAAAGTGTCCCTGGCACTATGTCCCACCGCTAGCACCACATGGTTAGTGGCAATATAATCGCCATTTTCTAGGGTTACTCCCTGCACTTGATTATCTTTGATATTTATGTCAGTAACATGGCTTTGAAAATGAATTTCTCCCCCCAACTCTTCTATGGTGGAGCGCAAATTTTGCACAATTTTAACGAGGCGATAGGTGCCAATGTGGGGACGATTAATATAAAGAATTTCTGGATCGGCTCCGGCCTTAACAAATTCCTCCAACACTTTGCGACCGTAATGGTTTGGGTCCCGCACCTGACTGTAAAGTTTGCCATCGGAAAAAGTTCCTGCTCCCCCCTCCCCAAACTGCACGTTGGATTCAGCATGGAGTTTTCCTTTCACCCAAAAGCGAAATGTGTCCACACTGCGGTCCCGTACCGATTTGCCCCGCTCCAAAATAATCGGTTTCAGACCCATCTGGGCCAGTAGTAAACCGGCAAACATGCCACAGGGTCCCGTGCCAATCACAATGGGCCGTTTTCCCTCAAATTTTTGATCGGGCTTAACCTGGGCAACAAGTTTATAGGTTGTATCAGGACTGGGGATTATTTGGCGATCGCCGGCCAATTTGTTCAGTAGTTTTTGCTCTAGGGGCGTTACTACATCAACAATGTAAACCAAAAGAATTTGCCCCCGTTTGCGGGCATCATAACTACGTTTAAAAATGGTGTAACTGGTTAATTCTTTGCTGCTAACACCTAACTTTTTTAAGATAGCCTCTTCCAAAGCTATATCGTCATGGTCTAGGGGTAGTTTGATTTCACTAATGCGTAACATTTAAGAAACTTACTGAATAGGCATTTTTTTTGAACTCAGTCTGTTTATGGAGAAACAACCGCATCATCGACCGCATACTTTGTGATCAATTCCTGGATACATCCACTTTTTTTTAGTTCACTGATAAAAGACTGGAGATAGCTTAGCCCTTGGGGGCGGCCTTTTCCTGTGGCCATGGCCTGATGAATAATCATAAAAGATGTTGATAAAATCCTTAATCCACCATAGCGCTTCATGTCCGCCACCAACTGGTTGCGAATTCCTGCCCCAACTGGAAATTTGTGGGCGAGCATAAAACCTGTTACCTCGGGAGATGTCGGGGCCTGGACGAGGTGGGCATGGTGAATATTCCGATCCAAGAAAAGGTTATAAACACTGTTCTTGCCAACAACTATCTGAATGCCGGCACGATCCACATCAGCCAGGGTTAGGATTGGGGAATCTTGTCTGACGATATAAGCACCTTCAATTTGAATGTAGGGGTTGGTGTAATCTACACTTTCAGCCCGCCAAGGATCCACCCCAAAGAAGCCAATATCAGATAAATTTTTACTTACCCTTTCAAAGGAAACAGCCGCAGCTTGGACTACGGTAAATTCACTGGGAACCCCTAGCCCTTTTGCCAGTAAATGGGCAATATCAACGGAGATACCAAAAGGGCCAAAGTCATCAGCTTCGGTTGCAAGAACATAGTTGCCAGTATTAATGGCAACCCGGAGTGTCCCTGTGGGAGTTAGCTCCCGAATGGCCGCAGTAGATGGCTGAGGCAAATTGGTTGCTTGGCAAGTCGTCGGCGCAAGGGGAGGGACAGCCTCAGCATGGGCAGAGGTTTGCCCCAAACCAAGATAGAGCGGACTGGCTAGGCCAAGGATTAGTAAACATTTCCGAAATAAATTCATAGGCGATCACCTTGGCATAAGTGATGAGCAGCGGTGAATGTTTAGGGAATACGTTCAAATAAAACGATTTGATCAACACCCTGCTGTCCAGCCCAAATTTTGTCTCCAACACCGTTCATCTGTAGAGTCTGTACATTCTGTTTATTGCCAGGAAAAACCGTAAATGACATCGTCTCTGGATTAAATTGATGGATTGAATTCGTTCCAAAATCAGAACTCCAGACCCGGTCTTGGTTATCCACATAGGTCGAATAGCCCCGGGGCCCTAAGCCTGGCAGTTTATAAGAATCCCAACTCTTATTTTGGGGGTTAAAGCGCATCAAAGCCCCATTTCCCCAAGTTGTGATCCAAATATGACCTTGAGAATCAGACCAAATTCGGCGGGAGCCATTGGCCTTATCATCCGGAATCGGAAAAACTTCCGGGAGATAGGTTTTCGTATCAATCCGAGCAATGTAATTCCCCGCCAAACTAGTGTACCAAACTTCCCCCTTGGGAGTTGCAGTCATTCCATAGGGACCAAATCCCTGGGGAGCAGGGAAAATTTTCATATCTCCAGTACTCGGATCTAAGCGTCCGTAATAGCCATTTTGAGCCGTAAACCAGAGAATCCCCTCGCCATCGAATACTGGGGTATTTAAATTGCCGTAACCCATACTGCCGGAGAAGGGAGGGAGTTGAAAAGTCTTAACTTCATGGGTTTTGCGGTCAAACCGACGAATGGCATTGGATTCATCACAGATCCAAAGTCCTCCATCCGGGCCCATAACTACACCATGGGGATGGGAACCAGTCCCCAATGGATAAAGTTTTACTTCGCCGGTTTTAGGATTGAGATGCCCAATGACACCAGACCATTGCCCATTAAACCAAACCGACCCATCGGGATCTGGGGCAACATCCCGGGTACCAATGCCGGGAACAGTGGGATAAATGGTAACTTTATAACGACTGGCATCATTGCCGATCGCCTCTGGTGCTGGAATCCCAGATGTTTTGTAGGTTGAGGCCGGCACGGGAGCCGCTAGGGCGGCATCAAAACTAGCAGGCCAAGAAAGAACTAGGGCAATTAGTAGGGATTTAGCTGGAAAGGGACTCATGGCAGTTATCTCAGTTACTGTAATGGTTGTTATGAACGATGGGCGGGAAACGATGGGCAAACTAACCGCAGCCAATGGCTTCTAGGTCGTAGGTAAACCCTTTGGACTGGGGATAAAGGCGATAATTTTCCAGAATCTTGACATTAAACACATCCAGAACTTTCCCAGGCTGATTAACTTGTAACGGCCCCCAGACAATTGGATTGGTGGAGTCTGGGACGAAAATTGGGGCACCGGACTCAAAAATGGTGTCGTCTGAATATCGAGCAATTAACTGGGTTGGATAACTAGCCCCATCGGTTGTCACAGGGGTGAGCTTGATCGTAACGGTAGATATTGGGCGAGTAATCAGAAAATAGGTGTTGCCATGGGAGCTAAAACCAAGCTCAGGGCCGATGGTCACTCGAACGGTGTTGCCCGCAGTGGAAGATACCTGGGGAGGAAGTGGTGCACAGGTTTCGGCGGCGGCTGTACCAGCAAATAATACAGCGCAGATCATAAAAATTAAATTAATTTTCATTGAAAGAAATAATGTACCTTAAATTGACGTGAGTTCGAGATTAGGACTTACTGAAAGCCTTGTCTTTAATCAAGGTTTTCCTCTCAGAACGTGTTTGAAAAGCGCAAGACTAGGTATTTATCCCCCTAAATCCCACTTAAAAAGGGGGACCTTTGTCACAGTTCCCCCCTTTCCAAGAGGGGCTAGGGGGGATTAAACAGCCAAAACTCAACTTTTTAAACGCTTTCTCGGGGCAACCGAAATAGAGCCAGCAAATCCCAACATTGTCAATTTTATTCGTACACGCTCCCACCATGGGTTCAAGGCGAACTAAATAAATTTAGGGATCAAACAAAGTCTTTGATTTACTGAGCTTTCTCATTTTTAGCCTTACCCAAAACTCAGGTTAACGAGGTTTTTGCTCGGAACGATAAAAGAGCTTTTTCACAACTTTTATGCCATAAGTTTTACCCCGAACTTCCACTTCCAATTCCTGGCCCACTTTGGCCAGTTCCGTGGGGACGTAACCCAAGGCGATCGCCTTTTGCAGGGTAGGAGAAAGGGTGCCACTGGTGACAATGCCCATAATTTCGCCGTTGTGGAGAATAGGATAATCATGGCGGGCAATTTGTTTTGCCAACATCTCCAAGCCCACTAAACGTTTTTCCACTCCATTGGCTTTTTGTTCTGTCAACACCGCACGACCAATGAAATCCCCTTTACTATCAAGGTGTACCAACCAACCCAAACCTGCTTCCAGGGGCGTTGTTTCGTCATTCATATCCTGTCCATACAAACCCATGCCAGCTTCCAACCGTAAGGTATCCCTGGCTCCTAAACCGCAGGGAGTAACACCTTTTGACCCGAAAGTTTGCCAGAGTTGTTTTCCCACTTCTGGGGAAACCATAATTTCGAAGCCATCTTCCCCGGTATAACCAGTACGGGCAATGAAGGCTTTTTCCCTGAGAAATTCTGCTTCCAAATGGCCAAAGGCGGGTAATTCACCTAAATTCTGATCCACTAAAGGCTGCAAAATTGTAAGTGCCTCTGGGCCTTGGAGGGCAATTAAAACCTTTTCCCTGGATAAATCTTGAAAATCAATCTCTTCAGGTAAATGCTCCAGTAACCACTGCTTATCCTTGACCGTCGTGGCGGCATTAACAATTAAAGTTACCCGTTCTTGTCCTTCTGGGTTTTTGCCCTGGTCATAAACAATAATGTCATCAATGATTCCCCCTTGGGCATTCAACAACACAGTGTACTGGGCTTTACCGGGAGTTAAACGGTCTAAATCTGAAGGCACTAAACTTTGCAATGCTGCCAAAACCTTCTGTCCAGTCAGGACAAACTTCCCCATATGGGAAATATCAAACATCCCCACCTTTTCCCGCACCGCTTGGTGTTCCTGTTTTAGCCCAGCAAATTGTACCGGCATTTCCCAACCCCCAAAGGTTGTGAGCTTGGTAGTTTGTTCCGTAATGAGGTTGTAAAGGGGAGTACGCAAGGCAGGGAAAAGATTGGCCACAATGGTTCCAGGAATCAAAAATCAAAGAAATCAGCAAGTCCTTTCTGCATAATAGATTTTTCCTAAAAAAAGCACAAAAAATCCCCCTGGTTAAAGGAGGATTATCGAATCTGATTCCCCCAGTATTGGGGGCTAGGGGACTTTCAATACAGGTTTTAAAACCCAGACCTATTTCTCCGGCTCAGAGAATTCCGCATCGATGACATCATCGCCACCGCCACTGCTAGTTCCCGCTTCAGGGCCAGCACCGGGAGCGCCTACCCCAGCCTCTGCTCCAGCCTGTTGGTACATATTGGAACCAATGCTGTAGAGAACCTGTTGTAGTTCCGGCATCACCGTTTGGATTTTGGCATCATCTTCCTGGGCTACAGCTTCCTTCAGGTCTTTGATTAAACCTTCCGCTTTGATTTTATCAGCGGCGGGCACTTTATCGCCCAACTCGGTGATTTGTTTTTCCGCTTGGTAAACGAGGGAATCCGCTTGGTTTTTGCGGTCAATTTTCTCCCGACGTTCTTTGTCAGCGGCGGCGTTGGATTCAGCTTCCTTCACCATCCGGTCTACTTCCGTATCAGGCAGGGTGGAAGCCCCGGTGATGCTGATGGACTGCTCCTTGCCCGTACCCCGGTCTTTAGCAGTGACATTCAAAATACCGTTGGCATCAATATCGAAAGTAACTTCGATTTGAGGTACGCCCCGGGGAGCAGGGGGGATACCATCTAAGCGGAAGGTTCCCAAGCTCTTATTGTCATTGGCCATTTCCCGTTCCCCTTGGAGCACATGGATTTCCACGTTGCTTTGACCGTCCACAGCGGTGGAGAAGGTTTCAGATTTTTTGGTGGGGATGGTGGTGTTGCGGGGAATGATTTTGGTCATGACGCCCCCTAGGGTTTCTACGCCCAAGGAGAGGGGAGAAACATCCAGGAGCAGAATGTCTTTGACTTCCCCAGAAAGTACACCCCCTTGGATAGCAGCTCCGACGGCCACTACTTCATCGGGGTTAACTCCTTGGTTGGGATCTTTGCCAAGAATTTTCTTTACCACTTCTTGCACGGCGGGAATCCGGGTGGAACCGCCAACAAGAACGATTTCATCCAGGGCAGATTTATCGATTTTGGCATCCCGAATGGCATTTTCCACGGGAATACCACAACGATCAATCAGGTCGGAGCAAATTTCTTCAAACTTGGCCCGGGACAGGGTGGTGTCTAGATGTTTAGGCCCATCCTGGGTGGCAGTGATGAAGGGCAGGTTAATTTCCGTTTGGCTCACGCCGGAAAGTTCGATTTTGGCTTTTTCGGCCGCTTCGGTTAACCGTTGTAGAGCTTGCT
Organism: Synechocystis sp. PCC 6803 substr. PCC-P; assembly: GCF_000284455.1. GTDB lineage: Bacteria > Cyanobacteriota > Cyanobacteriia > Cyanobacteriales > Microcystaceae > Synechocystis. Next base: position 2,311,650 of record NC_017039.1, read on the forward strand.
TATCCTTACGGAGGTCGATGCCCTCGGCCTTCTGGAATTCACCGGCCAGGAAATCGACAATTTTTTTGTCGAAGTCGTCCCCTCCCAGATGGGTATCCCCAGAGGTGGCTAATACTTCAAATACCCCTTCCCCTACTTCGAGGATGGAGACGTCAAAAGTACCGCCCCCTAGGTCAAACACCAGAATGGTTTCGTTATCCTTTTTATCCAGACCGTAGGCTAGGGAGGCAGCGGTGGGCTCGTTAATAATTCTCAGGACTTCGATCCCGGCGATTTTACCCGCATCTTTGGTGGCTTGCCGTTGGGAGTCGTTAAAGTAGGCAGGAACGGTGATGACGGCTTGGGTAACGGTCTCCCCTAGGTACTTGCTGGCATCGTCCACCAATTTCCGCAGCACTTGGGCAGAAATTTCTTCCGGGGCAAACTGTTTTCCTTGGGCTGGGCAATCTAGTTTCACATTGCCGTTGCCGTCTTTAACTACGCTGTAGGCAACTTCGGTGGCTTCATTGGTAATTTCATCAAATTTACGACCAATGAATCGTTTGACAGAATAAAAAGTATTGCCCGGGTTCATCACCGCTTGACGCTTGGCAATTTGCCCCACTAGGCGATCGCCATTTTTGGCATAACCAACCACCGATGGGGTCGTGCGAAAACCTTCTGCATTGGCGATAACAGTGGGTTTACCCCCTTCCATTACAGCCACACAGGAATTGGTAGTACCGAGGTCAATCCCAACAACTTTTCCCATAATTTTAATTAACTCCCGTTAACAAGTAAGAATATAAGACACAACGATGGGCCGAAAAGCCATGGTTCCAATCCATTGCCTGGGGCCGACACGTTCACACTCTTATAGTGACGGTAGGGGCTTAGTTCTCGGAAGTGCAGGTTTCCGTACCTATGGGGGCATCTAGCCGTATGCCATTGGTCAAAAGGGGAGTTAACGCCACGCACTAACGGGGGCCATTTACCACTTGTATTTGGTCAATTTTCCAAACCCCTTGGTGTCGTACTAGCTGATAGCGCACAGTCAAGTCATCTTTGGTGGCGGAGCCCTTCTGCTGTTGATTACCTAGGGTAAAGGGCTGGCTAATTTCTTCTACCCGGGCAGTAACGGTGGCTCGGTTGGGGTCTTGGGGGTTAACTTGATAGGCTAAAATCTGCAACTTGTGTTCGTATTGGTGATAGACCTTTTGGGCTTGATCCCGTTGGGCCCGACCCCGTTGTTGGGCAAGGAGATTGGGGGCTAAAACACTCTGCAATGCCCCGACATCGTAGTTTTGGCCAAAGGCTAACTTTTTACTATCAAGCCAGCCTTGTACTACCATCTGACCCACTTGCTGATTGAAGTTGGGTTGACTGAGAATCAAATTCCGGCTCGTGGCTTCATCGGGGATAAATTCTGAAGGTTGGTCCAGGAAAACATCTAGGGGGTCTTCTAGCAACCCACCTAGGGGATCGCCAGTACGATTGATAATTAGGGCAGTTGCCCCCCCCACAATGCCTGCTAGGCAAAGCAGAAAAATGCCGAAGCGCACCGGCTTGATGGTCACCCGTTTTTTGCGTCGCCGGGGAGATTTATGTTTACTGGTGGATTCTGGGGCGGAGTTACTGGAAAAACCGTTGCTAGTGCTATCCCCGCCAATACCGTTGGTGCCCAAGGAGTGGGTGTCGTAGGCGATCGCCGGAGATAGGGTGGTGACGGCCAAACCACTGGAATTGTCGGCGCTGGGGAAAACATCGTCTCGGGAACGTCTTGGACTGCGTCCCCGTCGTGAGGGAACGGTGGAGGTCAAAGGGCGATCGGGAAGGGCGGCGGAACTATGTACCATGGGAGTTTCCGATTCCGTTGCGGTGCTAAGGAGGGCAGGGGAGGCAAAAGAATTGTCAGTGGTGAAGGAATCCGGCTCTAGTTGTTCTAGATACTGCTGAACGGAGGGATTATTGAAATAGGCCTTGGGGGAAAGGGTCTCCGGAGAAAGATCCCTAAAGTAGGGGACAATTTCTTCCTCTAGCCACTGCTCAGTGAAAGTATAAAAAGCAGTTAAGGGGTCTTCCCCCGTCGCTAACTTAGATTCGAGGCCAGCTACTATTTTCGGATCTCCCTGGTCGATCGCCGCCAGAACAACTTCCGTTTGACCCAATAATAATTCACAAATTACCTTTTCTAGGGCCAAATCTTGACAATTTTCCAACTGTATAATCAAAGATTTTGCTTCGACAATGGCCATGGGGTCCTGTTCCTTCACTCCCTCAGCCATCAGACTATGTACTGCCAAATAGCTTGCTACTAAAGATGGCCGTTGACTTTCGGGCAAAAATAGGGCGTTTTGCTCGGCCACTGTGAGGTGACAGCGTAGTTGGTGGATGAATTTTAGAAAGTCATCATTTCCCAATCCGGAATAATCTTCCCCCTTACCTTCAATGCCGCCCCGGTCCTGCACCATCGCTTGCAACAGAGCTAGACCCTGCTGACGTTGCTCCTCCCCTTGCCCCTCCTTAGCCAAAAGTTCGAGGATACGGTAGGGTCGCAGACGGTATAGTTCCTGACGAATTTCTGCTTCCAAGGCGGGGAAGTCATTATCCTGTTGCAACCGAGCTAGGGCCTTAAGACTGGCGGTGGCGGCAAATTCATACTGCTGTTGTTGCCAACGTTCCCGGCTCAGTTCCCAGTGGGCCAAAATTACCGAAAGCAAATAGTCCTGGGGCAGGCCTCCCGCCGGAGGGTTGGGATCGTGGAGTACTGGCTCACCATACTTAACCACGAGTTCGTATTCCCCCAAATCCAACAGGATCAACAGGGCTCCAATTTCTTGCTCTGGGCTACATTCCAACTCCGGGGTAGTGAGGGGTAAGGCCTCCCCCAGGGCTTCATCCATGGCTCCCCACCATTCTTGGTCGTATGCCTGACGTTTTTCCGGATCCCTCAGGGTTTCATAGGCGATCGCCAGTAATTGATTGCGGAGAGTAACTGCGGCGTCACTAAATTCTCGCCGGGGTAATTGTAAAAGGCGATCTTGGTAGGCCTGCTCAATGGTTTCCCCACCACTCTGGGGAGGAATGCCTAAAATACGATAAAAGTCGAGGGGGATAAACACCGGAAAAAGCCTTGGCAGGACAGGTTCAGTTTAAAAGCTTATGGGGAAATAGCACGGAATAGCACTGACGGTTTCTGGGGAGTCGGAAGACATGTTAAAGGCTAATACCATACTATACGACAGCTTTTTTGTGACTAATAATTCCAAAAAAAACCAAAAACCTGCTTTGCCAGCCTAAATCGCGCCCTCAAAACGATTCTAGTCCTCCATCGTCCCCGGGAGCTTGCCAGGTGGCCACCGACCGCAGGCTAAGGGGAATAACTTCATCACAGGGAAATTCCAGCAGGGTTTCGGATGTCATCAGATAACCAGAATTAAGAAAAAACAGCAATAGTCTCCCCAGGGCTACCCACACCACTTCGTCGAACTCCCAATCTCGACCCCGCCCGCTGTGACAGGCGATCGCCTGGAGGGCCCAAAAATAATTATTCCGAACAATGGAACCACCTTTTTTGTAAGCTGGCAAATCTTCAGCGGCAATCACCAGCAAATCCGCCGCCGCTAACCAACATTTCATCAACACCTCAACTAAGGAAACAGTGCAACTACGGAAGATCAGGGAAAAGTAGAGGGAATAAGCTCAATGGTGCTCAAAAATTAACCTAAACAAACTAGAAATCCACCACCGCTTCCACCTTCATGGTGTTGTCAATGGTAGCCTGACAAACCACCTGGGCTGGGGTGGCCCGACAGTTCCCTGTGGCCTCCGTTAAAGTTTCGTCAACAATGCCATCTTCCGCAGTCCAGAGAAAAGTACCAATGACATTGTACTGATTGCTATTGATTTTGCCATTGACCAGTATGGGGTCGTCATTGTATTCCAGCACGAAAGAAAAACCCATGACATCGCCATCGTCGTAGTGGAAATTAATAGTGCCGTCCCCCTCCGTGATGGAAAGCTGATTACAGTCCATGGCCATTTCTTCACTGGGATCGGTGAGTTTGACTGAACATTGCTGAGCTGCAAAGGTGGTTTGGCTTTGGACACTTTCTTGAAAAATTGTCTCTTGGCTACGGACGACGGGGGCAAACAGCATCCCCCCCAAGGCGGCCATGGCCGCCATCAATGGCAATGGAGAGGCAAGGTCACGGATTTTGGTAAACATAATTAGTAATGGCCCCGGTTAGGCCTTCTAGGGTGTACTCCGTTGCTTCAATGTCCACCCGACCCAATTCCCGTAAACAGCGTTCGGAAGTTTGGGGGCCAATGGAAGCGATTTGGCAATGGTTAATTAGGGAACGCCAATCTTGGTAACCGTTAGCTTGGCTAGTCTGGGCCAACAGTTGCCGAAAATGGCTGACGGTTTTGGAACTGGCAAAGGTGATCACATCCACCGTTTGATTAACGATACTTTGCCACACTTCTTCGGGCATATGGCCAGGGCAGGCGGATTGATAGGAGGGGACTTCCGTAACCAAGGCTTGTTTTTGGCTCAATTCTTGGACTAATTGGGCCCGGCCACCACTTTCCACCCGGGGAAAAAGTATTTTTAGTCCTGCTGGGGAGTGGGGAAAATGTTCCACCAGGGCATCGGCAATGAAATCCGGGGGAATGAAATCTGGCTTGAGACCAAATTTTTCTAGGCTTTGGGCGGTCTTTTTGCCCACTACCGCCAACTTTAATCCCGCCAGGGCCCTACTGTCCAAACCGTGGTGTTGCAATCTTTGAAAAAAGAACTCCACCCCATTGGCGGAAGTCAGAATTAGCCAGTCAAAATCCCCCAACTTGGCGATCGCCTGGTCGAGGGGTTGCCAGTCCTTGGGGGGCACAATTTCCAGGGCAGCCATGGCTAAGACGGTGGCCCCTTGCTGGTGCAAAAGCTCGGTAAACTGGCTCGCTTGGTCGGCGGCCCTGGTAACCAGAATAGTTTTTTCGGTCAGGGGCAGGGGAGGCAAGGCGGGAATAATCCTTTGACTAACAACATCTCCAATGACAATTACCGCTGGGGCGAGGGACTGTCCTTGGGTTTTTTCCACCATATCAGCTAGGGTTCCTTCCCAGGTTTGCTGTTCCGGTCTGCCGGCATTTTTAATCACTGCCATGGGGGTGTGGGGAGATTTACCTGCTCGGACTAACTCATTGACCAACAACGACAAATTTTTGGTCCCCATGAGAATTACCAAAGTGGGCAATTGGGCCAGGGCAGGCCAAGGCCAACGGTGGGGATCATGGCCGTCCATGACAAAAAAACCCGCCCCGCTATCTTTGGCTGTGAGGGGAATGCTTGCTAGTCCTGCCCCGGCGATCGCCGAGGAAATTCCTGGTACTACTTCATAGGCACAATGGTGGGTCACTAGGGTTGCCAATTCCGGCATAATGCGGCCAAAAATCCAGGGATCACCGCTTTTCAGCCGTACTACCTGTTTGCCCCGTCGGTAATGGTCCACCAATAACTGATTAATTTTGGCCTGGGGAGTGCTGGGTTGTCCCCCCCGTTTGCCGACGAAAATTCGCTCACAATCTGGCGGCAGGAGATCAAAAAGCTCCTGGGACACCAAGGCGTCATAAATTACCACATTTGCCCTACCCAACACGGCGATCGCCCTTTGAGTCAGGTAGGCCACGGGCCCCAAGCCAGCCCCCATCAGATAAACTTTGGCTCTGGAATCTGTACTTAGCATTGTAAAAATTAGGTTACTTTCGCGCCGGGGCGATCGGCCGGGGACACCAAGGCATTGTGGGTGAGGTAGTTTTTCAGCCATTGTCCACCCTGGCTCAGGAGTTGGGGCAACGTTTTCACCGGCCAAAGCTTGGCCGTACCATCGGCGGAGGACGTTAAAACCCAGCGACCATCAGGACTAAATTCTGCTGACCGGACCCAATTGCCATGGCCCTCCAGGGTGAGCAACTCCCTTCCCGAAAGGTCCCAAAGCCTCGCAGTGCCATCGTTGGAAGCCGTGACGAGCATTTGTCCGTCAGGACTCCAATCCACAGTACCCACCAAACCTTGATGGCCGTATAGTACCGCTACCGTTTTACCACTGCGGTCCCAAAGCCTAGCGGTATGGTCGGCGGAGACGGTGGCGATCAAATTTCCCTCGGGGCTAAATCTGGCCTGGTAAACAATACTTTGATGGCCAGCTAAGGTTAATAGGGGGCGACCAAGGAAATCCCAGATCCGGGCGGTGTTATCCACGGAGGCTGTCAGTATGTAACGACTGTCGGCACTAAATTGAGCAAAATACACTGGTCCTTCATGGCCCCGGCATATGCCCACCTCCCGGCCGACAATTTCCCAGATGCCTGCAGTATTGTCATCCGACGCGGTAACAATGAATTGGCCGTCGGCACTAAACTCCGCCGCAAAAATATTTTTTTCGTAGTGCCTCAACACCGCTAATTCCCGGCCGGTATTATTCCAAACCCGTGCGGTGCCGTCTTTGCTGGCGGTGACAATGTATTGGCTATCGGGACTAAATCTCACATTCAACACCGCGTCCTGGTGCCCCCGCAGAACAGTCAATTTTTTGCCCAGTACATTCCAAAGTTGGGCAGTTTTATCCGCCGATCCAGTGACAATCCATTGGCCGTCCGGGCTAAATTGACCTTCCCGCACCCAGCCTTGGTGATCTGCTAACACGGCAACGCATTCCCCCTCTGTGGTCCAGAGACGGGCCGTTTTATCCCTGGAAACAGTCAACAGGCGATCGCCTTTGGGATTGAAATGGGCATTGCGTACCCAATGGCTGTGGCCAGTGAGGGTGATGGTATCTTTTTGGGAAATGTCCCATTGACGGGCGGTTTGGTCGGCGGAGACGGTGAAAACAAAGCGACCATCAGCACTAAAATCAGCGTCGTAAACTTCTTTTTGGTGGCCCCGCAGAATGGTGAGCAAAGTGCCTTCCTTAGTCCAAAGTCGGGCCGTATTGTCGGTGGAATAGGTGACAATTTTTTGGCCGTCAAGACTGAAACGGGCTCCATGGATATTGTGGTCATGGCCCCGGAGGGTGCCCAAGCATTTGCCATGGCGACTCCAAACCCTAGCGGTGCCGTCACTAGAAGACGTGATGATGTGCTGGCCATCGGGACTCCAAAGGGCATTGTTAACCCAGTTTTGGTGCCCTTTTAAAACAGCAAAACATTGACTACTCAGATCCCACAACCGGGCAGTGCCATCGGCAGAACAGGTCACAATCCATTGGCCATCGGGGCTAAATTGGGCATTGCGGACCCAACTGGTATGCCCCTGGCAGAGGCCAATTTCCCGACCTTCTAGATCCCATAACCGAGCCGTGCCATCCCGCGAGGCAGTGAGTAAAATCTGTCCATGGCAATTGAATTCAGCATTGCGGACCCAGTCGGCGTGGCCCTGGCAGAGGGTGAGTTGTTCCCCAGCAAAATTCCAAATGCGTGCAGTGTTATCTTGACCACTAGTAACTAAAAACTGATGATGGGGACTAAAATGCACACTCCTCACCCAGTCTTCGTGGCCCCTGAGGGTTGCAACTTCTTCCCCATGGCGTTGCCAAAGTTTAACGGTGTGGTCGGCAGAAGCGGTGGCAAAGTATTGACCATCGGCACTCCAGTCCAATGCCGTAATGGCTTCTTGATGTCCCCGCAAAACGTTAATCAGTTCGCCGTGAAAAGACCAAAGGTAAGCGATGCCATTGGTGGTGGCGGTGAGCACTAAGGGGGGAGTGTTTTCCATGGAAGGGCTAATGCGCAGAACCGTAACAGGCCCCTCATGGTGGCAACGGTTACATTCATTAATCCGAGCCAAAATGCTGTGGAGAGAAAGCCAGGGAGCCAGGCTGGGATATTGCACCAGAGGGGTTTCCGGTGTGACTAATTTTTGTAAATCCTGCCCAGTTTTGACCGCCGCCAGCAGAGCCTCTAGGGGATAGACGAGAAATTGTTTGAGAATAAACTGGCATTGCTTTTCCAGGTTGATCCCAGCCACTAATTTTTGGTATTGCAATTGGGCCGCTTTCAATTTTTGGGCGACCACCTGTTCCTCTGCACTGGAGCCGGCCTCCAACTCTGCGATCAAATCCTCGTTGCCCTGTTGGCGATCGCCAGGGGATGGGGCGATTAAATTAGGATTGGATTTACTACCGCGGCGGCCAGCATTAATCAGTGCGGGGGTAGAAATAACGGCACTTTTCCCCTGGAGAGCATGGGCTAAATGAGTCGTACTGAGACGGTAATAGGGTAATGTGGCCTGGGAAATCACAATGATTAATCTGCCCCGGAGCAATAGGGTCAGCAGTAACTGCAATTGCTGAATGTCTTCTTGGGCAAACTCCGGCGGGTTATCCGCGGCCGGTTCAGGGGCAGAATAGAGCGCGGCTAGTAACTGATATTCGGTTTTGAGACAAAGAGCTTGCTGTCCATCGGCCAGGCTTTTGAGTAACTGCAAGGCCTTTTTGAGCAGATGGGGGGGTAAAAAAGCCAAATAGGTTTGCACAGCCAAGGTCAACCATTCATCTAACTTTTTACCCTGGTAATCCGCTGACTTAGTTACCTGCTCCTGTTCCAAAACGGTTCCCAACAGTTGCAAATCAATGGGATGGAGCCAGGGCTGCTGTTCTCCATTGCCTTCCATGGCTAGATCTCCCAAAAACTGGGACTGTAGGCTTGGGGGCCACGGATGGCGGCATTGGGCCATGGCTTGGGTTAGCCAATTCTCGGCCTGCCCTAGGGTGGGGGGAGAGAGAGTTTGGTATTGCAGGGGGGGCAGGGAATGTTCTTCCCCCAGTTGTCCCTTCAACTCTTCATAGAGGTCGGCGATCGCCGTTGGGGGCACAGAAATTAACAAACGCACACCCTGGGACGGACTGGTGGTCAATAGCCATTGCCACAGTACTTGGGCCAATTCCTGCTGACGTAGGGAAGGACTTTTTTGCCAAGGTAGGGAGCCGTTTTCTCCGTCCAATACCAACAGCAAGTCCAAAATTGGTAGAGCTTGCAGGGCAGACACCAACTCCGGGGTTGTAGCTTGCCCCAAGGAAGGCAGACTAAAGCTTTCCCCTAGGTGGACCCATAACTTTTCTGCCCAGTGGGGAGTAAAATCCACCAAAAGCACCCGCTCCGGGGACATTTGTTGCAACACTTCCCCCGCCAACCAAGAAGTTTTGCCCACCCCCGGCTCCCCCGTTAGCACCAAAACTGGCGTGGGCTTTTGTTCCCAGACCTTTTGCAGGTCCTGCCAAGTAAGGGAAACCATCGTTTTTGACTGCACAGCAGACCGAGCCTCCGCCCCACCTCCCAACATTTTTTCTGGTGCTAGGGGATGGCGGCAAATGCGTTGTTCTGGCCAACAGGGAAGGGGCTTTGGACCAATGAAGGCCCGCTGACCTAAACGGTATTCCCTGGCTTGATATTCCTGGTCAATGGCCAGGGCCGCCAGCCAATCTTCCAACTGCAAGTAACACTCCCTTAATTCCACCAGAATGGCTAAGTATAGCCGGGGATTATCTTCAAAGGACACCAGGGTTTGGGCCTGGCGCAGAGTCATTAAGGATTCCCTAATCTGGTCATTGGCTAACTGTACCCGACCGGCAAGGTAATGCAAATTTGCCAAGCAGGGGCGATAATCCCGCTCTTCAACCTGCTTAGGCCTGGTTTCAAAGGCTCTTTTTAAAGCTTCCTTGCCCTCATCAAATTTCCATTGCTCCACCAAGGCTTCACAAAGGTAACTGTGGGCTAGGGAAATTAGCCCCTGTAATTCCAATTCGGTCCAAAGCTTTTCCTGATTGCGCTCCGGGGTGGTGTCTGTGGCGGCAAAGGGGGAAAGTTGATAGAAAAAAATCAGGCTGTTTTCGGCGGCCTGCCGCAGTTGCTCCCAGTCTTCTAGTCCTCGCAGGATTTCTCCTAATAGGTTGAGGGTTTCCCCATGGGTGAAGTGCCATTGCTGGTTTTCCAGGGCGGCGATCGCCGTTTGGGCATAATTGCGGGTTTGTTGCCAAAGTTGATGGCCGCGACTTTTTTCTCCGTAGGCTTGGAGTAGGAAAAGATAGCCCAGCCGCAGACTCAGCCAAATAATTGCCTCCGTATCTCCCAGCAGTTCCCAGACATCCAAACTCTCCCGATAGTGGCACTGGGCCTGTTTTCGGCCCATTTCTCCCCGGCTTTCCCGCGCTAAACCCTGGAGAAGGGATAATTTCGCCTGCAGAAGGCTAATCGGTTCTAGTTCGAGGTTTTGTTTTTGGTCAACAATTTCGGCCAACCAATGGGGTAAATTGACCAGCATTTCCTGGCGTTTCTCCGGAGCCAATGGTGATGGTTCTAACCACACACACTGCCAGAGTTCATCGGTGCACTGCTCCAGATCCCCCACCCCCAGGCGCAGATCTAACCAATGGCTTTTGCCGTCCAAGAAAGTCTGTAGGCCGCGAAAAGCTTCTTCAATGGTGGGGTCAACTAGTACGATCCAATGGAAATGTCTTTCTCCGCACCGTTGTTGTTTTCCCAGGGCTAATTGGGTTAAAAAAGTTTGGGGATCGGGCTCTTCCGTCAAGCCGGTGATCAGGATAACATGCCCCGTAAACTGCTCCCATTGTTGCAAAACCCTAGCCAGTTGCTCCTTTTCCCCCGCATCAAAAATTAAGACGTCACCGGCGATCGCCGTTGTGTACCAATCTTCCACCCACGTGAATTGACCAGCTAGGCAAAAGTAAAGGTTATCCTGGATCGCTGGTTGCCCAACCCGGTCAGCGAGGGATTGCAAAAGTTCTTGTTGCTGGGTGAGGCAAGATAACATAACAGTCATCGGTGTGAAGTTAGTACAATTATGGGCAGGGAAAAGCCTATTCGACCTGTAACATTTTGCTTAATTGACGGTGGGCACTGTGACAAGACTGGGCAAGCCTAGTCAAAAATAGCGAGGAAAGCCCTAGGCGTTAGCTTCAATTCTAGTGACAATATGTCAGCGTTGACACTGCCAGGGACGGGGATAGGGGGGACTAAATCACCACTAATAACCCGGCTCATTATCCCGAATTTGCCATCAAACCAGGCGGCAAAGTTTTTACCAAACAAATTCGGGCGGCTTTTTCCGCATTTCATCTCTGACAAAAATGGCTGGGCTGTATATTTTTCTCTTTACTACCAAGGCTTTGGCTACCTAACTAACCATCTCTGGTCACATTTGCCACAGTCAATTCTAAGAACAAGAAAACTATTTAGTGGCGTTGCGTTTTAAGCGTTCCAATTCCTTTTCCAATTCCCACTTTTTAAATTCCGCTTCCAGGGGGTCTAACTCCCGGCGATAGGTTTCCCCGGTACTGCCTTGATTCCAGCCCATGGTGTCCGCCGCCCTTCTTTGGGCCTCGGATGCTTTTTGCTCGGCGGCCATTTGTTTAGCCTTTTGTTGTACTTCCTTTTGCCGTTGCTGAATTTCCTGGAGCAAACTTTGGGCTTGGCTAATCCGTTGTTCTGTCCCCACCCTTTGTCCCCACACCTGATTGCCCTGACGCAGTAAGGTAGCTTCCCTTTCCTGGGCCCTTTGGGCTAAATCTTCTCGGCCAGCAGCTTTAGCCTGTTGAATGCGGCTATGCCAAGCCTGAATATCCTGAGCTAGGTTGAGAATCTGGGCTTCTTGATCTTGTTTTTTCCGCTGTAAATCTGTCAGTAGGCGGCGAGCGTCGGCTTCCTGTTCTTTCAACTGTTCCAACAGAGCTTCCAACTCCAAATGGGGGTTGTTCTGTAAAAACTCTTCCAGACGGTCTTCTAAAAAACGGCCGACATCGTCAAACAAGCCCATTGCTACAATCTTCCCAAAAATCTAGTAGGTGCCTTAAAAGCTTTGTCCTACTCCAAGATACCTTGTTTTTTCTTCCCCCATCGCTGGGAATTAACCAAGCTCCTGACTCTTTTTTGGCGATCGCCAAACTTCATAAAAATTCATGTACCAAAGATACTTTTCCCTAAAATCTGAATTATCCTGATAGGCAAACTCGGTTAAGTCTGAGCTTTCCGGCGTTAGAACAGGTACACGATGAATATTGAAGCTAAGCTAAGTCAAGCTCGCTCCTGGCTGGATGAATTGGGTAATGCCATTTCTGATCTGGTGGGGGTTGCGTCAGAAGTATTTGAGGATGAGAAGCTCAAGCAGGATTTGGCAGATTTTCGCCGAGCCTATGATCAGGCAGTGCTGGATTTGGCTAATCCGAGTTTACGTATTGCTATGATCGGCACAACTTCTTCGGGAAAGTCAACGATTGTTAACGCTTTAATTGGCCGACGGATTGCGCCTATTGAAGCGGGGGAGATGAGCGGCGGTGTTTTACGGATTAAACATGGTGAAGGCAGTCACTTAAAGATTGAGGAAACGGAGGGCGCAGTCTGGGAAACGGGAGAATGGTCAGGTTTGAGCGATGAGGAAATTTATAACCGCATCCATCAAGTCATGCAGAAGTACCATGAGACTAAAAAAAGGAAAATTTACATTTCACCTCAAATCGAAGTTAGATTACCACTTTTACCTGGTTATGACAGAGCATTATCAGGTTTACCTGAAGAACTAGCTATTGAATTTGTTGATTTACCAGGATTAAAATCTATCAAAGATAGCAAAAATCTTAAAGTAATCCAGTCTTTAGTTGGAAATGCTTTCTGTCTTGTTGCTCTTGATTATTCTCATGTAGATGAGGAGCATAGGCAAGTTTTATTAAATGAGCTAAAAGACGTTGTTGAATATCTACATGGCTCTACTGAATCAATGATTTTTATACTTAATCGAATTGATCGTCGAAGCTCTGATGATTTTCCACTAAATAAACGCGTAAATCTATTGAAAGATGAAATTAAATCAACTTTAAAACTGTCTAGTAAGCCATATATTATGCCGTTAAATGCTCTTCTTTTATATAATGCTCAATGTGCTTGGGGATATAATTTTACTGATAATTCTTTAAATTGTCATGAGAAATTTAAATCTGACTTTATAAAAAATCTTTTAATAAAAAGTTCTGAAATCATACAAATAAAAGCCCTGGAAAGTGAAGATATTAAGCTTTTTTCGTGGTTTACACATCTTAGTTTATCATTTGCTCAGAAGCAGAAGTGTTGAACGATAGTTATAAAGAGAAAAAAAGCCCTTTAAAATGATAGAATAAAGGGCAGAAATATTAGAATAATTGAAGAGATGATATCAAATTTTGGACATATTGTCAAAACTTATCTATCTAATTTTCCTAAAGATGACTACCCAGTATTAGACACATTTAAGTTTGTGAGTATCTGGTTAGGATTAGTGTTAGACCAGAGCCAGACAAGCATGAGGAGTATGTTTAAAAGACTGAACTTACGAGGAGAGACAGTCGATATATCTACATTCTCAAAGGCAAGCAAAAAAAGGGATGTAGGAGTTTTTAGAGAAATAATATTTTCCTTAAAAAAGGAATTGTCGAAAAGGAAGGAAATTAAGCAGGGAGAATTAGAAATATTTCCTCTCGATTCAACCATTGTCAGCATAACTAGTAAGTTGATGTGGAACCTTGGATTTCATCAGGTAAAAGTATTCAGTGGGATTAACTTATCAACAGGGATTCCGGGGGGAATAGTAATTCACTTTGGACAAGGTCATGATAATAAATATGGGAATGAAACAATAGAAGAGACTCCAGAAAATGGAGTAGCAGTAATGGATAGAGGATTTTGTGACTTACAGAGAATCAAGAGATTACAAAAGGAGAATAACAAATATCATGTATTAAGAATAAAGAATAATATAAAGCTAGAAAAATTAGCCAATGATAACTATATGGTTGGAACTGGAAAGAATAAAATAGAGAGTAGAGTGGTAATATTCACCCATGATAATTCAGAGTTTAGATTGGTTACAAATTTACCTATAGAAAGTAAAGAAATAGAAGGAGTTAGTGATGAAAAAATAGCAGAAATTTATAAAAAAAGATGGCAAATAGAATTGTTATGGAAATTCTTAAAAATGCACTTAAAGCTGAATAGACTGATTGCCAAAAATGAGAATGCAATTGGGATTCAAATCTATACCTGTATAATTGCTTATTTAATACTAAAATTACTGGTAATCCCAAAAGAAGCAGGTACAACAATGTTAGACAAACTACGTTATTTACAGGCTTTCATGTGTGAAAAAATAAGCTATGTACACTGGCTAAGGGAGTTAGCACTAAGGTGATGAATTTGCTTTGCTGTAGGATTATTCTGTCTATTTTTAGGTCGTACATAAGTGCGATTCAACGATTCTGGATCAAGTGGTACATGATAATTTTTCAACTAGCTTAGTTTATGCGAACGGGTTGCAAGAATGTGGAGAAATGTCGTCTTAGAATATGTTTGAAAAGTTCAAGGCAAGCTTTCGGAGCATGAGATGGAGCATGGCAACATGAATCATTGTCTCACTGGTGGTAGGTAAATATTCATAATCCTTGCTTAAACGACGGTAGCGACCAAACCAAGCAAAGGTACGTTCAACAACCCAACGTCGAGGCAAAACCTCAAAACCCTTTTGTCCATCCTTTTTGCTGACGATTTCCAAATTCTAGCCAAAGGTCTCATTAACCCAGGCAGTAAAATTCTTACTGCCAAAAGTGCTATCAGTCCATATCAATTGCAGGCACTGCCATAGAGGAGCAAACCAAGTACCGAGTAGAGTAAGACCTTGGTGGTCTGAGCGATGAGCGCTGTGAGCCACAACGTCGAGAAGTAATCCCATGGTATCCACGAGGATTGTACGTTTACGACCATTGACCTTTTTTCCACCGTCATAACCACTTTCTTGTCCAGCGCCAGCCTTTCTTACTGACTGTGAGTGAGTCCAAACAACCAGCACTAGGGTTGGCATTTCTTCCGGCCTTAAGTCGAATCTTCTTTCTGAGGATGTGATTCAATTTTTTCCAGGTACCGTCTTCCTGCCACTGTCGGAAATAACCATAGACTGTTCGCCATTTGGGAAAATCATGGGGTAGAAGTCGCCAAGCACAACCCGCTCTGAGCATGTAAAAAATGGCATTAAGCACTTCCCTCGGATTAGTTTTCCGTTTTCTTCCCCCACTTTTTGCTTGGGGGAGATTGGATTCTACCAATTGCTACTGGCTATCACTGATGTCGCTGCTGTAAAATTCTCTCAGTATCATTACGGTGAAAATTCTATATTCTTCACCATTTTTCCCAATTATGCCGACTTTTCAAACACGCTCTTATATGCGACAGGGAGGAGAAGCACCATCTTGTTATGTTGGCGATCCTAATCCATCCGAGGCATTTGACTTAGTTTTAGAATGTAGGGCTTCTATACCGGATTGCTACGTTGTCAGTTAATTTAGACTAGACAAACACAATCTAAATAGTCTGGAAGTTATTTTTCGATTTTTGCAAAAATGACACTTTCTCCTAAAATTTCGTTGCTATCATATAGTTTAGAGAACTGGCAGAGAATAACCAGAAACTAATTTGAGCCGTACTTATCAAACCCTAGGCATTGTTGTGAAAGGTATGGCCTTTGGGGAATCTGATCGCCTAGTGACCATTTTCTCGCCGGAGTATGGTTTGATCCGAGCCATTGCGCCGGGGGCTAGAAAACCAAAATCTAGTCTCAGGGGTCGCACCGAACTATTTGTAGTTAACCAATTTCTGCTATTTGCGGGAAAAAGTTTGGACCGTATCAACCAAGCGGAAACCCAATATTCCTACCCTGGCCTGGGGCAAAATGTTTGTAATTTGGCGGCGGGTCAGTACTTAATCGAGCTAATCCTGGCCCTCGGGACAGAGGCCAGTGCCCAAACATCCCTGTATGAACTGTTTACCGAACATCTACGACGGTTAGAAACGGAAGCCACAGTGGAAAATATCTATGGCCATCTAGCCCAAGCATTATTCCATTGCCTCGGGGCAGAGGGCATTGCCCCCCAATTTCATCACTGTGCCATCACGGCCCAAACTATTAGTCCCAATTTTTACGATCGCCAATGGCGGGTGGGCTTTAGCCCAGAATTGGGGGGCATTGTCGATCTTCGCAGTTCTAGGGACATGGGCCCCATTCCCCAAATGCGTCGCTTAACAGCTATGGAACTAAGTTTATTGCAACAACTCAACCAACCTGCCCTACCGGACCCCCAACAGTATCTACCAGTGATCGCCAGGAAAAATTTTCGCCTCTGGGATTGGGTAAAAGCGGAAAATCTGATGCGCTACTATGCCCAACGTCAATTGGGAAAAAGCTTCCGGGCCGCTGTTTTACTAGATAGCATGTGGGAGGTGGATTTTTAGCGTACCTTTCCTCCCCTTGAAGCCCAATTAGTCAATATCAATGCTTTGGGGGCGATTATCCTGGGCTGTTTGATTGATATCTGCCCCGGAAAAGTCCGTTACCCCTTGCTTTTGTAACCACTTTTTCAGCGGATCATCGGTCAATTTTAGCCGCAGCACACCAGACACAAACCCCCCAGCAAAGGCGATCGGCTGTTGACAAAGTTCACGGGTCACTGGCTTAAGTTCTTCAAGAAACATGGGCGTTAGCTAGTAAGGTTCAATGGGCGAAAAATTTCGAGACAGTCAGTACCCGCCATTATACCCAATTAGCCTATGGCTAAGTTTGGACAAATACAGCCAAAATCCTTGACCGATGGGGCTTTTTTCCGGTAATCCCTTGGCTTTTCCTGTTGAATATCAATTCCAAAGTGCTCCTGAAACCAGGAAAAACATCAACTAAGTCCATTCGCCATCTTTCTTTGTGACGTTGGGTTGTTGAAGGTACTTTTGCTTGGCTTGGTCGCTATCGTCGTTTGAGTAAGGATCACGAATATTTACCTACGACCAGTGAGACGATGATCTATGTTTCCATGTTCAATCCCATGCTCCGAAGGCTTGCCTAAAACTTTTCAAATGCCTTCTCAATGGTTATGGCCGCCTCCCAAACCTGGGGTCATCCAAACGCATCAGGCAAAGGCTGGCATAATCAGGGCAAAAACTAATCCGGCTAACACTAACCAGCGGAGCCATTGCAAACTTTTGGACGATAGTTTCCAACGAAAATCCCGGAGCCATTGTTGGGGATTATCTTTAGCTCTGCGGCCCCAACTCACCATTGATCGCCAGAGGGCAATGCCACCAACTTTGGCACTGAATAGTAAATGAAATGCTAAACAAAGGACGACGATCAACCAGCCCAGGAGATGGAAAAAATAGGGCAGATGGTTGAGTTCTCCTTGGGGTAACCAACTTTCCTGCATCATGCGCCCGCTCACCACCGCCACAGTTAAGGCCACCAGCATGAGGGTATTAACCAATTTCTGCCACGCCACCCAAAAGGCCGGAGTGCCCGGTTGCTGTAACTGCTCCCAATTTTGATCAGACCATAAACGGCGATCGCCAAGGTGAAAGCAGTAGAGGGTAAAGGGAAACATGAGCAAAAACAGTGCCAAAGCCCCTGTGCCATGGAGATCCTGGGTGTAGTAGGGTTTCGGCAACGGTAAAGATCCCCAGCGGCCGTCGTAGGTGTTGTAAACCCAAAAGCCACTGGCGATCGCCAACAAAGTTAACAAAGCCATGGCCCCATGGAGGAGCCGCAACACCAGGGATTGATAGGGACTAGTGGGACTGGTGGAGGACATAATAAAAGTCGGAGATGAGAAAATTATCGCTAACTCAGTTATCTAAGCTATGTTGCTAGCCTCTTCCGCTGGCACAGTATTTTCCTCAGCATTTTGGCTTAGTTTTAATACCAACACCGATAGGGGCGGTAAACATAAATCCAACGAGTAGGGTTGTTCATGGAAAGACCATTCTTCTGTCCATTTTCCACCTAAATTGCCCATGTTACTGCCGCCGTACTGTCGGGCATCACTGTTGAATAATTCAGTGTAGAAACCAGGTACCGGAACACCCACTCTGTAATGGCTATGGGGTTGGGGCGTAAAATTACAAATGGTAACCACAAATTCTGCGCTATTTTTGGCCCGACGAATGAAGGAAACTACACTGTGGCGATTATCACTGCAATCAATCCATTGAAAACCCGATTCATCAAAATCATTGCTGTATAAAGCCGGCTCATTTTTATACAAATGGTTCAACTCAGTGAAGAATTGTTTTAGTTGTTGATGGGGTGGAAAATTGAGCAAATGCCATTCCAAATCACCCCACACATTCCACTCACTCCACTGGCCAAATTCCATGCTCATAAACATGGTTTTCTTGCCGGGATGGGTGAACATGTAGGTGAATAAAGCCCTGACGTTGGCATACTTTTGCCATTCATCCCCAGGCATTTTGCCCAACATATTGCTTTTGCCGTGCACTACTTCGTCGTGGGACAGGGCCAACATATAATTTTCGCTGTGGTTGTACCACATACTGAACGTAATGCTGTTTTGATGGAACTGGCGGAACCAGGGGTCCATGCTGAAATAGTCCAACATGTCGTGCATCCAACCCATATTCCATTTCAGATTAAAGCCCAAGCCGCCAACGTAGGTGGGCCAGGACACCATGGGCCAGGAGGTGGATTCCTCCGCAATGGATAAAATACCGGGGAAGTAGCTGTAAACAACGCTGTTTACCTGGCGCAAAAAGTCTGCCGCTTCCAAGTTTTCCCGGCCGCCGTACTCATTGGCCACCCATTCCCCTTCTTCTCGGCAATAGTCTAGGTAGAGCATGGAGGCCACCGCATCCACCCGCATGCCGTCAATGTGATATTTGTCGAACCAGAATAGGGCATTGGCCACCAGGAAGTTCCGCACTTCGTTCCGGCCGTAGTTGAAAATGAGAGTGCCCCATTCCTTATGTTCACCTTTGCGGGGATCACCATGTTCGTACAAATGGGTTCCGTCAAAAAAGGCTAGGCCATGGCCGTCCTTAGGAAAATGCCCCGGCACCCAGTCAATGATCACACCAATGCCGTTGAGGTGACATTGATCGACAAAATACATAAAGTCTTCGGGACTGCCAAAGCGGGAAGTGGGGGCGTAATAACCAGTCACTTGATAACCCCAGGAGCCATCAAAGGGATGTTCGGCGATCGGTAGTAACTCAATGTGGGTGTAACCCAATTCCTTCACGTAGGGAATTAGTTTATCCACCAACTCGTAATAGGTTAAAAATCTGGCCCCGGTATTCCATTCGGACACTTCTACCGGCACCCCTTCCCCGTGCAAAGTTTTCACCGGTTCGTCGTAGGCAGTGTGCAACCAGGAGCCTAAATGGAGTTCGTAAACGGAAACGGGTTTGCTCAGGGGATCGCTGGTGCGCCTAGCTTCCAACCAATCTTCGTCGTGCCATTGGTAACCGTCCAAGTCTGCCACAATGGAAGCGGTTTTGGGGCGTACTTCTTGGTAAAAACCGTAGGGGTCAGTCTTTTCGTAGATGTGCCCTTCCCAGTTTTTAATCTCATACTTATAAGAAGTGCCCACCCCCAACTCAGGGATAAATAATTCCCACACCATGTTGTTGCGTTTCCGCATTTGGTGCAATCTGCCGTCCCAGTTGTTGAAATCCCCCAAAATGGAAACGTTGCGGGCATTGGGGGCCCACACAGCAAAATAAACCCCTTTAACTCCATCCACCGTCATCAGGTGAGCACCGAGTTTTTCGTAAATACGGTGGTGGTTGCCTTCCCCAAACACATGGAGGTCAAAATCCGTCAGTTTGGGAGTTTTAAAACCATAGGGGTCATAAATTACCCTTTCGTGGCCATTTTCGGTAATTCTTAATTGATAATTCTTCGGTTCTTCCAACTCCAACACGCATTCAAAAAAGTTGGGATGGTGGACCGTGGTCATAATCACTTCCCGGCGATCGGTGGGAAGCAACACCGTTACCGCTTCAGCCGTGGGTAAATAGGCACGAATGACCCATTGATTGACCTTGCCGTGGTCCCCGAGGGGATGGCAGCCCAACACTTCAAAGGGATCGTGGTGAAGATTATGGACAATCTGATGGACTTGGTCAGCGTTGATGGTGTAGGTCATTCGGCTATGGTGATTTTTTGACGTTGGCAATACTGCAAGGGGTTTGCCCGCCCAAAGCTAGGGGAAGACAACTTGCTTCGCTGGTAATCTTCCTACTCCTGGCTATGACTGCGGAGAAAGGATTTTGATTCAAGTTAAACCTACTTTATACACTTTTTTGCAGTTTTCCCTGGCTCACTGTATTTATCAAGCATCACACCGCACAGTGATTTGAACATTCCAACCTAGCCAACGGTGGATTGGGGCACATTGAGGGGCACTCCCACCTGGGGTTCCCATAGGGAAGCTTGTATCCCTTCGTCAATTAGGGACTGGCGAAATTGACTGAGATCGCCGTCTAAACGTAAAACTTTAGTTAGTAAACCGCTATAGTTCAATTCTGCGGCTCCAGAGGTGGGGACGATCGCCTGGGGATGGACAGTGCGACAAAGCTCCAGGGTGGTTTTCTGGCCATTGAGCACCGGCAGGAATCCGAGGATATTGATGCCAATGACGGGGGTTAAAACCACATCAATGGGCCCCAAGTCTTGCAGTTGGGGAGAGTGGAAACCGTGGGGTTCGTAATAGAGTTTGGTGCTGGTTTGTAGATCCGTTAACACATAGGCATTTTCCACCAGGGTGGGGCCAATGGGGGAACCGGGTAGAGCAAGGATTTCCACCCGGTCGTTAAGCACAAATTTTTGGTTATGGGGTAGACCTGTTACTGTTTCATAGCCCAACTCGGTGGCAACTTCAGCGGCTTTGGGGGAACCAAGAACAGGCCAACTTTTGTCCAATTCTTTCAATGTGGGGGGATGGGCATGGTCTTCCAAACCCTGGGAAAGCAAAATTAGGTCAATGTTTTCCGGAATTGCCAAGGGCTGGGAGCGAAAACCCCGAAATAACCAGGGCGTATTGCCAAAGGTTAGGTCCCCCACCAACCAAGGATCAAGCAAAATTCTCTGTCCGCCCATCTCAATTAGCCAAGAGTTGCTGTCGTACCAGGTGAGTTCCATAACCAATTTCTTCCCTGCTGATCGTTCCTCCCTATTGTAAACGATTGTAAAGAGGGGCTAGGTTTCAGAATAAAAGAACGGAGGAATTATTTGCTGGGCAAGTTGCTGGGTTGGCGATCGCCGTTGGGGGCCAAGCCTGAAAGCGCCAATGGAAAAAGGGCGGAAAAAAGGGGGAGAATTGCCAATTCATTGACCAAACGGTGGGGGGCATATCCCCCGCTAGACAATGGAAAACTAATCTATCCCACAGTAAGGTTTCCGCCACCAACCGACTCCCCCAATGGGTAATTTGGGCCCATTGCCGCTGGGGACAGTTAACTAAGCACAGACTGTTGCCCACATAGTTGTCGCTAGAAGCCATTAACAATAGACTTTCCCCCATTTCAAAACAATTAAATTGTCCTGGTTGCCAAGCCAACAGAGGGGTTTTATCGCCCGGAGCTAGATATTCCGTTACCCCAACCCCTTGAACGTTAAAGCTAGGAATGGGATTGGTTAACTCGGGGCCTTGTTTGACTGAGCCTTGGAATGTGCCCCGCAGTTGGCTACCGTCATTGAAGGTGTAGATCCATTGCCACGGCTGGGGAGATGGGGCGCTTTCCGTTGGGCGGCTCAAGTTAACGTTAATGGCGATCGCCAAGGGGGAAATGGAGAAACCTGCCCGATAATTTGCCCTGCCCATGATCTTCACCTTCCCCTACACCTAGGGATGATTACTCAGTGCGGTTATCTCCAGCTTATCGGTATTGCGCCTCTCTTGGGTGCCATACACTGAAGAGTCCGTCTTTTACCCAGTTACTAAACCCTTGTTGGAAGCTTTTAGCAGCGATAATTTTCTCTAAATGGTCTGAACTAAACTGGAATTATTCGCCGCTTTAATTTCTCCTAATGTCATGCCTAGAATTTCAATTATTCGGCCTGAGCAAAGTTACACTTTTTCTGATTACTTCAAACTTAACTTTGCACCCCAAGACATTCTGAGGCATTTTGGTGTCACTCTCCAACGTCAATCCCTCGATCTTCCCCAGTATTTAGGGCCCCTTAACCGTCTGGGTGACCTCAAGACTCGCCTGGAAGAAAGCTTACCCCGCCTCAGCCTCACCAGCGAAATGGCAAGGAGAGAATTTCTCATTGCTCCAGTGTTGACCGATGTTCTGCACTATACCCACGCAAACCTGGACGTTGAGTATCCCATTGTGGTTAGTAATCAACTAAAAGGTTCACTGGATTATCTACTACAAAATGATCAAACTTTCTTGGTAGTTGAGGCAAAAAATGAGGATTTGGAACGGGGTTTTGTTCAGCTTGCCATTGAATTGATCGCCCTTGACCAATGGATAGAGTCAGACCAGTCCGTCCTACAGGGGGCAATTTCCACGGGTAATATTTGGCAATTTGGCCAACTAGACCGGCAATCCCGTTGCGTAACCCAAGACCTTGACCTTTACCGCGTCCCAGCGGATCTTGAACATCTCCTAAGAGTTCTGGTGCAAATCTTACGACCAGTAAGCTAGGCTCAAACATTCCCATGGCGGACTATTTTTGTGTTCAGTTTTTCCTGGGGCCTTACAATCAAGGGCTGATCCTTCGTTACAAAACCACCAAAATTCTTTTATGACCGATTTGACCCTGGCCGCTCTCAAAACTGCCCCCCTAGCACAAGTACGCCAATATTTACTCCATCTGTTGGCCACTCATGCCTACAAGGAAGGAGATTTTATTCTTTCCTCCGGTCAACCCAGCACTTACTACATCAACGGTAAATTGGTCACCCTGCGGGCGGAAGGGGCCTTGGCGATCGGGCGATTGCTGTTGACAGAGTTGCCAGACCAAGTGGAAGCGGTGGCCGGGTTAACCCTAGGGGCAGATCCCATTGTCAGCGCTGTTAGTACGGTGTCTGCCTACGAAGAAAAACCTGTGGTCGCATTAATCATTCGTAAAGAAGCCAAGGGCCATGGCACCAAAGCCTACATTGAAGGGCCAGAGTTAGCTCCGGGAACAAAAGTGGTGGTGTTGGAAGATGTGGTCACCACCGGAAAATCCGCCATGCTAGCGGTGGAAAGGTTGCGGAATGCGGGCTACCAAGTTGACACAGTTATTTCCTTAGTCGATCGCCAACAGGGAGGCCGGGAATTTTACCAAAGCCAGGGTTTGACGTTCCAAGCGCTATTCACCATCGGTGATATTCAACAGGTTTACCGGCAGAAGTAGAATTTTTGGAGCTTGTGCTTAGAATCCCAATCCCCAACTTACTGACCGCCATACCAGCGCATTAATACCCGGGCTAAGCGTTGGGGGTCATGGCGTACCTGATGGCTTTTTTCATCCTCCTGCATCACATTGGCTAGCACAATGCGGCAACCCTTTTCGATCACTGCTTGCCGGTCCAGGTAAACGGGATGGGAATTTTCGGCGGCATATTTTTTCAACACCGGGGCAGAAGGGGGATTTCTCTGCACCAGCACAGCATCGTAGAGCCTTGCCGAAGAGACTTGATCGATCGCCGTTAAATGGTCTGAGACAGTGTAATTATCCGTTTCCCCTGGTTGGGTCATCACATTGCAGATATAAATGCGGGGCACCTTGGCCTTGGCGATCGCCGTTTGAATTTCGGGAATGAGCAAATTAGGCAAAATGCTGGTGTATAAACTGCCCGGGCCAATGATGATATAGTCGGCCGCTTTAATGGCCTTGAGCACCGCTGGCAAAGCCTTAGGGGATTCTGGTAAACAACCGATGCGCCGAATGCGTCCTTGGGCTTCAGGGATATTGGATTCCCCCTCCACATAGCGCCCGTCCTCCATTTCTGCCCACAATTTGACATCGTCCAGGGTGGCTGGCAACACCTTCCCCCGCACCGCTAAAACCTTCGAGCAGGCGATCGCCGCCATTTCCAAATCTCCGGTAATTTCCGCCATGGCAGTGAGGAACAAATTACCAAAACTGTGGCCCGACAGCCCATCCCCAGCTTTAAAACGGTATTGAAACAACTCTGTTAATAACTTTTCTTCGTCCGCCAGGGCCCCAATGCAATTGCGAATATCCCCTGGGGGCAACATACCCATTTCCCGTCGTAAACGCCCGGAGGAACCACCGTCATCGGCCACGGTAACAATGGCAGTAATGTTAGCGCTGTAATGTTTCAAGCCCCGTAAAAGAGTCGATAAGCCCGTACCTCCCCCCACTACGACAATTTTAGCCCCCTTATTAAGGCGACGGTGGGCCAGTAGCACGTCCACCAACTCCTGGTCGTTATCCGGTTGCAACACCTCGGAAATAGAACCAACGGTGCGACTTTGACCCCAAAAGACAAAAAATAGTCCCAAGGCCAAAATCAGGGGCCCAGAAACATAGTTGGGCAAAAGATTGGTCAAAAACCCCAGGGTATCGGAAACAAATTCCGTAATGCGAAAAATGGGGGTCAACTTAACCCAAATGGCCAAGCCCAAAAACATTAAAGTCAAACCAACGGCGCTGATCACCATCCAACGTTTGACAAACAGTCCCGGAGCCATCCATTTGAACCAGCGGTTAACCCTGGGGGAGGTGTGCTGGGAAACCCGATCGCCAAACTTCCGTTGTTCGGTTTTCAACTTGCGCATGGCGGACTTAGCGGACTTAAAGCGGCTATGGCTCATGGGCTAGGGAAGCAGAGGGGGAGAAGAAAGGGCAATGGGACGATAAAGCAAATTACTCCTTAACGCATTAAGGGGAAACCAATCGCTACCGATTTTACCTCTTCAAAGTATGCCAACGTCTAAATAGACAAGATACAATCAGAATCTATCTGTGTCTTTTTCACCCTTGAAAAGGTGCGTTTATTATGAATAGTCCTGTTGATCGTATTTTGATTTTCGACACCACGCTTCGCGATGGGGAACAGTCCCCCGGAGCCACCCTGACCGTGGAAGAAAAACTATCGATCGCCAGGGCTCTAGCCCGTTTAGGGGTGGATATTATCGAAGCGGGTTTTCCCTTTGCTAGCCCCGGGGATTTTGAGGCGGTGCAGAAAATCGCCCAAACGGTGGGTACGGAAAATGGGCCAGTAATTTGCGGCTTAGCTCGGGCCACCCAAAAAGATATCAAAGCAGCGGCGGAAGCGTTAAAACCAGCGGCTAAACACCGTATTCACACCTTCTTAGCTACGTCGGACATTCACCTGGAGCATAAGTTAAAGAAAACCAGGGCGGAGGTGTTGGCGATCGTGCCGGAAATGGTGGCCTATGCCAAATCCTTAGTGAATGACATTGAGTTTTCCCCGGAGGATGCCGGGCGCAGTGATCCCGAATTTCTTTACCAAGTGTTAGAAGCGGCGATCTCCGCCGGAGCCACCACGATCAACATTCCCGATACGGTGGGTTACACAACCCCGGCAGAATATGGGGCTTTAATCAAAGGTATTGCCGATAACGTGCCTAACATTGACCAGGCGATTATTTCCGTCCATGGCCACAACGATTTGGGCTTAGCGGTGGCCAATTTTCTGGAAGCGGTGAAAAATGGGGCTCGACAACTGGAATGTACCATCAATGGCATTGGCGAACGGGCTGGTAATGCGGCCTTGGAAGAATTGGTCATGGCTTTACATGTGCGCCGCAGTTACTTCAATCCCTTTTTAGGTCGCCCCGCCGATTCCACCGCACCTCTGACCAACATTGATACCAAACATATTTACGCCACTTCCCGCTTGGTGTCGGAGTTAACGGGGATGATGGTGCAACCCAATAAGGCCATTGTTGGCGCTAATGCCTTTGCCCATGAATCCGGCATTCACCAGGATGGGGTGCTAAAAAATAAGCTCACCTACGAAATCATGGATGCGGAATCCATCGGTTTAACCAATAACCAGATTGTGTTGGGTAAACTCTCCGGCCGCAATGCCTTTGGTACTCGCTTAAAGGAATTGGGTTTTGACCTGAGCGATACGGAATTAAATAACGCCTTTATTCGCTTTAAGGAAGTGGCGGATAAGCGTAAAGAAATTACCGATTGGGATTTAGAGGCAATCGTTAACGATGAAATTCGCCAACCCCCCGAACTCTTCCGTTTGGAACGGGTACAGGTTTCCTGTGGTGAGCCTTCGGTGCCCACCGCTACCCTAACCATTCGTACCCCGGCTGGCCCAGAAGAAACCGCTGTGGCGATCGGTACGGGCCCGGTGGATGCAGTGTATAAAGCTATTAATCAGATTGTGCAATTGCCCAATGAGCTGCTGGAATATTCCGTCACCTCCGTCACCGAAGGCATTGATGCGTTGGGTAAAGTGAGTGTGCGTCTGCGCCATAACGGGGTGATCTACACCGGCTATGCGGCCAACACGGATATCATTGTCGCCTCGGCCCGGGCCTATCTGGGGGCATTAAACCGTCTTTATGCTGCCCTGGAGAAATCCCGGGAGCATCCCCCCGTCGTCGCTTCCCTTTAATGGCCCGGTGACAGTTACGCCAGGCTAAGTCGGATTAATTGGTAGCAAACATCACAATTTGTTGCTAAACCCCCTCCCATCCCCATGGACAAGGGAGGAAAGACCTATAATTTGGCCATGATCCCCGGGGATGTTGTGACTCCGGGGACGCCTTTTTTCGCTCAGATGCCTTGGATGAACATTTGGTCTCGTTTCAAGTTTCCCCCGATGCCATGGTGGGTTGCTAAACAAAGAAGCTTGGGGGGATTATCCCTGACTCCTAGTTTGTGGGAATTGGAACGGGACAACCAAGAACGTAAACCCACCGCCACTAATTTGGAGCATCGACAACAGCGGGAAATTGACCAACTCAAACGGCAGTTACTGGAAGCGGAACAAGCGAAGGAAAAATTAGCCCGGGAATTAGCCCAACATCAGAATTCGCCGTCCCAACCCCCGCCTCCCGTTTCCGGTTTGCAAACGGCTTTAGCTCGCCTGGGACAGTGGGGCATTCTCAGCCGCGATTTATATGGATTTTTTGATCAAGCTACGGAATTGATCCGCACTGCCTTGGGGGTAGATTACTGTGGCCTTTGGGAACTTTTGCCCAATCGCTCTGCCCTGGTCCTTTGCGCTGGGGATGGTTGGGACAAGGCCTTGGTGGGCAACTATACCATTGATGCCACCAATCGTTCCTATGCCGGCTATACCATTCAACATAATGGCGATCGCCGGATGGAAGATTATGAACCTATTGTTGAACTAGATTTGAGGATAAGTACTAAGTTTCGGGCTTCCCCTTTACTGCATAACCTTGGTATTGTCAGCGGCATAAATTTAATGGTAGCGGGGCCCCGCACCGCATTCGGAGTTTTGGGGGTTTATAGCCTCACTGCCCGTAAATTTACCGAAGAAGAAATTGAATTTCTCAAGGTAGCTAGCCATATCCTTGCCGCGGCCATTGATCGCCAGGAATACGAAGAGAGATTATTACTGTTACAACAGGCGATCGATGCCAGCTCCAACGGCATTTTGATCACCGATGCCCTGGGCTCAGACAATGCGGTAGTCTATGCTAACCAAGGTTTTGAAACTATTACCGGTTTTAATCGGGAGGAAGTGATTGGGCAAAACTGTCGTTTTCTACTCAATGAAGACCGCCAAGGGGAACAAAATAAACAATTAGAAAAACTCCGCACGGCGATCGCCCACGGCCAGGAGTGTGAAGTAGTTTTGAAAAACTATCGCAAGGATGGCGCATCTTTTTGGAATCATTTATACCTTTCCCCCATCTATAACCAGCAAAATTTCCTGGTTAATTTCATCGGTATTCAAACCGATGTTACCCAACAAAAATTAGCAGAGCAACAGCTACGGGCCAGTGAAGAATTCTTCAGTAGCATGATTGTCACCATCACCGATGGGCTATTAATTGTTGATCAAGAAGGCATTATCCAATTTGTCAACCCCGCCGCCAGGGAGATGTTCAAACGACAGGAAGGCGAACTGCTCCAGCAACCCTTTGGTATTCCTTTTGTGGCGGATCAAGCAACGGAAATTACCCTTACCCCCCTCGATGGCAGCATGGTGGTGGCGGAAATGCGGGTGTCTCCCATTCATTGGCAAAAGGGTAAAGCCTTTTTGGTTTCCCTGCGGGACATTACAGAACAGCACCAAGCCCGTCTAGCCCTGGCAGAAAGTGAGAAAAAATATCGTTATATAGTCGAGCTGACTTCTGAAGGCATTTGGATTTTGGACCAAGACCAACAAACTACCTTTGCCAACCAGCAATTGGCAGATATGTTGGGTTATTCGGTGCAGGAAATTTTAGAGAAAAACATTACTGCTTTTGTCCTTGTCATTCACCATTTACCAGAGTCCCAAAATAGTCACCAAAAGACTTTGCAATCTTTCCCTCGCTGTGTGTTACCCAACCATGGTCAGGTTTACGATGTCCAGTTCCAACGGCGAGATGGCAGTGTGCTCTGGGGTTTGGTGTCCCGCAGTGCTTGGTATGACCAATGGGGCAATTATCGGGGGGAACTGGCCATGCTAACGGACATCACCAAACGGAAATCCGCTGAGCAGGCCCTGTCCGCTAGTGAGCAACGCTTGGAGGGAATTTTGGGCTCCATTCAGGATGTGGTTTGGTCCGCCGATGCGGTCAGTTTTGCCACCCTTTATCTCAATCCCACCACGGCCATGGTCTATGGTCAATCCCTAGAAGTCTGTTACCAGAGCCAAAATTTTTGGTTTGAACAGGTCCACCCTGGCGATCGCCTTTTGCTGGAATATCACTTGCAATTGTTGATGGAAAAGGACCAGACGGAGTTGGAGTATCGCATTGTCCAACCGGGGGGCAAGGAGCGATGGCTATTTCGCCGTAGTCAATTAGTGCGGGATGGCGAGCATCAACCCCTACGCATTGACAGCATTGACAGTGACATCACCGAGCGCAAATTGGCGGCGGAAAAACTCCACTACAACGCCAACCACGATTCCCTGACGAATTTGCCCAATCGATCAATGTTTCTCGATCGCCTGGGCCATGCTCTGCAAAGAAATTTGCGTCGTCGGGATTTAAGATTTGCGGTGCTATTTCTGGATTTAGACGGCTTTAAAATTATCAACGATAGTTTGGGGCACAGTTGTGGGGATTTACTGCTCCAGGGCATTGCCCATCGTCTGCGCCAATGTTTGCGGCCAGAAGATACGTTAGCGCGTTTGGGGGGGGATGAATTCACCATGTTGATTGAAAACATCACCTGTCCCGAAGACGTGATCGCCGTGGCCCAAAGAATTCACCAGGAACTGCAAAAACCGTTTAACTTGAACGGCCAGGAAATTTTCACCAACACCAGCATTGGCATTGCCCTTAACCATCCCCACTATGGCCATCCCCAGGATGTTTTGCGGGATGCAGACACCGCCATGTATCGAGCTAAGGCCGCAGGTAAGGGCCGCTACGCTATTTTCAACCAGACCATGCACCACCATGCTGTGCAGAGGCTCCAGCGGGAAAATGACCTACGGCGAGCCATCGATCGCCAGGAATTGCAGTTACATTATCAACCGATTGTCTGTCTCAAGACTGGACAGTTACAGGGGGTTGAGGCCTTAGTGCGCTGGCAACATCCCGAAGAGGGTCTGATCCTACCCGAAGAATTTGTGGCGATCGCCGAGGAAACGGGCTTAATTGTGCCCATGGGGGATTGGATTCTCTGGGAAGCAAGCCGACAAATACTAGAACTTAAACAAAGTTTTCCCCAATTGTCCCATCTTCAAGTCAGTATTAACGTTTCCAGTCGGCAATTACGGGACCAACGGCTACTAAAAACAGTGGATGAAATTCTGTCCAGCACGAACCTGGCCCCCCAGGACCTCAAATTAGAAATTACCGAGAGTTTATTGATCGATAATTTGAACTTGGCCGCTGATGTACTGAAAAGTTTAAGGCAAAGAAATATCCAAATTTCCCTCGACGATTTTGGCACGGGCTATTCCTCCCTCAGCTACCTGCACCGCTTTCCCATTAACACCATTAAAGTGGACCGCTCCTTTGTGAACACCATGGAGCCCAACAACCAAAACACTGCCATTGTCCACACCATTGTGACCCTGGCCCACACCCTCGGATTAGACGTGATTGCCGAGGGCATTGAAACGGAACGGCATCTAACCCAACTCCATTGGCTGGGGTGCGATGCAGGGCAAGGATATTATTTCGCCCGGCCTATTCCCTCAGAGGATTTGCTAGATTTTTTAACCATCCAAATACCCCGTTGGTCTGTGCCCGCTGTGACAGAATGCCATGGGGATAGGAAAGAGCCATTTTCCTGAAAATAGTGACAAAATAACGATTTTTTACCGGGGATGAAGTAGCCTTTGTATGTCGGCGACCAGTCGGCTCAGCTTTCCATTTTCTACATAGGTCTATGAGTGCTACGGCGATCGCCCCCCGTTGGTTTGTTAAACAGGACATTGATGGCTTCTTTGGCCTGGCGGTGAACAACTTGGTGCAGATCCTGGTAATTGTGGGATTAACCCAATCGGTGTTGCAATTTCCTCTGACCCTGATCTATGGGCGCATTTTGCCCAGCATTGCCATTAGCTTAATTGTTGGCAACTTTTATTACAGTTGGTTGGCCTATCACCAGGGAAAAAGAGAAGGAAGGGATGACATCACCGCTTTGCCCTATGGCATCAATACAGTCAGTTTGTTTGCCTATGTTTTTCTGGTTATGCTGCCGGTGCGATTATTGGCGATCGGCTCCGGGGCCAGCAGTGAAGCGGCGGCGGAATTGGCCTGGCAGGCGGGCTTAGTGGCCTGTTTCGGCTCCGGTCTGATTGAATTGGGGGGAGCTTGGGGAGCGGATTGGTTACGGCGTTATACCCCCAGGGCCGCTCTACTTTCCACCCTAGCGGGCATTGCGTTGACTTTCATTGCCCTAGGTTTTTTCCTCCGTACCTATGCCCATCCCTTAGTGGGCATTTTGCCCTTGGGAGTCATTCTGCTCAGCTATTTCGGCAAGGTTACTTTCCGTTTGCCGGGACTAAAATTGGCGATTCCCGGGGGATTAATGGCCATTGTGCTGGGCACTGGCCTGGCTTGGATAACGGGATTAGTCGCTTGGGATGCTCCACAGGTGGAAGCGGCGATCGCCCCCTTGGGAATTTATCTACCCAGCCTTGATTTGGTTAGCCTCTGGCAAGCAAAAGGGGTATTGGTCAGCTATTTCAGCATTATTCTGCCCATGGGGTTGTTCAATTTGGTGGGCAGTTTGCAAAACCTGGAAAGTGCGGCGGCGGCGGGGGATGATTATCCGACTGCTCCCTGTTTAGCGGTGAATGGTTTGGGCACCATTGCGGCGGCCCTATTTGGCTCCTGTTTTCCCACCACCATTTACATTGGTCATCCCGGTTGTAAAGATATGGGGGCAAGGATTGGTTATTCCTGGCTCAACGGTTTGGTGATGGCGGTTTTATGTCTCACCGGTAGTCTGAGTTTATTGGTTTATCTGATTCCCATCGATAGTGCCATGGCGATCGTGCTCTGGATTGGCATCATCATTGTTAGCCAAAGTTTTAGTGCCACCCCGGTCAACCATTACCCCGCTGTGGTCATTGGCCTGTTGCCGGGCATTGCCGCTTGGGGGGCCTTAGTGGCAAAAAATTCTCTCCGGGTGGCAGGTCTAGGCACTCCGGATAATCCCATTACTCCAGAATTGGTACCTGCTTTTCAACAGGCAGATTTGTTTATCACCGGAGCCTTTGCATTGGAACAGGGATTGATTTTTTCTGCCATGATCCTGGCCGCCATGACCGTTTACATCATTGAGCAAAAATTTGGCCTAGCTGCCCTCTGGGCGATCGCCGCCGGAATTTTATCCTGGTTGGGATTGATGCACAGTTACCGCTGGACAGGGGCGGACACAGTGATGGCTCTGGGGTGGGGGGCTGGAGCCAGTTGGGCCATCAGTTACTTTTTGCTGGCTTTGTTATTGATTTATGTGCAGTGGACTAACCCCAAAGGGCAAGATTGAAATAAGAGCATTAATTATTGTTGTGGTGGCATAACCTATGGCTGAACGTATTCAAAAATTGCTTTCCCAGTGGGGTATTGCCTCCCGTCGCCATGCGGAGGAAATGATTCTGGCGGGGCGGGTCAGCGTCAATGGCAAAGTGGCCAACCTGGGGGATAAGGCCGATCCCCAGCAGGATTTTTTATCGGTGGATGGCAAACAAATTAAAGCTGATAATCGGCCTCGGGACATTTATTTATTGGTTAATAAACCGAGGGATGTGCTGTCCACCTGTGACGATCCCCGGGGCCGGAAAACAGTGCTGGATTTACTGCCCCAGGACTTACAGCGGGGCAAAGGACTGCATCCCGTTGGCCGGTTAGACCGTAATTCCACTGGCGCTCTCCTGCTCACCAATGATGGCGAATTGACTCTGCGGCTGACCCATCCCCGTTACCATTTGCCAAAAACCTATGACGTTTGGTTAGAAGGTAATCCCAGTGATGAAGATCTGGAAAAGTGGCGATCGGGCATGATGCTAGATGGCAAAAAAACCCTACCAGCTACTCTGGAAGTAATTTCCGAAAATAAAGACCAGATTCATTTGTTGGTGACGTTGACGGAGGGACGTAATCGCCAAATTCGTCGTTTAGCGGAAGAATTGGGATTGACGGTGCTGAAGCTCCATCGCCGCACCATTGGCCCCCTACAGTTGCATACCAGGGGCAAAGTTCTGGGTAGTGGGCAATTTCGTTTTCTTTCCCCGGCGGAAATTCGACTGTTGAAAAAACAGGTCAATCTGCGGTAGGGTGGTTTCGCACAATTGTATTGTTAGTGTTATTTAATCTCCCTATTTTCTTCCCCATGACCCGCGCCAAATTACTGCAACCGGATTTAGTTTTGGGCAAAACCATTGTGGAATTGTCCCCGGCCATTCTCGATCGCCATGGGGTCAAGGGTTTAGTGTTGGATGTGGACGAAACCCTGGTACCTTTTCGGGGGGATCAAGTTTCCGAGGAACTCCAGGCTTGGATTGATCCCATTAAGGCCAAACTGCCCATTTGGTTGGTGAGCAACAATATGAGCGAGTCCCGCATTGGGGGAGTGGCCCAAACCCTGGATTTACCTTTCCTTTATGGGGCGGCTAAACCGTCTCGCCGTAAACTGCGCCAAGCCATTGCCGAAATGCAATTGCCAGTGGAATCCGTTGCCATGGTGGGCGATCGCCTGTTTACCGATGTGCTGGCAGGGAATCGTTTGGGCATGTTCACCATTTTGGTGGAACCGATGGAGTTACCTGGTAAACCCCTCTATCCCTGGTCGATTAGGAATATTGAAGTCTGGCTTTCCCAGAAACTAGGGGTGACCTTGCAGGGCATTTTTGAATAAACCCAGCTACAGTAAGGAAAACAGATTTGAAATGCTAGTCAAGGCAAAAGTCAATCCCCGTAGGCTATAATTTTGTTACAAAACTTAATAAGAAATGATTATGAGAATTATAAAGAGAATCTTAAAAAAAGCGGCGATCGCCTGGGGATCAGCCATAATTGATCCAACGAAATAACACGGGGTCACCTTTATAAAGACCCTTAACATAATAAAAAACACGGGGATCAGGTCATTTTGGCTTGATCCCTTTAAAATTGTGGCAATTTAGCTAAAGAATCATTCCTTGGATTTTCTTTTACTGGTCAGCCCAAAAATGTCAAGAAAAACAAACAAAGTTGAGGAACAATTGTCAGCCCCAGTCTATGTTGAGCTTCAGCGGATAACGCCTTGGGTGACAGGGCGGATGTCACTGCCGTCAAAGGTACCGGGATTACCACTCCAGTTAAAATCGCTGATGCGTAGATTAATCGAACCCACCTGCAGTTGGGGGTTGTAGCGCAATTGAATGTTGTAGGTGCGGCGGCTATATTCCAACACGTAATCGGTGCTAATTTCTTCGTTGGCAGTCAGACTGTAGGCTCCCTGCACCCCGAACCTTAGTGGGCCGTAAATTTGTTGGGTCAGGCCAAAGCTCAGTATTTCCGTGTCGGCAAAGCGGTCAAAGAAAAAGGGAGACGCATCGCCCCGAATACCTTGGGAATAACCAATGTTAAAACCGGTGTAGTCCAAATAGGGTTTGGAGAAGTTACCAAATTGTCCAAAAAAACCGACGCTGCCGGTGAGGGAAGGTTGGGTACTGCCATCGCCGTAATAACTACCCACCCCGGTAATGCCAGTGTTAAACACCACGTAGGGTACCACCACATTGGGGCTATAGCGCAGACCCTCTTCGGCGGTGGGGGGGAGTGCTTCCCCAGCCCAAAGCACAAAGTATTTCGTTAAGGATGCCGCCGCCTGCAAGCGCATCAGGCTAACTAAGTTATCTCCGGTGGTGGGATTAATTAATTCCTGGCGATCGGTGCTGGCTTCCACACTTTGAACCGAAGCCTGGTAATTGAGGGCCCAACTGGGGTCTTCAAAGGGATTAATGGTGGGGGAAACCAGGATCGCCCCCACACTGCTTTGCACCGTTTGGAAACCGAGGGAGCCATTGTATAAACGCTCGCGGTAGTTGTATTCAAACCTTAGATCGTAGGGATTGCCCAAATCCCCCAGTTTATTTTGCACCGCCAATTTAGCCCGCAGGGAATTGTCGATGGAATCTAAGTTGAGGTTGGAAAAGTTGAGGGTATTAAGTAAATTGAGTCTTTCGTTAAAATTGACGTTCAACTCCGTAATTAAACCAAAGGCGGCGGGACATAGGGCACAAACCTCTGCATCACTCTGGTTAGCTACCGGGAAAGCATCGGGAAAAAATACCTTTTGTATTAAATATTGAGGCTTAACTTGAAAGGTGACATTTTCCGTGTCGATGGGGGTGAAATTACCTTGGAGGTATAAACCGCCCCGGTCTTCTCCGTCATAGCCAATGCTAATCAATCCCGGTTGGCGATCGCGGCGATCGATGGTAAGTCGGTCTTGGAAGGGCAAAGACGTGGTTTGATCCAGCAATACCCGGGAGCCAGTCAGTTTTAATTCATCCACTTCCGGGGCGACGTTGTAGTAATCGGCGGTTTCCGCTTGCACCTCCAATTCCGGCGGATTAAACGGATCATTGGTGATGCGGACTTTTTTGGCCCGCCAACCATCGGCGTCAAAATCCACCTGCTCCGCTTGAAACCGGAGGCGATTAACTTGGCCCCCAGTTTCTGTCTGGCTGGCACTCTGGGCCCCTGGGGTACTGGCCCCAATGCCTGTGCTAAAACCTTCTTGTCCTACTACGTTGGTGACAGGCTGGTTGACGGCCAGGCGATCGTTCAAACTTTGGTTGGACACAATGGGGTTACCAAAGTCGGTGGGCACAGTTTGGGCAAAGTCCCGGGCGGTGCTGGGCTGGTAAATTTCCCCGTTGGCGTCGTAAATTACCCCCTGGTTGAGCACAAAGAAGTATTCAAATCTTTGCCCCTGGAGGATTTGTTCCCCCCGCTTCAGGGTGACGTTACCTTCGGCCACCGCAAATCGATCGGGCAAATTAACTCGCAGGCGATCGGCCAGTAGTAACCCGTTAGCAAAACGCATGGTAACGTTACCGGTGGCAGTGACTATTTCCCGATTGCTATCGAACTCTTGGTGATCAGAAATTAATTCAATTACTTCTGGAGCAATGGGTACGTCATTCTCCTCCGTGGCCGGAATGGGGGAACTATCTAAGAATTGATTTGGCTCCGGGTCATTTTCCGTTGCCTCTGGGGAGGGGGAAGCTCCGGGGTCAATTTCCAAGACTTCACCGATCGCCTCTTGGCCCTGTTCAATGGCGGGCTCAGCCTCACCAGTGGGCCCGGTGATTACTTCCAGCTCCGAGTCGCTGGGGGGTGTGATCAAATACTCCTGAATTTCCCCATCCCGGGATTGACTGATAATTTTCTTGGCCGTGGCAATGGGTACTTCCACAGACCGATCGCCGATTTTTCCGTCTGGGATAGCGGGGGGACCCCCGAGGGATAAACCAGAGTTGGGGCTAAGGTAAAGATCCTTAGCTGAAGCTTGGGCGATCGCCGGATCCGCCGATGGAGGGGTGGACGAGGAAAGTGTTGCCCCGTCAGTTGCCAGCATTTCTTCAGTCTCCCTCGGACTGATCACTTCAATGGGTACCGGAGGAGGGGGAGGGGAAACAATAGGGGGCATTTAAATCGACGAACTAAACGCCAACGCTAACATTTGCTTTGTTTGGACTGAGATAAAGCTAAGGCTAACCGGGCTTGGTTAACAAGGGGGACGAACAATTGCCAGAAATCGTTTCGTCTGTGGCCCCAGTGACAAAAAACTCTCCGGTGGGGGAGAGTAATCAGGTTCCAATCTACCCTTGGCACCAAAATTAGTCTAGGGAGAGAAGGAAGAATTTTGGGCTAAAGCTTATTCAAAGTCTTTGCGGCCAGGGTTCCGGGTGGGGTCACTGGAAAGAAAGCCGAAGATAAATAAGGAAATAAACAAGCCAACAACGATATAAACGGCGATTTTAAGGGTTAACATAAATTCTCCTTAGTTAAATGCAAAGGCGTAGCAAAGCTTAATTTGGGTAAAAATCCGGGCGCAGAAACCATTCTACCTTGCCTACTTTACCCCATTTCGGTCTAGGCTTTGGGGAGATGGCCGGGGAATTTCCACCGCCAAGGGAGCACACCATGGGCTTAAACAATCTTGAACAATTACTGGGCCGCCTGGGGCGATCGCCAGGGTGGGAACAACTGCGCCGTTACCAATTGGTCAAAGAAGCTTGGCAGAAGGTGATTGATCCCCGTTTCCATGACTGTACTAAACCTCTAGGTATCCAGCGGGAGGTACTGACAGTGGCGGTTATCTCCCCAGCTCTGGCCCAAAATCTTCAACTCCAACGCATTAATCTTTTGGCCCAACTGAATCGAGAATTACCGGAGCCCTTGGCTGATCTGCGCTTTTCCCCTCTCCATTGGCATCAACAACATTCAGGGAAACCACCAGAAGCTTCTGCCCCCATGCCCCGTCCTGCCCCTCCCTCCCCTGGCGATCGCCGAGAAAAAGTCACTAGTGCGACAGAAGCACTGGATCAATGGCTGACAACTTTGAAAAGACGAGCCGAGGTTTTGCAACCCTGTCCCCAATGCGGCAGTGCCGTCAATCCAGGGGAAATCGAGCGTTGGGGCCGCTGTAGTGTCTGTGCAAGGCAACCCTGGCAGGAAATTTTTTCCCAATCCCGGCCGGAAAAGGATGGAAGTCATTAGGTTTAGTTTGTTTTGCAGACGAGCTATGAAAAACTTTAAAATTGGTTGAGTCTGCCAAGGTTTATTGATAACCGTGAATACTTTGAAGTTTTTTTTGGGTATGATGGTGAAACACGTAGGTAAATGCGGAGAAATTCCGGGATGTTTTTTTCACTTGCCCCCATTCATCGGAATAATGTAAGGGTTTTCCCGCTTTTCAGTGCCCTGTGAGTTCTCCCGGGTTTAACTACCTAGCTGAATTTGCTTGAAGCTAGAGTCTTTCGGCAAGCCTTCGTTGTGCTAACCGCTGCTTGAATCCTAAATAATTTTTCAACTTTTTCGAGTCTTTTTGTCCCGAATATGCCTAACTCGACCTTGTTCGTCCTCGATTCCCGGGTGTTCCATGGGGGTCTGCTTCAGGCGGCTACTCTACCCAATATTGCGGTAATAACCCTAGATCCCGACCAAAGCGGTCTCCGGCAGATTACGGAAGCTTTGGGAAGACAAGGCGCTGTTCGTTCTCTGCATATTCTTTGCCATGGCTCTCCTGGCTGTCTGCACCTAGGTGATGGCCATCTGGGCTTAGATAATTTGGTCTACCACAGTGACGAGTTAAAAAGCTGGTTTGTCGGGGTTGAGTCTCCCCAACTATTTCTCTACGGCTGTAATGTAGCCGCTGGTGATGCCGGTACGGAATTTATTGAAAAGTTGGCCGGCTTGGCGGGGGCCGGGGTCTCCGCTTCTACCACGGCGATCGGGCATCAAGCCCTAGGTGGTAACTGGGTTTTAGATTTTCAAAAGGGTGATATTGTCATGGAAAATATTTTTTCTGCTCCTGAGTTAGCGGCCTATCCCGGCATCTTGGATGGCAATGGGCAATGGTCTTTGTTTGATCTAGTGGACTCCTCTGGTATCTACACCGAGCGACTGGATGCTCTGCAACCATTAGTACAAGAACAACTTTCCAGCTTTTTTGCCCAATCCGACTATCTCACCCAATTAGCCATTCCTTTTAGTGCCACTGCCAGCACTGATGACTGGACTAATAATGCGGAATCTTTGCGTTCTTCAATTTCGAACGGTAGTTACCAAATCCGTTTGGAAGTACGTTCTAGCGCTGAATTACAGGGAGCTTTGGGGGCTTATAGTGCTACGGGAACCACTGATACCCCGACCGTTTATCTCAACGCCGATTGGTTTGCCACTGCCAGTCAGGAGCAAATTGTTGCTGTCTTACTCGAAGAAATTGGCCATGACTTCGACCAGATTTTAAATGACGGGGCCGATAGCCAAGGCGATGAAGGGGAGATCTTTGCTAATTTAGTCAAACTAGGGGAAGTTAATCCAACCTATCTAGAAACTCTAAAAACACAAAATGATACTGGCTTTGCTTTTATTGACGGGCAAAAGATAAATCTAGAGAATGCAGAAGATACCGTCTTAAATATTAATTTTCAAAACTTTGTATTTAACACTAATTTCACTACATCGACTCCTCCTCCAGGTGTACAAGAGGTTCGTTTATACACAAACATCATTCCAACTTTCACTACTCAGCAGATTAATGCAAAAGTAACTATAAGAGCTGTTAATATCACAATTGCCAACAGTACCATTGATTCTAATGCTTCTAATACAGCAAGGATTCAGCCCCTCATTGATGCCAACGCTACTGGAGGTGGCTATTTTGAGTATCAGTTTGAATTCCAAGATACTTTAGGAAATCCCATTTCTCTCAACCAATTTGCTCTGACAGGTATTGATGTTGATGGGAACTCAACAACTGAAAGAGAATTTTACGAAGTAAGCGGCTACTCCAATTACCAAATTGCTGTAGTTGGACCTCCTCGATTAAACGTTTCTGAATCCACTCAAGGAGATACTAAAACCTTAAGGGTTGATGGTAGGCCTTCCGTATTAACAGGCATTAGTTTTGACGACACTGCTTCTTTCATTGCCAACTTCCTCACACCTGTTTCATCTCTCACAGTCAGAGCCGGAGTTATCTGGAACAATGCAAGTAATGATGTAAGGCAATTTTCTTTTGCTTTA
This sequence comes from Synechocystis sp. PCC 6803 substr. PCC-P, assembly GCF_000284455.1. Taxonomy (GTDB): domain Bacteria; phylum Cyanobacteriota; class Cyanobacteriia; order Cyanobacteriales; family Microcystaceae; genus Synechocystis. The sequence goes on from NC_017039.1 coordinate 2,350,842, forward strand.
GGAGCCCCACTTGGCACATTTTCAAACCCCCAGACTATTGACACCATTGCCCCCATTGTCACCAGCATTCTTCGCAATAATCCAACTTCAGAAATAACCAATGCCGATTCTTTAACTTTTCAAGTCACATTCTCGGAAAATGTTCAAAATGTCGATGTAAACGACTTTATCCTCAGTGGAACCGGCGTAAGCGGCGCTACCATCAGCAATGTTTCTGGCAGTGGGAGTGTTTACACCGTAACTGTCACAGGTATTGCCAATAATAATGGAACCGTCAATCTGGACTTTGCCAGTGGACAGAACATACGAGATACCGCCAACAATGCCCTAAGCAATACCACTCCTACAACTGACGAGCAATACACTTTAGACAACACAGCGCCAGCTGCCAGCATCACCTTAGATGCGAATATCACCGCCGATGACATCATCAACATTGCCGAGTCAGGACAAGCGATTCCTATCACCGGCACTGTTGGTGGTGAATTTAATGTTGGTGACACCGTCACATTGACGGTCAATGACAAGACCTTCACTGGTGCAGTCGGTGCGGGTGGTCTTTTCAGTATCAATGTTCCTGGTAGTGACCTCATTGTAGATGCTGATCTCACCATTGCTGCAAGTATTGCCACCACGGATGCAGCGGGTAATCTCGGCAGTGCCACCGATAACCAAACCTACACGGTTGATACGACAGCACCGATTCCAATAATCACAGTCAATGATGTCACTGCCGACAACATCATCAATGCTGCCGAGTCAGGACAAGCGATTCCTATCACCGGCACTGTTGGTGGTGAATTTAATGTTGGTGACACCGTCACATTGACGGTCAATGGCAAGCCCTTCACTGGGACTGTTGATGCCAATGGTGACTTCAGTATCGACGTTCTTGGTGGTGATTTAGTTAATGGCTCTGACCTGACCATTGCTGCCAGTGTTGCCACTACCGATGCAGCTGGTAATCCAGGCAGTGCTTCCGATAACCAAACCTACACTGTTGATACCACTGCTCCGACTGTCACCATCAATGCCATTGCGGTTGATGACATCATCAATGCCGTGGAAGCAGGTAGTCCTGTTGCAGTCAGTGGCACCACGACTGGTGTTGAAGATGGTCAAGTCGTCACTGTCACCATTGATGGCAATACCTACACCGCCACCGTTACTGGTAATGCTTGGACATTCAATATCCCTGTCGCAGACATTGCCAACTTTGAAGCGACTGAAGAAGTCGTAGCTACTGTCAGTGATCTCGCTGGGAATCCCGCTACCCCTGCTACTCGCAACATCACTGTTGATACGGTTGCACCGGCCGTCACGATTGACAGCATCAGTGATGATACTGGCGCACAAGCTAATGACTTCATTACCAATGACGACACCCTTGTCTTCAATGGCACTGCAGAAGCAGATAGCACAGTTGTTGTCAGCTTAGATGGTATTGAAATCGGCACTGTGACTGCTAATGGTGCTGGTGAGTGGACCTTGGATTACACCGGCACCCTCCTGGCAGATGGCGACTATGAGCTGAGTGTGACTGCCACCAATCCCACTGGCAACAGCGCAACAGCAACTCAAACAATTGTTGTTGATACCACTGCTCCGACTGTCACCATCAATGCCATTGCGGTTGATGACATCATCAATGCCGTGGAAGCAGGTAGTCCTGTTGCAGTCAGTGGCACCACGACTGGTGTTGAAGATGGTCAAGTCGTCACTGTCACCATTGATGGCAATACCTACACCGCCACCGTTACTGGTAATGCTTGGACATTCAATATCCCTGTCGCAGACATTGCCAACTTTGAAGCGACTGAAGAAGTCGTAGCCACTGTCAGTGACCTAGCCGGGAATCCCGCTACCCCCGCTACTCGCAACATCACTGTTGATACCACTGCTCCGACTGTCACCATCAATGCCATTGCGGTTGATGACATCATCAATGCCGTGGAAGCAGGTAGTCCTGTTGCAGTCAGTGGCACCACGACTGGTGTTGAAGATGGTCAAGTCGTCACTGTCACCATTGATGGCAATACCTACACCGCCACCGTTACTGGTAATGCTTGGACATTCAATATCCCTGTCGCAGACATTGCCAACTTTGAAGCGACTGAAGAAGTCGTAGCTACTGTCAGTGATCTCGCTGGGAATCCCGCTACCCCTGCTACTCGCAACATCACTGTTGATACGGTTGCACCGGCCGTCACGATTGACAGCATCAGTGATGATACTGGCGCACAAGCTAATGACTTCATTACCAATGACGACACCCTTGTCTTCAATGGCACTGCAGAAGCAGATAGCACAGTTGTTGTCAGCTTAGATGGTATTGAAATCGGCACTGTGACTGCTAATGGTGCTGGTGAGTGGACCTTGGATTACACCGGCACCCTCCTGGCAGATGGCGACTATGAGCTGAGTGTGACTGCCACCAATCCCACTGGCAACAGCGCAACAGCAACTCAAACAATTGTTGTTGATACCACTGCTCCGACTGTCACCATCAATGCCATTGCGGTTGATGACATCATCAATGCCGTGGAAGCAGGTAGTCCTGTTGCAGTCAGTGGCACCACGACTGGTGTTGAAGATGGTCAAGTCGTCACTGTCACCATTGATGGCAATACCTACACCGCCACCGTTACTGGTAATGCTTGGACATTCAATATCCCTGTCGCAGACATTGCCAACTTTGAAGCGACTGAAGAAGTCGTAGCCACTGTCAGTGACCTAGCCGGGAATCCCGCTACCCCCGCTACTCGCAACATCACTGTTGATACCACTGCTCCGACTGTCACCATCAATGCCATTGCGGTAGATGACATCATCAATGCCGTGGAAGCAGGTAGTCCTGTTGCAGTCAGTGGCACCACGACTGGTGTTGAAGATGGTCAAGTCGTCACTGTCACCATTGATGGCAATACCTACACCGCCACCGTTACTGGTAATGCTTGGACATTCAATATCCCTGTCGCAGACATTGCCAACTTTGAAGCGACTGAAGAAGTCGTAGCTACTGTCAGTGATCTCGCTGGGAATCCCGCTACCCCTGCTACTCGCAACATCACTGTTGATACGGTTGCACCGGCCGTCACGATTGACAGCATCAGTGATGATACTGGCGCACAAGCTAATGACTTCATTACCAATGACGACACCCTTGTCTTCAATGGCACTGCAGAAGCAGATAGCACAGTTGTTGTCAGCTTAGATGGTATTGAAATCGGCACTGTGACTGCTAATGGTGCTGGTGAGTGGACCTTGGATTACACCGGCACCCTCCTGGCAGATGGCGACTATGAGCTGAGTGTGACTGCCACCAATCCCACTGGCAACAGCGCAACAGCAACTCAAACAATTGTTGTTGATACCACTGCTCCGACTGTCACCATCAATGCCATTGCGGTTGATGACATCATCAATGCCGTGGAAGCAGGTAGTCCTGTTGCAGTCAGTGGCACCACGACTGGTGTTGAAGATGGTCAAGTCGTCACTGTCACCATTGATGGCAATACCTACACCGCCACCGTTACTGGTAATGCTTGGACATTCAATATCCCTGTCGCAGACATTGCCAACTTTGAAGCGACTGAAGAAGTCGTAGCCACTGTCAGTGACCTAGCCGGGAATCCCGCTACCCCCGCTACTCGCAACATCACTGTTGATACCACTGCTCCGACTGTCACCATCAATGCCATTGCGGTTGATGACATCATCAATGCCGTGGAAGCAGGTAGTCCTGTTGCAGTCAGTGGCACCACGACTGGTGTTGAAGATGGTCAAGTCGTCACTGTCACCATTGATGGCAATACCTACACCGCCACCGTTACTGGTAATGCTTGGACATTCAATATCCCTGTCGCAGACATTGCCAACTTTGAAGCGACTGAAGAAGTCGTAGCTACTGTCAGTGATCTCGCTGGGAATCCCGCTACCCCTGCTACTCGTAACATCACTGTTGATACGGTTGCACCGGCCGTCACGATTGACAGCATCAGTGATGATACTGGCGCACAAGCTAATGACTTCATTACCAATGACGACACCCTTGTCTTCAATGGCACTGCAGAAGCAGATAGCACAGTTGTTGTCAGCTTAGATGGTATTGAAATCGGCACTGTGACTGCTAATGGTGCTGGTGAGTGGACCTTGGATTACACCGGCACCCTCCTGGCAGATGGCGACTATGAGCTGAGTGTGACTGCCACCAATCCCACTGGCAACAGCGCAACAGCAACTCAAACAATTGTTGTTGATACCACTGCTCCGACTGTCACCATCAATGCCATTGCGGTTGATGACATCATCAATGCCGTGGAAGCAGGTAGTCCTGTTGCAGTCAGTGGCACCACGACTGGTGTTGAAGATGGTCAAGTCGTCACTGTCACCATTGATGGCAATACCTACACCGCCACCGTTACTGGTAATGCTTGGACATTCAATATCCCTGTCGCAGACATTGCCAACTTTGAAGCGACTGAAGAAGTCGTAGCCACTGTCAGTGACCTAGCCGGGAATCCCGCTACCCCCGCTACTCGCAACATCACTGTTGATACCACTGCTCCGACTGTCACCATCAATGCCATTGCGGTTGATGACATCATCAATGCCGTGGAAGCAGGTAGTCCTGTTGCAGTCAGTGGCACCACGACTGGTGTTGAAGATGGTCAAGTCGTCACTGTCACCATTGATGGCAATACCTACACCGCCACCGTTACTGGTAATGCTTGGACATTCAATATCCCTGTCGCAGACATTGCCAACTTTGAAGCGACTGAAGAAGTCGTAGCTACTGTCAGTGATCTCGCTGGGAATCCCGCTACCCCTGCTACTCGTAACATCACTGTTGATACGGTTGCACCGGCCGTCACGATTGACAGCATCAGTGATGATACTGGCGCACAAGCTAATGACTTCATTACCAATGACGACACCCTTGTCTTCAATGGCACTGCAGAAGCAGATAGCACAGTTGTTGTCAGCTTAGATGGTATTGAAATCGGCACTGTGACTGCTAATGGTGCTGGTGAGTGGACCTTGGATTACACCGGCACCCTCCTGGCAGATGGCGACTATGAGCTGAGTGTGACTGCCACCAATCCCACTGGCAACAGCGCAACAGCAACTCAAACAATTGTTGTTGATACCACTGCTCCGACTGTCACCATCAATGCCATTGCGGTTGATGACATCATCAATGCCGTGGAAGCAGGTAGTCCTGTTGCAGTCAGTGGCACCACGACTGGTGTTGAAGATGGTCAAGTCGTCACTGTCACCATTGATGGCAATACCTACACCGCCACCGTTACTGGTAATGCTTGGACATTCAATATCCCTGTCGCAGACATTGCCAACTTTGAAGCGACTGAAGAAGTCGTAGCCACTGTCAGTGACCTAGCCGGGAATCCCGCTACCCCCGCTACTCGCAACATCACTGTTGATACCACTGCTCCGACTGTCACCATCAATGCCATTGCGGTTGATGACATCATCAATGCCGTGGAAGCAGGTAGTCCTGTTGCAGTCAGTGGCACCACGACTGGTGTTGAAGATGGTCAAGTCGTCACTGTCACCATTGATGGCAATACCTACACCGCCACCGTTACTGGTAATGCTTGGACATTCAATATCCCTGTCGCAGACATTGCCAACTTTGAAGCGACTGAAGAAGTCGTAGCTACTGTCAGTGATCTCGCTGGGAATCCCGCTACCCCTGCTACTCGTAACATCACTGTTGATACGGTTGCACCGGCCGTCACGATTGACAGCATCAGTGATGATACTGGCGCACAAGCTAATGACTTCATTACCAATGACGACACCCTTGTCTTCAATGGCACTGCAGAAGCAGATAGCACAGTTGTTGTCAGCTTAGATGGTATTGAAATCGGCACTGTGACTGCTAATGGTGCTGGTGAGTGGACCTTGGATTACACCGGCACCCTCCTGGCAGATGGCGACTATGAGCTGAGTGTGACTGCCACCAATCCCACTGGCAACAGCGCAACAGCAACTCAAACAATTGTTGTTGATACCACTGCTCCGACTGTCACCATCAATGCCATTGCGGTTGATGACATCATCAATGCCGTGGAAGCAGGTAGTCCTGTTGCAGTCAGTGGCACCACGACTGGTGTTGAAGATGGTCAAGTCGTCACTGTCACCATTGATGGCAATACCTACACCGCCACCGTTACTGGTAATGCTTGGACATTCAATATCCCTGTCGCAGACATTGCCAACTTTGAAGCGACTGAAGAAGTCGTAGCCACTGTCAGTGACCTAGCCGGGAATCCCGCTACCCCCGCTACTCGCAACATCACTGTTGATACCACTGCTCCGACTGTCACCATCAATGCCATTGCGGTAGATGACATCATCAATGCCGTGGAAGCAGGTAGTCCTGTTGCAGTCAGTGGCACCACGACTGGTGTTGAAGATGGTCAAGTCGTCACTGTCACCATTGATGGCAATACCTACACCGCCACCGTTACTGGTAATGCTTGGACATTCAATATCCCTGTCGCAGACATTGCCAACTTTGAAGCGACTGAAGAAGTCGTAGCTACTGTCAGTGATCTCGCTGGGAATCCCGCTACCCCTGCTACTCGCAACATCACTGTTGATACGGTTGCACCAGCGGTTAATGAGCTTGACATCACTGACAACACCGATACCGGCGCAGATGACTTGATTACTAGCAATGGCAATCCTGTCCTCACCTTCACGGGTGAACCTGGACTCACCATCACCCTTACCGGTCCGGATGGTGCACTGGCTCCATCTGCTGCCTACACCGTCGCAGAGACACCCAGTGCGAATGGATCTACCTACACTGTCATCCTGCTGGATGCAATTCCCAATGGAGAGCCAGATCCCTTTGGTGATTTTGCGAATGGTGTAGCAACCAATAATCCAGACAACACTGGCGACGGCACCTACACCATCGTTGCAACCGATGCTGCCGGTAACAGTGTTGAAGTTGATGAGTTTGTCATTGACACCACTCCTCCCAACATTGCTATCACCGCTATCACAAACGACAGTGGCACCCCCGGCGACTTCATTACCAACGATCAAACCCTGATCTATAGCGGGACAACCGATGCCAATGCCACGGTGACAGTAACCCTCACCGACAGCAGCAACAACCCTGTCTTCACAGCCACCACCACCGCAGATGCCAATGGCAACTGGTCGCTAGACCGCACTGCCAACGAAACCTTAGCCGGAGGCACTTACACCCTCACGGCCAGCACAACGGATCTGGCTGGCAACACAACCACCGATACTCAAGCCATTCGCATTGAAACCAATGCACCAGGCATTGCCATCGCCAGCATCAGCACTGACAGCGGCATCCCCGGCGACTTTGTCACCAACGACCAAACCCTAGTCATTGCTGGAACCTGGACCAACCTGGATACCAACACCTTGGCAGTGACCTTTAACGGCACGACCTATACCTTTGGGGAAAATCCTCAGCTAACAGTCAGTGGCAACAACTGGACCCTAGACCTCAGCGGTATCACCACCCCTCCAGGGGATTACGTCATCACTGCTGTCACCACTGACTTAGCTAACAACACCAGCCAAGCCACTCAAAACGTCACGATCGACACCACAGCACCCAATGCCAGCATCACACTGACATCCAACATCACAGCAGATGATGTCATCAATGCCGTCGAAGCCGGTCAGCTCATTCCGATCACCGGCACCGTCGGTGGCAACGTCAGAGCCGGTGACATTGTCACCCTCGCGATCGGTGGTCAAACCTTCACAGGAGCAGTCGCCAATGGTGGTACCTTCAGCATCGATGTTCCAGGTAGCGCCTTAGTCGCTGACCCTGACCGCACCATTCAGGCCAGCGTCACCACCACCGACCTAGCCGGTAACAGCACCACTGCTACCGACACGGAGAGTTATACCGTAGATACAACAGTGCCCGGAGCACCGATTGTCACGATTACGGAAGACGTCAACAATGACGGGCTAATTAGTGTCGGGGAATTGAGTGGGTTAGTGGATGTATCTATAGCTATACCAGGTGGTGTGGTAGCAGGGGATATCCTGACTATCAGCGATGGCACCACTCCCCAAACCATCGTCTTAACCGCCGCCCAAATCAACGCCGGAGTAGTAACCACCCAGGTAGCAGTACCCAACCCAGGTACTACTTTAACGGTGACCGCCTTTGTTACAGATATTGCCGGTAACCAAGGTACCAGTGGCCGTGATAGTGCCGTATTAGATACCACCGCTCCCGGAGCACCCACCGTAACGATTACGGAAGATACCAATAATGACGGCTTCATAAGTGCAGGGGAATTGAATGGCCTAGTAGATGTATCGATCGCCTTGCCCACTGGGTTAGTTGCTGGGGACACCCTGACCATTAGCGATGGCACCACTCCCCAGACCATTGTCCTCACCACCGCCCAAATCACCGCCGGAGTAGTAACCACCCAGGTAGCAGTACCCAACCCAGGTACTACTTTAACGGTGACCGCCTTTGTTACAGATATTGCCGGTAACCAAGGTCCCAGTGGCCGTGATAGTGCCGTATTAGATACCACCGCCCCCGAAGCACCGGTGGTCACGATCGCCGAAGATGCCAATAATGATGGCTTAATCAGTGCTGGGGAATTGAATGGCTTAGTAGATGTATTGATCGCCTTGCCCACTGGGTTAGTTGCTGGGGACACCCTGACCATTAGCGATGGCACCACTCCCCAGACCATTGTCCTCACCACCGCCCAAATCACCGCCGGAGTAGTAACCACCCAGGTAGCAGTACCCAACCCAGGTACTACTTTAACGGTGACCGCCTTTGTTACAGATATTGCCGGTAACCAAGGTCCCAGTGGCCGTGATAGTGCCGTATTAGATACCACCGCCCCCGAAGCACCGGTGGTCACGATCGCCGAAGATGCCAATAATGATGGCTTAATCAGTGCTGGGGAATTGAATGGCTTAGTAGATGTATTGATCGCCTTGCCCACTGGGTTAGTTGCTGGGGACACTCTGACCATTAGCGATGGCACCACTCCCCAAACCATCGTCTTAACCGCCGCCCAAATCAACGCCGGAGTAGTAACCACCCAGGTAGCAGTACCCGCCGAAGGTGCCACTTTAACGGTGAGTGCATTCATAACGGATAATACTGGGAACCAAGGTCCTGATGGCAGCGATAGTGCCGTATTAAACACCACAGCGCCTAATGCCGGCCCCCTGGACATCACTGACGCAACTGATACCGGCGCCGATGACTTGTTGAGCAGTAATGGTAACCCCGAACTGACTTTCACTGGTGAACCAGGATTAGAGATTGAGTTGCTTGGGCCTGATGGTAACCCTGTTGATCCCGATGCCTATGAAGTGGTAGAAACCCCCGGTGCCAACCCTGGTGACCCTTCCACCTACACAATCAAATTAATTGACGCTGATCCATCTGACCCAGATAGCGATCCGTTTGGAGACTTCTTCAATGGAGTTGTCACAGGGAACCCTGCCAACACTGGGGATGGAACCTACACCATCACAGCAACGGATAATGCAGGCAATACCAACGATGTAGGTCAATTTGAAATTGATACGACTTCTCCCGGTACTCCCAACAATGGCAATTCTCCTTTCAGTCCCCTGGACATCACTGACCCAACTGATACCGGTGCCGATGACTTGTTGAGTAGTGATGGTAACCCCGAACTGACTTTCACTGGTGAACCAGGATTAGAGATTGAGTTGCTTGGGTCTGATGGTAATTCTGTTGACCCCGATGCCTATGAAGTGCTAGAAACCCCCGGTGTAAACCCTGGTGACCCTTCCACCTACACAATCAAGTTAATTGACGCTGACCCATCTGACCCAGATAGCGATCCGTTTGGAGACTTCTTCAATGGCTCCCCCACAGGTAATGGGGCCAATACCGGCGATGGCATTTACACCATCACAGCAACGGATAATGCAGGTAATACCAACGATGTAGGTCAATTTGAAATTGATACGACTTCTCCCGGTACTCCCAACAATGGCAATTCTCCTTTCAGCCCCCTAGACATCACTGACGCAACTGATACCGGCGCCGATGACTTGTTGAGCGGTAATGGCAACCCCGAACTGACCTTTAGCGGTGAGTCAGGATTAGAGATTGAGTTGCTTGGGCCTGACGGTAATCCCGTCGATCCCGATGCCTATGAAGTGGTGGAAACTCCCGGTGCCAACCCTGGTGACCCTTCCACGTACACAATCAAATTAGTTGACGCTGACCCTGACCCATCTGACCCGGATAGCGATCCGTTTGGAGACTTCTTCAATGGAGTTGTCACAGGGAACCCTGCCAACACTGGGGATGGAACCTACACCATCACAGCAACGGATAATGCAGGCAATACCAACGATGTAGGCCAATTTGAAATTAAGACTAGTTCTCTAATTTCTATCAACGATGATCGGGGTACCGTTGTCATTGGCGATCTGGGTTTTGGCTCCATCAATGTCGATGTCTTAGCCAACGATCAGGGCTTGGGCATTCAGATCACCAACCTGACCCAACCTCTTAAAGGTACGGCGGTGCTGCGGGATAATGGCACCCCCAATAATTTCAGTGACGATTTCTTGACCTATCACATCCATGAAGAGTTATTGGATTTACGTTCAGCCACAGGGCCTGTACGCATAGATATCAGTGATATTTTCAGCAGTGCGAGCTACAACAATTCCGTCGGCTTCTATCAAGTTTTGGATCATTTTGGCACCATTCTTGATCCGGCTTCTGGGCGACTTTTAACCCCGGCAGATCTGGAATACAGAAATGTGGCCCTGGCCAGCGCCATTCCTGGGCTACAAATCAGTAAGGATAATCCAGTTCAGTCCATTGAACTACCTGGAGGCGGCATCTATGCTCCGTTCCTAACGTCTGACCAGGGTAACGGGCAAGTGAATCACTTCTTCGCCCTCATTGATGCCAATCCAGGTCAAGTGGACTATGTTCGTTTTGCCAATGGCACCTATAGCTTTGAAGATAGTGCCTTTGGCGATCGAGATTTCAATGATCTGCGATTTGCGGTCAATATTTTGCCCCAGGGAGGTTTCGTTCCCCCAGCCATTGGCCTCACCGCTAACGCGGGAGTTTTCACCGCCAATGGGCTCGTTGATCAATTTACCTACACCATCACCGATGTTAATGGGGATAATCGGACCGCTAGCGTTGCCATTGACAATCAGGAACATCTCAAATTCACCCTGCTGGGAGTGGACGGAGATTTCAAAAATGAGGTGGCTATTTTCAGGGTGGACGATCGCCAGGGAACTATCAATGGCATTGCCCCAGGACAAGCAGGCTATCTGGAAGCGGCCTTAAGCAATAGCCAGGTGATATTTACCGGTATCAGTGGACAGACTCAGCTTTTCGGTGAATCCCTGACCCGGACTATGGAAGAATTCAAAGTTAGTGATAGTTTTGGTTTCCTGTTAATCCAGAATAATTCCCTGGATATGGTGCTCAGAGAGCAGGCCGCCGGGGCCATATCCACTCCGGTTTTCTTCAGTCAGGCGATCGCCAATGGCAATCAAATCCAACAAATCCCGAGTAATGATGGTCAGGGGATAGTTGTTGCTTGGGAAGATATTGCCCAGGGAGGAGACGGGGACTTTAATGACTTTATCTTCCGGGTGGCAATGACAGACCAACCGGCTCCCTTGGGGACGCTCTACCAAGGGCAAGCTCAACAGGAGATCTTCGCTAATACGAGCAATCAAAACGTTCAAATCGGGGTTCAGATCGCCAGTGACTCTGCCTATGACAATACTGTTGGTTTCTACCTGGTTCAAAATGCCCAGGGCACGGTGCTGGATTACACCACCGGTCAACTGGTCAACCCCGGTGATGCCAACTATGCTGAAGTGGCGGTGCGGCAACGTCTTGCCCTTGGTTCCAACGGCCAACCCATTGGGGGGGAAATTCGCCCAGGGCAAATTATTGCTCCCTTCCTGATTTCCAATGGCACCGAAAATCAATTCCTGACGGTTAATCCTGTCAACCAGGCGATCGCCGCTGGCCCCGTTGCCTTCTTTAGCTACATCAATGCCAACCCCGATGGACTGGATCATTTCCGGTTACTGGCGGATAACACCTTTGGGGTGGAAGACATGTTAGGAGGAGGAGACTTTGACTACAACGACGTGGTCATTAAGTTGGATCAGAATCCTGTTAATCGGGAATTATTGGACCTGCGTTCCCTCAGTGGCTCCGTAAATCTTGGCATCAACGAAATCACCGGTGATGCTTCCTTTGGGCTCTCCGTTGGTTTTTATCGGGTGGAAAATCAGTTTGGTGCCATTGCGGACCCCCTGACGGGCCAACTGCTAAACCCTGGTGATGGCAACTATCAAGCCGTGGCGCTGCAAAATACTGCCGCCCAATTTACTGTTACCCCCAGTACCACGACCCAGGCATTGGAGCTAACCGGGGGGAGCTTGTTTGCTCCTTACCTCACCGTCAGTCAGTCCGACGGCAATGTCTTTAATTACTTCTCCTATCTGGGGGCTAACCCTGATCAGGCAGATCACATTCGGGTTTTGGGGGATACCTTCCAATTTGAGGATGGCTTCTGGGGGGGAGATATGGACTTTAATGACCTCCAGTTCCGGATTAACATCCAATAGGGGCGCTGATCAGGGTAAAAAGTGGCTCTGGATTTCCCCCGCCGGTGGGTCTAGGGCAGGGCAAATTTAAAGAAACTCTGGGGATTGGCTCCATTCCCCAGAAAAACCTTTAAGATGGGTGGGATCTTTGCACTCTGGACATTCCCGCCCCCGGCGATCGCCATGGGTAGGGGAAGCTTTTTTCCCCTGTTGCCGTCAATGGATTCCGTGAGTCCGGTTTACCTTTCCGCCGTCCCCCAGGTTTATGTTGCTGAGTATCTCCAACGTTTTCATCAAAAACCCCGTGCTGACTACGGTGTGCACCATCGTGATCATCCTCCTCGGGGCGATCGCCTTACCCCTCCTGCCCCTGGCCAAACTTCCAGACATGGCCCCCAAACAGGTGCAGGTAACCACCAACTATGTGGGCTCCGATGCCCAAACTGCAGTGGATAATGTCACCACTGTGCTAGAGCGGCAGATTAACGGTACGGAGCAAGTCATTTATATGAACTCCACCACCGACAACACTGGCACTAGCACCATCAACGTCTATTTCCCGGTGGAAATGGACCGCAACATTGCCCAGGTACTCGTCCAAAATAACGTGGCGATCGCCGCTTCCAGTTTGCCGGAAGTTGTCAACCGCCAGGGGGTAACGACCCAGACCCAATCCCCCTCTGTCACCATTGCCTATGGGGTTTACTCAGAAAACGATGACCAGGGCAAACCGATCTATGACGACATCTTTGTCAGTAACTTTGTTGACCGGGTGTTGCTGGATGAAATTAAACGGATTGACGGGGTGGGTTCGGCCATTTTAATTGGGGCTTCTGAATATGCCATGCGTTTTTGGCTAGACCCCGATGCCTTGGCCGCTAGGGACTTAACCGCGGCCGATGTTACCAACGCCATTCGGAGCCAAAACATTCAAGTGGGGGTAGGGGGGGTTAACCTGCCGCCGGTCACTGATCAACAACGTTTCCAAATTAATGCCCGGGCCCTGAGTCGCTTTACCACCCCGGAAGAAGCGGAACAAATTGTCGTCAAAGTGGGGGATGATGGTACTCTCATTCGTATTAAAGATGTGGGGAGGGCCACCATTGGTACCCAAAACTATATTCAAACTGCCCTGTTCAATAACGCCCCGGCAGTGGCATTTGTTATCTATCAACTGCCCGGTACCAATGCCCTAGACACGGCCAACATGGTCAAGGAAAAAATGGCGGAGTTACGGCCCCTATTTCCCCCTGGTCTAAATGCAGAGGTAGCTTTGGATAACACCCTGTTTGTGACGGCATCTTTGGAAGAAGCGGCCCTGACCCTAATTGAAGCCATTTTGCTGGTAATTTTAGTGATTTTTATCTTCCTACAAAATTGGCGTACTACCCTAATCCCAGCCCTGGCCATTCCCGTATCTTTGATTGGGGCCATGGCCTTTGCCCTAGCTTTTGGTTTTAGCTTGAACCAGTTGACCCTGTTTGGGGTAATTCTGGCCACTGGTCTCGTGGTGGATGACGGTATTTTGGTGGTGGAGGCGATCGAGGTAAAACTGGATCAAGGCATGAAGCCATTCCAGGCCGCCCTAGATGCCATGGGGGAACTAACGGGAGCCGTAATTTCCACCTCTTTGGTGTTGATGGCTGTGTTCATCCCTGTGACATTCTTCCCAGGTACTACGGGGATTGTTTATAAGCAATTTGCTGTAATTATGGCTTCGGCGGTAGCGGTATCTACTTTTAATGCCATCAGTTTTTCCCCTAGTATGTCCGCCATTTTAATGCGGCCCAAAAAAGAGGTCCATGGCCCCCTCGCTTGGTTTTTCAATCTTTTTAACCGCACCTTTGACTGGTTAAAGGAACGCTACGGCAATATTATCACGGCAATTTTAAAGGTCAGACTGCTGGCTATTCCCATTTTTATTGGCAGTTTAATCCTCACAGTAATTGTCTATAACATCACCCCCACTGGGTTTATTCCCGAAGAAGATCAGGGGTATTTTTTCATGTTGGGCAACTCCCCCGCCGGTGTGTCTATTGAGTACACTAAAGATGTGATTTCCCAAGCAACGGAAATTGTCTCCGCTCGCCCAGAGGTGGAACATGTGCTGGGTATGGGGGGCTTTAGCTTTTTAGGCAATGACAGTAGTAAATCCCTCTTTTTCGTCAAGCTGAAAAATTGGGACGAACGCCCCGGGCAAAAGGGGTCTGTGTTCGGTCTGTTGGCAGAAATTAACCGAGAGTTAGCTCAAAAAATTCCCGATGCCCAGGTGTTTGCCGTTAATGCTCCCCCGGTGGACGGCCTTAGTAGCACAGGGGGTCTGGATTTTTACATCCAAAACCGGGGTGGTATGCCCCTGGAAAATTTCTTGGACTATGTCCAGCAATATATGGAAAAGCTGCGCCAGGAACCGGCTCTCAATCCCCGTACGGTTTTTACCCAATTTACCTTTAATGCTCCCTTGTTAGAAATTGGGGTGGATCGGGAAAAGGCCAATGCCCAAAATGTTGATATTTCGGAGGTGTTCAACACCATTGGTATTTACATGGGGTCTAGCTATATCAACCAATTTGTGATGGAAAGCCGGCTTTATCAGGTGTATGCCATGGCCGATGGGCAATTCCGTTCTAATCCCCGGGATATTGGTCGCCTTTATGTCCGTTCCCGCACTGGGGCTTTAGTTCAGCTCAGCAATTTAATTGATGTTAAACAAACCACCTATCCCCCGATTCTGACCAATTTCAATATTTATCCGGCGGTGGATGTCCAGGCTTCTCCGGCGGCGGGCTACAGTACGGGGCAAGCCATGGCAACCATGGAAAGGTTGTCTAAGGAGATGTTCCCCGATTCCATTGGTTATGCCTGGTATGGTACGGGCTATGAAGAATTGCAATCGGCGGGGGCGGCTCCGATCATTTTTGGTTTAGCCTTCATCATGGTGTTCCTGGTACTCTCAGCCCAGTACGAAAGTTACGTGGATCCCGCCATTATCATGATGACTGTTCCCCTAGCTATTCTCGGGGCGATCGGGGCGATTTTACTGCGGGCCAACTTTATGGTAGCCACCAACATGGTTTGGCCCACGGTAAACAACAATGTTTACGCCCAGGTAGCCTTGGTTATGTTAATTGGTCTAGCTAGTAAAAACGCCATTTTGATTGTGGAATTTGGTAATCAGGCTATGGATTTGGGCATGAAAATTCCCCAGGCGGCGGCTTTTGCGGCCAAGGAAAGGATGCGACCGATTCTGATGACCGCCATTTCCGGGCTGGTGGGTTTTTGGCCCTTGGTAATTGCTTCTGGGGCGGGGGCGATGAGCCGCTGGTCCTTGGGAACGGCTATTTTTGGTGGTTATCTAATTTCCACCATTCTTAGTTTGTTCCTAGTGCCGGTGCTCTATACCCTTGTCAAAGAGGCTGAGGCTCGCTTTTTGAAGGGGGAGAAAGGGGAAGGTGATTCTAATCCACCCCCTCCCTCCGGGGAAGATAATGGGGAGCCTGTTAATAACCCCAGCTAGCAAGATTGGGGGCCAGCAACCTAGACTAGAAAGTGAAGCCAATGGCTTTGGGGCAACTTAAACTCTGGAATTTTCCAGCTTGAGGGGGAGGCATTAACCCATGGCGATCGCCACTATTAATCCGGCCACGGGCCAAACGGTGCAGACTTTCATCGCCCATAGTCAGGTGGAAGTTAATGCCAAGTTGGATTTGGCCCAGGAAACATTCCAAAGTTTTCGCCATTTACCTTTTGCTCAACGGGGGCAATGGTTAAGAAAGGCGGCGGATATCCTCGAACAACGGCGGGATGAATGGGCCGCCCTGATGACCCTGGAAATGGGCAAATCGATCCCACAGGCGATCGCCGAAGTGAATAAATGTGCCCTGGTCTGTCGTTTTTATGCGGACAAAGCCGAGGAATACTTAGCCGATGAAGTGGTGACCACCGATGCTAGCCAGAGTTTCATTGCTTACCAGCCCCTGGGGGTAATTTTGGCGGTGATGCCCTGGAATTTCCCCTTTTGGCAGGTGTTTCGTTTTGCGGCCCCAGCTCTGATGGCCGGTAATGTGGGTCTGCTCAAACACGCTTCCAATGTGCCCCAATGTGCGTTGGCGATCGCCGAAATTTTCCAAACCGCCGGGTTTCCCGAAGGAGCGTTTCAAACCCTATTGATTGGAGGCAAAGTGGCCAGTGAGTTGATGGCCGACGACCGCATCCAAGCAGGAACTTTAACCGGTAGTGAACCCGCTGGAGCTAGTTTCGCCAGCGCCGCCGCAGGGCAAATTAAAAAAACCGTGTTGGAATTGGGCGGTTCCGATCCCTTCATCGTCCTCGAAGATGCGGATTTAGACCAAGCCCTAAAAGTAGCTGTGCCAGCCCGGATGCAAAACAACGGCCAATCTTGCATTGCCGCTAAAAGATTCATTGTCCAAGCCAGTGTTGCTGAGGAATTTTTCCAACGTTTAACCAAAGCATTCCAAGCTCTTAAAGTAGGAGATCCCAGCCTCTCAACCACCGATATTGGGCCCCTAGCTACCCCTGATATTTTGGCGGACATTGTTGCGCAAGTAGAACAAACCATTGCTGCTGGAGCCCACTGTCGTTGTGGCGGCCAAGCCCTAGACCAACCGGGAAATTACTATCCTCCCACCCTGCTCACCGACGTTCCCCCCAACGCCCCTACCTACCGTCAGGAATTTTTTGGCCCCGTGGCCCTCGGATTTACTGTCGATAATTTAGAGGAGGCGATCGCCTTGGCCAATGACATTCCCTTTGGGTTGGGGGCCAGTGCATGGACAACTAACCCGGAAAATCAACAAAAACTAATCCGGGGCATAGAAGCCGGGGCTGTATTCATTAACGGTATGACTAAATCTGACCCCCGCATTCCCTTTGGAGGCATCAAGCGCTCTGGCTTTGGGCGGGAACTTGGCCGCATGGGCATTTTAGAATTTGTCAATGCTAAAACCGTTTGGATTGCTTAGTCCGCCACCATTTTAAAATTATCGCTCTTCTATTCAGTGTAGGCGGTAAAGTCTATGGGAACTTCCAGTTTAAGGGCTGTCCCGTTAAATATGGCTTCGAGTTTTTGAAGCATAATTTTCTAACGTCTGTGGATTTTTTTAAGCATAGCTTGACCTTCTGTTGGTCGAATTCTAGGGATTTTCATCCATATTCGGTTCATAGGGCAGCTCAATGGTGAACATTGCTCCCCCAGTTTCATGGTTAGCTGCGGTTAAATTTCCCCTGTGGGCCAGGACAATTTCCTTGGCGATCGCCAAACCCAGGCCACTGCCATGGCGTTGACTATCGGGATGTAGGCGAGCACGGGAACTATCACCCCGATAAAGTCGCTCAAAAATGTAGGGTAAATCCCTTGGTTGAAATCCTAGGCCTTGATCCCTAATAATCATGGTGATCCCTTCTGTGCCTTGATGACCCTGCACAAAAATAGTCCCTTCCGGTGGGCTATATTTCAGCGTATTGTCCAAAATATTCATCAATACCTGCATCAGACGATCGCCATCCCCCTCTAGGTTCAACTTGGTTGGCCCTTGGTAATCCAGGGTGATATTTTTTACCACGGCGATCGGGGTTAATCGCTCCCAGGTAATGGCGAGTAAATGGCGTAAATTAATCGGTTCTGGCTCGAGGTAAAGATTGGGATTAGCGGTTATTTGGGTTAAATGGAGCCAACTTTCCACCAAATTCTGCAAACGAGAAATCTCCTTCAACAACCGTTCGGCCCAGTCCCCATCTTCAGCGGGCAGTCGAGCCTGTAAACGTTCCGCAATCAAAGCCACCGCTGTTAAAGGGGTTCGTAACTCGTGGGCCAGATCGGAAAAAGCTTGATCCCTACCCTGGCGCAGGGCCGCTAAAGTTTGGCGATTTTCCACAAATACAGCCACTTTGCCTTCTTTGAGGGGAAATCCCGATCCCCTGAGAAGAATCGACTCTGGTGTTAGTGGGCGGTGATTGCCCCAACCTTCCATGGCGGCGGTGAGGGGAGGAAAAAATGACCATTCCCGAGTCTGGTTAGTTTGGGTTTGCCGGGTACACTCAATTAATTGATCCAATTCGTAGGAGCGAATAAACTCCAAAAAAAGCCTGCGTTCCCCCGGTTGCCAATAACGGATATGTAGCAAACTTTCAGCCGCAGGATTACACCATTCCAAATTATTTTCCTGATCGATTAATAAATAACCGAGGGGAGAAAGGGACATTACTCCCCGCCAATGGGCAATGGTATCTAGATATTCCGCACAGAGATCATTTAAGTGATTAATTTCTCGCCGCACCAGGGACACAAGGGACAGGGAATGGGAAACTTCCTGGGTATCCGGCAGCCCAGTGAGCAATTTTTTAATTTTATTATTGAGCCGAAACCGTTCGATCGCCCCGATGCCAAAACCAATTGCCCCGCCGATCGCCAATGTAATTATTTCCATGTTCTAGCAGTTGCCTAGTCCGGAGCAGCATTTTTTCCACCAGCGATGATAGCAATTATCATCAAGTACAGCTAATAGCTAATGCGAACCCATTGAATTCTAGTCTTTTTAAGCTGAATCGCCATCAGTAGATACTTTTTAACCATCTTGATTGACGGAAATTTGATTATCCACCGCCAGGGCCGTATGGCTGAGCACTAACTCTGGGTTCACCTGATTGGAGTCAGCATTGAGGGGGGGCAAAATGGGATAAAAGGGTTGATGTAGGCTAATCAACTGAGCCAAAGTCCTTTTCAGTTGGGGACGGGGCACAATGGCATCGACAAAACCGTGGTGTAGTAAATATTCGGAAGTTTGAAAATCGTCGGGTAACTTTTCCCGCAATGTTTGCTCAATCACTCGCCGCCCCGCAAAACCGATGGTGGCTTTGGGTTCCGCTAAAATCAAATCCCCCAACATGGCAAAGCTGGCAGTCACCCCGCCAGTGGTGGGATGGGTGAGCACAGGGATGTAAAGTAACTTTTGCTCCCGATGGTTTTGCAAAGCTCCAGAAATTTTGGCCATTTGCATTAGGCTCAGCATGCCTTCCTGCATTCTGGCTCCACCGGAGGCACAAATAATTACCACGGGCAATCTTTCCAAAGTGGCGTACTCAATTAGGCGGCATAGTTTTTCCCCTACCACGGAGCCCATACTACCGCCCATAAACCGGAAATCCATTACCCCCAAGGCGATCGGTAGACCGTCAAGGCGACCGTGGCCAGTTTGCACTGCGTCCGTCAAATCTGTTGCTTTTTGGGTATCGCGGATGCGGTCTTTATAGGATTTGCGGTCTTTAAATTTGAGGGGATCGGTGGGCCGCAAATGTTCATTGATGGGTTGCCAGGTCTTGGCGTCAATCAACTGGCGAATCCGCTCGTCACTGTCCACCCGGAGATGGTGCCCACATTCGACACACACCATCCAATTGCCCTGCAGATCCTTGGTGTAGGTCAACACACCGCAGGCCGGGCACTTAGTCCAGAGACCATCGGCCACCTCCCTTTCCTGGGGGGATTGGGGCTGGAGCACTGGGGGCTCAGCTTTTTCACGGTTGGCAAACCAATCAAATAGAGACATATTTGTTCGGGGACAGTGGCGATCGCCGGGGTAATCCAGAATACATTCGCCATTCTACCAAGATCGTTGACCCCGCTTTGGCGATCGCCGGGTTGTCAGGGCTACAAAAGCCATTATTGCGTGGAACCTTGCAACACCCAGGTATCCTTACTGCCGCCGCCCTGGGAAGAGTTGACCACCAAGGAACCTTTGCGGAGGGCAACCCTAGTCAAGCCACCGGGATGGACATAAATTTCATCGCCCCGGTTAAGGATATAGGGACGGAGATCCACATGACGACCCTCCACCTGATCGCCGATCAAAGTGGGTACTCGGGAAAGATTTAGCACCGGTTGGGCAATGTAGTTACGGGGATTATGGCGAATGCGTTCGGCAAACTGGGCCCTTTCCTGGGGGCTGGCACTGGGGCCCATCAACATACCGTATCCCCCAGCTTCGTTGGCGGATTTGACCACCAATTCCGCCAGATGATCCAGCACATAATTTCTATCTTCTTCTCGCCAGCAAAGATAAGTGGGCACATTGGCCAAGAGGGGTTCTTCCTTGAGATAGTAATTAATCATCTCTGGCACATAGGCATAGATGACCTTATCATCCGCCACGCCCGTGCCGGGAGCATTGGCCAGGGCCACCCGCCCTTGGCGATACACTTCCATCAACCCTGGTACTCCCAGAAGGGAGTCTGGCCGAAACACCTCTGGGTCAATGAAATCATCATCCAGACGGCGATAGACCACATCCACCCGTTGTAAACCCTTGGTGGTACGCATTTGTAGATAGCCATCGGCCACCACTAAATCCCGACCTTCCACCAACTCCACCCCCATTTGTTGAGCCAGGAAGGAATGCTCAAAGTAAGCAGAATTATTAATACCAGGGGTTAACACCACCACCACCGGGGCGGCTAAGTGGGGCGGAGCCAGGTTCAGCAAAGTTTCCAGTAATTGGCTGGGGTAACTGTCCACCGGTTGGATGGGAATAGTTTGGAACATATCGGGAAAAGTGCTTTTCATTACCCGCCGATTTTCCAAGACGTAGGAAATGCCGGAGGGCACCCGCAGGTTATCTTCCAGCACAAACCATTTACCTGCGCCATCCCGCACTAAATCAGTGCCAGTGATATGACACCACACTCCGGCGGGGGGCTTGATACCAATGCAGGGCTTCAGAAAACCACTGGCGGATTCAACAATGTCCAGGGGCACAATGCCGTCTTTAACAATATTTTGGGGGCCGTAAATGTCGGTCAAAAAACAGTTCAGAGCTTTGATGCGCTGTTTCAAACCTTTTTCGAGCGATCGCCATTCGGCTTCGGCAATGATGCGGGGAATAATATCTACGGGGAAAATACGCTCCACTCCCTGGTCATCGTTGTAAACCCGAAAAGTGACCCCTAGGTTAAAAAGGGCAATTTGGGCCGTTTCGTGGTGTTGCCTGAGAATTTCCGGCGATAACTGCCCCATCCAGTCGATGAGGGGAGCCGCCTGGGGTCGGGGTTGTCCTGGGGCGAAAAAAAGTTCGTCGTAGAAATTGCCTGGGTCGTAGCTCTGAAGTTGCATGGTTCCCCATCGATGGTGGTCTAGGCTTGGGCCATGGTGCCATTGGTGATCAGTTTTTGGCTATTTGCAGAGTGAAAGTGTTTTGCCAACTCCAGTCGCTAACCCTTGGCCACGGTCCCATTATTCAGCTTGGAAGGAAACGGGGGCAGCGGTTGTAATTGAAGCGACAATTTCCTGGGTAATTTGGCTTTTGTAACAAAATATTACAAAAATGCAGGCATAGTGGCTTAATGGCTTGACAGGATAGTGGCGCGTGATTAAATTGGGGTACTATACCCGATGGGTAACCTAATCATTAGTGATATGCAGGACAAGCAAAAGGTCACACTTTATATGCCGCCGGGCATCCATCGGCAACTCCGAATTCGCTCAGCCATTGACGCTGAATCTATGTCGGCGATCGTAGAACGGGCCATTGATTTTTACCTCAAGCACCCGGACAAGGTCGAAGCCGAAGAAAAGTCCGCCTATGGCAAAACCCATCAAGTACATATCTGCCCCGAATGCGACGCTGCCATGGTGATGCGGGACGGACAGATGATGTCCCTGAAGGATCAGCCCAGTGTCCTGAACGACAACGAAGAGTCTTCCCTACCTCTGGTGGAGGATGCTCCGGCAACCGCCGATGTTGATGGGGAAAAGATGCTGATTCCCTGCTAAGTCGACCAACATTTCAGTTGGCCCTAGGCAAAATCATTCACATCGATTTCCTGTTCATTCCTTTCCTTCCCTCAATTTTTGGTCGAACCCATGCAAGAAGAGCTGAGTGTACTGCTGAAAGCTCAATACCCCCTGATTTATCTCGTTACTTCTGAGGAAGAACGGGCTGAGCAAGCGGTGTACCGCATCGTTCAGGAGGTCACCCGGCACCAGCGGCTATTTGTTTGGACTGTGACCCATGGCTTCCGGGAATACGGCGTTGCCCAACAGAAAACCCACCACAATACCATCTCCCCTGAGGCGGCGATTGAGTGGGTGGTGCGCCAGGAACCGGGCATTTTCATTTTCAAAGACCTCCATCCTTTCATCTCGTCTCCGGCGGTGACCCGGTGGTTACGGGAGGCGATCGCCAGCTTTAAGGGCACAGAAAAGGCGATCATACTCATGTCTCCCTACCAGGAAACCCCCATTGAACTGGAAAAGGATGTGGTGGTGTTGGATTTTGCCCTGCCCGATTTGGTTACCCTCGATGGGGTGCTGGGGCAACAGTTGGGTAAGTCTCGCCATGCCCTGGGAGAAGATTCCCGGGAAAAACTCCTTAAGGCAGCCCTGGGATTAACCAAAGATGAGGCGGAAAAAGTCTACCGCAAAGCCTACGTCAAAGCAGGCCAGTTAACCGAAGGGGAGGTGGAAATTGTCCTCTCCGAGAAAAAGCAGTTAATCCGCCGCAACGGCATCCTTGATTACATTGAGGAGGATGAAACCATCCGGGCCGTAGGGGGATTGGAGGAACTGAAAAAATGGTTAACCCAACGCTCCGACGCTTTTACGGAAAGGGCCCGGGAGTACGGTTTGCCCCAACCCAAGGGCATGCTGATCCTGGGGGTGCCCGGTTGCGGTAAATCCCTCATTGCCAAAACCACTTCCCGGCTTTGGGGTTTGCCCCTCCTACGCCTGGATATGGGGCGGGTCTACGACGGTTCCATGGTGGGGCGATCGGAAGCTAATCTCCGCAACGCCTTGAAAACCGCCGAGTCCATTTCTCCAGCTATTTTGTTCATTGATGAATTGGACAAAGCCTTTGCCGGGGGAGCCGGTTCCGGGGATTCCGACGGCGGTACCTCCAGCCGCATCTTTGGTAGTTTCCTCACCTGGATGCAGGAAAAAACTTCCCCTGTATTCGTTATGGCTACGGCCAACCGGGTCGATCGCCTGCCAGGGGAATTTCTCCGCAAGGGACGGTTTGATGAGATTTTTTTCGTTGACCTACCTTCTTCCGAAGAGCGGGAAGCCATTTTCCGCATTCACCTCCATAAACGGCGCAAAGACACTTCCCGTTTTGACCTGGGGGAATTGGCCCGCACCTCCGACGGTTTTTCCGGAGCAGAGATTGAGCAGGCGATCGTAGCGGCTATGTACGAAGCCTTTGCCCAAGAAAGAGAATTTAACCAGCTCGACATTATCGCAGCGATCAAATCGACGTTGCCCCTGTCGCGCACTATGGTAGAGCAGGTCACCGCGCTTCGTGACTGGGCCCGACAAAGGGCTCGGCCTGCCTCCGCTTCTGTGGCTGAATATCAGCGACTGGAGTTCTAACAAGCTTTCTCCTGTTCCCGCAGGAGCAAAGACTAACCGTTGGGTTAGTAGTTTAAGATAAGCCGTTTTGATGGCGGCATTTCCCACTTCTCAATTGTTGTTGTTGACTTTTTTCTCTGGAGGAAATCCACCATGTCTCATTTCAGCACTCTCCGTACTAAGATCACGAACGCTGAAGTTTTAACATCTTCCCTCAATGACCTCGGTATCACCACCAAGACCGAAGCTGATGTGCGGGGCTACAATGGCCAACGCATCCGGGCTGACATTGTAGCCGTTTTGGATGGTGACTACGATTTAGGCTGGTCCCGCAACAGTGATGGTTCCTTCGACTTGATCGCTGATCTTTGGGGTGTGGCTAAAAAGCATAATCAGACTGAGTTGATCAATTCCATCAACCAGAAGTATGCCGTTAACCAAACCTTGGCCGAGGTAAAACAACGGGGCTTACAAAACGCCAACGTGAAGTTAGTCGTCCACTAAACTGCATCCCTTTGTTTCTGCAAAACGATTAGGATTTTTGGTGCGTTCCCAAGCCTCTTCTGGTAGCTGTCTTGATTGCAGGACGGCTGCTTTTTTCTGTCCATATTCCGTTAAGCTTGGGTATGGGCTGGTTCCATTGTCTTATTGATTAAGACGGTTTTTTGGTCTTTTTTTTGCTCCCATGTCTATTCCCCCTAGTGCTCTGGCTGATGTAGCCCACTATCTTGAAGAACAGGATGAGGGGCAAAGGATAAAAAAGTTACTCTTTTGTTTGTCGAAAAAATACTGGGAAAATGATCCCAATGTGCTCGACAGTAATGGTTTGGACGCCCTACTAATGGAGTTGGTAGTACAAAAACCAACGATCGAACAATTTACCTTTTCCCTCTATAAGCTAGTCAAAACCCTCAACCGCCCTAAGGTTTATGCGGCGGTGGCTAAAACCATACTGGACCAGTTGGGGCCAATTTATACGGCCTATGGAAAAACAGCTATACCAGAAGATGTTAAGGGCGAGGATGGGGCGATCGCCGCGATGCCCATGGAAACTGAAACCCCAGCTCCCATACATAGGGTGGTGGATCCCCAATACGTGGCCACCCAAGTGGCTCACATTCTGGTGCAGCATCGGGAACAAGCCCGTATTCAAAAGTTAATTTTTGCTGTGGCCCGGGGTTATTGGGAAAACAATCTCCAGGCGATCGAACAGGTGGGGCTAGCCAACTTATTGTTGGAGTTGCGGCAACGTTATCCTACCCCTGGTCAGTTACAGGAAGGCTTTAGTCAGATTGTCAACAACATCAACAAAACTACTTTCTATCTGGCGATCGCCAGGTTAATTCTGGAGCAAATGCAGGGCTTGTATGACAGTGGCCCTGGGTCGGAAGAACAATCGTCGCCATCCCACCAGGCAACCCAAGCAAATTTGATGGCGTCTGACTCTCCTAGCCCGGCGGAAAGCCAACTCAAATCCCTGGCCACATCCATCGTTGATTTTGACGCGTTGCCCATTCCCGCTCCTCCCCCCAGGCCCCGCCCAAGTGAACCAATTCTGACGGTGTTGGGGGCGGTGGTCCCCTCTCCTCCGGGTACCCCCCTCCAAGCCCACACTGAGAAGAAGGAATACAACCTGTTTGAGATCCGCTCAGAGATTATGCAATATACCAATCCCTTGCGGGCAAAAGTTTTACTTTTTTCGGTGTTGTTCCAAAGTTGGGACGAACATAACCCAGACTGGAGTTTAGTGCGTAGTTATGCCCTAGATGACCTAGTAGAGCAACTTATCCTGAGTCGTAGGCGGCCCAACGAGGTGGAAATTAAGCTCAATGCCTTGGCGAACCAAATGTTTGACCAGGAGGAATATCAACAAACCGCCCAAACTCTGATCAAAATTATTAAACCCCTATTGTAGTTTCGTTTAGAATTGAACCGCCAACGGAGATTTTCAGGACCAATGCTGGTGCAAATACGGGGTAAATTACGGCGGGGCGTAGGACTGGTATTACTATTCGTTCTCACAGTGGGGTTGGGCATTGGTAACCCAGTGTGGGCCAATGGTAAAACGGAAATTTTTTGGGATAGCTGGGGAGTACCCCATATTTTTGCTGCCAATGAAACCAAGTTAATGGAGGCTTTTGGTTGGGCCCAGGCCCGGGGCCACGGAGATTTACTCCTCACCTTGTATGGGGAAGCAAGGGGCAAAGGAGCGGAATATTGGGGCATTGATTACCTTGACAATGATCAGTATGTCCATACGATGAATATCCCTCGGCGATCGGAGGTGTGGTTAAATGCCCAAACCCCAGCCATGCGCCGTGATCTGGAAAGTTTTGCCCAGGGTATCAATAATTATTTCCAACAACATCCCGATTTCAGTCAGCCCAGTTTGCGCCAGGTATTGCCCATCACAGCCCAGGATGTGGTGGCCCATGTACAGAGATTATTACTGTTTGAGTTTGTTACTAATCCCCAAGCCGTTGCTAGCCTCGCAGGACAAATACCAGAAGCTAACGTACCCATTGCCTCCAATGCCTGGGCGATCGCCCCTAAGCAAACTGAATCAGGCCATGGGCTATTACTAATCAATCCCCATTTACCCTGGGGGGGGCAATTTCGTTTAACGGAGGCCCAATTGGTGGCCCCTGGCATGGATCTGACCGGGGCGGCCTTTGTGGGAACTCCTGTGCCGGCCATGGGTTTTAACAATGATTTGGGCTGGAGCTTAACAGTCAATTATCCCCATAACGTGGGCAAATATGCCCTTACTTTGGCAGAAGGGGGCTATGAATGGGACGGGGAAGTTAAATCCTTCGATCGCCGTAATAATCAAGTCAAAATTCTCCAGGGCAATGGCAGTTACCAAACTTTGCAATGGGAAGCCCTAGAAAGTGTGACGGGCATTGTGGTGGCCCAGCGGGGAGGCAATGCTTACACCCTCAAAATTCCTGGTTTGGACCGCAGTGGGGCCATCAGTCAGTTTTTGCACATGGGTAAAGCCAAAACCCTAGAACAGTTTGAAGCGGCTTGGCAAAAGCAACAAATTCCCATGTTCAATGTGCTCTACAGCGATCGCCAGGGCAATATTTTTTATCTATACAATACTTTGACCCCTATCAGGGAAGGCAGTTGGCAAGATTGGGACCGTCTGCAGCCGATTAACCGCAGTGCCGATTTAAACTCTGATTACTACATCTATGAACAATTGCCCAAGCTAACGAACCCCGCCAGTGGTTGGCTCCAAAACAGCAATGATCCCCCCTGGACCAGCACCTTTCCCCCGGAGTTGGATGCGGCGGATTATCCTCCCAGTCTGGCCGCGCCGGATCTAAGCTTTGCTCCTTCTTTGCTGCGTACCCAACGGTCAATTAAATTGCTGAAAAATAACTCTTCCCTAACTTTTGAGCAGTTTAAGCAAAAAGTCTTTGACAGCCAGATGGAATTAGGCGATCGCATTGTGCCTCTACTGGTGTCGGCCGCTAAAGTCTTGGCTAACCCCATTGGTATTGAAGCGGCGGAAGTGCTCCAGGCCTGGGACAAACAGGCTAACCCCGATAGTAGGGGAGCGGTATTGTTTATGCTCTGGGCCCTGACCATTGGCGCAGATAAAGTTTTGGGCGGTCAATGGAATCCCGCTGACCCCCTCAATACCCCCAGCGGCATGGCGGACATTAACAAGTTCATGGCGGTGCTGGAAGGGGTGGCGGCCCAGGTGAAATTTCTCTACGATGATTTGGCGATCAGTTGGGGAGAAGTAGTGCAAATGCAGGTCGGGAATTTTACTGCTCCTGCCAACGGTGCTCCCAGTAACCTAGGCAGTTTTCGGGTCTTGGCCCTCAGCACCATTGCCAACCAAAGATTTCAAGCAGTGGCCGGAGATAGTTACCTGAGCTTAGTGGAATTTGCCGATCGCCCCCGGGGCCAGAGTATTTTGGTCTATGGCAATGCCAGCCAGCCCGATTCCCCCCATAACGGTGACCAGTTGGAACTTTACAGTAAAAATCAACTGCGACCGGTGTGGCGATCGCCAAGGGAAATCAAGGCCCATCTGGAAAAGGAAGAAATTCTCTAAAACTGGGAAAAACAATCATGGCGGCATTATTTATTGTGCTAGAAGGCATTGACGGGTCAGGGAAAACCACCCAAGGGGATCTCCTGTTGGCCCATTTTCAGCGCCAAGGCCTGGCCGCAGTGCTTAGCCCGGAACCCACCAATGGCCCCGTGGGCCGCTTAATTCGCCAAGCTTTACAGGGAGATTTATTTACCTACAACGATGCCCGACAATTTGAAGCCCAGATGGGTTATTTATTCGCTGCCGATCGCCATTACCATCTCTACCATCCAGGGGATGGAGTGGAGGCAAAATTAGCCCAACAATGCCACGTAATCACCACCCGCTACTATTTTTCTTCTCTCGCCTATAATTGCCACACAGAGGCCGACTGGGAATTTGTTCAACGCTTAAATCAATCTTTTCCCCAGCCTGACTGGGTAATTTACCTAGACCTCCCGGTGGATTTGGCCCTACAACGCCTTGGCGATCGCCAGCAACTGGAGGACCAAGCCCCGAGGGAATGTTACGAACAACGGGAAAAGCTAATCAGTGTCCACCGCAATTACGACAGAATTTTTGCCCATTACCAGGGCCAACTTTGTCGCCTGGATGCCAGCCTGCCGGTGGAGCAACTACACCAAGCCATTATCACCAAAGTTGAGGAAATGCTGTGAGTAGATTTTGCCCTCGGTTCCGGTTATGGGGACGGCTAGTGCCGGGAGTAATCCTCGGCCTACTGCTTTTTATCGGATTGGCCCCTTGGGTGCAAGCTCAAATAAAACTTCCCCTAAATTTTTCCCCACCAATCTTGGTGAGTTCACAGCCCAGTAATGCCCTCAACGTCCAACAGGTAAACGAGCTTACCACGGACCTTGAAGGTAAATGGGCAGGAATTTACGAAAACTATTTCCAAGAAGATTTCTCTAGCCTGGGTTTAACCACCGAGGAAATTGGTAAAAAATTAGCTTCTCTACAGCAACAAACGGGGCAAAAAGCGGCCATTTTTTGGATTAATCCCGAAGCAGATGGGGTTTCCATTTGTCTGTTAACCGGCGATCGCCCAACGGTGGGGGTAAAGGTGCTGGATACGGCGGAACAAAATTTGATGGCCACCGCGGAAATGTTTGCCCTGCAAGTGAGTGATCCCCGCAACCAAAATTATCGAGCCACCGGCAAAAAGTTATATGACTGGTTGATTGCTCCTGTGGCGAACGAATTGAAAGCCAATGCCATTGACACCCTAATTTTTTGTGTGGGTCCTAAACTGCGCTCTCTCCCCTTTGCCGCCCTCTATGACGGGGAGAAATTTTTAGCCGAGCAATATGCCATCACCCGTATTCCTGGTTTTAACCTGACAGAGTGGGGCCCCACCGACCTGAGTCAAGCAAGAATTCTGGCTATGGGATCTTCGGAATTCACGGATGCTGAACCGTTACCGGGGGTGGCTTTGGAGATTGCCAACATTACCCCCCAACCCTGGCCCGGGGTTGCCATGCTCAACCAACAATTCACGATACAAAATTTGCAGGCGGCCCGCCAACAACAGCCCTTTCCCTTGGTGCATCTGGCCACCCATGCGGAATTTAATGCCGGTTCCCCCGCCGACTCCTACATTCAGTTTGTTAACAGTCGCTTGAACCTCAAGGAAATTAGGAATTTACAATGGCAGAATCCTCCCGTTGATCTTTTAGTGCTCAGCGCTTGCACCACTGCCTTGGGTAATACTCAGGCGGAATTGGGGTTTGTGGGCCTGGCTCTGCAATCTGGGGTCAAATCAGCCCTGGGTAGTTTGTGGCGGGTCAGTGATCTGGGCACCATGGCTTTGATGAGTGAATTTTATTGGCAGTTAAAAGCTAAATCCTTCAAGGCCCAAGCTCTGCAACAGGCCCAAATCAGGATGATTAATGGGGAAATTAACCTCGATGCTGGAGAATTGCACACTTCCCGGGGGGCGATCGCCGTGGAGGATGAATTATTAACGTTGAGAAATCCCGAACTTTCCCATCCCTACTATTGGGCAAGCTTTTCCCTGATTGGCAATCCTTTTTAGAAGTTACTTCAACTGCTCACCACCACCAGATCCTGGAAAAGATAAAGCCAAGGGCGATCGCCAAGATTTTGCTAGGATCTGCCTGTTGACCCAACTTAGATCATTAAAAACTTATGTTCTTGCTACACACCATGATTCGAGTGGGAGATTTAGACAAATCCCTGCAATTTTACTGCGACATTTTGGGGATGAATTTACTCCGCAAAAAAGACTACCCCAGTGGGGAATTTACCCTCGCTTTTGTGGGTTATGGCAAAGAATCGGAGAACGCGGTGATTGAGTTAACCCATAACTGGGGCACCGATAAATACGATTTGGGTAATGGTTTTGGCCACATTGCCCTGGGGGTGGAAGACATTTATAGCACCTGCGACAAAATCAGAGATAAGGGAGGGAAAGTGGTGCGGGAACCGGGGCCGATGAAGCACGGCACCACCGTCATTGCTTTTGTGGAAGATCCCGATGGCTACAAAATTGAATTGATCCAAACTTCCTCAAAGAAAGATTAGGTTCACACTGCTGAGGTGCAGTCCTAACTTCTATAACCATTGCAGTTGAGTAATCTAAGAGCGTGTTTGAAAAGCCCCCCTGGCCCCCCAAGTTTGGGGGGAAACTAAGTCAAAGTCCCCCAGTATTGGGGGATTTAGGGGGCAGAATCAGACTTTATAAACAGGTTCTGAGTACCCGATCGCCGATTGTTTTTGTTAAGGGGACAGGTCTTGCCAGTCCCCCAAACTTACTGGAAATTTGGCGAGTTGATGGGGGAAAGTACAAAACTTGCAATGGTTCCCTAGGTAGACAATCCTATCCCTGGGAGGGGATCAAACCGATTGGGGGGTAGCCAACAGCAGTACCCGTTCCAATAATTGGGGGGCAAACCGTTGGCACCACACAGCCAGATGACTCTGCCAACCCACCAAAATTTCACTACGGTTTTGTTTTAAACCTTTGACTAAGGATTGGGCCACTCGACCGGCGGTCATGGCTCTGACCCAGCGGAATTTTTGTAAACCCTTGGCCATATCCGTGTCGGTCAGGGTGGGTAGCAGGGTAACCACAGCGATGTTATGGCGGGCCAGTTCTCCCCGCAGAGCTTGGCTAAAGCCGAGAATGGCAAACTTAGTGGCGGAATAGGTGGCCATGGTGGGGGCCGCCACTTTGCCCATCAAACTAGAAACGTTGACAATGGTGCCCTCTTTTTGGGAGACCATGCGTCGGGCCACGCAACGGGTGATGCAATACAGACCCATTAGGTTAAGGGAAATTTCTTGGTAAACTTCCGGGAAGCGGCTATGGAGAAAGGGATTTTGGTGGGCAACCCCGGCACAGTTAACCAGCAAATGGATGGGGCCATGGTCCCGCCAAGTTCTGGCGATCGCCGTGTTGACGGCCACGGGTTGGGTTAGGTCCAGGGGCAAGGCAATGGCCTGTAATCCGGGATGTCGTTGTTCTAATTCGTCAGCCAATGTTTGCAGACTGGCGTGGTTACGGGCCACAAGGATAATTTTTCCCAGACCTTGTTTGGCTAGTTCTTCGGCGATTGCCCGGCCGATGCCCCGGGAAGATCCGGTCACTAAAGCAGTTTTGTTGAGTAAATTCATTGCTTACCTCCTATGGAATATGAGGCGTGTTCTCCCTGGGAATAGATACGGAACAAATGCCGACAGGGAGAAATTTTTGGGTTAATGGGTTAAGTACGATATTGGAGAAATTGGTTCTCCGTAACCCCAAAGCGGGGCACTAACTTTGCATTCCAGGTGCTAGCGGGGAATGGACAAGACAGTGCTATGACCTAGGCCTACCTAGAAATCACGGCCATGGTTCAACCTAAAAGCGATGGGAAAAATTAACGAACCAAGGGGAGACAAACGGTGCTCCAGACAATGACGGGCATAATTTTTGACCTAGACCCCGAACCATTGCCTCGAATAGTTCTTCAGTCTGGGGTGTGGTGGCTTGACTGGCACTGATGCATGGGGAGCATGGTAAACGCCTCCTAAAATTGTTTCAGCGTGGTTAAATGCACTCTCTGAAGCACACGCTAACAGATCAAACAAGAAACAGCAACAATTCTTAATATTTCGGGGCCAGTTTGGCGATCGCCCCTGGCTGGAGAGGCAGTTTTTCCTATGTCCTTTGTCGCCCTGATGTGAGAATTTGGAGTATCCCTTCTGAGATTGCCTGGGCAGTCAGTGATGGGAGGGTCAATTTTTGTTCAGTGCTATGCGTATTTACGGCAATCGCCTCCTGAAAACCCTACCGGGGCAACAGACTAGACCTACCACAGGGAAAGTCCGCCTGGCATTATTCAACATTTGGCGGGGAGAAATTCAGCACTGCCACTGGTTGGACCTCTGTGCGGGCAATGGCACCCTGGGGGCTGAGGCCCTGTGTCGGGACGCGGACAAAGTAGTGGCGATCGAGCAGTCTGCCAAAGTTTGCACCATCATCAAAGAAAATTGGCAAAAACTAGCGAAGCCTGGGCAACAATGGTCAGTTTTGCGGGGAGATGTGCTGAAATTGCTCCCAAGCTTGGCAGGACAAACCTTTGACCGCATTTACTTTGATCCCCCCTATGGCAGTGGACTATACAACCCTGTTTTAACCCTGGTGGGGGAATTGCAAATTCTCAGCCCCACTGGAGAAATGGCAGTGGAATATGACCGACACCATTGGCAGCCACCGGAGCAGATTGCTGGGTTGGAATTAATGCGTCAAAAAAAATATGGGTTGAGCAATTTAGCTTTTTATTGGCGGGAGCAAGGGGAAGCTTTGCCGATATAGTATTCTAGGTTGGCCCACCGCCGGATTGTGAAGTTTTGTTGTGAAGGGCGATCGCCGGGTGCGGCCCTGGATAGTGCCTTCTATTTTGTTGATGTTGATCTGATTTACCCCCATCTAGCCATGCGTGTTGCCCTGTTTACGGAAACCTTTTTGCCCAAAATTGATGGAATTGTCACCCGTCTGAAGCACACAGTGGAAAATCTGCAACGCCAAGGGCATCAGGTATTGGTCTTTTGTCCAGAGGGGGGGCTCAAGGAATATAAAGGGGCAAAAATCCATGGAGTGAAGGGCATGCCTTTACCCCTTTACCCAGAACTAAAACTGGCTTTCCCGTCGCCCCAAATTAAACAGGCCCTGCTGAAATTTCAACCAGACCTAATCCATGTGGTCAATCCAGCGGTATTGGGCTTGGGAGGCATCTATTACGCTAAAAATTTGCATATTCCCCTAGTGGCTTCCTATCACACCCATTTACCCCAATATTTGCAACATTATGGTCTAGGGGCCCTGGAAGGGGTGCTGTGGGAACTGTTAAAACTGGCCCATAACCAAGCGGAATTAAATCTTTGCACTTCCTCCGCCATGGTGCAGGAATTAGTCAACCACGGCATTGAACGGGTGGATTTATGGCAACGAGGGGTAGATACGGAACTGTTTCAGCCCCACCTGAAATCGGCCCAAATGCGGCAAAAACTGTCCCAGGGTCACCCTGACGATCCCCTATTTTTATATGTTGGTCGGGTTTCGGCGGAAAAACAAATCGATGAAATTAAGCCAGTGCTCGAGGCCATTCCCCAGGCCCGGTTGGCGATCGTGGGGGATGGACCTAACCGAAAAAATTTAGAAGCCCATTTTGCTGGCACTAATACCTATTTTGCCGGCTATATGCAGGGATTAGAGTTGGCGGCGGCCTTTGCTTCCGCTGATGCGTTCATTTTTCCTTCCCGTACTGAAACCCTGGGCTTAGTACTTTTGGAAGCTATGGCGGCGGGCTGTCCCGTGGTAGCGGCGGCCTCTGGGGGCATTTTAGACATTGTCACCGATGGTGAAAACGGTTACCTGTTTGATCCCGCTGTGGCAGGGGGAGTGGTGCAAGCCACCCAAAGGTTAATGTCCGCCCCTGGCGATCGAGAACTCTTGCGACAAAACGCTCGGCAAGAAGCGGAACGATGGGGTTGGCCAGCGGCCACCAGACAATTGGTGGACTACTACCAACTGGTAGCCTATGGGGAAAATGACGCTCCGTTAGCGGCTTAGGGTATAGCTTGCCACCCTCTGACTGTAGACAACAACTCGCTAAACCGTTACCAATCCTCGCAAACTTTCCCTCCAAACTTCGGGAAATTGGGGGGCATTTAAACTCCGAAAAAAATTTCCCCCGGCACAACCAAGGGGAAGAATACAATTATTTTTTCAAGAATGCCGAGGGCCTTTTGGATCTTTACCCCCATTCAGAACTTGACTGAATTTCTTCCCAGGGTTGGGAGAGTAATAATTGTGGCAAACAAAAAATCAATCAAGCCATTCCGTGTGGAAAAATTCTCCCCTCGGCTTATCAGTCCGTTCATAGGTGTGGGCCCCAAAGTAATCCCGTTGCGCTTGAGTCAGGTTTTGGGGAAGCACCGCCCGCCGGTAACTGTCAAAGTAATCCAACGAGGAAC
The DNA here is from genome assembly GCF_000284455.1 of Synechocystis sp. PCC 6803 substr. PCC-P. GTDB lineage: Bacteria > Cyanobacteriota > Cyanobacteriia > Cyanobacteriales > Microcystaceae > Synechocystis. The sequence goes on from NC_017039.1 coordinate 2,385,401, forward strand.
TAAAGGCCGGCACTGCAATGCCCATTTCATTGGCCAGCATCAACACTTCTCGCCATGGCCCCTGGCGATCCAAAATACTTTGCTTGAATTCCGGAGCTAGAAGTAAATTGGGCAACTGGGGATTGTCTTTAAAAGCTTTCTTGATCTTGTCTAAAAAGCCAGCTCGGATAATGCAACCCCCTTTCCAAATGCGGGCAATTTCCGGCAGGTTAACGTCGTAGCCAAATTCCTGGGAAGCTTTGGCAATTAGGGCCATGCCCTGGGCATAGGAACACATTTTCGAGCAATAGAGGGCATCCCGCACCTTAGGAATCCAGGCTTCTACGTCCCCACTAAAGGTTTTACTGGGACCCGACAGTTGACCGGAAGCGGCCACCCGTTCTTCTTTGAGGGAAGACATTACCCTGGCGTTAACGGCGGCGTAAATAGTGGGAATGGGCACTCCTAATTCCAAACCACTCATCACCGTCCAGCGTCCTGTGCCCTTTTGGCCGGCGGCATCAAGGATGTAGTCAATTAAATGGCCTCCGGTTTCGGGATCCTTTTTAGCAAAAATGTCGGTGCTGATTTCAATCAGGAAGGAGTTTAACTCATCGGTTTGATTCCATTGGCCAAAAACTTCGTGGAGTTGTTCGTTGCTCAAGCCGAGGCCATTTTTCAAGATGTCGTAGGCTTCAGCGATTAGTTGCATATCGCCATACTCAATGCCGTTGTGGACCATTTTGACGTAATGTCCTGCTCCCCCTGGGCCAATAAAAGTCACACAGGCGGGATTATCGGGGTCTTCCACCTGGGCGGCAATTTTAGTCAGAATGGGTTCCAATTCTTTGTAGGCGGCCGGGGTACCACCGGGCATCAAACTAGGACCCAGTAATGCGCCTTCTTCCCCTCCACTGACTCCCATGCCGACAAAGCCCAGGCCGGTGGCTTCCAAATCTTTGGTGCGACGTTCCGTATCTTCATAAAGGGAGTTGCCACCATCAATGATCATGTCCCCTTCTTCCAACAGGGGCTTCAACTCATTGATCACTGCATCCACGGGTCCCCCAGCTTTGACCATTACAAGGATTTTACGGGGGCGTTCCAACAGTTGGACAAATTCTTCTACGGTGTAGGCGGCTTTGATATCTTTGCCCACAGCCCGTTCGGCCATGAATTTCTCAGTTTTGTTGGGGGAACGGTTAAACACGGCGATGGGAAAGCCTCGACTTTCCACGTTGAGGGCAAGATTTTCCCCCATTACCGCTAGTCCAATTACCCCAAAAGTTCGCTTAGTCATAATAGCTACGTTAAATTGCACAGTCGGGCAAGGTTAATTTCCTTAAGGGTACATCGCATTTTTTGTTTGCTACCCCTGGGGCAAAATTTTTCTCCCTTTGCTTCCATTCTGACCCGGCTTAGTTTGGCGGTGGCTAGGTTCATCGGCGATCGCCTTTTGATCCGTAGATATTATTCTTAGTTAAATGGCTCTGGCTCTGGCGATCAGAGTTTATAAAGAAATTTCTTCGTGGGTCAAAGCAATTCCTTCGTCTTTACAGGTTTGTTTGATAAGAATTAGCTGACTGGGCTTAATGGCTCCAAAAAGATGAATCCTCAACGAATGATTGGTGTAATATCTGCCATAACTTTTGACTTGCCCGATCGCCGCTTTCCAGTTCTTGGCGGTCTTGACTTCAATAATTTCGGTCTTGGTCAGAATATCTATCCTGCCAACGGGGGTTTGAACTTCGATGTCTCCCCCCAATTTTTTCGCTAACCTTTTTTGATACCAAGACTCAGGATGCTTTTGTCCACTGGGAAAACTTTCCCCCAATGTGACTTTTTTCTCCCTTTCCTGCCCATTAACTGCATCGATGAGATCCCTAACGAATCCCCTAACAAGACTCTGGAATGGATCTGGTTTGGGCATTATTCACCGCCAAACATTTTGTACAGCCCATAGCCAGCTAATCCAACTACCGCACCAGCGGCGGCGATCGGGGCCATTCCTATTCCTATGGCCGTTCCAGTAAGAGCTAATCCCATTCCACCTAATGCCGCAGATGTCCCTGCTCCAACTACCGCACCAGTAGCAATTGCCCCAACTGCCATTGGATCTTGACCTTCGATTGCTTTTTTTGCTCCAAAGGCGGCAGACCCAACCACCGCACCAGCGGCCGCAACTGGGGCCATCCCTATGCCAATCCCGGCCCCGGCAACGGTTAATCCCATCCCTCCAATAGTTGCGGAAAGTCCAGCCCCAGCTACAGTCCCGACTGCAATTGCACCAGCCGCAATATCGGTATCGTCAATTTGACTGTTTTCTTGATTCTCGTTTTTGTTATCCATGGTGGAGAGTCTGTTGGGATATGTGTTTGTGATGGAAACTTGAAGATTAAACGGCGATCGCCTATTGGACTGTGAACTTTCTGAGGGCAACTAAATTTGAAACTTAGAAAGGTTAATACTGGTTTTTAGAAAGATTGTCGAGCAATTGTCCTATTTCACTTTTGATAATTCAGTATATTTTGCTACAATTTTATGTTTCTTTACCTTTTGTCCCCTACCAAATGGCGATCGCCTCGATGATTGTGGCTTGATCAACTTCGAGGTCATTAGATGTGGGTATAGTTATTGAGTTTGGTTTAGGGGAGGTTCACCCCAATGCCACCTTTCTCCGCAATCGTTTTATTCTCCATGACAAAATCTCCTCAAAAGAAACAGTGGTTGGCCAATGCCTTACTGGTGCTGGGCAGTTTAGGTTTTGCCGTGGTGGTGGCGGAAGTGGCCCTGAGGTTAATGGGCATTGGTTATCCCAGTTTTTACCAAGTCGATCCCCAACGGGGCCATAGTTTAATTCCCAATTTCAGCTCCCGTTGGACCCATGAAGGCAATGGTTTGGTAAGAATTAATGCCGATGGCCTGCGCGATCGCCATTATGAAAAGGAGAAACCGGCGGATACCTATCGCATTGTGGTATTGGGGGATTCTTTTTCCGAAGCAATTCAGGTTGATGAAGATGAGACCTATTGGAGCGCCATAGAAAAAAATTTGCCTTCCTGCCCCGGCTTAACGGGTAAAACGGTGGAAGTAATTAATTTTGGTGTGGGGGACTACGGCACTGCCCAGGAATATTTAACTCTCCAGCACCATGCCATGGAATACCAGCCAGATTTAGTCTTACTGCAAATTTTCACCGGCAATGACATTGTCAATAACTCTCGTCAACTCAGCCCTGGCGATCGCCTAGCGCCCTTTTGGGAAGAGGTGGATGGTAAATGGCAAATGCAGTTCGATTTTAAGGAAACAGCGGCCTATCAACGGCGGAATAGTGCCCCAAGACGATTCCTGTACAGCTTGATTAATCGGGTGCAGTTGCTACAAGTACTCAACGAAGCCAAACGACAATGGGTAACCCAGCGGACTTTAACCACCCAACAGCAAGGCAATGCTGACATCATTCCCGCTCTAGATTTCGACGTTAATTTATACCGGGAACCCACTGACCCCGCCTGGGAACAAGCTTGGGCCGCTACGGAATCTTTAGTCATAGCGACCAGTCAACTAAGTAGGGAAGAAAGTGCTGATTTTTTAGCAGTGGTGATTAGCAATCCTCCCCAGGTATATCCCGATCGCCAGGTGCGGGAAAAGTTAAAGCAGCTAGGGGCGGAGAATTTGTTTTACCCTGATCAACGGTTGAGCGCATTGGGACAACAGGAGGATTTTCCTGTGTTGACCCTGGCGAAAACCATGCAACAAAAAGCCGATGCGGAGCAAATTTATTGGCACGGTTTTGAGAACACCATCCCCGGAGTGGGTCATTGGAATGTTCAGGGCCATCAACTGGCCGGCGAATTAATTGGCGATCGCCTTTGCCAAATGGTGACAGAGCAAAAAAAGTAAAACGTTATCCTTTAATCTAAGTCCCGCAAAAGTTGAGCAAAATTAGCCGGGGATATGGGAACTGAAAGGATAAATGAGCAGAGGAAATCACTATGGAACGGCCTCTTTACTTCGACAACCACGCCACCACTGCCCTCGATCCTAGGGTACTGGAAGCCATGCTCCCTTACCTGACAGAGCAGTATGGTAATGCGGGCAGTGCCCATTTTTACGGTTGGCAAGCCTCAGCGGCAATTAAACAAGCTAGGCAAGAAATTGCCGAGACCATGGGGGCCCAACCAGAAGAAATTATTTTCACCAGCGGCGCTACGGAAGCTAATAATTTGGCCATTCGGGGAGTGGCGGAGGCGTACTTTGCCCAAGGGAAACACCTGGTGACGGTGGAAACGGAGCATCAAGCGGTGTTAGCTCCCTGTCGTTATTTGGAAACCTTGGGGTTTGAGGTGACCTATTTGTCAGTTCAATCCAGTGGTTTGGTGGATTTAACCGAGTTGGAAAAGGCTTTACGGCCCGATACCATTCTTGTTTCCGTGATGGCGGCCAACAATGAAATCGGCGTGCTGCAACCCCTCAAGGAGATTGGTGCTCTCTGTCGCCAACGCTCAATTATTTTTCATTGTGATGGGGCCCAAGCCTTGGGCAAAATTCCCCTCGACGTCCATCAACTTAACATTGACCTACTTTCCTTCACTGGGCACAAAATCCATGGACCCAAGGGCATTGGGGGATTATATCGCCGTCAAAATCCGGGGGTGAGGTTAGCGCCCCAACTGTTGGGGGGAGGGCAGGAAGGTAATTTTCGTTCCGGAACTCTGCCGGTGCCCCTGATTGTCGGTTTAGCCAAGGCTTTGACCATAGCTGGGGAAACTTTAGTGTCGGAAGGCGATCGCCAGCGACAACTGCGGGATCAACTCTGGCAAGGTCTGGCAAAAATTAGTGGGGTGGTGCTGAATGGGGACTACGAACAAAGGTTACCGGGCAACCTCAATGTCAGTATTACTGGGGTTGATCCCAAGGCTTTGCTAACTACATTGCAACCTCGATTGGCATTATCTTCCGGTTCCGCCTGTTCTTCCTACCGCACTGAAGCTTCCCATGTGTTGTATGCCCTGGGTCGGGACAAAACCAGCGCCCAAGCTAGTCTCCGTTTTGGTTTAAGCCGATTTACCACCGAGATAGAAATTGACCAGGCGATCGCCATTGTGACGGATACAGTAGCTAGGTTAAGGGCCGATGCTTCTAACCAGAGTTAAATTCCCGTAAGTTTCTCTTCCATGTGGCAATCAATTCGTTCCCTCATTTTTCAAACTCCCTGTCCTCTATGCCAAAAACCCAGTCAGGATCAACTTTGTCGGGATTGCACTGGACAAATTTTGAGCCATCGTTTTCCTCGTAAATTCCAGCAATGGCAAGGAAACTTTCCCCGCTTTGTTTGGGGACAATACGAAGGACAATTGCGGCGGGCTTTAACGGTGATGAAGTTTGAGCAACAGCCAGACATTGGCATTTGGTTGGGGGAACAGTTGGCAGAACAGTGGTTACAACAACCCCAAGCTAAAACTAAATTGCGTCCCCAGGTGGTGCCCATTCCCCTAAACGCTCGTAAGCAAGCCCAACGGGGATTTAATCAAGCTGAAAGAATTGCCGCTGGTTTTTGCCGCCTGACTGGTTATGTTCTCCACCCCCAAGCATTACAACGAGTTAAAGATACCCAAGCTCTGTTTGGTCTTAGCCCAGGCGATCGCCGCCGGGAATTGCAATCAGCTTTAGCCACGGGGCCAGGGTTTAACACTCGCCGACCCTGGTTGATTTTGGATGATATTATTACGACCGGCACCACCGCCCTAGAAGCCCGACGGATAATGGAAGAAAAGGGAGCTAAAGTGTTGGGTATCGTGGCGATCGCCGCACCGTCTTTTTCCCAGCCCATGGAACTTAGACAGCAATGATAATGATCATTTAACATAATATTTCTGTTGGTCTGTATTCAATCTCGTATTGTTAAAGCCCTATCGTTCCCTTTATTTTTGTCAATCCTATGCAGAAACAAGTCTCTCCCCTAGCCCGTGTCGCCCTTTGGTTGGGTGGTGTTAGTTTGACTGCAACCAGCTTGGTCATTCCCACCGCGGCCCAGGCCCAAAGTAGTCTCAATGGAGGTAGTGCCATTCCTCCTTTGAAGCCGATTCCCGAATCTACCTACACTCCTCCTGCTGCTCCCACCAGTACCCCTAGCAATCCAACTAGCCAGGCCTTGGCCACCCATATTGTGCTGGTACTGGGAGAACGGAAAGTTTACGCCTACCAAAACGATAAAGTTTTAGCAAGTTACCCGGTGGCAGTGGGCAAAAAAGGCTGGGAAACACCCCAAGGCAATTTCCAAGTAATCCAAATGGTGGAAAATCCCGTGTGGGAAAATCCCTGGAATGGCAAAAAAGTGGCCGCCAGCTTGGATGGTCCCATCGGTATCCGTTGGATCGGTTTTTGGAGTGACGGTAAAAATACCATTGGTTTCCATGGCACCCCGAAAAAACATGAGCATTTCCTGGGCACAGCGGCTTCCCACGGTTGCGTCAGAATGCGAAATCAAGATGTGGTGGCTTTGTTCAACATGGTGCAAAATGGCACCCCAGTGCGGGTAGTGCAGAAAAAATAGATGATTTGAACTGACTGAATCAAAACGGCGATCGTGTACAACCGTGAAGGATTATAGTCCCGGTTTCTGAGTTGTAACTTCTGATCGCCACTCAGGGTAATGGTGCAATACAGAGGAAATACCAATGGCGACAACCCTAATCAATCATATTGAGATCACGCCAGGAACCTGTGGTGGAAAACCTCGCATCGCTGGGCACCGGATCACAGTTCAAGACATCGTGATCTGGCACGAACGAATGGGACTATCTCCCGACGAAATCGTCCATCATTATCCTAGTATTACTTTAGCTGACGTTTATGCAGCTTTGTCTTACTATCACGATCACCTTGAAGAAATTAGGCAAGGAATTATTGATGATGAAATTTTTGCTGAAGAAATGCGGTCCAGTACCCCTTCTTTGATGGAAGCAAAATTAAGAAAAGTTCATGGCAAACAGGATTAAATTTCATCTTGATGAAAACATCAGCTATAGCATTGCCCTTGGCTTACGTCATCGCAGTCTTGATGTTACAACAACTCCGGAAACTGGTCTGCTAGGGGTTTCTGATCAAGAGCAGTTACAGTTTGCTGGGTCTGAAGGCCGAGTAATTTTTACCCAAGATACTGACTTTTTAAAATTAGCTCAATCATCTCCCGATCATACTGGCATCGCTTATTGTTCTCAACGAAATAAGTCGATTGACCAAGTTATTCAAGGATTAGTCTTGATGTGGGAAATTCTCGAACCAGAAGAAATGTGTAATCACATTGAGTTTTTGTAGTGTATTTACCACAGACAGATAGTGATAAATACCTATGGCGATCATGTCTAAGCATTAAGAATTGTATGGAAAGACGTAAAAAAATAATTGAACTAAATAAAGCTGAAAGTGAATCAGGATAAGCATTACAGAAGATTAAAAGCTCGATCAAAATGTAAAGTTACTGCTCGACAAGGTTAAGGCTTTTACCGACAATTTGAGGGTGAATTATGCCCCCGGAGTCTGAACCCTATGAAATTGGCCTATTGGATGTACGCTGGCCCGGCCCACATTGGCACCCTACGCATCGCCAGTTCTTTCAAAAACGTCCACGCCATTATGCACGCTCCGTTGGGGGATGATTATTTCAACGTCATGCGCTCCATGTTGGAACGGGAGCAGAATTTTACCCCTGTCACCACCAGTGTGGTCGATCGCCAAGTGTTATCGAGGGGTTCCCAGGAAAAAGTGGTGGACAACATTGTCCGCAAAGATGGGGAAGAAACGCCGGATTTAATTGTGCTGACCCCCACCTGTACCTCCAGCATTTTGCAGGAAGATTTGGCCAATTTTGTTGACCGGGCCCAGATGGATGCCCACTGTGATGTACTTTTGGCGGACGTGAACCATTACCGCTATAACGAATTGCAAGCTGGCGATCGTACCCTTAAGCAGATTGTCGAGTTTTACATCAAAAAAGCCCGGAAACAGGGTAATTTAGCCACGGAAAAAACAGCTAAGCCATCGGTGAATTTAATTGGCTTCACCACCCTAGGTTTCCACAATCAACATGATTGCACCGAGTTAAAGCGATTAATGGCGGATCTGGGCATTGAAGTAAACCTGATTTTGCCGGAAAAAGCCACGGTGGATCAATTGGCTAAAATTCCCCAAGCTTGGTTTAACCTCTGCCCGTACCGGGAAATTGGTTTGATGACAGCGGAATATTTGCAAGAAGAATTTGCCCAGCCCTACGTGGACATTACCCCCATGGGAGTGGTGGAAACGGCCCGTTGTATCCGCAAAATGCAACAGGTGTTAAATCAACAGGGTTTCGACGTTAACTACGAAGATTTCATCCAGCAACAAACCCGTCACGTCTCCCAAGCGGCCTGGTTTTCTCGCTCTATCGACTGTCAAAATCTCACGGGCAAAAAAGCAGTGGTCTTTGGGGATAATACCCATGCGGCCGCTATGACCAAAATTTTGGCCCGGGAAATGGGTATCCACGTTGTGCTAGCAGGAACCTATTGCAAATACGATGCCGATTGGTTCCGAGCCGAAGTATCTGAATACTGTGACGAAGTGTTGATCAGTGAAGACAACGGGGCGATCGCCGATGCCATAGCCAGGATTGAGCCGGCAGCAATTTTTGGCACCCAGATGGAACGCCATGTGGGCAAACGCTTGGATATTCCCTGCGGTGTGATTGCGGCCCCGATCCATATCCAGAATTTTCCCCTGGGCTACAAACCTTTCCTCGGTTACGAAGGGACAAACCAGATTGCCGATTTGGTGTACAACTCCTTCACCCTGGGCATGGAAGACCATCTGTTGGAAATTTTCGGCGGCCACGACACCAAGGAAGTGATCACCAAAGGCATTTCCAGTGACTCTGATCTAGGCTGGCACAGCACCGCCCAAGCAGAATTGAATAAAGTGCCAGGGTTTGTGCGGGGTAAAGTTAAACGCAACACAGAAAAGTTTGCCCGAGAGCGGGGCCTATCGGAAATCACCCTGGAGGTTATGTATGCCGCCAAGGAAGCCGTGGGAGCTTAAGGGTCTGTGGGCCAAAATTCTAGTTGCTTACTCAACCCTCAAATTTCCCCATCAAACCTTGGTGGGGATTGGCCACCATCAATTTTCGTGAACTTCCATTACAATCAAGCCTGTTATCCAACGGGTGAAAGATGTATATTCTCATTGGTGGCATGGGGAGCATGGGCTCCAATTTGGCCAAAAATCTGCTCAAAATGGGTCACACTGTGGCGGCGGTGGATACCGATCCCTTGGCCTGTCAGTATGCCCGGGAAAAAATTGGGGTGATGGCCTTTGAAGGCAGTGCGGTCAATACCTCAGTTTTACTAGAAGCAGGAGTTCGTAAAGCGGGGGCTGTGATTGCAGCGCTCCAGGAGGATGCCCTAAATTTGGCTTTAGTTACCCTGTCAAAACATTACGGTGTGCCGCAAATTGTCGTCCGCATGAGCGATGGGGATTTTGCTGAACCGTACCGCTTGGCCGGTGCCACCCACATTATCAGCACCACAGAATTGGCTCTTAATCGGGTAATTAATGCCATTGAGTATCCCCAAGTGGATGCCATGATGCACTTTGAACAGGGACAAATTGAAGTGCTCAAACTTTCTATTCCCCCCAATTGCACCATTGTGGGCCGTAGCGTGGCGGCGATCGCCCAGGATCCCCGTTTTCCCTCCGGTACATTGATTATTGGCTACCAGGCCAATGCCCATGAAGATCTAAAAATTCCCAACGGCAATACGTTGCTCGAAGATGGTTCCACCATTTTGGCTGTGACCAAACCGGAATTGGTGCGGCAATTGATTGATTTTATGGGGTTGTGTCAGTCTTGATGGAACACAGACCAATTTGATCAAAAAGACCGCAGATTAGAACAAAAAGCTGGTGCGTATATGCCCCACATATTGGGTGGCGTTGTTGCTGTTGGCTTCAGGATTAAGCACGACCCAAAAACCTGGGGTGATGGAAATATTGTCGTTGAGTTGGATGCGATAGAACGCCTCTAAATGGTAAGGGGTGGTTTGTCCCACTGCCCCCGGTAAATTACTGGCCGTTACCGTCGGAGGAATACCTAGAGCAATGCCCGGTAAATTACCCTCTCCCCCCACGTCTGGGAAACTAATGCCCACCAAGCCATACCAAATGGCCGAACTATTCCAGGACACATCCCTCAACACTGTCCCCCCCACTCCATTGGATAAATTGCTTAATCCTCCCCCCTGGGCTTGGGCCTCCACAAAACCTCCCCAGCCATGGATTTGTACGTGGGGCGTGATGCGGTAATACCCCTGCAAAGTGTAAAAATTCCCCGCCGTGGCGATCACCTCTCCGAAGGGTTGAATGGCCAACAGACTACCAGTGCCCGCCATTAAATCCGTATTACCAGCGGGGAAATAGGAACGGGAATAGGTGAAGCCAATGCCCCCGTCAGCGGTTTGATAAGCCAATTGAGCCAGGGTGTGATATCCCCCATTGAAAAGGCCATTGCCTGGGTCAGGATCGTTGGGATTGGTGGCCAAGTAGCCCACACTCAGTTGCACTGTGGGGGTTATCTGCCAATTAAAGCCAGCTCCTCCCCCTCCCCGACGATAAACCGGATCATACTCCCCAAAGCGGGAAGGAATACCCAGGGCATCATCGGCAATGGTGGGGGGAGTTAACGTATCCACTAAATCTGTGTAGCCCACCCCGACAGTACCCAAGCGCAGAGTCAAATTATCCGTCAAAGGAGTACGGTACCAAAGATGGCTCACCTCCACATTATTGTTGGAATTATCGTCATAGTTGAAGCGGGTCATATTGGTGCCAGTTTGCTCTACTCCGTTAAGAAAGTTGGAGAACTGCAACCTGGTTCTGAACAAATCTTTGCCGGTAAAACTGGTTTCTAAATTAAATCGGACTCGATAGGCGAACTGGGTTTGAAATTCATTGCTGCCGCCCCCCACCCGATCGCCAAAGACCTTATCCAAAGAAGTAATCGTTTGTCCATAAAGTTTTGTGGTGACGGAAAATTGGTGGTCTTCTAAAAAAGCAGTGCGAGTTTCCAGATTATCGACCCGAACTGCCAATTGTTTTAGCTCTGCTTGGAAATCCTGGGCTAATTTTTTCAGCAGGTCTAAATCTCCCTGGGCAACGGAGACATTTTCTTGCAATAGTTGCTCAATGGTGTTTAAACAAGCATTTAATCCCGCTGCAAATTCGTAACGACTCAGGGGGCGGGCACGCAGTGTGCCTTCGGCATCACCTCGGTAGGTGCGGTCTGGATAACCAACTAAACAACCGTAACGCTCCACCAAACTTTGCAGAGCGGCAAAGGCCCAATCACTGGGTTGCACATCCCTTAGTTCCGCCACTGAGGTAACTTGATTAACGCCATTGCCCAAATTACTTGCACCCAACTGGTAACGATTAACCGGAGGGAAAAATTCGTTCACGGAGATAGTTTGGGCCTCACTGGGTATCGTCACTGTTAGTCCACTGGCGATCGCCAAACCGCAAATTAAGCCCATGGATGCAGTCAATTTTGCTAATGACAATGTGGTACCCTCCCGAAAAAAATCAAGCTAATGTCAATTAATTCCCCTCAAAATAAAAAATTAATCACATTTGCTCCAGAGTTTTACCCTTAGTTTCCTTCACAAAAAACCAGATAAAGAAAATTGAAATGGCCGCTGAAGTGGCATATAAACCATAGGCGGGGCCCAAACCCACCGTATCCAATAGGGGCGGAAAAGTAGTGGAAATAATAAAGTTAGCAATCCACTGTACCCCCGCCGCCACCGATAGGGCCGCCGCTCGAATTTTGTTATTAAACATTTCCCCCAGCAAGACCCAAACAATGGGCCCCCAAGAAAAACCAAAACTAAATACATAAAGATTGGCTGTCACCAAAGCAATTATCCCAGCGGCCCCCGTCAGGGTGGGTTGGCCATTAACCACCGTTGCTCCCCCAAACACCACGGAAAGGATGCCCAAGGTAATGGTCATACCAATGGAGCCCATGAGCAACAAAGGCTTACGGCCAAATTTATCCACAAAGGCGATCGCCACTAGGGTGGTGAGGATATTGATAAAACCAGTGATTACCGTGATTAACAGAGACTTTTCTTCGGTAAAACCCACCGATCGCCAGAGCACGCTACTGTAATAAAAAATTACGTTAATGCCAACAAACTGTTGTAGTGCCGACAACCCCATACCAATCCAGACAATGGGCAATAATCCTCCCCGACGACTGAGCAGATCGCTAAACCGGGGTTTATGGTCGAGACTAACCGTTGCCTGGATTTCCTCAATGCGACTGGGCACGTCTCCCCCTTCCACTTTCCACAAAATAGCCGCCGCTTTTTCCCCTTGCCCTTGGGCGACTAAATACCGGGGAGATTCGGGGATCAGGAAAGCGCAAACTCCATAGAGCAGGGCGGGAATTAGCTCTGTCCAGAACATCCAACGCCAGGCCGCCGCACCGAACAACCAGGGATTTTGGGCCGATCCCCCCGCCATCAAAGCAATAAACCAATTACTGAGCAGGGCAATGAAAATGCCAGAAACAATGGCCAACTGTTGCAAAGATCCTAAACGCCCCCGCAGATGGGCCGGCGACACTTCCGCAATGTAGGCCGGGGCAATAACGCTAGCGGCCCCCACCCCAATGCCCCCCAACACCCGCCAAAAAATAAAATCCCAAATGGTGAAAGGTAAACCCGACCCAATGGAACTGAGGGTGAACAGCACCGCCGCTAAAATCATCGTTTTAATCCGCCCATGGCGATCGGCGATCGGTCCCGCCCCAAAGGCTCCCAGTGCTGATCCCAACAGAGCTAAGGATACAGATAAACCTGTTAAAAGACTGTCCGTCTGAAAATGTTTTTGTAGGGCCGCCACCGCCCCATTGATCACCGCAGTGTCAAAGCCAAACAGGAACCCCCCCAGGGCTGCTACCCCCGAAATCAGCAGGACAAACTTAACGTTAGCCGTAGATTGGGAAGGAGAAGAGGAGGGATTCATGTAAAGCTGAAATTGAAGAAGTTAGCCTATGGCAAGTTGCGCTTGCCCACGGAATAAATCCTACCAAGTAAAAAAACTTCGTCATGAATTCTTAATTAAATGTTGCAAAACACTGCAATGCATAGCAATGGTTAAAGTTAGTGCAAAATGATCAGGCATCGACAAAAGCGAATTTTTGTATATCAAGAAAATTTAATTACTTTGTCCCCCATCGTTGCTTTCGGCCCCAGGCGATCGCCTAGGGATCGACCCGTAGCACGATAGAATCGAACATTGTCCCCGATCAATTCCTTTCCCATGCAAAGACTGCGTTGGCTACTGCTTTTAATTGTTGTCTTGGTCATTGGGGCCAGCTTTGTGCTGGTCAAATTACCCCTGCAACTGGGTTTAGACCTGCGGGGGGGAGCCCAGTTAACCATTGAAGTGCAACCCACCAAAGAAATTCCCCAAATTGACAACGATAGCTTGGTGGCGGTGAAAACGGTAATTGAAAACCGGGTTAATGCCCTGGGAGTATCGGAACCATTGGTGCAAACGGCCGGGGAAGATAAGATTGTGGTGCAACTGCCGGGGGTGACGGATCCGGGACAGGCAGAACGAATTTTGGGGGGCACTGCCCAGCTAGAATTTCAGCAACAACGGCCGGGCACGGAAGGGGAATTCCAAGCGGAATACAGCATTAAACGGCAACTGGATGCGGAGTTGGAAAACCTGCGTCGTTCCGGTGCGTCCCCGGAAAACAGCGATCGCCTAGAGGAATTAATCAAAGCGAAAGAAGAATCCAATAAAGCTCTATTAGCTCTGTTTGAACCCATGGGACTGACGGGGAAAAACCTCACCGATGCCCGCCCTAGCCCTAATCAATCCGGCACAGCCTGGGAAGTGGCCCTCCGGTTTGACGAAGAAGGGGGACAGAAATTTGCCGAGTTAACCCAAGCGGTGGCCGGCACGGGTCGGAGCCTGGGGGTATTTTTGGATAACGATTTAATCAGTGCTCCGGTAGTGGGCGTGGAATTTGCCAATACGGGGATCACCGGGGGCGCAGCGGTAATTACAGGAAATTTCACCATCGACACTGCTAACGATCTGGCGGTGCAACTGCGGGGCGGTTCCTTGCCGTTCCCAGTGGAAGTGGTTGAAAACCGCACAGTGGGGGCCACCCTGGGGCAAGAAAGTATCCGCCGTAGTTTAGTGGCGGGGTTTGTCGGTCTAGTTCTCGTGCTAGTTTTCATGGCGGTTTACTATCGTTTGCCGGGGATAGTGGCGGATATATCCCTAATGATTTACGCCGTTTTGACCCTAGCGGCCTTTGCTTTGGTGGGGGTAACGTTGACCCTGCCTGGTATTGCCGGTTTCATTCTCAGTATCGGCATGGCGGTGGATGCCAACGTGTTGATTTTTGAGCGCACCAGGGAAGAGTTGCGGGCGGGCAACACCCTCTACCGTTCGGTGGAAGCGGGCTTTTTTCGGGCCTTTTCCAGTATTTTGGACAGTAACGTCACCACCCTCATTGCCTGTGCGGCCCTGTTTTGGTTTGGTTCCGGTCTGGTGAAAGG